>CAXXOK010000009.1:0-155131 GCA_963664595.2 Candidatus Limiplasma sp. | reverse complement strand
ACCTTAACGGTAATGTTGCCAATTCCGGCGCACTCCAGCAGGCCCGATTTCCGGTACAGGCGGCAGACTGCCCCCACCGCGCCCCGGGTGCCCAGCAGCTCGGCGTGCAGCCCCTGCAAAAGCTCGGTCAGCCCGTCGCCGCAGTGCGCGTCCAGATAGGCTTCGGCCTGCTGCGCCACAAGCCGGGCCTGGGCCCCGTGCCCCAGCACATCGATCAGCGCCAAAGTGCAGGCCGTATCCGTGCGGTAGATTCTCCCGGTATCTCCGCACTCGGACAAATACCGGTTCAGCGCGCGGACGGCATAGCCGCAATCCAGATTATCCATCATGCTTCCATTTTCTGGCGAGCACCCGCGTGCCCCGCCCCAAAACGGATTCGATGGCGAAATCATCCATCATCCGTTTCACGCCGGGCAGCCCCGAGCCCAGACTGTTTTTGGTGGTGCTGCGGTGGTCCTGCATGGCCGCGTCCAGGTCGGCAATGCCGGGGCCGGAATCCGCGGCGAACAGCTCAATGCCGGTCACGCCCGCGGCGTTTTGGATAACGCTCACCTCCAGCGTTCCCTTGCCCGCGTAGCGCAGGATGTTGGTCGTCAGCTCCGAGGCGGCGGTTGCGGCCGCAAACTCATCCACAAGCTTAAACCCCGTTTCCGCCAGAATATCCCGGACGATATAGATGACGACCTCGTTGTCAATCGGCCGGGCCAGGTAGAGCTTTCTCTGTTTCACCACGCGCACGCCCCCGCCGGGGCCCAGTTTCAGCTCCTGCTTTTGTTCCTGTTCCATGGGTGGTCCTCATTTCCCGCCCCTTGTTTGCCCGGAGAGCAGCGCAAGCCCCTGCTCCAGGGTGGCTACCGTGGTGATTGTCCGGTCGCCCAGCGGCACGCCCAGATCCACCAGCGCGCAGATCACGCCCGCGCTGAGGGCCGCCCATACCACGCGGACCCCCATCAGGGATACCGCTTTGGATATATTCCTGACTTCCTGAAAGATGCAGGAATCCATCATGCAGACCCTCGCAAAGTTCAGGATCGCGCCGGTCACGCCGCTGTCGTATGCGCTCTGCGTAAAAACCTCGCTGATCTCCCGTATGCAGTCGTCCGTAAGCTCAGCCGGAAAAGACACGACCAGCGTATTACCGATGCGCGTAAGCAGCTTGGATTGATCCGTATGCTGTGTTTCCATCTATTTTTCCTGCCGCTATTTCCGGATTACTTTCAGGTTGACAGCCGTAAACGCTTCGGACAGCGCGTCGGACAGCGTGGACTTTGTATGGATGGATTCCATATCAATGCCCAGCTGTACAATCGTCTGCGCCACGGGCGGGGAAATGCCCGAAAGGATGCACTCGCAGCCCATCAGCTTCGTGGCCTTCGCAATTTTGATCAGGTGCTGCGCCACGGCGGTATCCACGGCGGCCACGCCGGAGATATCCAGGATGATCACCCGGGCGTAGGTTTCCTCGATTCTTTCCAGCATTGTTTCCATCATGTTCTGCGCCCGGATGGAATCGATCACCCCGATGATCGGCATCACCAGAATGCCCTCCCACAGCTTGATGGTCGGGGTGGACAGCTTCTGGATGGTCTTGCTCTGCTCGATCATGTTCTGCTCGTACTGCACGCGCTTGGTGATATCGATCACAAATTCCAGCCCGCCGATCACCTCGCCCTCGCTGTTTGTCAGCGGCGTGGCAAAAAACTCCTTGTTGCGCACTTCTCCGTCAATCTCGATCTCGGTGCGGTTGGAAACCTCTTCCCCGGTCTTGAGCACATGCCGGATGCCGCAGTCCTCCGTTTGGCAGACCGTGGTGTGATAGACGTCGTAGCAGTATTCGCCGAGGATCTCCTCCTTTGTCCTGCCCGCCAGCGCGGCGGCCTGGCGGTTGACATAGATAATCCTCATGTTTTTATCAAACGCCATCACAGGAGACGGAATCTGGTTGAGGATCTGATCCTTGATCAGGCTGTCAGCCTGCTCAAAACGCTTGTCTGTAGCCATGCTGTACCCTCCGTTATGCTTTTGTCACAGGAAAAGAAAGAGAAAACGATCCAAAACTGCGCAGCTTTGTGTACGCCGGTCATGAATGTTCAACAATTCACGGGTTTGCTGTTCTTGACTGTTGGTTTTAATTATATCTGAAAGCCACTGGGAAATCAAATCCTTCTTGGAAAAAGTTGCTTGATTTTCAGGAATAACGCGCACTTTTTCCATACGAAAAACCCTGTGCGCAGCGGCACAGGATTTTTCGTATGGAAATTATGCTTCTCGCTTCTGTAAAGCAGGCCCCGGCATGGGGCGGCGGCGCTTACGGGGTTTCCAGCATACCGGCGAGCGAGACGATCTGCACAAACTCGGCGCGGTAGCCGAAGGCGTCCTCCCCGCGGTTTGCCAGGGCGCGGGCCAGCAGGCTGTCCATGCTTGCGTCCGCTTTGTATTCGGAACCATAGAGCAGCAGGCCGAACTCCGCTACCGCCGAGGCAAAGGCCATGTCGGCGCTCATCGGGCCGAAGGCCTGCGGCGCGGTCAGCGCGGCGCCGGTCTGGAGAATCTCCCCGGTGTCCGGCAGCTGATAGCGCACCGACACGTAGGCCATCTCGTCCGAGGCCTTGAGCACCGCCTCCTGATAGCGGGAGGTGGTGGCGGACGCCGCCGTGCCGTCCACAGCGGGCACGATCTCATACAGGGCGATCATCCGGTGGCCCGCGCCCATCTCTCCGGCGTCCTTGGTGTCGTCGGTAAAGTCCTCGGTTTCCAGCAGGCGGTTTTCATAGCCGATCAGCCGGTACTCCGCCACCTGCGCCGGGTTGAACTCCACCTGCAGCTTTACGTCCTTGGCTACGGTAAAGAGGGTGCCGGTCATATCGTCCACCAGCACCTTTTTGGCTTCCTTCAGGGTGTCGATGTAGGCGTAGTTGCCGTTGCCATAGTCGGCGAGGGTTTCCATTTCGTAGTCCTTCAGGTTGCCCATGCCAAAGCCCAGCACGCTCAGGTAGATGCCGGAATCGCGTTCGGCCTCAATCAGCGCCTCCAGCTCGGCCGCGCTTTGCACGCCGACGTTGAAATCGCCGTCCGTGAGCAGGATGACGCGGTTGTTGCCGCCCTTAATATAAGCCTCCCGCGCCTGGGCATACGCGGCCTGGATGCCGCCCGCGCCGTTGGTGGAGCCGCCCGCGCGCATATTATCGATGGCACGTTCGATGGTCTCCGTTTCATCCGCCGGGGTGGGCGCAAGCACGGTGCCCACGGTGCCCGCGTAGGTCACGATGGTGACGGTATCCTTCGAAGTCAGCTGCGTCAGCAGCAGCTTGAGCGCCTGCCGCGCCAGCGGCAGCCGGTTTGATTGCTCCATCGAGCCGGATACATCCACCAGAAATACCAGGTTGCTGCCGGGCAGATCCGCCTTGTCCGGCTCATAGCTTGCCAGTGCGACCATCGCCAGCAGGTGGTCCTTGTTCCAGGGGCACCGGTTCAGCTCGGTGGTCACGGCGATGGGCTCATCCGGCGTGGCCGCCGGCAGATCATACTCAAAATAGTTGAGCATTTCCTCCAAGCGGACAGCGCCCTTATCCGGCCAGTAACCACCCAGCAGGCAGCGGCGGATGTTGGCGTACGAGGCGGTATCCACATCCAGCGCAAAGGTGGAAAAGGGGCTGTCCACGGGATTTAGGAAACGGTTCTCCCCGGTGTTGCCGTAGGATTCGTCATTGAGGGCGTTGTAGTCCGTCTGGGCGATTATCACCGGAAAGGCAATGTTCGTATTGGCGCCGTTTGGGGCCGCACCGGTGGCCTGCGTAGTACTGGCCATGGGTGCGGTGGAGAGCATGGCCATTTCCCGGGTTTGTGTTTCCTCATCCAGCAGCGCCACGCGCAGGGCCGCAAAGGCGTCGATCATCTGCCGCGCCTCCGCCGCCGATACCGTGCCGCCCTCTGTTACGGCGATGCCGCTGATGAGGTCGCCCTCGATGGCAAAGGCCAGCGCCTCCGCCGGGGTAAGCTCGCCCATGCCCAGCGCCCGGCACAGCGCGACAAGCGCCAGCCCGTAGGTCAGGGGAGTCTCTGTTTTCAGCCCGGACACGGTAGCCGCCGGGAACGCGCGGGTCAGCAGGGCGGCAAACTGCCGCTGCGTAATCGCCTGCGCGTCGGCTTCGCCCTGCTGGGCAAAGGCGGTGGGGGACATCGAAAGCAGCAGGCACAGGGCAAGCAGCAGGCAAAGCCATTGTGTTTTTTTCATCATGGGTTCTCCCTTCCTTCCTTTTCAGGATCGTTTTCATCGGTATGTCTGTGTGCAATCCGCTTCGCGGCTTGTTTTCAATCGGGATCAGGGGTTCTATCCATATAGACGGATGGAACAACCCGAAAGTTCCAGGCGGCAGGCAGGAAAATTACCGCGCACGCCGGGCCCGCGGCAGGAAGAAGCCTTGCGGAGCAGGAATTACCCCTTTTATGGAACGATTGATATTGGTCAGACCCACGCCCGGCCACCGCGGGCAGGTCGAGGAGTACCGGGCCGAGCACACGCTGGCCGGGGAAGCACACCTGCACGGCAGCGCGATGCTGGGCCAAATGGAATACGGCGCATGGCTTGAGCAGGTGCGCAATAACAACGACCCCAAAACCACGCGCGGGGGCTGGGTATCCGCCGACACCTTTTTTGCGGTGCGAAAGGCGGACGGCCGCCTGATCGGCATGGTGGACATCCGCCATACCCTCAACGAGTTTCTGGCCGCCTACGGCGGGCATATCGGCTACGGGGTGCGCCCCTCCGAGCGCCGCAAGGGCTATGCGACGGAAATACTCCGGCTGGCCCTGAAGCACGCCAAAGAACCCCTCGGCCTGCCGCGTGTGATGATCTCCTGCAACCAGGACAACGAGGGCTCCCGCAGAACCATCCTCGCGTGCGGCGGGCGGCTGGAGCGGGCGTTTGTGCATACGGACGGGCACAGGGTGGAAGTGTACTGGATTGAGCTGTAGCCCCAGGTAAACGATGAGTAAAGCGTTTACCAATCCCTTCGGCAATGGAAGCATTCCCCATCCCACCTTATGAACAGGAGAGACGGCCATGTTTTTTACGCAGGAGCAGTTCCGGCGGATCAACGCCATTTTTGACCGCGCGGCGGACGACGCCCGCGACACCCTGTATGAGTACGAGGTATACGAAATTCTCCGGGCGGCGGGCCTTTCGGTGCCCCGCTACCTGGCTGTGGCAAGCGCCGCCGCGCTGGATGCCGCCGCCCTTGCCGCCATGCCGGACACGCTGGTGCTCAAGGTCATCTCCCCGCAGATCGCCCACAAGCAGAAGGTGGGCGGCGTCAAGGTGCTGGGCAACACAACGGCCGCCTCGGTGCAAGCCGCCATCCGCGCCATGGAGGCGGACATCCTCTCCCATTTCCCGGCGGATGCTCCTCCGCGGATCACAGGCTTTCTGCTGACGGAGTTCATCCAGTTTCCCCATGCCATCGGCTACGAGGTGCTTTTCGGTATTCAAGATGATCCCGCCTTCGGCCCCGTGCTGACCGTGAGCAAGGGCGGCGACGACGCGGAGTTTTTCGCCAAGTATTACGACCCCGCCAACCTCATCATGCCGCCGCTGGACCGGGCGCAGGCCGAGGCGTTTGTCAACGGCCTCAACATCCGCCACAAGTTTGAAAACATCGGCCATACGGAATACCTGCATCTGTTTGCAAACGCCGTATCGGTGCTCAGCCAGCTGGCGTACGCCTACTCCGTAATCGCGCCGCAGCGCCCGCCCTACATCATTTCCGAGATGGATATCAACCCCTTTGTGATCACCGGGGACGGCCGCTTTGTGGCCGTGGACGGCTTTGCCAAGTTCACGGCGGCCGCGCAGGCCCAGGCTGCCCCCGCCGGGCACGGCGCCCAGAATCTGGAGCCGTTTTTTAGCCCCAAGGGCGTCGCGGTGATCGGCGTATCCGCCAACCTGCAAAAGGATAGCATGGCGCGGGAGATCGCCCGCCTGCTGCACGATTTGGGGCGTGATGACCTGTATCTGGTCAACCCCAGCGGCGGCAGCCTGCTGTTTGACGAAACGGAATATCCGATTTACCCGTCCCTGACGCAGATCAGCCCCATGCCGGAGCTGGCCATCTATGCCGCGCCCGCGCGGTTTTTTGTGGACTTTCTCAAAAGCCTGCCAAAAAACGCGCCCAAGGGAATCATCGTGATCTCCGGCATCCCGGCGGACATGAGCTACGCCGAGTTCAAAACCCAGATCGACGCGGCACTGCCCGAGGGCATCCGCATCATCGGCCCCAACTGCGTGGGCGTGTTTCAGGCGCCCGGCGAAAACCGCAAGGGCCTCAACTCCATTTTCATCGTCAAGGAAAAGCTGCAGATCCTCCACTCCCAGCGCAGCAACACCGCGCTGATCACCCAGAGCGGGGCGCTTGCGATCTCCGTGATCGACAAGATGAAGGAGAGCCGCCTGTTCCAGTCGGTGGTGAGCATCGGCAACAAGTACGACGTGCAGATTCCCGATCTGATCGAGTATTTCAACCGGCAGCCGGAGATTGACCTGATCGCCCTCTATGTGGAGGGCATGGCCCCCGGCGAGGGACGGCGCTTTTTTGAGCTGGCCCGGGACGTGCAAAAGCCGATCGTGGTCTACAAATCCGGTAAAACGGCGGCCGGGGCCAGGGCCGCGGCCTCGCACACGGCCTCGATGTCCGGCAGCTACGAGGTGTTCAAGGCGGCCTGCGGACAGGCCGGGGTGGTGCTGGGCGAAAATCTGGAGGACTTTGAAAACTACGTGAAAATCTTCTCCCTGCTTTCCGGCAAAGCCGTGCGGGGCAACCGCGTGGCCGGGGTGCTGAACGCGGGGTTTGAATCCACCGTCGGCGCGGACGCGCTGCACAGCCTTACCCAGGCCGTGCTGGCCCCGGCCACTGTGGAAAAGCTCCGCGCGCGGGATAAATACGGGCTGGCGGACCTTTCCACCTCGTTTTTGGATATCACCCCCTCGTCGGACGACGAGGTGTTTGCGGGCTTTGTGGAGGCGCTGCTGCAGGATGACGGCGTGGATTGCGTGTTTGTGGCCGCCGTGCCCCATGCCAACGTGCTGAAAACCGCCCCCTCCACCTGCCACGATGCGGACAGCATGGCCAACCTCATCCCGGCGCTGGCGGCGAAATACCAGAAGCCGGTGGTGGTGTCCGTCAACGGCGGGGACTACTACAAGGAGTTCACCCATGTGTTTGAGATGGGCGGCCTGCCGGTGTACCACGATATCCGCTCCGCCATGAAGGCGTTGGATACCTTGATTGCCTACCGTACCAGAACGCGGAAGGCATAGCGCCCCGCGGCGGGCAAAGCGCCCGGATAATAAGCCGCCGGCCCGGGCGTTTATCGCGGAGAGCGTCGGCGGCGTTTGGAAAAACTGATCCTTTTGCGTAAAGCGCGGCAGCCGTGTGGTCTGCCGCGCTTCAGTCTATCAAAAAAGAAGGGTCCAGGGCTGAAAGCCCTGGTCAGGGTGCAGGGGTGAAACCCTTGCCGGGGATTGGGGTGGAAACCCAAAGGCTTGCGTTACAACAAAGGGTAAGCGAGCGAACAGCGCCCAAGGCGCTATGAAGCGAGAGGCGATAACGACCCGAAAAGGTTCTTTGACAAGCTGAGCGCGGCAACCGTGTGGGCTGCCGCGCTTTTAGGCAGTCAAAAAAGAAGGGTCCAGGGCTGAAAGTCCTGGTCAGGGTGCAGGGGTGAAACCCTTGCCGGGGATTGGGGTTCCATGTATAGACTAGTAACATGGTTTACAGAAAGTCCGAGGACATGATTTACAGTTTTCGAATAAAATAGAGGCATGAAAACGCAAGGGAGCGGTGGCCATGCCTTGGGAAGAGAGAACTGTGGAAATGAATCGGGCTGAGTTTGTCAAAAGAGCGCTGGCCGGGGAGAAGAACAAGAGCGCTCTGTGCCGTGAATACGGAATAAGCAGGCCAACAGGAGACAAGTGGATCAAACGGCATAAAGCCGGAGAAGGGATGAGGGACCGAAGCAAGGCGCCGTTCCACACCCCGAATAAGCTCAGCGCAGAGACTGAAACCATAATTGTAGAAGCGAGACAGAAAGAACCTGCGATCGGCGCCAAAAAGATCCATCGGATGCTAAGCAACCAGGGCTATACGAAGCTGCCCTGTGTCAGCACCGTCAATGCCGTGCTGAAACGCAATCACCTCATCACACGGGAAGCAAGCCAGGCTGCTGCACGATGTAAACGGTTTGAAAAAGAAGCCCCGAACATCCTGTGGCAGACCGACTTCAAGGGCAACTTCGCGATGCAAAACGGAGAACGTTGCCACCCCTTGTCGATCATCGACGATCACAGCCGGTTCTGCCTGTGTGCCGATGCGAAAGCAAATGAACAGCACAAAGGGGTAGAAGAGAGTTTTCGTAAGGTTTTCAAGGAATACGGATTACCGCAGATGCTGCTTTGCGATAACGGAAACCCCTGGGGTACAAATTACAGCGGCGGATATACCCCGTTTGAGGTCTGGTTAATGGAGCTTGGTATCCTGACTATTCATATTCGTCCGCATCATCCGCAGACTCAGGGGAAAGCGGAGAAATTCAACCGGTCCTACAAGGATGAAAGGCTACAGTATCACGTGCCGTACGACCTAATTGATGCCGACCGCCAGCGGACGGAATACCGGGAGTTTTACAATCAGAAGCGGCCGCATCATGCGCTGGGGCTGGATGCTCCGGCAGAGCACTATCAGGCAAGCACACGCGTTTTCCCTGAGAGAATAACGGACTGGGAATATGGAACGGAATGTGAATTGCGTGAAGTTAAGAAGAAAGGGTATATCCACTATGGAGGAGAGCGTTACTTTCTCAGCTGTTCGTTCGGGGGCAAGTGTATTGCGGTAAAGCCCTCATCGATAGATGGTTTTGTAAATCTGCTCTATCGACAATTCCGGATCGGACGGATAGATTTGAGGGAAAAGAAAATGGTATCCCGCACATGCTATTTGGCAGAGGGCGATCCCCGCTTGACTGAAAAGTTGTAAACTATGTCCTCGGACAATGTGTAAACTATGTTGGGCTTGACATGGAACCCCAAAGGCTTGCGTTACAACAAAGGGGTAAGCGAGCGAACAGCGCCGAAGGCGCTATGAAGCGAGCGGCGATAACGACCCGAAGAGGTTCTTTGACAGGCTGCCGCGCTTCAGCCTGTCACAAAAGAAGGGTCCAGGGCTGAAAGCCCTGGTCAGGGTGCAGGGGTGAAACCCTTGCCGGGGATTGGGAACCCCAAAGGCTTGCGTTACAACAAAGGGGTAAGCGAGCGAACAGCGCCCAAGGCGCTATGAAGCGAGCGGCGATAACGACCTGAAGAGGTTCTTTGACAGGCTGAAGTGCGGCAGCCGTATAACCTGCCGTGTTTTTTCATACCAAACCCATACTATCCTGCAAAATACAAGGTTTATCCTATTCCGGGGTTGACAGTTTCTCTCTTTGCTCTATAATTGACTTAATAGTCAGTCAATAAGGGAGGCGGACGCTATGCCCCGCAGCGAACAGCAAAACGAGCAGATCCGCAGCGCCCGCAGGGAGCAGATACTGGAGGCCGCGCTGACCCTCTACCTGCGATTGGGTTTCCATGGTACCGATATGGACGCCATCGCCCGCGAGGCGGGCCTTGCCAAGGGACTGCTGTATTACTACTTCAAAACCAAGCGCGATCTGTTCGCCGCGCTGTATGCGTGGATGCTTAACAGGGCGGACGCCTTTTCCACACAGCTGCTTTCGGATACGCGCGGGCAAAGCCCGGTGGACCGGCTGATGCGCTATACCCACGGCCTGTTCTGCGAGAGGGAGGATAACCTCCGGCTGATGCGGTTTTGCATCCGCATTCCGTTTGACGCCTATGCGGTGTTCGGCCCCGAGGGCTGGCGGGAGGGCGTGCGGAAATCCGACATCCACCGCAGGGCCCTGACGGAGATCATGGCGCAGGGCATGGCGCAGGGGGTGATCCCCGCAGCCGATCCCTCCCTGGCCGCCAACAGCTTCTGGTCCGTGTTTGTGGCCAACGCGGTTGCCTACGCCAAGCTGATCGAGGGCAGGCCGGAGGCGATGACCCGCGCGGCGGATGATTTTCAGTCGGTCGTACAATTCTGTTTTCAGGGGCTGGGCATCGAGCGGGCGGTGTGGACGGCCGCCCTGCACAGCGTATGCGCCGCACACACGGCGAAAGGAACGCGCCATGAAACTGTACCGGAGTGAAAAATCAAAACGGATCATCTGGGATACCTACGGGCAGCTGCTGCGCCAATGGGGCGTGGATACTGAGGAACGTGATATCCCCACCGCCTTCGGCACAACGCATGTGATCGTCTGCGGGGAGGCAAGCCTCCCGCCGCTGGTGCTGTTCCACGGCGTGGGAGACGATTCCGCGCTGATGTGGCTGTATAACGCCAAAGCACTGGCGGAGCGCTTTCGCCTGTATGCCATCGATACGCTGGGCGGCCCCGGCAAAAGCGTACCCAACGAAAACTATGCCCAAGGCTTCAGCGACGTTCAGTGGATTGATGAAACGCTTACGGGGCTCGGATTGGATACGGTCCATCTTGCGGGGGTTTCCAACGGCGCATACCTGACGCAGCTGTACGGACTGCACCGGCCCGCACGGGTGCGGCGCATGGCGTGTATCTCCGGCGCGGTGCCCGTAGGCGGCCGCAGCCCGATGAAAACCATGATGAAAATCTTCCTGCCCGAGGCGCTGTTCCCCACCCGGCGCAACACCCTGAAGCTGCTCAAAAAGCTGAGCGGCAAGCATAGCCAGGCGTTTACGGAAAATCCGCTGATCCTCACGCATTATCAGGCGCTGCTCAAGGGCTTTCGCCCCATGGCGATGCGCTGGCACACCGTCGCCCTTTTCAGCCGGGAGGATGCCGACGCCATCCGCAGCAAAACGCTGTACCTGATGGGCGAGGACGATCCCTTTGCCAAGCTGGGCGGCAAGGCGGCGCTGCTTGCGTGCCATATGAACGCCGCTTTCTACCCGGACGCCGGGCATGGCCTCAACCATGAGCTGGCCGATGAGATCAACCGGGATTTACAGCGGTTTTTGCTGGCGGACGGCTGACCACCCACTCCTGTACAGCGATAGATTTTAATGCCGGGATTTCTTATTAAATCCAAAATGGTTCGATACCAAACCGTGCCGGGATTCCCTTTCAGGAATCCCGGCCGCTGCGTTTCCCTGCATCCGGTATGGATTATACTTGCCACGCTGTGCGCATCGCGTTACAATAAAAACTGCATCCGCATTGAAAACCGGGAAGCCGGAAAACCGCAAACACCGGGCCGCGCCGCGAACCGCGGTGCGTGCCCAAATCCACGGCGCATCATGCCGCGAGAGGAGACGGCCGCATGTTTCTGTCCATCCTGCAAATGGCGCTTCCGGTGCTGATCACCTTTGGGCTTGGGTACCTGTGCAAGCGCAAAAACATCTTCGGGCCGGAGGGGCTGAAAGGCCTCAAGGCCATCGTCAGCCACGTTACGCTGCCGGCCGTGGTATTGTACGCGTTTATGACGGCGGAATATTCCGGCAAGATAATGCTTACGTTTCTGGTGGTGTTCCTTTCCTGCGGGCTGGGGCTGCTGGCGGGGTTCGCGCTGCGCCGGTTTGTGAAGCCCTACGGTAAGTTTCTGCCGTTTCTGGTAACCAACTTCGAGGGCGGCATGCTGGGCTACACGCTGTTCGGCCTGCTGTATGCCGGACAGACCCGGATATTCGCCATGGTGGATATCGGGCAGACGTTTGCGGCCTTTACCATTTTCCTTACCACGCTCAAGGCCGTGGGCGGCGAAAAGGTAAACGCGGGCGGACTGGCCAAAAGCATGGTGACCAATATCATCTTCCTCTGCATCGTGATCGGCGCGGGGCTTGGCATGCTGGGCGTGGGCAACTGGATGCTTTCCTCCGCGGCGGGCGCGGTGGCGGGCGACGTGATTCAATTCGTGGCCGCGCCGACCGGCGCGCTGATTTTGATCATCGTAGGCTACGAGCTGAGCTTTCAGAAAACGCTGTTTTTGCCGGTGATCAAAACCGTCGGGCTGCGCATCGCCCGTGCTGTACACGCTGCTGGCGCTGGGCGCGTTGATCATTTTCTCCATCATCCCGTTTGAAAAGCCGCTGTTTGTGGCCATGCTGCTGGCCTACAGCCTGCCGGGGCCGTTCATCACCCCGATCTACGCCAAAGCCGGTGATCAGGGTGAATACATCTCCACTACGCTGTCGGTGCAGACGCTGGTTTCCCTCGTGCTGTTCATCGGCGTTGCGGCCTATTCGCTGGCATAAGCCATCCATTGAATCATCCAATATCATCCGCACAGAGGAGTAGGTCGTTATCATCATTCCAAACGGCCGCAAGCTGGTCATGATCGGGGATTCGATCACGGATTTCGAGCGGGCGCGCCCCGTGGGCGAGGGCCTGCACGAGGCCATCGGCAAAAGCTGTGTCGGCATTGTGGAGGCCCTGCTCAGGGTTACCTGTCCGCAGTCCCGCGTCCGGGTGGTGAACATGGGCATCAGCGGCTCGCGGGCGGCCTTTAACGCCTATTCAGCGCATTACAGCGCGCAGACCATCGCCTGGGATCGCATCCACCCCAACGTGCCGGGCCAAGTGCCAATCGCCCGGGCCATCCTCAACGCGATCGGTTTTCCACTGGCAGGGAGCCTGACGGCGGCGTTCACCCTGTACTATTCTCAAGAATCCAGGAATTGTCATGCAAAAGAAAATCGTATCCAATATCGTCATCCTTGGGCTGGTCAGCCTGTTTGTGGACATGAGCACGGAAATGGTCTATCCGCTGGTGCCGCTGTTTTTAACGGCCACGCTGGGAGCCTCTCCCGCCATCGTGGGTGTAATCGAGGGCATTGCCGAAAGCATCGCATCACTTTTAAAGGTGTTCAGCGGCTATATTGGCGACGTGTACCACAACAAAAAGCGCCTCGCCATCGCCGGGTATTCCGGGGCCGTCTTCTACAAAATCTTCCTGCTGCTGGCCGCGTCGTGGCCCGGCGTGCTGGTGGCGCCGTATTATCGACCGCACGGGCAAGGGCCTGCGCACCGCCCCGCGCGACGCGCTGGTGGCGCAGTCCAGCGACAAAAAGAAGCTGGGCGGATCGTTCGGGCTGCACAAGATGCTGGATATGGCGGGCTCGTCGCTGGGCGTGATCCTGGCCTATGGGTTCGTCGCCACCGGAACCGGGTTCCACACGGCGTTTGTGTGGTCCATCGTGCCCGCGCTGATCGGCATCCTCATTCTGCTGGCCGTGCGGGAGGATAAGGGACAAAAAGAGGCGGGCGAAAAGCTGCGGCTGAAGGGCCTGAAGCTGGACCGTACGCTGACGGCTTATCTGGCGGTGCTGTTCGTGTTTTGCCTGGGCAACTCCTCCAACGCGTTTCTGCTGCTCAAGGCGCAGGCGCTGGGCTTTACCGCCCCACAGGTGATCCTGCTGTATCTGGCGTTCAACGTGTCGGCGTCCGTGCTCGCCATCCCCGCCGGAAAGCTTTCCGACCGGGTGGGGCGCGGCAGGGTGCTGGCGCCGGGCTATCTGGTTTACGGGCTGGTGTACCTCGGGTTTGCGCTGATCGCTTCCAAAGCCGTTACGGTGCTGCTGTTTGTGGCCTACGGCGCGTACAACGCGCTGACCGGCGGGGCCGAGCGCGCCTTTATCGCCGAAAACGCACCGGAGCGGCTGCGCGGCACGGTGCTGGGGCTGTACGGCATGCTGCAGGGCATCGGGCTTTTACTGGCCTCCCTGCTCGCGGGTGTGCTGTGGGATATCGCAGGCTCCGGCGCGCCGTTTATTCTGGGCGGGGTGCTGGGCATCGTCTCCGCCGGGCTGATCCGGCTGATCACCGTCGGCGCGAAAAAGGAACCCGCGCCGAACGCCTGATCCGCCGAAAAACCGGCGCAAGGGGCTTGGCTTTCGCGGGCGGTAGGAGTACAATAAAAGCAGAGAATATACAATTGGATACCCATCCGCACCGCAGGATCGACCGGAACCGAAAGGGAGATGCCGCATGAACACACCCATGAAACTTGTGCTGCTGCGCCACGGCGAAAGCGTTTGGAACAAACTCAACCTCTTCACCGGATGGACCGATGTGGGGCTGTCGGACATGGGCTGGCTGGAGGCGGACAAGGCCGGCAAGATGATGCTGGAGCAGGGCTTTGATTTTGACGTCTGCTATACCTCGTACCTGAAACGCGCCATCCACACGCTGAACCTTGCGCTGGAGGCCATGGACCGGGAGTGGCTGCCCGTGGTGAAAACCTGGAAGCTGAACGAGCGCCATTACGGCGCGCTGCAGGGGCTCAACAAGGGGGAGACCGCCGCCAAATACGGCGAGGATCAGGTTTTTATCTGGCGGCGCAGCTTTGACGTGCGCCCGCCGCTGCTGGACGAAAACGACAAGCGAAGCCCCGTGATACAGGCCCCCTACCGCGATGTGCCGCCGGAGCAGCTGCCCCTGGGCGAAAGCCTGAAGGATACCATCACCCGCGTGATCCCCTATTTTAAAGAGGTCATCATGCCGCAGATGCAGGCCGGCAAGCGGGTGCTGATCGTGGCGCACGGCAACTCCCTGCGCGGGCTGGTGAAGGAGTTCGACCACCTGTCCGACGAGGAGATCACAAACGTGAATATCCCCACCGGCATTCCGCTGGCGTAATGAGTTCGCTGCGGATTTCACGGTGCTGCGCAAGGAATACCTGGGCGATTCCGCCGTTCTGGCCGCCAGGATGAAGCAAGTGGCCGGGCAGGGCAAAGCCAATCCCTGAGGAAACGCAGGATTCATCGTTTGCCTGTGGCGTTTGCCGCGGACCGCGGTTTCCGCCGCCGGGCGCGATAGGCCGCCGGAGCTTACGATCCCTTCTTCGCGACCGGAGCTACCGGCCGCCGATCGCATCAAACCACAGGAGAACGACAGCCGATGCTCACCATTGCGGGAATCCAGATCGAGGTCATCCGGAAGAACATCAAGCACATCCACCTGTACGTAAAGCCGCCGGACGGGCGTGTGCTGGTTACCGCCCCCTACGCCATGACCGACGCGACCCTCGAACGGTTTATAAAAACCAAAGCCGCCTGGCTGACCGCGCATGTCGCAACGTATGCGGCCCGGCCCCGGCCCGCCCCCCACGCGTACCAGACCGGCGAAACGCTGTTTGTTTGGGGCCGCCCCTGCCGTTTGCAGGTGCATCACGCAGCCCGCGCCGCCGTAGTACTGCACGGCGATCTCCTTGTGCTAACCTGCCGCCCGGACGCCGATGCCGACCGCCGCGAGAAAATTGTGCGTGAGTGGTACCGCGAACAGCTGAAGGCCGCCGTGGCCCTTCGCCTGCCCGTATGGGAGGCTGCCACGGGGCTGAAGGCCGCGGGCTTCCAGACCAAGGCCATGACCACCCGGTGGGGTACCTGCAACGTGAAAACCCGCAAGCTCTGGTTCAGCCTCCAGCTCGCCCAAAGGCCGCCGGAATGTCTGGAATACGTGGTGCTGCACGAGGTGCTGCACCTCAAAGAGCGCAACCACAACGCCCGGTTTTACGGCCTGCTGGACCAGTACATGCCGGGATGGCGGGAGCGCAAGAAGGCTTTGAGTATGGGGATGCGTTTACAAGACGATTGATAATGATTATGAAATACATACAGGCAGAACCCTTTATACAAAAAACCGCCGGGCCTTTTGTGGGCGGCGGTTTTTGTTTGTTATAGAACCTTACCGGGTCATGATCGCCGCTCGCCTCATAGCGCCTGCGGCGCTGTTCGCTCGCTTTGGGGCGTGGGATGGGGGCTCTGCCCCCTATACCCCGGGCAAGGGTTTCACCCTTGCAACCTGACCAGGGCCATGGCCCTGGACCATTCATTTTTCAGGCATGTTACCTAGTGCCTTGGTTATTCGTACACCGCGCGCTCCCCGCCGATCAGCGGCAGGCGGGCATAAGCCATCACCACATGGGCCTCGCCCACGGTAGGATTATCCATGCGCAGCGGCACGGCCACGGGGCGGATATGCATGCCCACCAGCGTATCGCCGATATCAATGGCGGCGTCGGCCTGTATGGCCTGCGCCAGCACGGGGTGCCGGAACAGCTCATAGGCCGCGGCGGCGGTGGAGCCACCGGCCTCGGGCACAGGGCGGGCCTTGACCTGTGTAAGGCCCAGGCGGGTGAGCGTTGCCTGCTCCATCACCAGCGAGCGGTTTAAATGCTCGCAGCACTGCACCGCGGCGTCCAGCCCCAGGCTGCGGCAGCTATCCAGAAATGCACCGGCCAGCACCCGGCCGATTTCGGGGTTGCGCCCCTTGCCGATCCGCAGGCCGCATACCTCGCTGGAGGAGCAGCCCAGCACCACCACCGCGCCGGTTTTCAGCTTCGCTTCCCTGTGCAGATGCCGCACGCAGCGGCAGACCTGATCATAAATCTCCTGATGTTCCATTGTGCGCCTCCTGTGTAAACCTGTACATGCCGATCGCCGCCGAAACCGCGAGGTTCAGCGAATCCACCGCGTCGCTCTGGCGTATCTTCACCGCCTGCCCCAGCGCGGCAAACGCCGGGGGCAGGCCCGCGCCCTCGTTGCCGAACACCAGCGCCCAGGGCGTTTTCGCGCCTTTTACCGCCTGCTCCAGCTCCGTCGCGCCGTCCAGCATAAAGGGATACAGCGCGTGCGCGGGATACGCCGCGCGGTAGGCTTTCAAAATCATCATATTGCGCAATGCGTTCAAGGAAAACAGCGCGCCCATCGCCGCGCGCACCGACCTTGGGGTCGAACGGATCGGCCGCCGGGCGGATGATAACCAGAGTCTTTCAGCCCCAGCCCGAGCATTGTGCGCTGGATGGTGCCGAGGTTGCCCTCGTCCATCGGGTGGTGGAGCACGACGTGCGGCCGCAGTCCGCTATCGGGCGGGGTTTCCTGCCGTTGTTCAAACACCACGGCGGCGTATACACGTTTTCCTTGCCGAGGATGCGGGAGAGCGCTTTGGGGGCGATCTCCTCACGCACACCGTGTTCCGCGCACAGCCGCCGCAGCTTATGAACACCCTCGCCCGCCGCCTTGTCCGACAGCAGCAGCCGCAGGGCGCGCTCCGGCGCTTTCTCCAGTAAGCGTCAGGCTCGGGTACACGCCCGCCGCGTAGCTGTACTCCAGATCGGACGCGTACGCCTTGAGGGACGGGCATGGCTACTGCTCCCCGTCCTTTGGTTCGTCGTCTTCGGGTGCATCGTCCACAGGTGGCATCGTCTTGCGTTTCGTCATCCGCGCCGCCGTCCGGGCCATAGGGCATGCGGCTTTGCATGCGGGCGATAAACGCGTCGGCTTCCTGCTTGGCCTTGTTCAATGCCCTCCGTGCGCGACGACCGCCATGATAGAACGCCGACAACGCGACGCGCTGAAATACGTAACGCACAAACAGCTCCAGGAACTGATAGGCAACCATGCGAGATGATCGTGCTGAAGGAGAGCAGCAGAATTTGCACGGTCAGTCGCCATAAACACCCAGCCGACGAACGACAGCATCAGCATAAACAGGCTGAGTTTTTTTGTCCGCCATCGCTTCCTTGCTTTTATTGATCGCCTCAGCCGCCGTCATCTCCGGGTGCTCCGCCAGATAATACGGCGCCATCGCGTAGCGCAGCATGGCGCGATAATCCCGGGGACCACAAACAAAAGCCCCCATAGGAAGGTTTTCACCCACATCACGATTTGCAGCCACAGCGCGCGCCAGGAAAATACGCCCTGCGCGAAAGCACGCCTGTCACGCCTATTTCCTTGCCTTGAATGCGCTTGATGAAATAATTGTAGCACCCCACCGACAGCACCGGCGTGAACAGGAACGTGCACAACGCCACAATGCCCAGCAGCCACAGCGTGCCGGGGCTGATCTGCTGGCTGGCGGCCAGCAGCTCCTCATACGTATAGCCGTATACCTCCGGCAGCTGGGTGGAGCGCATCAGCGCGTTGATGGTGCCGGGCAGCCCCGCGATAAAGCTGACGATCAGCGCCGTCTGCCAGTTGCCCTTCAGGGACCGGATGGCCTTGCTTTTGAAAATATAGCTGGTCAGAAACATCGTATCCTCCCAAGAATCACAGTCGGTCGATAGCACAGGAAAGGTCCGGGGGTTTTATCGCCGGGCAGCCCCGCGGCAAAAACCGCGGCCGCGTACCCGCCTACTCCAGCAGCGCGCTTACATACTCTCTGGCATCGAACGCCTGTAAATCGTCTATCCCTTCGCCCACGCCCACATACATCACGGGCACCTTCAGCTCCCGCACAATGGGGAAGATCACGCCGCCCTTGGCCGTGCCGTCCAGCTTGGTGAGCACCACGCCGGTGATGCCCGCCGCCTCGGAAAACGCCTTGGCCTGCTGCAAGCCGTTCTGCCCGGTGGTGGCGTCCACCACCAGCAGGCAGCGCACCGCCGCCTCGGGAAACTCGCGGTCGATCACGCGGCGCATCTTTTCCATTTCTTCCATCAGGTTTTTCTTGTTGTGCAGGCGTCCCGCCGTATCCACAATCAACAGATGCGTGCCGTTTGCCTTGGCGGAGCGGACGGCGTCAAACACCACGCCGGCGGGATCGGCCGCCTCCTGATGCTTGATCAGCGGCACCTTGGCGCGCTGCGCCCAAATGCTCAGCTGCTCCGCCGCCGCCGCGCGGAAGGTATCCGCCGCGCACAGCATGATGGTGCGCCCCAGCGCCTGAAAGCGCAGCGCCAGCTTGCCGATGGTCGTGGTTTTGCCCACGCCGTTGACGCCCACAACGAGCATCACCATCGGCCAGCGCAGCGGATCTTTGGGCACGTCCAGCATATCCGCCAGGATCTCCTTGAGGAGCTCCTTGTGCCCCTTCACGTCCTTGACGCCCGCGGCTTGGCCGCGCGGCCGCGCAGCTGCGGCAATCGCTTCCTCGGCGCAGGTCGCGCCCATGTCCGATAAAATCAGCGCGTCCAGCAGGCTGTCCAGATAGTCCTCATCCGCCACCGCCTGATCGCCCACCACGGCGTTGATATGGCCGCGGCTTTTGGAAAGCCCCTCCCGCAGCCGGGAAAATAGTTTGCCATTACGTTTGCCATGCTCGCTCCTATTGATAGTCCTTCAGGTTCACGCTCACCAGATCGCTCACGCCGCGCTCTTCCATCGCCACGCCGAACAGCGAATCGCACCGCTCCATGGTGCCCTTGCGGTGGGTGATCGCGATAAACTGCGTATGCCCGGCCATCTCGCGCAGATAATCGCCGTAGCTGCCGACGTTCGCTTCGTCCAGCGCAGCCTCCGCCTCGTCCAGAATACAAAAGGGCGAGGGCCGCAGCGTTGAGCATCGAAAACAGCAGCGCAATGGCGGTCAGCGCGCGCTCGCCATTGGAAAACAGGCTCAAAGCATCTGCCGCTTCTTGCCCGGCGGATGCACGATCACCTCCACGTCGCAGTGCAGCGGGCTCCTTCGGGGTTTCCAGCTTCAGCTCCGCGTGTCCGCCGCCGAACAGCCGCTTGAAGGAGACTGCAAAGTACTCCTGCAACAGCTGAAACTGCTCGGTAAACACCTTGCGCATTTCCTTTTCCAGCCCCACGATCAGGCCCTCCAGGTCCTGCTTGGCCTTCAGGATATCATCCTGCTGCACGGCCTGCTCGGTAATACGCTCGTTGAGCTGGGCGTATTCGTCAATCGCGCCGGTGTTTACGTGCCCCATCGCCTTGATGCGCGCGCGGATCTCCTCCGCCTGCGTCTCGGCGGCCTTTTCGTCAAAGTTCTCGTCGCCGCCCGCCTCCTGTTTGACAAGGAGGTATTCGTCATAAGCGGCCTGCGCCCCTGCATAGCTCAGGCTGTAGGTATCCCACAACCGCTGGTCCAGCTGCTCCAGCTCCGCCCGGGCGCGCTCCATGCTCATCTCCTGACGGTGCTCGCGCTCCACAGCCTTGTCCAGCTGCATGCGCACGGCCTCGATCTCGGTTTGCAGCTCCCGGAGCGTTTTCTGCGCCTCGGTGCGCGCCGCCTCAGCCTGGGTTACGCCCTCTCCGGCCTGGGCCGCGGCGGCCTCGGCCAGCGCGATGCGCTCCCCGGCCAGGGCCAGCTCGGCGGCCGTTGCCTCGATCACGGCTTCCGCCTGCTCCTTGCGGCGGGCCAGCGCGGTCAGATCCTTCAGGCAGGTTTCCCGCTCGGTTTCCAGGCGGCTGAAATCCCGCCGGACGCGGTCGCACTGGTGCTCGGCCTGCTGTAGGGACAGCAGCGCCGCCGTCAGCGCCTCCTGGGTACGCTCCCGCTCGCGCCGCGCCTTATTGAGGGCGGCGCTGAGCTCGGTGGTTTTTTCCGCCATGGCCGCCTCATCGGGCGCGTCCTCGTCCGTCAGGTTGGTGGCGCGGCGGAGATCAGCCTGGATTTCCTCGATATCCTCATCCAGCTGCGCCACGGCCTCCCGCACATCGGTCAATTGCAGCAGATGGTTGTCCAGCTCCGCCTTGGCGGATGCCTGCCGCTCGGTATCGCGTACCACGGCAATTTCCTGCTGCTGCAGCTCGTAGCGGGCGGACTCCAGCTTCTGCTGCGTTTCCTCCTGCTCACGGGTCAGCGCGTCGGCGCGCGTCATGGCCTGCTCCAGCGCGGCGGCGGTGTTCTCCAGCGCCTGCTTCTGGTCGCGGATCATACGGTCGCGCCCCAGCAGGTTTTGCGAGCGCTGCTGCGTGCTGCCGCCGGTCATGCTGCCGCCCGCGTGCATCACATCGCCCTGTAGGGTGACCAGACGGAACGCGTGGGCGCCCACCCGCATAATCTGCACGCCGCTGTCCAGATCCTCTGCCAGCACGGTGCGGCCCAGCAGGTTTTCGATCACGCCGCGGTACTGCTCCGGGTATTCGCACAGCTCGCTGGCCACGCCCAAACAGCCCTTCATGGAGAGCACCCGGCGTTCCCCGGCGCTCAGCGTGCGGCCTTTCATGGCCGAGATCGGCAGAAAGGTGGCGCGCCCCAGCCGGTTTTGCCGCAGGTGCTCAATGATGGTTTTGGCGGTGTGCTCCGTATCGGTGACGATATGCTGCATGGCCGCGCCCAGCGCCATATCAAACGCCGTTTCATAGGCCCCCGGCACGGAAATGAGCTTGGCGACCACATCGTGCACGCCGGAAAGCCCCCGCGCCTTGGCAAAGCTCAGGGCTTCCTTCACGGCGACCTGATAGCCCTCGTAGCCCTCGGCCAGCTCCTGCAAGGTTTCCACACGCAGCTCCAGCGCGCGGGCCTGCTCCGCCAGCTTGGCGGCGGCGGCCTTCTGCGCCCCGGCCTCGGCTTGCAACCGCTGCGCGCTGCCCTCCAGCGACTGATACGCTTCCTCGCGCTCCCGGAGCAACTGCGTTTCCCGCTGCAGGTTTTGCCGCGCGGTTTCATACGCGGTTTGCAGCGCGGTTTCCTTTTGCGTATCCCCGGCCAGCGAGCCTTCCAGCTCGGCCCTGCGCTTTTCCATCTGGGAAAGCATCGCGCTTTGGCGCGCGTGCGTGGTTTTCTGCTCCTGCACGCGGTTCATCATCTCGATGATGGCGCTCTTATGCCGGTTCAGCTCCTCCTCCAGCCCATCGGCGGCCTGTGCCGCGGACTCGTTCTCGGCGCGGCGCTGCGCAAGCTGCGCCTCGGCCTCGGCGCGCAGGCGTTCGCCCTCCGCTTCGCCGGATTTGGATTCGTCGGCCGTCGCCTCAATCATCCGGCGGCGGGCCTCCGCGGCTTCGCGCTCGCTGTCCAGCCGCTCCACGGTCTCCCGGGCGGCCTCGGCGCGCGACGACACCGCCTGGCGCTGCTCCTGCGCCAGGTGAAGCTCTTCTTTTTTCAGCAGCAACGCCGTCTGATGCGCGTCGGACAACGCCTGCTGCAAAGCCTCCAGATCCGCTTCCTTGTGCTCGCGCCCGTCGCTGAGGGCTTTAAGCTGACCGGTTGCGGACTGTATTTCCTCGGCCACCGCCCGCAGCGCGTCCTCCACGGTGGCGGTGCGCTTTTTCAGACGGTCAAACTTGCGCAGGTAGAGGGTTACATCCAGCTCGCGCAGGGTTTCGGACAGGGCCAGATATTCCTTGGCCAGCTCTGCCTGCGCGGCCATGGGCCCCAGCATCCCCTGAAGCTCCTCCAGCAGGTCCCGCACGCGGTTCAGGTTTTCGTCGCTGCGCAAAAGCCTGCGCTCCGCCTCTTCCTTGCGGGCGCGGAAACGGCTGATGCCCGCGGCCTCCTCAAACACGGCGCGGCGGTCCTCGCTGCGGTTGGAGAGGATTTCGTCCATGCGCCCCTGCCCGATGATGGAGTAGCCCTCGCGGCCCAGCCCCGTATCGCGGAAGAGGTCGATCACATCCTTGAGGCGGCAGGCGCTGCCGTTGAGCATATACTCGCTGTCCCCGCTGCGGAACACCCGGCGGGACACGGCCACCTCGGTGTACTCCGTTTCCAGCTCGCCGTCCGTGTTGTCAAACGTCAGGGTGACCTCGCAGTAGTTCATAGGCTTGCGCTGCTGGGTGCCGTTGAAAATAACGTCCGTCATGGCGTTGCCGCGCAGCTGCTTGGGGCTCTGCTCGCCCAGCACCCAGCGGACAGCGTCGGCAATGTTGCTTTTCCCGCAGCCGTTGGGGCCCACGATGCCCGTTACGTTCTGGGGAAAAACAATCTGCGTGCGCTTGGCAAAGGATTTGAATCCGTAAATTTCCAGCTTGCTTAGCCGCATATGATGGACGCTCCCGTATCAGAAAAACTGTTCAAAGCGTTCCTGCTTTCCTGCTTGATTTTTTACGCGCGCCGCCCCGAAAGGCACAAGCGCCGCAGAGCTTTTCGCCCTACGGTGCTGCCTGCGCATCCAACGCCTGCCGCGCGGCGGCCTGCTCGGCCGCCTTTTTGGAGCCGCCCTCGCCCCGGGCGGCAAACCGCCCCGCGATCCATACCTCCACGGTGAAGCGCCGGTCGTGCGGGGGGCCGTCCTCGCTTGTAACGGTATATTCCGGCAGGCCCAATCCCTGCGCCTGGGTGAGGGCCTGGAGCTCGCCCTTATCGTCGCGCCCCCGGAGCGCGGCCAGAGCCTTGTCGTCCTCAAACAGCCGCCCCACCAGCGCCTGCGCGGCGGGCATGCCGCCGTCCAGGCATACGGCCGCGATCACGGCCTCCATGGCGTCGGCCAGGATGGCGGGCTTTTGGCGGCCCTGCGTCTGCTCCTCGCCGTAGCCCATGCGCAGATGGGTGCCGATCGCAAGCGTGCCGGCCAGATAGGCCAGCGTTTCCTCACACACCAGCGCCGCGCGCCGGGCCGTAAGCGTGCCCTCGTCGCTGAGCGGATATTTGCGGTAGAGCCTGTCGCTGACGCAGTACTCCAGCACCGCGTCGCCCAGAAACTCCAGCCGCTGGTTATCCTTCTTTTCCAGCAGCGACGGATGGGTGAGCGCCAGCTTCAACAGATCCGGGTTCTCAAACCGGTAGCCAAGCTTATCCTCCAGCTCGCGCACACAATCCCTCCCAAACGAAGAAGCCGTTGCATGAAAAACGTGGGGGCGTTTTCACCCGGTTTGGCGGCGGCAGTCCGCACGGCTGCGTCCCTGCCCCGCAAAGCCCCATCGTTCGTGATTTTCCAATGCAACAGCCTGTCGATACTCCCGTCTATAACGTGGATACTTTTCCGCCGGTTCAAAAGGCATTCTCTTCGCGCAGTATGGCATCCAAAAACGCGCATCAAACTGTAAGCAAGCACTGTTAAGCCCAACCGGCATCAACAGTATATATGCCTTCTTCAGACTAGGGCAGTCTCCAGCCTGTTCAGAAGGCTTACTCTGCCAGGCAAGCGATGCTTTGAGCCCAACGTAACGCCAACAAAGCAGAGCAAGCCTTATGGACGGTCTGGTTATTGGTTGTCCTCGATGTACTTCACGACATCCCCAACCGTTTTCAGGCCGAGAATCACGTCGTCCTCAACTTCAATGCCGAATTCGCTTTCAAGTTCCAGGATCAGTACCATCACGTTGGCGCTGTCCGCCTTCAGGTCTTCCACGAGGCGGCTTTCGGGGGCGATTTCCGCCGCGTCCACCTGCAGCTGTTCAGCGATCATGTCTCGAACTTTGTCAAAAACCATGTGTGCGTCCTCCTTATAATTGCAAATAAAACCTTACGGCCGGATCCCGTTCTCAATGGCGCCGACCACATCGGCCTCCACCATCTGCACGGCCTGTTTGATGGCGCAGGCAATGGCGTGCCCGTTGCTGGAGCCGTGCGCCTTGATCACCACGCCGTTAACGCCCAGCAGCGGCGCGCCGCCGACCTCGGAATAATCCATGGTCTTTTTCACGCGCTTAAACGCCTTTTTGGCAAGCAGCGCGCCCATTTTGGACTTGGCATCGGCGGTGATTTCCTTTTTGATCATGCCCATCAGCGTTTCGGCGACGCCCTCCATAAACTTGAGGATCACGTTGCCCACAAAGCCGTCGCACACGATCACGTCCGCCTGGTCATGGGTGATGTAACGGGCCTCCACATTGCCCACGAAGTTGAGCTTGCCCTCGGCCAGCAGCTTGTGGGCGGCCTTGGTCAGCTCGCAGCCCTTTTCGGCCTCCGCGCCGTTGTTCACCAGGCCGATGCGGGGTTTTTGCAGCCCGCGCATGCCGCGCATATAGGCGTCGCCCATCATGGCGAACTGGTTCAGGTATTCGGGGCGGCAGTCCACGTTGGCGCCGCAGTCAATGAGCAGAAAATAATCCTTGCCGTTGGGCAGCAGCGGGGCGAGGGCGGGGCGGTCGATCCCCTTGATGCGCCCCAGGCGGAACATGCCGCCCGCGAGCACCGCGCCCGTGGACCCGGCGGACACAAAGGCGTCCACCTGCTTGTCCCTGAGCTTGAGCATACCGTCCACAATGGCGCTTTTCAGCTTTTTGCGTACGGCGATCACGGGGGCTTCCTCGTTTTTGATCAGCTCGGGGCAGTCCGTAATGGTAACGCGCACCATCAGCTCCGGCGCATCGGAGAGGACGGCGGCCATCATAGGCTCCACATCCTCCTGCGGGCCGCCCAGCTCAATGCGCAGCTGCGGGTGCAGCTTCAGGGCTTCCTTCACGCCTTCGGCAATCGCCTCGGAGGCGTAATCGCCCCCCATGGCATCCACATAAATTTTCATCTGTTGTTTACTCCAATGTAATGGCGTAAATGTAACTGGGATCTTTCCCGGTGGTGGAGATAATCAGCACGTTGCGGTACACGGCGGGCGATGAGCGTACCTCGCCGTCCAGCTTCAGGGTATCCAGGATGGAGCCGTCGGCGGCGTCCAGCATTACCAGCTGGCCGTCGGCAAGCGCCTGCACAATCCAGGCGTCCCCGGCCTCGTTATACACGGCCACGGGGCTGGATTCGGTGGGCGCGGTCAGGGCGGCGGACCACGCAACGCTGCCGTCCGCCTTGTTGAGCGCGTAGAGGATGGAACCGGCGGAACCGTTGGAGGCGGTGAAGAACACCAGCCCGTCCGCCTTGTTCTGGCCTACGACGGGGCTTGCGTAAATGCCCACCGGATCGGACGTGGTATAGGCGAGGTCGGGCACCTCAAATTCCCAGCTCTGCCTGCCGGAGAGTGCGTCATAGCGGAAGAACGAGGCGGTGCCTTCGCGGCCGCCGTTTTGAATGGTGGTGCCTACGTACAGGGCCACTTCATCGCCCTCGGCGCTCATATCCAGCGCGGGCGTGCCTTCAATCGCGTCGCCGGTACGCACGGCCCACACGTTTTCCAGCGTGTTCACGTCCACGCACTGCACAACGCCCTTGCTGTCGCCAAAGTAGGCGTACGGCCCGTACATGGCCACAGAACCGTCGATTCGGGTTTCCTTGGCGGCCTGGCTTGTGGCGGTCCACAGGTAGCGGTGGTATTTCAGCGTCGTATCCAGCGTGCCCACGATATAATCGAAGTCGGTTTCAAAATCGGCCAGATAGAGCACGCCGTTCTGCCCGCCCACGACCATGGCGCCGGTATTTTTGTCAAACAACGGCGCGCCGGAGAAGCCGGAATAATTGGTCTGCTTGGGCTTATCACGCCCGTCGATCAGGGTCAGCTCCTTGTTGCTGATCAGGCTGAAGAGATGCAGGCCGTTGTCGATCTGCGTTTTGTCGGCCTTGATGGAGTAGAACTGCCCGAAGGACACGATGGGAGAACCGTCGGTATACACGGACACCGCGCCGTTGGACGGCCACTTGATTTCGATGGGATCGCGGGTGTATTCGCCCGTGGTGAGATCCAGGAAATACAGCTTGCCGTTCTGCGCGCCGACGATGACTTCCTTGAGCGCGGTCTTGGTTTTCATTTCAGTATAGATATCCAGCATCTGCCGTACCTCGGTGGGCCATTTCACAATGGCCGCCTGGCCCGGCCAGCTGACGCCCGTCAGGCTGACGCCGTTCATCTTGTTGGTGCCGTCCATGGGCACCTTCCACAGCTCGCTCATCGAGCCGGATTTAACCTCTACGGTGCCGAAGGCCGCGTTTTGGCGCAGGGGGCCGCCGCGGAAGGTGAGGATGCCCGACTGATCCCAGATGGCGTACTTCGTGGAATCCAGCATATTGATCAGCTCGGCGCGGCTGTAGGTATCAATCTTGGAGGTGCCTTCATACAGGGTGGTGCTTACGGCTACGATGCCGGCATCCTCGCTGTCGTCCGCCTGTGCGGAAAGCTGGGGCATCAGCGTGGGGCTGGGCGTAGGCGTAGGATCAGGCTCCACGGTGGGCGTCGGCTCAGGGGTCGGCGCTTCGGTGGGCTGCGGCGTGGCGGTGGGGGCGGGCGTAGCGGCCGGTACATCGGTGGTTTCCGGTATGGAAGCGGGCGTATACTCCACTGTTTCCCGGTAATCGGACTGCGTGTAGCCCTCGCCCACGATCTGCTCATAGCCCACGTACAGCGAGCCGGAGTAGGCTTCCTCAATGGTGCCCTGCAGCGTCCAGACGCGGTTTTCATCGGTCTCGGTCATGTTGACGCCCGCGTCGTTAACCGTGAGTCTGGCAATTTCATCGCCATAATCGTTCACAACGCGCACGGCCGATACATCCAGGCTGGACACGATCGAAAAGCTGACCGTCACGGGAACCTCGTCGGACACGGTGGAGCACAGGAAACCCTGAATGGGCGGATCGAACACCATGGGCGGTTCAATCTTCACCGCCTGGGACAGGCCGTTTAGCGTATCCCACTCGCCGTCCTTGCCCATCACCTGCGCGGTGAGGTTGCCGGTGTACGCGGTTTCAAAGGTTTGTCGCAGTTTCCATATATTATTGCCGTCGGAATTTTTAGTTACGGTTCCCAGCAGGCGGTCCTGATCGGAAAGCGTTTTTTCCAGCACGGCGAGGCCCTGGTCATCAACGATGCGCAGGGTTTCCGTAGCGGTGGAAGCATAGATGACAAACGAAAGCTCCACCGGCGCGGTGCCGGAATCCGGCTGAACGGAGAAGTCGCGGATCACGATCTCTTCCGGGGCGAACAGGTTTTTAAGCGACGTTTGCAGCGAGCCGACCGTTTTGCCGATGCCGCCTTCGGCGGTGCTCCAGTCGGGCAGCCACACGGCGGCAAACGCGCCGCCGAGCACGATCAGCACGATCAGCAAAATCAGCAATCCGCGGCCGCCTCTGCGGGGCGGAGTCTGATCGCCATAGGGATCCATGGGGGGCTGGGCGGGGGGCTGCTGCCATCCGCCGCCGTATGCGGGATCCTGCATGCGGGCGGGGGGCACAGGTCTTGGGCGCGCCTGCGGGGCTTGCGGGGCCTGCTTCGGCCTTTGCCTGGGCGGGTTTTCAACATTGTTGCGCACGGGCGGGCGGTAGGGGTCGCGGGCCGATACGGGACGGCCTTCCATCCTGTCCTGCGGCATAACCGTGCGGGCGCCGGAAAAGCGGTCCTTCGGATCCGCCTGGCGGGGCACCTGGCGGGTTTCCTCGGGCCAGTCCGTAGCCGGGATGGCAGGCTGCGCGATGGGCGGCGCCACGGGCTGACCGGCGGGCTGGGCCTTGGGTGCCGGGGCCGCGTCCACATCATGGTAGCGGGCTACGCGCCCTCCGCGCCTGGGCGCGGCGGTTTCCGTATCCGCGGGGCGGGCGGGGGTGGTGTGCTTGCTCACCTGCTGGGGCGCGGCATAGGCGGGCCGCTCCACAGGGGTCGCCGTGAAGGAGGCAGGCCGCTGGCGGCCGGCCGGCGCGGACGGTGTTTGCATAACCGGCGGCCGGTAGGGGTTATCGTCCGGCGTTATATTCCGGCCGAAGCTGCTTTCCGTAAGCGGCGCGCCCGTGCCCTCCGGGTTGATGAACGGGTCATCATAGGGCGCAAACGGATCCTGATCCCAGGAATCCTTGGGTTTATTGTCTCGATTCGGCCTGGTGGGATCATTGTAACGGTTATCGCTCAAAGTCATGCACTCCTTATGACCCATGCTGTTGTTCATTGATGTGAATATATGCCAATGCTCATTATACCAAGAAACGGCGCACATCACAACCCCCCGCATCCCTGCGCGCCGCCGCCGCGCAGGCGGCTTTTGACACCGCACGGTCCCTCTGCTAAAATGATACCCAGTTCCATTCGGACCGGCATTGGTGAAAACCCGGCTTTTGACAGCAGCCCCGTTACCGATAGCAGCCGAGATACAGCAAAGCGAGGGCGTGCTTATGGAATGGATCGTTGCCGTTGTTTCCTCCTTTCAGCGTATCCTGCAAACGCCTTTTGTGGCACATAATCCTATAATCCTGTGGTTTTTGCGCAGTGCCTCCGCCCGGCTGCTGTTTGTGGCCGCCGTGTTTGTGCTGGCGCTGATCGAGGTCACAGCCACCGACCGCTCCTTTCCCCTGCTGTTCGTACTGGCGGCGGCATCCATTTTTATGCTGCGCAAAGCGACCGCCTACTGGGTGATGATCACCGTAACGGCGCTCGCGGCGCTCACCCTTTTATGGATTCTGTTCCTGCTTTTGCTGCTGGGCACAGCGCGGAAAAAGCGCAATCGCCCCTCAGGGCGGGAAGGAAATATCCCGCCCGGCCAGGCCCGCAGGCTGGTGATGTGGAAAGCGCGGCAAAACGTACCCCGCCTGACCGGCGCGCTGAATAGCACCAATAAATCCATCCGCGCCTATGCGGCCGAGGCGCTGTGCGCCTTTGGCGACGCGCGCTGCACACAGCCCCTGGTCAAGGCCCTGACCGATTACCACTACCCCGTGCGCTACCACGCGGTGCGCGCGCTCCGCCGCCTGAAAGACCCCCGCGCCGTGCCCGCGCTGATCCGCGCGCTGGACAGCCCCGAAAGCGGCATTGCCATCGCCGCCGTGGAAGCCCTGGCCGCCACCGGCGACGCCCGCGCCGTGCAGCCGCTGATCAGCCTTTTGCAAACCAGCAACGAAGAGCCGCTGCGGCTGGCAACCATCCGTGCGCTGGGGCGGCTGAAGGCGGACGAGGCCGTAGAGCCGCTTTCGGAAATCCTCAACCGACGCCGGTACAGCGAAATTCTGGCTGCCACAGAGGCGCTCAAGGCCATCGGCAGCCCCCGCGCCATACCGGCGCTCATCAGCCTGCTGGGGTACGGCTACGAAACCCTGCGCCTTGCCGCGGCGGACGCGCTGGCGGCGCTTGGCGAAACGCGGCTCGCGCCGCTGATCCGGGGCGACGCGGACGATTATCTCCGCCTGGCGGAATCCGGCGATCCCCGTGTGCCGGATATCCTGCTGCGCGCGCTGACCGAGACGATGCATGTGCGCAGCATTGCCGAGGCGCTTGCCGTGCTGGGCGATCCCCGCGCGGTGAAGCCGCTGGCGCAGAAACTGAGCCTCCGCATCCTCGAAAACGAGGCGCCGATCCTGTCGGCGCTGGTTTCCATCGGCGATCCCGGCGCGGCGGAACACCTGGCCGCCCTGCTGGACAGCGGCGTCCTCCGCCCGGATCCGCTGCTGGCCGAAACGCTGATGAAGCTGCACCACCCCCGCGGCACGGAGCTGCTGCTCACCCTGATCGCCCAGACCAACCCCGCCCACGCCCACACGCTGACCGGGGCCATACTGCTGCTGGAATCGGGCGATGAGCGCATCGCGGGGGCGCTGGAAACGCTGATGTGCAACGATAACGACCGGCTGCGCGCGGCGCTGGGCAAAGCGCTTGCGCACCTGGGCCGCCCGCAGTGGGCGGATGTGCTCCGGGGCAACGCCAACGATTTCATCCGGCTCTACCAGATGGGCCTGCCCCAGTCCGCCGCCGCGCTGAAGGCCCGGCTTTCCCGCGGCCCGGAGCGCGACCGCAGGCGCGCAGCCAAGGCCCTGCTCCGGCTGGACGTTCTCTATCCCGACGACGGGGTGCTGGACGGCGGTGTACGGGAAAAAATCGCGGCGCTGTATGCGGGGATTGACACGGGCGAGGCGGGGGATGGCCATTCCGGCTGACGCACACGGCATCCGCCGTACCCCTGATGTTTTACAATGATGAACCGCCGTCTTTCCGCAGAACGGTTTTGCAACGGTGCGGCGGAACCGTGTTGAATAAAATACAAAAAGCAGCGCCGGGCTCCGGCATTTCCTGACGCAAATCAAACAAGCGCGGCCGCATCATTGCTGTGCGGCCGCGCTTCAGCCTGTCAAAGAACCTGTTCGGGTCGTTATCGCCGCTCACTTCATAGCGCCTTGGGCGCTGTTCGCTTGCTTACCCCTTTGTTGTAACGCAAGCCTTTGGGGTTCCACCCCAATCCCCGGCATGGGTTTCACCCCTGCACCCTGACCAGGACTTTCAGCCCTGGACCCTTCTTTTTTGACAGCCGGACAAGCCCGGCCGCATCATTGCTGTGCGGCCGGGCTTGTTGTGATCCTACTATACTCTGCCGTTCCAGAATCAGGCTCTCATTACCTCAGCTTCTGTATCGCCCGGCGGCGGGGCCGGGTGCGGGTGCGCTTGCGGCCGGCAGTCCTCCGCGCGTTCGGCTGCCTGCGCGGCTGGCCGTACAGCGCAAAATATCCGCGGGCGTAGCGGCGGTAGGGCAGGCCGCCGGGATCGTCCCGCCAGGTGAAGGGGCGCAGCCGGGTCGCCTGATCGGTCACGATGTGCCAGTACGAGCCGTTTTCGGTGTTATTGTACAGGCTATGGGGCGGATACAGGCAATCGAACAGCTCTCCCAGCAGCCGCTTCAGCGGCGTCGCCCGCACAATGGGACGGCAGTTTTCCTTGAGGAAGTCCGTCACATTTTCGCTCAGCGGCGCGCCGGTGATCTCATGGTAGGATTTGTGCATGTAGGCGATCATGCTGTGGAGCGTGGCCTTGGCCTTTTTACCCGCGAAGGAAAACACCTTGTCCAGCGGCCCGAAGGACAGCAACCCCTCCGAAACGCCAAAAATGGCGTCGTCGGTGTTTTCCTCGCAGATCACGTCCAGCAGCGCCGAAAAGGCGGCCAGAAACGAAGGCGTGTCGGTGATGTAAAAGGTCATGCGGCGCGCATCCCGCCGGGCGCGGCAGGCGTCCGGCTCCCGGCTCCAGCCATAGGCGGTCTCGCGGAATTTTTCATCCGGCGTGTATTGCAGGCACAGGCCGAAATGCTTGAGCGACCCCATGCGCGGCACCAGATCGTCGCTGTTGAGCACATGGTAGAGGGGATAGGCGGGCGTATCCGGGATGCTGCCGTCCGCCGCGACGGTGGGCGACGCAAGCCCGCAGCCGATTATCCGCTCCGGCGGTATCCGCTTATCGCGCAGCAGGCGGTCGCAGTACACCTGCATCACCGCCGCGCCCTGGCTGTGCCCCGCCATCCACAGGGAAAAGCGGCTGTCCGCCTGCCGCATCTCCGCCAGGATATCGGCCAGGGTGAGGCTTTTCAGCCCCATCGCCTCCGCCGTGTCGGGGAACAGGATCTCCGTTTCGTTTTTTAAAAACGCTTCCGTCAGCTGATAGAAGCCCTTGTGAAAGCCTTCCTCCGTGCTCAGGCGCAAGTTGGAAAACCAGTCGTAAAACCGGGCGCCTGTGCCCATAAAGCCGATGGCGACGATATAGCGGCCCTCTGCGGCCGGATGGATCATCACCACGGCCTTCAGGGTGTCGCTTTCCTCACGCTGGCGCAGCGCGCCGGTGACGCGGGCCAGCGGGTTGTTTTCCTTCAGCGCCCGGCGTGCGCGCGTCAGCTTCAGGCTGCCAAGCATGGACAGCCTTCGCTCGGCAAAGCTCTCGTCCTCCCGCGAGGTCATATCGGTGGTCAGCTGGTTGTCCACCTGGATGGAAAAATCCGTCCAGCCCGCACGCATCCACGGCTCCACATCCAGCGTGTAGGCCATGCGCGCCAGCTCAAACGACAGCTTCAGCCCCGCAAGCCCCAGCCCCCGGCGCAGCGTGCCGAACGCATCGGCCTGATAGGGCAAAAACAGGCTGTCCGTATCATCCAGCGCCGCGCCCGTCAGCTTGCCCAGCGCCGCGTAGCCCTGTCCCGGTTGTATCTCCTGGCTCATGCTCTCCCCCGCGGTCGGTGTCGTATTATAAACTGTGTCCAGTATAGCATACCGGGGGAAAGCGAAACAAGAAAGTTTTCCAAACCCTTTTCAGTTTTGCCAAATGATGACATACTATTCCTATCGGGATTTATTAATCCCCTTTCCCTCCTTTTCCTGCACGAGCAACCCATGTGATAAGGGAGACTATGCCATGAAACAAGTGATTTATCTCGCCGGCGGCTGTTTTTGGGGCCTTGAAAAGCTGATGCAGTCCATCCCCGGCGTTGCCGACGCCGTCAGCGGCTATGCCAACGGCCTGCCGGACGCGCGGCCCGATTATAAAACCGTGTGCACCGGCACAACCGGCTTCCGCGAAACCGTACGCGTAACCTACGACCCCGAAAAGGTCAGCCTGGAAACCCTGCTCTTCGCCTATTTTTCCGTGATCGATCCCACCCAGAAAAACCGGCAGGCCCACGACATCGGCACGCAATACCAGACCGGCGTGTACTATACGGACGATGCTTCCCAAAAAACCGTGGAGGCCGTCGCCGCTATCGAGCGCGAACGCCGCCAGCCGTTTTATGTGGAGATCAAGCCGCTGGAAAACTTCTTCGAGGCCGAGGACTACCATCAGGATTATCTGGATAAAAACCCCTCCGGTTACTGCCATATCTCGCCCGCCGCCATTCGCAAGGCCGCGCACACCCGCATTGACGCGGGTAAGTACCCGCGCCCGTCCCAGGCGGAGCTCAAACAGGCGCTCACCCCCGAGCAGTACATCATAACCCAGCAGGCGGGCACCGAAGCCCCGTTCGAAAACGCGCTGTGGCAGCACCGCGGCAAGGGGATTTATGTGGATGTTACCACGGGCGAGCCCCTGTTTACTTCCGCCGATAAATTCCAGAGCAGCTGCGGCTGGCCCGCCTTTGCCAAACCCGTTGATCCCGCCGTGACGCGGGAGCTTGCCGACAACACCCACGGCATGCACCGCACCGAGGTCCGCTCCCGCGCGGGCAACGCCCACCTGGGCCATGTGTTTGAAAACGATCCCGAATCCCCCTCCGGCACCCGCTACTGCATCAACTCCGCGGCGCTTACGTTTGTGCCGTATGAGGAGATGGAGAAGGAAGGGTATGGGGAGCTGATGGGGATGGTGGAGTGAATGGACATTATGGATTGTTGCGTGTTTTTTTGAATGATTGATGGATCATACGGCTGTGTTTTACAGCCGTGTGATTTTGTTTATGCCAAGCCTCTTGTACTCCACTGGCGTTAATGGATCCCTTTCGTATATCCGATATTCCGGTTATTTTAAATAGAGCATCCCTAACGACCCTGTTGACCTTCCTATTTAAATCTTTCGAGCGCCCCGATCAAATCCACTTCGATTCCCTTTTCCGCCTCTTCCAGCGTATATACCCAACCGCTGCTGATCGGCGATACGTGAAGTGCAAACACAATTGCACAAGTCAGATCGAAAATTGAATGTTTTTTCATGCCTTTATAGTTCATCAGTAACTGGTATAGAAAAAAGTACCCTATGATATTTGCCCGCTTTGTCATACTCTCTTCTCTATATGCTTCTGTTGCTTTAACTATATCTGTATCCCAAGCCTTAGCCTTAGCCATAACAATATCCCCAGCCCTAGCCATATCCATATCCATATCCATATCCATATCCACAGCCCCAGCCCTAGCCATATCCATATCCATATCCATATCCATATCCACAGCCCCAGCCCTAGCCATATCCATATCCATAGCCATAGTCATAGTCATATCCATATCCATAGCCCTAGCCATATCTATAGCCATATCCATAGCCCTAGCCATATCCATATCCATAGCCCTAGCCCTATCCATATCCATATCCATATCCATAGCCATATCCATAGCCCTAGCCGTAGCCGTAGCCGTAGCCATATCCATAGTTTTAGGATCAGCTGAATTCTTCTCAACTCGTTCCAAAGCAATGAAAAGCCATTGTGCTACTCTCCCAACCAGGCTAATCTCTTTTTGATCCGGCTGTTTTACAAGCTGTTGAAACAGCTCCGTAACCACGGCTATTTTATTATGCATATCTGGAGTTTTATATTGCAGTAGTATTCTATCTTTATGATAGCTTATATGTAAACGATCCCACTTCACTTCACGAGGTGCAACCGCATTTGCAATTATGTAGGGTAAGCACCTATGGTACTTTTTATGTATATACAAAGCAATCTTTTGTTCCAGTCTTTTAAAAACGCCATTCCAGTCTACGTTCGTGATTCCCGTCAGTGTATCTCTGGATACATCCAGCTTTAACACATTCGGCGGAAAGTTTAAACAGCAATCATAGAAATTATATGTTGCAAAACGATCATCCAGTTCTTTAAACGGCAAGGTTGTTTCAATCCGAATTCCGCAGTTAAATGCGGTTTCTGTTCGCTCATCAAACAGCTGTCCATCCGATTTATAAAAATAGATCCCGTATTGCGTCTTGATTGTTTCTTCCGCAACCGCCAGTGTATCTGCTTGCATTGTCAGAGGAACATAAAAACACAAACCATATTGCTTTGTTTCCAGCCGGATCTTCTTGTCCCAGGATAATTCTTCAATTGTTTCTTCTTCCAGTCGGATCGGATACGGTACATTCACAATGTTGCTTTTAATATACGCTCGGATCTCGTCGGGGCTGAAACACAGCCCTTCTTTTGCCAGATCCCCTTCCGGCTGCGGATAGACTGTAATCGTAGTACCAATTGTATCTTTTTGTCCGTCCTCAATAAAATAGCATCCGTCAAAATTAGGGATATCCAAAAAATAGGATTGTTTTTCATCCTCATATCGGCCCTTGGGCACAGGCATCGTTTCTACCGTTACATGCTTGCCCAGCATAAAGCAGGACAGGAATCCAATCCCAAACTGGCTGATCGGCCTGTAATAATAATTATAGTCACTGCTGGTATAAAAGCTCCGTCCGGCCGTTGTCAGATAACGTTCCAGAATATACTTATCCATACCGCTTCCATTATCCGTAATACGGAAACAGGGATTGTTCTGCTGATCGTGAAACGATATGGTAATGGCAGGTGAAAAATCCGTATCGACTTCCAACCGTGTGCCGATGGCGTCAATGGCATTTTGGATCAATTCTCTCGCAAACACTTCAGGCTGCCGGTATATGCTCCGACCGGCCAGAAGCGGAAGCAACGTTGGAATATAAGCGGAAAAGCTATAGCTTTCCACCTGTGACGTTGTTTTCCCTATTTGTTTTGCAATTTCAGGATAAATATAGAAAACCTTAAATCCATGTTCAGCAAAATCCTGTTCAAGCCTCGTAAGAACCAATTCGAATTCCTTAATAATCAGACATACCGTTTTATGCGCTGCTGCATTCTTGCATTTAACGGCTACACAAAGGGAGCGGCGTTCTTCATCACTGGAAAACTCAATTGTGCTTTTGACAATTCCTTTGAATATAACATCGCCCTCATTTACAAAGCCAGCCTTTTGTGCAATGTATTTATTAAAAAACAGTTCCGCCTCATGCTTTATGGTAATATAAAATTCCGCAAGCATAATTCCAAGTGCCAAATAAACAAGCAATTCCTTTTGCTTGTTCGTCTCGCATGTCTTTTTAGCCGTATTATAATCTTTCGGCAGGGAGAGAACATCTTCCGTTTCAAGAACATTTAGTATCGCATCGCATTGCCTGCTTTTCGGAAATCCGTCATGCAACGTATAGGCAAAGAACTTTCTGACCTCATCCAGATAATTGTCCTTATGGCGTCTCTTACTATTGGAGCGGTAGTGCAACGCAACAAGAAGATAGTATAGAATATCCGGGGTTTTTTGAATATGCGCGGCGGTATCCGGCAAGGTGCAGAGCGCGTCATCCACCGCCTGATCCAGTCCGGGATACAGGTTATTGTCCATCTCTCTGAGTTCCTGATATCGACGGAATAAATCCGGATGTTCTTCAATCTCCTTTAATAACGAAATCACTTTTGTATTACGGCTGCTTTTAGGAAGCTTCAACGCTTTGACTTGCTTAAAAACTGAAGACTGCAACTCGTATTCTTTATACTCTAAATTAAACAAATCGCTTATATAATATACTTCAATAAAGTTTATGCTGTTATTGTTAAGTCCCTTTGTTTTTGCGGTTGCTCCGCAGCCCAACACTGTTACAAGCCGATCCTTGCTTTCAATATCTGTGCTGATATTAATCCGCTTGTTTTTAGAATAATGTTTATGCCCGTGCAAAATCGCACACACATTATAGTTTTGCAGCATTTCAAAAAGCGTTTCGCTGTTACGCAGATAGCTGACATCCACCTCAGCCTTGTCACGTTCTTCCACGATATAGAAATGATGGTGGAGCATCACTATGATCTGGTATTCTTCGTACTGAGGAATATCTTTTTTTACCCGGCCTAGAATATCGCTCATTTCACTAAACGGAATTTCGCCATACGGTTTTTCTGCTCCCTTTGGATAATAGGGAGAACAAAATCCGATCAGAATTACTTTCTGTTCCTCATATTGCCGGAAAAACGAGTAATGTTCCCCAACATAATACTTCGGCCTTGTTTCTTTCATAGAAAGCATCCAAAAACTCTCCGTATCGGGAGAATACATCTTTCCCTACTTCAGCGTTTGGTATGTAAACCTCATGGTTTCCGGGTACAAAAAGAATATCTTCCTTGCGAATTTCATGATCTGATTTTTGATTAATTTTATTAAGTAATGCATCAAAATACTGCTTTGCCTTAACAATGAGTCCGAAATAATCATCTTCAGAAAACTGTTTAGCGTTGAATACATCCCCGCTTACCAGAATTACATCCGGAGCATTTTCCTCTGTGACCTTTGCAACCTGCGCGGCAAACTCATCCGCATTCTTAAAGATTTGATCCTCTTCCCCAAGATGCAAATCAGACAAGTGCAAGATTTTCAATCCCATGAAACGATCCTCCCAAAGCATAGAATATGCGGAACAGATCAAGATTACCTGCTTATCGTTACTATAGTTATATCACATTTTGCAAAGCAGTAAAATGCATAGTACTAAACATCCATAACAATCCCTATGGATTATCAGGCGCCGAGGTCCGCTCCCGCGCGGGCAACGCCCGCCTGAACCGCGCTGCCAACGAATAATCCGGCCCTCTGAAGGATTTCGATACATTTTACAACCTCATGACGCGCCCTTCACATACCTGTTGTATGGTGGAGCTGTACCAAAGATCACGCAAAGGGGCGCGCGTATGAGGATCGCATTTTTCACGGATACCTTTTATCCGCAGATCAACGGCGTATCCAACACGCTGCAGGCCCTCAGCCGCTATTTAACACAGCGCGGCATCGAGCACCTCTTTTTCATCCCCGAAAGCAAAACGGAAGCCGGGGACGCGGGGGACTATCCCGTGGCCGCTTTTCCCTCGGTGCCGTTCGCGCTGTATCCGCAGGTGCGGCTGGCCCTGACCACGCCCGGCGCCATCCGCCGCCGCCTGCAGGCCTTCCGGCCTGATGTGGTGCACATCGTAACCGAGTTCAGCATGGGGCTGGCGGGGCTCAGGGCCGCGCGCCAGCTGGGCCTGCCGCTGGCGATGAGCTACCACACGAATTTTGATCAGTATCTTTCGCACTATAATCTGGAGCTTTTGGAGGAGCCGCTGTGGCAGTACCTGCGGTGGTTCCACTCCTTTGCGCAGGTCAACCTCTGCCCGTCGCAAAACACGCTGCAAAAGCTCACCTTCCGCAAGATCAACCATCTCGCGGTGTGGTCGCGCGGGATTGACCGGAGCCGCTTTTCGCCGGCGTTCGCCTCCCTGCCGCTGCGCCAAAGCCTCGGCGCGGAAAACCGGCTGCTGTATTTATATGTGGGCCGCATCTCCGCGGAAAAGGGGATTGACGTGTACGCCCAGAGCATCCGCCTGTTCAACGAAAAGCACGCGGGCAAGGCGCGGTTTGTGTTCACCGGCGACGGCCCCTACCTGGAAACGCTCCGGGCCATGGCATTGCAGCATACCGTCTGCACCGGGGCGCTGCACGGCAGGGCGCTGGGGGAGATGTATGCCAGCTGTGATGTGTTTGTGTTTCCGTCCGATAACGAAACCTTCGGCAACGTCATGCTGGAAGCGATGGCCAGCGGCGCGCCGGGGATTTGTGCGGACGCGGGCGGATTGAAGGACTTCACAGCCCACGGCGAAAACGCCTATGTGTGCCGGCCGCGCGATGCCGCCGCGCTCGCAGACGCGATGGAGGCCATGATGGACGAACGCCTGCGCGGCCGGATCCGCGCAGGCGCGCTGCAAACCGCCAACGAGCGCGGCTGGGACAGGATTTTTGACGACCTGCTCCGCCGCTATCCCGCCGCCCTGCCCATTTCCCAGGCTGTATAGGCCGAAAGGAGCCCCGCATGCCAAGCTGTATGGCGCACTATCAATTCGGTCAGGACCTTCTGGGCCGCCTCAACCTCACGCTGCGGCAGCTCGCGGCCGCCTACAAAAACGAGTTTGATATCGGCCTGCAGGGCCCGGACATCTTCTTTTCCTATCAGTTTCTCAAAAATCCCGGGCTGCTGCGCTACGGCATCCAATCCCACACCTGCTCCGCCAACCAAATGTTTGCGCCTCTTTTGCGCGAAAAGCCGAAGAAGGCGTCTTCTTTTGCCTATGTGCTGGGGCTGCTGTGCCATTATTTTCTGGACAGCGCCTGCCACGCCTACGTGTTTGACCGCTGCCGCAACGTGACCGAGCACTGGCGCATGGAGGCCGCCTACGACCGGGCCATCATGCGCCGCTATGCCTACGGTGAGGAACGCTCCCCCTACCTGCCCACCCTGCTGGATTTCGCGGGCATCGCCATGATCTGGCCCAACCTGACCGAGCGGACGGTGGAAACCTCCATCCGCGCCACGCACGAATTTAAAAAAGCGATGGATACAAAGCACACCCTGATGATCCTCGCCCGCCTGTGCAAAACCTATGGCCGCCTGTGCTTTTTCACCGACGCGGAGCTGCTGACCAGAGAGCAGGCCGCACACGAAAAAAACCTCGACCGCCTCTACAGCCAGGCCCTTGCGGACGGCGCCGAGATGATCGAGACGCTCTTCCTCTCCATAGGCCGGGAGCAGCCGGTGTACGAGCGCTTTAAGGTGAACTTTTTCGGGGAAAAGGTGGAGGCGTGATGCGGGGACGGGACGGGGACAAAATTACTGTGGAATACGGAATTGAGAATTGAGGAAAAGATCGCACAGCGGTTTTTCCCTCTCAGGCTGTCAAAAAAGAAGGGTCCAGGGCTGAAAGTCCTGGTCAGGGTGCAGGGGTGAAACCCTTGCCGGGGATTGGGGTGGAACCCCAAAGGCTTGCGTTACAACAAAGGGGTAAGCGAGCGAACAGCGCCCAAGGCGCTATGAAGCGAGCGGCGATAATGACCCAAAGAGGTTCTTTGACAGATAAAGAGGAAAAGACCGCACAGCGGCCCTTTCCTCTTTATAGTATCCTTATTCGTATTATGATGATTATCAGGCACCTTGCCGTTCAATCCTTTATAGAATAGACCCACCGTTTGCGCAGCGACCGCACCATCATTCCCAAATCCTTATTCTTTATTCCTCATTCGCCAAACGCATCTTCCCCTGTGTTCCCACGCTCTGCATAAGCACCCTCCTGAAACTGGTTGCGGTACAGCTCCGCGTACCGCCCTCCGGCGGCGAGCAGCTGGTTGTGCGTGCCGCTTTCCACGATGCGGCCCTTGTGCATCACCAGAATGCGGTCGCAGATTTTCAGGCTTTCCAGGTTATGGGATATGATGAGCGCGGTCTTGTTTTTCATGAGCTTCTGCAGCGATTCCCACACCACCTGCTGGGACTCGCTGTCCAGCGCGGCGGTGGGCTCATCCAGCAGCAGGAGGTTGGCCTTGGCCAGAAACGCGCGCGCGATGGCGATGCGCTGGCGCTGGCCGCCGGACAGGTTTTCCGCGTTTTCTTCCACCAGCGTATCATAGCCCTGCGGCAGCGCGGTGATAAACTGGTGCGCCCCGGCCGCCCGGGCCGCGGCGATGATCTCCTGCTCCGTGGGGGTTTCGCCGTCCCCGTAGCGGCCCATGGCGATGTTCTCGCGCACGGTGCGGTGCAAAAGCGGCGCGCGCTGATCCAGATAGATCATTTTGCCGCGCCATGCCTGCGGCGCGCAGGCCGACGCATTGATCCCGTGCAGGCGGATGATCCCCGACGCGGGCTGGTAAAACTTGAGCAGCAGCTTGAACACCGTCGTTTTGCCGCAGCCAGACGAGCCCACCAGCGCCACCTTTTCCCCATCCCGCACGGTGAAAGAAAGCCCGCGCAGTATCTCGCCGCCCTGCGGATAGTTGAAGCGCACGTTGCTGAGCACCAGCTCCCGGCTTGTTTCCCTGCCGCTTTTGCGGGGCGAAAGATCCTCCTGGGGGGAGGCAAGCGCGTCCAGCACCCGGTCGCCCGATACGGAGGACGTGATCAGAAACCGCCAGGTATTGCCCAGGCAGTTCACCATTTCAAACACCGATTTTTGCAGGGGAAAGGTCAGCAGCAGCGCGGCAAAGGCCATCTGCCCGGCGTTGATCTGCCACAGCCCCACAGCAAAGAACGACACCAGCGATACCGCGGCCAGCAGCGCCCCCGCGGAGCGCAGGTGCACATCCAGGTTTTTGGCGGCCACGCCGTCGCGGGCCAGGCCGTCGCTGGTGGTTTCGTAGGCCATGAGCTGCCCCTGCACGGCGCCCCAGCAGCGGTAGGCCGTGTTGCCGCCCAGCAGATCGGAAAAATCGCTCACCGCGCCGTCGGTCTGGCGGCGCAGGTGCAGGTTGCGTTTGTGGATTTCCCCGCCCATCAGCACCGCCGTGCCCAGCGCGCACAGGCCGAAGAACAGCGGCACCAGCAGCAGCCGGGCATTGACCGCCGCGATGGTCACGGCTGCGGCAAACCCCTGCACCAGCGGGATGAAGAAGGTCTGCATCAGCCCCTGAAAATAGAAGTTTTCCATAATCTGCATATCCGACGTCAGGATGGAAACCGCCTCGCCGGAATGGTGCTTTTCGGCAAACCCTTCCGTTTGCCGCAGGTAGGCGATGAGCAGCTTTTTCTGCACCGAGGCGCGGATGCCAAGCCCGCCCCGCAGGTTCATATGGTAGCCCAGCACAATCAGCGGTATGGAAGCCGCCAGCACGCACAGCACAACCAGCAGGTGGGGCACGGCGTTGGTTCCGGCTTCGTAATGGCTCATGGTGAGGCTCATCACCATGCCGAACAGCAGATTGATCAGATAACCGCCCAGCCCGGCCAGCGTTACCCCCGCCAGGCACTCCAGCCACTTGGGCATGCCCAGCCGCAGCATTCGCAGGATGGTTTTCATCACGCTTCCAAAGCGCACGTCCGCGTTACCTTCCATGCGGCTCCCCCTTTTCCTGCGCGGTGTACAGCCCGTAGTACAGGCCGCGCTTTTTCAGGAGCTCCTCATGGGTGCCTTCCTCGGCAATTGTACCCTGATCCAGAAACAGGATGCGGTCGGCGTCCGTAACAGAGGACAGGCGGTGGGCGATCATCACCCGTGTTTTGCCCTGTCCGCACTGGTGCAGCGCCTCCAATATCTCCTTCTGATGGCTGGAATCCAGCGCCGAGGTCGCCTCGTCCATCAGCTCGATGGCCGCGTCCTTTAAAAACAGACGGGATAAGTCCACCCGCTGCCGCAGGCCGCCGGACAGCAGCGCGCCGTGCTCGCCGGTATCCGCCTCCCAGCCGTCCGGCTGGCGTTCTATCCACTGCAATAGCCTCGCGCGGTCCGCGGCCTGGGCAAGCTCCGCTTCCCCGGCGTTGCGGCTGCCCAGCCGGATATTATCGCGCACCGTGCCCCGGAACACAAAGGGCTGCTGCTGCAGTACGCTCATGTGGCTGCGCAGCGCCTCCAGATCCCACTCGTCCACCGGGGCGCCCAACACCGCCACCGTGCCCGCCTGCGGGCGAAGCAGCCCGGTCATCAGTTTCATAATTGTACTTTTGCCGCAGCCGGAATACCCGACCAGCGCCACCTTCTCCCCCGCGCGCACCGTGAAGGAAAGGCCGTTTAACAGCGGCTGCCCGGCGGCATCCTGCTCGGGATAGCGGAATACCACATCCTCAAACACCACCGCGGGGCCGGGCCCGCCGCCGATGCGGCAGCCGCCCGTTTCCCTGGGCAGGTCCCACAGCTCAAACAGGCGGTTGCCCGCCACCACCCCGGAGGGAAAGTTGACCAGAACGTTGGGCAGCTTTAAAAGCTCCTCCGTGGCCACGGAGGCAAGCAACAGCGCCGACACAAATTGATCAATCGCCAGCATCTCCCGGAACACAAGGCCCGCGCCCGTCAGCGCGCAACCGAACATCGGCAGCACATTGACCGCCAGCGCGGACATATTGGCCGTATAGATTTTCCCGATGCCCCGCACGCCCTTTTTGCGGTAATCCTCCGTCGCTTCCTCCACCCACGCCTCCGCCGTTTTTTCCAGCCGGTAGGCCTTCACGGTGGTGCGGTTGGCAATCAGGTCCTTCGCCTGCGCGGTCATGGCGGCAAAGGACTGGCGAAAGGCGGGGATCTCCGACAGCGAGCTTTTGGAAATTTTGGGGTACGCAAGCACCAGCAGCAGCGGCGACATATATCCAAGCCCCACGCGCCAGTCTACCGCGAACATGACCCCGATCAGGAGTATGGGGATGAGCACGTTGCGCAGGCCGTTAATCAGCAGCTCGCTGTTGGATGCCGCATACCGGCAGTCCGCCACCACGCGGCTGATGAGGTCGCCCGATTCCAGCTTTTGGATGCTTGGGTATTCGGCATGCAGCAGCGCGCGCGCGGTGATCTTGCGGTAATTGGATTCGGCGGTCTCCGTCAGGCACGTCATCCGCACGGAACGGAACCAGTCCAATAACGCAACACAGAGGATCACCGCCGCAAACAGCCCAAAGCTGTAGCGCAGGCCCGGGCTCTCCGCCGCTGCGGTCAGGCTCTGGGTTACCAGGCCCAGCGCATACGCGGAAACGGCGTTGAGCAGGCCGATGATGATGACCAGACCCAGTTGTTGAATATACCGCGTTTTCTTGCCGCCATTGGCCAGCAAACGGCGCGTGGTTGCTATCGTATCCATTCTTTCATTCTCTCCGGCACGGGGGTCACGGAACCGCTTCTGTAAGAAGGTAATATGAACATACGGTAAGTATTATGGCTATCTGGTTTATACTACCTGTCGATAAACGATATGTCAACTAATAGTCATGATTTCCATGGCGTTTTTTGTGTATTTTGCCTAATTGTTTCGAAATTCAGGCGCAATCCGCCGGACGGGCGAACAGCCTGCCCGGCGGATTGCGCATTGTATCCGGGTTTCGGCGGCTATCTTTTGTTTTTGATATAAAACAAAGGCCGGGATGCGGGTTCGCGGAACCCCCACCCGGCCTTGCGCCCTCAGGCTTTCAAATGCTCGTTCACCGTTTGGCGGATGGCCCCCGCCCCCCGGTTCATCTCTGTGAAAAGGGCCTCGGTTTTTTCGCCCAGATTATGATCGTACAGGTTTACGCCGCAATACTCCGGATTGGAAAACAGCGGCCGGAGCCTGGCGGTATCAAACGGCTTGCCCAGAGCAAATCCCTCCACCAGCTTTTGCAGCGCCTCCAGATTGGGATCGGGCGAGAGCGCGAAGGGCTTGCCGTCGTCGCCGATCCCGGTCAGGTAGCGAGCGTAGCCCGCAAACACCATGGGGATCATCGTAAGGAACGACAGATCGTTCTGTCCGCGCTCCACATAGGCTTTCAGCGTTTCGCCGAAGCGCACCGGAAGCTTTTTGGAGGTATCGCAGGCAATGCGCTGGGGCGTATCGGGCACAAAGGGATTGGGGAACCGTTTCTCCAGCACCTCGTCGATAAACTGTTTGGCCGACATAATACCGGGATCCACCACCACAGGCATGCCCTCGGTGTAGCCGATGACACGGATCATTTGGGCAAGCGTCTCATCCTGCATTTCCTCGCTGATTTTAGTATGCCCCAGCAGGCAGCCGAAAACCGCAAGGCAGGTGTGCAAGGGGTTCAAACAGGTGCAGACCTTCATCTTTTCGATCTTATCCACGGTCTCCCGCGTGCCGAAGATCACACCGGCCTCCTCCAGCGGGGGACGGCCGTTGGGAAAGTGATCCTCAATGGCCAGGTACTCGCACTCCTCGGCGTTCACCATCGCGCTGATAAAGGTATGCTTGGCGGTCTCGGTCACCTCCATGCCCGTTAGCCCGTCGGCCCTGAGCATGTCCAGCACCGCCTGCGCGGGGCGCGGGGTGATTTTGTCGATCATGCTCCACGTAAAGGATACGCGGGCCGGATCGTTGAGATAGCTGAGGAATGCGGCCTCCACCAGCCCCCGCTGCCGCCAGCTTTCCGCCACGGCCAGGATACCGGCCTGTAGCAGATCGCCGTTGTGGGAGCAATTATCCAGGCTTACCATCGCCACGGGCGCCGCCCCCGCCTGCCAGCGCGCATAGAGCAGCTTGCACAGCTTGGCGATGATGGTACCGGGCGCCTCAAGGGTTTCGGCCCCGGCGTCGCGCACGGCATAGCCCTTTTCGGTGATCGTCATGGAGACGATCTGCAGACTGTCCGCCGTCATGATCTTGAGTATCCGCTCCGTATCGCGGCTGTAGGCCAGCGCCTCGGCAATGGAGCCGACCACGCGCTTGTCCACGCTGCCGTCGTGCTTCAGCGATACGGCGACGGACAGGTTATCAAACGGGGCAAAGCCCGCGTCGATAATCTCCTCGTCGTAGCACTCGGCCACGCACAGGCCCGTATTGATTTTACCCGCCTCCAGCAGCCGCTGCACCAGCACCGCCGGAAACGCGCGGAATATGTTGCCCGCCCCGAAGTGAATCCACGTCGGCGCGGCTTTGGTTTGTTCACGCATCGCGGAAAGGCTGAACTCCGGAACCAGGTATCCTTTCTCACGCAGCGGCTGCAGGCTTTGCAGAGACAAATTCATGGTGATTTCTCCTTTATAGGGCGTTGGGAGCGGGGCTGGTACGGCAAACCGGGGATATACGGCCGCGGACCCGGTCAGGCTCTGTTCAGCGGTTACCGGCTTTTGCGCGTCAGCGCGTCATACAGGCCCAGCAGATACTGGCTGCCCAGCGCGCGGTCGTACAGCCCGTAGCCGGGCATGGATACCTCGCCCCAGATGGCGCGCCCGTGATCGGGGCGGAAGGGGCCGTCGAAGCCGATGTCGATGAACGCCTGCATGATCTCCACCATGTCCAGCGAGCCGTCGGCGGCATAGTGCGCGGCTTCCTCAAACACGCCGGGCGCGGTGTGCCGGGTGTTGCGGATGTGGGCAAAGTGGATGCGGCCCTTCAGGGACCGGATGATATCGGGGATATCGTTGTCGGGATTGGAGGACAGTGAGCCCGTGCACAGCGTAACGCCGTTGTGCCGGTTGGACACGGCATCGAGCATCCGCTGTATCATTTGCTTGCTGGAGATGATGCGCGGCAGGCCGAACACGCTCCAGGCGGGATCGTCGATATGAATGGCCATGTTGACGTCGTAGCGGTCGCAGGCGGGCATGATGGCGTTGAGGAAGTATACCAGGTTTTCAAACAGCTTTTCTTCCGTCACCTCATGGTATTGGCGGAACAGGTCCTTGATATGCGTCATGCGCTCGGGCTCCCATCCGGGCAGGATGAAGCCGTTGGCTGTGGATTCCATCTGCTCAAACAGGCGGTCCGGATCGATCTTGTCGATCTCACGCTGGTCGTAGGCAAGCACCGTGGAACCGTCCGGGCGGCGCTTGGCCAGATCGGAGCGCGTCCAGTCGAACACCGGCATGAAGTTGTAGCAGATCATGGGGATCCCTGCCTTGCCCAGCTTGCCGATGGTGCGAATATAGTTTTCGATGTACTGATCCCGGTCCGGCGTACCCACCTTGATCGCGTCGTGGATATTCACGCTTTCGATACCCAGCACCGAAAGCCCTTCGGCTTCCACCTGCCGCTTAATCGCGTCAATCGCTTCAGCGGACCATTCTTCTCCCGGCTTGGTATCGTACAGGGTGGTAATGATGCCCTGTATGCCGGGAATCTGCCTCAACTGCGCAAGAGTAACGGAATCGTACCCCTCGCCAAACCATCGGAACGTCAACTTCATGCCATGCACATCCTTTATGCTAGTATACTACACGGAAACTACTAAATGTCAAACATACCCCTTATTGCGTGCGGGCGCTCTCCAGGGCTTTGCTTGCTGCCGCAGCGCTTATCATAAACCAAAACGCGGCTTCAGGCAAGACGGCGGAGAATATTGTTGCATCCGCGAGGGGAAGCCGCGGGTGCGGCGGCGCGGGCAGGGGCTGCCGACCAGGGCCGCAGCCCTTTCGCGGCAACCATTCATGCCTTTGTTTTCGATACGCGGCGCCGTTTATGGCAGCAGCCGCGCCGACGGCCGTTTGTTGCCGGGGGGTTCCGCCGCCTGGGTAACCGATGAGTAAGGCGCCGGTATAATGACGAATTGGCTTTCTGTCAGCTTGGGTTTGCTGAAACCGCAGTCGTTGCAGCGCTACGTAGAGGTTTCAGCAAGCCCAAGCTGGTGGAAATTCAATCGCCACTATACAGAGGGATTTACTCGACGTTTACCTGGGTATTCCGGCGTAAAAACAGGGGAAGCCGCGGCACGGGGGCCGCGAACCGGGAACATCCGTCAGCCTGTGCGGGCTTGCCTGGCCGTCAATCCTAATGGAGCAGCGACGGCAGGAACATGCTGATCTGCGGAACAAACGTGACCAGAATCAGCGCGGCGATCATGCACAGGTAGAAGGGCATTGTCGCTTTGACGACGCGCTCCATCGGCACCTTACCCACGGCCGAGCCGATGAACAGCACCGCGCCGACCGGCGGCGTCAACAGGCCGATACCGCAGTTGAGCACGATGATGATGCCGAACTGGATGGGGTCAATCCCGATCGAGGTTGCGATAGGCAGAAGGATCGGGGTGGTAATCAGGATGATCGGGGCCATATCCATGATGCAGCCAAGGATCAACAGGATGGCGTTGAGCATCAGCGCGATCAAGATGGGGCTGTTGGAAACGCTCAGGATAAACTGCGCCGCCAGATCCGGCACGCGGAGCTTCGTCAGGCAAAGGCCGAACGCGGAGGATGCCGCGATCAGAATCAGCACAATGGCGAGGGTATCCACACACTTTTCAAACGATTCCCAGACGCCTTTCCAGCTGAGGCCCTTGTAAATATACACGCTGACGAACAGCGAGTAAATCACGGCGATGGCGGAGCTTTCGGTCGCGGTAAACGCGCCCATCACCACACCGACCACCACGATGAGCACGGCGGCCAGCGCCCAGAACGACGTCAGCATCTGCTTGCCGAAGTAGCGCAGCGAGAAGGGACGCCCCTTGGGATAGTTGCGCTTCACGGAGATAATATAGGAGCCGATCATCAGCGAAATCGCCAGCAACGCGCCGGGCAGGTAGCCCGCCATAAACAGCGCTCCGATGGAAATGCCTCCCGCCGTCGTGGCGTAAATCACCATGTTGTGGCTTGGGGGAACCAGCAATCCCTCACAGGAGGACGTAATGGTAACGGCTGTGGCGAAATCCGCGTCGTAGCCGTCGTTCACCATCATGGGAATGAGGATGGAACCCAGCGACGCGGTATCCGCGGCCGCGGATCCCGAGATGCCACCGAAGAAATAAGACGCGACGATGTTCACCATGGCCAGGCCGCCGCGCATCCAGCCGACCAGCGAGTTCGCCAGCGCGATCAGCTTGTCGCTGATGCCGCCCGTGCCCATCAGCACGCCCATGGTGATGAAAAACGGCACCGCCATCAGGCTGAACGAGCTGATACCGGTCACCATTTGTTTGCCCAGCGTTGTGGGGCTTTCGCCCATCGACAGCAGGCAGAACAGCGCGGACAGGCCAACCGCGTACGCAATGGGGAACCGCAGCAGGATCATCAGAAGAAAGCTGCCGAGTAAAATGATAACGGAAAGGGTCTCCGGGCTCATGGCTTCTTCGCCTCCTTCGTACCGGTGGTGCGGGCTGCGTCCGTAGCTTCACAAAGCTTCTGCATCTCACTGTCGTTCAGGGACGCTTCCACCGCGGCGGTTTCCAGCTCCGATTGCATAACGCCGCAGTTTGCTCCGTTTTCCGGCTTGATAAAGAAGGCTTTCACGTGATTGTACAGTGCTTCCAGTTCAAATACGATCATAGCGCCGCCCGCCAGCGGAATGGGCAGATACATCCAGAAGCGGCTGAGATTGGGCAGCGAATCGTACCGGCCGAAGCGGCCGATGGCCTTCGCATGTTTCCAGCCATACACCAGCATTACGATGCCCAGGCCCATCACGGCCAGATCCGCCAGGATATCCAGCCAGATGATCAATTTCTTGGGCAGCTTGCGGTCCAGCGCCGTCATGCGGATATGGGATCCCTTACGGATCGCCAGCGCCGCGGAAAGCACCGCCATGTAGCTCATCAGCGTCAGCACGATCTGCTCCCCCCAGATCGGCGCGGGGATCAGGTGCGGAAAATACCGGCTGATGACAATCCACGTAGTCACCAGAATATCCGCAATCAGCAGCAGCTTGCACAGCGTCATGATCACCCGGTACGCGATATCATAAAACGGTTTGAGCTTGTCCGCATATTGAAAAAATTTCGGCATACGAGTTCCTATCTCCCTTCAAAGCAAAACGGAGGCGCAGGGATGTCCCCGCACCTCCGGAGCGCTTGTTGTTACGGGACGGGGATTTGGTTATTGCATGTCCAGAATCTGCTGATAGAGCTCGGCCTGGTCCGCAGTGTACTGGGAAATCGTGGGCTGGCAGGCTTCTACCCAAGCGGATTTGTCTTCCACGGTAACCACTTTGTAGCCATCGGCCTGCAGCTGGGCAAGGATTTCGTCTTCCTTGGCCTGGATGTTGGCCTGGTTGTATTCCTGCACATAGGCAGCGGCTTCCATGATCCAGCCCTGCTGCTCCTCGTTGAGCTTGGCCCAGGCGGTGTCGGTGATCACGGCGGAGATGGCGCCCAGGGTATGGCCGTCCAGGATCAGGGTCGGGGCCACTTCCTGGAACATATTGGCCTGGTAGTTGGCGATCGGCTGTTCTGCGCCGTCAACATCGCCCTTCTGCAGGCCGCTGTACAGCTCCGTGAAGGTATAAACGGTGGGGCTGGCGCCAAGGTTGGACACCATGCCGGTCATAACGGGGTCGTTGGAGACGCGGATCTTGAGGCCGGCGAGGTCTGCGATGCCGTCCACTTCAACACCGGTGCGGAAGAAGAAGTGACGGAAGCCCTCTTCGCCGTAGAACAGGCCGCGCAGCGGGAGGCCCAGTTCCTGGGGCTGATTGAGGAATTCTTTGGCCAGATCGCTGTTGGCGAAATTCCAGAAGTGTTCACGGCTTACAAACGTGTACGGGATGGACAGCAGGGTGGATTTCGTGCAGCCATAGCTGGTCAGCGCGAAAGCGGACACGCGCAGGATATCCACGCTGGTGCCGCCGCCAAGCAGGTCGTCCAGGATTTCAGCTTCGGTGCCCAGGGTGCCGGAGTAGTGCGCGTCGATGATGATTTGCCCGCCGGACAGTTCTTCAACCTTCGCTTTAAAGGCAGCGCCGATCGTGCCCACGAAGCTTGTTTCCGGGTTGACCTCGGAGTAGACCAGGGTGATGGGATCATCCGCCATCGCAACTACGGTGACAGACAGAATCATGGCAAGAGCGAGAACGAGAGACAGGAACTTTTTCATGTGTTTTCCTCCTTAAAGGTGTTGAATTGTTAACAGAGCGTATACCCTGCTCCTCTGTATTGACCTCATTGTAACATACTAATATATAAGCGTCAATGATTTTTGTAGATATCTTCCATCTTGCATACAAGTTTTTTCAGCAACTCTCCCGTGAAACCCTGTAAAACCTATGCCATACTAGTATTACAAGATTTTTGCGTAAAAGTTGTATGCAGAAAATCAAGCTCGTTTCAACCGGTGTTTTTTCCGCCCGTTTTCCGGCCCGGCAGCCCCTGTTTTGCCTTTTTCCGCCCAGCTGCCGCCCCTCCGGGGCAGGCTTCCAGCGATTTCCATTCCGTCTGCTCCGCCGTTTTTCGGTGGTGCGTGCTGCCTGCAGGCCAGGCTCTGCCGCAGGGCGCCGTGGAGAGCATGCCGTGCCTCCCTGCGCCGCTTGCAAAGCACCGCAGAATATGTCACAATACCTAAAAAGAACACAGCACACAGCACCGGAGGCACCGATAATGAGTGAAGAGAAAACCATCACCATTCCCGTTACCCTTGATAAATCCACCTTTCGCCGCTTTGCCGCCTTTGATACCTTCCGCCGCCAGCGGCGCTGGCGGCTGCCAACGGGGTTCATGCTGATCATGCTGGCCTTTGCCACCTTCCTGTTTTTCCAGACGGACAAAGCGCAGTCCGGGCTGCTCGGCGGCGTAATGGCGGGCATCGGGGCGGGGCTGCCGTTGATTTATATCGTTTCCTTTTTCCTTACCCTGCGCGACAACGAAAAAAAGCACCGCCTGCCGCGCCGGGTGTACACCCTGACGCTGACGGACAAGGAGGTAACCATCCGCTCCGACGTCAACCAGGGGGAAACGCTCACTCTGCCGTGGGACAAGCTCTATATGGCCTACCAGGCAAAGGGCGCTGTTTACCTCTACGTGCTGCCCGGACGCGCGTTTCTGCTGCCCAACGGCCAGGCCGACGTACCCGACGGCGAGCTGTGGGATTTTCTGTGCGACAAGCTCCCCCCGGACAAATGCCGCAGGCTGCAAAAGGGCTGATCCGGAGCCTTTCCACTTATACGCCATTTATACGCCACCCAAAGCTCCCACGGCACTGTTGCGCCGCTTTGTTTATTTATAGCTTCCTACAAAGAAAGCAAATCTGAACCGCATGACAGGAGGACGAAACATGTTACTGGTCATAGGGGCCGTCCTGGTATTCTTCCCCGCTTCCCTTGCGCTTGTGCTGCACGACCGCTTTGTAAAACCGGTGGACACAACCGGGAAAAAGTGGATGTGGTACGGCGCTTATTCCGCCGTCATCAGCTGGGTGCTGCTTGCGGCCAAGCTTGTGCGAAACGGAGGCGCCGATGATATTCTTGCCGCGTTTGGCAGCATAAGAATGCTTACCCTTTACGGGCTGCTTGCCATCGTCACGGCCATCCTCGCGCCGCTGCTGCTGTCTCTGGCCTACCTGCTGCTTGGTAAAGCTTCGAACAAATAAAGGAGAATCACATTGACCAGCAAAGGAAAGCGCGTTTGGCATCGTATACTTGCGGTTCTTCTTGTTATCATTCTGTCGGGCGGCATTCTGTACACACTCACCCTCCTTGCGGCGGAGCAGCAACCCGCTGAGATACCGGAACCACTGCCCGTTGAGACGCCGGAGCCGCTGCCTGTGGAAATACCAAACGATATCATGGGCCTTGGCAAAATCGCGGATACCGTGAGCCGCCAAAAAGCCGTTGACGACGAGCTGCTGCGGGTGCTTGAAAGGGATGACTACCCCTTTGCATCTCCCTATGTACAGCTGGATCCCTATGGCGAATCTCCCCTGACGGCGGTCGTGCTGTGTACTACGGATACGCCCTCCCGGATTTCCGTCCATGTGCCGGGCGATACGCCCAACGCCGATGTGGATTTCATATTTAACGAATATGCCACCCGCCATATCATCCCTGTTTTGGGGCTGTACCCCGATCGCACGAACAGCGTCACCCTCACCGCCACCACGCAGAACGGCGCGCAAAGCAAAACCGTGCTGGAGATCACCACCGAGCCGCTTCCCGATTTTCTGAAGGGCTTCGTGCTGATCACGGAAACGCTGGACGAAAACGCCTACGCGGAGGGCCTGAATTTTCCGACAACCTGCCAAAACTATATCAACTATCCCTTTGCGTTCGACTGCAACGGCGCGGTACGCTGGTACCTTCCGCAATATACCGGCACTATGGAGTTCTTCTTTTTCCGTGATACCGAAGCGGGCTTTTTTCTTGGATTGGGAGACACCCATGGGGATACCGCGTTTCTGGTCATCAACACGCTGGGAAAGGTTTCCCGCTATTACTACAGCGCCTATGGCTCCCACCACGATCTATTTGAAACCGATCACGGTTCATGGATTGTGACCGGAAGCAGTCCCGATCGGAAATCCACGGTCCTTGACGTTTTATATGAGATGTCAACGGTTGACGGCAGCATTTTGCGCACCCTGGATTTCTTAACCCTTCTGGAGAGAAGCAGGTCGCATACCTTTCCGCCCATTGCCAGCAATGCCGACTGGCTGCATATGAACGCGGTCGTTGCGTATCAGGACGATGTGATCGTATCCAGCAATTTTCAATCCGCGGTGTTGCGCATCAGCTGGGATGGCCAGCTCAAGTGGATGCTGACGGATCCGGCCGACTACCTGGAGATGTATGACCAATACATGCTTACGCCCATCGGCGATGATTTTGAATGGCCGTACAACCAGCACGCGGTTGCGCTGATGGCGGATCAGGATGGAAATCCCGATACGGTCGATATTCTGTTGTTTGATAACGGCACCAGCCGCAGCGCGGTTGATGAGGAGACCGCCCGCAATTACTCCCGACTGGTGCAATACCGTATCGACGAAAAGAACCGGACGGTTGAACAAATCTGGGCCTACGGCAAGTACCGTCCCGAGCTGTTTTCCATGTACCGGGGCGATGCCGATCTTCTGCCTAACGGGAATGTATTGGGCACCTTCAGCATCCAGGATATGGGGCAGGCAGGCCACAGTGTGTATCTGGAGGTCAGCCGCGCCGGTGAGGTGGTATGGGAATGCCTGGCACAAAGCCTGTTGGCCGATAACCTGTATGCAGCATACCGGTGCGAGCGCATGAACATTTACACTAAAAATATACTGGATCTTCATTTGGGCGAAGCGCCGGAAATGTATATACCGGATTCCATCTGGCAGAAATACGGAATAACCAGGGCAGCGTCGGATGCTTCCCTTGTTTCGCAAACCGCGCCGCCGCAAGCGGATCCCGGCATTCCCGCATCCGATGCCGCCCCCGTAGCTGCCACAGGGGGCAGTGTATGGCAGATTGCCATTGAAAGCGCCGAGCGGCTGCCTGCGCTGCGCACCGATACCCAGGTGCTGCAGTATGAGGGCGGCTATGAAACCGTTACCCGCGAAAACATGCCCGCAGAGGGTATGCAGTATGCCCTGTTCAACCTGACCGTTTCCAAAAAGCAAGCGACGAAATCCTCGTTTGACTGGGAAAAGCTCACGTTGGTGCTGGCGGACGGAAGCGCCTACCCCCGCGCCGGGGACACCTTCCTGCCGGATCATGGGTACGCGCGCATCAGCGGAACCAAGCTGACGCTGAGTACCGCTTCAGGGTATGCCTGCTTTGAAATCCCGGCGGACGCAGATCTTGCGGGAGCGGCGCTGCAATACGCCGCGGAGGACGGTACGGCATTATTTGCAATTCCATAAGGCCGGTATCCGAAGTTCAAATGTACTGATAGCTTCAAAACAATAACAGGATTTCCCCTGTTGATGTATACGCAATCATAGGATGACCTGCAATTCAACTGACAATGGAGGATGACGATTATGCTTCTGACAAAAAGGGCCCGCCACATCACGGTACTTATCCTTTCCCTGATGCTTCTCATTTTCTGTGTTTCCGCGTCGGCAGAAGGCACGGCACCCGCGTACACAACCGTCGCTTCCGCCATTGCGCAGCAGGACGAAGTGGACGCGGCGCTGCTTGCGGAAGCCGAGCTCGGGTACTCGTTTGAAGCCCCGCTCTGTGTGATCAACCCCTACGGCAATGTGCCGCTGTGCGCCGTGATCCTCTTTGATACGGCGGAGGAAACCCCCGTATCCATGACCGTGAAGGGGCATGCCGCGGAAAATGACGTGACCGCGGAATTTCCCGCCGCCACACGGCACATACTGCCGGTGATCGGCCTGTACGCCAACGAGGAAAACACCGTGGTGCTTACCCTGGCGGACGGCAGCACCTCCACCGTTGCGGTGCAGACCGAAATGATCCCCGACGAAACCCTGCTGACCGGAGAGGTGACCGTATCCACCCCCGGCGTGTTCGGCCCCTCGGAGCTGCTCTTTGCGGCGATGGGCAACACCACATGCGTTACCGCCTACGACAGCCAGGGCGACCTGCGCTATTATGCCGAGTTTGTTGCCCGGCGCACCACGCCGCTGCGCCAGCTGGAAAACGGCCATTATCTTGTCTGTTCCAACAATACCGCAGAGGCGGACGACGCCAACGGCGGTTTTATGGAGGTTGATCTCTGCGGCCGCATCTACGCGCAGTACACGCTGCCGGGCGGCTTTCATCATGAGATTGCGACGCTGCCAAACGGCAACGTTCTGATCGCCACCTCACAGGATGATATCGCCGTGCTGATGGACCGCGTGGTGGAAGTAAACCTTGCCACCGGCGACATCGTGTGGGACCTTGACCTGAGCGACATCATGGATTCCACCGACGGCAGCGGCACGCTGTACCGGGAAAAAGACTGGGCCCATATGAACGCGATCTCCTATGACGAGGCCACCGACAGCGTCATCATGTCCTGCCGCGCCATCGACGCCGTGGTAAGCGTAGACAAAGCGGCAAAGACCCTCAACTGGATTCTGGGCAATCCGGAGGGCTGGACCAACACGGACAGCGCCCTGTTCTTCACCCCCGCGCAGGATCAGGCGGATTTCGAGTGGAACTACGCCCAGCACGACGCCACCTTTATGGACTCCACTCATATCCTGATGTTTGACAACGGCACAAACCGCTATAAAACCACCACCCCGGAAGCCGAACGGAACACGGAGCACTACTCCCGCGCGGTGCTGTATGCCATTGATCCCGAAACCATGACCATTACCCAGGAATGGAGCTATGGCAAAGAGCGCGGGCTGGAATGGTACTCCAGCCACTTCTGCAGCGCAGCCTATAACGCGGCGCTGGACGCCTACTGGATTTGCAGCGGCACCACGCAGTACGATCCGCACACGGACACCTATGTGGAAGACGCCAAAACGCTTGAGTATCCCGACGATATGCAGACGCTGGGCAAGGCGGATCTGGTGCGTGGCTCGGACCTGCTGTTTGAAATCGTGCTGAACTCAGCCACCTACCGCACGGTATGCTATCACCCGTACCAATACGCCGCGATGGTCGATCTCCATACGCCGGGTGTGCTCTATACCTATACCCCGGCGGAGTAATCCTGTTGGATCGGCCCCTGTTACAGCGCCCGGACAGCCGTCCGGGCGTTTTGATGATAAACTTGATGGGTCCGGGGCCGATGGCTTTGGTCAGCGTGCCGATGTGAAGCTCCTGCCGGGACTTGACACGGAGCCATCAGGAAACGCTGAATAAAGCGCTTGTGTGATGGCACATGAGATTTTGTTGGGTTGGGATAGCGCAACCCGCAGTAGCAGCCGCGCTGCGTCAAGGGCTCTGCGAGCCTAACCCGGCGGAAAGATAACGCGCCAGCGTGCAGGGGATTCGTTCATCGTTTCCCTAAAGCTTTCTGTTTCAACATTTCCCGAAAGCAAGCAAACAGCGCCGCAGGCGCTACAGGCTGTCAAAAAAGGAAGGGTCCAGGGCTGAAAGTCCTGGTCAGGGTGCAGGGGTGAAACCCTTGCCGGGGATTGGGGTGGAACCCCAAAGGCTTGCCTTACAACAAAGGGGTAAGCGAGCGAACAGCGCCGCAGGCGCTATGATGCGAGCGGCGATACCAAACCGAAGAGGTTATTGTACAGGCTGACGCCCGGACATCCGTCCGGGCGTTTAAGCATATGCAAATAAGATGGAATCCCTTCAACCCGTGCTACAGCGCTTTGATAAAGAAGATCTCTGCGGGCTGCGCAAGCGGCGGGATCGTCAGCAGCAGGCACCCGGCATCCCGGTAGCCCAGCTTGCGGTAAAAATGCTGGGCGCCTTCATCGGCCTGGGAGGAGGTCATTACGCAGGGATAGCCCAGAGCGCGCATCTCCGCCTCCCACCGGGCCATGGCAGCGCTGCCGTAGCCTTTGCCCCGCGCCTGTTCCGCCAGATACAGCAGCGTGACAAACGGAACACTGTCCCAGAACAGGTTATAGCGCAGCACGCCCACCGGCAGGGCATCCTCCCGGAGAAGGTAGCACCGCCCGGCCGCGATTTTATGGAGCAGCTCCTGCCGGGCGATATGGGTGTCAAAGCACCGCCATAGTCCTTCGTCCGCAGCCGTTGCGGGTTCCATGGTGAGCATAGGCTTCCTCCTTTGCCGTGTTGCTGCGGTACAGCCGCACTGCGCGCCGCTGGAGGGAGCCCTGCCCTTTTTCGGCCTCCGCTCCGGGCGACCCGGCTGGTTTTTACTGCGGGATTGGTTTCAAAAGTATACGCTGTGCTGTGCAGAGCGTCAAACCCTTTGTGCAGTTCCTCCAAACCGTGTGTAATCTGGTCGTAAAACCGGACAATCGTTTGAAAATGAGCGCGTCAAGTGCTATAATGCATTCGGCCGTGCACCATGACGCGCGTACGCTCTATTGAGATTGCGCCTGGGCACGGTTTCGTTCCGTGGTTTTGGCGGAAAGCTAAACCAGGCGTTCCGCAGAGCCACGAGGGTGTATCAACGTGTACGAGGCCGAAGAGGAAGAGAGAGAGGGATTTTTTCACGTGTTATCTTATGAGTTTTTGCTGGACCTTGCGCTGATCCTACTGTTTACCAAGCTGTTGGGTATGTTTACCCGCAAGCTTCGCATGCCCCAGGTTGTCGGCGCACTACTGGCGGGTGTTGTTCTCGGTCCTTCCGTGCTGAACCTTTTACACGATGTCACTTTTCTGAAAAAAACGGCGGAGCTCGGCGTAGTGGTGCTGATGTTTGACGCCGGTCTGAACACCGACATGGACGAGATGAAAAACGCGGGCAAGGCCTCGTTCATCGTGGCGATGATCGGCGTGCTGGTGCCCCTGCTGGGCGGCTTTGCCGTGGCGACCCTGTTCCACATCGGCCAGGACACCCCCACCACCAGCGCGTTTTTGCAGAATCTTTTCTTTGGCGTCATCCTGACGGCAACCTCCGTAAGCATCACCGTGGAAACCCTGCGCGAGCTGGGCAAGCTTTCCACCCCCGTGGGCAGCGCCATCCTGGGCGCGGCGCTGATCGACGATATCATCGGCATCATCGCACTCACCGTGATCTCCTCCACCGCGGACGCGAACGTGAACCTGTGGATTACGCTGGCCAAGATCCTGCTGTTCTTCGTGTTTGTGGCAGGCGCGGGCTACCTGTTCTACCGTCTGTTTACCTACTTCAACAAGCGGGACAACCGCGACCTGCGCCGCTACGTGATCATCAGCTTCGTGTTCTGCCTGCTGATGGCTTTCAGCGCCGAGCATTTCTTCGGCGTGGCGGACATCACCGGCGCGTTCTTTGCCGGGCTGATCATTAGCCATACCGAGCGCACCAAATACCTCGCCAACCGTTTTTCCACACTATCATATATTTTGTTGTCCCCGATCTTTTTCGCCAGTCTGGGCCTGAACGTGGACTTTTCCAACGGCCTGTCCACCCACATCCTCATCTTTGCCGGGGTGCTGCTGCTGGCGGCAGTCGGCACCAAGGTGATCGGCTGCGGGCTGGGCGCTAAAATGTGCGGCTATACCAGCCGTGAATCCATGCAGATCGGCGTGGGCATGATGTCCCGCGGCGAGGTGGCGCTGATCATCTCGCAAAAAGGCGCGGCGCTGGGGCTTCTGTCCACGATGTACTTCGGGCCGATCATTCTGCTGGTAATCGCCACCTCCGTGCTGACCCCGATCTTTTTGAAGCTTACCTTCTGCGAGCCCAGCGACAAGAAAAAAGGCGGCGGCCGCCTGGCCTGCATGCTGCGCCGCAACAAGGCCATCGCCGCCCCCGACGAGGAAAACCCAAGCTGTACCATCGCGCCGCAGGACCAGGTATCCGTTGAGTAAATCCCCTTCTCATCATTTGCCCGCAAATCAGTAGAAACCGAAAAAAGCCCGCGCATGCTGACGACCTTTCGTATTGCCGTCAGCCGCGCGGGCTTTTTACGCTCCCGGCGCCGTATCGATCCGTGCACACGGGCTCCGGCGATTAACGCGATCGCCTTTCATCCTCCGCCGCCGCGCTCCTTATCGGGTATGCAGGAAGCGGCGGCGCTCCGCTTTGGTTTCGGGCCGCTCAGGCCGTTCTATGGCGCTTGTCGGGCACACGCCCGCTCCGCTGCATCGCATCGGCTGCGTGCAAAGCGTTCGAAGTTCTTGATCGCGTTACAGACCGGAATGCGCATTATTTCTTCTTCACGGGAATCCACATCTCACAGTAGTATGCGTCGTCCAGCGTTCCTTTGGGATATCCGGCGGGATCGCTGTACATTTCGATATTATACCCCGCCGCAATCTCATACTCTCTGTTGGTTGGCAGCCATTCCGAGAATACCTTCCGGTTGATCTCCTGCAGCGCCTGCGGCATGCCGCCCCTGCAGGCGAACACAGCCCAGGTGTACGCGGGAATCACTTTGGTAACCAGTCCCTCCGGCACATCCTCCGCCGGATTGTAATTATCCGCAATCAGATATTCAAACTCGTCCGACTCCATGCTTTCGTCAATGCTGATGCCGTACATGCCGCATACGGCGTTCTCTTTTCCGGGCTGATGCAGCGTGCTCCAGAACGCGGGGATTTCCGTTTTCGCATGCTCATACCCGAATATTCTGGATACACCCACAACCGTAAACGAGTCCTTTTGCAAAATCCTGTACTCCATACCATAACCGCCTTCCAATGTGAACTTGATTTTCAGCGGAGCAAACGACCGGATCATCGCTCCGTCCTTGCGCACAGCCGTTGGGGTAACGCCATGGAAACGCGTAAACGCCCGGGTAAAGCTATCCGGGGAATCGTATCCATACCGAAGCGCAATATCGATGATCTTCTCCTCTGTGGAGACCAGCGCCCCACCGGCAAGCGCAAGCCTTCGCTGCCGAACGTATTCGCCGATCGTGAAGCCGCACAGCATGGTAAATCCTTTTTGAAAGTAAAAGGGATTTACGGCCACATGCTTTGCAATACCCTTCATCGTCAGCTCTTCGGTGATGTGCTCTTCGATATAATCGACCGCATTGCCGATGCATTCCACCCAATCCATGTACGTCACCTCCTTGTCTGTGTCTCTATCATAGTCCCCGCAAAAACGGTATGCCCGACATTTCTTGCGTTCTTTTGTCCGTGACGCAAAAGGGGGTTCGCGTTTTCTTCCGCGATTCCCCTTTTCGTGGTTTGGTATCGTACGAATCTCAAGGATACATGCAGAATAGAAACCAAATATTTAATCGTAACCGCGGAGACAAACCACAGGCATAGTGGAGCTGTGGCATGGTTTATCGACAAAGGACACGATGAAAAGATGAAGGTTTCTGTCTGTAGTTTTATCTGAGATCAGCATAAGTCGGGCTTTGCGTATGGCATCCCGCTATCATTCCCACGGCCTCCAGCCGTCCTCCGCTCCAAGAACAGCTTCCTTTGTATACGGATGTCCCTCCTCCAGCTTCCCGCACAGCGGATGACGCGAAGGGGTCCAGGTATCGGCGGTTTCGCACAGGCCCTGCCACACGGCGCGGAAGGGGGTTTCCCAGTCCAGCCATCCGGCGGGGTGCACGCTTTGATCCATCGCACAGTGCAAAAACGCGGCGCGCCCAAACGGCCGCCACGGGCGGCCCAGGTACACGGTGGCGGGCGGACAATCGCCCCCGTCAACCGTGCAGCGGTGGAAGACAAAGCCGAACGCCTGCCCCTGCGGGGTGTTGGGCGCGGCGATCATGGCGTTTACGGGCAGGCCCTGCGCCACACAGCGCAGCGTGCATGTTTCAAACCACGCGGCATAGCTGCCGAAAATGAAATCCGTGTTGCCCCGGATGAGGCAATTTTCCAGATAGGCCCGCCTGCCGCAGGGATACGCGTCGCAAATGGTGCCGGTCTCCGGCCCGATCATCAGCGTATCCTGATGCGCAAGCAGGCTGCACTGCCTCACCGCGCAGCGGTCGCCCGCGATGTACAGCGCCACGGCCTGTTCCACCTGGCTGCCCGGCCCCGCGTCGTTTTCAATCGTCAGGTTTTCAAGCGTTACATCCCGCGCGCTGACCCGCACGGTTGCCGTGCGGAACGTGGTCAGCGGCTGGCCGTTATCATCCAGCAGGTGCGCGGAATCGCCGTACACGATACGGGTTTCCCCGCCGCCCGCGCCCACAAGCCGCAGGCCCGGCACCTCCAGCACGAGCTTTTCCCGGTACACGCCGGGGGCAACCAGTATTGTAATATCCGTCTTTCCGCGCGCCTTTACGGTGTCCAGCGCCGACCGGATGGTGGTATAGGCTCCGTCTCCCCGCGCGCTGACCCGATATACCGTTTCGTTTGCCATACCGATTCCCCTTGTTTTTGTGATTGGGTTTCCCCGCGGCCTGTTGTGCCGGAGGCTATCCCTTAAGGCTGCCGGCGGAAATACCCTAGGTAAACGATGAGTAAAGCGCTTGTGCGATGGTGTGTCAGGTTTCGTCAGATTGGGGCTGTGGAACCTGAAGCAATGGCAGCGCTACGTCGAAGGGTTCGCATCTCACGCTGGCGGTAAGATAACGCGCCAACGCACAGGGGATTTCTTCAGCGTTTACCTTGGTAAATCAGTTTCCAGCCGCCTGCCCCGGCCTGCGCCCGCCTGAGGCGTGGTTTATGCCGCCATCTTTACCACACGCTGTCCCCCGGCCGGTAGCCCTGGGGCAGCTCTTCTTCCTCCAGAAAGTGGAACGCTTCATCCCGCAGCACCGGCAGAAAGGCCCCGTAGGGAATCCGGTCAAACTCGCAGGCGTAGCTGCTGGCCCCGAACCACCCGCCCTCCTTGGCGCGCAGGTTCAGGTCGCGGGCAAACTTGGTATTGTTGGAGCAATCATGCACCACGATGGGCCAGCGCTCATCGTCGGCAAGCTTCATCAGCCGCAGGGTAAGCTCCCGGCTCCACAGGGGGGACAGATAGCCGTGCCGGGCCATGTACATGGGCTCGCCCGCGTAATTGCCAAGGTTATTGGCGTTTAAATGCAGCTCCGCGCAGTTGATAAAATCCAGCACCGTGGCGAGGATCGCTTCTTTTTTGCGCAGGAAGGTTTCGAAAAATTCCGGGGTCATCGGCGTTTCAATGCCCACCTGGCCGATGAAGCGCTTCGCGGTTTTTATGGCGTCAATCACCCCGTCCGCGCAGTTTGTCGCGCCAAGGTTGAAGCGCAGCTCATCCAGCCCGGCCTCGCCCAGCGCCTTCAGGTTATCCGGCGTAGCCAGCGTACCGTTGGTGTACAGGTGCTGGTGTACGCCCGCCTCGTGAAACCTGCGGATAACGCCGTAGTATTTTTCGATTTCCATAAACGGTTCCAGGTATACGTAGGAAATCCCCGTGGGCTTTTGCTGGATGGACAGCAGAAGCTGGATGTCCTTTTCGTAAAAACGGGTGCCGCCAATCTCCCACAGGCCCTCGCCGATGGGCGGCAGGCTGTTGAAAACGCCGTAATCGTAGCAGAACTTACAATTCAGGTTGCACCGGTTTGTTTTGCGCACGGCGCTCAGCCCCGTTCCCAGCAGGCAGGAGCGGCACCCTTTGGGAAACCGTTCATCGTCCCCCACATAATAAGTCCGGTTCTCCAGCGTTTTCAGGCGCCGGATCTCCGCCATCAGCGCGTCGTTGCGCCGGTCCACCGCCGCCTCGATCTGCGCGAGCACCGCGAATACAATCTCCTGCTGGCGCGTGAAAAGCTCCTCATAGTCCGATAAGGAAGCGAAAAATTCAAACCAAGTCAGCGCGTCTTTTTTAGAAATCTTCATGCCGTCTCTCCTTGCCGCCCGGCCCTGTCCTTTATAGCCCCGGCGGCTGTTTTCGCGGCGCGCGGATGTTTGCGCGCGGCCGCGACTTGAACTATACCATGAAGCGGAAAGACTGTCCACGCGGCGATGCGCCGTGATGCCGCTGTGGCAGGGGACCGGCGGGCAGGCCCGTTATATCGTGATCAGCTTTTCGTTGTTTTTCAGCAGCGCGGTCAGCGGCTCGCCCCAGCCGATCACCTCCATGCCCTGCGCCTCCAGATTTTCAATCACGCCCAGCTGCCGGGCGCAGGCAACGCAGGCTGAAAACCGCACGCCCGCGTGCATCGCCACCTGAATGGCCTCTTGCACCTGCGCGTTTTCCGCCGCCAGCCTGGCCGGCGCGCCCCAAACGATCACCGTAACCTGCTCCCACCAGCGGTAGAGCAGGCTGTTGGTGGCGTACATCATCACCATGCGCAGGGAGGTATCCAGATCGGCGTTCGTCCACAGGATGTACAGGTGATTCTTTTCTTCCATGACGTGCCTCCTGTCGGTTGGTTGGTATAGAAGGATTCGCGTAATATGCTTTATTCAGGTTCCAAGGCAGGCAATGAATAAAGCACTTGTGCGCTGCCGGGGATTTGTTCATTGCCTGACTGACATCTCCACCGCCGCCTGCAGCATCGCGCCCGATCCCTTGCAGTCGTTGGCGACAATCGGCTCGGACATATAATACGCAAAGCTGCCGTCGCGCTCCTGCACGTTGCCCAGGCCCGCTACCTGGCAGCACTTGGTTACAATCGCGTTGCCCTTGTACACCTCAATAAACTGGTCCACCGCGCCCTGCCACGCTTCGCACAGCTCCGCGTCCTCCACGGTTTGGCACAGCTTCAGCCGTTTGGCCTTGGCCGTGGCATAGATAAACTGCGCCGTACAGGAGCTTTCGGCATAGTTGCCGGGGCGGTCCGGCTGATCCATCACCTGCAGCCACACCTTGGTGCGCCCGTCGCGTGCCTTCCAGATGGGGGCGAGCAGCCCTTCCAGCAGCGCGGTCATCTTTTGCCGGTTTTCGGTTCCCTCGGGCATATTGTCCATCGCGTCCACAAGGGCGCAGGCATACCAGCCCACGGCGCGGCCCCACACATGGGGTGAGCAGCCGGTCTGCTTGTCGGCCCACGGCTGTACGCGCGCGGCGTCCCATGCGTGCAGGCCCAGCCCCGTGGGCTGGTGCAGCGTTTTTTCACGGACCAGCGTAAACTGGTGTACCACGTCGTCCAGCCAAGCCTCGTGATGGAACAGCACCGCCGCCTCGGCATAAAACGGCCCGGACATATACAGCCCGTCCAGCCACATCTGCTCGGGGTAGATTTTTTTGTGCCAGAAGCCGCCCTCCGGCGTGCGCGGCTGGCGCAGCAGCTGCTCCAGCAGCAGCTCCGCGGCGGTGCGGTATTTGGCCTCGCCCGTTTTCTGCCACAAATAGAGCAGCAGCTTGCCGTTATTGAGGTAATCCAGGTTGTACTCCCCGGCGAAATAATCGCGGATGGCCGTGCCGTTGTCGGCTAAAAACGAGTCCATACCGCGCTTGATATATGCAAAATACTTTTCTTCGCCCGTCAGCGCGTAGAGCGCGGCCATGCCCTTCCACACCACGCCGTAATCGTACGACCAGCGCTTGTCAAGCGTTGGGTACAGGTTTATCAGTCCGTCCGCGATGCGCACATGCCAGTTATCGAATGCCTTTTTCATGCTCAGCCCTCCTGTTTTGCAAAGCGGACGCTGGCGTCCGCATTCATGGTTTCGCCCGCGCAGCCCACCACGCGCAGGCCGCTCACGTCCACGTCCTCGCCGTTGCGCAGGTAAAGCCCCGCGGCCTCCATCGGCTCCAGATCGTCCATCATGGCGGCGTAGCCCGGCTGCCCGGCCCGCATCACCACCGTGCAGTCCTTAATGCGCACGCGCCGGACAGGGCTTTCGGGCAGGCCATAGAGGAAGCCCGCGCAGACCGTGGCCCCGCGCACGGTGACATCCGTAATGGTGATATCGCAAAGCCCCGGCGTGCCGCCGTCCACGGGGCGCGGGGCCTTATCCCGCACCTCGGGCGTTTTGCCGCCCTTGCCGCAGTAATAATACATGTTGAACACGAAGGGGCAGAGCACGTCCTCCATCAGGATGTGGCTGAAAGCCAGGTTTTCCGCGCTGCCGCCGCGCAAACGCCGGGTTTTGAGGCGGATGCCCCGGTCCGTGCCCTGAAACACGCAGCCGGTCACCAGCACGTTTTTCACCCCGCCGCTCATCTCGCTGCCGATCACCACGCCGCCGTGGCCGTGCAGCATGTGGCAGCCGGTGATGATGATGTTCTCGCTGGCGTGCTTCACGGGCGTGTCCTCCGTGCCCGATTTGATGGCGATGCAATCGTCCCCGACGTCGATCAGGCAATCCGCGATGCGCACGTTGCTGCAGCCATCCGGATCAATGCCGTCGGTATTGGGCGAATCGGCGGGATTGCGGATGATGAGGTTTGTAAGGGTTACATGATCGCAGTACAGGGGGTGCACCGTCCAGCTTGGGGAATTGAGCAGCGTGATGCCGGACAAGGAGACATCCGTACAGCGCTGAAAGCAGACCAGGTACGGCCGCGGATAGCGCAGCTCGCCCCGTTTCTTTTTCTCCCACCAGGCCGCGCCGCTGCCGTCGATGCTGCCGTCGCCCTCGACGCGCACAGCATGCGCGTCCACGGCGTAAACGCAGGGCATGTATGCCCGGCCGGGAATGCCCTCAAACTCCGTGTCCACCAGCGGGTACAGGGCTTCCTCGTCGCTGAAAACCAGCTGCGCGCCCGCCTCCAGCCGCAGGGTGATGTTGGAGTTGAGCAGCACCGGCCCGGTTTTATACCGCCCCGCGGGCACCAGCAGCGTGCCGCCGCCCTGTGATGTAAGGGCATTCACTGCCGCGCGGAAGGCCTCCGTCCACAGTCCATCCGCCACCAAATGCTTGTATTCCGTCAGGTTCACCAATATCCGCTCCTCCGGCGTACCGCCGTTTCTTATTTTTCTGACCCCCATTATACACGATACGGGAAGGAATTCAAACCGCGAAACGCCCGGTTTGCGCCATGGTAAGTTCTTACAAGGCAGCCGCGGCAGCATCCCCGCGGTTTACCTTTCCCCCCGCCTGTGCTACAATGCAAAGTAAATCGTTTTGCAGTAAGGAGTACGCCATGGAGTTCTTGATGGGTAACGAAGCCATTGCGCGGGGCGCGATGGATGCGGGCGTGCATGTGGTGACCGGGTACCCCGGCACGCCCTCTACGGAGATTTTGGAGACCGTTGCCAGGCTCAATAACGGCAGTATTTACGTGGAATGGTCGGTCAACGAAAAGGCGGCGCTGGAGGTGGCGGCGGGCGCGAGCTACGCGGGCGCGCGCACGCTGGTAACCATGAAGCAGGTCGGCCTCAACGTGGCTGCCGATCCGCTGCTGAGCCTGGCCTACGTGGGCGTAAAGGGCGGCCTGGTGCTCGCCGTGGCCGATGATCCCGGCCCCATCTCCTCCCAGACCGAGCAGGACACGCGCGTGTTTGCCCGCTTTGCCAAGGTGCCGGTGTTTGATCCCTCCTCCCCTGAGGAAGCCTACGCCATGATGGCGGCGGCCTACGCCCTGTCCGAGGAATACCACACGCCGGTCATCATCCGCCCCACCACGCGCGTCTGCCATGGCTGCGCCACGGTGGAAACCAAGCCGCCAAAGCCCCGCCGCAGCCCCGAGGGCTTTATCAAGGATGTAAAGCGCTGGGTCATTTTTCCGAAAGCTTCTTATCTGAACCATAAAAATATCGAAAGCGTCCGCCCGATCATGGGGCAGAGGTTTGCCTACTCTCCGTTCAACCAGCTTATCAAGCGCGGGCGCAAGGGCGTGGCCTGCGGCGGCGTAAGCTACGCCTATGTGATGGAAGCCCTGCGGGCGCTGGGCGACCACGACCTGTCGTTGCTCAAAATCGGCACGCCCTATCCCTTCCCCGATCCGCTGGCCGAGGATTTTCTGCGCGCGGTGGACGAGGTGCTTGTGATTGAGGAGCTGGACCCCGTAATTGAGCGCGAGCTGCAGGTGCTGTGCGGCCGGGAACATCTGCCCGCCATCATCCACGGCAAGCAGGACGAAACGGTGCCCTTTGCGGGCGAGCACAGCGTGGAAAGCGCCAAGGCCGCCCTGAGCCGGTTTTTGGGCCTCCCCGATCCCGCCCCGTACAATACCCACCCCACCGAGGAGCCCCTGTACATCCGTCCGCCCGTGCTGTGCGCGGGCTGCCCGCACCGGGCGTCGTTCTACGCGGTCAAGCAGGCGGTAAAGGATCAGCCGGCGGTGTTCTCCGGCGATATCGGCTGCTACACGCTGGGCAACGCCAAGCCGCTGGAGATGACGGACACCTGCCTGTGCATGGGCGCGGACGTGACCATCGCCCAGGGATTGCAGCGCATACAGCCGGGCACGCTCCACTTTTCCTTCATCGGCGACAGCACATTTTTCGCCTCCGGGATCACCGGCGTGTGCAACGCCGTGTACAACCGTACCGATATCATCCTGATCGTGCTGGACAACGCCACCACGGCGATGACCGGCTCGCAGCCCCACCCCGGCACCGGCGTGAAGATGACGCCGGAGATCGGCCGCAAAATCAGCATCGAAAAGGTGCTGGACGCCATCGGCGTGGACTTTATCCAGATCGCCGATCCGCTGAACCTGCCGGAAGCCATCGAGGCCGTGCGGCAGGCGGCGCTCCGGCAGGGCGTGCGGGCCGTGATCTTCCGCTCTCCCTGCATTACCGTCGCCAGGCCGGGTACGCCCTATGCAATTGCTGAAACCTGCATCAACTGCAAAAAGTGCATCCGCGATATCGGCTGCCCCGCCATCACCCTGCGGGAGGGCAGACCTGTGATTGACCGGGCGCTGTGCACCGGCTGCGGGCTGTGCGCGCAGCTGTGCCCCGTGGGCGCCATCCGCAAGGAGGGGGAGTGACATGGATATTTTAATCTGCGGCGTGGGCGGCCAGGGCACGGTGCTGGCCTCGCGGCTGCTGGCCCGGATCGCCATGGAAAAGGGCCTGATGGCCCGCACCGCCGAGACCATCGGCATGGCGCAGCGCGGCGGCAGCGTGGTGAGCCATGTGCGCACCGGTGAGGAAATTTTCTCCCCGCTCATCCCCATGGGCGGCGCGGACGTGATTTTGGCGCTGGAGCCCGCCGAGGCCTCGCGCTGTTATCCGTACCTCCGGCAGGGCGGCGCGATGCTGATCAACCTGACGCCCATCCAGCCCATCACCGCGTCGCTGGCCGGGCAGCCCTACAACGCCGATGTGATGATCCGCTCCCTGCAAAAAACGCACGCGAAGGTCCGCACGCTGGATGGCGATGCCATCTGCCGCGCCTGCGGCTCGCCCAAGGTGCTCAACACCGCCATGCTCGCCGCCGCCGTGAAGCTCGGCCTGCTGGATTGCACGGCGGACGAGCTGAAGGCCGCCATCCTCCACGGCACCAAGGAAAAATTCCACGCGCTCAACCTGCGCACCATCGACTACGTGCTGGAGGAGGCCGCCCTGTGACCGCGTTGTTTTTCACGGCTCTCGCCGTAGGCTTTTCCGGGGCGATGATGCCCGGCTCGCTGCTGACGTACGTCATCCGCCAGTCCCTCAAGGACGGCCCCAAGGTGGGCTTTATCGTGATCATCGGGCACGCGCTGTTAGAGCTTGCGCTGATCGTGGGCATTTTCCTGGGGTTGGACGTGATTTTGAAATCCGACGCCGCCCAGATCATCATCGGCATGGTCGGCGGGCTGCTGCTTTGCTATATCGGCGCGGACATGATTGTGAAGGCCGCGCGCAAACAGGTGAGCGTGTCCGTGGAGGGGCAGACCCGCAACTCCGACAAGCTGGTGCTCTCCGGGGCGCTGCTGTCCGCGGCCAACCCGTATTTTCTGCTCTGGTGGGCGGTAATCGGGCTGGGCTTTCTTACCAGCGCATACCGCGAGTACGCCGTTTGGGGCGTGGCCGCGTTTTTTGCCGGACACCTGCTGGCGGATTTTTCGTGGTACGGCTTCATCTCCACGGTGGTGGGCACCACGCGCAAGTTCATCAAGGAAAAGCCCTACCGCATCATCATCATGGTGCTGGGCGGGCTGCTGATCTTCTTCGGCGGGAATTTTCTGATCGACGCGGTTACCTCGCTGATTCAGCTGCGGGCGGCATAAAACGCCCGTACCCATTAAAAAGAAGCGACCAGAGCCGATGGCCCTGGTCAGGGTGCAGGGGCGAAGCCCTTGCCCGGAGATTGTCGCAAAACCCCAAAGCCATAATGGCAACGCTTGCCGGAAGCGCGCGGACAGCGCCAAAGGCGCTATCAGGCGAGCGGCGGCAACGGCCCGAAACGATTTCTTAACATAAACAAGGGATGATGCGATCACCGCGCCATCCCTTGTTTGTTTTGCCTTCGGATTGCCTTATTTGGTCAGGGAAAAACTCGCATAGCTGTACAGCTGCCCGTCCATGAACAGCTCAAAGGTGTACTCGCCCGTCGGAATGGAGCCGAAGTTATCCTCAACATAGTCAAGCCAGTTGTTCTTCAGGTAAAAAGAGGAGTACACATAGGTATACCGGTTTTCAAGCGTGAAGGAATCCCAGCGGGTTACGGCACTGCAATACCCGTAGGGGGTTTTCAGCACAAGCTTTGCGGTGTAATCCCGCGAATACTTGAGCTTCGGATATCTCACCTGCACATCAAAGGAGGACATGGGGTTCCTTTCCAGATCGGCCAGAGAGAACGTATCCTTTGTCAGGGCCAGGTACTTGTCGCCCGCGACAAACTCGGAAAACAGCGGGCAGGGCACGGTATAGGTCTCGGTCGCCTCCGAGGTGCCGTTGGAAATGACAATTTCGTAGGTCACACCCGGAATCAGGTATTCCAGAATTACCCGTCTGCCGGCGACGGAATCGCTGTCATAGTAATAGGAATTCCAGTCGTCCGTTGTATACAGTACCGAATACGAGGAAGCGGACGCGCTGTCGTCCCATTTGATCAGGATATCCCCATTGCTCTGGGGCGAAAACGACACGTTGGTAATCGTTGTATCGCTTGCGTCTGCATCCGGCTTTTTCGCGCCGCAGTTCGTACAGAAATTTCCGGTGTTCGACGTGCCGCAGTCGGGGCAGGTCCAGCTTTCCGCCAGCGCAGTGTTCAGGAGCAGGCAGACGGCCATAAGGATTCCGAGAAATACACAGAGCTTTCTTTTCATGAGACAACCCCCATTGTTTGTCAATTGTCAGGAGAAACCGGAGGAACGGCCAATGGAAAATACTACGTACTGTGTAAAAATTATACAAATGGTTGCTGTCTGTGTCAAGGCTTGTCGGCGGGCAATGCTTTCTCCCCGGCATCCGCTTCGTTGGGCAGAACCAGGGTGCTCACATTGCAGGTTTTGCTGAGCATGCTGTGGGGAAAGTGACGCTTTCTGTTGATCAGCGCCACCAGGCCCCATACGCACAATACGCCGTAGACGAGGATCATCAGGCCGCAGAGCACAAGCAGCGGCCAGGCAACCGTATCGCGCGTAAGGGCAACATACAAAAGCTGCACCGTTGCGAACGGGAGATAGAGAAAGCCGAAATAGAGAAACGCATACCGCACGGCCACCTGCCACAGCCGGGGGCTGCCCCCGCTTCGCTGATCCGAAAGCCGGATATGGGTGATGCGTTTCCCCACCGTGAGCCCCTTTTGCAGCCATGTACCCACGATGAAATAGAGCGTGACCAGAATAAAATACAGACCGCCAAACTGCGCAAGCGCCGCCTGCAGTTCACTGGACGACGCCTCAAGCCCAAAGGGATTGATCACGGCAACGGCCAGCATCACAATCCCCAGCAAAAACCAGTCAAACAGCGCCGCGGTGAAACGCCGGGTAAAGGTGACGCGCGTGCTGTGGCGGTAGGCCAGCTGATCGATCCTTTCACGGGACGGCAGGATGCGCAGCAGCGGCTTGGTAATCCAGAACCCGATGATCCCGCCCAGGGTATTGGTGATCAGGTCGTCCGTCTCGCAGAGCCTGTAGGGGCGGGGATAAATGCCGAACAGCGCGCTCAGCTGGGTCAGCTCAAACACAAGGCTGACCGCCAACGCGATGAGCACGGTTTTGCGGAAGGAGCACCGGAAATAGTACCGCAGATAGATGCCCAGCGGGATGGTCATGCCGATATTGGCAAGCATCACAAACAGATCGCGGTTGATCAGCTGCCGCCAGGTGGAGGGCTGCGACCAGACAACATCCGCGTTTTGCACCCACACCCACACATCCTTGAAGGGCTCAAGCTGCAGATACGGCGTGGTGAGCCCTTCGACATACGCCATGCTGGGCAGCGGGAGCATGGTTAAAAAATACGCGGACATTAAATAGAGTATAAACGAGTATACGATCAGGGTACGCAGCGGCAATACCGATCCGTACCGCCGGTATTGCAGAAGCATATAGGGAAAGGTAAACAGCGCGGCGGCGAACGGAAACGCAAACGCCGCTGATAAAACAGGCTCGATGTACATGTGCAAGACGGAGATCCTCCTCTTTATCATGGAAACCCCTTATGATGCCGTTGGCGCAACTATTGTAACACAATCCGCTTCTTCGGTGCACAGGAAATACCATCTTCGGACGGGACGCCCAGCCCGCGCCCTGGCAAGGAAACAGAACCGGACTGGAATCGATGCTCCGATGGAAAGCCGGAAGCGCAACCCTGCCCAAGGAAAGCTTCAGGCATACCCCCTGCGGACGGGCAACAACATACCCGTATGGGCGCTTTGTTTTCCCACCACGGATATTGACAAAGGAACCGGTATCGCTTACCCTTGGGTAAAGAAATCCTGCCCTGCGGCAGCCGTTTTCCATACAAACCGAGAACACAAGCAAAGGAGACCCCTCTTATGAAGAAAATCTTATCCCTTTTCCTGTGCGCCGCCCTGATGCTCGCCTGCGCGCCGCTTGCCGCGGCCGAATCCGCCGATAAGGCCCAGACGCTGCTTTCCGCCATGACACTGCGGGAGAAGATCGGCCAGCTGCTCATCGTGCGCCCCGACGCGCTGGAGAGCGGGCTGACACTGGAACAGATCAACGACAATCACAAGTACGGCGTAACCAAAGTGAGCGACGCCATGCGCGCCTCGATGGCTGACTATCCCGTAGGCGGCGTCATCATTTTTACCAAAAATCTGGAAACGCCGGAGCAGCTGCAATCGTATTTGCAGGAGCTGCAAGCGTGCAGTGCCGTGCCCCTGTTCACCGCCGTGGATGAGGAGGGCGGCCGTATCGCCCGGATTGCCAACAACGACGCCTTTGATACTGTGAAGTTTGACAGCATGGAGGCCGTCGGCGCCACGGGCGACCCGGCCAACGCGCGGGCGGCCGCGGCCGCCATCGCAGACTATCTGCTGCCCCTGGGGTTCAATGTGGATTTTGCCCCGGACGCGGATGTGAATTCCAACCCCGACAACATCGTGATCGGCGACCGCTCCTTCGGCAGCGATCCGGCGATGGTGGCGCAGATGGTAACGGCGGCGGTGGAAGGCTTTCAGGACGAGGGCATCATCGCATGCATCAAGCATTTCCCCGGCCATGGCGATACAGCGGCCGACACACACGCGGGCTATGTGGCCGTGACCAAAACCTGGGAACAGCTGCAGCCGGTGGAGCTGGTGCCCTTCGTAGCCGGGATTGATGCCGGAGCAGGCATGGTGATGGTGGCGCACATCACCATGGAAAACGTATCCACAGACGGGCTGCCCGCGTCCCTGTCCGCACAGATGATCGACGGCAGGCTGCGCGGCGATCTGGGGTATGACGGCGTAGTGGTGGTGGACGCCCTGTCCATGGGCGCGATTGCCAAGAACTATACCTCCGCGCAGGCCGCCGTGCTGGTGATCCAGGCGGGCGCGGACCTTGTGCTGATGCCCTATAGCCTGCCCGAGGCGTTTGAAGCGCTGGTGCAGGCTGTGGAGAGCGGGGAGATCAGTGAGGCGCGTATTGATGAAAGCGTGCTGAGGATCTTAACGCTGAAGGAAAGGTTCGGGCTGTTAGGAGAATAAAAACAGGAAAGCCGCCTGAGCCGTTAACCAAAATGATGGGTCCAGGGCCGATGGCCCTGGTCAGGGTGCAGGGGCGAAGCCCTTGCCGGGGCATGGGGCGGAGCCCCAAAGGCTTGTGAATATCCCATTGCCAAAGCGAGCGAACAGCGCCGCAGGCGCTATGAGGCGAGCGGCGGGAAAGCATTGAAACGATTTATAACAAACGAACGGGGACCGCGCATTTGCGGTCCCCGTTTTGGTATCTCTTCGTTTTGATTACGAGTTTAAATCTGATGAGACGCTGTAAAATCCCAAGCAGGACATCACCGCCGCTCGCCTCATAGCGCCTGCGGCGCTGTTCGCTCGCTTTGGTTTAACCATGGTTACACTTGGGGCGCTGCCCCAAACCCTGCGAGGGATTTCATCCCTCGACCCTGACAAGGGATTTCATCCCTTGACCCATCATTTATTCCTTAGCGTTTGTGCGGCTTACATGCAGCCACAGGCTCAGCGGCCACCACAGCAGGGCAAAGGTCGGGTACACCGCCCAGATCACCCGCGGCGTAAACACCAGATTCACAAGCCACACCTGCGCGATGATCGCGGCGGACGCCCACACAGAGAACGCGAAGGGCTTCCGTTTGCCGGCAAACACACTGCCGATCACGGCCAGCGCGGCCGGGCCCACAAGAAACAGGCTCCACGGCGCACCGGGCGACAGAAAGCGGTTCAGCGCCGCGTAGTACAAAAGCATCGCCATCGCACTCATCACAAGCGGGCGGGGCCGGAAAGCCTTTTTACCCAGCGCAGCCGCATACACCCACCATACCAGCGGGAAGAACGTATACCAGTACCAGGCATGCGCCCCGGGCGTAACCAGGCGGTGCATCAGGATGAAATACCCCGCGAGCAGGATGGCGTTGAGCGCTGCAAACCCGGCGGAATCCCGGTATTTGCTGATACCCACCGCATAGGTAATCCACGCGGCGGCCCCCAGCGCGAACACCGCCACCAGGTTGCTCATCGCGTACAGCAGGCCGCTGAGCGCGGTATAATACGCCGCGAAGGCGATCACGCTGATCAGGGTCAGCCGCGCGTGCCCCACGCGGGGCAGCAGCACCTTGCTGATGGGCCACCAGAAAAGCGGCAGCAGCGCAAACAGGTACCACGGCAGCGCGTGCGGCGACTGGATGCGGTGCATCACCACCAGAAACAAAAACGCGGCGGTTGCGGAGCCTGTGGCAAACGACATCGTTCGGGCGCGCTCACCCAGCCGCACGCTCAGCGGCCACCACAGCACGAAAAACGCGGGGTACACCCACCACCAGAACCCCGGCGAGGTGAGGAGGTTTACCAGCAGCACCGTGGCGATGATATACGCCGTCGCAGCCTGGGCAAACACCCGCGCGCCTTTATGCGCGCCCCACACGCTCAGCGGCCACCAGCCCGCCGCCAGCAGTGGGTACACAAACCACGGATGCGCGCCGGGGCTGGAGATGAGGTAGGTGAGGAAGAACAGCCCAAACAGCAGCGCAAACCCGCACAGGGCATAGCGCAGCGGCTGCCTGCGGCCCGCGAAATACGCGCTCACAGGCCACCAAAGCACCCCCAGCACCGGATAGATGCACCACAGGTACCCCGGCGAGGTAATCAGGTTGACCACCACCGTGGTCAGGATGATCAGCGGAGATAACAGCAGCGATGTCCGCAGCGCTCTGGTCATTGGCTCTCACCGTCCTTATGGTTCAGGCCGTGCAGGTAAACGCCCAGCGGCCACCAGATCACCGCCAGCGTGGGATAGATCCACCACCAGTAGTGGGGTGAGGTGAGCAGGTTGATCATCAGCATCATCAAAACCACATATTCCGCGCCGACAACGGAAAACTTCTTCGCGCCCGCCTTGGCGCCCCACACGCCCAGCGGCCACCAGAATACCCCCAGCATGGGGTAGATGAACCACGGATGCGCCCCGAAGCTGGTAAACAAGTAAATAAACAGGAAAAACAGGGCCAGCAGCGCCGTGGCGCACAGGGCATACAGCAGCGGCTGCCTGCGGCCGACAAAATACGCGCTCAGCGGCCACCACAGCAGCCCGAAAACCGCGTACATGCACCACGGATAACGGGAGGTGAGGACGTTGAGCACCACAAGCCAGAAAATAATCATAGCGGAATACACCACAGAAACCCGGAAGCGCTTGGGCAGCTTCATCCATTTTTCGTTCAGGCTGTCACTCATTGCCGTCAATCCTCCTTATGGTTCATATAATGCAGAAGCACGCTCATCGGCCACCACAGGATGGCGAAGGTCGGGTACACAAACCAGATCGTGCCCGGCGAATAATAGAAGTTGATAAACAGCATCAACGCGATCACCAGCAGGCTGCCGCACACGGCGTACAGCAGGTTGTTGCGGTACTTGGCCATGCTCCGCTTCGGCCTGCCCACGCCCATCAGGTTCAGCTTGATTTCGCTGAGGTCGCCCAGCTCCACCAGCGCTTTATTGATCGCATCCTCCTCCGCCTTGCCCTCGGCCATCAGATCGGCGGCCTTCTCCTCGGCGTCCAGGATCATCTCATCCAGGATGCTTCGCTTCTCGTCGCTGTCGGGCACATTGTGGAATATCTCCTCCACATAGTCTCTAATCTTCATCCCGTTCATCCTCCATCAATCGGTCGATTATTTCGCGGGTTTCCTTCCATTCGTCCAGCTTTTGCGCAAAGTAGGCCCGCCCGGCGGTTGTGGGCGTGTAGTACTTGCGCTCCCGCCCGTGGGTAACCTGCCCCGAGTAGGACACGATATACCGGTTACGCTCCAGGCGCTGGATGGCCGCGTAAAGCGTGGCCTCCTTTATTTCAAAGCCGCCGCCCGAGCGCCGCGCGATCTCCTTGGCGATCTCATAGCCGTAGCGGTCTTTTTCGGTAATCAGCCGCAGGATCACGGCATCCAGATGCCCGCGGATAAGGTCCGAGCTGATGGGCACGCGGGCATCCCTCCTATCGTCGGCAGGCGGTAAACGGTGTGCGGAAACGAAGTGTATGCGTTGGGAAGCCTGTCAGTACTCTTGCAGATTACTTAATCTGATAGAGTAATTATAGAAACCCGTGATTGTGTTGTCAAGGCAGAAACGGGTTTCTAATCAAACCCTAATCAAACGCCCGCCGTTTATCGCGGCAACGGTCTCTGCGCGGCCTGCGCCGGAGAAACCGTAACCATTGTAAAATACAGATTCTCCTATTATAATAGGCATACCAGCGAAAAACAGATAAGGGGTGAGCAAGCCATGTTTTCCAATATTCTGGATATTCTCCGCATTCTTGCCGTCTGCGCCGCTTTCTTTTTCGGATACCAGATCGGGTTTCAGAACGGATATGATCCCGTCGCCCAGCTGCACTTCATGATTCCGATCCTGATCGGCGCGGTTGCCGGGATTTCCGGGCTGGAGGGGCTGCTGTTTCCCCGGCAGGCCAGCGCCGCCAAGGGCTTTGAAAGCGGAAGCAACTACCAAAAGCAGTCGGCCATCGCGCTTTTATCCTATGCGGTGATCGCGCTGCTCGTTTGCTTTGCCAACTGGGGCCTGTATGCCGAGCTTACCATCCTGTTCGCGTTTTGCTTTTTCTTTCTCTTTTCGGGGATCAACCACGCGGCGGACGCCATTAAGAACAAAAACTACAAATGGCAAAACGTCAACCGGCCCGTGATCACTCTACTGATGATCGCAGGGCTGCTCTATCCGGTGATCACCGCCCTGCGGCAGGCGTAACCCCGCCGCATCAAAAGCCGCCCCTCCCGTCACGATGGGAGGGGCGGCTTTGCTATGGATTACCGGATACTTTCGTTTAGCGGACGCGGCAATTTTCTATCGTTCACTTCCGCATTTCACTTCTGCGCCGGGCTGCTCACAAAAATCGCGGTCGGCCCGTCGCTGCCGCCGATGATGCCCACCGAAGCGGCGCTGTGGCTGCCGGCAACGCCGAAAACTGAAAACAGGCCGAAGGCGGCCAGCGCCACCCCCACCAAAAACGCGGCGATAAGATTCCGTTGCATGATCATACGTTAAGTCTCCATTCTTTTTCAAACATCCGGCGCGGCGGCAAAGCCCGCCGGGCCACCGTAAGGCTTCCCGTTTTGCCCGGGTTTGCTTTGCAGTTCCTTTTATTCAGCCGTACCGTTGCTACGTTTGTTTCTTCGTTGGTTACTTTGTTCGTTACTCCGTTTCCAGCCTCGCCTCCGGCGTTTTGCCGCCGATTTTATCCGCGATGTACAGCCCGTGGGCCGCGGCATGGGAGAGCGACCGGGTAAACCCGCCGCCGTCGCCCACGGCATAGATGCCCGTGGTGCCCTGCAGCTCAAAATCGTCCGTAGCGGGGCGGGCGGAATAATACTTACACTCCACGCCGTATAAAAGCGTGTCGTGGTTGGCTGTGCCGGGGGCGATTTTATCCAGCGCGTGCAGCGTTTCCATAATGTTATCCAGCTGGCGCTTGGGCATGCACAGGCTCAGGTCGCCGGGCACGGCGGCCAGCGTGGGCCGGGTGGTGGACTGGATCAGGCGCTTGGCATCCGTACGGCGGCCGTTTTCCAGATCGCCCAAGCGCTGCACCAGCACGCCGCCGCCGCTGATGAGGTTGGCAAGCGAGGCCACGTAGCGCGCGTACTCGATCGGCTTTTTAAAGGGCTGCGTAAAGTGGATGGTGCTCAGCAGCGCAAAGTTGGAGTTCTCGGTTTTCCGCTCCATGCCGCGGTAGCTGTGGCCGTTCACGGTCATCACGCCGTCGGTGTTTTCCATTACCACGTTGCCCCGCTCGTTAAAGCAGAACATCCGCGTGGTATCGCCGTACTGGCGGGAGCGGTACCAGATTTTCGGCTCGTAAATCTTTTTGGAAAAGTGGTCCCAGATAATCGCGGGCAGCTCCACCCGCACGCCCACATCCACCTGGTTGTTGGACAGCTCAATCCCGTTTTTCACGCACCACTGGGCAAACAGGCGGCTTCCGGCCCTGCCCACCGCGAAGATAATCCGGTCCGCGTGCAGCTCGCTGTGGTCATCCAATGTCAGCAGGTGCCGGTCCTTATCAACGTCCGTCACCTCCGTGTTGGTGACGATTTCCACACGCCCATGGATTTCTTCCACGAGGCTTGCCATCGTATCGTAATTACAGTCCGTGCCCAGGTGCTTGAGCTCCGCCTGCTGCATGTGCAGATCGTGCTTCAGGCATTCGCGCTTCAGCTCGTTGTTGGGGGCAAAGCGCTCCTCCGTGGCGCCGTGGCGCACAAGGATGGCGTCGGCCTGCTCGATATACGCCCGCACCGTTTTTTCGGGCATGAAATCCGTCAGCCAGCCGCCGTATTCGGTGGAGATCACATATTTGCCGTCGCTGAACGCCCCCGCCCCCGCGATGCCTTCCATAATGGAGCAGTTTTTGCAGTTGACGCAGACCTCCGACTGATGCGCCATCATCGGGCATTTGCGTTTTTGCAGCGCGGCTCCTTTTTCAAACATGACAATGTTCAGGCTTGGGTTGTCGCTGCTCAGGCGGTAGGCCGCCATCAGGCCGCTGATGCCCCCGCCGATGATCGCAATATCGTATTTCGTATGCTTGGTTTTCATGGTGTTCTCGCCTTTTCTTCCTGTCCTTCATTTGTGGGTTACATTACAGTATACCACGAAACCCTTCGCGGCACATTGTTCCACGTGTAACAAAGCGCGCGGCCCTGCGGCGTGCGCGCCCCCTGAGGCCTTATGCCTGAAGCGTTTCCTCAAACTCCGGGGCAACCCGCGGGTTTTCCCGCAGGTACCGCACAATGCCCTTGGGCGTCAGCAGCGCCCGCGGCACCATGGGGGCCGTATCCCGCACATCGCCCAGCTGGTGCACATCGCCGCCGGCCGTTTCCAGCAGGTGGTTTCGGCGGGCAAAGGCCAGCGCCTGGTCGTTATGGCTTTCCTGACGCGGATTGCCGTTGCTAACCTCCACCCCGTCCAGCAGGGCGGGATCCTGCGGCGTGCACCACGACCGGAAGGGGTGCGCCTGAACCACCAGCCAGCCACGGGCATGGCAATACGCGTAAAAATCCGCAAGCGAATAGTAGCACAGGTTTGTCGGCAGCTCCGCAAAGTCCGGCTCCTCCATGCCATAGATCAGAAAATCATTATCGGCGCTGGCAAACCGGAACTCCATGCCCGGCAGCACGATGATGCCCAGCTCGTCCCCGGCCTGCCTGGCCTCCCGGTAGCCCGCCAGAAAGAGATCCCGCGTCTGCGGCTGCTCAAAATAATCCGGAAGATAATGGTCGGTCACAATCACGCCGCCGTAGCCCATTTTCGCGCACAGCTGCATCATGATCCGCCCCGGCACCATGCCGCAGGGGCTGGTTTCCGCCGTGTGCAGGTGAAACTCGGTCTTAACCCGTTGTTCGTTGCTCATTGTTGCCTGTGTCCCCTATGTTTGTGAATTTGCAGGCCGTTTCCGGCATACCGTACTATCATAGCATTAAAAACGGGTACTGCAACCCCCTGCCGGATTTGTTAACGCGCTGATAACAAACGCCCGGAGCCTTTGAAAAGCTCCGGGCGGCAATCGTGCCTTGGATTGGATTTTCTGCTTGCTTTTTTTGAAGATTCAGCTTACCCCAAGCTATGTAATCAAAAAGAAAATGCTGGTTTTCTCTTGCTTCTTCTCTTTTACCAAAAAGAGAAGAAGGCGGGTTGTTAAAACTTTTTGGGGCTTTGTCGCCGTTCGCCTCATAGCGCCTGCGGCGCTGTTCGCTCGCTTTTGCATTATGATGCGCCTGCGGCGCTGTTCGTTTGCTTTCGACATGCGTTATTGCGCAGGGCTTCGGGGCTCCGCCCCGGTCCCCGGGCAAGGGCTTCGCCCCTGCACCCTGACCAGGGCCATCGGCCCTGGACCCATCATTTTGGCAAGCAAGTTTCTCTATTTTTACAAAAGAGAAAAAGCTACCGGTTATCAATCACCCGCTTGGTTTTTTTCTCGCTGCGGGGCAGGCCGCCGATATCTGCCAGCTCTATCTCGGCGGTAACCCCGATTTGCGATTTGAAGCGCGCGGCGATCGTCTGGGCCAGGGCGGCTTTATCCACGCCGGGCTCCGCCTCCACGGCGAGGGCGCAGCGGTCGCGGCCGGCCGCATGTTCCAGCGTAAAGAAATACTCGCTGCTGGCGCCGTCGATGGCGGCAAGCAGCTCGTCGATCTGGCTGGGGAAAATGTTCACGCCCTTGACCTTGACCATGTCGTCGGTACGGCCCACGATGGTGCCGATGCGCGGATAGTGCGAGCCGCAGGCGCATTCGCCGGGGATGATGCGGGTCAGGTCGTGGGTGCGGTAGCGGATCAGCGGCGCGCCCTGCTTTTTAAGGGTGGTGATCACCAGCTCGCCCACGGTGCCGTCGGGCACGGTCTGGCCGGTAACGGGATCGATCACCTCGATGTAGAGATAGTCGTCCCAGATGTGCATGCCGTCGTCCTCGTCGCAGCTGATGCCGATGCCGGGGCCGTAGATCTCGGTCAGGCCGTAGATATCATAGAGCTTTACGCCCAGAATATCGGCGATGCGCTTTCGGGTTTTCGCCCCCCAACGCTCCGAGCCGATGACGCCGATCTTGAGCTTGATTTGGTCGTTCAGGCCGCGCTTTTCCACTTCCTCGGCCAGCAGCAGCGCGTAGGAGGAGGTGGCGCACAGCACGGTGCTTTCCATATCGATCATCATTTTCAGCTGTTTGTCGGTGTTGCCGGGGCCCATGGGCACGGCCATCGCGCCCAGCAGCTCCGCCCCGGCCTGAAAGCCGATACCGGCCGTCCACAGCCCGTAGCCGGGCGTGATGTGGATGCGGTCGCGGTTGGTGACCCCCGCCATGCGGTAGCAGCGGGCGAACATCTCCGCCCAGTCCTCCACATCGCGCCGGGTGTAGGGAATGATCACCGGCTTGCCCGTGGTGCCCGACGACGAATGGATGCGCACCACGTCCTCCGGCGGCACAGCCATGAGGCCCAGAGGATACGCGTCGCGCAGGTCCTCCTTGCCGGTGAAGCCGAGCTTTTCGAAATCCTGCTGGGATTTGATCTCCCGCGCATCCACGCCCTGCAGGCGGTCTGCGTAGAAGCCGTCGATCACGCAGAGCTTGGCGATCTGCTGGCGGATGAGTTTCAGTTGATCAATGGACATTTGCATAACGGTCACCTCATTTGGTTAAAAAAGTATGCCTCCGGTCATCAGCAGCGCGCCGAGCAGCAGCGCCGCCGCATCGCGGAAGTGGAAGGGGTACAGCTTGTAGCCGCTGTCGCGCGTGCGCAGGTGGAAGCCCCGCGCCTCGGCGGCGATGGCCGTGGAATCGATCTTGCGCACGGAGATCATCAGCAGCGGCACGGCCAGCGGCAGGATCAGCTTCATCTTCTTGAAAAAACCGCCCGCGTCCAGCTCCACGCCGCGCGCGGTCTGCGCCTCCATAATGGCGGCCATCTCGGTGAGGAACAGGGGGATGAAGCGGATGGTGGTAGCGATGGTAAAGGCGTATTTGTAGGGCAGGCGCGTTACCCGCACCAGCGCGTTGGTGAGGTCGTTGTACTCGGTAATGGTCAGGATCAGCGCCAGCGGCACGCACGCGGCCACCAGCCGCAGGCAGATGGTGACGGCAGTAAGGATGCCCTCGTCCGTGATGAACAGGAACACGCGGTTGCCGCCGCGCGAAAACAGCAGCTGCAAAACGAACAGGAAAATGCTGAATTTCAGCAGCCCGACCAGCACGCGCACGGTTTTCTGGTAAATTCCGCCGATCACGCCCAGCAGGATATCCGCCGCGAGCACGGCCAGCAGGCAGGGGATGCTGTCCGCGGCAAAGGCCGATACGCTGATCAGGAACGCGAGCACAATCTTGGCGATGGGGTTCATCTTGTGCAGCACACTGGTACCGGGGCAGTACTCCAGAATATTCTTCATCGCGCCGCCCTCCCTTCCAGCACTGCGGAGACCATCTCTTCGGCATAGGCGGCGTTGGCAAAGGCTCCGCCAAGGCGCTGCGCCACCTGCACAATCTGCGGGGGCAGGATGGAGGCCTGCCGCATGGCGGCCGCATCGCGGAACACGGCGCGGGTTTCGCCGTCGGCAATCAGCGTGCCGTTTGATACCACCAGCACGCGGCGGGCGAAATCCAGCACCACTTCCATATCGTGGCAGACCATCACCACGGTCACGCCCTGATCGTTCAACCCCTGAATGGCTTCCATCACCTGCATGCACTCGCGGTAGTCAAGGCCGGTGGTGGGCTCATCCAGAATCATGATCTCCGGCTCCACGGCGATGATGGAGGCCAGCGCCACGCGCTGGCGCTCGCCGCGGCCCAACGTGAAGGGGTCCTTGTCGCCGTCAAAGCCGAAGCGATCCAGCACGCGGGTTACGCGGCGGTTTATCTCATCCTTGTCCATGCCCTGCAGGGTCAGCCCGAAGGCGATTTCCTCGCGCACGGTGTTTTTGCAGATCTGGCGGTCGGGGTCCTGAAACAGAAAGCCCACGTGCCGCGCAATGGCGCTGGTTTTGACCTGCGCGGTGTTCAGCCCCGCCACGGTCACCGTGCCGGAGGTGGGCTTTAACAGCCCGTCAATCAGCTTCGAGACTGTGGTTTTGCCCGCGCCGTTTTCCCCGATGATGGACACGAACTCGCCCCTGTCCACCGTAAAGGAAAGGTTTTTGATCAGCGCCTCGCAGTTGGGATACGAATAGCATACGCCGTCAAACGCAATCATTCGGTCACCGCCTTCATCATGGCTTCGGCCTCGTCCACGTTGACGGACAGACGGTCAATCTCAATGCCCGCGGCCTTGAGCTCGTTGGAAAGCGTCACCACGCGGGGGCAGTTGACGCCCATCTGCTCCAGCTCCGCGGAGTGGGTGAGCACCTCGCGCACGGGGCCGCAGTATTTGATCTCGCCCTTGTCCACCACGGCCAGGTCGCGGGCGAACTCGCTGAGCAGCATGATCTTCTGCTCCACGATCACCACGGTGATGCCCTGCTCCTCGTTGAGGGTTTTTAACAGCGTAAAGATCTGGCGGCTGGATACGGGATCCAGCTCGCCGGTGGGCTCGTCCAGCAGCAGGATCTGCGGGCGCAGCACCAGCACCGCCGCGATGGCGACCTTCTGTTTCTGCCCGCCGGACAGGGAGCTGATATCCCGGCGGCGCAGGTTTTCGATGCCGATCTGGCGGAGCACCTCGGCCACGCGCCGGTCGGCCTCGGCCTTGGGCACGCCGAAGTTTTCCAGCCCGTAATACAGCTCGTCCTCCACCACGGCGTTGATGAGCTGGCTTTCCACATCCTGAAACACGGTGCCCACGGCAAGGCTCAGGTCGGTCAGGCTCACATCGAATGTATCGCGGCCGTCCACGGTGACGGCGCCGTAGTAGTCCCCCTTGAAATGGTGGGGGATAATGCCGTTCACCGTACACAGCAGGGTGGTTTTGCCCGCCCCGGAGGGGCCGATAATGCCCACAAAGCCGCCCTTTTCAATATGCAGGGTTACGGATTTGAGAACATCCCCGGCGCCGCCGTCGTAGCGGAAGGTTACGTCATCGATTGAAATCATGGGTTCTCCTATGCTTTGTTACTGCTTTTCTGCAATAAGCGATGAATAAAGCGTTTGTGCGCCGCCGCGTAAGATTTTCATCAGGCTGGGTTTGCGTAACCTGAAGCAGCATCAGCGCTGCGCCAAAGGTTGCGCAAACCCAGGCCGGGAAGCTATAACGTGGCAGCGTGCAGGGGGGTTGTTCCCCGCTTACTTTTTGAGGATCTTTTTCAGCGGCAGGTAGAGCAGCTGCACGATCACGGCGTTGATCAGCGCGGTCAAGAGCACCACGGGGATGTACGCCTTGAGGTTGGCGGCGGGAACGCCGTTGAACACAAACAGGCTGGCGATGAAGGTGCAGCCGCTGGCGAGGGTGGCAACCAGCGTGGCGCCCGCTGCGCTCAGGTTCAGCTTCCCGATCTTCATGTTCACGCCCAGCATCAGGGCCATCACCACGCCGCCCACCGGCTCGGAGAGCAGGTTCAGCCACGGGGTGCCGGGGAGGAACTGGCAGATCGCGCCCGCGATAACGCCGATGATGAGCGCCTGCAGCACCCGCGCCTTGAAGGTATCGGCCTGGATGAGCAGGATGGCCAGGCAGTACATGGCGATGACGAAGTTGGGTTTCATGCCCAGGAAGTTGATCGCCAGCGTGGCCTTGAGCACCGCGCCCGCGGCCAGCAGCACGGCAACCAGAATGAGATCGGAGATCGAAAAACCGGATTTCTTCGTGTGTACCATTTCACGTTTCTGCGCCATAGAAAATCACCATTCCTTATCAATTGGTCGGGGAGTTTGGTTTCCCGCGTCGTTGTGGATTTTGCTCCAACAGTCCGCCGTCCGCCGGTTGCCGTTTCGTAAAGGATGATGATCAGGTGGAGGATAGAGAAAAGCCCTGTCCTCACTTGAAGGACAGGGCTTGAAATGCCTGCGGTACCACCTTGCTTGGTCTGTTTGAAAGACCCTCTTTACGAAAATGCCAACACATTTTCTGCCCTTAACGCGGGCTTACGGTCCGGGTATACGCCCTGCGCACCTTTCGGTGTTAGAAAGCTTCCATCCAATGCAAGCAGGGCTTTCTCCATTCCCTCGGCGATCCATTTGCCGTGCCGCTCTCCGCAGGGTTTCCACCGTCCCCCGCTCTCTGTAGGCGCGCATCGCGGTTTGATCTTCGCCTCATCGGTTTGAGTATGTGATTGGATTATAGTGCAGGTTGGCGGGTTTGTCAAGCACCAGACTAGACTTCTTTGATTAGCAAAGTAACCTAGACAGCATCGTATTGTACTGATGCCTTATACGCCATCAATTCGATAGTTTTTGCTAAATTGACTAGTAGTAATACAATACGATAGCACGTTTTCATCGGTTGTTATGATTCAAATCAGAGCCGATTACTATTTTGATTGATCCTTTCATTGCGTCTAATTTTATATTATAATATCGAGAATTGTTTCTATTGGTTCAGTATTATAGTAGCAAAAGTTAACTGACGTTTGCCATATCTTCTTTCTTGTGCTATATTCTAATTAAATCAATTATGAGAGGAGCTATATTTGTGGACGAGTATTTATATGTTCCATCCTTGAAAGGAAAACGAGGAGAACGTCTGGCACTTAAAGAACTAGCTGATCCAGTAAAGAATAACATTAAACCAATCATTAATGTTATAAATGTTGACGATACTTCGAAATTCTATAATGGGAATGCATTTGTTGATCTTCATAAGAATTTACATAAAAACAAAAACGATAATGAATTAGAATCGATCTTTAGCAATATCTATGGTCAAACAAGCATAAAGTCAAGGTTCACATCTGTTCTTAAATATGGGTATTCTGATAACTTATTATCTCGCATAAAGCCGTATATTTTTAATCTTGAAAAAGGCGTTGCCATAAGAATACCTCGCTCGTCTCTTTCGAACCTACAGACATATATAGATTCCGTAACTAACGTTTTTGGCATAGATTCTAAACTGATCGATGTTATTATTGATTTCGAAGGCATTAATGATATGGCATTAAGTTTAGCACAGGAATTTTCCAGTAATATTAAGAATGCTCTCTCAAAGATGAACATCAGCAAAGTAATTATATTGGCAAGCGCATTCCCGGTTAGTCTTAATGTTCCGAGTGATGCAATCAGTGAGTTGCGTCGATATGACTTCCTGTTATTTACCGCCTTGCGTAAATCCATACCGCAAGTTATTTTCGGCGACTATGGCTCAGACGATCCTTTGGACCCTAAAATTGAGAATGGAATGAATATCGTACCGACAATTCGTTACACATATGATGATTGTTGGAAAATAGTACGTGGCCATTATGATTCAGCAATGCCTTATGATTTTTCTCAATTCTACGATCTTTCAAAAAGACTCTCGGGTAGTAATTTCTATAAAGGCAGGAGTTACTCTTGGGGCGATGATGTAATATTTAAATGCGCCAATGCAGCGTGCACCAATGGAAATCTCGAAACTTGGGTTAGGGTTGCAATGAATCATCATATTACATTTGTAGTAAATGAGCACGCCCGCCTTCTCTCGTCTTAAGAGATGTGCGTAAATACTTCGATAATTCATCTAATGGTATTTCGTCCTTATCAACTTTGGCTGCAATAATCTGCCAAAGTCGATATTTTTGCATCCGCTTTAGCGATGAAGCTGACCCCAAATCATATTTTAAACCAAAGATAACCAATTCATCTTTATTTAGGAACTGAAGCAAAGCAAAAGAATCCAATCTATCATTCTTCCTCGGTTTTCTGATCAGGCTTAATTGTGCAAGTCCATCAACATTAATGGCCAAATATATACCCCACCATTGAGGAATGATTTTATTGGCCTTTTCTATTTGATTTTTTGCACAAACAAAGTATATATAATCAAACACCTTGTTGTATTGTTCCAATTGATTTGGCAAACGAATTAATGTATCGCTTTCGCTTTTAATCTCATATCCATGAAGTGCTCCATTAATCGCAGCAATATCAATTCGTGCGGCACCGTTGCAAATTTGCAATTCATCTACTACATATGTTTTATTATCATAGGAAAAATGGCTTTTAATTTCTTGATGAAGGCATGTGCGTACATCCCTATCTTTTAGACGCATTACAATCGCCTCCTGTAAGAGTATAATATCAAATTGACATATAAATTAAAAGGAAAAAGATAAAAATATGCAATATCCCCGCAAAGTACTCCACGATAAATGTTAGAGTTGTAGCAGATACAAGCCACAACGTTCCGTCCTTACATTTTCATATTACGTTGTTGGTCTGTTTCTTGTATTTGATAACGTTAAACAAACTTTTCATATTGATTATATACCACAAGTCAATTTTATCAAATCTGATACACTGTCGAATACTGGTATTATTAGAATATCAAACTGATGCTATGCTCGGCCTTTGTTGAAATAATGTTGTCTAGGTTACTTTGCGAATCGAAATTATAATTCTTCGGACGGCGTAGGCACGACGTTTTTCTTTTTCCCGTGCATTAAAATTCCCCACCCAATCATCGCCACCAGCGTTCCCAGCGACACAAAATTCGCCACATCAAAATACCAGAACCCCGCGTACCACACCGATACGGTTCCCTCGCCCGCAGGCAGGGTGAGCGCCAGCAGGTGGTTGCCGCTGTCGGCGGGCTCCAGCGCCTGCGCGCCGTTCAGCACCGCGCGGTAGCCGGGGTACAGGTACAGCGGCAGGGTTACGGTCTGCTCCGTATCGGCGGCATAGGCAAAGGTGATGTGCGTGCCGTGTTTTTCAAAATCGGAAATGGTAACCCCGCCGGGCGCGGCAACGGCCATCGGCGGGCTTTTAAGGGCGTCGAAATCCGTATCGGCGTAATCATAATCCCAGGTGGTGTACGCGGTTATCTCCGCCATATCGGTTTTGCTGCGCATCACGTACCCCTGTCCGTCGGCCTGCACAAACCGGTCCAGAAACGGCGCGATGTTGAACACCGCCAGCGCCACGCAAGCCGCAATCAGCACCCTGCGGTGCTCCCGGCCCAGCCCGTACGCGCCCAGGCCGAACACCATCGCCAGGCAAAAGCCCGCCAGCCCCAGATAGCGCCACGGAAACTGCACCGCGTACAGAAGCTCGCCCAGCACAGGCACCTTGGCCACATACGACCAGGGAAAGAGCGTGGACGATACCAGCAGCGCGAAAAGCCCGATCCCCGCCGAGGCATGCCCCACCGCGCGCAGGGCGCGGTCGTCCCTGGGCCATGCCAGCAGATAGAAGAGCAGGCCGAGGAAGGGAAGCACACCCACCGAAAGCGGCATCTCCACCGTGGTGCCCAGGTATTCCGCATTGCCAAAGGGGCTGACAAACGAAGCAAACCACTGCACGGGATACACCGCGTGGAGCAGCGTGCGGGTGGTGTAGTCAAACATCCGCAGCGCCTCCCCTGTAAAGCGCAGGAACGGCGCCAGAAACCACAGGTTGAGCAAAACGGTGATCCCCGCGGCCGCCGCAAGGCGCAGCAGGTTTTTCAGGGTGGTTCTGCGCAAAACCACCACTACCGCCGTATAGGCGGCGCAGGCGATTGCTGCGATCTCCACACTCACGACGTGCGTCTGGATCAGCCCCGTCATCCCCGCGATCAGCCACTTGGAAAGTTTTCCCTTGTGCAGCACCTCGGCCATGCCCAGCATCACGCAGGGGAAGAAGATCAGCGCGAGCACCTCGCCGATGGCCGCGCGCGTGTACAGCGTGATCATCCGGTTGACGCCCAGCGTATATACCACGCTTACGATCAGCCCGATGGTTTTTTGCCCCGTCAGCTTTTTCACGGCGTGATAAGCGGTCAGCAGCGTGGCAAGGTTGATCAGAAACACGAAAATCTGATAGGTTACCAATATCGACCCGCCGCACAGCCGCAGCAGCGCCGGGAGGTACAAAAACAGCTCGGGATACATCACCGAGGACGCGTACCCCATCCCGCCCTGAAATGTGGGCCCGATCCGCACGGGGAATTGCCCATCCAGCAGCCCGTCTTTAACGGCCTCGATGCGTATCAGGTGGAAGGCCAGATCGTGCCCGTTGATCAGGTAATCGCGCGCGGCCGGCAGCGTGGCATACACGGCGCAGGCGAGCAGCAGCGCATGCACCGCGGTATCGGAAAACCCGGTATCATTGGGCAGGGTCGCGGGCCGCCGCTTCTCCCGAAGGTACACAAGGCCGAGCCCCGCGGCGCTCAGCAGCACCAGCAGCTCCAGCAGCCGGGTATCGCGCCAGACGGGGGCCGTGCTTTCCATTGTGGTAAAGCCAAGCTCCGTTTCGCCTGTATAGCGCAGCTGGATATCGTATACGGTTTCTTCAAACGTAACGGTGAGCGCTGTTTCCCCGCTTTGGGACAGCGGCTGCGAGGCCAGGACGGCCGGACGGCGGTTGTCCGCGTCGGCGGTCAGGCTGCGCAGAATCTCAACACGGACATCCGGTGCATACGTATAGTGGAACACGAAGGTATACGTGCCCTTTTCAAAAAACATCGGCCCGGCGGCCATGTCCTGATATTCATAGGGCTGCAGCGTGCGTTTATCATAATCCTTTTGATTTTGGCTTAAATAAATCGTGCCCAGCAGCGCAAGCAGGATCAGGCCGATACAGACGGAGGTTTGACCGCGTTTCAGCATCGTTTTTCTCCTCGCCAATTGGTAGCCTCATTATAGTGTGATCTGGGGGCCAAGTCAACCTTGACCGCCATCCTGAACGCTGATATACTACAAGCAATCAGACAGGGAGCGATGGAAATGGCAGACTTAAAATTTCGTCGGTTCGGGTTACCGGTTATGGCGTTTCTAGCCCCTGTTATGCTCTACCTGGGGGTGATGCTCGCCGCGCAGGTGATCCCCTTTGGTGATAATACCCTGCTGCTGTGGGACGCCAACTATCAAAACACCGCCTTTATGGCGTTTTGGAAACGCGTGCTCGCCGGACAGGCCGACGGGCTCTATTCCTTTGGCCGTACACTCGGCGGCAGTATGATCGGCATGATCGCGTTTTATCTGGCCAGCCCGCTCAATCTGCTGCTTTTACTTCCGCTTTCGTTCCCGCTGCTGTACAGCCTGCTGGCGTTACTGAAAATTGGCCTGTGCGGCCTTACTTTTATGGTGTTTCTGCGCAGGCGCGCGTGGAGCAGTCTGCTTTTTTCCACCGCCTATGCCCTGTCCGGCTTTATGGCGGCCTACTGTTTCCGGTTGGCGTGGGTGGATGCCATGGTTTTGCTGCCGCTGGTAGCGCTGGGTATCCGCCACATTCACGAGGGAAAAAAACCGTTTCTGTATATCCTGGCGCTGGGCTTGTCACTTTCGTCACAATACTATTTCGGGTACATGCTCTGCTTGTTTGCCTTGCTGTATTTCCTGTACCACCTGCACCAATGGCAATGGAAAACCATCTGCCGCTTCGCGCTGGCTTCCCTGCTGGCTGGGGGGCTGGCCGCCGTGATGCTTGTTCCCGTATACCTCACACTGGAGAACGGCTACCCTCTGTTCGGAAACAGGCTTTTATCACTCGACCCGGTCAATACGCTGCAAACGCTATGGTCCAAGGTGTACACAGCCTCCATCAGCACTGTGCAGCTGCGCGGAAATGCGCCGAATTACTATGTGGGCATCCCGGTACTCGCGTTCGTGGCCCTGTATTTTGGCAACAGCAAAATCAGCCTGTCCCGGCGATTGCGTTCGCTGTTGTTTATCGCGCTGTTTGCGGTAAGCTTCTGGATCGCGGCGCCATATTACATATGGCAGGCATTCGACGCGCCAAATTTTTACCCGGCGCGGTTTTCCTTCCTTTTCTCCTTTGTGCTGGCCGAGCTGGGCGCAGAAAGCCTGCAGGCGATGCAGCGGCCAAATAAATGGCTGCTTGCCCTTCTCCCGGTTGCTTTTGCCGGAATCACGATATGGCAGTTCTTTCCCCTTGCGGTGGAATATCTGGCGAGTAAAACGCTGCTCTTCGACATGGCGGTTTGCGCCCTAACCTGCTTGCTCCTGCTGGCGTTGCAACGATACCCGAAAACAGTGCTATGGCTGATCCTGCTGATGCAGTTCTCGGGTCTGTTTATAAACAGCTACTACGCCTACCGCCGCCTGAGCGCCGTGTACACCGCCACAGCAAGCACCTACACCGAGGAAGTTGAAACCACACAGGCGATGGTCAGCCGCATACAGGAAGCCGACAACAGCCTCTTCCGCATGGAGAAGGATTTCCGCCGCAATGACAACGATCCCCTGTTGTACGGCTACCGCGGCGTCAGCCATATGAGCTCGGATCTGGATCAGACGTTTATGGATTTCTGCAAAGCCGTTGGATTGCATCAGGGCAACTATCACCTGGCCTACCGCAGCGGCACCACACCGGTGCTGGACAGCCTGTTCGGCGTGAAATATCTTCTGCGCAAGCAAGGTGTGGCCTTTGCGCCCCTCCCCGGCGGCTATGAGCCGCTGTGGACGGACGGCGACGTGACCGCCTACGAAAACACCTACGCCCTGCCATTTGCCTACCTGGTCCCGAAGCAGACGCTTTCGCTTACGGACGACAATCGATTTGTAAACCAGAATACCCTGCTGAGCGATCTGACGGGCGAAACGGTTTCCGTGTTCGCCCCCGTGTACGATATCGCCCGCGCCTTCGATGGCACATGGGAAACCTATACCTTCCCCGTGGAGGCCAACCGGCAGCTGTACCTATACTCCTTCGGCACCGAGTACCTGTTAAACGGAACCGAGGAAACCGACAGCCGCATGAACGGCACCATCCTGCTGCCGGAGGCCGTTGAAGACACCACCTATACCCTATGCATGACCGATCCGCTGGGCATCCATCTGGCATACTTCGATCTGGAGGCGTTTCAGCGCGCGCAGGCCATCCTCGCGGCCCATGCCGCGCAGGCTGAGAGCGATACCGATTCCCACCTTGTGATCACCGCCGACGTGACCGATGATTTTTCCCAGCTTTTGATCACCCTGCCCTACGACAAGGGCTGGCAGGCATGGGTGGACGGCGAAAAGGCCGAAACCACCAGCCGCTACGGTGCGCTGCTGGCGGTTGACCTTACCGAGGGCACGCACACGGTGGAGCTGCGCTTTGTGCCGAGCGGCCTGCGGGCGGGCGCGGCGGTGAGTGCAATCAGCCTGATCCTGCTGATTGCGTGGATGATGGTTTGGAAGCGAAGAAAAGGATAATGGCAGGACTGGAGAGAGCAGGGGAATCTCCTGTCAGTGAAACGGACAGGAGCGCATAATAAAAAAACCCCCGCGGGGGGCAAGCTGTCAAAAACCAGTTACGGTCGTTGCCGCCGCTCGCCTCATAGCCCCTGCGGCGCTGTTCGCTCGTTTTAGCAATTTAGCCTGTTACAAGGCTTTGGCGCTCTGCACCATACCCCGGCAAGGGCTTCGCCCCTGCACCCTGACCAGGACTTTCAGCCCTGGTCCCAATCATTTAAACAAGCTGAAGCCCCCCAGTAAGGGGGGCTTCAGCCTGCCAAAGAACCTCTTTGGGTCGTTATCGCCGCTCACCTCATAGCGCCTACGGCGCTGTTCGCTCGCTTACCCCTTTGTTGTTACGCAAGCCTTTGGGGTTCCACCCCAATCCCCGGCAAGGGTTTCACCCCTGCACCCTGACCACGACTTTCAGCCCTGGTCCCAATCATTTCTAACAGGCTGAAGCCCTCCAGTAAGGGGGCTTCAGCCTGCCAAAGAACCTCTTCGGGTCGTTATTGCCGCTCACCTCATAGCGCCTGCGGCGCTGTTCGCTCGCTTTGGCTGAACGTTGTGAACCTTGTCCTGTGGAGGGGCTCCGCCCCAACCCCTGGGCAAGGGCTTCGCCCTTGCATCCTGACCAGGGCCATCGGCCCTGGACCGATCATTTTTGACTAGCTGAAATCCCCGCCGCGCACCTTATCCAGCACCTGCCGCGAGGTCATAGCGAAATAATCATAGGCCGTGCCCATGGATACGAGGGTCGCGCCGTTTTCAATCCAGTACCCGACCAGCGGCAGGTTATACCCGATGGAAACACCGAAGGGCTTGTGAGCGGCCTTGCATTTTTTGATAATCTGCGCCATCAGCCCCTTCACCTCGGGGTCGTCCAGCTTGCCGAGCTTGCCCACGGACGCGGACAGGTCCACCGGGCCGCAGATGATCGCGTCTACGCCCGGCACCTCCAAAATTTCATCCAGGTTTTTCACCGCGTCCGCGTGCTCGCATTGCAGCAGGCACGCGGTGTTGCGGTTGGCGTGGGCCAGGTAGTCATCCACGGAGGTCTGGTAATAATCAATGGCGCGCAGCGGGCCGAAGCCGCGGATGCCCGCGGGCGGATACTGGCAGTAGCTGACAATCGTTTCGGCCTGCGCGGCGGTGTTGACCATCGGCACCACAATGCCCTCGGGGCCCATCTCCAGAATTGGCTTGATATCCTCCATCGCGTGCCCGGCCACGCGCACCAGCGAGGCCGCCCCGCCCGCGGCGCTGCCCACGATGCCGTTGTAGATCATGGGGAAGGTCATCCCCGCATGCTCGTTATCAATCCACACATAGTCGTATCCCAAGCGGCCGCAGATTTCGTACAGCCCGATATCCCGGCTGGAGCAGTGCGTGCCGAACGCCAGCCGCGTACCCGCCAAGGCTTCCCGAATCGTCTCGTTTTTCACAGTCGTATCCTCAATTTCATCAAATGTTGTCAGCCCAGCCCGATCAGCCGGGGCACCAGCGTGCTCAGCGGCTCGATGAACGCGATCATCAGCCAGGAAAGAATCAGCGGAAAATACCAGATTCTGCAATACCGGGCGATGCTCATCACCGGCTCATCAAACGCCGAGGACATTACAAACAGCGTCATGCCGATCGGCGGCGTGATCAGCCCGATCATGTTGCCCAGCACAATCACCACGCCCAGGTGCACCATGCTGAAGCCGAACTCCGCGCACAGCGTGGTGAGGATCGGCACCAGCAGCAGCACCGTGACCGTGCTTTCGAAAACCATGCCCATCAGGAACACAAACACGCACAGCAGCGCCGAGAGCACATAGGCGTCTAGCTTTTCATACGTCAGGATATAGCAGAACACGGTCGCCGAGATGATCACCGCCAGTACCGGCAGCACCATCTTCATGGATTGCAGCAAAATCCCGGGCAGCTCGCGCGGCTTGATATCCCGGTACACAAACACGGAGATGATCACGGCGTACACAATGGCGACCATCGCGGCCTCGGTGGCGGTAAACCAGCCCGTCCAGATGCCGCCGATGATGATCACGGGCATCAGCATCGCCAGGATGCTCTCCTTGAACAGCTTCAAAAACTCCCGGAAGCCCACGCGCCGCTCCCGCGGAAACTTGCGCCTGCGGGAGATGAAAAAGCACATGATCCCCAGCGTAAGCGCAATCAGCGCGCCCGGCAGGATGCCCGCCATGAACAGCGCCCCCGTGGAAACGCTGGCGTAGGAGGCGTACACCACAAACGGCACGCTCGGCGGGATGATCGGCCCGATGGTGCCGCTGGCCGCCGTGATGCCGAAGGTAAAGTCCTTGGGATATCCGGCCTCGTCCATCGCCTTGATCTCGATCTGGCCCAGGCCGCCCACATCCGCCAGTGCCGAGCCGGACATGCCGGAGAAAATGACGCTCGCCAGAATGTTGACGTACCCCAGCCCGCCGCGCCAGTGCCCGACCATGGCGCGGGCAAAGCGGAAGATGCGCGTGGTTACGCTGCCGCGGTTCATCAGGTTGCCCGCCAGGATGAAAAACGGCACGGCCAGCAGCGGAAAGCTGTTGACGCCCGCAAACATCTTCTGCACCAGCGTGATCACCGCGATATCCTGGCTGGTGAAAATATAAATCGCCGAGGGAATGAGCATGGACAGGTATACCGGAAACCCCACCGCCAGCAGCACGACAAAAATGGAAAGCATCAGCAAAATCTCAGTCATGCGCTTCTCCCCTTCCGCCATCCGGCAGGTTTTTCTTTCCCGTAAATTCCTTCACAATCCGCTCGGCCGACCGCAGGATGACCAGCACCATGGAAACCGGACAGATGATATAGATGTACTTCATCGGCCAGCGCAGCGCCGAGGCCTTGGCCCGGGCCTGGAACACCAGCCAGTCGCCGCTGACGGAGATCAGCCACACGGCGACGCCGATGGTAATCACGGCCTCCGTGATGTTGAAAACACGGCGCACGGCGGGGCTCATGCGCTGGGGCAGCAGATCGATCCGCAGGTGCGTATCCAGCCGGGTGGCGCAGGAGAAGCCGATGAACGCGGTATAGATGTACATAAACCGGGCCAGCTCCTCGGTAAAGCCGAGGGTCAGGTGCAAAACCTGGCGGTTGACCACCTGTAAAAGCACGGTGAGGATCATCCCCAAAAACAGAAGCAGCAGCAGCCCTTCCTCCAGATGATCCCACAGGGTTTTGAGCTTTTTCATGCAACGGTTCTCCTCGTCTGGTCAAATGGCGCGCATGCCGCGGGGAGAGGCTGCCTCCCCGCGGCGGTTGCAAAGAGGCGGCAGCTTAATATCCGTTTGCCGTAAGCCACGCCTGGATTTCGGCCTGCAGCGTCCACCAATCACCGTACTGGGAACCGGAGAAGGTTTCCTTCACCCTGGCGATGCAGCTTTCCTTAAAGGCGTCGTAATCGAATTCGTCGGGTTTCAAAATGGTCATGTCTTCGGCTTCCAGCAAGGCGATGTAGTTGTCGTCGTTGGATACGGCGTCCTCGTTGATCTCGTCGGCGGCGATATCCACATACTTCTGGATCACGGCGCGGTCCTCATCGGTCAGGCTTTTCCAGAACGCGTCGTTGACCACGAAGAAGGAGTTGGCCAGCAGGTGGCCGGTCATGCAGAGGTTCGACTGCACTTCATAAAATTTATTGGCGTAGATGGTGGACAGCGGGTTTTCCTGCCCGTCCACCACGTTGGTCTGCAGCGCAGTGTACAGCTCGGCAAACGCAACGGCCACGGCGTTGCCGCCCAGCCCGTTCACCACAGCCTGGCCAAGCTCCGTGGGCAGGGCGCGGATGTTCATCCCGGCCAGATCGGCGGGGCTCTTCACCTGCTTATTGGTGGTCAGGTGACGGAAGCCGGAGGCGTGCGCGCTGATGATATCGCAGCCGGTGGCCTGGGTAAACACATCGCCGAAGGGGCCGTCGGGCTGCATACCCACCTGGCGCATCCAGGCCATGTAGCCCGCCACAGAGCCGAAGGTGTAGGGCAGCAGCACCACGTTGGACGCCTCGGAGTAATCCGGGTACAGCGCCGCGCCGATAATGCCGGCCTCCACTGTACCCATGCGGATCATGTCCATGCCCTCGCTTTCGTTGCCGAGCACGCTGTTTGAATAGATTTCGAGCTGGATGCGGCCGTTGGTTTCCGCGCTGACGGACTCCGCCATTTTGCGCGCCGCCACAGACACGGGATGGTCGTCCGCCAGCGTGATAAACCAGCGCATGGTAACGGTGTCATCCGCCGCAAAGGCCGAGACGGTCGTCATCAGCAGGGCCAGCGTCAGGATCAGCAGAATTGCCTTTTTCATGATAATAAATCCTCCCTATTCGTTTCATTGCAAACATAGCCGTTTTTCAGCTGTTTGTCACTGTATGCCTATCGTACGCAAACCGCGGTCCGATGACCATTCAATTTCATCGATTTCATGATATTTCATCAATAATTTGAAATTCCGCCTTGCTAAACAGTCCCGTTTTCGTTACCATACAAGGGATCGGAGGCGGTGTATCCATGATCCAGCAAAAGCAGATTGCCGAAAAAGCGGGGCTATCGTATGCAACGGTTTCACGCGCGTTTACCAACAGCGCCAGGGTGAGCCCGGAGGCCATGCGCAGAATCCGCGAGGCGATGCGCGCCCTGGGCATATCCAGCGCCGACGAAATGTTTTCCGGCAAAGGGCCGATCTCCAGAATGATTCTGGTGGTGGTAGGCGACATCGCCTCGGAGTTTTTTGCCAGTATCATCGCGGGCATCTACGAGGTGCTCAACGCGCAGGGCTTCACCGTGGCGCTGTGCATCAGCAATTACAATGCCGAAACCGAGCTCCAGTGCATGCAGCGCGCCGAGGCCGGGGGCTACGGCGGCATCATTATGATCACGGCGGTCAAAACGCCGGAGCTGGTTTCCTTTCTGCAATACGCCAAGGTGCCCGTAGTGCTGGTCAACCGCCACATCCGCTCGCTGGATCTGGATATCGTGCGCATCGACAATTACCGCGGCGGCTATCTGGCCGCCACCCACCTGCTGGAAAACGGGCACCGCCGGATTGCACACCTTTCCGGGCCGCAGAACTCCGCCGCCCCGCAGGACCGCCTGCGCGGCTTTGCCGACGCCATGGATGACAACGGCCTGACCCTGGGCAAGGAGGATATCGTGTACGGCGATCTTTCCCGCGCCAGCGGCAAGGAGTTTGCCAATTGGCTGGCCACGCGCGATTACACCGCCGTGTTTGTCAACAATGCCTACATGACCGCCGGGCTGGCCCACCAGCTTGCCAAGCTGAACCTGCGCATCCCGGAGGATTACAGCGTGGTCTGCTTTGACGATTCCCCCCTCATCAACGAGGACGGCCTCAACATCACCTCCATCAGCTGCGATCCCAAGGTGATGGGCTGCTCCGCTGCCGAGGTGCTGCTGCGCCGCCTGGAAAACCCGCTGGGAGACCGCTCCCGCATCATCTATTCCCCCAAACTGACCCTGCGGGGAAGCGTGAGGCAGTGCGGTCAGGTAAACGCTGAGTAAAGCGCTTGTGCCATGGTGCGTCAGCTTTTCGTCAGGTTGGGCTTGCGAAAGCTGAAGTAGCAGCGGCGCTACATCGAAGGTTTTGCAGCCTCAAGCTGGCGGAAAGAGAACACGCCAACGTGTAAGGGGATTTAGGCAGCGTTTACCAAGGAAAAATGGAAACGGGAATGGAATGAGGAATGGGCACACTCGCTTCCGCTGCCCATTCCTCATTTTTCATTCCTGATTTTCCCCGCGCCCCGATTCGGCGTCATTTCCGATAGCTGACTGTCACCCGTTTGCCCGCAACCTTCCCGATGCCGTAAAACAGGCTGCCGAACAGCCTGTGGTACCCGCGCACGGGCACGGCGGCATCGTAGCAGCGGCGGGCGCGGACGGGGTCCGTCCAGTGCGGGCCGTCGGCGGTCGGGTAGGGCCCGGCGGACGTCTGCCAAACGCACATGCCGCGGAACAGGTTGTAGGGGATCAGGTTCAGCAGCCCCGGCGGATGCAGGATACCCGACCCCACATCGGCCGCAAAGCGCGCGGTAGCGGCCCGGGCTTTGCGGGACTGTTTTTCGGTGGGCGCAAAGCAGTTCCAGCTGTGGGACGGCACCGCCAGCCGGTACGCGCGGTTAAAGCCGATGCCGGTCAGCGTGCCCGCTGCGGTTTTCGCGGCTTTCGCGGCGCCCACGCCGCCGGTGGTGGTGACCACCAGCGCTTTTTTTGTAAAGAAACAAGGCCTGTGCAGCAGATAGCACAGGTGATCTTCCAGATTTTTATACAGCGCGGGCGCGGCCATGTTGTACGTGGACAGGGACACGATCACGCCGTCCGCCCAATTGAGCTCCGCCAGAATTGACTCCATCACGGCCCGGTGCGGGCAGTGTTCCGGCCCCAGCCGGAAGCAATTGGAACACCCCAGGCAAAACGGCAGCGCCGCTTGCGCAAGGTGCAGCTCACGGAAGGCGGCGTCCGGCTGGGCCTCCAAAATCCGGGCCTTGATCAGCTCCGCCAGCTTCCAGGTGTTGCCCCTGCGCGGGCTGCCGTTGACAAGAAGATAGTTCATGCTGTTGTCCTTTTATCATATGCTGGGTAAATGCTGAATAATGCGCTTGTGCGATGGCGCGTTAGATTGTTGTCGGGTTGGACTTGCGTAACCCGAAGCAGCAGCAACGCTGCGTCGAGGGTTCTGCAAGCCCAACCCGGCGGAAAGACAACGCGCCAGCGCATAAGGGATTGGTTCAGCGTTTATCGATAGAATTATACGTTCAGCGCCACTTCGCCGCCGATGTTTTTTTCATTGCGTTTCAGCAACGGATCGACCACGTTCTTCACGAAGTTGTCCACCTGCTCGGCGCTGCGGCCGGAGAAATTGTTCGGGTCAAGCACGGCCTCCAGCTCCGCCCTGGTGGTTTTGAACGCCGGATCGGCGGCAATACGGTCCAGCAGATCGTTGGGCTCGCCATCCTGTTTCACGCGGCGGGCGGCCTCCTGCGAGTAAACGCGGATCTTTTCGTGCAGCTCCTGCCGGTCGCCGCCGCGCTTGACGGCGTCCATCAAAATATTCTCGGTCGCCATAAACGGCAGCTCCGCCATCAGGCGCGCGCGGATCACCTTGGGGTATACCACCAGCCCGCCGGCCACGTTCATGAAGATGTTCAAAATGCCGTCCACCGCGAGGAAGCCCTCCGCCACGGACAGGCGGCGGTTGGCGCTGTCATCCAGCGTGCGCTCAAACCACTGCGTGCCCGCGGTGACGGCGGCGTTCAACTGATCCACCATCACAAAGCGGCTGAGCGCGGAAATGCGCTCCGAGCGCATGGGGTTGCGCTTGTACGCCATGGCGGAGGAACCGATCTGTTCTTTTTCAAACGGCTCCTCCATCTCCTTGAAGCTTTGCAGCAGCCGCAGATCGTAGCTGAACTTGCTGGCCGTCTGCGCGATGCCCGACAGCACCGACAGCACCTGAAAATCCACCTTGCGGCTGTAGGTTTGGCCGCTCACGGGCACCACGCGGGCAAACCCGAAATCAGCGGCGATATCCTTTTCAATCTGGTCAATCTTTTCCCCGTCATGAAGCAGCTCCACAAAGCTGGCCTGCGTGCCGGTGGTGCCCTTGCTGCCCAGCAGCGCCAGCGTGGAAAGCCGGTGCTCGATCTCCTCGAGGTCCATCACCAGCTCGTTCATCCACAGGGTGGCGCGCTTGCCCACAGTGGTGGGCTGGGCGGGCTGCATATGCGTGTAGGCCAGCGCGGGCATGGCCTTGTAGTCCAACGCAAAGCCCCGTAAGTGCTTAAGCACCGCCAGCGCCTTGCCGCGCACCAATTGGAGGCCCTGCCGCATGATGATGATATCGGTATTGTCGCCCACGTAGCAGCTGGTCGCGCCCAGATGGATGATGGGCTTGGCCAGCGGGCATTGCAGCCCGTAGGCGTAGACGTGGCTCATCACATCGTGGCGGGTTTCCTTTTCACGGCGCTGCGCGTCCTCATAGTTCACGTCGTCGGCATGCGCCTCCATCTCCGCGATCTGCTGATCGCTGATGGGCAGCCCCTGCCGCTGCTCCGCCTTCGCCAAGCTGATCCAGAGCTTGCGCCAGGTACGGAATTTGTTGTCCTCGGAAAAGATAAACTGCATCTCCGGGCTCGCGTAGCGGGCGGAGAAGGGGCTGGTGTAGATGGCATGGGTATCCTGCATCGTATAACCTCCTCGTTGCATATCGTGGGCAAATGCGGAATGTGGAATTGTGGGAAGCTTGCTGCGCAATCTTTGATTTTCTATCGTTCCTGTTGTTTGTTTGCTCTGGGCAGCATGAGGTATCCCGGACAGGGATCCGCAATGGAAATCACCCGGCTGCGAATATAGCCGCACCGCCGTTCCCCATTCCCCGTTCCCACGCGCTGCCCCATTACCGGAAGTACGCCACGCCGTTCTCCAAAATCGGCTGGTACTTGGCGCCGTCCACATTCTTGTACAGGTTTTTACCGGAGCGCTCGCTGTGCGCCATTTTGCCGAACACGCGGCCGTCCGGGGAGAGAATGCCTTCCACGGCCAGCGCGCTGCCGTTGGGGTTGTAGCGCAGGTCCATCGTCGGGCGGCCGGACAGATCCACATACTGGGTGGCGATCTGGCCGTTGTCGATCAGGGTTTTTAAAAGCTCGTCCGGGCACACAAAGCGGCCCTCGCCGTGGCTTACGGGAATGGTGTGGATATCGCCCACGGCGCAGTTTTTAAGCCACGGGCTGTTGTCGGACACGATCATGGTGCGCACCAGCATGCTCTGGTGGCGGCCGATGGTGTTGAAGGTGAGGGTGGGGCAATCGGCGTCGGTATCAATGATGCGGCCGAAGGGCACAAGCCCCAGCTTGATCAGTGCCTGAAAGCCGTTGCAGATACCCAGGATCAGCCCGTCGCGGTCTTTCAGGAGCCCGGTTACGGCCCCGGCCATGCGAGGATTGCGGAAAAACGCGGTGATGAACTTGCCGGAACCGTCCGGCTCGTCGCCGCCGGAGAAGCCGCCGGGGAACACGATCATCTGCGCGCCGTCGATCTGCGCGGCAATGCGGTCCACGCTCCGCGCCACGTGGTCGGGCGTGAGGTTGTTGATAAGGGCGATCACGGGCTCGGCCCCGGCGCGCTCCAGCGCGCGGGCAGTATCGATCTCGCAGTTGGTGCCGGGGAAGGTGGGGATGATCACGCGCGGTTTGGCGTGCTTCACCGCGGGGGCGGCCCAGATATCGGCATTGAAAGCCGCGTCCTCCACGGCCTCGCCCGCGCCGCGGTAGGGGAACACCGGCGAAAGCTTTTCTTCCCACGCCTCCTGCAGGGGTTCCAGCTCGTGGGTTTCGCCCTGATAGGTAAGCGTGTATTGGGCAACGGTTTCACCCAGCCGCACCCAATCACAGGGCAGCGCCGCCTTTGGATGCGGCTCGGCCGCCTCCACGATGATGCCGCCGATCTCCTGGGCAAACAGGTCACGGGTAAAGCCCGCGTCCACCGCCGCGCCCAGGCGGTTGCCGACGGCCATCTTGAACAGTCCCTCGGCGATGCCGCCCAGCCCCACGGCCCACGCGCTGATGATTTGCTTTTTCACAATCAAGTCATAGAGGGTATCCAGCGTTTCCATCAGCGTTTCTTTATAGTAGGGGAGGTAGTACAGCGCGTGCCCCGCCGCTTTGAACTCCGGCGAGATCACCGCCTGCGCGCTGCCGGGGGCCACCGCGAAGCTGACCAGCGTGGGCGGTACGTGAATGGATTCAAAGGTGCCGCTCATACTGTCCTTGCCGCCCACGGCGGCGATGCCGAAATCCAGCTGCGCGTCCAGCGCGCCCAGCAGGGCGGCCATCGGCTTGCCCCAGGTTTTGGGGTCGTCCGTCATGCGCTCAAAATATTCCTGAAAGGTGAGGTAGGCGCGCCGCACATCAAACCCGCTCGCGGCCAGGCGGCAAAGGCTCTCCACCACGCTCTGGTACGCGCCCTCGTACGGGCTTTGCGCCATCAGCTGCGGGTGAAAGCCGTAAGCCATGCCTGAGCAGGTATCGGTATCGCCGTGCAGCACGGGCAGCTTGGCCGCCATGGCCTGCGCGGGGGTAAGCTGCGTTTTGCCGCCGAAGGGCATCAGCACGCTGGCCGCGCCGATGGTGGAATCAAACCGCTCCGAAAGCCCCTTGTGGGAGCATATATTTAAATCGGTGACCATGCTCATCAGCTTTTCAGCCGTGGTATCCCCCGCAAACGGCACGGGGCGGATTTCATCATCCGGCACAAAGGCGGCGGCATGCTTGCTCGCTCCGTTGGAGTTTAAGAAATCGCGCGCGATGTTTACGATCTCTTTCCCGCGCCACGTCATCCGGAGGCGGGGTTCTTCGGTTACCTCGGCCACCACCGACGCTTCCAGATTTTCGGCGTTGGCGAAGGCGATAAAGGCCTGCGCGTCCGCCGCGGCCACAACCACGGCCATGCGCTCCTGGCTTTCGGAAATCGCCAGCTCCGTGCCGTCCAGCCCCTCGTATTTCTTGGGCACCTGATCCAGATCGATGATCAGGCCGTCGGCCAGCTCGCCGATGGCCACGCTCACGCCGCCCGCGCCAAAATCGTTGCAGCGCTTGATGAGCTGCGTCACCTTCTCATCCCGGAACAGGCGCTGCAGCTTTCGCTCAGTCACGGGGTTGCCCTTTTGCACCTCCGCGCCGCAGCTTTCCAAACTTTCCAGCTTATGGCTCTTGGACGATCCTGTGGCCCCGCCGCAGCCATCGCGCCCGGTGCGGCCGCCCAGCAGAATAATCAGGTCACCCGGCAGCGGCTGCTCGCGCCGCACATGGCTGAGCGGCGCCGCGCCCACCACCGCGCCGATCTCCATGCGCTTGGCCACATAGCCGTCGTGGTACAGCTCCTCCACCAGGCCTGTCGCCAGCCCGATCTGGTTGCCGTAGGCCGCGTAGCCCGCGGCCGCAGTGGTCACGATCCTGCGCTGGGGCAGCTTGCCGGGGAGCGTATCCCGCACAGGGGTGAGCGGGTTGCCCGCGCCGGTAACGCGCATCGCCTGATACACGTACGTGCGCCCGGAGAGCGGATCGCGGATCGCGCCGCCGATGCAGGTAGCCGCGCCGCCGAAGGGCTCAATCTCGGTGGGGTGGTTATGGGTTTCGTTTTTGAACATCAATAGCCACGGGGACTTCGTCCCCTTTTCATCTTCAACGTCGATTACAATCGAACAGGCGTTGATCTCCTCCGAGATATCCAGATTCGCGAGTCCGCCCCGCGCCTTGAGGGCTTTCTGACCGATGGTGGCGATATCCATCAGGGTGATGGGCTTGTGCTCGCGGCCCAGCTCCTTGCGCAGGGCAAGGTAGCGCCTGAACGCCGCCTCCACCGCGGGCTTCTGGAAGGCCGCGTCGTCCAGCGCGGTTAAAAACGTGGTGTGGCGGCAGTGATCCGACCAGTAGGTATCCAGCATCCGGATCTCGGTCAGCGACGGATCCCGGCCCTCGGCCTTGAAATAGTCCAGGCAGAAGGCCAAATCGTCCGCGTCCATCGCCAGACCATAGCCCTTTACAAATTCGGCAATCTGCGCGGCGTTCATCGCGGTAAAGCCCGTGAGGATTTCCACATCGGGCGGCGCGTCATACTGTTGTTTCAGGGTCTGCTTCTCGGCCAGATCGGCCTCGCGGCATTCCACGGGGTTGATGAGATGCTTTTTGATCCGCGCGATATCCTCCCCGCTCAGGTCGCCCTCCAGCAGATAGAGCTTGGCGGTGCGCACGGCGGGGCGGTCGCCCTTGCTGACCAGCTGCACACATTCCTCACAGCTGGCGGCGCGCACATCAAACTGGCCGGGCAGGGCCTCCACCGCAAGGGGCGTAACACCCGCCTGCTTTACCTCGCCCGGCAGATGAAAGGAATACGCGTCCGTCTGGGGCTCGTAAAACACCACCGGCAGGCACTGCTCAAACAGCGCCCTGTCGATGCCCTCGATATCGTAACGGTTCAGGATCCGAACGCCCGTCAGGCTTTTGATCAGCAGAATGTGGCGGATTTCATGGCGGAGCGCCTTCGCCTCCACATCGTATCCCGCTTTTTTCTCCGTGTACACGCGATATACTGCCATATGCTCTCCTTACTCCTGTACGTCTTTTTATGCCTGTGGGAAGCGATAATCAGGTAAACGATGCGTAAAGCGCTTGTGCGGTGGTGCGTTAGACTTTCGTCAGATTGGGTTTGCGAAAGCCGCAGTAGCAGCAGCGCTACGTCCAGGCTTTCGCAAGCTCAAGCTGGCGGAATGATAACGTGCCAGCGCGCAGGGGATTGAATCAGCGTTTACCTAACGCAAGGGATTGGTTCATCGCTTACCGAGTAGTGCCTTTTGTCCGATATCCGTGCGCATGTGCGCGCCATCGAACGTGATTTTATCCGCGGCTTCATAAGCGCGCGCAATGGCCAGGGGCAGGGTATCGGCCACCGCCGTTACGCCCAGCACACGCCCGCCGCTGGTGACGATCTGCTTGCCTTCCTTTTTGGTGCCCGCGTGGAACACCCAGGTATCCGGCAGCGATTTCACCGCCGCCAGCCCCCGGATGGACTTGCCCTTTTCATAGGCCAGCGGGTACCCGCCCGAGGCCAGCACCACGCAGCAGCTCGCGCCGGAGGAAAACCTCACGTCCGCGTCTTTGAGCGTGCCCGCCGTTACGTGCCGCAGGATGGCAAACAGATCGGTCTGCAGCAGCGGCAGCACCGCCTGCGCTTCGGGATCGCCAAAGCGGCAGTTGTACTCGATCACCTTGGGGCCGTCCTTGGTCAGCATCAGCCCGAAATACAGGCAGCCCTTGAACGGGTTGCCCATGGCGTTCATCGCGCGCAGGGTGGGCAGGAAAATGGTCTCCATGCACTGCTGTGCGATTTCCTCCGTGTAGTAGGGATTGGGGGCAATCACGCCCATACCGCCGGTGTTTAAACCCTTGTCGCCGTCCAGCGCGCGCTTGTGATCCATGGACGACACCATGGGCACAAGCGTTTCGCCATCGGTAAACGCCAGCACGCTGACCTCCGGGCCCTCCAGAAATTCCTCAATCACCACGCGGCTGCCGGATGCACCGAACTTTTTCTTTTCCAGCATATCGCGCACGGCCTCGGCGGCTTCGGCGCGGTTATGGCAGATGATCACGCCCTTGCCCAGCGCAAGGCCGTCGGCCTTCACCACCAGCGGCACAGGGCCTTCCGCGATGTACCCCATCGCGCCCACCATGCTGTCAAACACGGCGCATTTGGCGGTAGGAATATGGTTTTGCTCCATCAGCTCCTTGGCAAACACCTTGCTGCCCTCAATGCGCGCGGCAGCTTTGGAGGGGCCGAAAGCCGGGATCCCCTTTTCTTGGAGCAAATCCACCAGCCCCAGGCACAGGGGATCATCCGGGGCGACGACCACGTACTCCACTTCATGCTTCTGCGCCCAGGCCGCGAGCTTTTCCACATCCGTGGCGGCGATGGCAACACACTCCGCCAGCGCGGCGATGCCGCCGTTGCCCGGCGCGCAATAGAGCTTATCAATATCAGGGCTTTCCGCCAGCTTGGTAATCAGGGCATGCTCGCGGCCCCCGCCGCCGATGACTAAGACTTTCATGTATATCCTCCAAAGGGCTGAATGAGGAAGGGGAAAGGGGGAAGTAACGAATGAGAAAGAAGGCGTAAAAATGAGGAATGGGCCTGCGGGGTTTTGAAAGGATTGCTGCGCACTCTTTTCATTGCCGGGAACGAAGACCATCATAATCCGTAATCGCTTTGCGGCTCATTTGCAAACCAAGGCGGAATGGAGAATAAAATCAACGGGTTTCGGAGCAACCATACCACAGTTTGCCCGCTCGCTTTTATTACCGTGCTACTGCCTGCCAATCGCCCCGCCCGGTTTCTTATCGCAGCACGCCCTTTGGGTCGTTCTGCTCTGTAAACCTTCTCAGGCTTCATTCACGGCTATGCCGCGGTGCCCGCCGGGCACACACGCTTCCGTTGCCCATTGCCTATTGCTTACGGTTATTCCATCGCCGCTCAGTGATGGAACAGCCGCAAGCCGGTAAACGCCATCGCAATCCCGTACTTATCGCAGGCGTCGATCACTTCCTGATCGCGCTTGCTGCCGCCGGGCTCCGCGATGTAGCGCACGCCGGATTGGGCGGCGCGGTCGATATTATCGGAGAAGGGGAAGAACGCGTCGCTGCCCAGGCTGACTTCGGTGTTTTTCGCAAGCCAGGCTTTCTTTTCCGCCACGGTGAATTCCTCCGGTTTTTCGGTGAAAAGCGTCTGCCAGGCGCCGTCGGCCAGCACGGTGGTCAGGCTTTCGGTGCTCACGTAACGGTCGATGGCGTTATCGCGGTTGGGGTTGGGGATATCGCTGCGGAAAGGCAGGTTCAACACCTTTTCGTGCTGGCGCAGCCACCAGATATCCGCCTTGTCGCCCGCGAGCCGGGTGCAGTGGATGCGGCTCTGCTGCCCCGCGCCGATGCCGATGCACTGGCCGTCCTTAACGTAGCACACGGAGTTGGACTGGGTGTACTTGAGGGCGATCATGGCGATGGCGAGGTCGCGTTTGGCGCTTTCGGACAGGGTTTTGTTTTTCGTGACCACGTTGGCAAAAAAATCGTTGCCGATCACAAGCTCGTTTCGGCCCTGCTCAAACGTGATGCCGAAGATATCCTTGTGCTCGATGGCCTCGGGCTCGTACGCCGGATCGATTTGCACAATGTTGTAAGCGCCCTTGCGCTTGGACATCAAAATTTCCAGCGCCTCGGGCTCATATCCGGGGGCGATGACGCCGTCCGATACCTCCGGCTTGATGAGCCTGGCCGTGGGCACATCGCACACATCGGACAGGGAAATCCAGTCCCCGAAGGAGCTCATGCGGTCCGCGCCGCGCGCGCGGGCATAGGCGCACGCCAAAGGAGAAAGCTCCGCGTCCATGGGCACGAAGTAGATTTTGCGCAGCGTATCGGTAAGCGGCAGGCCCACCGACGCACCCGCGGGGCTTACATGCTTAAAGCTCGTGGCCGAGGGCAGCCCCGTGGCTTTTTTCAGCTCCCGCACCAGCTGCCAGCCGTTGAACGCGTCCAGAAAGTTGATATAGCCCGGCCGCCCGCACAGCACCTTGATGGGCAGCTCGCCGCCCTCCCGCATAAAAATCCGCGCGGGCTTCTGGTTGGGGTTACAGCCGTATTTCAGCTCCAGTTCATTCATTGCTTTTCTCCTTTGCTTGTTGTGTGCCGCCACCGGCCGCGGCGTACAGCCCGGCCAGTTCCGCCGTCAGGCTTTCCCAGACGGCATAGGATTGGGGTACGGTTTCACCGCTCCCGCCCAGGCGGAGCGTTTGCAGCAGCCGGGCCTCACAGTTTTCGGGCTTCACCTGAAAGCCGCCGATATATTGCAGCGTCCGTTTGCGGCTGGGAAAGTAGCACCGGTTCATGGCAAACAGCGCCTGCAGGAAATGATCCAGCGCGAGGTCCAGCGCGAAGTGGTAAAACAGCGCGTCCCGCCGGGTTACGGCACGGTTGAGGTCCTCCGTATCGCCAAGCATCCGCAGATGATGGTCCGCCAGGGTTTTCCCAAGCTCCGGGGGATACACGGCGAGGCGGTTTTTAAGGGTTTGCAGAAACCCGCTCCTGTCAAACAGCACGGTGATCCTGCTCAGCATGCCCAGACGGCCGATGGGATAATAGGCGTTGTCCAGCTTATCCGGCCATTTGCCTGCCAGAATCGCATCCACATCCTCACGGGTTTCCCGCAGGGTGAAGTACATCAGCCACGTTTCCACACCGTTGATAAGCATAAAGTCGCCGCTGCCCCAGCGGCCGCCCTCAAACACCCGCACTTTGGCGTTTTCCGCATGGCCCTCCGGCGCAAGCAGAACGGCCTGCCTGTCCGCAAGGCTGGGCAGCTCATCACAGTAAATGAAAACGTCGATATCGCCCTCGCCTTTTTCAGGCAGCGGCGATTTGCCGCCGCTGATGCCCACCGCCTGCACGGCCTGCATGGCGCTGATGCGGGCTACGATCGCGTCCAGGCATTCTTCCGTTGTCGGTTTCATTCGGCTTCTCCCGCGTGCCGGTTCACAATCCGCGTCCGGGTTTCCCCCGTGCGCAGGTCGATGGCGCGCACAAAAAGGCTGACGCGGTTGTTCTCGTCCAATGCGTTCCACAGGGCGTTTGTAAACGCGTCGATATCCTCATTTCCCAAGGCTACCGGCACGGGCTCGCCCGTGAAACTGGGCAGGGGGCTGCCGTCGGTTACGTAGGTGCTGATGAAACGGCCCTCGCCCGGCTGGGGATCGGGGTAATCGAAAAAGCAGCGCAGGGCGCTTTCGTTCGTGCCCGCCTTGAGGATGGACAGCTGATAGGCCATGCCGCTGTCCTCCACCCGCAATAGCCCGGAAATGCGCGGGGTATAGTTGGGCGGATCCGGCTCAAAGGTGCGGGTGCGCAGGGCGGCCTCGAAGGGCTTCCCCGCCGCCAGCGCATCATAAACCGTATCGGTCTGGTCGCCGTTGGTCACAATCGTGGTTTCCGGGTCAAACACGCGCACGGGGGCGTAGATGATCAGGCTGGGATCGACCATTTTGGAGGGGTCGAACGCCTCGGTGATGATGCCGCCGTCCTTTTGCGTAAACACGCGGTTTTGGCTGTTCACGCTGCGGCCCATGATGAAATAGGCGATCAGCGCGCGGCCGTCCGCCGTTTGCCCGAGCAGGATCCCGCGGCCGGGATAGGGGTTGCCGCTCAGCAGCTCGACAATCGATTTTACCATCCGTTTCCCTCCGGTGCTTTTTTTGCCTGTTTTTTGGCCAGCTTCCTGGCCAGCTTTTCGGTTTCGCGCGGCAGCAGCTTCCACTCGGCCTTTTCCATTACGCGCTCTTGCAGGCTTTCGGGCGTGTCGCCCTTTTTGATTTTCACGGCCTTCTGCGCCAATATCCTGCCGCCGTCGGGAATCTCGTTCACCAGGTGCACGGTCGCGCCGGTCACCTTCACGCCGTAGTCCAGCGCCGCCTTGTGCACCTTAAGCCCGTAATAGCCCGCGCCGCAAAACGACGGGATCAGGCTGGGATGCACGTTGAGGATGCGGCCTTCATAGGCGCGGATCACATTTTGATGCAGGATGAGCATGAAGCCCGCCAGCACCACCAGCCCGATGCCGTGGGCCCGCAGCAGCGCGGTCAGCTTTTCGGCATAGGCCTCGGCCGAGGGCTCCTTCTCCAGCACGGCGGTTTCAATGCCCGCTTCCTGCGCGCGGGTGAGGGCGTAGGCATCGGCCTTGGAGGAGACGACCAGCGTGATCTTTCCGCTTTTAAGCTTCCCGGCCTGCTGCGCCTCAATAAGCGCCTGCAGGTTGGTGCCCCCGCCGGACACCAGCACCGCGATGGCTACCACAGCTCCACCCCTTCGCCCTTTACGATCTCGCCGAGCACATAGGCGGCCACGCCGTGATCCGTAAGCACCGAGACGGCTTTGGCCGCGTCGGCCCCCGGCACCACAGCCACCATGCCCACGCCCATGTTGAAGGTGTTGAACATATCCCGTTCGGGGATCTTGCCCGTCTCCTGAAGGACACGGAAGATCCCGGGCGTTTTCACGTCAGATTTGCGGATTCTTGCCATCATGCCGTCCCCCAGCGCGCGGGGGATGTTTTCGTAAAAACCGCCGCCGGTGATGTGCGCCGCGGCGCGCACCGGTACGGCGTCAAGCAGCGCCAGCATGGGTTTGACATAGATGCGGGTGGGGGTGAGCAGCTCCTCGGCGTAGTCCATCAGCCTGTCGCCCAGCACCTTTCGCACCAGCGAAAACCCGTTGGAATGCACCCCGCTGGATGGCAGCGCGATCAGCGCGTCGCCCGGCTGCATCGTTTGCTTGTCCAGTATTTTCGCCTTGTCCACCGCGCCCACGCTGAAGCCCGCGATATCGTATTCGTCCTCGGTGTAAAAGCCCGGCATCTCCGCCGTTTCGCCGCCGACCAGCGCGCAGCCCGCCTGCACGCAGCCCTCGGCCACGCCCTCCACAATGGCGGCGATCTTCTCCGGCACGTTTTTGCCGCAGGCGATGTAATCCAGGAAAAACAGCGGCTTGGCTCCGCAGCAGAGGATATCGTTGACGCACATGGCCACGCAGTCGATCCCCACGGTGTTATGCTTATCCAGCAGAAACGCGAGCTTCAGCTTCGTGCCCACGCCGTCCGTGCCGGACACGAGCACGGGATGGGGCATATCGGTAATATCCAGCTCAAACATGCCGCCGAACCCGCCGATGCCGGCAATGCCGGCTCCCTTTCCCGCGCCGCCGACCATTGTGCGGGCAATGTGGGCCTTCATCAGCTCCACGGCCTTGTACCCCGCGGTGATATCCACCCCCGCGGCCTTATAGCTCTCGGATTGGCTTTTCATAGGGCCTCCCTTTTATTGTTCTGGCAGAAACACTTCAAACCGGTTCTTGGCGGCCGCGCCGTTGGGGTCCACGGGATATTCGCCGGTAAAGCAGCCCTTGCAGAAGCCGCAGCCCGCGCCCACGGCGAGCTTATCCAGGCATTCCACCGGCATAAAGCCCAGGCTGTCCGCGCCGACCAGGCGGCAGACCTCCGCCACGCTGTGCCCGGCGGCGATCAGGTTTTCGGTGGAATCGATATCGGTGCCGAAATAGCACGGGTGGGTAAACGGCGGGGCGGCCAGGCGCATGTGCACCTCGGTGGCTCCGGCCTCGCGCAGCAGGCTTACGATGCGCGCCGCCGTGGTGCCGCGCACGATGCTATCGTCAATCAGCACCACGCGCTTGCCCTCCACCGTGGAGCGGATCACGTTGAGCTTGATCCTGACGGCATTGGTGCGTTCGATCTGTCCGGGCTGGATAAACGTGCGCCCGACATATTTGTTTTTAATGAACCCGACCCCGTAGGGGATGCCGCTCTGGCGCGCGTAGCCGATGGCGGCGTCAATGCCCGAATCCGGCACGCCGACCACCACATCCGCCTGTACGGGGTGCTCCAGCGCCAGAAACGCCCCGGCCCTGAGCCGCGCCTGATGCACGGACGCGCCCTCGATCACGCTGTCCGGCCGGGCAAAATAGATGAACTCGAACACGCACAGGGATGGGCAGGGCAGCGGATCCTTCATGCGCAGCGTGCGGGTGCCGTCCTGATCAACCACCACCACCTCGCCGGGTTTCACATCGCGCACAAACTTTGCGCCGATGGCGTCCAGCGCGCAGGTTTCGCTGGCGAACACCACGCCGTCCTCGGTTTCGCCCATGCAAAGGGGGCGGAAGCCGTTGGGGTCGCGCGCGGCGATCAGCTTGGTGGGGCTGACCAGCACCAGCGTAAACGCGCCCTGGAGCCGCTTCATGGCGCTGAGCACGGCGTCCTCAATGCTGGCGGTTTTAAGCCGCTCGTGGGTAATGGTGTAGGCGATGACCTCGGAATCGCTGGTGGTGTGGAAAATCGCGCCGCCCAGCTCCTGTTCCTCGCGCAGGGCATGCGCGTTTACGATGTTGCCGTTGTGCGCCAGCGCCATGCCGCCCTTTAAATGGTTCACCAGCAGGGGCTGCGCGTTGGCCTGGTTTTGCACCCCGGTGGTGCCGTAGCGGCAATGCCCCACGGCAATGGAGCCCTCGGGCAGCTTCTCCATCACATCGCGGGTAAAGACCTCGCCCACCAGCCCGATATCCTTATAGCAGGCGATAACGCCGCGCGTGTTAACGGCCATGCCGCAGCTTTCCTGGCCGCGGTGCTGCAGGGCGTACAGCGCGTGGTACACCGGTTGTACCACGCCCTTTTGCCCCCCCTTGAGATAAATGCCGAATACACCGCATTCCTCATGAAGTTTACTCATTCGTTCGTTCCTCTCGCGCCTTTGTGCAAAGGCCAGATGCGTGTGCCGGGGAAAGTTACTCGCCCATCAGCCGCTTCATGATCTCGTGATAGGCGTCCTCCACCTTGCCCAGGTCGCGGCGGAAACGGTCTTTATCCAGCTTTTCGTGGGTTACAGTATCCCAGAAACGACAAGTGTCCGGGCTGATCTCATCGGCCAGCACGATGGTGCCGTCCAAAAGACGCCCGAACTCCAGTTTAAAATCGATCAAATCAATATTCAAATCTTTCAGATACTCGCGCAGCGCATCGTTGACCTGCAGCGCGTATCCGCTGATCAGCTTCATTTCCTCCTCCGTGGCCCAGCCCATCGCGGCGATATGGTACTGGTTTACCATGGGGTCTCCCAGCTCGTCATCCTTATAGCAGAACTCCAGCACGGTTTTTTGAAGCTTCGTGCCCTCGGGCAGTCCCAGCCGCTTGGACAGCGAGCCCGCGGCAACGTTGCGCACAATCACCTCCAGCGGTACGATGGTCACCTTCTTGACCAGCGTTTCGGTATCGGACAGCTCTTGGATCAGGTGGGTCGGAATGCCCTTTTGCTCCAGCATCCGCATCAAATGATTGGTCACGCGGTTGTTGATGGCGCCCTTGCCGGTGATGGTTCCCTTTTTCAGTCCGTTGAAGGCGGTGGCATCATCCTTATATCGAACGAGTAATACCTGCGGATCGTCGGTGGAAAATACCTTCTTTGCCTTGCCTTCGTAGAGCAAGCCTTGCGTCTCCATGGAAAACCCCCCATTTCTGTGGATAAGTTGTGGAAAAGCTGAGGAAAATGCGTCGGGTTCCGATTTCTGAGGATTCGTCTGGGTTTTTGTGGATATCCCCGCCTTTTTGTGGAAAAACCGTGGAAAACGTGTGGATATTCCCTTGGTTTCCCCTGTGCGGGGCGTGCGCTCCAGCGCAGCGTTACGACACGGTCAGCGACGCGTCCTTGTCGAGCACCTTCTGTTTCATGGTGTCGCGGGCGCGGCACAGGCGGGCGTACAGCTCGTCGTCGTCCAGCGCGATGATCTGCGCGGCCAGGATGGCGGCGTTGGCCGCGCCGTCGATGGCGACGGTGGCCACGGGCAGCCCGGAGGGCATTTGCACGGTGGACAGCAGCGCGTCCAGCCCGTCCAGCGTGGACGATTTCACGGGGATGCCGATCACCGGCAGCACCGTGCGGGCGGCAAGCGCCCCGGCCAGATGCGCGGCCTTGCCCGCGGCGGCAATCAGCACGCCGAAGCCGTGGTCCTTGGCGGTCATGGCGAAGTGGGCGGCCTCATCAGGCGTGCGGTGGGCGCTGTACACATGCGCTTCAAACGGGATGCCGAAGGCTTTCAGCTGCTCAAAGCAGGGCTGCAAAACCGGGAGATCGCTGTCCGATCCCATAATGACGGCGACTTTCTTCATTCGTAAGACGTTTCCTTTCCTGCGAATTGCGTTCCCTGCGGCAATGCGCCAAAGAACAACTTTCATTATAATAAAAGCCACACCGCCATGTCAATGTTTCACCGCGCAGGCGGCGCAGCGGCGATACCGGCCTCCCGTGCCGTATACCCGCCGGATTCCGCCGGTTGCGGGCTTTTGGCCGGATGTTTTTACGGTGTTTCTTCTATAATAAAGTCCCGGAACGGCCCTCCCCGCGCAATCGACAAACAAGAACGGCTATGGTATAATTGCCGAAAAGCCGATTTGCCGCGATACTCTCCGCATTCCCTGCGGTTTGCCAGAGGAGAATTCCCTATGGAAAATCAAAATACCCCGCCCGTCCACAACAAACGTATGCTTATCATCGTGCTCAGCGTGTGCCTTGTGGCCGCGGCTGTAGCCGCCGGTGTGTTCTTTTTTCAGCAAAACAAGCTGCGGCAGCAAAACGAGGCGCTGACGGCCAGCAACACACAGGCCGCCGCCGCGCTGGAAGCCGCGCAGGCGGATGCCGATCAGGCCGCCGCCCAGCTTTCGGACGCCAACCAGACGATTGCCGATCTGCAATCCGGGCTGGACGCTTCCAACGCCGAGGCCGAGCAAACGCTTTCGCAGAGCGAGGCAAACGCCCAGGCCGCGCAGGACGCCGCCCAGGCGCTGCAATCGCTCCAGGCGGAATTTGACGCCTACAAAGCCGAAGCCGGGCAGAAGACCGCCGACCTGCAAGCCGAGTTTGACGCCTACAAAACCAGCGCCGAAGCCGCGCTCGCCGCGGCGGGCGATACGGCCGCCGCGGATGCCCTGTCCGCGCTTCAGGCCGAATTTGACGCCTATCAGACAAAGGCCGCCGATACGCTGGCGGCGCTCCAGGCGGAGTTTGACGCCTACCGCCAGCAGGCCGAGGGCGACGCGGCCGCCGCGCAGGCGGCCATGGACGCGCTCCAGACGGCGTTTGATACCTATAAGGCCGACACCGAGGCGGCGCTGACCGCCCTGCAAGCTGATTTTGACGCTTATAAAGCCGACGCCGAGCAAAAGCTGGCGGCTGCCGCGGATCAGACCGGCGCACTGGCCGCTCTGCAAGCGGAGTATGACGCCTACAAGGCCGATGCTGAGCCGCGGCTGACGGCGGCAACCGATGCCGATACGGCACGGGCCACTCTACAGGCGGAGTATGACGCCTACAAGGCCGATACTGAGCAGCGGCTGACGGCGGCAACCGATGCCGATACGGCACGGGCCACTCTACAAGCGGAGTATGATGCCTACAAGGCCGATACTGAGCAGCGGCTGACGGCGGCAACCGATGCCGATGCAGCGCTGGCCACTCTACAGACGGAGTACGACGCGTATAAAGCCGACACCGCCCAACAGCTTTCCGATGCCGCCGACGCTGAAACAGCGCTGGCCGCTCTGCAAGCGGAGTACGACGCCTACAAGACCGACACCGCGCAGCAGCTTTCCGCCGCCGCCGATACCACCGCCGCGCTGGCTGCTTTGCAGGCCGCGTTTGACGCCTACAAAACCGATACCGACGGTCAGCTCGCCGCCGCTGCCGATACCACCCGGCAGCTGGCCGCCCTGCAAACGGAGTTTGACGCCTACAAGGCCGACGCCGCCCAGCAGCTTTCCACCCTGCAACAGGAATACGCCGATTACCGGACCGCGTCTCAGGCCACGCTGGCCGACAGCCAGGCGCAGGCGGCGGCCCTGTCCATCCCCACGGATAGCAACGGCGCGGGCAACCGGGTGAATGGCAATCTGGCCGCCTATTACGAGGGCAGCATCATCTACCAGAACAATTACCAGAACGGCAACCTCTATCTGCAAAACGCTGCGGGCTACGGCGACAGATACCTGCGCAAAACCAGCTCCGGCATCCTGCGCGATACCAACAACATCGCCGCCGTGGAGGACAACTATCTTTATTACATCAATTCCAACCGCCTGTACCGCATCCGGCTGGATGAAACCAAGTCCGATTTCCTGAAAAACAACATGGATCTGTATTCCGCCGACGCGATGCAGATCTACGACAAGCGGATCTATTTCCTCAAGTCCATGCTCGGGGCGGACGGGGAACCGGCCAACAACTTCTATCTGGTGGATTTCCGCTGCAACAATCTGGAAAACGTACCGGGCGTCAGCGCCTACGATTTTGTGGGATCGGGCCCCACCGTGTATTACACCGAAGCCGGAACCTACGGCATCGTGCGGTATGATCTCGTCACACAGACCGGGGAAACCGTGCTGCCGGGCGACGGCGCCGTGACCGGCAGCCTGAACCTGGTCGGCGATACGCTGTACTTTACCCGGGACGGGCAGGCGACGCGGATGCGGACCGACGGCACGGAAATTGCCGCCGTGGGCGGTGTGCACGCCGGAACCCTGAACGTGATCGGGGACTGGATGTATTACAGTAATTTGGACGATCACGAAAAGCTCTACCGCATCACCACCGGCGGCCTGTACAACGAAAAGCTGTGCGATGTGGAAAACGTCTGCTGCATCAACATCGCGGGCGAATGGGTGTTCTTTATCCGGTATGCGGAGCAAAACGGCGAGCGCACGGTGGCCGATACCTATCAGATGAAGCTGGACGGCAGCGCGCTCAGTCTGGCCAAGCCGGAATAAATATTCATATAACGCGTCCTGCTGCTCTCAAGCCACATTTCATCATCTTACGTCTGCGCACTTGCGATTTTGCACAGGAAAAGTACATTCTTTCCCACGGGCGGGGGCCTTCTCCCGCCCGGTTGTACGCTTGTGCCGTTTTATCTGGTGTGGTAGAATGATCACATCCGTTTTGTGAATCCGGTTCCGGCCCGCAGGATGGCGGACGCCATGGGGAGGGTTTCGATGTTAGAAACAATTATAATTTTGGACTGTGACCAGACGCTGTCCGGGCTGATTGCCCGCACGCTTCGCAGCCAGGATTTCTACTGCGAGCTGGCCCCGCCGGATATCACGGCCGCCGCTGTGCAGGAGAGGAACCCCAGAGGAATCATCATCGCCGCTGAAAACGGCGGCATGGTGTGCGCGCTGGACCCGTCGATCATCCATTCCCAGCTTCCGGTGCTGGCACTGGGCGCCGCCGCCGCTACCGTGTGCGAGCTGCTGGGCGGCCAGGTGCTGCAACGCCACAACGAGGTGGACAACGTTACGCTGGGGCTTAACAACAGCCCGCTGTTTGAGGGCATTGACGGCGGGGAGCGGATGCTGAAAAACCTGTGCGACCTTACCCTGCCCCAGGGCGCCGACACCATCGCCACGGCCACGGAGCGCAGCATCGGCTTTTCGGTGGACAACCGGCTGTTTGCCCTGCAATACAACATTGAGCGCAACGATCCCGATTCGCTGCACATCCTGCATAATTTCGCCAACCGCATCTGCGGCATGGAACCGTTCTGGGACGCCAACTACATCATCCACGCCGCCGTGGAGGAGATCCGTGAGCAGGCGGGCGAGGGCCGCGTGCTGTGCGCCGTATCCGGCGGCATCGACAGCGCCGTGTCCGCCAAGCTTACCTACATGGCGGTCGGCGACCGGCTCACCTGCCTGTTTGTGGATACCGGCCTGTTCCGCAAGGACGAGCCCCGCGAGGTGGCGGCCGCGTTTGAGGAAATGCCCGGCATCCAGCTGCGCTTTACCGATGCCAGCGCGCTCTTTTTAAAGGCGCTGGAGGGTGTGCGCGCCGACGCCGAGAAGGAACGCATCGTAAGCTCCCTGCTCAAAGAGGTGTTCTACGAGCAGCTCAAGGATTATCCCGATGCCAAAACCATTGTGTTGGGCACCAACTACAACGACACGCTCTACGGCATGCCCATGCCGGTGAAGCCGCCCATCCACTCCGACCGCGAGTATATTACGCTGGAGCCCATCCGCGCGCTGTTCAAAAGCGAGGTCAAGCGCCTGGGCGAGCGGCTGTCCATGCCCCCGTCCATCATGCACCGGCAGCCCTTCCCCGCGGCGGGGCTGGCCTCGCGCATCATGGGCGCGGTATCGCCCCGCAAGCTGCAAATGCTCAGGGACGCCAACGCGTTTTTTGCCGAGGAAATTCTGCGAGGCGGGCAGGAAAAGCGCCTGTGGCAGTATTACGCCTCGCTGTCCGATAACCCCGACGGGCGGCAGGGCTATGCCGTAATCCTGCGCGCCTGCCAGGCGGGCGACGGCGAGGCCCACGCGGCCCGCCTGCCCTACGACCTGACCGAGCGCGTGACCGAGCGCATTTTAGCCGAAATTCCCCAGATCAAACGCGTGGTGTACGATCTCACTCCGAGCTACCACTACTCGTTTTTGGAGTAACCGCCCCGGATACGGCTTCCGCTTTTTCTTGGCAGCACGCCGGACAACGCCGCGATTTATCCGCGGGCCCCGGTGTACCGGCCGCAGATATGCGGCGGCGGCGCGCCCGCGCCTCCGCCCCCCTGAAAGGAAGGAGCTTCATGCTTCATTTTACCAAGATGCACGGCATCGGTAACGACTACATCTATATCAACGGCTTTGAGGAAACCCTGCCCGACAACCTGTCCGCCCTGGCCGTCGCCATGAGCCCGCGGCGGTTTTCCGTGGGAAGCGACGGCGTGATCTTCATCCTGCCGTCCAAGGTGGCGGACGTGCGCATGCGCATGTTCAACCCGGACGGATCGGAGGCCGAGATGTGCGGCAACGGCATCCGCTGCGTGGCCGCCTACAGCTACGACCGCGGCCTGTGCGAGCGCACCCAGATGACCATTGAAACGGGCGGCGGCATCAAAAACGCCACGCTCACGCTGGGCAGCCTGGGCCGCACCGATACCGTGCGCATCGACATGGGCGAGCCGAAGCTTTCCGGCGCGGAGATCCCCAGCGTGTTTGACGGAAACCCCGTGCTGATGCAGCCGTTGCAGGCGCTGGGCAAGCTGTGGCCGGTTACGCTGGTGAACATGTCCAACCCCCACGCCGTCACCTTTGTGGATAACGTTACCGATGCGCCCGTGAAAACCGTGGGCCCGCTGCTGGAGGTGGACCAGTCGTTCCCCCAGCGCTGCAATATAGAGTTTGTACACGTTGTGGACAGAACCCATATCGACATGCGCGTATGGGAGCGCGGCGCGGGCGAAACCTTCGCCTGCGGTACCGGGGCGTGCGCCTCGGTGGTGGCCAGCATCCTCAACGGCTTTACGGACCGGCATGTCACCGTGAAGCTGCTGGGCGGGGAGCTGCGGATATCGTGGGATGAAACCACCAACCACGTCTACATGACGGGCCCCGTCGCCTACGTGTACGACGGCACCTATCTTGGGTAAGCAATAAGCAAATCCCTTATGCGCACAGGCGCTTCATTCATTGCTTACCCGGGGATTGCAGACTAAAGTTTCTGAGGTCTCCCAGAGAAAAAATCAACCGTATGGAGGATCCTGCCTTGAACGTTAATCCGAATTTTGAAAAGCTCCCCGGCTCCTACTTGTTTGCAGAAGTCGCCCGGCGCGTGAAGCAGTTTCAGGCGCAAAACCCCGGCGCCGACATTGTGAAGCTCGGCATCGGCGATGTTACCCGCCCGCTGGCCCCCGCCGTGATCAGCGCCATGAAACAGGCCGCCGACGAGCTGCTCAGCGTGGATACCATGCACGGCTACGGCCCGGATTTCGGGTACGATTTTCTGGTCAACGCCATCCTCCAGCATGATTATACCGTGCGCGGCATCGACCTGGCGTTTGACGAGGTCTTTGTCTCCGACGGCGCGAAAACCGATTCCTCCTCCATCCAGGAGCTGTTTTCATCGGACGCGAAAATCGCCGTAACCGATCCCGTGTACCCCGTGTATGTGGATGCCAACGCCATGGCGGGGCGGCTGGGCGAGTTTGCGGACGGCCGCTGGACCAACCTCACCTACCTGCCCTGCAACGCCGAAAACGGCTTTGTGCCCGCCGTGCCCACACAGCCCGTGGATGTGATCTACCTGTGCTACCCCAACAACCCCACAGGCACCACGCTGACGCGGGAACAGCTCAAGCCCTTTGTGGACTACGCGCGGGAGAACGACGCCATTATCATCTACGACGCGGCCTACAAGGCCTTCATCACCTCCGACGTGCCCCGCTCCATCTATGAGGTTGAGGGCGCGAAGGATGTAGCCATCGAGTGCAGCTCGTTTTCCAAAACCGCCGGGTTTACCGGCGTGCGCTGCGCCTACACCGTGGTACCCCATGCCGTAAAGGGCAAGGGCGGCCAGGGCCAGCCGGTGGAGCTTAACGCCATGTGGAAGCGCCGCATGGGCACCAAGTTCAACGGCGTCAGCTATCCCGTGCAGCGGGCGGCGGCGGCCGCGTTTTCCCCCGAGGGCTGGGCGCAGTGCATGGAAACCATCACGTATTACCAACGCAACGCCGCGCTGATCCGCGAGGGGCTGACCGCCATGGGCTACACGGTGTTCGGCGGCGTGGACGCGCCCTATGTGTGGCTGCAAACCCCGGAGGACAGCTGGGCCTTCTTTGACCGGCTGCTGCAAAAAACCCACGTGGTGGGCACGCCGGGCACGGGCTTCGGCCCCAGCGGCGAAGGCTATTTCCGCCTCACCGCCTTTAACACCTATGAAAAAACCCAGGAAGCCATCCGAAGAATAAAGGAGCTGTAAGCCATGGGTTGTCATCTGATCGCGCTGGGCGGCTCCGGGCAGAAAGCGCTCGAAATGCTCACCTACGCCTGTGCCTGCGACGCGCTGTGCACGCTGGATGACGACCTTCGCCGCAAGCCCCTTGACACCCTTTGCGTACTGACGGTAGATACCGATCTGGCTGCCGCCGCGGACTGCGTTGCGCGCTATCAGGCGCTGCAAGCGGTGTTTTCCGCGGCGGCTTTGCCGCATCCCGGCTTCCATACGCAGCTTGCGCACGAGCACTTTGCCGTCGTAGGGGAGGACCGCGCCGATGTGCGCAGCATTTCACGCGGACGGGATGAGCTGTTTACCCGCACGCTGTTCTCCTTGCGCAAAACCACGCTGGACGCGCGGGAGGGCCTGCGCGGGCATGCCGATATCGGCATGTTTTTCTTTGCCGACGCGCTGTACCGCCTGTCCGACCAGCTTGCGCACGGGGAAGGCGGCCAGTTTTTCACCCGCATCCGGGAGGAGCTCAACCGCGGCGAGGACGTGAAGGTGCTCCTTGCGGGCTCGGTCTACGGCGGCACGGGCATGAGCGGCATTCCCAGCCTGGCGCGCTTTTTGCGCGGACAGTTTCCCGGCGAGCGGCTGATGGTGGGCGCGGTGCTGCTGCTGCCCCCGCACGATCCCCGCAATGCCGACCGCTACAACGCGCGCGCGGAGGCCGCCCTTGCCCAATACGCCGCCGACGGGCTGATGCGCCGCAGCGCCTACGATACGCAGGGGCTGCTGGACGCGGCCTATCCCGTCAACATGCGTGAAAACCTGTACGGCAACGCCTACGCACAGACCGCCGAGAGCACCGAGGGCGATATCCGCCTGAAGGACTGGCTGGCGGCGCGGTGCGCCTCGCAGTTTTTTTCCACGCCGTTTCGGGGAGAGTTTACTGAAAACATGGGCGTTTACACGGTGCCGCGCACCTCGCACGTGCCTTCCTGGCCGTGCTTTGACGACGACCGCGCGTACTGGCACATCCGCTTCGGCAGCCTGATGCGCGCCGCCGCGCTGCACCTGTGCGAGTGCGACCCGCAGATTGCCGCCGCGCTGAGCGGCAAGGCGCGCGCCCTGCACCCCGTGCAGGCCTATTTCAAGCCCGCCAGAAAATTCACCCCCGGGCAGCGGGACGCGCTGGCCTCTCTGTTGCAAACCCTACACAGCTTTATGTCGCAGTTTGTGCGCCGCATGGCCGAGATACAGCGCTTTATGCCGCCGCCCATGCCCGGAAGGGCCGAGGCGGACAGCTTTTTCAGCCCCGCCACGCTGCAGGCGCTGCTGCGCCTGCAAGCCCTGCCCCCCTCGGACACCGCCGCACGGGACGCCCTGCGCCGCAAGATCCGCGACACGCTGCCCGCCCTTGTCTCCGGCGGGGTGGACAACACCTTTACCGCCAAGCGGATGCTTTCGCAGCTTGGCAAGGGGGCCAAGCCCAAGCTCCCCCTGCCCGCCGCCAGCTTTGCCGCCTATGCCGCCGCGCTGCTGCAATGCGCGGCCCAAAGCCCCGCCGGGCTGCCCGCGCTGCAGCTGCCGCCGCCCGGCTCCGCGGACACGGACCCCAACTATGCTTTGCTTACGCTGGCCCGCAACCTGCCGCTGACCGCCGCCGCGCCCCTGTGCGACGCGCCCGATGTGATGGCGCGGGAGGAACGGCTGTGCCGCCTGTTATCGCTGCCCTACGCGCAGGCCATCCAGCAGCCGGAGGTAATCGAGTGGCGCGGGATGATCGCCATTCTGCTGCTGTGGGACAGCTGGGAATCCCGGCATACCCTGCCCACGCTTCGCTGCGGCCCGCCGCCGGAGGGCGAGGGCACCCGCGCCGCGCTGGCCGCGCTCAGCAAGGAGCGCCTGCACCGGGGCCTGACGCTGTTTACCCTGGAAAAGGATGTGGACGGCATGCCCTTTGAAGGCCCGCTGGGGCTTTTATCGGACAAGGCGGGGCTGTTATCCGCCGCCGACCCGCAAAAGCTGTGCTGCCTGCTGCCCGATTGTGTGCGCTGGTACCACCGCAGCGAAAAAAACCTTTTCCGATCCCTGCCCCCTGCTTAACGAAACGGACAAGGCCCGCCTGGCGCACCGCCTGAAGTGCCTCCAGGCCCTGGCCGAGCGCCCGGAGCTTGGCAGCCCCCTGTATCAGAACGGCGGCGCGCTGTATGCGGCCGCGGAAGCGTTTCTGGGCGACCTGCAAAACCGCCATGATTTCTGGCGCGAGCACTTTGAGCAGGACGATCACCGCGCCGTGCGCGCCCTGTACGTCCGCACGCTGGCGGTGTACGGCCCCGCGGTGGAGGGCGTGGAGCGGCAGGAGGAAAAGCTGTCCCTGCACGATCTCAAGCAGAACCCGCTGATGAGCCGCCTGCTGGGCGATCCCGCCGCCGCGCCGCGGGGGCTGTCCAACGCCGCGCTGTTTGCCAGCGAGCCGGTCACCTCGTACTTTTACAAGGGCAAGCCCTTTGCCGTAAGCTCCCAGCGCTATCTGCTCACGCCCGTCAACGCGCAGGGCGAGCAGGAAACGCTGGATGAGCTGGAAACCGTGATCGAAGCCATGACCTCGCCCGAATACCACCGGCAGGCCGCCAAGCGCTTTTTGGAGCTGGCCAACCGCCTCACCAGCCGCCCCGGGGCCAGCCGCAAGGCCGTGTCCCTGCTGCGCGCGTGGAGCGTGCGCCAGTCCAGACTTGCCGAAGAGGCGGAAAGCGGGGCAAGCGCCGCGGCCATGGCGGAAAACCCCCAAACGGAGCCACAGATCCTGCGCATAGAGCCGGAAGCCGGGGGAACAGCGCCCGCAAGCGCAGGCACGGAGGCGGAAAGCAGCGAGCCGGAAACCAAAGCGCCGGAAACAGGCCCCGAGCCTATGAATGCTGATCCCGGAGACGCAGCCCTTGCGGACGCAGCCGGGGAGCCGGAGAACGGGGAAGCGGAAAACAAGGAAGCACTGTCCGGTGCCCAAGAAGAGGAACCCGCAAGCAACGCCGAGGAACCGGAAAGCAGTGAGCCGGAGGATGAAGCCGGGGATATGAAATCCTCGGATGAAGAAACCGCGTTATCCGGCGAAGCCGTGGAAGCGGAAGGCGGCGCGCCGGAAGCGGCAAAACCGGAAGTAAAAAGCAAAAAACCGCAACCCGCCCTTACGGCAAAGCCGGAAACCGCGAACCCGGAGGACGCATAGCAACGGGCGCGCAACCGCCGGGAATCCATTGATTTACAGAGCATGGGTGTGGGCTATCGTAAAGTTTACGGCCTATGCCCAACCAAAAAAAGGTTCGGCCCTGCCTGGCGATTGCCGGGCAGGGCCGAACCGCAGTTTGTTGAAGAAGCGCTTCGGGTTGATTATCGCCGCTCGCCTCATCGCGCCTTCGGCGCGGTTCGCTCGCTTTGGCAACAGGGCGTTACACGAGGCTATGGGGCTCCGCCCCCCTGCCCCGGCAGGGGTTTCACCCCTGCACCCTGACCAGGGCCATCGGCCCTGGACCCATCATTATTTCAGCCTGAAGTGCTGCCTGTCCGAAGGGATAAGGCGGCGTTTTCGCTATTTGGCAGCCGCCGTTTTCCGGTCAAACAGCACATACGAAACCGCCGTGACCACCGTGGACGTAAGCAGGCCGGGGATAATGGCGTCCACATAGCGGGCCATACCGCCAAACAGCGCGGGGCGGCCCAGCAGCAGATTGCACAGCCCCACGGCGCTGGCCTGCTTGAGGTTGACAAACAGCATCCACAGCAGTGCCACGCAGAACCCGGAGAGCATCCCCAGCACCGCCGTGCGGCGGCTTGCTTTGGGCACGTGGATGGCGATCACGTACAGCGGCAGGAAGGCCGCCGAGCACAGCGAGAAGAACACGCCGGTGGAAATGCCGATGGCGGCGTCCCACAGGTTTGGCATCACAAACGAGAGAAGCACCGTAAGCAAAATGCCCAGCAGCATCCCCAGCTTTGCCCGCAGCAGGCGGTTGGGGGCGGCTTCATCCGCCGTTTTGGTGATATCCACGCCCGCCGAAGCGCCGATAGCGTGGAACTGGCTGGAGAGCGTGCTCATGCCCGCCGCGATGATGATAACCATAAACACCGACGAAAACCACTCCGGCATATATTGCGTAATAAACATGGGCATTATGTTATCCGTCGCGCCGGCATACACCGTGGCGACCTGGCCGTAATCCTGATAAAAGAACACGTTGGAAATCGCCCCGATGGTAAACGCGCCGCCCAGCATGACCAGTATGAACAGCCCGCCGATGGGCACGGCCTTTTCAATTTCCCGGTCGCTTTTTACGGACATGAACCGCACCGCGAGCTGCGGCTGCGACAGGCACCCGATACCCACGCCCATCACCACCGTGGTGACCACCGTATACCAGATCGGCGTGCCGGGAACCGGCATTTTCGTCCATCCGGCAAAGCCGCCCTTGAGGAGCGCCGCCGTCTGCTCCTGCACATCGGGCAGGGCAATCAGCCCGCCGAGCGCCTGATTGCCGGGCGTAAACCCGCCCAGGCGCACGTACAGCCAGATCAGCATCAGCAGCATGCCCAGAAACATCAGCGTGCCCTGAAACGCATCGGAGAACATAACCGCCTTCAGGCCGCCGAACAGCACATACACCGCCACGATCACCGAGAAGATGATCAGCGACAGGTGATACCCGATGCCAAACGACGATTGCAGAAACTTGGCCGCGCCGATCATCACCGCCGCGGCGTACACCGGCATGAACACGATGATCACCACGCCGATGAACCGGCGCAGAAACGCAGAGCCGAACCGCTTGCCGATGAGCTCGGCAAAGGTATGGGTGTTCAGCTCCACGCTCAGGGCGCGCGTCTTTTTGCCGAAGCCCAGAAACGCGATCACGATGCCCACGAAGATGCACAGAAACGTGAGCCACATCACGCTCATGCCGTAGGTGCCCGCCAGCCCGCCGAACCCGATAATCGCCGAGGTGGAGATAAACGTGGCGCCGTAGCTGAGCGCCATCACGATGGGGTGTATCTTGCGCCCGCCCACATAGTAATCCTGATGGGAGCGCGTTTGCCGCCAGCCAAGCCATCCCAGCCAGCTGACGATGCCCAGGTAGACCAGAACGATCACAATTTTTACGGCCATGGTTGTACCCCTTTCTGTCGGCAGAGGATGATAAAATCACACGCGCACCGGCGAACCGGATTTCCGGCGGTCTGGTCCCGTGCGCCCTTCGGCGTTGCGCTGCCGCTTCAGGCTATACGAACCCAACCCGGCAATAATCCGGTCTGCCGCCGCGCCCGTGCTTTTATCATCGGTTGCCTGTGTTTCTACTTTTGAATCGTTTTGATCAGGCCGTACACCAGGCAGAAGCCCGTGCACACCGCCGACAGCAGGTACGCCATGGCAACCGATACGCTTTCCAATCCGAACATGAGGTCAACTCCTTTCCCATTATGGTAGGTCTCTCCCGGTAGACAAGGGCTTGCGATGAATCAATCGCCTATATGATAGCGAATGGGATCTCTGGCAGGCTGGGCTTGCAGCCCTGATATAGCCGCGACGCGCCGAAGGGATGCAACCCAGGGCTGACGGATGATGGAATTTAGCCGCCGTTTGCAAAGGATTGGCCCGGCATTTGCCGAGGGGCCGCGGTTTTCACAGCCCTGTGCCGCTTCGCCCCCGGATACCGGCTGGGGCCGTTTCCTCCGCCCGCCGCGCCGGAAAGCGTTTCGCTTTCGGGGCAACAAAAATCCCCGTCTCTGTGTTCTACAGAGACGGGGATTGAAGGTTAGCTCAATCTACGCGGTACCACTCCATTTTTCCCTGCGGCCCAACGGGCGACAGGGACTCTCGACAGGTTAACGGCTCTTACCCCGTACTCCGCTACCCGGCGGCCTTGCGGCGCACTTTTCACGGAATATGCTCCGGCATGAAACTTCAGCTTGTTCCTTACTGAAAACGGCTTCCAGCCAATGGCCGTCTCTCTCTGGCAGCGGTCGTAAGCATCTTATGTGCCATCAACGCATGGTATATAATTACGTAAAGAATACCATATGTTCCAGTATCCGTCAATCCGGCGCGCGGAGAAGTACAGGATAAGTACAAAATACGCCAACCGCCCCCGCTGGGGCGCGGCCGGGGCCAGCCGGGGATCACCCGCCCAACAGGGTCGTCTCCTCCGCGTGCGCTTGCAGCGGTTCTTCCGCCGGGGCCACAGCCATCGGCGTTTCCGCCGGGACTTCCGCCTGCGCGGCGGACCTCTTTTTCCACTGGCTGACGAACAGGCCGGCCATGGTCATCAGCGCGCCGCCGATGGACAGGGGATGGATGCGGTCGTGCAGGATGAGCGCCGCGGCGACCATCGTCACCACGGGGATCATGTAGATGTACACGCCGGAGCGCACCACGCCGATACGCTTCATGGCCACCATCCAGGTGATATAGCACAAGGCGCTGGCGACAACGCCCAGAAACAGCACGTTGAACAGCACCTCGGGCTTGAGCAGATCGGCAAAGCTCCCCTTGGTGGGTAAAAAGAGCATCATCGGCAGGGCAAACAGCACCCCGTACACAAACATGCGGCGCGTGACCAGGATGATGGGATAGTTGAACTTTTCCAGCTTGCGCATGAACATGGTGCCGATCGCCCAGGTAACGGCCGTCAGCAGGCTCAGCAGATCGCCCAGGGGGTTTAGCTGCAGCTTCTGCCCCGCGAACGATACCATGCCCAGCCCGGCAATTGCCAGCAAAAAGCCCACGAAAAACAGCGGGGATAGCTTTTCCTCTTTTAAAAACAGGCTGGCAAAGATGGCGATGAAGAACGGGGCCGTGGACACGATCACCGCGCAGTTGGATGACGAGGTATACGTAAGCGCCGTGTTTTCCAGCACAAAGTACAGCGACACGCTGAAAAACCCGATAGCCATGAAATACAGCTCATGCGCGCGCCTTTGCAGCTTCAGCCGTTTGGGGCTGATCACCGTCAGCGCGAGAATGCCGATCACCATCCGCGCCACCAGCAGCTGCACGGGGCTTATACTGCGCAGCACGATGGTGGAGTTGATAAACGTAAGGCCCCATACGCTGATGGTGCCGATCGCCAGCAGATGCCCAAGGCGCTGCCCGCCCGTCATGGATTGTTTCATGTCCGGTTACCCCTCATTGTTTGATTGGGCCTGCCGCAGCTGCACCACGCAGCTGTGGGCGTAAAACACCAGCGCCGCCAGCGTAAGCACCATCGCAAGGTAGAGAACCATCACATCCGGCGAGAGGGAAAAGCGCCACAGCCCCGCCAGCTCGTCGTGAAAATACGCCGCTACCAGCCCCACCGTGAGCAGCGCCTGCGCCGCCTTGCCGATGGGCTTGGAATAGACCACAATGTGCCGCCCGAGCATCAAAAGCCCGCCGAGCATCATCAGCAGTTCCTTGCCCAGAATCACGATCAGCACCGGCCACGGCATCACCGGCGGAATCTGCTCCGTGCCGATCGCCAGGGAAAACATCGCCGTAATGCCCATCAGCTTGTCGGCCAGCGGGTCCATCAGCTTGCCGAAATCCGTGATCAGGTTATACCTGCGGGCGATGATCCCGTCCAGCACGTCGGTCAGCCCGGCGAGCAGGAAGGTGAAAAGCGCCCAGTACTTGTGGCCCTTGATAAACAGCACGATATACGCCGGGATCATAAACATGCGCAGCAGGGTGAGCGCATTGGGAACGTTGCAGTTTTTCTTCCAGTTATCCTTCATACCGTCAGCCTCCGAATAAACGCCCGATATCGCGGAATGTGAACAGGATCATCAGCCCGAACAGCAGCGCGAAGCCCACCATGTGCACCGCGCCCTCCAGCTTCCGGTTCACGGGCCTGCCGCGCACGGCCTCCGCCAGAAGGAACAGAAACCGGCTGCCGTCCAGCCCCGGGATGGGCAGCAGGTTGACGATGCCCAGATTGATGGCAATCAGCACCGCCAGGCTCAGGTACATGTACATCCCTCCGGAGCGCGTTTGCTCGGCGATGATCTGCACCACGCCCACGGGGCCGGAAACCTCGTCCGCGCCCTCGCCGTGGAAAATGAGGTCGCCCAGCGACTTGGCAATGGCCGTGGAGGCGTACACGCAGCTCTCCCACGCGCCCTGCACCGCCTGGCCGAACGTGGGCCGGGTATAGGCGATAATGCTTACGCCGATCAGCCGCCGCCCCTCGGCCGCGTCATACTGCGGGACGAGGGAAACGGTCTGGGTTTCCCCGGCGCGGCTGACCGTCAGGGTCAGCGTCTCGCCGTCGGCCAGGCTATCCACGGCGGCGGAAAGGCTGGCAGCATCACCAAAGGTGATCTCCGTATCCCCGGCGGCCAGCAGCACATCGCCCGGCTGCAGCCCCGCCAGCGCCGCGGGCGAGCCCGCGGTAACCGAATCCACCGCGGGCTGGGCGGCCACATAGCCATAGCCCGCATGCAGCACCACCGCCAGCACAAACGCCAGCACAATGTTCATCACCGAGCCCGCCAGCACCACCAGCATGCGCTTCCACACGGCGGCGGCCATAAAGCGGCGCGGGTCACTCTCGTCCAGCGTATCGGAATCCTCGTCGTAAAACGCGCAGTAGCCGCCCAGCGGAATGCCGCGCAGCGAGTACACCGTGTCGCTGCCCTTGCGCTTCCATTGCTTCAGCTTGGGGCCGAAGCCCACGGAGAATTCCTTCACCGCGATGTTCAGCGCCCTGGCGGTTAAAAAATGTCCCAGCTCGTGCACCACGATGAGAATGGCCAGCAGCAGGATGGCCGGCAGAACAAACAATATCGTCATAGAAATCCTTTCCGGCTGCGCCGCTTTGTTGCGGCGTTTCGGGTTTCGTGTCGAAATCAGGTTTCGCGGAGGGGATGGCCAAATCCTTTTCTACGGAAAACTTCGGCTTTCCCCTTCCCTTTGGAGATACGACCTGCGCGATGGTTACGCGGCGCTGCCGTTGCGGCAGCGGCGCGCTCTATTCTTGGCCCTTCTTCCGCGGCGCAAACCGCCGGAAGGAACCCCGCTGCCTGTAGAGCCTTCTCACAAACCCAATAAGAAATTTTTACCATGGGCAACGGGGCGGTACGCCCCTGTGTAAGGGCGAATTGGATATTCGTCAGGTTATGCTTGTAAGAAACACAAGGGAGGATAAAGCCCGGTCAGCGCCCGAATTTGCCAAAGGCAGTGAAACGCGCAGCCGAAGCCGAAAGCTCCGGCCGCCAAGGCAACGGCCGTGCCGCATCGAAACGGCACCCGGCGCAAGCTGACGGAAATACGGCACCCGGCGCACAACGGGTTGCTGCCCCGTTACCTCATATGCTCCATGATCAGCTTAGCCGTTTCCCGGGCGTGGGCATCCGCCTGAAGCACCTGCTCCAGCGTATCGGCGGGCAGGCTTCCATACATATCCAGCGTGCGCTCCACGGTGTAGTACAACTGCCCCACGGTCAGCTCCCCGCGCAGCAGGCGGTACACGGCTTCCTCGTTGGCCGCGTTCATCACGCAGCAGGCCGCGCCGCCCGCGCGGATGCACTCCGCCGCCAGCCGCAGCGAGGGAAAACGAGCCTCGTCCGGGCGCTCAAAGGTGAGCTCCTTCATGGCGAACAAATCCAGCGGGTCGCCGCCGGTGGGCAGGCGGTCCGGGTAGGCCATGGCGTAGAGGATGGGCAGGCGCATGTCCGGCGTGCCCAGCTGGGCGATCACCGCGCCGTCCTGAAATTCCACGGCGCTGTGCACCACGCTCTGGGGGTGGATGACCACCTGAATCTGCTCCACGCCTGCGCCGAACAGGTAATGCGCCTCGATCATCTCCAGCGCCTTATTAAACAGCGTGGCGGAATCCACGGTGATCTTCGCGCCCATATTCCATGTGGGGTGTTTGAGGGCTTCCCTGGCCCCCGCCGCGTCGATGGCCGCCTTATCCCACGTGCGGAAGGGCCCGCCCGAGCACGTGAGGCAGATGCGGCGGTACGCGTTGCCCGCCGCGCCCTGCAGGCACTGGAAAATGGCGGAATGCTCACTGTCGATGGGCAGAAGCCTGTTTTCGCCCGCGGCGGCGGCGGCGCGCATCACCAGCTTGCCCCCGGCCACCAGCGTTTCCTTATTGGCCAGCAGCACGCGCTTGCCGCGGGCGAGGGCATGCAGCACGCTTTCCAGCCCGCACATGCCAACCACCGCCACCAGCACCTCGTCGCACTCGGCCATCCCGGCGGCCTCGGTGAGCGCCTGCGGGCCGAACACCCAGCGGCAAAACCGCAGATCCTGCGGAATATCGTCTATCGAAAATACTTCGTCCGTCAGCCCCGCCAGCAGCGGCCGGAACTTGCGCACCTGATCAAACAGCGCGTCCTTGCTGCGCCGGGCCACCAGCGCGACGGCCTGAAAGCGGTCCGCGTGCCGGTGCAGCACATCCAGCGTCTGCACGCCGATGGAGCCTGTGGAACCCAAGATTGCCAAGCGTTTCAACGCATACCCTCCCGTATGTGAAATACAGTTCATTGTATGCCGAGGGTTGAATAAAGTCAAACTTATAGTCAGAATTACTCAGTCTTAAACCACAAAGGCAAGTACGGGAACATGCATGTTTTCTGTGAGCTCCTTATACTTTCGAACTATAATTTTTCTAGATTAATTGCATGTGATTTATTATATAGTAATAAATCTCTCCGTATCATTGGCCTTTACGTCCCCTCAAGAGACAGAAGCAATGAGAAAATCCTGAGAAAAAAGAATTTTTGTATCCATACAGCGGATTATATACAAAGCCTTAGTAACATCCCTTCAATACTATGTGGTGATTTTAATATTTTGGATCGCAATCATGTACCACATTATGCATCTTTTCTTGCCTGGGAATATAATTTCTATGATTTTTTTCATAATGAAGGGTTTTTTGGTGCATTTGCCCATTGTTACCCAAAAAAGCAAGAGTATAGTTGGGTTGGAAGGACAAATGATGGTTATCGATATGATTACATTTTTGTTTCAACAGATTTGATCATGAACATAAATGATTGTCAATACTTGCACGAGACAAGAACCGGTTCTCTTACAGATCACTCTGCAGTTATGCTAAAGATGAAGGTTTAATTTTCTCATATCGATGATAATACTCCAACACTATAATTAATGAATTGATAATAAACAATGCTGTAAACATTGGTCACAGGACTAACTATAAACTGTTCAGCACTTCTTCACGAATTAATGAGGATGCTTTTATAGTATCTCGGCTCCGCAGCCGTCCGCCTGGCCACCCCCAGCAGCGGCGCGAACACGCACACGACCGGGAGGAAGTAGCGGAAGTAATCGTTTACCGGGGAGATCAGGCACGCGCAAAGGCTGAGCAGTGCGGGCAGGAAGGCGATCAGGTCGCGGGCGCGCCGCTGCCGCAGCAGGGAGAGCGCGGCGATGATCAGCAGCCACGTATAGCCCGCGCAGAACAGGAACAGCTCCAGCACGGGCACGCGCCGCCAGCCGCGCGCGTACATCGCCAGCAGCTCCCGCGCCCTTTGCAGCGCGGCGATCTGCGTGGTATGCAAATCCAGCGGATCATCCCCCGCGGGAATGGTTTCAAACGTGAAGCGGATGCCGCCCTGATTGTTGTAGGTGCGGGCCGCGTCAATCTTGGGCGTAAAGGCGTAATAGCCCGTGTTGCCCGCCACGAACGACTGCAGATAGGTCAGCGGATATTGCTTGAGCATGGAAAACCAGGTTTTGCGGTACCGGGCCAGCGCCGCCTGTTCCGTGTCCCGGCCCTGCCCGTACTGGCGGAAGGTGTACTTGACGGGGTCGGAGATGTTCGCCTCGTAGAGCGCGGGGAGGTTTTCGGCATCCAGCACGTCGTCAATCGCGGCGGTTTCCTCCGCAGTTATATCATGATCGCGCAGGGTGCGCGCGGACTGCTGAAACGCCACGGAATAGATCCCGGAGGCCGTAGCGTCCGCAATGCCCAGGGCGGGGATCAGCAGGCTGTTGAACGCCGCCATGCACACAAGCGCCGCCGCGAGCGCCGCACCCGCCCGTATCCGCGCCCTGCCGCGCAGGGCAAGCATCAGCACCCCCGCCGAGGGAAGGAGCAGATACAGGCCGTTGTGCCGCACTAGGCACATCAGCAGGGCCGTGGCAAACAGCGCGGCCGCCGCAGCCTTCGGCCGCTCAAAGCGCAGCCATTCCACCAGCTGCACGGTGAATAGCAGCACCAGCGAAGCATAGATTGTATCCTTGCCCACCGCCTGCGCAAACGAGGCAAAGATGGGCGTCAGTGCAAAAAACAGCAGCGCGCCCAGCCGGAACGAACGGCCAAGCCCCAGCCTGCGCAAAAGCGCCAGCAAGCGGGCCAGCGCGTAGGAGAGCAGCAGCGTTTGGAGCATCGTAAAGCAGAACACGCCCAGATTATCGCTGCCAAACAGGCGGCCAAAGCGCACACAGCCGCCAATCAGCCATGTCATCAGCACGGGGTGCCAGGTGGTCATCTGCCGCAGACCGTACTGCATGGCCACCATCTCAGCCAGGTCCCACACCACGGTGCCGGGGTAGAACACAATCAGGTACGGCGACCAGCAGAGGATCAACACACCCATAACAAACAGCACGGGACGGCGGCGGTACGCGCGGCCCAGCCGCCCGCCGCCCAGACGCGCAAACAGCGCTTGCAGGCGCTTGCCCTCCGGGTGCGGGGCTTTCTCCAGCCAGTGGCATAAAAGCGCGGCGGCCATCGCCATCACCGCCGCCTGCCCCAGGATGTGCAGCGCCGCAAGGCCCCACTGCGCAAACGAGTCCAGATAGTGCCACGTATCGTACGCAAAAAGCGCGGCCGCAAAATAGTTGACCGCGCCAAACACCAGCCCCAGCATCCACTGCCCCGGCGAGATCCGCCGGACACGCATAAAAAATAAAAACCACAGCCCCGCCATCCCCAGCGCGTACAAAAGCCACACCGGGCTGAACGCGCGCAAAGGCAGATCGCTGACGCCCACATATCCATCCCGGGACAGGGTAAAGGCGAGCATGCTCAGCACGCCCGCCGCACCGCAGCCCAGCCACTTCATTTCATATCACCCGGCCGCAGGGCTTTCAATATATTCAGGTTTACTTCAAAAAGCTGCCGGTGCTTTTTGGCGACGGTATCCAGAATGATGCCGCACATCAGCAGCAGGAACGAGAGCGTCGCCATCACCCCGGACATGATCAGCGTGGGGAAGCGCGGCACCAGCCCCGTTTCAAAATACTCCACCAGCACGGGGATGAACAGCACCACCCCCACGGCGAGAAACACAAGCGCCAGAATGCCGAAAAACGGCATGGGCCGGTATTCCTTAAACAGCCGCGCGATGGTTTTTAACACCTTGAACCCGTCGCCGAAGGTGTTCAGCTTGGAAGGGCTGTCCTCCGGGCGGTCGCGGTAGCCCACGGGCACGCACGCCACCGACAGGTTTTTATCCAGCGCGTGGATGCTCATCTCGGTTTCAATTTCAAACCCCTTGCTGAGCACCGGGAAGGGACTTGACAAACTGATAGCTGAACGCGCGGTACCCGGTCATCAGATCGGTGATTTTGCCGCCGAAGATGCGGTTGACCAGCCCGCGCACCAGCCGGTTGCCGGTGTTGTGGAACGGGCGCTTGTTCTCCGTAAAATAGGTGGAGGACAGGCGGTCGCCCACGACCATATCCACGTTCTGGTTCAGCACCAGATCGATCAGATCTTTTGCATGCTCGGCGGGATAGGTATCGTCGCCGTCGATCATCAGGTACGCGTCCGCGTCGATTTCGCGGAACATGGTACGGATCACGTTGCCCTTGCCCTGCCGCCGCTCATAGCACACGATAGCCCCCGCGGCCCTGGCGATCTCGTCGGTACCGTCGGTGGAGTTATTATCATACACGTACACATCGGCTTGCGGCAGGGCGGCGCGGAAATCGCCGACCACCTTTTTAATGGTCTTTGCTTCGTTATAGCAGGGAATCAGCACGGCAATCTTCATGGCGTTTCTCCTCATGTTTCAGGTAAACGCGGGGGATCGGCTCAGCGTTTACTTGGCGTTGTTGCTGGTCCACAGCGCTTGCTCGACATCCAGGTCGCGGTGGGTAACGGTTACCCGCCAGCCTTTTTCGCGCAGCTGCGCGGCGATGGTTTCCGTAATGGCCACGCTGCGGTGCGCGCCGCCCGTGCAGCCAATGGCGATCACCAGCCGCTGTTTGCCCTCCGTAACGTAGTGGGGCAGCAGGAACGTAAGCATGTCCATGCACTTGGTTAAAAATTCCTGGGTCACCGGATGCTTTAGCACAAAGTTCGCCACCGGCTCATCCAGGCCTGTGAAATGGCCCAGCTCCTTAATATAGAAGGGATTGGGCAAAAAGCGCACGTCAAACACCAGGTCGCCCGCGCGGGGCAGGCCGCGCTTGAAGCCGAAGCTGATCATCTCAATGCGCAGCTGGGCGCTGTCATCAGGCTCGTTGACCACCTTGCGCATCATCTGCTGCAGGGTTTTGGCGTTCATCTCCGAGGAATCGATCAGGTGATCGGCAAACTCCTTGAGCGGCTGGAGCATGATGCGCTCCTGCCGGATGGCGTCCTCCAGCGAGCGGCAGTCCGCGCACAGGGGATGGTCGCGCCGGGTTTCCTTATAGCGCTTCACCAGCGTTTCGTCCGCCGCGTCGATAAACAGGGTATCGATCAGATACCCCAAGCCTCGCGCCTCGCGGATCATTTTCACGATGGCCTCCGGATCGAAAAACTCTCCGGAGCGCACGTCCACGCCGATGGCCGCCAGCGGCCGCTCCTGCAGGCTTGAGTTGCAGGCCTCCATAAAGCGAATCAGCATCGTTTGGGGCAGGTTATCCACGCACAGGGCGCCCAGGTCTTCCAGCGTGCGAAGCGCGATGGTTTTCCCCGAGCCGCTTAAGCCTGTTACGATCAAAAAGCGCACGGTGCTTCCTCCTTGCCTGTTAACCGGCCCGGAACCGCGGTTTTGCGCAAGCCGCCCCCCGGCCGGGCTATTGGTCCTCGCCGATGATCTGCACTTCCGGCTGCAGATCGATATCCGTTTTTTCCTTCACCACACGCTGCACGTGCTGGATCAGCTTGAGATAATCCGTTGCCGTGCCCTGCCGGTCGTTGACCAGAAAGTTGGCGTGCTTTTCGCTTACCGATACGCCGCCGATACGGTAGCCCTTGAGGCCGCAGTTCTCGATCAGCTCTCCGGCAAAGCGCCCCGGCGGCCGTTTGAACGTGGAGCCGCAGCACGGCATGGTGAGGGGTTGTTTATCCCGCCTGCGGCCGTTCAGCTCCCGCATCACCAGGCGCACGGTATCTTCGTCGCCCCGGCGCAGCAGCACCGTGGCAAACAGGAGAATTTCATCCGTCAGGCTGCTGTGGCGGTAGGAAAACGTCATATCCTCGTTGCTGTAGATTTTCGGCTCGCCCGCGAGGGTGACGCACGCAACGCTTACAATCAGGTCGCCCAGCTCGCCGCCGTAGGCCCCGGCGTTCATGCGCACGCCGCCGCCCACCGTGCCGGGAATGCCGGAGGCAAACTCCAGCCCCGTCAGCCCCGCATCGGCCGCGGCGTTGGCCAGCGCCGAGAGCGACGCCCCCGCCTGCGCGGTGATCAGGAAGGTTTTCCCGTCCGTGGTGGAGGGCTTGGAAATATCCGAAAAGCGGTCGCCCATGTGCAGCGTGATCCCCGGCAGGCCGCCGTCCCGCACCAGCAGATTGGTGCCGTTGCCGATTACATGCACGGGCACCTGGTGGCGCGCGGCGATCTTGAGTACCTGGGACACCTGCATATCGTCGGAGATCTCTATCAAAATCTCGGCGGGACCGCCCATTTTCAGGCTGGTATAGCGGCTCATGAGGACGTTTTGCAGGATATCAGCCGCGGGTACGGCAAGGCGCAGTGCGCTGATCAGATCCGTCCGGGCCGCATCGTGCATACATCTACCTCCTATGGCTGCAATCGATCTGATTGTATCGTATTTTACAGGAATAGTCAAAGTGATCCTATGCCCGGACCCACCCGGCCACCCCTTGCCGGAACCGGGCGGAAATAAGAACACGATTCCGCGGCGGCATCGGCTGATGCGCGGCTGAAACGGCTGTTTGGCACGCGCGATACTTCAGCTATAGTACGGAAAGCGAACATTACTAGGATACACCCCCACGCATTCTCTCCCGCGGACGCATCGGGAGATTTGTTCACATACCGCAAGCACAGGCAGCGTCCTTCAAAAACAGCGGGTGCCTACTTCATGGCTGTATACGAGGCGAAAACAGTAACGCAGGAAAAAGCCGCATTTTTTACCGTCTCCGCAAAGAGCCGCTGATGTTGTGGAACCATGATAATGTGATCTCCAAGAAGAACAACAAAAAACAAACCCTTCTGCCCGCGGTACCGTTTTTACATCGCGGCACACAGCTTCGGCTGTCCGGGAAAACTACAATTTATATACGTATTATTTCCAGCTTTGCACACGGAGGGTAGCCTCCCGCTGAAATCTGCGCCGCGCGATGCAACGAAACGCGCTCGCCAATCGTTAACTCAGTAGCAGAGGAGGTCATACGACATGAACAGCACACGGACACCCCATTCTCTTTTCCCTTACACAGGCAGGCGGCGGCTGGCCGCGGCCCTGTGCGCACTGGCGCTTGTTTTCCTTTTTACCGCGTCCTGGGCCTTTGCCGACGGGGGCGCGGAAACGGCGGTTATCAGCAATCCCAATCCCGCGGACCGTTTAAATCTGCGCAGCCTCCCCGCCAAGGACGGCGCCTCTCTTGGCAAGTATTACAACGGCGTGGAGGTGGAGGTGCTGGAGCACACCTCGGCGGACTGGGTAAAGGTGCGCATCGGCACGGACCCCGGCAGCGCCGAGGGCTATATGATGACCCAATACCTGGCGTTCGGCGCCGCCAAGGCCGCCGTGAAATCCGCCATCCCGGTGTTTACGGCAACCGCCGCCAGCTGGGGCATATTGACCGATCCCCTGCCCGCCAACAACTTCGTGGGCAACTACGGGCCCGGCGTGCACGCGGAGCTGCTGGGCTTTTCGCCCGGCTGGTGGCACCTGCGGGTCAACGGGCAGACCGGCTATATAATGGCTGAGCAGCAGGTGCTGCAGGCGGTGGACGGCACCTATTACGACGGTTTCGATACCGCCATCGTCAACAACCCCAACCCCGCCGACCGCCTGTATCTGCGCAAAGACCCGTCCGAGGACAGCGCCTCGCTTGGCAAATACTACAACGGCGTTACCGCGGCCATCCTGCGGGAGGTTGACACCGAATGGCTGAAGGTGCGCATCGGCACGCGGGAAGGATACATGGCACGCGACTACCTGCTATGCTACGCCAATCCCGGCAGCGTGGCCTCCGCCATGCCGACCGTCACCATCAACCTGTCCGCCAGCCGGCTGCTGAACCTGCGGGAAAAGCCGTCCATAAGCTCCAAGTCCATGGGCCAGTGCTATGGCGGCACCAAGGTGCAGGTGCTGGGCCTTACGGAGGGCTGGTATCATGTGCAGGCGGGCAACCAGATCGGGTTTATGATGGCGAAATACCTCACGCCGCAGCTGGCCTACGGCAGCTCAAACGGCATCCCGGCCACCCCCGCCCCGCCAACGGCAGCCCCGCCGGCCGCCGCGGGCAGCAGCGTATGGGGCGGACCGGTGGGCAACCATGCCACGGCGGCGTGGCCGATACCCATTCTGGATCGCACGGCCATCGTCAATAACCCCGACCCAAGGGACCGCCTGCACCTGCGCACCGGCCCCGGACAGGAGTACCCGTCGCTGGGCAAGTATTACAACGGAGTCACGGTGGTCATCAACAGCGATCTCTCCGGCGAGTGGACGTTTGTGATTATCGGCAATCTGTCAGGGTATATGAAGACGGAATACCTTTCCATCGGCACCGCTTCCGCCCCGGCCTCCGCCATGCCTGTAATGAAGGTAAGCAACCCCAACCGCACCGCCAACCTGCACCTGCGGGAAGACCCAACCACAGACTCCGTCTCGCTGGGGCTTTACCCCAACGGCACCAAGGTGGTGCTGATGGGCTTCAGCGATACCTGGGCGCATGTGATTGTGAATGGGGAAATGGGCTTTATGCTGGGTAAATACCTGAAATAACTCCGGTGACCGCGCCCCTTCTGCGGTGGCTGCACGCCGCCTGAGCAGACAGCGCCCCCGAGAAAGGAAACCGCCCTATGAAAAAAGCAGCGCGTACCCCGGTACGCTTCGTTGTTCTCTGCGCGCTTTTGCCGCTGCTTTTGGCCCTTCCGCCCCGCGCACTGGCGCAGGAGGCGACGGAATGGAAGGGCTATGCCGTGATCGCGCAGGATACCGACGGCACGCTGTGCGGCGCCGTGGTGCGGAACCCGGACACGGGCGGCCGTGCGCTGGTGATCGGCGACATGCAAAACGGCGCGTTCACCCTCGCGGCCCGCTGCGAAGCCGCCATCCCGGCGGACTGGGCGGACGGCGACCTGACTGTGGATGCGGACAATGGCAAGGAAACGAACCAATACCCCTCGGTGACGGTGCGCGTGCCTACAGACGATTCCCATTCGCTGTATTACGTCACCTTTATGCTGCGCAACGGCAGCTGGCAGCTGCGGCAGCTACGGGGGCAATATGAAAGCACCGTCTACAGCCTGTACCCCATGGCCGACGGCAGCTGGGAGGCCGACGATATGGCGGCCTGCCGGATTGCCGTGCTGCCGGGAGAGGCTCTTGGCGGCACGATGGAGACCTTTGCTTTTGAACAATCGGTGCGTACCGCCGCCGAAGCGATCCGCACCAAGTACGAGCGGCAGGCCGAAACCATCCGGGGTATGCTGCAAGCCGCGTTCCCCGGTACGCCGCTGGCGGAGGGCATGCCGGTTACCTGGACCTTTTCATATAACGAAGACCTTCTCCTTGCCGCGGCCGCCGCGGTGCGTGTGGGCACGGAAGCCGTACTGTGCCTGTGGACCCCCGCGGACGACGGCGCCTGGAACGCCGCCGCCAATTGGCACACGCTGGCTGCGGACGTCAGCGCGGAATCGCTTTGGATGAACCTTGGCTATGATGATTCCGGCGAAACGCTTGTACTCTCGCTCAACGACCGCGCCGCAGCGGACATGGCCGAGCTCGGCTTCCAGCTTGACGCGGACGGCGGCTGGACAGCCCTGTATTACAGCTTTACCAACGATCAGGGCGATTTCTGGAACGCAAACCGCAACGGCAGCCTTTGGCGGGTATTCGCGGGCGGGTTCATCGCCGAGGAGGGCTATTTGTACTGGCCGGAGGATCCGGCGCAAACCGCCTTTGCCGCCTTTGACTCGGCGCAGATGAAGCGCGAAATGCTTACCCTGTACGACGATTTTATGGCGGGCGAGCCGCCGATGATCCCCGGCGGCAGCTCGGCCTATGCCCTGCCGCAGCCCTGCGGCGCAACGCTTACAAAAGGCACCTACGCCGTGTATACCGGCCCCGGCAGGCAGTACGCCCGGGAGGCGGACGGCAAGGCCGCCGTATCAACCGCCGACTGGGTACAGGTGTTTGGCACAGACGGCGACTGGGTGCTCATCCAGTACCGCGTACAAGGCGCGCTGCTGCGTTTCGGCTATATTGAAACAAGCGCGCTGCAAAACCCTGCCGCCGTGCCCGCCCTCACACTGGAATCCGTTTTGCTGGAGAACACGGACAACGAGTTTGTCACCTCCAACCCGCTGGGGCTGGGCGGAAGGCTGCGGTTTGACTATAGTGGTGTCTCCATGACGCGGCTGGGCACGCTGGGCGATTTCTGGATGTATGTGGAGCTCACCCTGCCAAACGGCAAGCCCGCGCGCATGTTTGCGGAGATCAGCCCTTCCCACGGCTGAGCCGCCGCGCGCCCCCTTACCCCCGCACAACCCGCGTCCAACAGGAGGTCTGTTATGAAAAAGTTCTTTTGCCTTGCACTGTCCGTGCTGCTGACGGCGGTTACGCTGTGCGCGGCCGCCGCCCCGGCGGAAACGGAACTGACCCGGTTTACCGACGAGCTTACCCGGCAGCAGACGCAAACCGGGTTTCTGACAAGCTGGCAGGCGGCGGATCAGGCCGCGCTTGCCGGGCTGATCAACCAATACGGCCTATATACCGGGGATCCGGTATCCGTGAGCCAGTACCAGTACCCCGATCCCGGCACGATGATCCAGAACGCCTTTGTGTCCGTATACGGGGAGGCTGCCTTTTGGCCGCTTGCGCTGCAGGCCCGGTTTGAGGCGCTGCTGGTGACGCTTGCGCTGCAGGAGAAAACATACCACGTGCTGCCCGCGCCGGGGGAGCTTTCGCTGGAGGACGTACTGCTGATCGCGCGCAATGCGGTGGAACTGCACGCGCAGGAATACGGCTATACCACGGCCGAGCTGGACAGCTGCCGGGTATCCGCGCAGTGTGTGCGCTACGACGGCGATGACGCACCCCTGTTTTTGGTGGATTACTATCTGCCCGACCGGCTGCAGATCCTCTTCAGCATGACCATCCAGCAAAACGGAGCCTGCTCCTTTTCCTATCAGGATCCGCTTGCCATGCGCAACGTATACCGCGACTGGGTTTTTGAGCGGAACTTTACCCGTTTCATCCGCTGGGAGCTGGCGGACAAGCAGGCCTTCTGGGCCGTGCTCAACGAGCTGTATGATCACGAAACCGAGCGTTACGGGGCGCTGCCCCCCATCGGCGAAACCGTGCTTGCCCATGTGCAGAGCCTGCCCGAAGCGAATGAGCTTCAGCCGGACAGGGCCGAAGCCCTTGCCCTGCAAGCCCTGCGGGCGCAGGGCGCGGACCCGGCCGCCTATACGCCGACCCTGTCGTTTTACCGGGATGATGCCGCCCCGCCCCGGTACGAAATCGCATGGGTGGACGGGGACGATCAGGTGCAGTACGCCGTCGCCGTGGACGCGCTTACGGGCGACTGCGCCATACAACCGGCCGACTGACCAAAGAGGTACGCCATGAGCCGACGGACAGGAACCCCTTTGCTCCTTCTCTGCGCGCTGCTCCTGCTGCTGCCCGTGTGCGCGGCGGCTGTTGCCGTGCCCTGCCCGGCAAACGAGGAATCGCCCACGCCCCGGCTGTATTCCATCGGCACGGTCACAGGCGAGGCAAACGCGCCGGTTTTCTATTATCCCTCGCCAGAGGAAAACGCCGGGGACGCGATCGGGTTTTTTAACCCAGGCGCGCAGCTGCTTTTATTGGAGGTTGGCAGCGAGTGGTGCCGTTTTTCACTGGATACCGACGGCTACCTCAAAACCGAAAGCCTGTGCATCTGCGGCACACAGACCACGGGGGTTCTCCCCGCCATCGGGTATGCGTTTGTCACCTTTGCGCCGGACGATCCCGCCGCGGATACCGCCGACAGCCTTCCGTTTCTCAAATTCCTGGCCGATTGCGATACAACCGGCTCCGGCGACCCGGTAACCAATGGAATGGCGCTGGAGCTGATCGGTTTCTGCGGAAACATGGTACAGCTGCGAAATTCCAGCTTCAACGGCTTCCTGCGCCGGGAGCACGTCAACCTATTATTAAACGAGGAGCTATTTATTCCCCGGCTGGTGACCGCAACCCAGGGCGACTACCGCACGGGAGACGCCCTGCCGCCGGGCCTGTACCGTGCCGCGACCGATGGCGGCGGCGGCGCCACGGTAACCCTTACGGGCGGCAACGGCAGCGTGCTGGTTCACACTGTGGAAAACAATCAAGAGGTCTCTGTCACCATGTACATCCCGCCGGATACAGCAGTCAGCCTGTCCGCCCACGCCGTGCTGACCTCCGTGCCGCGGGAGCCGCGCGCCGGGCAGGCCGTGTATCCCGGCGGCCGTCTGCTGCCCGGCCCCGACGGCGATATGACGCTGGCCTCGGACTGGGGCGGCCTTTACCTCATCCGGGCCGAAGCGGCGGACGCGTATTACACGCAAGCCACCCTCTGGAACGACAAGCTGCTGGAGCCCGGCGAAGCCCGCCCCCTGGCCCCCGGCCAAACCATAACCATCTGCCCGCGCCCCGGCGAGCTGATTGAGCTGCACCACTGCCGCCTTGTGTCCAAAGCGTATACTGCTTTGGAAACCCCATAACGCAGATGAAATAACAGGAGGATTATCGCCATGGCCGCACCATCCAGACCCAAGCAATCCCCGCAGACCAAAACCCGCATCCTGATCGCCGCGCTTGTGCTAGTAGTCGCCGTGCTGGCGGCGGTGCTCATCCTCACCCTTAGCGCGCAGCGAAGCCCGTACACCAACCGCATCGCTGCGGTTGCCAGCGTACCCGCCACCGATGACGAGAGCAAGCGCGCCCTGCGCTACGATCTGAGCAATGCCACCGAGGCGGAAGCTTATTTTCAACGCCTGCTCAACAGCGAATACATCGGCCTGCGCGGCGACGCGCCCCAGCCCGCCGAGCTGATGGACGGGTACTGGCACCTGCGGGAGGAAAACGGCGACGGGACGGAGCTCAGCGCCGTATTCACGCCCGAGGGCCTGATCACCTCGCTTGCCATCGGCACCAACCTGGACGGCGAGATGAAAAACAGCAAAAAACCCTATGCCGACAACAGCGTTTACGAGTACATCCGGGCCTTTACCTATGAGTATCTCCCCGACATTGCGATCATTTCCGGGCGCGCTGTGGCGGACCAATACAACGAGCAGGGCCGCTTTATCACCTTCCAGACCGCTACCCGAGCCACCGAACCCGCGCACGAGTTTATCGTGCAGGTAGATCCGCAGATACGCATTGTGGGCTTCCGCTTACTGACCGATGAAATAAAAGCGTTCACCCGCATCAGCCGTAAGGCACAGCCGGAGGCCGACCCAGCCGCCGCACCCGCCGCCACGCCCGAGGCCAGCTATCCCGGACAGGGCCAGGTGGTGCAGCTCGCCCGCGACGCACTGACCAAGCTGCTGGATATCCCCGCCGCCGAGGTGGCGGATTACATCGTGGTGGACGTCAGCCGCTACACCGGTCTGGACAAAAGCTGGTACGGCTACGTGCCAACCTCGCCCTACTGGCTGGTGAGCTTCCGCATGCCCACCTCGGACGACCGCATTTACAGCGATTATGATCTGATCCTTGACGCCGCCACCGGCGAGGTAGTGAAGCTCTTCGATCCGTCCAACAACTCCAACGGCCGCCTTACTTCTCTTTTTGGGTAAAAAAGAGGCAACGAAAATGAGCGTGTACCCAATGGGTACCTGTGCAACGCACAAAGCGAATTGAAGCGGCAAGGTTTTACCGGGCATCGCGCCAGAAAAGGAGCGATGCGACGATAAAGCCGAGTGGTCTGCAAGAGAAAACCGGCAGTGGACGGGATTTCGTATCCGCTTGCCAAAACCGTACAACCGCCCTTTGGCGCGCATGACGCGGCCAAAGGGCGGTTGTTTGCTTTGCTGGTTTTGCAAAAGAGGACCGGCCTTTGCATGCCGGTTTTTGGGAAAGGCGGAGTAAGCGCCTGCAGCCTGCGTATGCTATAATAAGCTATCCTTTTCTGCAAGGAGAAGCTGATGGACGATTCGTTTACAACCCAATGGTTTTCCGGGCTGGACCGGGCGTTGGGCGAGCTGGATGATCCGGCGCTGGACACGCTGATGACCTGCTGCGCGCAGGCGTGCTCCACATCTTTTTCCCTGGGAGTGTACCGGGAGCAATACCGCGCGTCCGAAAATCTGGATGCGTTTGTGGAAAACCTCAGCCGCGCGTTTGCCGATATGCAGGCCCGGCGGCTGAGCGCAAACACTGTGGAGATCAACTACACCTTTTGCACGTGTGATCTGGCGTGCCGCTGGCAGGTGAAAAACCCGAAGCTATGCCTGTGCTCGCTCCGAAGCCTGCAATACAACTGGGAAGCGGTGCTGGGCAAGGGCAGTGTGGACTGCCGGATGGAAAAAAGCATCCTGCGCGGAGACAACGGCTGCCGCTTGATCGTAACGCTGCTCCGGGAGCCGGTATTTGAAGGAGGAGCCCGATGAACGCACCCTTTGCTATCGTCCAGGCCGGGCCGGAGGATCTGCCCGCGCTGCTGGCGCTGTACCATCAGCTGCACCCGGCCGATCCCGTGCCGGAGGGCGAAGCGCTGGCGGCTGTGTGGGAGAAAATCCTGCGCGACCCCGATTATCATATCCTGCTTGCCAAGGCGGACGGCGAGCTTGCCGCGAGCGTGACCGTGGTGGTGGTCCAAAACCTCACCCGCTGCGCCAGCCCCTACGCAATTGTGGAAAACGTGATCACCGATCAGCGTTGCCGCAGGCGGGGCTATGCCGCCGCGCTGATTGCCGAGGCCGTGCGCATCGCCCAGGGCGCGGGCTGCTACAAGGTGTCCCTCACCACCGGCAACAAGGACGCGGGCACGTTCGCCTTTTACGAAAGCTGCGGGTTTAACCGGGCGGATAAGACGGCGTTCATCCGGTGGCTGCCGCAGGATTGACCCCGGCGGCCGTTTCCCGGCCAGCGCCCCAGCCGCCAGCTTTGCTTTGAAGAACAGAAAGCGGGGTTTTTCATGAAAATACGAAGCGACTACACCTGCCCGCTGGAAATCGTTCATGACATGATCCGGGGAAAGTGGAAAACCATCCTCATCTTCCAGCTGAGAAGCGGGAGCGCCTCGCTTGCCCGGCTGCAAAAGGACGTACGGGGCATTACGCAGAAAATGCTGTTGCAACACTTGCAGGAGCTGCAGCAATGGGGCCTTGTGACCAAGACAAGCTTTGACGGCTACCCGCTGCGCGTGGAGTATTTTTTAACGACGCGCGGGCTGCGGATGCTGGAGGCCGTGGAAATTATGCAGGATATCGGCGTTGCGTATCTGGCGGAGCATGGGCAGACGGAAAGCCTGGACCGCCGGGGGATTGCGCATGCAACGACCATGCCATAAAAAGACGGCCCATAAAAAGTGTGTGCTTCAAGCCGTTAAAAAGAAGGGGTCCAGGGCTGAAAGTCCTGGTCAGGGTGCAGGGGTGAAACCCCTGCCGGGGATTGGGGTGGAACCCCAAAGGCTTGCGTTACAACAAAGGGTAAGCGAGCGAACAGCGCCGCAGGCGCTATGAGGCGAGCGGCGATAACGACCCGAACAGGTTTTTAACAGGCTGGGATACCCACAAAAAAGTGGGTACTTTTCTTTTATACGCCGGGAAGGTACAATCAGGAAAACAAAACGGGGGGAATGGTTATGCAGACGGCGCTGTTGCTGATTGATCTCCAGAAGGATTACTTTCCGGGCGGGAAAAACGAGCTGTTTGAGGCCGACCGGTGCGCGGCGCAGGCGGCGTGGGCGCTGAATCTGTTTCGCCGGAGAGGGCTGCCCGCCGTGTTTGTGCAGCACGTCAGCCTGGGGGAGGATGCTTCCTTTTTTCTGCCGGGCTCGCAGGGGGTTCAATTGCATGACGCGCTGTGCCCGTCGGGCGCGGAGCCGACGATTGTGAAGCATTTCCCGGACAGCTTCCAGCAGACGGATTTGCAGGAGCGGCTTCAGGCGCTTTCCATAGACCGGCTGGTGATCTGCGGGATGATGAGCCATATGTGCGTCGATACCACCGTGCGGGCGGCCTTCCGGCTGGGATACGGGGTGACCGTGCTGGACGACGCCTGCACCACCAAAGACCTGCTGTGGAAGGGGGAGCGGATTGCCGCCCCAACCGTGCACCGCACCTTTATGGCTTCCCTGCACGGGACCTTTGCCAGGGTTATTGATACGGATGGGCTGGAAGGCGTGATGGATTCCCTTTGATCCAAAAATAAGCCTTGCGGGGAATCAAATCCTGCAAGGGCAAACTATCTGGCTTTTTCGGAGACTTATCGGAGAAGAAACAAAACAAAGGAAGCACGGGTGTGCAAAGGATACGCAGCGCAGGATCAACACAGGATCAACACAGGATCAAGAAAGGAAGCGATACGTTATGATAAACCTGCTGGAAGCCCTGATGATTTTATGCTTCGGCCTTTCGTGGCCGATTTCCCTTTACCGTTCCTACACCTCCCGCACCGCCAAGGGAAAGAGCTTTTTCTTTGAGGTGTTTTTGTGGATCGGCTATGTGTTTGGCATCGCCCGGAAAATCATGCAGATGCAGCTCGGCGGCGGGCTGGATTTTCTGTTCTGGCTGGGATTTTGCTTCTATTGCCTGAACCTTGTGGAGATCACTGTTGATATGGGGTTGTATTTCCGGAATGTGAAGCTGGATCGGGAGAGGGATATTGAGGGGTGAGGGAGAGCGCAAAGTTCTATTTGGGAAAATAAAATACAAAACGGAAAGACATATGCGCTGGCGGCAAGCAACGGCCGCATGTTGCGCGGACGTATTTAATCAAGGCTTTCCTGAATAATTCTCATATTGTTTTCAGCATTTTTTGTTTTGGGATGCTCTTCCCCGAGTTTATTCTTCAAAATTGCATACGCTTTTTGAATGAATGGCAAGGCCTTCTTATTTTCTCCAAGCCTGTAATAAACCGAAGCGATGTTGTTGTAGGTGGCGGCGGTAGAGGGATTCTCGCTGCCCAGCACGGATTCGCAGATGGGCAAGGCTTTAAAATACCACTCCAGGGCCTTTTGATAATCGCCCTGATTGTCATAAACCAAAGCGATGTTATTGTAGGTGTCTGCGGTATTGGGATGCTCGGTGCCCAGCACCCTTTCCCAGATGGGCAGGGCTTTGAAATACCACTCCAGGGCCTTTTGATAATCGCCCTGATTGTCATAAACCAAAGCGATGTTATTGTAGATGTCTGCGGTATTGGGATGCTCGGTGCCCAGCACCCTTTCCCAGATGGGCAGGGCTTTGAAATACCACTCCAGAGCCTTTTGATAATCGCCCTGATTGTCATATACCGAAGCGATGTTGTTGTAGGTGGTGGCGGTATCGGGATGCCCGGCGCCCAGCACCCTTTCGCGGATGGGCAGAGCTTTGAAATACCACTCCAGGGCCTTTTGATAATCGCACTGATGGTTATAAACCGAAGCGATGTTGTTGTGGGTGGCGGCGGTATTGGGATGCTCGGCGCCCAGCGCCCTTTCCCAGATGGGCAGGGCTTTGAAATACCACTCCAGAGCCTTTTGATAATCGCCCTGATGGTCATACACCGAAGCGATGTTGTTGTAGGTGGTGGCGGTATCGGGATGCTCGGCGCCCAGCACCCTTTCGCGGATAGGCAGGGCTTTGAAATGCCACTCCAGAGCCTTTTGATAATCGCACTGATTGTCATAAACCAAAGCGATGTTGTTGTAGGTGGTGGCGGTAGAGGGATGCTCGGCGCCCAGCACCTTTTCGCAGATGGGCAGGGCTTTGAAATACCACTCCAGGGCCTTTTGATAATCGCACTGATTGTCATAAACCGAAGCGATGTTGTTGTAGGTGGTGGCGGTATTGGGATGCCCGGCGCCCAGCACCTTTTCGCAGATGGGCAGGGCTTTGAAATGCCACTCCAGAGCCTCTTGATAATCGCCCTGATGGTCATAAACCAAAGCGATGTTGTTGTAGGTGGTGGCGGTATCGGGATGCCAGGCGCCCAGCACCTTTTCGCAGATGGGCAGGGCTTTGAAATACCACTCCAGGGCCTTTTGATAATCGCCCTGATGGTCATAAACCAAAGCGATGTTGTTGTAGGAGGCGGCGGTATCGGGATGCCCGGCACCCAGCACCTTTTCGCGGATGGTTAATTCTTTATAATACCAGGTTAGTGCCTGCGAGTAATTCCCTAAATATATCTGTCCAACACCTCCTACACTAAACAGCTTTGCAATTTGGAGCTGCTCCGATTTTTCCGGCAAAACGGAATCCGCCGCCTGCAAAAACGCCTCCACATGGGGCAGAAGCTGCTGAAACCGTGTATGGGAATCAACCTTCCCATATTCAAAGTCAAACGCTCTCCTAAAAATCTCCAGCCAGCACCGCGCCCATCGCAAATCGCCCTCAAGCTTCCGGCGCACCACCTCCTGCAGCAGGCGGTGGATGGCGTAGCCCTGTTCGCTCTCCCGTGTTTCCAGCAGGGAATACCGGGAAAGCTCCCGCCACACTTTATTTGCAGAAAGCGGATCGGCAAGCTGGCTTTGCAGCGGTTCCGGCAGGAGCGCCGCGTTTGCTGAGAATAAATCCGGCGTGATGTTATCGGAAGCCAGATACGCGCACAGGTTTAAAAGCTGGTTCGCGGCCTCCAGACCAATCCGGCGCATGGCGAGCTCCATTGTCGCGGTGACCGTAAGCTGGTATTGGATTACCCCTTCGGTATCCTCAAACACCGCAAGGCCCAGCGTATCCAGAAGAAGGAGGTATTCCAGAAATCCGGTTCCCGGGTTATTGTCGATATAGGCGGCGGCCTGTTCCAGCGCTAGCGGCAGGCGGCCCAGCCGCTTGGCAAGCGCCGCCATGTTTTCCGGGTCGGTACGTTTCGTTCGTTTTTCCAGAAACGCAAGGGCTTCCTCCGGGGTAAACACCAGCACATGAATTTGTTTTTGAATGGGCAAGACGGTTTTTTGCGTGGTAATCAGCAAATGCCCGCAAGCACATCGGGGCCACCATGTGCAATCGCCGGGAATGTCCTCAACGTTGTCGTAGATAAACAAAAACTTGTCATGCGTCTCCATCCAACCGAATACGCATTGCAGAATTTCATCGGCGGAAGGGTTTTGCTTCTCTGTATCTATCAGGTGCATCACATGGATAAATTTCTGATAGCTGTCCAGTATGGTATTTTCAGTTTCGGCATGGATCCATACGATCCGCTCGTAGTCTGCTTGATGCCGCAGCGCATAGGCCAGGGCAATCTGCGTTTTTCCCACACCGCTTCCGCCGTGCAGATATTGCGTGTGACAATCCCCCGTAAAATTCTTCTCGATCAAATCAAGCAGTGATTCACGGCAGGTGAAGAATTCGTTTTTCGGGGGCAGGTTGATGATGGTGGGTATGGACGGGGCTGGCTGTGCCTGTTTGTGTTCTGCCTCAAAGAGGGCTTTTCTCAGGGCGGCAAGATGATCGGCAAGCTTATGGATTTCTTCGCGCAGGTCAGCAGTGTTCTGGTTGTTGCTATTCATGACCATTTTGATATCCGCATCGCTTGGATCGTTGATGATATAGAAAACAGAAAATGCCAGTTTATAGAGAACCCCATATAGTTGGGATTGGCGCATGCGATCGGTACTGTATGCGCTGGCAATATCGTTACAGCGTTTGGCAATGCTTGAACCGTTTTGCGGCACATCCGCGCAATAGCTTATTAACTGGGTTTGCAATATATCCGTGGCGACCAGTTTTTCAATATCTGCAAAAAAGGGTTCGTCTTTTATAGGATCAAGAATACTCGAAAAGCTCTGTTCCAGCGCTTTTCGTTTCACATGTGCGTTCACCCGGCTTTTTCCTTTTGAAAAAAGAAATTCGATAAGCTTCATGATGATATCCGAAATGATAAATACCCCCTTCCGGGCATTTGATTCGTTTCCACAATTATACACGATAAGCAGGAAATCCATCAACCAGTAAATCAGAGATAGTAAATAAAAACAAAGCAAAAGCCGCGCTGAACACGGCTCTTGCTTTGTACTCGCTGCAATTTCCTTTGCTTCCCGTTTTTCCAAATGGAAAAGCCAATCGCTTCCCCTACTACGCCATCGGCTTAAGCTTCGCCGTAAAGTGCCTCAGCACCTTCGGCTCCTCCGTAATGTAGAAGCCCTTGATGCTTTCCTTGTTTTCGTTCACGGCGATCAGCGCGCGCACGACGACATCTAAATGCGCCTGGGTGTACACACGGCGGGGGATGGCCAGGCGGGTGAACTCGAACATCGCCTGCAGCTGCTTGCCGGTGTGGGGATCGCAGCCGAGCATGAAGGAGCCGATCTCGCAGGTGCGGATGCCCGCTTCCTCATACAGCGCCACGGCCAGCGCGTGGCCGGGAAACTGGTCGTAGGGGATGTGGGCAAGCATCCGTCCGGCATCCACAAACACGGCGTGGCCGCCCACGGGGTACTGGAAGGGGATGCCCGCGGCCATCAGCTTGTCGCCGATGTATTCCATCTGGCCCACACGGTAGCGCAGGTAGGCCTCGTCGGTGGCCTCCTGCAGGCCCACGGCCAGCGCGTCCAGATCGCGCCCGGCCAGGCCGCCGTAGGTGATAAAGCCCTCGTAGGGGATCACGCGCTCTTTCACGGCCTGGATCAGCGCCTCGTCCTCTTTGATGCCGATCAGGCCGCCCATGTTTACGATGCCGTCCTTTTTGGAGCTCATCAGAAAGGCGTCGGCATAGGAAAACATTTCCCGCGCGATGGCCTTGATGGACTGGTTTTGATAGCCCTCCTCGCGGGTTTGGATAAAGTACGCGTTTTCGGCATAGCGGGCGGCATCCAGCACGTAGGGGATGCCGTGCTGCCTGGCGATGGCGGCGGTTTCGCGGATGTTTTTCATGGACACGGGCTGGCCGCCCGCGGAGTTGTTGGTGACGGTCATGATGATCACGCCGATGCGCTGCGCGCCGTGCTCGGCAATGGCCGCCCGCAGCTTATCAAGATCCATGTTGCCCTTGAAGGGGTGATAGGTGACGGTGTCCATCGCCTCGTCCACGGCGCAGTCCACGGCGGCGGCCCCGGCCAGCTCCACATGGGCGCGGGTGGTATCAAAAAACGTATTGCTGAGGGCAAGCTTGCCCTCGCACAGCAGGATGGGCAGGAAAATTTTCTCGGCGGCGCGGCCCTGGTGCACCGGCTGGTAAAACGGATAGCCGAAGATATCCTTGCAGCTGTCCATCAGGCGGTAATAGCTCTGCGCCCCGGCATAGGCCTCGTCGCCGGTCATCAGGGCGGCCCACTGGCGCTGGCTCATCGCGCCGGTGCCTGAATCGGTCATCAGGTCGATGTACACATCCTCGGCGCGCAGGGAAAACAGGTTGTACCCGGCTTCCCTGATCTTTTCCTCCCGCTGGGTTCTGGTCAAAATTCTCAGCGGTTCGACGGCTTTGATTTTAAACGGTTCCGCGATATACTCCATGGCGTGAAAACTCCTTTTGCCTGTGGCCGGTTTTTGAGTACGCAAATCCATCCGCTTGCGCTGAATGGGTTTGGGGATTGACGATTTCCTGTGAAAACGATACGATTATAGCGTTTCGGCGATACGCATACAAGACAGTTGATTGATAAGACTAGTCATTATTTTCATATTGAGGAATTGCCATGCTGACACACGAGCACAAAACCTACGAGAACACCCTGGGCCTGCCCCTCGCCATGCTGAAAACCGACCGCTGCGAGATCGCCTCGCACTGGCATTACGATTTTGAGGCGGCGTTTGTGCTGGCGGGCAGCATGCGCGTTAGCCTCAACGGCGCGGCAGCACAGCTTTGCGCGGGGGACGCGTTCATCTGCCCGGGCGGGGATATCCACAGCTATTCGCAGCCCTCGGCGGATTCGCTGGTGCTGCTGTTGACGTTTGATCCGCTGGCCACCCGCAAGGCCGGTACGCTGGTGCTGGATTCCCCAGTGCGCTCCGGCGTGTTCCGCCCGGACGTCAGCCGCCCCGATACGCGGCTGGAGCCGCTGCTGGGCCGGATGTATGACGAGTTTACCCACCTGAGCGGAACCAGCGCGTTTTTCCTGTACGCCAACATACTGGAAATCCAGGGGATATTGCACCGCTACTACGGAAAGCAGGAGTTCCAGGCGGGCAGCGCAGGCCGCCAGCTGCACCTGCACGCCATCCGTGACAGCATCAGCTATATTGAGGAAAACTTCGCGGGTGAGATTACCATTGCCCAGATGGCAAAAGGCGCGCTGATGAGCGTGTCCAACTACTCCCGTGAGTTTAAAAAAATCACGGGCACGGGGTTTAAGGAATACGTCAATCTGGTACGCCTGCGGGAGGTAACAGCCGCCATGGGCCAGGGCCGGGAGGGCATCGCCAAGATCGCCTACGACTGCGGCTTTGTAAGCGTCCGCACGTTCAACCGTGTGTTTCTGGAACACTACGGGGTTGCGCCGGGGGCGTACTACGCCTCGCTTCGCAAGCGCGGCAGCCCGCAGCGCTGAGCCTGCGGGGCCCTGCCCGCGCCGGGCCGCCCCCAGGCGGGATTTCCTTTTGTTACATTCTCCGCTTGAAAAACCCCGGCAAGTGGGATACCATCATTCCATGTGGAAAACCCGCGCCGCGCCCCACAGGGCCGTGCGGTGCGAAGCACGATAGAAAGGCTGCCGCCGCCTGCCGGGCGGGGCAGAGGGAATAACCAGATGAGCAAAAGAAGGCATACGATCCTCCTTGCGTGTGCGGCGGCCTGCCTGGCGCTGCTGACGGGCCTTACGGGCGGCGCGGCGGCGCAGGCGGCGCAGCCCGTCTATGTGGGCACATGGGCGGAGCTTGCCGCGGCTGCTGCTGCGGGCAAAACCGAGGTGATCATCACGGCCGATATCACCCGCATGGGGACGGAGGAAACGGTGGTGTTTACCGCCCCCGTCACCCTGGCATCCGCCGAGGGAGAGCAGTTTACCCTAAACGGCACGGGCAAGCAGATCCTCTGCATTCAGGGTACGGACCGGGCGGTGCGGCCCGAGGGGCTGTCCGTGGTGGAAAACCTGATTTTTGAAAACGGCGACGCGCAGGCGTTTAACGCCGACCTGTACCAAAGCGGCTCCGGCGGCGCAGTGTTTGTACAGGGCGATTTGCAGGCGGAAAACTGCGAGTTCCGCTATAATAAGGCCAATATCGGCGGGGCCGTGTGCGTTGACGGCCGCCTGACGATGATAAACTGCACCATCGCCAATAACGAATCCGTTACCGGCGGCGGCGTGTGCGCCTACAGCGGGGATATGCAGCTGCTGGGCTGCGCGTTTACCCAAAACAAGGCGGAGTACTACGGCGGCGGCGCGTATGTGTACGGCGGCAACCTGAACGCTTCCGGTCTGCGTGTTTACCGGCAACGAAACCCAATACGGCGGGGGCGTGTGCGCCTATCACGGCACGGTGGACGTGGCGGACTGCACCTTTTGCGGACAACAGCGCGGAGTACTGCGGCGGCGGCCTGTATGCCGACCAGTGCGCCGTGAACATCGCCTCGGCGGTGATGCGGGGAAATTACAGCAACTACGGCGGCGGCGTGTGCGCCTACGGCGGATCGGTTACCCTCTCCGGCGGGGAGCTTGCGGAAAACGAGGCAGGCTTCGGCGGCGGCGCGCTGTACGGGCGGGAAAACACCGTTGCCATCACCGGCGGGGAGATCCGCGGCAACACGGCGATGTATGGCGGCGGCGTGTACCTGCTCAACGCGACGGCGGAAATCACCGGCGGCACGGTCCACCCAGAATGAAGCCAGCCAAAACGGGGGGCGGCGTGTATATGAAGGAAGAAAGCAACGCTTTTGATGCTCAGAATCACGTCTCCGGCAATACGCCTAATGATATCAAGAAATCTGAAACGGATTGATATTAAAAGGAATTTCAATGATAAAAATGGCGGGACCAGGGCCGATGGCCCTGGTCGGGATGCAAGGGTGAAACCCTTGCCCAGGGTAGGGGGCGGAGCCCCAAAAGCCTAGGTAAGGCGATAAATAAAGCGCTTACCTTGCAAACTATCCCCTGCCAAAGCGAGCGAACAGCGCCGCAGGCGCTATGAGGCGAGCGGCGATAACGACCCGAAGAGGTTCTTTGACAGGCTGAGCGCCGCCGTTGGGGGCGGCGCGATGTTTGTGATGGAAATGCTTTGGGTTATAGTCCCCGCTCGCATCATAGCGCCTTCGGCGCTGTTCGCTCGCTTACCCCTTTGTTGTTACGCAAGCCTTTGGGGTTCCACCCCAATCCCCGGCAAGGGTTTCACCCCTGCACCCTGACCAGGACTTTCAGCCCTGGACCCTTCTTTTTTTGACAAACATTGCGCCGCCTCCATCAGCGGCGCTTTTCCATCCCCTCAAAGATTTTCATGCGCTTTATAAAAATCCGCTTGAAAAACCCGGAGGGGAGGTATACGATCATGGCATAGCCCATCCCCCGTTCCTGCCGATGTGTTTGGTTAGCCCGGCGGCATAAAAACCGCTGCCGCATCCGCGCGGCCCTGCGCCGCGCCCGGAGTATGCCCGCGGGCAGACCTGTGAATAACGCGAGCCTCCTTTGTGAAAGGGAAACGCAAGATGAAACAAAGACGCTTACAACTGCTTTTATCGCTCCTCTTCGGCCTGCTGCTGCTGCTGGCCGCCGCGTACGCGCTGGCGGACGACACGGCCTATGTAAGCACCTGGACCGAGCTGAACGCCGCGGCCCAAAGCGGCAAAACCGAGGTGATCCTCACCGCGAATATCATGTACGATGAGGACAGCGAAACCGTAGTTTTCCACAACCCCGTCACGCTCCGCTCGGTGGAGGGCGGGCACTTTATCCTGGACGGCTATCAGCGGCAGATCCTACGCATTGAAACCGGAAAAACTGATCCAGGCGCGGCAGGCGCTGTCCGCTGTGTATGATATCACGTTCCAGAACGGTTTGGCGGATGAAACCGCGGACACAGCAAACGGCGGCTGCGGCGGCGCCCTGTATGTGGAGGGCGGCCTGCTGGCGGAAAACTGCACGTTTTTATATAATTGGGCCAACAGCGGAGGGGCCATTTACGCCAATGGCACCGTGGAGCTTTTAGACTGTGTGCTGCGGGGAAAACACCGCCACGGCCTGGGGCGGCGGCGCGGTGACCGTGTATCTGGGCGGCCTGACGCTTACGGATACCCTCCTCACCGGCAACAGCAGCCTGTGGGACGGCGGCGCGGCCTATATCTCCTCAGGGCGCGTTACGGCGTCCGGGGACACGCGGATTACCAACAACCACGCGCAGTACGGCGGCGGCCTGTGCGTGGTAGAGGGCGACGTTTGCCTTTACCGGCGGCGAGATCAGCGGCAACACGGCCAGCCAGTACGGCGGCGGCGTGTACGTGGAGGGCGGCGCGGTGACCCTGACCGGCACCAGCGTAACCGGCAACACCGCCAACCTGAGCGGCGGCGGCCTGTATGTAGCGGGCGGCGAAGCGGTGCTCAGCGGCGGCTGCCTGAAAACCAACACGGCGCTGCGGTTTTCCGGCGGCGGCGCGTATGCCGACGACGGGGTGCGGGTGACGGATACCGAGATCACCGGCAACACACCCGGACGATCCTATCCCAGTAACGCTTACGCGCTTTGCGCCGGATCAACCCGCTGCGCGCGGCGCTGGCGGCAAAGCAAGGCCCCGGCAACCGTCAAACAGGGTTTGACTGCGCCGGGGCCTTGTTTCTTTACAGGATATTAACAAACGCTGATGAAATCCCCTGCACGTTGCACGTGAGCTTTCCGCCAGCTTGGGCCGCGAACCCTTCGGCGTAGCGCTGCTGCTACTTCAGGTTCCGCAGCCCCACCTGACGAAAAGCTCACACACCATCGCACAAGTGCCTTACTCATCGTTTACCCGGGGCCAGGCTATTGCTCCAGCTTGATCTTGTTGATCAGGCCGCCCGCCAGGATCATCGCCTTCTGCCGGGGGCTCAGCTCCAGCAGGGTGTTGCAGGTAAAGCGCTTGGTGAGGTTTTTGACGGGGATCACGCTTTCTCCCGCCTCCACCAGCTTGCGGACGTCCTTGAGCTCTATCTGGTCGTCACGGTCAAAGCGGTCGTAATCGGCTTCGTTCTGGAAGGTGAGGGGCAGGATGCCGTTGTTGATCAGGTTGTCGCGGTGGATACGCGCAAAGGACTTCGCCATCACGCCGCGGATCTTGAGGTACAGGGGCACCAGCGCCGCGTGCTCGCGGCTGGAGCCCTGGCCGTAGTTGTGCCCGGCCAGCAGAAAGCCGCCGCCGGCCGCCTTGGCGCGCGCGGGGAAGGTTTCATCCACGGGCGTAAGGCAGTAGTCCGAAAGCTTGGGTATATTGGAGCGGAAGGGCAGCAGCTTGGAATCGCTGGGCATGATGTGGTCGGTGGTAATGTTGTCCTCCATCTTCAAAAGCAGCGAGCCCTTCAGCGAATCGGCCAGCTTTTCCGCCTGCGGGAAGGGCTGGATGTTGGGGCCGCGGACAACCT
>CAXXOK010000008.1:0-27816 GCA_963664595.2 Candidatus Limiplasma sp. | reverse complement strand
AGCACTCGATTCAGCCTGCCAGCGCTGACGAAGCGCTGCAACAGATTCAAACAGGCCAGCGACAGCACACTGCCGCTGATTGTATTGCCGCAGGATCAGGTTCAGCTGCAGCGCATCCTCACCGTCCTGCAGCAGCTGCAGCAGGCCGGAATCCCGGCATCACTGGGTAAAACCCTGTCGGCGGAGGCACCATGAACCCGCTGTTAACCCCGCGGCGCAGACCGGCCTCCGATGACAATCTGATTCCGCTGATCAATATCGTTTTTCTGCTGCTGATTTTCTTTATGGTCGCCGGCCAGATGCAACGGCCGATGGCGGCGGATATCCGGCTGCCGGATATCGACAGCCAGCAGCCGGCCCAAGGTGATATCCAGCTGGAGCTGACCGCTGACCGGCGGTCTGTGCGGCTGAACCAGCAGGCCACCACCCAGTGCACAGCTCAGCAACCTGCTGGCCGCCTATTCCCCCGCCAGCCGCATTCTGCTGCACGCCGACCAGCACACCACCGCTGCCGTGCTCGACCCCGGTCCTGACCGCCGTACGCCGCAGTGGTTTTGCACAGCTGCAGCTGGTCAGCGAACAAGCGGGGCACTGAGATGGAAACGCTGCCCACGCTCAGACCAACCGCTGTACAGTGGAGCGCTGTCATTGCCGCGGCACTGGCGCTGCATCTGGCGCTGGCAGCGGCGTTTTTTGACCGCTCTGACAGCGTACAGGGCAATGCCCTGCAGGCCGGAGCCGGCGGCCTGAACGTCGGTCTCGGGGCCGTGGCATTCGACGAGGCAAACCCTGCAGCGGCTGGCCCGAACCCCGCGCCGTCAGCAAGCCGGAACCGGTTACGGACAGCAGAAGCGGAAACCCCAGCCGGCAACGCCGGCCATAAAAAACAGAACCGCTACCGGAAACCACCTCCAGCAAAGACAGTCAGACGCTGAAAATCAGCGATGTCACCAGCCGCGACAGTCAGCTGCGCCAGCCGCAGGACAGCGCAGACCTGTCAGCCCCTGAGCCAACCGCTGCAGAGCCGGCAGCGGAAAGCGTGAACGACGCAGAGCAGGCAACGCCGCCAGCAGAACAACCACGGAACAGCCAACAGAAGAACAGGCGGCGCAGGCGCACAACGAAGCGCACACAGACGCGGCAAACCGCCCGATCACCTCCACGGCCTGCTCGTTAATCTCCGGCTCCGGAAAGCCGCAGTTCACCACGGCGTATACCCTCACGTCCCAGCGGGCTTGCGGGTGGCGCGTCCGCGTAGGCCTTGTAATCCTGCAAAAAGCGCATCAACAGCCCCGGCCAGGCAGAACACGTACAGCGGAAAGATGAAGATCATCGCGTCGGCTTCGGCCATCGCCGCAAAGGCTTCCTCCTTCCGTTTTTTTGGTTCAGCGTCCGCCGCACGTTCAGCACGTCCGCCTGCACGCCGCCTTCCCGCATCGCCTGCGCGGCGCGCGCCGCCAGGAAATCCGAAGCGGCCGTATCCGGCGGCTTCGGGCTGCCGCTGATGATCACCACGCGTTTTTCATCGCTCATAACACATCCCCCATTCTCTGCAAGGTAAGGGCTTCCAGCGCCCGCCCGGTTGCCGCGTCGTCGCCCTCGTAAATCAGCACCGTGCCATTTTCACGGTGCTTGGTTGTAATATCGGAAAACAGCCGCTTGTCCTCCGCTGTCAGCGCGTCGCCATAGCCAGCATCACATACTGCGGATTTCGCTCATACCCGCGCCGGGTGCATGGTTGCGCCGGTTTTGGTCTGGATGAAAAAACGGCAGAACATTGGGAATCCAGCGGTCGAGCGCCGACTTGATATTGGCGGAAAACCTGTCCGAACACGATAGGGATCAGATAGATCACCACGTCGCTAGCCATGGTTTCACGGTTGATGCCGGCCATGGCGTCTTTGATTACGCACTCGCCCGGTGTTTTAATCCAGCAGCCGAAGCAGCCCTTGCAAAAGGCAAGCTCGTTCTTTTGCAGCTGTTTTTCCGTAACCGAAAACCCCTTTTGCTCCAGCACACGCTTCACCAGCGCGTAAAGCCGATGCAGGGTCTGCGTTTCGTATTCCCCATCCGACAGGATATAGGCTTTCACGTCGTTTCCTCCTTTAATGTTTACATCGTAAACATATACTACGACATAATGTTTACTTTGTCAACATAATATGCTATTCTTCTCCTGTATCCTGTATATTTTCTGCGGAGGACAAGCCACGATGCCCGATCAACCCTATCATCACGGTGATTTGAAAGCCCAGCTGATCCGCCAGGGCCTGAAGCTGCTGGACACGGAGGGCTACCCCGGCTTTTCGCTGCGCAAGGTAGCCAAGCTGTGCAATGTAAGCCAAACCGCCCCCTACCGCCATTTTCAAAACAAGGATGAGCTGATCGCCGCGATTGCCGACCAGGCGCTGGAAGCGTTTCGCAGCAGCCTGGAGGAAGCCGTTTCGCTGCACCCCGGCAATCCCAAGGCGCAGCTCACGGAGATGGGCGTGGCTTACATCCGCTTCTTCGCCCGCAACCCGGAATACCTGCGGCTTCTGTTCCTCACCGACAACCGCCTGCGGATGCGTTTTTTTGAGGACGAACGGGCAAAAAAGAGTTGCACCTCCTACGGCATTCTGCAGGATGTCATTGCCCGCTTTGTAGCCGCCCACCCCGGCGACGCTCCTTCCTACGACGAACAGATGCTTTTCAGCTGGGGACTGGTGCACGGCATATCCACCCTGATCGCCTCGGGAGAGATTCCCAACAGCGAGCATACCCTGGCAACCGCGGAGAGGATTGTACGGGGCCTGCTCGTTGAATAAAACCGGGAACCGGCAGCAACGCTCCGCGTCCGCTTCCCCATATCCGCCCTGTTCCCCGGCAAGCGACACAGCAAAGGAACCGCATCATGCATTACGCCGATTATAAAACCGTACTGCTTTCCAACAACACCATGAACCTGTACCGCGGCTGCACGCACGGCTGCATCTACTGCGATTCCCGCAGCGTGTGCTATCAGATCCATCATCCGTTTGAGGATATCGAGGTCAAGCGCAACGCCGCGGCCATTCTGGATGATCAGCTGCGGCGGCGGCGCGGCCCCGCCATGATCCAGTCCGGCAGCATGTGTGATCCCTACATTCCGCTGGAAAAGGAGCTCCGCCTCACGCGGCAGTGCCTGGAGGTGATCCTGCGGCGCGGGTTCGGCCTTGCCATCCTGTCCAAATCCGTCCTTTTGCTGCGCGATCTGGATCTGTTTGAGGCCATCCACCGCAGGCAGAAATGCGTGGTCTGCACCACCCTGACCACCTTTGATGAGGCGCTGTGCCGGAAGCTGGAACCCAATGTTTCCTCAACGGCGGAGCGCGCAGGCATCCTCAGGGCCTGCCGGGAGCGCGGCATCCCCACCGTGGTCTGGATGACGCCCATCCTGCCCTACCTCAACGATACCGAGGAGAACATCCGCGGCCTGCTGCGCCTGTGCGTTGAAAACGGCGTGCACGGCGTCATCAGCTTCGGCATGGGGCTCACCCTGCGCGAGGGCGACCGTGAGTATTTTTACGCGCAGCTGGACAGGCTGTTTCCCGGCCTCAAGCAGCGCTATATCGATACCTTCGGCCTTTCCTATGTCTGCAGCAGCCCCCGGAACGACCGCCTGATGGGACTGTTCAACGACGAATGCCAAAAGCACGGCATCCTCTGCGATCCCGACGCCGTGTTCCGGTATCTGCATGCTCTGCCGGACGCGCCGCATCAGTTTTCGCTGTTTGATCCGGCGGAGCAGCCGGATGGCCCTCCATAAGCCCCGGCGGCCTGTGCGACGGAGGACCGTACGTGATCCCGCACCGCTATTTCCGCGGCTCCGCGTTTTCCCTGTATGGATGATTATGCTCTCTGCCCGCCGGACGGCAGCCTGATGAAGAATGCGGGCTGCCGTCCGGTCTTTTATCTGGATGCCTGACACAGCGCGTGCGCTGATCCTGATAAGAAACCGATCGGCGGTGTCCTTTTGATAATAAAAAGATTCTCAGCAGCAGACACTGGCATGAATTATTATTTACAAATGTCTGATTTTATTTCTACATATTCTTCCCATTTTATGGTAAACTAGAGACAGGTACTGAAAGATCCTTTCTACACAACTACATTATATAAGGAGGCTTTCTCATGAAAAAACTACTCTCGGTTCTTCTGTTCTGCTCTCTTTTACTTGGCATTGCGCTGGCCGAACCTGCTTCAACCGTAAGTTATGATATCACGCTGGTGGAAAATGCCACAACCGGCTATCTGTGGAGCTATGCTATCAGCGACGAAGCCATTTTAGCTGTAACAGACGAGGGCCTGACCGCTGATACCACCGGGGCCGCCGGTGCTCCGGGCACACACAGCTGGGCTGTTACCGGCGTAGCCGCCGGAAACGCAAGCATCGTATTCACCTATTCGCAGCCCTGGGAAGGCGGAGCCTCCGGGGTTGAATTCACCTATTCCTTCGAGGTGGACAAAGAGCTGAACGTATACCTGATGGACACTCAGGGGGAGCCGGGGGAATCCCAACCGAACCTGATTATCCTTTCCAAATATGAGGATCAGGCAACCAACCTGCGCTGGGATTATGAATTGAGCGACAACGATGTACTGCAGCTTATAGGCGAAAGCTATCTGAGCTTTGCGGGCTTTGTAGACGAAGATGGCACCGCTTATGTGGGCGGCAACCACTACTGGGCATTCCAATCCGTTGGCGAAGGCAGCGCAACCGTTACGTTCACACATCACGATCCGCAAACGGATTCGGAGCCTACGGCCGTTGCCATTTACGATTTCGTGGTTCAAAACAACGAATGGCAATGGCAGGCGGAGACTGATGGGGACGATCTTCCTATCCTCAGCGATGATCTTCCTCTCCTCAGCGATGATCTTCCTCTCCTCAGTGATGATCTTCCCCTCCTCAGCGAGGACAACTGGCAGATCATTGAGGCCAATTGGCTGAATAATCAGGATAACTGGCACGACATCCCGGCCAGCGACGATGGAAGGCTGCTGGGTGACAGCATCTTTATGTTGGCGGACGACGGCACCCTGTTGCTTTCGAACAACGGGATGTTTGTTCAGGCAAGCGACGGAAGACTGTTGCTGGCGGACGACGATACCCTTGTGCTGGCAGAAGCCGGAACCTTTTCCCTGTCGGACGACGGTTTCTTCATCCTTTCAAACGATGGAATCTTTGTGCTAGCGAATGATGGAGACATCATGCTGGCAAACGATGGGATCTTCATCCTGGCGGATGACGGAGCCTTTGTACTGGCAAATGATGGGGCCTTCGTACTGGCAAACGATGGAGCCACCGTACTGGCAAATGATGGCGCCTTCATCCTGGCGGACGAGGGAGCCACCATCCTGGCGGACGACAATATCTTCATCATGGGGGATGACGGACTCATTATTCTGGCGAACGATGATAGCGAAGCCGACGACGATATGGTTCAGGAAGTCGGAAAACTGTTAGACGACGGACTTATTATTCTGTCAAATGACGGAAGACTGATTTTTACAAACGACAGCCTCATCGCTGATGACGGAAGAGTTATTCTGGACAACGACGGCAGGTTGATTGACGACGGCATCATTATTCTGCAAAACGACGGCAAGCTGATTGACGACGGCCTCATTATCCTGGCCAACGACGGAATCGCAGCCGATGACGGAAAGGTGATTCTGGCAAACGACGGCAGATTGATTGACGACGGCCTCATCATTCTGCAAAACGACGGCAGGCTGATTGACGACGGCCTCATTATCCTGGCCAACGACGGAATCGCAGCCGATGACGGAAAGGTTATTCTGGGCAATGACGGCAGATTGATTAATGACGGCCTCGTCATTCTGCAAAACGACGGCAGGTTGATTGATGACGGCCTCGTCATTCTGCAAAACGACGGCAGGTTGATTGATGACGGGGCCGCTGCACTCCAAAACGACGGCAAAGTAATAGACGATGGAAAGGTTCAGGAAGCCGGAACCAGGCGCGTACAGGATAATCTGGTCATCCTCCCGTCCGGCGTTCAAGGCGATGCCTGGCACTTGCCCGATACCATGCAGAATTTCGACTTCCCCTATTAGGCCTTCGCTTCCTGCCTCTCCGAATGGCAACCATCAGGTAACCGGCAGTCCAAGCTTACTGCCGTAACCCTTACAGCCTGGCCCCCTGGCACAGTACCCCTGTGCCAGGGGGCCAGTTCGCTGTTGCAGACTATGGCCCGGTTCCTTGCCCGCATCGCTTTATTTGAAGCGAAGCCTGTACCGCAGAATAAAAACAGGCGGTATCCCCGCGGCTGCAAAGAAAAGCCGCAGGGATAGCGGCATCAGCCTGTCAAAGAACCTCTTCGGGTCGTTATCGCCGCTCGCTTCATAGCGCCTTGGGTGCTGTTCGCTCGCTTACCCCTTTGTTGTAACGCAAGCCTTTGGGGTTCCACCCCAATCCCCGGCAGGGGTTTCACCCCTGGACCCTGACCAGAACTTTCAGCCCTGGACCCTTCTTTTTTGACAACCTGAGCAGGCGGATGTACGCTTTGTACGTCCGCCTCAGCCTGTCAAAGAACCTCTTCGGGTCGTTATCGCCGCTCGCATCATAGCGCTTTGGGCGCTGTTCGCTCGCTTACCCCTTTGTTGTTACGCAAGCCTTTGGGGTTCCACCCCAATCCCCGGCAAGGGTTTCACCCTTGCATCCTGACCAGGGCTTTCAGCCCTGGACCCTTCTCTTTTTTCAACCTGAAGCCGCAGGGATTGCGGCCTTTCGCAAGGTTTTATGGCTATCATCACCGGAAAAAGACAACGGCTGCTGCCTGCCGTTACGCTTTCGTTTCGTACCCGTCCCGGTTTTCAGATGCAGCAACAGGGGGGCGTTTCTTGCATGAAACGCCCCCCTGTGTGCATACCTATTTTCCGGCCATAGCCTGTCAGCCGCGCGCGGCCAGTGGGGATAAGCTGTTTTCTCGGACCTCCGGGATACAACTGCCTGCCCCCGCCTGCCGCCGGGCATAGGCCCGGGCCGCAGTGGTTACTTCGTTTTCACCGGCAGCCAAATGCCCCAGCGCTTATCCTCCCAGTCCATCTGGCTGCAGGGATACACCTCAATGTTCAGGGGCGCCGCCATCTCGTACTGGGTGTTGGCAGGCAGCCACTCGGAAAAGATCTGCTGGTTCAGGGTCTGAATATCCTTGCCCGTGGTACCCTCGGTGTGGAACATCGCCCAGGTATTGGCAGGGATGGTGTGCTTCGTCATCCCTTCCGGCACCGGCGCGTCCGCCGCGCAGAAGTTGCCGATCAGGTAGCCAAAGTCCGTCTTGCTCTCCTCATCAAAGCAGCAGCCCAGCAGAGGGATCACCTTCTCCGCCCATCCATTTTGCATGAACTCCTCCCAAAACTTCGGGATTTCAGAAAACGACGTATCCAGCGTAAACCTGCGCTCAAACCCGATCACGGTCAGCGGATCCTTTTTTTCAATCTGGCAATCCATCATGTTTCCTCCTTTTAACGATACACTGATTTGCAGAGGGCCCATGAACATAAGCTTGGCCTGCGGCCCTTTTGCCGCCGAAGGCGTGATGCCGTGAAAACGGCGGAACGCCTTCTGGAAGCTCTCGGGGGTTTCATAGCCGTATTTCAGCGCCACATCGATCACCTTGGTTCCCCGCGCGCGCAGCTCCTGCCCCGCCTGTGACATTCTGCGGTTGCGGATATACTCCGACAGCGGCACCGAGGTGAGCCCGAAGAAGATGCGCTGCAGGTACAGCGGCGAGTACGCGGCGTACCGCGCGGCGCTTTCAACGGAAAGCTCCGGGTCCGTCAGGTGCTCCTCAATGTAGGCAAGCAGCCGGTTCATCCCCGTGATCCAGTCCATGGGGTTGCCTCCTTTGTACGATACCAGCGTACCATAGGCACAGGATGAAAACCTGTGCTTTTCCGCGATGATCTGTCCGGTATTCAAGCCTTTTGGAAAACAGGTTTCGGGTTCCAGACTCTTCAAAAGGCAGGTTCAGGGATGATCGCCCTGGCCAGGGTGCAGGGGTGAAACCACCTCCCCGGGATTATAACGACCCAAAACCTTGCCATACAACGACTGCCAATGCGGGCGAACAGCGCCGCAGGCGCTTTGGGTGAGCGGCAATAACGGCCCGAAAAGGCTTCCGCATAAGAAATCGCGGGCACGTATCAATACATGCCCGCGATGGTTATTCCCGTGTTTTGAAGGTTTGGCGCTTACAACCGAACCCGGCTGTTGTTACAGCGGCATAAACTCGATGTTATGCAGCAGCTCCAACAGGAACGCGTCGTCCGCTTCGGTGATCGGGCTGAAATCATCGTGCCACTGCGTCAGCTGCACAAAGTAGCCAAGGTACAGCGTGAAGATGGCGTTGATTCCCTCTTCGTCCGCGTTGATGGCAATATAGCCGTTTCCGCTGGGGGTCATCTCAACGGTCATTTCCGCATCTTCGTACGGCTCGCTGGCCATCTCCATCAGCGCCGCTACATCCTCTTCGCTGAGGTCGTTCAGGGACAGACTGCCATACATATCGTCTCCCGCAATGGTAATGGTAACGGACGCGAGTCCTTCGCTGTTGATCTCGCAAACGCTTACCAGCTCAGAAGAAGTCTGGTCGCCAACGGAGGCGCCTTCGGGCAGCGCCATCTCAATGTCGAATTCAGAGCTGTCTTCCAGAAATTTCACCGTATCGGCCAGAGCGCCGCTGCAAACCAGCATCATCACAGCCGCAGTCAGAATCGCCAGCATTTTTTTCATGTGAATACCTCCCTATTATTGTCCCGTTTTTCGTAATGGATAACCGGCGCACCCGATGCCAGCGCTCAGCTGCCGGAGCCATCTCCCGCAGCAGTCAGGAACGAGCGCATCATAAAGCCGCAAATACCGGTGGACTCATCATACAGCTGCGCCCAGGTATCGTTCTGCGCAAGCACTTTGAGGGTATATCCGGCATAATAGATGTTATACACGGCAAGCGTTTTGGACGGGCCCCAGCGCAGGTTGACAAAGCCGGCCGGCGTGGACGGGCGCACCGTTACATAATAGCTGGTCTGGGAAAAGTTCTTGTAAATGTCCGTCGAAGCCGAAGGCTTGGGCGTTGCAGTGGGCGTGGGCTTGCTGCTGGGTTTGGTGGAAGAGAGGTAACGGGTCATGCAATAGCCATAATAGCCGTTGTAGCCTACGTAGCTCCACGCGGAATCATAATAATCAACCGATGAAAGCTGCGCGGCGTACGGAATGGTGGTTACGACATCGAAATCCTTGGAGGGACCCGACCGCATATTCAATCCTTTTCCGTTGCTTGTGGAGACATACTGGGGACCGATCAATGCCGATGCACTCATAACGGGAAACATGGACACCAGAAGCATTACCAGAACTAAATATACCAGAATACGGTTCTTCATTAGTCTACATCCTCCTTTATAACGCTATAGTTTCCGTACAGTTGATATTTACTATAGTCTGATATTAACAATTTGTCAATATAATGGCAGAAATTATCTGCTGCTATTTTGCCCTTCGGGGATGCGCCACCTCCTGCCAGACTCCGCCAAGCCATTGCGTTAAAGCGTTACAGGGCAACCGGCTTCCATTATTTGTCTGTTACCATATTGTTAATTATTGTAGTATTTTAGTAAATTTCAGTCTCTAAAAGGCACATCGGGCAGTATAATGGTGCTACAGGTACCAGGCAAGCCACAACGCCCGGACGGAGGCTTCGAGCCGCGTGTGCCGACGGGCGCTCACCCTATTGCTGCTGGGACAGGCGGCACTGAAGCGTGCACGCTATGCCGTGAAGGAAAGCCGCAGGAAGCGGTTGACAGCCCCGCCCGGCTGTGTTATACTGTGCCCTGTAAGCAGAAGCTGCCCGCTTCTCACCGCGCGAATTACGTTTTGCGCCGGTCACGGCACATAAGACCGTGGCGGTTACGGTTTGGTGGCGGGTAGTATGCCCGGCACTTTTTGTTTTACGGAAATGGCTGGCCACGCAGGCCTTTCCGGCGGATCATATAGAGCCGGACCCGAAAAAGCGCAGCGCTTTTTCCTATATCATATGGAGGTGCATGGATATTAACAACGAACCGATGATCAACGAGGAAATCAGAGATCGTGAGATACGGCTGATCGGCAACGACGGAAGCCAGATGGGCGTCATGAGCTCGCGGGACGCATTGCAAAAGGCAGAGGAGATGGGGCTGGATCTGGTCAAGATCGTGCCCAACGCCCGCCCGCCGGTGTGCAAGCTGATGAATTACGACAAGCATCGGTACGAGCAGGCCAAGCGCGAGCGCGAGCTGCGCAAAAACCAGCGCATTGTGGAGCTGAAGGAAGTACAGCTTTCCGCCACCATTGAGGAAAACGACATCCAGACCCGGTACAAGAATGCCGTCAAATTTCTCGAAGCAGGCGATAAGGTAAAGGTTTCCATCCGTTTCCGGGGCCGTCAGATTGCCCACGCCAACCTGGGCCGTGAGATTATGATTGACTTCGCCAAGCGGATTGAGGAATACGGCACGGTTGAGCGCAACCCCAAGCTGGAAGGCCGCTTCATGATTATGATCATCGCACCCAAGGCCGAAAAGAAGAGCTTTGCCGAGCGCGAGGCGGAACGCAGGTCCCGCGAGACCGAAGAAGAAGAGGCGGAGCAGGCCCGCCAGAGAGCCGAGGCGCTGGCCGCCCCCAAAAAGAAGGTCAAACGCGAAAGCGAGAATATGATCTAGTGCCCATTCAAATCTTCCGCGCCGGATCACCCGCGGGTACGCCAACACGGCCCGCGCCTGCCGGCACAAAGGATTTGGATTTGCATCCGGGCTCCGGCGCTCACCTTCCGCATTTTTACAAAACCGCGGAAAACCCCCGGAGCCTTGGCGAAAGCCGCCCTGTGGCTGGCTTTCCTTCGCGCCCGCACCACGGGCGCAGCATTGATTGAGAGGAGGACGACCATCATGCCCAAACAAAAAACACATCGCGGCGCTGCCAAGCGCTTCTCCTTCACCAAATCCGGCAAAGTGAAGCATAAGCAGATGAACGCCAACCATCAGGTGCACCTGAAGCACAACAAGCGTACACGTCACCTTCGTGCCGACGGCGTTGTGGACAACGCAGCCGAAGCCCACACCATCCGCAAACTGGTACCCTACAAATAACCGCTTCACGAAACATGCAAGGAGGAAACTACGATGGCACGTATAAAAAGAGCGCTCAATTCGCATAAAAAGCGCCGCAAGGTGCTGAAACTCGCCAAAGGTTATTTTGGCGCCAAATCCCGCCAATACCGCGCCGCCAGCGAGCAGGTTGCCCGCAGCCTGCGTTATGCCTATATCGGCCGCAAAATGCGCAAGCGCGATTTCCGCCGCCTGTGGATCACCCGCATCAACGCCGCAGCGCGCCTGAACAACACCACCTATTCCCAGCTGATGTCCGATCTGAAGAAAAAAGAGATCATGATCAACCGCAAGATGCTGGCCGACATCGCCGTCAACGACCCGGACGCGTTTGCCACGCTCGTGAAACGGGCCCAGTAACCGTGGGTTGCTATTGAAAAGACCGTCGAGGGACGGTCTTTTTTTGTGTTGCGCGTTTATCTGTTCGAATGAAATCCCGACGAATCTAAAGTGTGAGTTTAGATTCGTCGGGGTTTAAACACTTTATGCAATACCTTCCTGTAAACTTTAATTCCGAATATCATCCACAATTCAACTTGATCTTTGGAATTTCAAATTGTCATAAGAGTAGATAGGTGTAATTTATACCTAACAGTTGGGTAGATATTTACCCTGGAATTTCATATCTCCCCCCAGTAAAGCATCAACTTGTTGGAAGCGCCAATGTCCTACTCAATCGCAATATTACCCATCAATCCCCGCTTTCCGCGCCTGGCTCGCCAGCTCTCCCGTCTTGAGCGTATACAGCTTCCCGTCCTTGCGGAAGTGCGTACCGCACTGGCGGAACTGGAAGGGCACGCCGCGGTCCAGGCATTGCTTGCGTACGTGCAGCACCCAGTCGTAGTCCAGCTCCCGGGCGTTGCGGTCGCTCTCGCCGCCGACCACCACCAGCTCGATGTCCTCCCCCAGATACGGCGCAATGTCCACATCCTCCAGCAGCGGCTGGAGGATGATGTTTTTGTGTTTGATGGGCAGGGTTTGGAAAAGGGAAAGCCGCTCATCCGCGCGGCGCTGGTTTTCCACGGTGCAGCCGACCGTCACGTTATCATATCCGTCGCCCCAGTCGGCGGGAACGCAGTCCATAAAGCGCTCAATGCGCTTGGTGAGGAACAGGAAATGCAGGTCGCTGCGCTCGGCCATCATCCGCCAGCAGTCGGCGCGCCAAGGATCGGCATCCTCGATCAGGAAATCGGCGGAGAAGCAGAGGTACACCGTCTGCCCCGGCTTCATTTTGTAGGCCCCGGATGTAAGCCGGGCAACAGGCGCGTCAAAAGCATGGGTTTTAACAATCGCGGAGGTATCGATCCCCTTTTTGGCGTCGCCCTTGTGTATGTAGCAGTAGCGGCAGCCCTCGCTGTGCCTGCGGCAGCCGCGCCACGGATTCCACATCGCCATCAAATCCCTCATCTCAGAAAATTCTATGATAGGCAGATACCATCATTCACCCAGCCTGCGAAAAAGCAATCCCTGCCGCACCCTGCCGGGCGTGGCCGCTTGCCTACGCCTGAAACCCCACCAGCCCCTCGTAGAGCTTCACATACTCCGCGGACTGCCGGTCACGGTCAAAGGCAAACGCGCGGGCCTGGCAATCGTCCGGCAGCTTGGGTTCCCGCACCAGCGCACGGCATGCCTCGGCGGCCGCCCCCACATCGCCCGCGGGCACTACCATGCCCGTATCCTCCGTCACCAGCTCAGGCAGGGCCGTGCTGTTGTAGCAGATCACCTGGGTGCCGCAGGCCATGGCCTCGATCAGGGTCAGGCCCTGGCTCTCCTCATAACTCAGGCTGATGTAAAGATCGGCGGCGGTATACAGCGAGCGCAGGCCGTGCATGCTGGAGATTCTTTGGATGGCGACCATCGGCGGCGGCAGGTACTGCGCCTGCTTTTCGGTCAGCCCCGCGACGGCAATCACCATCTCGTCTCCGAGCAGCTCCTGCAAATCCATCAGATCGTTAATGCCCTTGGCCGCGCACCACGCGCTGGCCACGCTGAGAATAATCGGCTTGTCCGGCTCCTCTTCCTTCTTTTTCGCCTTGATCTGCTGCGCCTCCTGGGCGCTTGCGGCTTCGTCCACCGATGCGGCCGTTTCCATCTCCTCCTCCTCCCGCAGCCCGTAGTGCAGGAGAACCGCGCGTACGGAGTCCTCATCGGCGGGGCGGAATTGATCCAGATCAATCCCGCTGGGGATTACATGCAGGGGATAATCGGCCAGAAAGGAGCGCCGCACCTCCCCCGCCATCCACTGTGAGGGAACGATCAGCGTGATATCCTTCACGGCGCGGATGGCGGCGCGCTTGGCCAGCCAGTTTTGTTTGGAGCGGTCCAGCAACAGGCTTTTGGGATACTGCCGCAGGTTGGGGCAGTGATGGCATCCCGTGCGGAAACGGTCGCAGCCCGCTCTGGCGTAGTGGGCGCAGTGGCCGGTAAAGGCCCAGCAATCATGCAGCGTCCACACCACGGGGATATCGGCCTCCGCCAGATACGCCATGAGGATCGGGAGGTTCAGATAATAGCCGTGCAGGTTGTGCAGGTGCACGATATCCGGCTTGTACAGCTGCAGCTGCCGCACCAGCCTTTTGGTAGCCCGGCGTGATAAAAACCCCGCGCAGTCGAAAAAGCGGGCCAGCCCCGCGTGCACCAGCGTATCCAGCCGGCTGCCGATGCGGTAGCCGGGCACCTTGTGGGGGATGGGCCCGCGCGCGTAGCACAGCAGCGCCGCGTGCCCGTTTCGCATCAGGCTTTCGCAGATTCCCAGCGCAATGCGGCCCGTGGACAGCTCCGAGATCACGTTGATGTGTGCGACGCGCATGTGTTTCCTCCCGATTGTATAATAGTTTTCATATATTATACCAGATAATACAATAAGTGATATTGATGGGAACAAACTCTCAGACGAGCATAAGAACGATGTTGAAGATATTTCCGTTCAATGCAATACTATGGATATACATCCTGTTTACTTTGCCTTATTTCTCCATACACTACTAAATTGCATCGTATTTCTACCCAGTGAATCTGTATCGAATGCCATGTAGTGGTTCAGCCCAACGCAAAAACCGCGGGGCGCATGGCTGGCCCGCGGTTTTTGGCATGGGTTATATCCTCCCGTGCCGCCGTGTCTGGCAGGCGCGGATCATTTTCCGATCGTCAGCCACAGCACGGGCCGCACCGAGCCGCTGCGGCGGTTTACATCCCGGCTGCCATAGCCGCTGAGAATTCCGTTGGCGCTCACGCCGCATACATCAATGTTGCGTACGCCCGGCGTGCGCAGCCACCAATAGGTGTAGCCGCTGTCCGGGTTCACGAAGGATCCGTTGGCAATGGCGTAGGCCGTGGGCGCGGCCGAGCGGCTGGCCTGCTCCGGAAAGTACTCAAACAGCTCGTCATAGCCGAGCAGATAGATCTTGTCCACGGTATCCTTGCCGCCATAGGTGCCGTAATCCGGATTGCTTTGGTTCACTACGGCGGTTTCGGCAATCAGCGCCTGCTCATCGGCGGTAAAGGCTTCGTCCATAAACGTGCCGTTGAGCCATTTGCGCAGCTCGCAGCGGGCCCACGTCATGGGCACCTTCGTGGGGTGGAAGGCATGGGCGTCCAGGCAATAGCGGCTGATGAGGAACGCCTGATTGCCCTCCGCATCCAGCACCAGCCATTCGATGGGCTCCTTGCCGTTGTCTGTGTTGTTATCCTGTTCATAGCTGCCGAAGGTGACCAGATTGCCGACTGTGTAATCGTTTGCTTCCTCCGCCACGGCGGAAAGGACAAGCGCCAGGCAGAGCATTGCGCCCAGCGCCAGAGCGATCCATTTCTTGATCATAGGCTATCTCCTGTATCCGTATTTTGTTCCGTTACAAACGCAGCCGCCCAAGGCGGCCGAGCGGTGTTTATTTGTGCGCCGCCGGGATAGGCCGACATTGCCGCGGCCCGGTCTGCCGCAGGCACGGCCCGCATGTTCCCTGTTATTATATTTCGTCTGCCAGAGGCTGTCAATCAAGCGGACTTGCAATGCCTGCAAAACGAACGCATTTAAATGCCTGTAAATCCGCCGGGCACGGTATTGACAGGGCCATTGCGCGCAACCTATAATGAATTTTATGCTGGATTGTGCCTGAGCCTCAGGCAGCTTTCTTCATAATTTCTTTATGGAGGATACAGAGTGCGAATGAAACGCGGTCAATGGCTACGCATGCTGATTATCGGCCTGATATTGATGTGGATGATGTTTTTTGTGCCGTCGGGCGCCGTGATGGCAGAGGAAGTGGGTTCCGCCTACGCGCTGCTGCCCGCGGAGGATGTGGGCGGCCCGGAGCCGGACGACGCCAACTATACCGAAACCACCTATACCGATCCGTCGCTGCAGGTGGAGATATTCTCCGGATCGACGGAGGATACCGACTATATGTACGCGCATATCAAAATCCTCGATCCCTGCCAGCTGCGGTCGGCGGCCGCCAGCAATTTCAACTCGTCGGCCGCGTATTCCGCCGTTACCATTGCCCGGCGGGTAAACGCCGTGGTGGCGATCAACGGCGATTTTTTCAACTACCAGCAGCGCATCGGCTACATCGTGCGCCAGGGCAAGCGCTACCGCAGCGCGCCCACGGGGCAGGATCTGCTGATTATCGATTCGCGGGGGGATTTCCATATCCTGTACGGAGCTGAGGATAAGGAGACCGTGGAGGCGTACCTGAATGCGCTGCCTGACGGTGCCGCCGCCTGGAACACGTTCTCCTTCGGCCCGGCCCTGATTGACAACGGCGAGGTGGTGTTTACGCAGAACGATCCGTACTTCACCGTTTCCCCGGAAAAGAAAACCCAGCGCGTCGGCATCGGGCAGCTGGGGGAGCTTGAGTACTTCATCGTTTCCACCGAAGGCCCCGAGGATGATCCCGACAGCGGCATGACCGTTGCCGATTTCGCCGCGCTGATGGCGCAGGTCGGCCGGGAGCTGAACCCGGACGGCGGCGCGCTGTACGCCTATAATCTGGACGGCGGATCCTCCAACACGCTGGTTTTCCATGAACAGAAGATCAACTCCTCGGACCGCAGCAAGGTGCGCGCGGTGGGCGATATCATCTACTTCTGCACGCTGGTGGACAGTGAGTAGCCGGGAGGTGCGCTATGCAGTTTGAGCCGGTTGTGGTTCTGCGCGTTTTGGGATATCCGGTGTACGCGTTCGGGCTTTGCCTTGCCGCCGCCGTGCTGGCGGGGGCTTATTGGCTGCGCCGCCGGGCCGCCGGGCGGGGATACGCGCCCGGAACAACCTCCGTTTTCGTGCTCTGGGCGCTGGTGCTGAGCCTTGTTTTCTCCCGGCTGCTGTATTGCCTGCTCCGTTGGGAGCAGATCGCCTACGATTGGGACGGCCTGTTCCGCGGTTATGCCGTGCTTCTGCAAACACAGGCGGGCGGCTTTACGCTGTACGGCGCTTTTTTGGGGATTCCCCTGGCCGCACTGATTGCCGCGCGGCACGCCCGGCAGCCCTTTGCCGCCCTGATGGACTGGGCCGCCCCGGTGTGCGCGCTGGTGCTCGCGCTGGGCCGCGGCGCGGAGATATTGGGCGGCGGCGGCTTCGGCGCGGAGGTAATGCCGGATGCGCTTATGTTTTTCCCCGTCGCGGTGTACAACGATTGGCTGGGCGCGTGGAACTATGCCGTGTTCATGGCGGAAGCCGCCGCGGCGCTGATCATCCTGTCTGTACTGCTGCGGCTGGAGCGCAAGCCGCACCGGACAGGGGACCTCGCGCTGTATTTTCTGCTCTACTACGGCGCTTCGCAGCTTGTGCTGGAACGCTTCCGCCGGGACGATTTTCTGGCGTGGGGCTTTGTGCTGGTGGCGCAGGTGATCTGCGTGGCCTGTCTGGTGTCCGTCGCCTTGGTCGCGGTTGTCCGCTCCCTGAAAACCGGAAACGGCAGGCTGGCCGCCGTGCTCGACGGGCTGGCGACCCTCATGGTGATCGTCTGGTCCGGCATTACGGAATTTCTGTTTGATAAAAACCTGTTCGGTACCTTGGTGATCGATAACGCCACGCTGCACCTGCTGCGCGCCGGACTGCTGCTTTTAATTGCGGTGCTGCTTACCCTGCGGCTGCTCGCGGTTGCCAAAAACAGCGCGCAGGCCGCCGCAGCCGATGGCGGTGCTGGCTGAGCGCGCCAACCGCAAAGCATGAAAAGAGAAGTTCAGGTAAACATTGAATAAGGAATGTGCAGGCCGGCGAATAGGATTTTTATCGGATTGTGCTTGCGGAAGCTGCAGTAGTAGCAGCGCTACGTAAAGGCTTCCGTAAACGCAAGCTGGCGGAAGTACGACCGCCAGCCTGTGCGGGCTTTGTTCAGCGTTTACCTAAGACTGCCAGCCCTGATCAGGGTACAGGGGTGAAACCCTTGCCGGGATATGGAGCGGAACCCCAACCCATGGCGAAAGCGAGCGAACAGCGCCGCAGGCACCATGAAGCGAGCAGCGATAACGGCCCGATGAAATTCATAGATAAGCAACACCGCGGGAGCCTGAAAACGGCTCCCGCGGTGTTCTATTCCCGTTCCAGGAAACGATCAAATCCCGGTTACTCCCCGGTCAGCTCCCCGGTGTTCACCCAGATGGCGGGGCGGATGCCGCCGCTTTGGCGGTTGACCTCCCGGCTGCCGTAGCCGCTGATGCGGCCGTCCGCGCGCACGCCACAGGCATTGGTGTTGTCCACGCCCGGGGAACGCAGCCACCACCAGGCATAGCCGGTTTCCTCATCCACATACGCGCCATTGGCCGCGGCATAGGCTGTCGCCTCGGCGGCGCGGTCTTCCTCGTGGGGCAGGTAGGCGAGCACCTCATCGTAGCTGAGGAGGAAAACCGTATCCTGGCTATCGTCACAGCCGTAGGAGTAGGCGTACGCCTCCGTTTTGCTGTTGACGACCACGGTGGTGAGAATCCGGTTGCGCTCCTGCACGATGAACGCCTTTTTGAAGAAATTGAAGTCCAGCCACTGGCGCAGCGAGCACCGGCACCAGGTGATCTTCTTGGTGTAGGTGTTGTACGCCTGCGCGTCCAGGCAGTAGCGGCTCAGCAGCAGTGCCTGGTCATCCTGTACGTCCAGCACAATCCATTCGATGGGTTCCTCGCCGTTATCCTTATCGTTGTCCTGCTCATAGGCGCCGAAGGTTACGATGCGGCCGATGGTAAAATCAGTGGCCGCCATCCTCTCCGCCACGGCTTTCTCGGCCGTGATTTCCTCCGCCGTGCCAAAGGACGCAATCGACACGATCAGGATCAGCCCGAGCAGAAGGGCAACGCCTTTTTTCAACATATTCTTTCTCCCGTTTCCAACATTCCTCGCGCAGGCGGCCCCCGGCCGCCCGGACCGCCGTGCGCAAACCGCCGCGCACCGATCCGGTTTTATTGTAGTTTTCACGTTTGGGGTTGTCAACCGCGCAGTTGTAAAACAAACGCCGCCCGGAGCCCTATTGGACTTCCAAAACCCAGACGCACCGCATTGTTACAAACCGCCGCAAGTAAAACGAGAACAATCCATAACGGTCAATCATCAAAAAAGGCCCGGCAGCACAGGCCGAGCCATCAGCAAGCATTGCAACCCCGCAGCGCATCGGCGCGGACAACGGCGTACCGGATACGGATTTCCTGATAGAAGGCAACATCAAAAAACGGGAAGGAAAAACGCTTGCGCGTTCTTTCCCTCCCGCTTGCCGATTTCTTTAATAGTTTTCGCAGCGGAGCCGGTAGAAGGATTTCGGGTGCTTGCACACGGGGCAAAGCTCCGGCGCGCTCTTGCCGATAATCAGGTGGCCGCAGTTGCCGCACTGCCACATACGGTCTCCGTCGCTGCTGAAGACAACGCCTTCCTTGATGTTGGACAGGAGCTTCAGGTAGCGCTGCTCGTGGGATTTTTCGATCTTGGCGACGCTGAAAAAGAGCGTGGCGATCTGGTCAAAGCCCTCTTCCTTGGCCTCCTGGCCCATGCGCTCGTACATATCGGTCCACTCGAAGTTCTCCCCGGCAGCGGCATCTACCAGATTCTCGGGGGTGGCGGGCACTTCGCCGCCCTTGAGGAGCTTAAACCAGATCTTGGCGTGCTCCTTTTCGTTGTTGGCCGTTTCCTCAAAAAGCTCGGCAATCTGCACATAGCCATCCTTGCGGGCCTTGGAAGCATAATAGGTATACTTGTTGCGGGCCTTGCTCTCTCCGGCAAAGGCTTCTTCCAGATTGGCGTAGGTTTTGGTTCCTTTGAGTTCTTTCATCGGAAAATCCTCCTTCTGTATCGCTGTATTCCACATTGCTTTCCGTACTATTATACACCCTTTGACAAGTTGTGAAACGGTTCTTGTGATCTGTTTTGCCAATCCGCCCAACCAGAAACAGCCTTCGGGTGTACCATTACTTTGTCTGGCTGTGAGCGGCGTTTTCGTTCTGAGTGCCGAACGGGTTGCGAGGATTTTGGCTGTGGCCGAGGAACAAAAGCGCAGGCATAGCGGCGCCATGTCAAGCTTCTGTGACGACGGCGACAGCCAAAAGACGAAGCAAGCCGTCGGTGATCAGGGCGGAAACGCCGCTTTAGTCTGGCTGTGAACGGCGTTTTCGTTCTGAGCGCCAAACGGGTTGCGAGGATTTTGGCTGTAGCCGAGGAACGGAAGCGCAGGCATAGCGGCGCTATGTCAAGCTTCTGTGACAACGGCGACAGCCAAAAGACGAAGCAAGCCGTCGGTGATCGGGACGGAAACGCCGCTTTTGTCTGGCTGTGAACGGCGTTTTCGTTCTGAGCGCCGAACGGGTTGCGAGGATTTTGGCATTGGCCAAGGAACAAAAGCGCAGGCATAGCGGCGCTATGTCAAGCTTCTGTGACGACGGCCACAGCCAAAAGGCGAAGCAAGCCGTCGGTGATCAGGGCGGAAACGCCGTTCACAGCCAGGTGGCGCAAAAACCGAACACCGTCCAGGTGTCGGTGGAAAGCTCGTACTGGGTGAGGGGATCGGTTTGATCCTCCGCCGCAACGGTGCTCATGTTGGGCTGCTGCTGGTCACGGGTATCGGCTGTCAGCATGGAATTATCAAAGCTGCTGTCGTACACAAAGGTGTAGCATTTTACGGTGTTGGACATGTTCCCCTCCACCGTGGTAACCCGGTACCTGCCGCCGCCCATGTCCGCCACATCGGTTACAATGCCGATGTGCGTGTACAGGTAGGTGTTTTCCATGTTGGCGTAAATCACCAGATAACCGGGGCGCGGAACGCCCACAAAGCGGCCGTTGCGCTGAAAGCCGTCGTACTGGTTGCCCACCTGCCCCTCGCGCAGCAGCAGCATTTGGCCGGCGGGGATCTCCACGGCGTCCGCCTCGTGAATCGGGTTGGTGCCGGAGGCGTTGGCGCACCAGATGGTAAACACCGAGCACCAGCCGACCTCCTTTTTGGAGCGGTAGTACCAGATGGTATACTCGTTGGCCTTGGCCAGGCGCTGCCGCGCGTTTTTGAGATACTCACGCCGCGCCACATACACAAAAGCCCTGGCGCGTTCGGGCAAGGCATCATCCGAAACCGTTACGGTAAAGGAATCGGTTCGCTCCCCCGCCGTGCAGGTGACGGTGGCCGTGCCCTCCGCCACGCCCGTCATCAGGCCCGCCGCATCCACCGCAACCACCTGCGCGTCGGAGGTGGCAAAGGTATACCCCGCCGCGGACGGCAGGACCGTTTCCTGATCATAGGGGGTGATCTCCGGGGCGACGGCCGGCACATAGGTGCTCTCGCCCGTGCGCAGCGCGTAGGCTCCGGCTGCGATTCCGGCTTCCCGGGGGGAAAGCCACGCGGCATAGGCGGCTTCAAACAGTGCGGTATCATCCTGCGCAAACGCCTGCAGGGGGGCAAGCAACAGCAGTACTAAAAGCAGGCACAGCGCGGCGCGAAATCTGATCATGCGGGTCAACTCCTCCGGCTCAGTATAGCATATTTGCGGTACGGGAAAACCCGACTGGCTGGAATTTTACGGAAAAATAAATTTACCCTTGACAAGTCTATTCACACCCCGTATACTGCTAAAGACTTAACAATCACTGCCACCATTGCAGAAATCATTATCACAGGAAAGGGGGGCGCAGAATGTCTAACTACATTAGCATCATCAACAAAATGAATCCCATTGCGTTCGCACACAAGGGATATCTGCGCCCATTTGCCTGGTTGACATAACGCATCCCGCGTATTGTTGTTATCTCAGGCCGTCGGCGCGAAGCTGACGGCCTTTTTCTATTAGGGGAGGATTTATGCAACACACTAAATTCGGAATTCTGCAGGACATCACCCGGGGGAACCGTATGAAGTTTGCCATGGCTATCCTGGCGATGGCTATCGGCGTGTGCTTCTCGCTGATCATGCCGCTGATGCTTTCGGGCACCATCGATGCGCTGGTTGCCGCCGCCGACGGCAACCTGACCGCCGCGGTAGACCTGCCCGCGCCGCTGGGCCCGTGGTTCCAGGCGCGGGGCGGCGTACCCTACCTGCTCGGCCATCTGTGGATCATCGCGATCATCCTGATCGTGTGCTACGCGGCGGGCGGCCTGTTCCAGTACGTGCGCGGCCGGTTTACGGCCTACGCGAGCGAAAACATCGCCCGCAACCTGCGCGACCGCCTGTACAGCCACCTGCAAACCCTGAGCTACAACTACCACGTACAGGCCCAGACCGGCGACCTGATCCAGCGCTGCACCAGCGATGTGGATACCATCCGCCGCTTCCTGGCCGCGCAGCTGACCGAAATCTTCCGCGCGGTGTTCATGATCATCATCGCGGTGGGCATCATGCTGTCCATCAACGTAAAAATGACGCTGTACTCCATGATTCTCGTACCGCCGCTGTTCCTGTTCGCATGGCTGTTTTTCCAATGGGTGCAGAAATACTTCAAGATTTCGGACGAAGCCGAGGGCAAGATGAGCGCCGTGCTGCAGGAAAACCTCACCGGCGTGCGCGTGGTGCGCGCATTCGGCCGCCAGAAGTTTGAAGAGGATAAGTTCAGCGACGTCAACGACGATCTGTACCGCAAAAACATGAAGCTGGTCCATCTGCTTTCCATCTACTGGTCGGGATCGGATTTCATGGATCTGGCGCAGTCCGCCGTTACGCTGCTGATCGGCGTGATCACCGTGGTCACCTACCCCAGCGAGCTGACCCTTGGCGAGATGACCGTATTCATCAGCTACACCAGCATGATGCTATGGCCCATCCGCCAGCTGGGGCGCATCCTCAGCGACATGGGCAAGGCAATCGTCTCCTTCGGGCGCACAAGCGAGATCCTGCTCACCGAGCCCGAGCAGGACGCCCCCGACGCCATCACCCCGCCGCTGGACCGCGATATTGAGTTTGACCACGTCGCCTTTTCGCACGAGGACAACACCCCCGTGCTCAGGGATATCCACTTCACCGTTACGCAGGGCCAGACTGTGGCGCTGCTGGGCGCGACGGGCAGCGGCAAATCCACGCTGATGAACCTGCTCCAGCGCCTATATGATGTGCAGGGCGGCGAGATCCGCATCGGCGGCGTCAACATCAACCGCATCTCCAAGCGCTACCTCCGCTCACACGTGGGGCTGGTGCTGCAGGAGCCCTTCCTGTACTCCCGCACCGTGGAAAGCAATATCGGCATTACCCAGCGCGATCCCTCCCGCGAGGTGATCCGCGCGGCCGCCAGGACCGCCGCTGCCGACGAGTTTATCCAAGGCTTTGAAAAGGGCTACGACACCATGGTAGGCGAGCGCGGGGTAACGCTCTCCGGCGGGCAAAAGCAGCGCGTGGCCATCGCCCGCACCCTGCTCAAGGATAACGATATCCTGATCTTTGACGACAGCCTTTCCGCCGTGGATACCGAAACCGACCGCGCCATCCGCGAGGCGCTGCAGGAAGCCCGCAGGGATCTGCACAAGAGCGCGACCACGTTCATCATCTCCCACCGGCTGACTACGCTGGCCGAGGCCGATGTGATTGTGGTGATCCAAAACGGCAAGGTTTCGCAGATCGGCTCCCACGACGAGCTGGTAAAGCAGGAGGGCCTCTACCGCCGTATCTACCAAATCCAGGCCGCGCTGGAGGACGAGCTCAACGATACCGATGACTGACCCTCGCAGCCAATAGAGCAATCCCCTATCCGTAAGCACAAACCAACCCGATCTATATAGTAAACTCCAACCAAGCCGAGCAGCGCGATGGCGAAAAAACCCGTCCATCCCCCTCGGCCACCCACCAAACCTTCCCTACACAAACCGCTTAAGCCAAGTAAGCCCACGGCAAACGATGGCGAAAGACCGTGCCCGGCAGCGAGCCGGATTTTCGTCGGGCCGGGCTTGGGCAACCTGAAGTAGTAGCAGCGCTACGTCGAAGGTTGCTCAAGCCCAGGATGACGGAAATCAGGCCGCCGGCGGGTATGGGCTTTCGGCAGCGTTTGCCGCGGGCGACGGAGGAAACAAAAAATGCAGTATCAGGAAGAGACTACGTATACCAAACAATTTGATCTGGGGCCGTGGAAAAAGCTGTTTCGCTATGCCCAGCCCTTTCACCGGCATATGCTGGGGATCATGCTCCTTTCCATGGTAACCGCCGGGTTTGACGTGATGATGCCGCTGCTGAAACGCGAGGCCATCGACGGCTTTGCCACAACCGGCAACCTGACGGGGCTCCTGCCCTTTATCCTCAAATACTCCCTGTGCATGATCGGGCTCGTTGTGAGCGTGTTCATCTTCATTCGCCTGTGCGGCCATGTGGAGGTGGGCCTGTGCCGCCATATCCGCAAGACCGCGTTCAAGCGCCTGCAGGAGCTGCCGTTTTCGTTTTACGACAAAACGTCCGTGGGCTACCTCATCGCCCGCCTTACCAGCGATACCCAGCGCCTGGGCGATACCGTGGCCTGGGGGATGCTGGACCTCATGTGGTCCGGCTCGTTTGTGATCATCGTTTCGGTTACGATGTTCATCCTCAACTGGAAGCTCGCGCTGATCACGCTTTCGGTAGTGCCGCTGATGGCCGTGATCACGGTCTTTTTCCAGGTAAAAATCCTCAAAAGCTACCGCGAGGTACGCAAAATCAACTCTAAAATCACCGGCGCGTTCAACGAGGGCATCATGGGCGCCAAGACCACCAAAACCCTGGTGCGCGAGGATGCCAACTATGAGGAGTTTCAAACGCTGACCAGCGACATGCGCAGGTCCTCCATCCGCGCGGCGGTGCTCTCGGCGGCGCTGTATCCCATCATCATCGGGCTGGGCGGCTTTGCCACGGCATTCCTATTATGGAAGGGCGGGCACGATGTGTTCGTGATGGGCTCCATCTCCATCGGCACGCTGACTGCCTTTATAAGCTACGCCACGCAGCTGTTTGATCCAATCGCAAACCTTGCGCGCGTGTTTGCCGAAACCCAGCAGTCGCAGGCGGCGGCCGAGCGCGTGATCTCCCTGATCGAAACCGAGCCGGAGATCGCCGATACCCCGGAGGTGGTGGCCGTGTTCGGCGACAACTTCAACCCCAAAAAGAAAAACTGGCCCAAGCTCAAGGGCGATATCGAGTTCCGCAACGTTTCCTTCCAATATACGGGCGGCGAGAAGGTGCTCAAAAACTTCAACCTCACCGTCAAGGCGGGCGAAACCATCGCGCTGGTGGGCGAAACCGGCTCCGGCAAATCCACGATCGTCAACCTCATCTGCCGCTTTTACGAGCCGACCGAGGGCGAGATCCTGATCGACGGCGTGGACTACAAAAAGCGCTCCCAGCTCTGGCTGCAATCAAATCTCGGCTATGTGCTGCAGCAGCCGCACCTGTTTTCCGGCACCATCCGCGACAACATCCGCTACGGCAAGCTGGACGCAACCGACGAGGAGGTTGAGCAGGCCGCGGCTCTGGTGAGCGCCGACGAGTTCATCCATACGCTGGAAAAGGGCTACGATACCGATGTGGGCGAGGGCGGCAACCTGCTGTCCACCGGGCAGAAGCAGCTGGTTTCCTTCGCCCGCGCGCTGATCGGCCGCCCCGCGATTTTCGTACTGGATGAGGCCACCTCCTCGGTGGACACCGAAACGGAAATGAAAATCCAGCGCGCCATCCAAACGGCGCTTTCCGGCCGCACGAGCTTCATCATCGCCCACCGGCTGTCCACCATCCGCGGCGCGGACCGCATTCTGGTCATCCAGAACGGCGAAATTACCGAGGCCGGAAGCCACAAGCAGCTGTTAAAGCTCAAGGGCTACTACCACGATCTGTACGTGAATCAGTTCCGCGACGAGCAGGAAAAGAGTTTGCTGGCGGAGGTGTAATTCCCGCCAAATTTCATCCGAACAAATTGACGCTTCCGCAGCCAGTGTTTATAATGGTTGCAGAAGCGTCATTTTTTGGAGGTCAGTCCATTGCGCACCGAACCGTTTGTGAAACTGAACCCTGTTTTGAAGGATTATCTCTGGGGCGGCGAAAAGCTGAAGAAACTCTTTGGGGCCTCGTTTTCCCCCGTAGCCGAGGCGTGGCTACTGTCCGCCCACCCGGACGGCGAAAGCGTGGCGGCAGGCGGCGCGCACGGCGGCATGCCGTTTCGCGCCTATCTGCGGGAGGCCGTAGGGCAGGACGGAGAGCATTTCCCCATCCTGGTCAAGCTGATCGACGCCCAAAAACCCCTGTCCGTGCAGGTGCACCCGGACGACGATTACGCCCGCGTACACGAGCACGACAACGGCAAAAGTGAAATGTGGTATGTGCTGGAAAGCGAGCCGGGCGCGTTTTTATACGTTGGGTTCAACCGCGAGATGACCCGGGAGGAAGTCAGGCGGCGCGTTGAGGACGGCACCATTGAAGAGGTGCTTCAAAAAGTCCCCACCCATCCGGGCGACGCGGTGTTCATCCCCGCAGGCACGGTGCACGCCATCGGCGCGGGCAACCTGATTTTGGAAATCCAGCAATCCTCCAACGCCACCTACCGCCTGTATGATTACAAGCGGCGCGACGCGCAGGGCAACCTGCGCCCGCTGCATCTGGACAAGGCGCTGGATGTGCTCAGCTACCACGCCTCCGGCGCATCCGGCGGCCAAACCTCTGTGCGGGAGGCCGGAGAGCTGGCGCGGTGCAAGTATTTCAGCGTTGATACGTACGAGGTACAAAACCAGCTGGTTCTGCCGATCCCCGACGGGCAGTTTGCCTCGGTGGTCTGCGTAGCGGGCGAGGGCACGCTGACGCGGGACGGCAGCGCCGCCCCGGTGAAGCGCGGCGACAGCTTTTACCTGCCCGCGGTCGGCGGCGCCATGGAGCTGACCGGAGCCCTGCATGTAGTCATCAGCTATGCAAAGCCGTAGCGCCAAACCGTTTGCGCGGTTCATCCTCCGCCCGTGGGCGCTGGGGGTTGTTTTTGCCGCGCTGCTGTTTTCCCTGCTGTTTATCCTGTACGGCCCGCGCTATTTAAACGGCGGCGACGCGGTGATCCTGCGCGCGTTTATGGGCTACGGGGGCGGGGAGCCCGCCACCTTCCACCTGTACACGCACACGGCGCTGGCATGGCTGCTGTACGCGTTGGCCGGGCTGCTGCCGGATATCGCGTGGTTTTCCGTGGTACAGCTTGTTTTGCTGTATCTTGCCTGCGCCGTACTCATCAAAAGCTTTGCCCAAATCGCCCGGCACAGTCTGCGGGCACGCCGGGCCGGGCGTGCTGACCGGCGCGCTGTGCGGTCTTTTTTTTTCGGCGGCGCTGGCCCTGTACAGCCTTGTGCGCATCACCTTTCCCTGCACGGCGGCGCTGTGCGGCGCAGCTGCCGTGGCGCAGCTGTTCAGCGTCGATTTTGAACGGGGCCGGGGGCGTTGTGCCGCGCATGCTGGGCGGCGCGGCGCTGCTGCTGTGCGGCTGCCTGCTGCGGCACAGTGCTGTACTGCCTTCGCTGTTCTTTTTCACACTCGCCTTCCTCATCAAGCTGCTCACCGGCGGGCGTACGCGCCGTGCGGTTCGCCCGGCGCTGATCGGCGCGCTTTGCACGGCGCTGCTGCTGGGCCTGTTTGCGGGCATCCGCGAAGGCGATATTCTCTGGTCGGGCGAAGGGGCATATATCGGCTGGCAGAGCGCGCGGATCAGCGCAGCGGACAGCGCGGAGCTTCTTGGCCAGGCCGCGCCGGAGACGCTGGAAAAATTCGGCTGGACCCAAAGCCTGGCGGCGCTGGCGGAGGATGGGTTTGCGCTGGATGACCGGATCACGGCGGACGCCTTGAACGCCCTCCGCGCGGAAGCGGACCGGCGCGATCCCCAGCCCTTTCCTGAGTATTTGATCACGGCCTGGCACACCAGCGCGGACCTGTTTGCCGCGCAGCCGCGGATTGCCTTTGCCGTGCTGGCCGCGCTGGGCGCGGCGCTGACGGGCGTGCTGGCCGCCCGGCGGCGCGACAGGCTGTGGGCGGCGCTGGGCACAGTGTGCGCGCTGCTGGGCGGCGCGGCGATCCTCATTTCTTCAGGCATGGCAGGGGCAAAGCGAAGCGGATACGGTGCTTGCGGCCCTCTGGCCGATGTGCGTGTATGCGGCGGCCTCGGCCCTTTCTTTCAGCAGTCCCCTGTCCGCGCTGCTGCGCCGCAGGGCGCTTGCGGCGCTGACCGCGCTTGTGTTCACGGGCGCATTGGCGGCGGGCGGCT
>CAXXOK010000007.1:0-395139 GCA_963664595.2 Candidatus Limiplasma sp. | reverse complement strand
ACCGCACCAAGATCAAAGTGGTCAAAAACAAGGTGGCGCCGCCATTCCGCATTGCGGAGGTTGATATTATCTACGGCGAGGGTATATCCAAAACGGGTACGTTGCTGGATATGGCGGTGGACCGCGACATCATCCACAAGTCCGGCGCATGGTTCAGCTATGAGGATCAGCGCATCGGCCAGGGCCGTGAAAACGCGCGGCAGTTTTTAAAGGATAATCCCGAAATTGCCGATAAGATTGACAAGATCATCCGTGCGGACGCAATGGCACAGATGGAACGCAAAAACGCGCCCGCCAACATTGAGGAAGAGCTGAACGAAGCTGACAAGCAGATGGCCGAGGAAGACCCGGATCTCGCGCTGCTGGATGATCTGGAGTAAACGGCAGCCAAGGCCTCGCTTCCCGGCGGATACATAAACGAAGCATACAAAGAGCCGCCGCGGCTGATCCGGCTGCGGAAAGGCGTAAACATCCATGAAACAGGCTGACAAAAAAAGAAGGGTCCAGGGCTGAAAGTCCTGGTCAGGGTGCAGGGGTGAAACCCTTGCCGGGGATTGGGGTGGAACCCCAAAGGCTTACGTTACAACAAAGGGGTAAGCGAGCGAACAGCGCCCAAGGCGCTATGAAGCGAGCGGCGATAACGCCCCGAAGAGGTTCTTTGACAGGCGTAAACATCCATGAAACAGGCTGTCAAAAAAGAAGGGTGCAGGGGCTGAAAATCCTGGTCAGGGTGCAGGGGTGAAACCCTTGCCGGGGATTGGGGTGGAACCCCAAAGGCTTGCGTAACAACAAAGGGGTAAGCGAGCGAACAGCGCCGCAGGCGCTATGAAGCGAGCGGCGATAACGCCCCGAAGAGGTTCTTTGACAGGCGCAAACATCCATGAAACAGGCTGCCGTACGGCAGCCTGTTTCATGAATGATATTCTTATTTATGATTGCGGTTCTTTTATGGAGCGGCGGATATCGTCCAGCAGGCTGGCCAGGCTGGGTGATTGCTTAATGGAGGCTTCCACCTTATCGATGGAGCTCATCACGGTGGTATAGTGCCGGCCGCCAAAGGCATCGCCGATCTTGGTCAGGCTCAGGCCCAGCATTTCACGGGTTAAAAACATGGCGATCTGGCGCGGCACGGTGATCTCGTGGTTTCGGCGCGGGCTTTTCAAATCTTCCACAGTGATGCCGTAATAGGCGGCCACGGCTTCCTGCAGGGTTTCGGTGGTTACACGGGTGGTTTCGCTGCGGTTGAACAGGTCCCGCAGCGCCTCGGACGCCAGCTGCATGTCGATGGGGCGGCGGGTGAGCGAGGCATAGGCCGTAAGCCGGGTTAAGGAGCCTTCCAGCTCCCGTACGTTGGAGGCCACCTTTTCCGCGATGAGCGACAGGATATCGTCGCCGATTTTCAGGTTGTCATACTCCGCTTTTTTACGCAGGATGGCAAAGCGCGTTTCAAAGTCCGGGCGTTGGATGTCGGCCAGGAGACCGCCCTCAAAGCGGCTGCAAAGCCGCTGCTCCAGCTTGGCAATGTCCTTGGGCGGCTTATCGCTGGTCATCACGATCTGCTTACCGGCCTCCCGCAGGTGGTTGAAGGTATGGAAGAATTCTTCCTCTGTTGCCAGCTTGCCCGCAATAAACTGGATATCGTCCACCAGCAGCAGATCCACTGTGCGGTACCGGTCGCGGAATTTCTGGTTTTCGTTATTCTGCATGGCTTGAATCAGCTGGTTGGTAAAATCCTCGCTGGTGATGTAAACGATCTTCATTTCGGGGTACAGCTCATGGGCGTACTGCCCGATGGCATGCATGAGGTGCGTTTTGCCAAGTCCCACGCCGCCGTAAATAAACAGCGGGTTGTAGGCCTTGGCGGGCACTTCGGCCACCGCAAGGGATACGGCATGGGCAAAACGGTTGCCTGAGCCTACGACAAAAGTGTCGAAGGTATACTTGGGATTGAGCGAAAGCGGGTTGGCGCAGGATAGCTTTGCCTGCAGCTCGGCCTTGCGTGCCAGCAGCTCATCATGATTCAGAATCTCCACCGCGATGTTTTGCTCGGCTGCGGAATTAACGGCGCTTTGGATTTTATTCAAATACCGGTCTACGCCAAAGTCGCGCATCAACGTGTTCACGCATTCGATCAGGAAACAATGATCGATGATGGCGTAAGGTTTTAAGGCAGACTTGATCCATGTTTCGTAGGATACGGCGCTCATGTCGTCCTTCAAAATCTTACAGGCTCTGCTCCAGATATCTTCAGCGTTCTGCAATCCGTTCCATCCTTCCGCATTGTTCTCGTTTATACAAAAATCAGTCAATAAATATGCACTATTCTCACTCTGAAAATGTGCACACTCAGCATGGTATTGTTCGTTGACGGATACCTGTCTTGATGTACCAATTTTTCTTTTCAATCATAGCAGAATTGGCCCCCCTTGGCAAGAACCCTTACGCAATCGGATATTGAATACTATTCAGCCATGATATTCCGGGCCTGTACCAGTGATAGTATGTTTGGCCAGGGTATGGCGCAAGGGATAGAACTGAAGAATACTTTAGGACGTTTCATTCAATAAAACGTAACGAAGAGTGCATAAATATGAACAATATTTCATCTTAAAAAAATGTGAAGCAAAACAGCGCCCGCCACATAACCCATCAAGCGCTTTACGGAACACAAAACGCGATGAAATTGTGAAGAACAGAAAGGGAAAAGTAACGAAATTGTAGAATGTTGCAATATTGCCACTACAGCAATTGGATACACCGGTTGGAGGAGCAAGATCATGCCCGTTCCTGTAAACATCGACGATGTCAATGATGTGCTCAAGCCATGGCTTGGCGCTTTGTTTTTGATGTCCACCCCGCTTTCACAGGAAATCACAGGCCAGATGAAGCGTTATTCTCCTGCGCGGGAAAGCTTTTCGCAGCTGCGGGACCGGCTTGAACATCAACTGTTGGTGTCGATCAGCAAGCTGACCCGCTCCAGCATGTGCATTATGGCAGAGGATTATCAGCCCAGACGCCTTACCCTCAGTGATATTGAGGATATGGCGGATGAGCTGATGGGGCTGATATTTGACCGTCTATCCCCTTTTTCATCCAATTTTGAACGGGTAAACGCCTATGCGCTGCAGCACGCAAGCCTGTCCGCCCTGCGCGTGCTGTACCAGAAATATGCCGCCTACTATTCGCAGGAGCAATTCCAGTTTATGATTTCGATGATTAAGAAGCTGTATCCGAAGGAACGCTATCAGCCATGGCTGAAGGAGTAGCCGCGATAACGGCTGCATACATTTTCTGTTATAAAAAAACCGCCTCTTGCTGAGGCTGTTGTACGGAAATCATCATACTGCGAAGCTAAACGGGGAACCATATCGCTTTATACCCCGGTGGGACTGGGAGATAGCGGTATTTGTTTGTTTAATTGGGCAAAGGTGGGTTCAGCACGCCAAACAGGCTGATCCAGGTATCGGCATTCACGACGCCGTCCACAAACAGGTTATGCTCCTGTTGGTAGCAGATCACGGCCTGCTTGGTTTGGACGCCGTAAAAACCGTCCACATAGCCGCTGTAATATCCCAGAGTGGTCAGCTCCCGCTGCAAATATTCAACCAGTACGCTTTTGCTGCCAAAGGACAGGCGCTGAAACTCCGATGTGTTGGTGTCCAGCGCTGTTGATACAGCCTTTTTATAAAGGCTGTAGAGCTTGGTCAGGGTTTCATCGCCCGGGATGCCGTCTACCGGCATATTCATATCGGATTGAAACCAACAGACGGCTACCAGCGTTTTCCGGCCGAAAACACCATCGCGTTCGGCGGCGCCCAAATAGCCAAGCGCCTGCAGCGCGCGCTGCATCTTCAATACGCAATCATCCACCGAACCAAAATCGATCGTATCATAGGCGCAGGCGGAATAAAAGACGCCCATACACACTATGAATAGAACCAGGAAGCATAGGGTTCGAAAAGATCGACTGTGAACCAAATGGCACGCCTCCGATCCTTGAAATAAAAGAGGATATACGACAGCCGACGTGTATCGGTTCCTTCTGCATCGATTCGCGCATCAGATCGTCGTATATACATCCATAGATTATGCGGTAACAATGGTTGCATCTTTGCATAATACTTACGCATATTATAGTAGAGAGTGGATATGAACACAACTAGATATTGAATATGTTAGAATTAGTTAAAATAATTATCACATAACCTTAACGGAGATGAAGAAAGTTAAGAGATTTACACACAATTTGTAACAGAAATGACAATAATGATGCATATTGTATAGTTTGAAATGAATATGGTATAATCCCTACGAAATGGAGTGAGCCAATGGAACAGCTTACGGCGATCGTGCTGGATACCCTGTTTCGCAATGATGAAAACGGGTATACAGTGCTGCATATACAGGCGGGCACAACCGAGCAGACCGTGGTTGGCGTGCTGCCGGAGCTTTCCGCGGGCGAAACCGTTACCTTTATCGGCGACTGGGGCGAGCATCCGGTGTACGGTCGCCAGTTTAACGCCAAACAATATGAAATCTCCCCGCCGGATACCCTGCCCGCCATTGAGCGGTATCTGGGATCGGGGCTGATCCGCGGCATCGGCGCCCCAACCGCCAAGCTGATCGTAAGCCATTTCGGAATGGATACGATCCAGGTATTGGATGAAACGCCGCAGCGCCTGACAGAAATCAGCGGTATCGGCCCCAAAAAAGCGGCGATGATTATGGAAAGCTACACGGCGCAGGTGAGCATGCGGCGTGTGATGATCTTCTTGCAGAATTACGGTATTTCCGCCAATTTATCCACAAAAATTGCCAAGCGCTACGGGGGGGACACCATCGCCCTGATCCGGGAGAACCCGTACCGGCTGGTGCTGGATATCGACGGCGTGGGCTTTCTGACCGCCGACCGCATCGCGCTGAGCATGGGTATCGACCCCGGCAGCGAGTTCCGGCTGCGCTCGGCGTTGTATCATCTGCTGTCGGAAGCGGCCAACAGCTATGGACATACCTACCTGCCCCGGCCGGTGCTCCTGCAGCAGGCGTGCAAGCTGCTGCGCGTCGGGGAGGATGAGGTGGACAACCAGATCACCCAGGCGTTGTTGCAGCGCATGTTCATCGCCACCGAGTTGCCGGGCCAGGAGGACCAGTGCCTCTGCCTGCCCTATTATTACCATGCCGAGCAGGAGATTGCGCTGCGGCTGAAATACCTGATGGAGTCCCGCCCCTACAAAAAGGTGGAGGACTTCCCCCGCCGTATTGCTGAATTGGAAACGCGGCTGGATCTCCGGCTCAGCGAGATGCAGCGCAAGGCTGTGCGCGGGGCGGTGGAGGAGGGCGTGCTCATCATCACCGGCGGGCCGGGCACAGGCAAGACCACCATTATCAAGTGCATCCTGCACCTGCTGTGCGAGGATAACGAGATTCTGCTGTGCGCCCCCACGGGGCGCGCCGCCAAACGCATGACGGAAGCCACGGGCGCGGACGCCAAAACCATCCACCGGATGCTGGAGTACAACGGTGAGAGCAGCGTGTTTCAGCGCCGGGAGGATAACCCGCTGGAGACAGATTGCCTGATTGTGGATGAGATGAGTATGGTAGATGTCACCCTGATGCGCGCGCTGCTGCAGGCAACGCTGCCGGGCACGCGGCTGATTTTGGTGGGCGACGCGGATCAGCTCCCCAGCGTGGGCGCGGGCAACGTGCTGCGCGACCTGCTGGACAGCGATATCCTGCCCACGGTGCGGCTGACGGAAATATTCCGCCAGGCGGAGCAGAGCATGATCGTGATCAACTCCCACCGCATCAACGAAGGGAACATGCCTTTCCTGAATAAAAAGGGCGCCGACTTCTTTTTTGAGCGACGACTGGGACAATCAGAGGCGGCCCAAACCATCTGTGATCTGCTGGCTGTGCGCCTGCCGGAGTATTTCCACTTTCCAAAAGAAAACCGCCGCAGGCTGGTTGCGCAGACCATGCAGGTGCTCACCCCGACCAAGAAGGGCGACTGCGGCAGCTACGCGCTCAACCGCGTACTGCAAAACGCGCTCAATCCCGCCCGCAAGGATGTACCCTCGCTGATCCACGGCAATACGGAATTCCGCCGCGGGGATAAGGTGATCCAGACCAAGAACAATTATCAGATCACCTATATCCGCGATACGGCCGACGGGCCGGAGGAAGGCGCGGGCGTGTTCAACGGCGACGTGGGCTATATAGAAGAGCTGGAACCCGATGAGCACCAGATGACCGTGTGCTTTGACGACGACCGCCGCGTGATCTATCAAAGGGAGCAGCTGGATTTGGTCGAGCTGGCCTATTGTCTCACCGTGCATAAAAGCCAGGGAAGCGAGTTCCCCGTGGTGGTGATGCCGGTGGTCGGCGGCCCGCCGATGCTGATGGCGCGCAACCTGCTGTATACCGCGCTGACCCGCGCCAAGGAGCTGGTGGTGCTGGTCGGCCGGGAGGACGTGATCACGCAGATGATTGAGAACAACCGCGTGGTGAAACGCTATACCACGCTCCGGGCGCGGCTGGAGGCGTCCGTTTTGTGAACCGCGCGGCGGAGGGTGCGCTGGCGCTGCTGTTTCCGCAGCGGCTGTGCTGCCATGGCTGCGGGTGCCTGCTGCGGGGGCAGGAGGGCTTGCTGTGCGATGATTGCCAGCAGGCGCTGGACCGCTGCCTGTTACGCCGAAGCCATGAGGAAAGAGTGTTCAGCAGCGAACAGGTGCTGGCCGCTTCCGCCTACCATTACCGGGAAATAGCCGCGGACCTGACCCAAAGCCTGAAATATCTGTCCGACAAGGCCGTGGCGCACTGCCTGGCGGCGGGCATGGCGAATCGCTATGCCTTGATGGACCGGCTTCAAGCGGCGGAGCTGTGTGTGTATGTGCCGACGCATGAAAAACAGGCGGCGCGGCGTGGCTACGCACAGGCACAGGTGCTGTGCGGCGCGTTTACCGCCGTTACAGGGCTGCCGGCGGCGTCCGGCGTGCTGCGGCGCGTACGGCATTCCAAATCGCAGGTCGGTATGGGGCGCGAGGAACGCAAAAAGCATATTGTGGGCGCGTTTGTGGCGGATGAGGCGGCGGCGCGCGCGGTGGAAGGCCGCTGTGTGCTGCTGATCGACGATGTGCTTACCACGGGCGCGACCGTGTGCGAGTGCGCCCGGGTGCTCTATGTGGCGGGGGCACGCAGGGTGCTGGCGCTCACCGCCTGCCGGGTGTGACGGGGTTTGAATGCAGGATAACCGCAGGGAGAGTGAAATAACTGTATGCTGACACTATATTTTTCCGGTACGGGCAACTCGAAATTCGTTGCGGAGCGGTTTGCCCTGGGCATGGGCGGGGCGTGTCACAGTATTGAAGAGGATGCCGATTTCAGCAGCCTGATCCGGGCGGCGGATACGGTCGCGTTTGTGTACCCGATTTATCTGTCACGGCCGCCGCGGATCATGAGCGAGTTCGTAGCGGCCCGGCGGGACGATCTGCAGGGAAAGAAACTGGTGATCCTGTGCACACAGATGGTATTTTCGGGCGACGGGGCTCGCTGCCTGACCGATCATCTGCCCAAGGACGGCTGCCGGGTGGTGTATGCGGAGCATATCATAATGCCCAACAACGTCAACAATATGTGGTGCTTTCCCCATCAGTCCCCGGCTAAGGTGCGCAAGCTTGCATGCAAAGCCCGCAAAAAGGTGGACGCCATCTGCGAGGATATCAAGGCGGGCAGGGTGGTGAGGCGTGGTTTTCATGCCGTCTCCCGTTTACTGGGCTTGTTGCAGGGAGGGTTTTCACCGAATTTCGAGCGGATGATGCTTAACTCCGTGCGGATCGGCGGCGAGTGTAACGGCTGCGGTCTGTGTGTGCGGCGATGCCCGACACACAACCTGACGCTTGTCAACGGCAAGGCGGCGGCAGGCGGCAGCTGCACCGAGTGCTACCGCTGTATCAACCTCTGCCCCCGGCGCGCGATCGGGATTTATTTCAAGGGCCGGGTAAAATGGCAGTATCAGGGAATTGTGGATAAAGATTAGCAGGCCGCAAGCCCTTATTTTCTGGCAAAAGGGCTTGCATTCCATAGAAGATGGGTGTATACTTTCTCTGTAGAAAAGGAGGCGAAATGCATGAAAACAGTCACCATTAAACTGAGTCTGGCTGAAAATGTAAAATCATTCGTCAACATCATCAACCGTTATCCGTACGATGTGGACCTTCGCGCAGGCCGCCATGTGGTAGATGCAAAATCTATCCTGGGCATCTTCAGCCTGGATCTGTCCAAGCCCATCACCATGGAGATCTACGCGGAATCCTGCGACGATCTGCTGGCGGATATCAAGCCCTTCGTGGCCTGATGAACCTTGCCCTATGAGGGCAATTCCATTTGAGTAATCAGGCCCATTGCGGGTCATGTTCGGGGCAAAGCTCAGCTTTGCCCCTTTATACCAATTTCAGTGATTCACTCCCCGGCAGTTAACGCCGTTATGCGTACCGATCGTCCGGATAACCGCAACGCAGCAAGACTGCGGCTGTGGGTATGCCGTGACGCAGGCGGACAACCGGCGGCACGGCACAGTGAAGAACTGGAATTGGTATTATTTTCGGATGGGGGAGGTTCCATGCCTATCAAACCAGCGCCCAGAAACATATCCGAGACCGAGTTCAAGCTGCGGCTTTTGCGCTGCGTGGATGTGCTGGACTGCGTTACGGAACTGTCGTTGTGGACGTTTGTCGCAGAGCTGGATTTGATGGACTATGTAACCATGCGCCTGTGCCTGCACCAGCTGCTGGCCGCGGACGAGGTGGAGTACGGGGCGGGCGCGATGAAAAACCAACTGTACCTGACCCAAAAGGGGCGGCAGGCGCTTTCCCTGTTTGGTGAAAGGCTGCCCACCGAGATATCGGCGAAAATCGTCAACGCCGCCGCCGCATTCCGGGAGCGCATTACCTCCAGCCAGCAGGTTCGTGCGGCCTATGAAATGGCCAAGCACAACGACTACCGGCTGATTTTGTCCGTATCGGAAGGCGACCTGCGGATGCTGGAAATCCGCATGCATGTTAAAAGCCGCAGGCTGGCGGGCCGTGCCATAAAACAGTTTGAGGCGCAGGCGCCCAAGGTGCTTTTATACCTGTACCAGCTGGCCCAAAACGCGGGGAGCGCGCCGGACAATAAGCCTGTTGTGGGCGAAGTCGTGCGTCACAGCTCAACGGAGTATGAAGCAAGGCATTCGCTGGAAAACAAACGTGCCCAGCTTGATCTGACGCTGACGCTGCCCTCCGAGGATGCGGCGGCCGCGTATTTAAATCTGTTTGCGGATGCAACGGCCGCGGATGAGGCGGCGGAACGGCTGTGCAGGCTGATCTGCGCGATGCACGGATAGAAGCGCCGGATGCTGAAGCCGGACGCTGTGAAACCGTATTTCAGGCCTCACAAGCGCCGGGGCGGATATGAGATCACCGTATCAGAGAGCACAACAGCCGGAAGCGAAGGCGTGACAGCCGGTCGATATGCTTCCGGATACCCCGTCCGGGCATGCGTTATCATACAATATCAATAGATCAATCATTTGTGTCCGCGCACGGGCACGCTGAGAGTGGAGGATATCAGGTGGCAAAACTCTATTTCCGGTACGGGGCCATGGGCTCCAGCAAAACGGCGAACGCGATTATGGTGCAGTACAATTATCTGGAGCGTGGCCAGAAAGCGCTGATGTTTAAGCCGATGCTGGACAAACGGGACGGCGCCAAGTTTGTGGCTTCCCGCTGCGGATTGTTCTGTGAGTGCGACTATATTGAGAATATCGATCAGTACGTTGTAACCGAGTATGACTGTGTGATTGTGGACGAGGCCCAGTTTTTAACCAAGGCGCAGGTGGAGAACCTGATTCATATCGTGGACGATCTCAACGTGCCGGTGGTGGCCTACGGCCTGCGCACGGATTTCCGCGGGGAGTTTTTCGAGGGCAGCCTGTGGCTGATGGCCTGGGCGGATACCATTGAGGAAGTTAAAACGGTGTGCTGGTGCGGAAAAAAAGCCACCTATACCACACGCGTGGTTGACGGCAAGGTGATCAAGGAAGGCGAACAGATTTTGCTGGGTGGCAACGAAAGCTATACCAGCCTGTGCCGCAAGCACTGGATGGAGGGCAACCTGGGCAAGCCGCGCAAACGGTAATAAGCGTACCGGTGCAGGGAATTGCATTATTCCGCACCGGGAATCCGCAGCGCCTGTTGATTGATCGGTATCATCTGCACCGATGCGGTATTGCACTGTCTGTTTGGCTGCAGGTAAAACACGCAAAGTTTTGCTGTACCGGGAGAGCGACCGATCCTTTTGATAAATTATTAGCACTCATCAACGATGAGTGCTAATTTTCTATTGCATTCCGCTACGCCGCGTGCTAAAATAATGCCATGCGGCATCCAGGTATGCGATGAATAAGTCCACTGCGCCCTGCCGCGCTCTGTTTCCGTAGACATGGGCCCGTGAAAGCCTTGCCGCAGCGCTCTGCCACCATGGCTTTTACAGATCCGGTCCTACGAAAAGCTGACGCGCCATTGCGCAGGCGATTGATGGATCGCTTACCCAAGCCGTAAAATATCTGTATTTAAGGGGGCATACCTATGTCTGCCAGCAAGGGCAATATTTCCATTCACGCCAAGAATATCATGCCGATCATCAAGCGTTGGCTGTATTCCGATAAGGATATTTTCATCCGCGAAATGGTGTCCAACGGCTGCGACGCGATTGTGAAGCAGCAGATGTCGCATCCCGATAAGGAGGATGCGTATCAGGTGACCGTCACGCTGGATATCCCGGCCAAGCAGCTGCGCTTTACCGATAACGGGATCGGCATGACGGAGGACGAGGTTAAAAAGTACATCAATCAGGTCGCCTTTTCCAGCGCCGAGGAGTTTTTGAAAAACTATGAGGGCGACAACAAGGGCGGCATCATCGGCCATTTCGGTCTTGGTTTTTATTCCGCGTTCATGGTGGCCAAAAAGGTAACCATCCAAACCTTGAGCGATGCCGAGGGCGCCGCTCCCATCCGGTGGGAGAGCGAGGACGGCATGAAGTACCAGATCTCGGAGGGCAGCCGCACCACACGCGGTACCGAGATTACGCTGGATATCGCCGAGGACGAGGAGGAATTCCTTGAGGAGTACAAGGTGCAGGAAGTGCTCAAGCGCTACTGCGGCTTCATGGCGCAGCCGGTGTACTATGAGGTGATCAAGCCCGAGGAGCCTAAAATGGAGGGCGAGGACGAGGGCAAGGAAGAGAAGCCAGAGGAAGAGAAGGCGCCCGTCCGTATTAACGATACGCCCGCGCTCTGGCTCCGGCAGCCCAAGGACTGCACCGACGAGGAGTACCGCGATTTTTATAAAAAGGTATTTCATGTGTACGACGAACCCTTGTTCTACGTGCACCTGAACGTGGATTATCCCTTCAACCTGAAGGGCATACTGTACTTCCCCAAGCTGACCAACGATTTCGGCACGCGCGAGGGTGAAATCAAGCTGTTCTCCGGCCAGGTGTTTGTGGCGAACAATATTAAGGAAGTCATTCCCGATTTCCTGATGCTTTTGAAGGGCGTCATCGATTGCCCCGATCTGCCCCTGAACGTGAGCCGCAGCTTTTTACAAAACGACGGCTACGTGAAAAAACTGTCCGCCTATATTACCCGCAAGGTGGCCGACCGCATCACCGGGTTGTTCAAGAACGAGCGTGAGGAGTATCAGAAATACTGGGATGATATCCATCCCTTTGTGAAATACGGCTGTGTGCGCGACGGCAAGTTTTTTGATATGGTCAAGGACAGCATTTTGTACAAGACCACCAAGGGCGATTATTTCACCCTTCAGGAATACCTGGCGAAAAACGAAGGCAAGCTCGGCAAGAAGGTAATCTATGCCAGCGATCCCACACGCCAGTCCGCGTCCATTGCGATGTACGAAAAACAGGAGATCGACGTGGTGGTTCTCGACGCCCTGATTGATCTGAACTTTGTCAGCTTTATCGAATATTCCGCCGGGGTAGAGGGCCTCTCCTTTGTACGCGTGGATGCCGATGCCGCCACCTTTACCAAGCAGGAGGAGGCCGACGAGGAGACAAAGAAAAAGAATGAGGAGTCCGAAAAGACTCTCAAGGCCCTGTTTGACGAGGCTACCGGCAACCCGGACCTGGAGGTAAAGCTCCAGACCCTGACCGATGAGGGAACATCAGCGCTGCTTGTGCAGGATGAGCAGGGCCGTCGTTTCAGCGATATGTCCAAAATCTATGGGCAGGACTTTAAAATGCCCGAGCGCCATACCCTGGTGCTTAACCGCGCCGACAGCGTGGTGCAGCGCCTGCTCACCGAAGAGGACAACGAAACCAAGTCCCTTATCGCCGCCCAGCTGTACGATCTGGCGCGTATGAGCGTCCGTCCCCTTGAGAAGGAAGAAATCACCGCCTTCCTAAACCGCAGCAATCAGCTGTTGAAGAGGGTAAAGTAGGGCAATTGGCGTCAGAAAACTTCCGGGGAATGTGACGCATTTCCGCTTTAGACCAACCAGACAAAGGACCGCCGCATGGTATCACATTGCGGCGGTCCTTTCAGGTAGTCAAAAAGAAGGGTCCAGGGCCGATGGCCCTGGTCAGGGTGCAGGGGTGAAACCCTTGCCGGGGATTGGGGTGGAACCCCAAAGGCTTGCGTTACAACAAAGGGGTAAGCGAGCGAACAGTGCCGCAGGCGCTATGAAGCGAGCGGCGATAACGACCCGAAGAGGTTCCTTGATAGGCTGAAAGGACCGCCGCATGGTATCACATTGCGGCGGTCCTTTATATTGCGTAATCCGAAAACATGTGAAGCATCGAAACGGCAGGGAACACGGTTCTTTGCATCAGCAGACTGGCTACCCTCTGGGCCTGTGTCTGGCGATAATCTCCAGAAAACGCTGCTGGGACGGGGTTTCGGAGATTTTTTCTTTCCAAGGGAAATCCCGGTCAAACGCTTCGGCAGCGGCCGGGTCAATGTGGTACACAGGGTCCTCCGCAAAGCGTCCCCGGGCGTTTTGCAGTGCGCCGGGCTGCAGCTCAACGGCCTGCAGGGCGTCACAATAGTCATTGGCTTCGGACGCGATACCATAGCGCTCGGCGGGCGCAAAGCCGACACGGCTGTAATATAGGGGATCGCCGTAGATGAATACCGCCGGAAAACCCATCTGCCGGGCCAGGCCGAGGGTGTGCCGGATCAGCGCGCTGCCTATGCCCTGCCTTTGATAGGCGGGCAGTACGGAAACCGGGCCGAAGGTGATCACGGGAAAATCCTCTCCCGTGTCCAGAAGGATGCGGGAGTTGGCATACAGTATGCTGCCGACGATCTGTCCGTTCAGCTCCGCCACGAAATCCAGCGCAGGGAGGAACGCGCGTGAGCTTCGCAGGATATGAACCAGATAGTGCTCGTCGCAGCCTGGGCGGAACAAATTCCAAAACGCTTCGCGCGTGAGCATTTCCACGGCGCGGGTATCGGCGGGCATCTCCCGCCGCAGGGTTGGACTTTGGTTCATACTGGTATCCTTTCAAGCTGGTTTTGTTGATAGAGGAAATGAAAACAGCCTTCCTGCGAACGGAAGGCTGTTTTCATGTGCGATTCGCTTAGCCTAAAAGTATCATAATAATACTCGTTGCCACAAACACGCCGGTGCAGACTTTGGTGATCAACGCCAGCTTGGCATCCATGCCGCGCGCCTTGCTCTTTCCAAAAAACGTTTCCGCCGCGCCGCCGATTGCGCCAAGACCCGTGCGTGCTCCGCTCTGCATCAGCACGGTCACGATCATCACAATCGCGGAAATCAGAAGCAGAATGCCGACAATCCATTGCGCTACATTCATGCGGGTAACCTCCTTGGGATTTATCAATCTATACTACCATTAGAAAGCAGAAAATGCAAGCGGCATCAGGCCGCTTTGATGATTTTCAACTTTTGGACGGATGCGCTGCCGGGATGTACGGCTTGCAGCGGGATCAGGCTTGCTTCTGGATGCGCTTCACAACCGGCATCAGCAGCATCCACAGCGCTACACCGCTGAGCCCCTGCAGCACGTTGCCAAGCACCGCGCCCGTAGCTACCGCCAGGCCAAAGCCCAGGATCAGCCAATCGGTGACAAAATAGCCGGCGATCATCACGGCTTCGGCAATAAACATGAAGAACATTTTCAAGGGTTGGGTTTGCTTTGCGGCTGCCAGCACGGCAACGGCCGCCACAGCGCCCTTGATGATGAAGGTAGGCAGCATGTATATAGAATAGCCTGCCAGCAGGTCCGCCAGCATGCTGCCCAGCGCGGCCGCCGCCACGGCGGGCCAGCCCAGCACCGAGGAAGCGATCAGGATAAACCCGTCCCCCAGATGGACATAGCCGAAGTACACGGGGATTTTCAGAAAATAGGTGGCTACGAAAACAATCGCGGCCATCATACCGCTCAGCGCGATGATTTGGGGTGACGTTTTTTTGTTCATCGAGGTTCTCCTTGTGTCCGTATCCGGAGGGGTGGCTCAGGCTGCGGGGATAATCGGCGCCGCTTCGGCGGCTTCTCAGTTTTCCATATACTCCTGAAGCGTTCGCAAATGCTGCTCTTCATCCCCTGCGATGCCACGGAGACTATCCGCGGCGGCGGGATCGCCGCATGCCTGCGCAAACGCCCGGTAGGTCTCAATGGCTTTCTGTTCAGCGGCGGCTGCGAACGCAAGCAGGCTCTGTTTGTCTTTGAGCATCCCCTGGCGCACGGCGCCCATCAGGCCGCCCTCAAACAAGATAGCCGAGGCTACAGCCGAGAGCATCAGCTGCTTTTCCAGAGAGGCATCCAGGCCTTCGTACAGCGATTGAAACTGTTTCACGTGCTGTCGCTCATCCCCCAGAATAACCGTCAACTGCTCGCGCAGACCACGTACGGCTTCATCCTGCGCATCGGTCAGCATTAATGCGCGCTCGTAGATTTGTATCGCTCCGCGCTCCATTTCGATAGCAACGAAAAGTGCTTCCTGCCCTGATTTTATCAGCATTCCGAGCATCCTTCCCATGCGTTTTCCACAGGTATTCCTCAGAAATGGAAAAAGCCATGTGGGAAACGCGAAAGCCTTATTTGATAAGGGGTAGCGGGAAACTGGTACAAAATATTACTTGTTTTGCGACAAATAGTCGTTCAGTTTTTCCACAAGGATGTCGGGGTCCGATCCATGCGCGGCACAGGCGTCCGAAAGGGATTCAGCGGTCGCGTGCGGGCAGCCCAGGCAATGCATGCCGTAGCCCAATAAAATGTTTGCGGTGCCGCGGTCGATTTGAAGAACCTGATTGATGGACATATCTTTATTTACAGTTGCCATAGGAGTCTCCTCACTTTCTTGAGATGGAAGGGTTTCAATGGATATCTTATCATCGGTGTAAAAGGTTGTCAACGAATGACAGTTTGGGTTGGGGATGGCAGCCGAAGCTATCATCCGTTGAAACCTTTCAGTACTGAATGTACCCGTTGTTCAGCGGATTGACACCGCTTTGATGAACCGCTCTGCCTGCTGTTTTGATATGCCATTATGAGATACACCGTCATAAAGCGCCACCCCTTTCCGCTTCAGCAGGCCAGGCTTATGGGCTTGACGGACCGGGATGGAGCCCGTTCAGAGACGATAAGGAACCGGAAACATCTCAGAGAAGGAAAAACAGGAGATCCGGCGAAATACGGTGATTTGGAAGAGACCGCAGAGGACAGAGCTTCTCTCAGCCGGTAAACTACTGTTCCCGGCCTTTCTGCCGCGGCAGTGAAAAGGGGTATTCGGCATGGAAAAACAGCAAATTCAGGCCAAGCTTGTGGAAACCCTGACCCGCATGGGCATCACGTTTGCGCAGGAAAAAGAATCGGATCTCGAAATTCATACGGAATTCGTCAACGAGAGCTGGAGCAGCGGCCGTAAAAAGTTCCGATATGATGCGTTCATCCGGCTGAACGAGGAGGAAAAAACAGTCTATCTCTGGCAAAAAACCACCGAGACAGGGGCCGGGCTTTTGTTTGGCTGCGGCTTGGAAACCACAACACAGACAGGGGCTGCCAGCTTCCGCAAAGTGAAACTGCTCCAATACGGGCCCGAGGGGAAGGTGGTTGAGCTGAACGCGAATCTGGGCGAGATCGCCAAAGCCGTAAAGACCGCGGCAAAACAGAACGGCTGGAAATTCCATACCGCCCTGCGGCAGGATAAGGCGAAATATCGTTAACTATCGTTTGGAGACGTATTGAGAAAAGGGATGAGGAACGGAAAAGGATGACTATCCTGAAATACTTTGTTTCAGACGGGTTTCGGATCAAGACATTCGAAGCAAGGATACGGTATGCGTTTATGTCTGATTGAGCTCAAACTCAGGAGCATGGGATATAGCCCAGCAGGCTTGGCGCGCTATGGCTCTGATCCATTGTGGTATGGTGAGAATTGTCAAATGTACTTCAGATATCTGAAAACAGTGTTATAGTGATGATTCTGTTTTGCAAAACGCGATTCTCCAGAGATCAATATTAGAGGAGAACTTGCTCGCAGATTGGGAATTTCACCACAGAATTTCCATAACAAGATGAAGCGTGACAACTTCACAGAAAAAGACCTACGGGAGATTGCCGCGGCTTTAGGCTTGGAAATTGATATTCGATTTATCGACTTGCAGAACAAGAGAGAAACTTTAAGGAATTCTTGACAATACTTAATACCCTCTGATTTTTTAGAAGAGGTAATGGGATATTTCATTTAAATCGATACTTTAACAGACTTTAAGTATGTGAAGTATTAAAATACAATAGGGGGTTATTAAAATGGGCTTTGGTTTGATGCTGGCTATCTATATTCTTGATGGTGTTATTTTTGGTTTGATTACCCAATATGTTTCAACAAAAAAAGGGTATGAAAGCGGCTTCGCCTGGGGGTTTTTCTTTGGACTGATTGGTTTACTTGTTGTTGGATTCAGACCAAGCATTGAGCAAAGAACAACAGATGATACTCCTATATATGGTCATACGGATGATAATTTGCATATTAGTGCTACTATAGATATGAATGAAGGGATATGGTTGTGCGGCTGTGGAGCAAAGAATAAGAAAGAGGCTTTGTTTTGCAAAAATTGCGGAAATCAAAGGATTGTAAAAAGTGAATGGAAATGTTTATCCTGTGGGAAGCAAAATGAGGATGATGCCAAGTTTTGTGTTTTTTGTGGAGAAGGTAAAAAGGAACAAAATATAGAGTTGAATACTACTCCCCAAAAAACAGAATCAGATAAGGCGTATAAGATCCAATATTGTGTTGAAAAAAATGGCAAGAAGCAAATAAAGTGTAGTGTATGCGATAAAATTCAAGATTCGGAGAGAAATGTTTGTTGGAAATGTGGGCGCGAGTTTATGGGTTATCAGGGGGAGCAAGCCGTTACACCCTTTAAGACAAATGAGAGAGGCTGGACTTGTCCGAAATGTAAACGCGCAAATACTGGAGAACATTTTTCATGTGTTGAATGTGGTTATCAGAGAGAAATATAAAGGACATATTATAAAGACGAAAGAACAATTCTGCTCTTTCGTCTTCTCTGTATAGTCCTAAGTACCCAAAAAAACAAATTGTACGCTACAAGTAAGAACCCTGGCAGCCTGATGCTTGTCGGGAACGCCGTTTCTGTTTAAAAGTTAATTGAATTTGCTAAAGCTGTTTTTGTCATACGAGAAACGATGTATGATGAGCATTTGAGTATTCTTGAATGGCTGCATATACTTTAGTTCTACGAAAATCATCAATTCGATATGAGCACCGTAAGGCGGAAGCAATAACCTCTACACTAAATTTAAATACAGGGCCAGGTTTATTAGCACAAATAGCATGAAAGTAACGTAAATAATCGTGTCCTTGGGTTAAAGATAGAAGATCTTTCATGGCATATTGTTCTTTGCACACTGCCAAAACTGTTGTGAGGTGTACCTTATGTGTTTCTTCGAACTGAGGATTCAATCCTTCAAGTTCCTTTATTGCCTTATCAATTGAAAACTTCTGATGATGAATTATATTATGCATTGAAAGCCCGGAAAAGCGTATTTCCCAACTTTGCTCAAAATTCAATTTACGTAAAATAGATAGCCATGTTAAATCGTGCAAGCTTTCAAATCTGAATGCCCCAATGGCTACATTTGCCTTATAAAATTCAGTTATAACAGCTTCAAGCACGGAGTCTTCAGCGATTAGCATCATTTCGAGACAACAAAAATCGTAGTGGAATACTCTAAAATTGTTATAATCATAATCATAATCTCTATCACAGATTCCTATTACAGACTCGCTATTAAAGTGTTCAACTATCTCCCTAACACCATTTTTCCCAGAAAACGATTCATAGATAGATACCTTCATGGGTACTTTGTTTCTAAGGAAAGCCACATCATCGTATCCCTCGACAATGATATAAGTTGATTCGCCTTTTTGATCTGCAGAGATAGACATTCGTATGGATGCAATAATATCTTCTTTGGATAGATTGCTTCTTATTGAATTATTTGATCTCATAAAGTTCGCCTAAGTCTATTTGAATATCCCAGTGATCGCTTACGATTTGTGGGGAGTGCGTCGCGACTATAACCCGAATATTCGAATTTTGAGATATTCTGAGCAAATCATTCATGAATTTCTTCTGCCATGTAATATGGAGAGAAATCTCTGGTTCATCAATCAGTAAAAGCAGATTTGATTCTGTTTCGAAAATCAATTCATAAAACAATACGATTTCTTGCTTTTCGCCAGATGACAATTGTCTTAGATCCAAATCCCTGTCTGGAAAATCTTCATCAATGACCTCAAAGCCATCTTGCCGAGAAATGTGTATTTTCTTAAAGGATAAGCGAGTATTTATTATCTCTGTGAAAAGATCAAGTTTTGATATTAAACCTTCAAACACCTTGTACTTCTTCGAAAAATCCTCAAAATATATCTTCAAAGCGGTTGAGTACTTATCATCATAATCTTGTTCATCAATTAGTAACATATTATCTACAAGATTATATTGATTCAGCTTTTCGAACTTTTTATTTGCCTCATCCAAAAAAACATTATATTCGGCTTGGTTACCAAGGCCTTCTTTTGCTGCAAACAGCCTTTTTGGATACGAACTATCAAGGTTATTGGCAACATCGGAATATTCTTCAGATACTTTTGTTATTTCAAGCTTCAAACGTTTTGGAAGTTCTGAAATAACATCGATAACTTGCTCCTCATCATTTCTCCGTTTAACTTCTCGCTTAATCAAGCGCTGTTCAGATATTAAACGGACCTCACCACAGTAGGTTTTTATCTTTGCGATTTTATCTTTAAGCAATTCGATATATTTCATCTCGTCCTTTGATACTCTAAAATTACTATCGAACGCCAACAAACTATATAATTTCAGCTCTTGCTCAGTAATTTCTTGATCTGTTCTCATATCAACCCACGTATTATTACTATTTCTTCGCATCCAAGGCATGGCTTTTCTATATTCAACATCATTAAAAAGTCTATTAGTCAATGGTATATGGACCCCGTCAATATCAATCGATTCGGCGTTTTTTGATATACTAAATTGTTTACCGTTGTCGAATTTGTAAGTTATAGAAGAAAAATCCAAGGCACAAAAATATAGAAAATCTCCTACACTTAGCGCATATATTATTTTCAAAATCGTAGATTTCCCATACCCATTTGGACCGGTAATAATTGTTACACCGCCTGTTTTCGTTATGATGTCATAATTAAATCTTCCAAACAATTTAATTACCTTTAGCTCGGTTATCATGATCACCCTCCTTTTATATTATCTGTACTGCATTAGTTACATAAGCAGTGATAATTTGGGGAAGCGTTGTCGTGAAGAAAAAGTATTTATTATTAATCTTACCTCAATTTTGCATCTTTCGTCTATAGTAAAAATAATAATATTGCTAGACGCCAATTTTACACAGTCGTAACAATAGCCGAGATATTGTAAGAAGCCTGAAAGATCAGAGCCCTTATTCGCCACTTGGCGAAAGGCTTTTGGGAACTCTATTTTAGAATACCACACTTTTACTTGCGACACCAAAGTATGCGCATTCCAATACATCTGAGAAACCTTTATATTTCGTATATTTCAGAACAAACACCTGACGAGAAAAATAGCCGGTTTGGGTTCGACCCCCTATGCTCATAAACAATTGCGCACTGTGTAAGTAACAGCGAACAGGGGAGTTCTATTTAAGAGTTATCGAATCATCAGTTGGAACGGCGTTCAATTCTGCGTACACTTCCCCCGTGTGCCTGCCGTTTTCATCGACAACATAATAGGTGTGGAAGTCTTTAACATATTAGATGTGATTTTCCTTCAACCACATTTCCAGCGAATAGCGCATGGGCGTTACAATGCTCTGTTCCTTTCCGTTACAAAGTATTTTGATTTATTCTACATGATTTTCTACCCTCTGTAGCCTGACCCTCTATTTGACCCTTTCGATATAGTTCAAACACGTCTTCTTTCGTTTATTCTCATTCGTATTTTATAGTAAAAACCCGTTGAAGCCTTAGGCCGCAACGGGTTTTCTGTGGTGACCCATCCGCGACTCGAACGCGGGACACCCTGATTAAAAGTCAGGTGCTCTGCCAACTGAGCTAATGGGTCAGTCGCTGTAAACAGCAAAATGTATTATACCGGCAAGACAAGAATTTGTCAATCATTTATTCAATATGGATACGCATTGATGAGAAATTTCATAGCACGATAACGGACGGCAGTTTTTGCCGTATGTGCGCGTAGTGTAGGTTTACAATACATCTTGGACAATGTGGAGGAAAAAAGGAGGAAGGACGAAGCAAGATCAGTTATAGTGGAGTTGCGGCAACACAAGCTGAAAGGAGCCTCATCCTTCATGGACAGTATAACGCAGGATATGAAGTATCGGCAATCCCTGATCCACTACGCACAGAAATATGGCGTAAGCCGTGCGGGCAGGAAGTACAACAAAAGCCGATCCTACATCTACTTCTGGCTCAACCGTTACGACGGCAGTATTGAATCTCTTCGTCCACGGTCCAAACGCCCGCATTATCATCCAAACCAACACACGGAAGCCGAGATCAAGCTCATCACGGATATGCGGCGAAGAAACCCAAGGCTTGGTTTGACTGAGTTGTGGTTCCGATTGCGAAAAAGAGGGTATACCCGCAGGCCGGAGAGCCTGTACCGGGTGATGCAGCGTAAAGGCATGTTTCCAAAGGAGAAGCCAAAACGAAAGTGTATTCCCAAGCCTTATGAGCAAATGCGTTACCCGGGGGAGCGCATTCAGGTAGACGTGAAGGTGGTTCCCATACGCTGTATCGCCAATTCCGGTCTGCGTTTGTATCAGTACACCGCCATCGATGAGAAGACCAGGTTGCGGTTTCTGGGCGCTTACGAGGAACAGAGTACTTACTCGTCCGCTGATTTCGCAGAGCGTGCCATTGCTTGGTTTGAGCGGCGAGGAATAGCGGTTCAATGTGTGCAAACAGACAATGGATTTGAGTTTACCAACCGGTTTTCCAGCAGCAAGCGGAATATTCCAACGCTCTTTGAAACGACGCTGGCACGTTACGGGATACGGCACAAGCTGATCCGCCCCTACACACCAAGGCACAACGGCAAGGTGGAGCGCAGCCACCGCGAGGACCAGAAGCGGTTCTATGCTTCCCACTCGTTTTACTCCCTCGCCGATTTTGGTGGGCAGCTCGCTGCCCACCAATCCAGAAGCAACATGCTTCCCATGCGTCCACTTGACTGGTTATCCCCTTTGGACTTCTTTCGTAACCATTCTGTCCAATATGTTTGACAAACCTACACAGTTTTTGCCGTATGTGCGCGTAGCAAATTGCTTTTTCGCGTAAACTTTGGTATGATAGACCATAACCCATACCGATACTGTTGAGGAGGGCGGATACCGTGAACGAATATATTCTCAGCTGCTGTTCCACGGCCGATTTGTCACAAGAAGAGTTTATTGCCCGGAATATCCAATATATCTGTTTTCATTATTCCATCGACGGTGTGCAGATGAATGATGATTTGGGAAAATCCATGCCGTTTGACGAGTTTTACGAGCGCATGATCAATGGGGCGGAAACCAGCACATCCCAGGTAAACGCCGATGAGTACGAAGCGTATTTTACTAACTTCCTGGAAGATGGCAAGGATATTCTGCACCTCACGCTGTCATCGGGGATTTCCGGCTCCTATAACTCCGCCGTGATCGCCGCGGAAAGTCTGAAGGAAAGATACCCAGACAGAAAGATTTATGTTGTGGATTCGCTGGCGGCATCCTCGGGCTATGGCCTGCTGATGGATAAGCTGGCGGATATGCGCGACGAAGGTCTTTCGATTGACGAAGTGCATGCCTGGGTAGAAGAGAACAAGCTGAAAATGCATCATTGGTTTTTCTCCACTGATCTCACCTTTTTTATTAAGGGCGGCCGTATTTCGAAAACGGCAGGGTTTGTGGGCACACTGATGAAGATCTGCCCGCTGATGAACGTGGATCATAACGGCAGGCTGGTGCCGCGCGCCAAAGTGCGCTCCAAGCATAAGGTAATCAAGGAAATCGTTAACCGGATGGTGGATAATGCCACGGACGGGCTGAGCTATACGGGGAAATGCTTTCTGTCCCAATCCTATTGCATGGAAGATGCGCAGGCTGTAGCGGAGCTGGTGAAGGCTACCTTCCCCAAGCTTACCGGCGAGCCCGTGATTCACGATATCGGCACCACCATCGGCAGCCATACGGGCCCTGGCACGGTTGCCCTGTTTTTCTGGGGCAAGGAGCGGGTAGACTAAAAGAATAGATAAGTGCAAAAAGATACAGCGGGAACCGTCGGTTCCCGCTGTATTTCTTTGCGTTTTCACCTGTGCGGATGGGCAGTGCTATCATTCATGCGTTGCATAACGGACGGAAGAGAAGGTACTTAGAGAAGTAGCAAATGGCCGACAGCGCACTTGTGCAGAAGCAATTCGGTAATGCCGAGAGTAATCGAGCAAAAGTTAAGTTTTCATAAATTCACGAGAAAGAATGCCGGAAAGTATTGACTTATTCTATGAGTAAAATTATACTGTTGATATTGGAATAAGATATCACCCGATTTTTAGGCAGGATGTTGGTTACATACTAACATACATTATCCACTTAAAAATGTGCGCGGGCACAATGCGTAAAACCAGACACGGAACCGTTCTTGGTTCAGTAGATTCAATGTGAAGGACGAGAAAAATGACATCAATTGCCCAAACGGAGAAGAAACTCAGGCGGTACCGGTCCCGTATGTATCTGAAAAGGTATTGGTCCCTTTATGCAATGCTGGCCCTACCCTTGATCTATTTCTTGATTTTCAAGTACATTCCGATGACCTATATTCAAATTGCGTTTAAAAAGTTTTCCATCACAAAAAGTGCATGGGACATGAGCTGGGCCAAAGACAACGGATTTGAGCATTTTATTAAAGCATTCTCGAATAAGGATTTCTATAACGCGCTGCGAAACACGATCATGCTCAACCTGATGAACCTGATCCTGGGCTTCCCGGCGCCGATTATTCTGGCGATTATTCTCAACGAGCTGCCTTACCGGAAATTCAAGCGCCTGACGCAGACGGTTGCTTATATGCCTCATTTCCTGTCCTGGGTTATCATTTCCGGGCTGGCGCTGCAGCTGTTTGCCACAAGGTTTGGCCTGGTTAACACGGTGCTGCGGAACATGGGATTTGAATCCATTCCGTTTCTGGATGATTCTACCCATTGGATTTGGACCTATATTTTCCTGGGAATATGGCAAAGCGTAGGCTGGAACACGATCATCTATCTGGCGGCGCTTACCGGCATCAATCCGGAGCTTTACGAGGCGGCGTCAGTGGACGGCGCCAGCAGAATGCGTAAGATTTGGCACATTACCCTGCCGGGGCTGAAATCAACCATCGTCATCCTGCTGATTATCCGTATGGGCTATATTATCGCCAGCGATTTTGATCAGCCATACGCGATGAGCAACACGCTGGTGAAAGATGTTTCCAATGTACTGTCTGTCTTTGTGTACAATTACGGCATCAAAGGCACCCAGCAATCGCTGGCAACAGCGGTTGGCCTGTTCCAGTCCATTGTCGGTGTGATGTTTTTGCTGATCACCAACACGTTTGCCAAGCGCCTTGGCGAAACCGGACTGTGGTAAGGGGGTGAAGTGAATGATTAAATCTAAAACATCCAGATACGGGGATTACTTTGTCGTGGTGCTCTGCGTTTTCATGATCTTAATCTTCTTTCTCCCGGTATGGAACGTGTTTGTCCGTTCGTTCAGCTCCCCTCAGGCGCTGATCCGCAGCGAAGTGTACCTTTGGCCGGTTGATATCGATTTTACGGCGTATTCGTTGGTGCTGAAAGACACAACCTATACCTGGGCGCTGGCTTGGACAGCCATACTCACGGTCGCGTGTACGCTCCTGTCGATGACCATGACCACATTGTGTGCCTATCCGCTCATTTTCCCAAAGCTCAAGGGACGGAAATTTATCAACGGGGCAATTATGCTGACCATGTACTTTAACGCCGGTACGATACCCAATTACCTGTTGTTCAGAGATCTGAATATGATCAATACCCCGTTTGTTCTGGCGATTCCTTATTGTCTCAGCGTGTTTAACATGATCATCATGCGCACATTCCTGCAAAACGTTCCGGAAAGCCTGCGGGAATCTGCTGAGATTGACGGCGCAAACCCTGTGCGCATCCTGATTTCCATCTATCTGCCGCTTTCCACCTCCGTAATCGCCACCCTGTCGCTGTTTTACGCGGTCGGCCGGTGGAACGGATATTCGGACGCTTTGATGTTTATGCCGCAGAATAAAACCTACTATCCAATACAATTGCTTTTGTACAACATCATCCAGAGCAAGGAGAGCCTGGATGCCGCAACCCAGGAGGGCTTTTCCACGCCGGGCGCTTCGGACGCCCTGAAAGCTGCCGCCGTGATGTTTGCTACCATTCCGATTTTAATGATCTATCCCTGGCTGCAGCGCTACTTTATCGCAGGGGTAACGCTGGGCGCTATGAAGGGCTGAACCGGTACCCAACACGCCTTGTACGGGCAGTGTTTATGGTAAAATAAAAAGGAGGGCAAACCATGAAAAAACTACTCGCAATTCTCGTAACCACGATGCTGTTGGTTTCCGTAATGGCTCCGCTCGCAATGGCCGAGGATTCCGGCTTTGTGGACGGCAAGTTTACCGAAACCCGTACCATCACCGTAGCGCACTTTGACCGCGACACCGAAGGCTGGGACGTTGACAACAACGTGTTCATCGACTTCATCAAAAAGAGCATGCTCGATCAGTACAACGTTAAGGTTGAGTTTGTAACCACCCCCCGCTGGACCGAATCTGACAACCTTCCCACCTACCTGGCAGCCGGAACGGCGTGCGATGTGAGCTACACCTATTCCGATGGCACCATTGAGACCTACTTCAAACAGGATGCCGTAATGGATCTTGCTCCGCTGCTGGAGGAGTATGCCGAATACCTGACCGATATGACCGAATTCTTCGGCACCAACCTCACCTGGAAGCTGGATCCGAACGAAGGCACGATCTATGCCATTCCCGCCGTGCGTATTGAGACGAGCCGTATCAATACCTTCGTGCGTGAAGACTGGCTGGAGAAACTCGGACTGGCAATCCCGACCACGACGCAGGAATTTGAAGACATGCTGGTTGCCTTCAAAGACAACGCGGAAACTCTGCTGGGCGATGATGCCAGCATGATGGTTCCGTTCTCTATGACGGAAGATGTGGGCTGGGTCGCCAACAATATTCTCTTCTCCTTTGTAAGCGAAGAGGATGTTACCGACAAGACCAACTATATCTATGGCTATGACGACCGCCAATTCCTGTACCCGGGCGCTAAGGAAGGCGCACGCCTGCTGAACAAGTGGTTCAACGATGGGCTGATCCTTCAGGATTTCTCCCTGTATGCCATGGGTGATTCGGCTGTGGACAACCTGATCAAAGCCGGCTTTGTAGGCGCGTTCGAATCCAACTGGGATTATCCCTACACCAAGGGTGACGAGAGCATTTACAAGATGCTGATTGACCAGCGCGGCGAAGATGCCAAATTCATCGCGATTGATCCGTTCCTCAATGATGCCGGCATTAGCCGCAAGGTGCTCTACAGCTCCAACGGCATCTACATCTTCTTCCCGAACACCAACACAGAACCCCTTGCCTCGCTGCTCTATCTGAACTGGATGGCGAAGCTGGAAAACCGTATGTACCTGCAATTCGGCGAAGAGGGTATCACTTGGGAATACAATGCCGATGGCGTGAAGACCCTTCTGACGCCCGATCCCGGATATTACACGCGTGAGTCCTCCAACAACATTGACACGACCATGATCATCAATGGCCTGGATCAGGGAGATGCAGCCCTGAACGCCCAGACCAAGGCGCTCAGCTATGCCGGTGTCGAGCCTTCCTACGTTGAAACTGCGTGGGCCATGGCGATGCAGAATGGTATTTCCTTTGCAAACATCAACCTCGGCTCAATCGCTGCTGAGGAAGGCATGGGCGAAGTGCTGAAAGAAAAACGTGATGAAACCCTCAACACCGCGATCAATGCTTCCATGGAAGACTTTGACGCCGTGTGGGATGCCGGTATGGCGGACTACCTGTCCTCCGGCGGCCAGGCGATCATCGACGAGCGCATGGAGAAATACAACGCCGCGTATGGCGAATAATGATCCGGCGTTAACATCTGAACAATAGTTGTTCCCGGGGAACAAACAACAGGGCCGCTTGCCTTAGCAAGCGGCCCTTACCTGTTAAAAATTCTTTTCGGGTCGCTATGGCCGCTCGCTTCATAGCGCTTGGAGCGCTGCCCGCTCGCTTTTATGGGGGGGTATAATGCAAGGCTTTGGAGCTCTGCCAGAACCCAGGGAAAGGGTTTTTACCCTACACTGACACGGCAAACAGCCATGAACTCACATTGCTTTACAACATAAGAGGGCCGCTTGCCTGAACAAGCGGCCCCTTGATTTGATTGGCTTTTGTTATGGATTTTGCGCGGCGTCTTCCTGTACGCGGAACCGCACCATCTCCCGGATCAGTTCCTCCGGCAGCGGACGGGCGTAGGGAAACTGGATAGCACCCTTGGAGGTTTTGTATTGCGCAAGTTCATCCCGAAACCGTACGATGGCGTTTGGTGTGGGATAGAACCCCAGATGGGCTTTGGCGGCTGCGAAGTACACCAGCACACGACGCCCCCGATATGCGGGCATGCCGTAGGAGATGATCTCCGCGGCGTCGGGCGCTTCGGCGCGGATCAGCACGCGCACGCGGTGCAGCAGCGGCTGCACGGCAGGCGGCGCGGCGGCGATATACCGGTCCACATCGGCGGATGAACTGTGCTCGGCCATTGGGCGCCTCCGTCAGTCGATTGTCTTGTCGTCGTTCAGCTTTTTGATCATCGCCACAGCCTCGGCAAAGGGTACGGTGCCCAGATTGTCGCCCTTGCGGTTGCGGATGGTAACGGTCTTTGTTTCGGCCTCGCGGTCGCCCAGTACGAACATATAGGGGATTTTCTGCATCTGCGCCTCGCGTACCTTAAAGCCGATCTTTTCGTTGCGCAGGTCAAGCTCCGGTCTGAGGTCTTCTTTCAGCAGCATGCTTTGCAGCTCTTTGGCGGCCTCGTCGCCGCGGCTGACGATGGTCATGATTTTCACCTGTACCGGAGCTAGCCACGTGGGGAATGCTCCGCCGAACTGCTCGGTCAGGATGCCGATGAACCGTTCCAGCGATCCGTACACCACGCGGTGAATCATCACCGGACGGTGCTTTTCACCGTCCGCGCCGGTGTAGGTGAGGTCAAAGCGCTCCGGCAGGTTCATATCCAGCTGAATGGTGCCGCATTGCCAGGTGCGGCCGATGCAGTCGCGCAGATGGAAATCAATCTTGGGGCCGTAGAAGGCGCCGTCGCCCTCGTTGATGGTATAAGGCACGCCCAGCTCGTCCAGCGCGCCTTGCAGGCCCTCCGTAGCCAGCGCCCACATCTCGTCGGTACCAATGGAATTTTCGGGCCGGGTGGAGAGCTCAACCTTATAGGGGAAGCCGAACAGTGTGTACACTTCGTCGATCAGGTGGTACACGCCCTTGATCTCGTCCTTGATCTGATCGGGGGTCATGAAGATGTGCGCGTCGTCCTGTGTGAAGCACCGTACGCGCATCAGGCCGTGCAGCGCGCCGCTTTTTTCATGGCGGTGCACCAGGCCAAGCTCGCCGCTGCGCAGGGGCAGATCACGGTAGCTCCATAGCCTGCGTTGGTACACCAGCATGCCGCCCGGACAGTTCATGGGTTTAATAGCGAAATCCATGTCGTCAATACGTGTTGTGTACATATTTTCACGGTACTTTTCCCAATGGCCGCTGCGTTCCCACAGGGCACGGTTGAGCATGATGGGTGTTTTAATCTCCTCGTATCCGGATTTCCGATGAATTTCCCGCCAGTAATCCTCCAGAATGTTGCGCAGTACCATGCCTTTGGGATAGAAGAACGGGAAACCGGGGCCTTCCTCGCGCAGATCAAACAGGTCCAGCTCGCGGCCCAGCTTGCGGTGGTCGCGTTTTTTGGCCTCCTCAAGCTGCGTCAGGTACTCGGCCAGCTCCGCCTTGGTGGGGAAGCAGGTGCCGTAAACACGGCAGAGCATTTTTTTGTGCTCGTCTCCGCGCCAGTACGCGCCCGCGATGGACGTCAGCTTGAATGCCTTCAGGTAACTGAGGCTGGGCAGGTGGGGGCCCGCGCACAGATCGACAAAATCACCCATCTGATAGAAGGAAATGATGGCATCCTCGGGCAGGTCTTCAATCAGCTCCACCTTGTAAGGCGCTTTCTTTTCCTTCATAAAGGCAATGGCCTCGGCGCGGGGCAGCGTGAAGCGCTTAGGGCGGAGAGACTGGCGCATCAGCTTGTCCATGGCCTTTTCCAGCGCGGGCAGATCCTCAGGCGTGAAGGCAGGCTCCACATCGAAATCATAATAGAACCCGTTTTCGATGGCGGGGCCGATGGCGAGCTTCGCCTCGGGATACAGCTGCTGCACCGCCATGCTCAGCAGGTGAGAGCAGGAGTGCCGGAATATCTTTTTTCCGGCCTCATCCGCAAAGGTGACAGGGGTGATAACCGTATCCTCTTCCAGCGGGGTGAACAGATCGACGAGCGTGCCGTCCGCCAGCTTGACCGCCAGGTATGATTTGAAATCGTCGGCAGACTCCTGCTTCAGCAGATCTCCGGCCGAGGAGCCCTTGGGTACTTCGTAGTCTTTTCCAAGCAACGTAAGCTTCATGATGATACCTCCCTAAAATAAAATCCGCCCCCGCATACAATGCGGGGACGGACGAATATCGTTCGTGGTTCCACCCTGCTTGAGGCAAGCCGCAGCTCGCTTCCGCTTTCTGAAACCCTGTAACGGGGGTCGGGCGCGTTGTCTGCGAATGGTGTCCGGTCTCCTTGCGCTGCTTGCCGCTTTCAGCCGGTGACGGCAATCTCTTTGGCAGTGCCCGGGAGTGGCGCGTTCCGCGTCATCCAACGATTGCAAACAGCATAGCACGCGTGCGCGGCCCTGTCAAGGGGGTGGGTTTCGTGAGATTCTGTGATGTGTTCAAGCTATTCCAGTCGCTAAATTAGCCTGGCAAACTACCAATAGAAGAAAATTGTGAGGCAGTATATGGCACGTGTAGAAAACGCTCGGCAGGAGGAATGATCTATGGTTTTAATGATCTCCTATGATTTACGCAAGGATGGGAAGGAGTATAAAAAAGTGTTCAGGGGAATCAAAGGGGCTTCCAATGACAACTGTCTGATGACGGCTGAATCAATACAATGATTCGTTTTTCGTTCTCCGCATCCTATCAGCCAATCTCCATGAAAAAGATCGCTGTCGTTTGATACCAATATGCAAATTTGAGCGAAACATTGACTAAATGGAACACGGAGGCGAATATGATAGGGAACCAATCGTATCGATGCGTATTAGCGAGATATGCCTTAACGATAAATTAACCATTCTTTAATCATTTTTCCAATTGGCAGAATTCTGCTTTTCTGTCGTCTAATAGATAGGGGGGTGAAGGAGTTCCGTATGACTACCTATAAAGACGATAACAGACTGCAGCAATTTGAAGCATGGTTTGCGGAATATTGTGATTGCATATTGCGTATGTGCTTCACCTATTTGGCAGACCGTTCATTGGCAGAAGATGCCTTACAGGATACCTTTGTGAAAGTTTGGCGTAAAATGGATGGGTTTCTCAAGAAAAACGACTGCTCAGCGAAAACATGGATCATGCGAATTGCCATCAACACCTGTAAGGATTATAAACGGTCGGCATGGGTTCGGCATGTCGATCCATCGATGACGCTTGAAACAATCCCGCCCGCCCTTCGTAACTACCCGGAAGAACTCCGGGCGATATTCTTTGACGTTATGGCTCTTCCCAATAAGTATAAACAGGTGGTCTTACTGTATTATTACCAGCGGCTGTCCATGGCGGAAGTTGGCTATGCTCTCAAACTCAGCCGATCGGCCGTGCAGAATCGGCTGCAGAAAGCGTATGCTCTCATGCGCACGAAACGGGAAGGATGTGAATATCATGAAAAGTAACGATATTTTCAATAGTATTGATGCGACACTTTCCGGTCTTTCTGTATCAAAGCCTCAGGAAGAAAGGATCATGACTGAAATAATCGGAGGGAAAAAAGTGAAGACTAAGTTATCGGCCGGTTTACTACTGACAACGATCTTGCTGCTGCTTGTTATCGGCAGCGCATACGCTTTGGTTCGTTCGGGAATACTCGACCAACTGTATGGATCGCAAAGCACGGTTCCTCAGGATGCCCAACAGCAGCTTGTCCAGCCAAGCGAAGAAATCCAGGGAGAAAACGGCGTATTCGTTTTAAACGAGTATCTGTTTTCGGGCGATTCCCTATACTTGGATTGGACGCTTCAGAATCTGACAGATCAACAGTATATGTATACCATGAAAGAATTTCGGATTAATGGCACGGCGTTGGCTCTGGAGATGGGACCCGGCTTTATTTCCGATTCTTTTGGCTACGGCCAGCTTTTAGGCGGGCATATAGATGGTATTGCGTTAGCTGATTCAATCGAATACACAGCTCGTTATCATGGCATCGGGAAAGATGAGTTTTCAGCTCTTCGATCCTCACTGGAAGGAAAAACAATCACATTATCCTGCCAAATCAGTATTTGGAAGCCTCTGAGCTCTCCGGTTTTGGCTGAGAGAGGATACGACACTGTAGAAAGTATTATCGGCGGAAACCGTCTGCCAGCAGACTCAACCGGATTTTGCGATCTTTCAGGCTTTATTCCAGATGATTATTTTACAGCATACAGCGCGGCAGAGCATGAAAAAGTATACCGGGAGCTTGGTTGGGTCCAACGAATTGAAACCATGGATTGCACATTCGATATCGTATTGAATAGCGATAAAATCAATGCTGTGAAACCGGTTCAAACGGTTTTCGATCTGCAGGATTGCAAATATCAGATTGAGGATTTCCAATACTCAAGCATGGGTGGATATTGCATCCTTCGCATGTATGCGTCATCTGAAGCATTGGAAGCACAGCGCAGCGAGAGCGTAACCCTGCTTGATGCGGATACCAAGGCGGATCTGACAGGCGGCAACCGATGGGGGATGAAAACAGACGAAGAGGGAACAGACTATATTGCATACCGCCTCGAACTGAATCCCGTGTCCGCAGCGTTGCCTGACGCTGTGCTGATTGTACCGCGAACGTATCAGCCCGCATGGAACCCGGAAGCGGATGATTTCGACCCAACGTCTATCAACCCCGTCAACAATACGTATTGGATATATGATATGGATCGTTCCGTATGCGTTCCATTGACAGGAGAATAACTGCCGAATCACCATAGAAGATTATATGGTGCTCACTCGCTTACGTATATTTACGATGTTTCGCAGGCTTAGTAGAGCCATAATGGCAATATACAAGCACATCCCTCTGTCATTGTATCAATGACAGAGGGATGTGCTTGATGTTTGGTACTGCTATCGGGATTCGACATGGTTCATCCAGTACGAGTACACTTCTGCGGAGGAGGCGTTTGCTAAACTGAAAGCTTATCTGGATGCAAATGATAAATATCTTGTTTTTGATGTAAAGTAAAATCATAACGGCCGGATGCTGGAAAAAATGGAACGATAGCAAGGATCAAAGTTTCGGATAAGGAAGGCGTTTGTTTTGCCGTCTGCGGGCTTCTTTGATAAGGCTTGCAAAATTAAGAAAGGTTTAGTATACTGATGCTATTAAAGTGTTGGAGGTACTTGTTTGTTATCGGTTCTGTAAAGAGCGAAGGCTGTACTGAATGCAAAGCGACCGCATGATCGCGTTTTGGTATACCTTTTTGATACGGAACGATAGTCGGCAGTACCCGCCTGTATAGGGGAACTGTGGACATAGCGTCGGCTATGTTTTTTCTGTTGCTGCGTATCTCAAAAACGCCCGCATTCTGCTCATGCGTGAAAAACCAGACATGAAACCATGAGGAGAGATCGGCTATGAATCCCCATTTTGAAACCTTTGAATTTCCAATCATCCTTGATCAGATCAAAACGCTCGCCGTATCCGACGACGCCCGGGGCGTGCTGGACGGGCTTTCACCCATCCTGAATGAGCGGCTGTGCGAAAGCCGCATGATGGAAACCACCGCCGCCCGGCGTGTGCTGGACGCCTTCGGCGCGCCGCCGCTGCCGCTGATGACCCGGCTGAACGAAACCCTGACGCACGCGGAAATCGGATCCATGCTGGCTCCCGAGCAGCTGAACGGCGTGGCGGCCTTTGCCGCAGCCTGCAAACGGATGACGGGATACCTGAGCCGTATCGCGTCGCGGGATGCCACACTGGCCAGCTATGGGCAGGGCATCCATTTGCTTGCCGACCTGCAGTCGGAAATCCAGCGCTGTGTTTTTGAAGACGAGGTCCGCGACGAGGCCAGCCCGCTGTTGCGCGACCTGCGCCGTAAGAAGCTGCTGCTGGAAGGCAAAATAAGGGAAAAGCTTAACCAATTCCTGCGCACCCACAAGCAATACCTGTCGGACGGGTATATCACAAGCCGGGGCGGGCGCGATGTGCTGCCTGTGCAGCGGCGCTATCAAAAGCAGGTGAACGGCACGGTGGTGGATACCTCCGCGTCCGGCACCACGGTGTTTATCGAGCCCTCGGCCGTATCCTCGCTGCGGGACGAACTTTCCGCCGTCCTGATCAGTGAGGACGAGGAAACACGCCGCGTGCTTTATACGCTCAGCGCGCTGGTGGCGGACGAGGCGCAGCCCATCCGTGCCAACATGAAGCGGATGGTGGAGCTTGATGTGCTGTTTGCCAAGGCCAAGCTTTCCGCAGCGATGGGCGCGCGTCCGGTGGAGATCGGGAGCGAGCGGAAGCTGATCATCATGGAGGGGCGGCACCCGCTGCTCGACCCGGAAACCTGTGTGCCGCTGACCCTGCGCATGGAGGGCGGCGACCGGGGTGTGATCATCACAGGCCCCAATACCGGGGGGAAAACGGTGGCGATTAAAACGGTCGGCCTGCTGTCGCTGATGGCGCAGTGCGGCCTGCATATTCCCTGCGGGGAGGGCAGCTATATCGCCATGCAGGATGGTATCTGGTGCGATATCGGAGACAGCCAGAACATTTCGCAGAACCTGTCCACCTTCTCCGGCCATATGACCAATGTCATCCATATTCTGGAAAACGCCAGCCGGGACAGCCTTGTGCTGCTGGACGAGCTTGGCAGCGGCACCGACCCCGCCGAGGGCATGGGCATCGGCATTGCCGTGCTGGAAGAGCTGCGCCTGCGCGGCTGCATGTTTATGGTTACCACACATTATCCGCAGATCAAAACCTACGCGCAGACGGCGGAACATGTGCTGAGGGCGCGCATGGCTTTCAATCCCGAAACACTCGCGCCGCAGTACCAGCTGGAGATGGGCAAGGTGGGGGAAAGCTGCGCCCTGCAAATTGCCGGGCGGCTGGGGTTGGCCGGGCACCTGCTCGCCCGGGCCCATCAGGCCGTATATGGCGGGGGACAGATAACGAACGAAAAAAAACCGCCTGTGATGCGGGCTCCCCAAAGCCGCCTGATCCGGGCGGAAGCGATTCATAAACCTCAGGAACAGCATTTTACCATGGGCGACAGCGTAATGGTGCTGCCCCAGAAGGAAACGGGCATCGTATACCGCCCGTCGGATGAAAACGGGGACGTGATTGTTCAGGTGAAGGGGGAGAAGCGTGTCGTAAAGCATACGCGCCTGCAGCTGCGGGTGGCGGCGGCGGAGCTGTATCCCCCGGATTATGATTTTTCCATTATCTTTGATACGGTCGCCAACCGAAAGGCCAGTCACGTGCTGGATAAGCGGTACGACGCCGATGCCATGGTGGTGCATGAAGCCATACAAAAAGCTGGGAAACAGGATTGAATCCTTTGCGGGATTGCTGTATCGCAATCAGGCCGGGGCGGCGCTTTTATGCGGCCCCGACCGTGCCGTGAGGCTTAAAAGACCAGGGAGCGCTGAATCAATCTCGGTTCACCGACAGGGAGAGCGCATCTGTTGTCTGCCAAAAGAAACACCGCTATGCAAAGGCATGGCGGTGTCGGCCTGTCAAAGAACCTTTTCGGGTTATTATTGCCGCTCGCTTCATAGCGCCTTCGGCGCTGTTCGCTCGCTTACCCCTTTGCTGTAACGTAAGCCCTTGGGGTTCCACCCCAATCCCCGGCAAGGGTTTCACCCCTGCACCCTGACCAGGACTTTCAGCCCTGGACCCTTCTTTTTAACAATCTGACACCGCTATGCAAAGGCAAGGCAGTGTTTCTTATTATCCGTTTCAGGCCATGCCCTGCGCGGCAGCTATGCGTCAGGCGTGAGGCTGGCCTTTCCCTGTTCGTCTGCCGTTACACAGTAGAAGGCGTCGGCCTTCGCGCCCGCAGCGTCGGATTTGTCGGTGCAGGTGATAAAGGTCTGCACGCCCTGGGTGGATTGTAAAAGGGCGTTGCGGCGCTGGTGATCAAGCTCGGAAAACACATCATCCAGCAGCAGGGTGGGCAGCTCGCCCATTTCGTTTTCAATCAGCTGAATTTCGCCCAGCTTCATGCTCAGCACCGCTGTGCGCACCTGCCCCTGGCTGCCATAGGCGCGCAGCTCCTTGCCAGAGAGCATCAGGGACAGATCGTCCCGGTGCGGGCCGAAGGTGGTAAACAGCCGCCGCGCGTCCTCGTCGCGGCTGCGCTTAAGGGCGGCCAGCATATCGCGGTAGGGGGTTGGCGTGGTCGCCAGCGGCCCGGTATAGCGGAGGGTGAACACCTCGTCCCGGTCCTCGGCAATGGCGGCGTACTGCTCCTGTGCGCGCGCGGAAAGTTCCGTTAAAAACCACCGGCGCGGCTCTACCACATACACGGCGGCGCCTGCCAGCTGCTCGTCCCACGCGTCCATCTGGCGGTCAAAATCATCGGCGGGTTTGTTCTTTTGCGCTTTCAGCAGCGCGTTGCGGCTTTCCAGCGTAGTCAGGTACCGCCGCAGGGCTTTGAGATAGCTGGGGCGGATCTGGCTGAGCTGCATATCGATAAACCGGCGTCGCGCCGCCGGGCCGTCGCTCACGATGCGCAGATCCTCCGGTGCGAACATCACGGTGGTGGCGTGGCCCATCATATCGGAAATCCGTTCGGCGGCCTTGCCGTGGATCAGTACACGTTTCTGCGGCTTCAACAGCGGATACAGCCGCACCTCAATATCGTGCTTGCCGTCCAGCCGTTGGGTTTGTGCGCGGATAAACGCCACGTCCTCGCCCTCGGCGATCATCTCGCGGTCGGCGGAGGTGCGGTGGCTGCGCCCCACGGACAAAAGATGCATGGACTCCAGCAGGTTGGTTTTACCGGATCCGTTGGCTCCGTAGAGCACAGTAATACCCTCGCTGGGTTTCAGATCCAGCGAGGAATAATTGCGGAAATTTTTCAGCTGCAGGGACGTAAACTTCATACGCTACGCCTTTGCGGCAAACGGCGGAAGCTGCCGTGTGACGGTGATCTCCGCGTCCGGCCCGGACAGCGGAGCGCCAAAGGCGTCCAGCCCGTTTTTCGCTGTGCGGCGGATGATGAGCGTATCGGCTCCGGTTGCCTTGACATCCAGAAAGCCTGTCTGCAGCGCGGGGCTGTTGCGGCGTTCGTGCAGCAGGGCTTGTACGGCGCTTTGCAGCTCCTTGTCGATTTTGTTCCACGCCATGGGCGCGCGGTTCCACGGATCGGCCATGCCCTGCATGCCGATCTCATCCCCGTAGTATACCGAGGGGATGCCCGGCAGCGCGCATATAAGCTTCAGCGCTTCCACATACCGCGCCTTGGCCAGCGCAAGCTGATCCGCGTTCAGGGTTATATGCCTTGCTTCCTCCCGCGCCATCTGGTGAATGCCCTCCATATCATAGCCCGCAAAGGCGTTGAGCGCGCGTACGCGGTCGTGGCTGCCCAGCAGGTTCATCAGGCTGTAGTGGAACGGCGCGGGATAGACCTCGCGCTGGTGCAATATCAGCCGCGCCAGCGCATGCGCGGTGATGCGGCCGGTAAAAAAGTCAATCACGGCGCGGCGCAGGGGATAGTTCATCACGCTGTCCAGCGTATCGCCCAGGCAGTAGGAGCGCAGCTGCCCGTAGCTGATTTTATTGCTGGCGTCCTCCCATACCTCGCCGATCAACGCGCCGGTTTCGCTGGCCCGTTTCACGGCATAGCGCATTTTGCGCAGCAAGATCATCGGCAGCTCGTCGGCTACGTCCAGCCGCCAGCCGGAAGCGCCGTTTGCCATCCAATAGGGCAGGACGCCGTTTTCCTGATTGAGCAGAAAATGCTGATAGTCCGGCTGCTCCTTATCCACGGCGGGCAGGGTGTAAAAACCCCACCAGGTGTTGTATGTATCGGGAAACTCGTCAAAATGGTACCAGGAGGCATAGCGGGACTTGAGGCTCTGGTACGCGCCCTTGCCCTTATAGCGTCCGAAACGGTTGAAATACAGGCTGTCCGCGCCGGTGTGGCTGAACACGCCGTCCAGAATAACGCGGATGCCCAGCGCTTCCGCCTTGGCCGTGAGGGAGGTGAAGCTGCGCAGGGAGCCCAGCACCGGATCAATCCGGTGATAGTCGCCCGTATCATAGCGGTGGTTGGTGCGCGCGCGCACGATGGGGTTCAGGTATAAAACGGTCACGCCCAGCTCCTGCAGATAGGGCAGCTTTTCCTCAATGCCCTGCAGCGTGCCGCCGAAAAAGTCCAGCGCGCGGTTATCGCCGTTTTCGGGATCAATGGATAGCGCGGGCGGCTCGTTCCACTTTTTATGAAAGGTGGCCTCGGGATGCGCCTCGTTAATCTTGTTCTGCTGCGCTGGGGTTACGGCGTTTGTGCCGCGGGCATAACGGTCCGGAAAGATTTGGTAGAGAACGCCCTCCCGCAGAAACTTCGGCGTTTCATACAGAAAATCATACACCGTGATCTGAAAGGCATGCAGCGTATCATACACCACATGGCCTTCGCCGCCCAGGCCGTCGTCCGCGTTGCCGTAACGAACGTCGCCATCGGGCGTATGGATGATGAAATCGTACCAGAAAAGCATGGGCGTCTGCGGCGCGGTAAGCGTTGCCTCGTACACTCCGCTGCCGATGGGGGCCATGGGGGCGGTATGCTCCGTTCCGTCCCAGGTGCGCACGGTAATGGGATGCGTTTCGCTGCAAAAGAAACGCAACGTCACCGTGCCGCCGCAGACGACAGCGCCAATGGGCTGACGATATTCCGGAGAATGAGAATCATGGCAGAACATGCAACCGCCTCCCTCTTACGGATTTGCTTCTATCATATCGTTTTTAGACAGAATTATCAACTGGCGCCGTGCTGCGCCGTGCGGTGGTCCTGCGTAAGCAGCTGCATGAAAAAGGTTGATTCGATCTCGCGCCAGCCGTGTTTGCGGCGGTTTTCCCCAAACGAAAGATGGCTGCCCAGCACCGCGTAGCCTGTTTTTTCCGCAAGCCACTCCGCGGGGAAAGCGTAGCAGCCTTCGGCGGTTTGATAAGTGTCCAGGCAATGAAGCAAGTCGGCAAACCATCGGGTGGCGCGCGCCACGGGATACCGGGCCGCGTGCAGCGCAAAAAACAGCAGCCGGGGCATGTTGCCGCTTTGCAGATAAGCCGGTACATCAAACCAGCCGGGATACTTCGGATCCCAGCCCATGGAATGGTACGCGCCGTTTTCCTCTGCCAGGATGCCGTAGCCGTTTCCAATCAGGCGGTGAAACGCGTCGGTGGACAGATAGCGCAGGATATCGTCGATTTTGCGGTCGGTTTCCGGGTCTTGCAGGCGGTACAGCGAATGCAGCCCCACCAGGTCGTACAGCAGCGGAAAGCCAAAGCCGTACTCCCGGATGAACGCCGGGCGGATGAAGTGCTCCCGGTTTTTCCAGCAGGCAGGAACGCCGGTCAGCTTGGCACGCTCGGATGCGGAAAAGTACAGATCGGCGGCATGGAGGGAGAAGCTTTGCAGATGATCCAGCCGTTGCAGCATCGCCTGCCGGACCCGCTCATGCCGCACCTCTGCCAGCGACAGCAGGGTTACGGTGAGCAGGGCAGAAAAATCCTGAAACAGGGTTTCAGGAGCGCAGCGCTCCAGCTTATCCAGATAAAAGCCTACCGCGTCCGTCACGGGCGGAAGGCCGCCGTGCAGCCCCAGCTGAACCGCTTTGAGCAGGGCATTTTCCAGACAGAAATCAAAGCTGCCGTGCTCCATCCAACGGTGCTGCGGGGGAGAGGCAGGCTTTAAAAGAGCAAGCCAAAACACGACGGCTTTATGCTTGAAAAGCTCCGGCTCGAGGGCCTGTGCAGTTTTAAAATCCAACAGAAATTCACGTGCGATACGATAGCGTATCGGTGTGTCGGCATGGGCCATCAGCCAATCGCAAACCGCCGTGTTCGTCATGGCGATGTCAGGATTTGGGAGCGGTCTCGCTTGCCTGGTATTCCCGGATAGCCGTCAGCAGCGCCTGTGTAGCTTCTTTTTCGTCTACGCCGTCGGCAACGAGGGTGATATCGGCCGAGGGTTTCATGGTTTGGGAGAGCATGCCCAGCATGCTTTTCAGGTTGACGGCCAAGCCATCCTGCTCCAGCGTTACGCTGCATTCGTAATGGCCGCCGATGGTCGCCAGTTCCGCCGCCAGCACCCGGGTGAAGGGCAGAAGCGGTTTGAGATCAATCCGTGTGCGGATCATAATGGTTCCTCCTATGATATCAAGGGGTTTCGTCTGTTGTTTCCCGCGCGATTTGCATCAATCTTCTCATGCGGTTGTTTACGCCGCTTTTGCTGATCGGGGGGCTCATCCGCAGTCCAAGCTCCGCAAGGCTTATATCGGGTGCCTGCAGGCGCGCCTGCGCCAGTTCCTGCAGTCCCGGGGGCAAAGCGGAAAATTGGTCGGAAGCGAGCAGCTGTTCAATCAGCCGGATTTGCTCCGAGCCGGCGTTGGTTTGCTTTTGCAGATTGGCATAATCGCAGTTCATGGCGCGGTTCACATGGCCCAGCACCTGCCGCCTTACCAGCAGGCTTTCCAGCGTTGTCACGGTTTGATGGGCGCCTGTGACGGTAAGCATGGTGATGATATGCTCGCTCTGCTTGACATACAGATTGACGGCTTTTTTGCGCTTGGTTTCCTTAACGGGGATATCCAGGCTCTGCAGGCATTTGATGATGCTCCGGCGCAGCTTTTCTTCCCGAATGGTGAACTCCAGGTGATACGCGCTGTGGGGGTTCACCAGCGTACCGCACCCCAAAAACGCGCCGCGCAGGAAGGCATAACGGCAGCACGTACGGGTGAGCCGGATGCGCGGATGCATGGAGTACAGCATGGGGGCCGGACCGGGGGTTGCCATATCAAACCTGTGTAAAAGCAAGGGTGCGTCGTTGGGGCCAAGCGTCAGCACATAGTCGCGTGTGCCGCCGAACCGCGCATGGGTTACGCAGTGCAGCTGCGCCGTGATCTGTGTTTCCTTTTGGATCAGCTGGTAAATTCTGCGGGCAACGGCCGGGCTGTCCGCCGTGAAGCGGATGCTGAGCTTGCCCTGCCCCAGCAGCGTCAGCGATCCCACGCTCAGGTACAGCGCGGTAAGCTCGGCCATACGGCAGCATGGCTTCTCACAGGGAACACGGCATAATTCTTCCTTGCAATCGGAGGAAAAAGACATACGGATCCTTTCGCAGACATTTATACCAAACAGCCGATCAAATATCAGCAATCCTGATCGACGCAAACAGCCTTGTTTTTATGGGGGTATTGTACTGTACGCAAGCCGCATTCGTCAAGTTGTTTTTAGCGGGTGATTTTGATATGATGAGGGAACACGACAAAAGGAGTTGACGGGTATGCATACAATCGGCGCGCTGGAGGCCGGGGGAACCAAAATGGTGCTTGCAACGTTTGACTTGCAGGGCAGGCAGCTGGAGAGCCTGACGCTGCCCACGCTTTCGCCGGAGGAAACGGTGCCCGCCATGAAGGCGTTTTTTGAGGAACGTCATATCGACGCGTTGGGAGTAGGCTCGTTCGGGCCGCTGGATCTGAATCCCGCGTCCGAAACCTATGGATATATTACCTCCACCCCAAAACTGAAGTGGCGTACATATCCGCTGCTGCCCGCGCTGGTGGGGGACAGTCAAATTCCCTGCGCCATCGATACCGACGTAAATGCCGCCGTGCTGGCCGAAGCGGACCGCGGCGCGGCCAAAGGCATGCAGGATGCCGTATATATCACTGTCGGCACGGGTATCGGCGGCGGGGTGCTCTCCGGCGGCAAGCTGGTGCACGGGCTGCTGCACCCGGAGCTTGGGCACATTCTGCTCAGGCCGCATCCGGACGATCCCAACCCCAGTGGCGTGTGCCCCTACCATGACGGCTGTCTGGAAGGGCTGGCGGCCGGACCCGCCATCGGCGCGCGCGTGGGCGGGGACGCGAAAAACCTGCCGGACGATCATCCGACCTTTTTGATCGAAGCGGATTATCTGGCCCAGATGTGCGTAAACCTGATTGTAACCGTCAGTCCGCAGCGCATCATTCTCGGCGGCGGCGTGATGCAGCGCCGGGCGTTGTTTCCCATGATCCGGCGCCGCACGCAGGAGCTGCTGGGCGGCTATGTGCAGTCGCCCATGGTGCTGGAGCACATAGACGAATACATCGTTCCGCCTGTGCTGTTCCCCGTCAGCGGACTGGTGGGCGCGTATCTCTTGGGCAAAAGGGCGTTGGAAGGGTAAAGCGCAGCCATCAAACGATGAGCAGAACCGGCCGCATGGTTTGCGGCCGGTTTTACTTTTGATACGATGGATCGTATCGTTTGTAATGTATTGCGCCTTGCGTAAGCCGGATGCTACTGCACCAGCGCTTTGCCCATGCCCACCGCCTGCTTGTTGACATCCAGCAGGTGCGCTTTCTTCTCGCCCAGCCAGGCGATCATCACCTGGAGCAGGCTGTCGCTGGAAAAAGCCTGGGTGGCGGCCTGCAGCGCGCCGAGCATCACCATGTTGGCGACCCGGGGCTGATGCAGGGATTCGGCAATAGCGTTGCAGGGAACGGCAATCACCTGGATGTCGTCACGCAGCTCAGGGTTTTCAATCAGGGAGGAATTATAAAGCATCAGCCCGCCCTTGGGCATCCGGGGCATAAACTTTGACAGGCTGGGCTTGTTCATCGCCACCAGAATCGGCGGCTCGCTGACCAGCGGGGAGCCGATGGCCTCGTCGCTGACCACCACGGCGCAGTTGGCTTCGCCGCCGCGCATTTCGGGGCCGTAGCTGGGCATCCAGCTCACTTCATTGCCTTCCAGCATGGCGGCTTTGGCGATCAGCTGCCCGATCAGCAGTACGCCCTGGCCGCCGAAGCCCGCGATCAAAAACTGTTTTTCCATTACTGATCGCCTCCCTTGAACACGCCCAGCGGGTAAGCGGGGATCATATTGTCCTGCAGCCATTGCAGCGATTCCTTGGGCGACAGGCCCCAGTTGGTGGGACAGGTGGAAAGCACCTCGACCATCGTGAAGCCCTTGCCCTCCATTTGCGTGGCAAACGCTTTTTTGATGGCCGCCTTGGCCGCTTTCACGTGCTTTACGTCGTGTACGCTGACGCGCTCAATATACGCAACCCCGCCCAGTGTGGAAAGCATTTCGCTCACAGGCACGGGATAGCCGCAGTGGTTCACATCGCGCCCGTAGGGGCTGGTGGTGGTTACCTGGCCCGGCAGGGTGGTGGGGGCCATTTGTCCACCGGTCATGCCGTAGATGGCATTGTTGACAAAGATTACGGTAATCTTTTCGCCGCGGGTGGCCGCGTGTACGATTTCCGCGGCGCCGATGGAGGCCAGGTCACCGTCGCCCTGATAGGTAAACACAGCCTTGTCCGGGCAAACACGCTTGATGCCCGTGGCCACAGCCGGGGCTCGGCCGTGGGAGGCTTCCATCATATCGCAGTTGAAATAATCATACGCAAACACCGCGCAGCCCACCGGCGCGACGCCGATGGCCGTTTCGCCGATGCCCAGTTCATCCATTGCTTCCGCGACCAGGCGGTGGATGATGCCGTGTGTGCAGCCGGGGCAGTAATGGAACGGCTTTTCGCACAGGAGCTTGGATTTATCAAAAACAACAGCCAAGTTATTTGTCCTCCTTGTCCTGTGAATCCTTGGACTTCTCAATGTCCTTCAGATCGTTTTTTACGGTTTCCGCCGCATGGGTGACGATTTTCATAAAGCTCTCAAAGCCACCGGCGACGGATTTGCCCGTACGGTCGAAAAACTCGTTGATCTGGCGGCCCGCATCCTCGGTTTTTTTCTGGGCCTTCGGGCTGTTAAGGATCTCGTCGATCTTTTTCCCGGCTTCGTTGAGCTTTTCTTCCACCAGCTTTGCGGCGGCTTCCAGCTTCTTGCCGACTTCTTCCAGCGTAAGCTCGTCCGTTTCGGCGTCTTCCGCTTCCGGCTGTTCCGCTTCTTCTTCGGCGGTTTCGGGGGTTTCCACGGCTTCGGCGGTTTCTTCCGCAGCCTGGTCCACCGAGTCGGCGGCGGTTTCAAACGCCTTGTCCAGCTCCTGGGAGGCTTTGTCCAGCTCCTCTTCGATTTCGTTCAGCGGAGAGGAATCGGCCTCTGAACCGGCTTTATTCAGCTGATCGCCCATTTTTCCGGCGGCTTCTTTCATCCGCGCGGCCATGGCGTTGGCGGCATCCTTAACCTTGCGCACCATTTCGTCGGAGGAGGTATCGTCGATCCTGTCGCCGGCATCCTTCAGTTTTTGCTTCATCTTGTCAAGCGCGGTTTTGAACTTTGCTTCGATTTCATCAAATGAAGATTCATCAAACACTTTTCCTGCCCCCTTGATCGATTGTTTTACGGTATCGGCAGCGGAATTCAGCGTATTCTTCAAACCGGCTGCCGCCCCTGTGTCCAGCTGTTTGCCCGCGTTGTGCAGGGCACGTTTCATTTCGGCCGTGGCTGTTTTCAGCTTTTCCTGCATATCGTCGATGACATGGTCAAGATCAAAGCAGGTACCGCTGTCCTGAGACGCGTACTTTTTGATTTCCGCAACCACTTCGGAAACGGAAGGCACCATGCCGCCCGTACGCCCGAAGAAGTGCACGGGACGCTCGCCGTTGACGGCAAGGCGGACATCGTCCACCATCTGTCCGGTGCTCATCTCCACCGCCAGATAGTGCTTGGCGGTGGGCAGGGTGGCGCGGATAGCCTGATCCGGGAAGGGCCACAGCGTGATCGGCCGCAGCATGCCTACCTTGAGGCCCGCCTCGCGGCATTTGCGCATGGCGCTTCGGCAGATACGGCTGGTGGTGCCGTAGGCTACGAGCACAACCTCGGCGTCGTCCAGCATTTCCTCCTGCCAGCGGCACTCGTTCTCAGCGATGGTGCGGTATTTGGCTTCCAGGCGCAAACAGTGCTGCTCCAGCACCTTCGGGTCGATAAACAGGCTGTTGATGATGCTGCGGGGCCGGTCCGGCGTGGGCACATGCCCGTCGGCCGCCCAGGTTTTTTCGGGAAGACCATCCGCCGACGGGGCTTCCTTTTCCATATCCACGGGCTCCATCATCTGGCCGATCATGCCGTCGCCCAGTACCAGCACGGGGCTGCGGTAGCGGTCGGCGATGGTGAAGGCGTTCTTGGTTAAGTCCACGGCCTCCTGCACGCTGGAAGGCGCCAGCACGCACATGCGGTAGTCGCCGTGCCCGCCGCCGCGGGTGGCCTGGTAATAATCGCTCTGGGCAGGCTGAATGCCGCCCAGACCGGGGCCGCCGCGCATGATGTTGACGATAACGCAGGGCACTTCCGCGCCTGCGATATAGCTGATGCCCTCCTGCTTGAGGCTGATCCCGGGGCTGGAGGAGCTGGTCATCACGCGTGCGCCCGCACCGCCCGCACCGTACACCATATTAATGGCGGCTACTTCGCTTTCCGCCTGCAGAAAACAGCCGCCCACCTCCGGCAGACGTCTGGACATATATTCAGGGATTTCATTCTGCGGCGTGATGGGATAGCCGAAAAAAAACTTGCATCCGGCCTGCACGGCCGCCTCGGCAATCGCTTCGTTGCCTTTCATGAGTTTCTTCATGCGTTCTTTCCTTCCCGGCGAATGCCGTGATCATTTTTCAACGAGGATTGCCACATCCGGGCACATCATGGCGCAAAAAGCACAGCCGATGCACTCCGACATTGCGACGCAATGCGCGGTGTGGTAGCCCTTCTTATTAATGTGTGTAGTGTTCAGCTGCATTATTTTTTTGGGGCAGGCATCTACGCACAGCCCGCAGCCTTTGCATAAATCTTCTTTGACGGTGACCGAAGCCATTATTCCGCCTCCCTTCCGGTAATAAGCCGTTGTTTTTCGTTGTTTATCATATGCCAATGACCGGTGATTGTCAACGCGCACAGGGGCGGGTTCATTGTATTCTAATGTAGAAGTACGCGCCTTGCTGCGGCAGGCATTGGCACAGCGGCGGGAAGGCGATTTGTCGGCACAGAGCATTCTAATGTTGCGTTCATCCTTTCCTCAGCAGATTTGAAGCGTTTTGTCTTTTCTTGCCTCACGGAATATGCTATACTCTGGAAGACGAACGTAAGCAAATCAACCGGAATGAGGCAGAGGAGAAACCATGAGCAACTACTCCAGAAAACAACAGCAGGCAAAGGGGAAAAAGGCCGGAAGCACAGCTTTTGGCATCACGTTTGCCGTATGCTTTTTATTACTTGGCTTCAGAGGGTTCGGCGGCCTGATCGGCAGCTTTATTCTAGCAGGTATTGTGAGCTCCGTTGTACGCTCCATGGCCACCAGCCTTGATCTGACCCCCAACAACAACCAGAGCAAGGAACGCAAAGCGCGCGAGGCCATGCCCGTTACGCCCCCGCCTGTGGAGAAAACCGGCAACACCGAGGTGGATTCCCTGCTGGAAAAGGGACGGCAGACCATTTTGCAGATCCGCGAGGAAAACATGAAGATTCCCGACGCGCTGCTGACCGATAAGCTGGCGCAGCTGGAAATCCTGTGCGGGGAGATTTTCCGCACCGTGCATGATAAGCCCGAAAAGGCCCCGCAGATCCGCAAATTTATGGAGTATTATCTGCCCACCACGCTGAAAATCGTCCGTACGTACCGCACCTTCAATGAGCGTGGCCTCAGCGGCAGCGAAATCATCGAGGCCCGCCAGCGTATCGACGACGCACTGGGGACTGTGATCAAGGGCTGTCAGAAGCTGCTCAACAAGCTGTATCAGGACGATGTACTGGACATTACCACGGACATTGATGTGCTTGAGCAGATGCTCAAACGGGACGGATTAACCGAAACAGACCTGCAGCTTGCGGCAGACCAGGCAAGGCGCGCGGCGGAAATCAACGCAGCGGTGAACGCTCAAAAAGCTTCCGCAGCGCCTCAGCAGCAAACCGCGTCCGTGTCCAACGGATCGCAGGCACAGCAGATCGAATATTAAGGAGGCAATTCCATGACTGATGTAAACACGCAGAGCAGCGCCGCAGAAATGCCGGTGCTGACGCTGGATGACCAAACCATGGATAATGACAAGGCCAAGCTGGAGGAAGCGGTTGCCGCACTGGAAAAGGTAAACGCCACCGCTCCCACCGCCAAGGCGGCAAAGGCTGCCGAACAAGCCCTGCAGGAGCTGGATACCTCCATGCTCAGCGAAAACGAGAAGCAGACCATTGAAGAATTCGTAAAGAAAATCGATATTCAAAACCCAGAGCATGTGCTGCTGTACGGCGCGAGCGCGCAAAAAAAGGTTGCCGAGTTTTCGGACAGCGCCCTGGCAACCGTGCGCACCGACCAGACGGGGGAAACCGGTGAAATGCTGATCAAGCTCATCAGCGAGATCAAGGGCTTTTCCACCGATGCGGACAAGCCTTCCGGCATCCGCGGCCTGTTTTGGAATGCCCGCAAGAACTTTGAAGAGATCAAGAACCGCTATGAAAAGGTGGATGTAAACGTGGACGAGGTGGCGTCTTCGCTGGAGGAAAACCAGCGGATGCTGCTCAAGGACATCAGCATGCTCAACCACCTGTATGAAACGAATACCCAGTATTTCAAGGAGCTGACAATGTATATCGTCGCGGGTGAGAAAAAGCTCAAAGAGGTCCGCGAGGGCGCTTTGAAGGAGCTCAGCGAAAAGGCGAAAAACAGTCAGGATACCATGGACGCCCAGCGCGTGAACGACCTGTCCACCGCGTGCGACCGCTTTGAAAAGAAGCTCCACGATCTCAAGCTCACGCGTACGGTATCGCTGCAGATGGCGCCGCAGATCAGGCTTTTGCAAAACAACGACAGCCTGCTGGTGGAACGCATCCAGTCCACACTGTCCAACACGCTGCCGCTGTGGAAGAGCCAGATTGTCATCTCGCTGGGCCTGGCCCGCAGCCAGCAGGCGCTCAAGGCGCAGACGGCCGTGACCAATATGACCAACGAGCTGCTGAAAAAGAACTCCGAAATGCTCAAGATGGGCACCATCGAAACGGCGAGGGAAGCCGAGCGCGGCATCATCGACGTGCAGACGCTTACCAAAACCAATCAGGATTTAATCGACACGATCACCGAAGTGATGAATGTGCAAAAGGACGGTCGGCAGAAGCGCATCGACGCGGAAAAGCAGCTGCTGGTGATGGAATCCCAGCTCAAGCAAAAGCTGCTGGAGCTGCGTGAGTAGCCCTGCGGAAGCGGACCGAATGTACAGACAACGGGAGGGATCCAATGCTTGCGCAAGAAGTAATGGACTTTTTGGAAGAGAATGATGTGAAATTTGTCCGGCTTGCGTTTCCGGATCTGTTTGGCAAGCTGAAAAACATTGCCATCCAGCCGGAGATGCTTTCCGAGGCATTTGAGCATGGCATTCCATTTGACGCGGCGGCGGTGGACGGTTTTCAAGCCAGCGAGAAAGGAGAGCTTCTCCTGCGCCCCGATCCGGACACGCTGAGTATCCTTCCGTGGCGTCCGCAGGCCAGCCGTGTATGCCGCCTGATCTGCGATGTGGTAACCGCGGACGGGCAGCCCTACGAGGGCGATACGCGCAGCATTCTGCGCAAGGCCAAGGAGCTTGCCAACAATCGCGGCTACTCCATCCGCATCGGCGCCGAATGCGAGTTTTACCTTTTTGAAGCCGATGAACAGGGCCTTATTACCAACAAACCACAGGATAACGGCAGCTATCTGGATGTCGCGCCGCTGGACCGCGGGGAGGATGTGCGCCGGGAAATCTGCCTCACGCTGCTGTCCATGAACATCCGCCCGGAGGTAAGCCATCATGAGCGTGGTCCGGGGCAGAACGAAATCGATTTCCACCGCGCCGATCCTCTGACCGGAGCCGATCATCTGGTGGCGTTCCACAACGCCGTCCGTACGATTGCCACGCGTTACGGCCTGTGCGCGTCCTTTATGCCCAAGCCGCTGATGAACGAGTTTGGCAGCGCGTTCAAAGTGGATTTCGCGCTTTTTAAGGAACGCAAAAACCTGTTCCAGATGGAAGACGGGGAGCTTTCACCGGAAGCGAAAGCCGCCATGGCGGGCGTGCTGAACCGCCTGGCCGATCTGACGCTGTTTCTGAACCCCATTCCCAACAGCTATGACCGGCTGACGGATGGAGAATCGCCAAACCGCATTTGCTGGTCGTACCAGCACAACCTCAACGCCGTCCGGGTGCCGCTTCCCCAGCACCACTTTGCGCATATGCAAATTGCCAGCGCGGATAGCCTGAGCAACGCGTACCTTGCCTATGCGCTGATCATCCATGCGGCGCTGGAAGGCATTGAAAAAGGGGAAACACTGCCTGATCCCGTAACCGCCAAAGGCTTTGAGGATATGCCCATGCTTCCTGAATCTCTGAGCGACGCCATTACGGCGGCCAAAAACAGTGATTTCATCAAACGGTTATTACCCAAGAGCGTATTGGACGCTTTCCTGTACCATGCCGAAGAAATGCTGCTGCTCGACCGTCAGGATAAAACCGGGTTGTTCAACGAGCAGTTTCAGTGCTTTTAACGGAATAGGAGAGCTTGAATTTTGACGCAGGAGCGCAACTTACTGGTAGCTGCAAAAGGGCAGGGTAAGCTGATGGAGTGGCTCAGCGCCATGTGCATCGGCGAAATTGAGCCTGCAACCGGTGCGGCGCAGGCACGCCGCAAGGCAAGCGGAGATTTGTTTTCGCTTGCTTTGATTAATGCACCCCTGCAGGATGAATCCGGTCTGGAACTGGCGATCGATTTGGCGCGCAATACCACCGCGGCGGTCGTGCTGCTGGTGAAAACCGAGATGGCGCCGTTGATTGCGGATACGGCGATGAACGCCGGGGTGTTGATTGTGACCAAGCCCGTAAATCAGCTTCTGTTTGAGCAAACCATCAAAGTGGGCATCGCGTGCCGCAACCGCCTGCTGATCTACAAGGAGCAGACCGAGCGCATGCAAACCCGGTACGAGGAGCTGAAGGTGATTGACCGCGCCAAGTGCCTGCTGATAGAGCATATGCGCATCACCGAAGAAGAAGCGCACCGCGTACTGGAAAAGGAAGCCATGGACAGCCGCATGTCGCGCGTACGAGTAGCGAAAAAGGTGCTGGAAAGGTTTGAACTCTAGACAAACACTGAATAAATCCCTTGCAAACTGCCGCGCTATCCTTTCGCCAGCTTAGGTTTGAGAAACGTCGATGTTTCGATGTAGTGTTGCTACTGCTTCAGGTTCCGCAATCCTCGATCTGATGCAAAGCTAGCGCCCCATCGCACAAGCGCTTTATTCATCGCTTACTTAGAAAATTTAAAAACTGCAATTCAATATAACAGGCAAATGCCCCGCACCGCGGGGCATTTGCCTGTTAAAAGCAACATCGCTGCGCATTGGAGGCATGGATTGGGTCTACGGGGTTGTAGCGAATGCTCCGGCAGAGCGGCGAAGCCGATACCAAGAAACAATGAGCGAAGCGTGTTGCTCAATAATAATCCCCTTGATATTTGAGTGTCGGCAAAGCAGACGCTCATATTACCGCGGAAGGCATTGTACGTTTGCAAGGCGTAGCTTATCAAAGAAACGATGGAGGGCGTTATTGACGATCGCATCACAGAGCCTGCAGCGCTGTCCACGCGCAGTATCCATGTGTTGAAATGCAGGGATAAGCCCTGCACCCTGACCAGGGCCTCGGACAGGGCTCACCTGTTGGCATTCTGGAGTAAAGAAAAGCCCCGCATTGCTGCGGTGCTTCAGCTTGTCAAAGAACCTCTTCGGGTCGTTATCGCCGCTCGCTTCATAGCGCCTTGGGCGCTGTTTGCTCGCTTACACCTTTGTTGTTACGCAAGCCTTTGGGGTTCCATGTATAGACTAGTAACATGGTTTACAGAAAGTCCGAGGACATGATTTACAGTTTTCGAATAAAATAGAGGCATGAAAACGCAAGGGATTGGTGGCCATGCCTTGGGAAGAGAGAACTGTGGAAATGAATCGGGCTGAGTTTGTCAAAAGAGCGCTGGCCGGGGAGAAGAACAAGAGCGCTCTGTGCCGTGAATACGGAATAAGCAGGCCAACAGGAGACAAGTGGATCAAACGGCATCAAGCCGGAGAAGGGATGAGGGACCGAAGCAAGGCGCCGTTCCACACCCCGAATAAGCTCAGCGCAGAGACTGAAGCCATAATTGTAGAAGCGAGACAGAAAGAACCTGCGATCGGCGCCAAAAAGATCCATCGGATGCTAAGCAACCAGGGCTATACGAAGCTGCCCTGTGTCAGCACCGTCAATGCCGTGCTGAAACGCAATCACCTCATCACACGGGAAGCAAGCCAGGCTGCTGCGCGATGTAAACGGTTTGAAAAAGAAGCCCCGAACATCCTGTGGCAGACCGACTTCAAGGGTAACTTCGCGATGCAAAACGGAGAACGTTGCCACCCCTTGTCGATCATCGACGATCACAGCCGGTTCTGCCTGTGTGCCGATGCGAAAGCAAATGAACAGCACAAAGGCGTAGAAGAGAGTTTTCGTAAGGTTTTCAAGGAATACGGATTACCGCAGATGCTGCTTTGCGATAACGGAAACCCCTGGGGAACAAATTACAGCGGCGGATATACCCCGTTTGAGGTCTGGTTAATGGAGCTTGGTATCCTGACTATTCATATTCGTCCGCATCATCCCCAGACTCAGGGGAAAGCGGAGAAATTCAACCGGTCCTACAAGGATGAAAGGCTACAGTATCACGTGCCGTACGACCTAATTGATGCCGACCGCCAGCGGACGGAATACCGGGAGTTTTACAATCAGAAGCGGCCGCATCATGCGCTGGGGCTGGATGCTCCGGCAGAGCACTATCAGGCAAGCACGCGCGTTTTCCCTGAGAGAATAACGGACTGGGAATATGGAACGGAATGTGAATTGCGTGAGGTTAAGAAGAAAGGGTATATCCACTATGGAGGAGAGCGTTACTTTCTCAGCTGTTCGTTCGGGGGCAAGTGTATTGCGGTAAAGCCCTCATCGATAGATGGTTTTGTAAATCTGCTCTATCGACAATTCCGGATCGGACGGATAGATTTGAGGGAAAAGAAAATGGTATCCCGCACATGCTATTTGGCAGAGGGCGATCCCCGCTTGACTGAAAAGTTGTAAACTATGTCCTCGGACAATGTGTAAACTATGTTGGGCTTGACATTCCACCCCAATCCCCGGCAAGGGTTTCACCCCTGCACCCTGACCAGGACTTTCAGCCCTGGACCCTTCTTTTTTGACAGCCAGAAGCCCCGCATTGCTGCGGGGCTTTGATTGGCTGTTAAACCCGAGGAACCCTTACTTTACCTTGCCGGAACCGAAGTACGAGCCAGCTTGGTTGTACGCGTAGCTGATGTTTGAGTTATGCTCAGAATCAACCTTGCCCGAGGCGTGGGTGGTGCTGCCGTAGAAGTGCACACACAGCATGCCGTAGGTGTTGTTGCGCTCATAGAAGTACGATCCGTTGAGCTTCGAAAGCGAGAAGCTGCTGGAGCCGGTAAAGCCGTGCGGGATCACGTAGATACTGGCACAGTACACGGTGCCGTTCAGGTTAACCCATACGGGGATTTTATAAGCATTGGCAAGGGTGGTACCGCCCCAGCGCATTTTGGGCCAGGTATAGTCCGGCCAGTCCTGATTGCCGGACGCCTTGATCTGGGAAAGCTCGCTGGAGGAGGGAGTAGCGGCATTGTACGTCATACCGAGAACGGAACACAGGGTTGCCGTATCGGAGGTATCATAGGGTACGCAGTCGGCATGGTTGGCGCCGGACCAGCGGTACAGGCGGAATACCTGCTTGGTTTTCACGGACATGACATACGCTACGGAGCCTTTGGGGAACAGGCTGGTGGCGCCGCCGTCAATTTCAGACCAGGAGCCCTTCTTCACCGTGTTGACCGTGCCGAAATCACCCGCGGAAAGAACGGTGCCGTCGCCGGTGTCTGCGGAAGCCGCGATCAGCTTGGCCTTCAGGGCTGCGGCTGCGGCTAAGAACAGAGTGATGCTGTCGCTTGTGTCGATGATTTCATCAACGGTGGTGAAGTTATAGGCTTTCTTGAACGCTTTGACTGCGGCGGCGGTTACCGTGCCGAAGCTGCCGTCAAAGGTATCCTTATCCGTCATAAAGCCCAGCTGATAGAGTGCGGCCTGGATCGCGTGCACATAGATGCTGCGTGTATGATAAGCGTACGCGGCGCCGTTGCCGGCCACTTTGCCGCTGGGGAGACCCTGTGCCCAAATGGTGTTGATAATATAGTTATTGAGATTATCGGACGTCATCAGGCCGTTGGTCAGGGAGTTGGTATATTGGGTGTAATAGATGTCGTTGTTGTAATAGACGTTGATATACTCAACATCGCTTACCTTATAGCTTGCACCGGTCAACTGCAATACGGTGTTCTGGGGTATATCCACCGGCGTATTGGTTGTGGGCGGGGTATTGCCCAGCGTGGCCTTCATGTCGGCGTATAAAAACTGTACATAGTTCATTGTGGTTTTCGGCATGCCGGCGCTGCTGTCGAAATTGGCATCCGCACAGTCGCCGCGCACATAGCCCGTACGTCCGTTCTCGGTGCGGATATGGTACCAGGTATATTTTCCCGCCTCCACGGCCGGCCCGATCATTGTGCAGACATCACCTTTGTTTACATGGTATCCGGTACGCGAGCCATTGGCGGTGGTACGGATGGCGACCAGGTTTTTGGTGATGGTTACACTGCCGTAATTGGTGATTGTGGGGGTGGTAGTCGTTGTGCCGGTGGGAGCGGTATAAGGGTTCACATAGGTGCCCATTACCCAGCCGTAGATGCCGTTATACTGGATATAGTACCAGGTAACGGAGCCGCTGACATAGGTTCGTGTATAGGTCAGGATGGTTCCGGTCGCGGGAATCATGCCGATATAGGTGGAGCTGGAGGAATAGGACTTGCGGATACGCAGGTTCTCCACCGTGGTTTGGACCATGGTGGTCGTGGTGGTGGGGGTGGAAGTACCAAGTCCGTTTGTGGTGCGCAGATAGTTAAGCCTGTCGAGCGCCTGGGCAAAAAGATCCTTGTAACAGACATTGCCCATTACGTCATTTTCTGACCAGCCATAGCCGAAGGCTTTATTCATATCCTTCTTATACTCAATCACAGCCGTGGAGGTTTTAGCGCCGAAGGAACCGTCGATGGAATCGTTATAATAATCCAGCACGTACAGGGCGGCCTGCATCGCGTGTGTCAGATAGTCGCCTTTCGCAGTGCTGTCCCGGCGGTCGGCCGTGGTCTGTTTCCAGGTGATGCCGGTAATATAATCATCCAGGTTTGCTTCCGACATCAATCCGTCGGTGAACGCGTTGACGTAGGGGGTATGGTAAACTTCATTGTTGTAATACACATTGATAAAAGATGAAGCTTCCGTAGCGCCTGCGGCTTTCGCGGTATAGGGAGAATCACCGTTTACCAGCTGCACGAGGGTACCTTTCAGATTGGTAACCGTTATCGGCAGGCTTGTTGAGGCATCAAGCGTGGGGTTTGCCGGATCGCTGCCCTTGGTGAGCACAACCGTATCATACAGGATGTCCACATACGTTTTGCTCGTTGCGGGCATGCCGGCGGTACCGTAGCTGGCCGTGGCATAGTTGCCGCTGACATAGCCTGCGGTATAGCTGGTTTGGATATTGTACCAGTTTACGCCGCCCACCGTGGTAACGGGGCCGATCATGGGATAGGTTCCCTTCTGGGCAAAATATCCTGTTCTGGATCCTGCAGGGCTTGACCGGATAACGACGTTACTGGCCGTAACCGTGCAGTTGCCGTAAACCCCGTTTGTTGCCGCCGTGGAGACTGTGGGCAGCATGAGGATCAGCATGCTCATAATCAGCAGGAGCGAAATGCCTCTGCGTAGTTTATTTCCGCCGTGCACCATAATTTTCATACTGGTTTCTCCCCGTTTCCGTATGATTTCATCACCATCATCACATGATGAAGCAATAGATAAACTCTCAGGCTGATAATATTACAAAATTATTACATTGTCAAGGATAGTTTTTAACTATCTTTCGATGGTTTACGAAAAATAGATTACTTTCCGACCGTTTCTTCATGAACAAGGACTGTAGACGGCGAAAGGGCTTGCACTGCGCCGAGAAGAGCCGTAACATTTTCCTGCGGCGTGGTTACGCTCACACAGATACGGACGGCGGTTTGGTCCGGCCCTACGGCCTGCCAAAAAGCAAAAGCAAATGTTTCTTCCAGTTTTTTCAAAATATCGTTGGGCAGAATGGGGAAGATCTGGTTGGCGGCGGTATCGCACAGCAGGGGATACCCCTTGTCCAGAAACGCCCGCTTGATTCGCTGCGCGTTCTGGTTGGCATGCTTGCCAAGCGCCGTATAATAACCGTCTGTCATCAGCACCTGGAACTGGAGGGCCAACAGCCATCCCTTGGCCAGCAGCGCGCCGCGCTGCTTGATGGCGTAGCGGAAATACGGCCAATGCTCGGCCCGGTCCAGCACAAGCGCCTCGCCAAACAGGGCGCCGCATTTGGTGCCGCCGATCGAAAACGCGTCGCAGATGCTTGCCAGATAGGGAAGATCGACGGTTTCTTCCGCCGCCATACCGTAGGCAAGCCGCGCGCCGTCGATATACAGGCGCAGCCCGCAGGCCACGGCGGTGGCGTGGATCGCGTCCAGCTCGGCGCGCGAATACAGCGTGCCAAGCTCCGTGGGGTGGCTCAGGTAGATCATGCCGGGACGCACCATATGCTCATGGGTCGCGTCGTTGATGTGCTCGTTATATAGGGTTTGGATCTGCCGGGCGGTTATCTTGCCGTCTGTGCTTGCAAGCGTGAGCACCTTGTGGCCGGTAGCTTCGATGGCGCCGGTTTCGTGCACGTTGATGTGGCCAAGATCGGAGCTGATGACGCCCTCCATCGGCCGCAGTGCCGCGGCGATCACGGTGAGGTTGATCTGGGTGCCGCCGACAAAAAAGTGTACGTCAGCGTCGGGGGCCTGGCATAGGGTGCGGATCTGCTGTTTTACCTGCGGGGTGAGGGTGTCGTCGCCATAGCCTGGCATTTGCCGGGAACCAGCTTCTTGCAGCGCTTGCAGTACTCTGGCGTCCGCGGCTTCCTGATAATCGCTTTGGAACAGTATCACGATCAGGCTTCCTTTCCGGTTGCGTTGTCCTTGAGGGATGCAAAAATCATACGTCCGGCGCTGGTTTGCAGTACCGTTGTCACGACGATATCGGTCTTTTGCCCGATCAGTGTCCGGGCATGATCCACCACGATCATCGTACCGTCGTCCAGGTAGGCCACGCCCTGGCCGGTCTCCTTGCCTTCGCGCACGATTTCCACCGTAATCTCTTCGCCCGATGCCAGCATGGGCTTGAGGGCGTTGGCGAGATCGTTGATGTTGAGCGCCTTTACGCCGCTGATGCGGGCCACCTTGTTGAGGTTATAATCATTGGTCACCACCACGCCGCCCAGCTCGCGGCAGAGCTTGAGCAGCCGGACGTCCACCTCGGTGTTGTCGGCACGCTCGCAGCTGTGGATCACCACGCGGCTGCCCAGCCTGTTTTGCAGCTGTTTCACAATATCCAACCCCCGGCGGCCGCGCGTGCGCTTGAGGGAATCGGCGCTATCGGCGATATGGCGGAGCTCGTCCAGTACAAACTCGGCCACAATCAGATCGCCCTCCAGAAAGCCGGTATCCGTAATATCCAGAATGCGGCCGTCAATGAGCACGGAGGTGTCCAGCACTTTGGCCGGAATGGCGGAGGGCGGTTCGGGCAGGGTATCCTCCGGCTCGTCCTCGTCCTCGGCGATGGTTTCATCCAGGATGATGTCCAGAGTGTTGCGGTGCTTGCGGCCGCGTCTGGAAAAGGGCTTGGAGGTATAGCGCGCATAGCCGATGCGCATACCCATGGTGCCCAGTACCACATACACAATGGCGCTGATGGAAACGGTCAGCAGGCTGGAGCCCATGGACAGGATCAGCAGATGGATCAGCGCCGCCACGATAAGCCCTAAAATCAGCCCGACGGAGGAAAGCAAAATCTGCCGCGTGGGCATGCTTGACCATCGGCGTTCGATTTTTCCGCTCAGGTGCATGACCCGCTCCATGATGGTGTTGGACAACGCAAATAAAAACACAGCGCCGATCAGACAAAGGACGATATACAGAAAAAACAGGCTGTCCGGCCCAAGAAAAACATGAGGATAGGCGCTTTGCAGAAAGGGCTTTGCCATGGTGGCGACCAACGCGCCGATTCCCGCGCCTGCCAGCGTGATGAGAGCGCGGAGCATTTGACCAATTGATCGGGTTTTTTTCATCTCGTTATTCCCTTCCAGATGGCTTTCAGTGGATGACGGCAATGGCCTGCATCAGCGTATCAACGCCTGTAACGGACGCATGCGCGACCGGTGTAAGATTTTTCAGGTTCTGTTTGGGCAGGATAATCTCCGTAAAGCCCAGCCGCATGCACTCGGCCACGCGGCGTTCGGCGTTGGCGATGGGGCGCACCTCTCCGCACAGGCCGATTTCGCCCATGACGCACAGCTTGGGGGAAAGGGCAAAGTTTTCCAGGCTGGAGGCCACGGCAAGGCAAACCGCCAGATCGGCGGCAGGGTCGTCCAACTCCAACCCTCCGGCAACATTTACATAAACGTCCTGATCATACAATTTCTTCCCGGCTCGTTTTTCCATAACGGCCAGCAGCAGCGCTATACGTCCAGAATCCATGCCGCCCACGGTACGCTTGGGCATATTGTAAAAGCTGTGGGATGCCAGCGCCTGCAAATCGCACAGGATGGGGCGGCTGCCGCGCATGGTGCAGAACACGATGCTTCCGCTGGCGCCCCGCGCGCGTTGGGACAACAGTGTTTCGCTGGGATTGGGCACGGGAAACATGCCTGTTTGCCGCATTTCAAACACACCCAGCTCGTTTACGCTGCCAAAGCGGTTTTTCACCGCCCGCAGCAGCCGGTATTCGTGCTGGCGGTCACCCTCAAAGCTGAGCACGGTATCCACCATGTGCTCCAGCACCCGGGGCCCCGCCAGAGAACCGTCCTTGGTAACATGCCCGACCAGAAACACCGATACCCCGCTGGTTTTGGCGTGGCGGATGATGGCGGATGCGCTTTGGCGCACCTGCGACACGCTGCCGGGGGCGCTGGCGCTGTCCGCCGAGACCATGGTTTGAATGCTGTCGATCACGAGCACGTCGGGGCTGAGGGTTTCGCACTTTTCCAAAATCGATTCCACGCCGTTTTCTGCCAGCACATACAGCTTGTCCTGTTTGATTTCCAGGCGTCCGGCCCGCATTTTGATCTGCCGGATGCTTTCCTCGCCGCTGACGTATAATACGGTTTGGTGGGCGCTGAGCTCGGCCGCCACCTGCAATAGCAGTGTGGATTTACCTACGCCGGGATCGCCGCCCAGCAGCGTAACGCCGCCTTCCACCAGCCCGCCGCCCAGCACCCGGTCCAGCTCCTCGTTGCCGGTGGGCACGCGTGTTTCACGGGCTTCATCCACATCCCGCAGCAGTGTGGCGTCGGCGGAGGGCATACGGAAACGGGCCGCCTTTTCGGCGGTTTTCCCCATGGCCTGGGAAGCAGATGCCGTTTGCTCCTCAAAAGTGTTCCAGGCGCTGCAATCAGGACAGCAGCCAAGCCAGCGCGGGGCCTGATAGCCGCAGGCGGAACAGACATAAACGCTCTTTTCCTTGGGCAAGGGCGGTCCTTTCCGGCGCGGAAGCGCCTCATATAATGCGCATATAGTATAGCATGGTTTTTTAAGGAAGGAAGGCGCTACTCGTTCTTTTTTCTTTTGTGACTATAAGTAAGGATTGCCTGCGCCGCGGGCTTCGTCATGCCCTCTACACGCAGCAGAGCTTCCAGATCGGCTTCCAATATGGCATTCACGCTTTGAAAGGCTCTCAGCAGGGCGGTTCTGCGCTTTTCGCCGATGCCGGGGATGGCGCTGAGCTCGCTTTGCAGCCCCGCCTTGCTGCGCAGCGCGCGGTGGTGCGTGATGCCGAAACGGTGGGCCTCGTCGCGCACGCGCTGCAGCAGGTGCAGTCCCTGGCTGCGCTTATCCAGCACAATGGGGTCCTCTCGGTCCGGCAGATACAGCTCCTCGTTTCGCTTGGCCAACCCGAACATCGGCAGGTTCACGCCGCAGTCCAGCATCGCGCGACGGGCAAAGAGGAGCTGCTGGGGACCGCCGTCAATCAAAATCATATCAGGGAAGCTGGAAAAGCGGCCTTCTTCAAACGGCAGGTTCTTTTCCTCCCGCTCCCTGCGCTCCTCCAGACCATGGGTAAAGCGGCGGCGGAGCACCTCTTCCATGGAGGCGAAATCGTTGGCGCCCTCCACGGTTTTGATGCGGAAATGACGGTACTGCTTTTTGCTGGGCATTCCCTGCTCAAACACGACCATCGAGCCGACGGACAGGTTGCCTTGGGTGTTGGAGATATCGTAGCCCTCAATGCGGCGCGGCAGCGCGGGGAGCGAGAGCGCGTCCATGAGCTCCCGCATAGCCTGCGTGGTGCGCTGAAACTTGATCTGCTTGCTTTGCTGGTGTTTGATGAGCGCGTCCTCGGCGTTTTTCTGGGCAATGTCCACCAGCCTGCGCTTTTCGCCGCGCTGGGGGGTGTGCAGCGTCACCGCCGCGCCCCGCCGCTCGCGCAGGAGCATTTCCAGCTCCTCGGTGTCCTCCGGCTCGGCCTGCAACAGCACCTCGCGCGGGATCATACGGTCCTGCGCATAATACTGGGGCAGAAAGCCGGACAGGATCTCTCCCGCGTCTGTGCCGCCCTGGTTATCCAACAGAAAATGCTGGCCGTCCTCCATGCGCCCGTGATGGATGTGCACAAGCTGCACGATCGCATCCACCTCGTCCGAGGCCACGGCGATGATATCCTGCTCAACCGAGCGGGTTTGGATGGCAAGCTGGTGTTCGGCGATAGATTGCACATCGGCAATCTTATCGCGGTACATGGCGGCCTGCTCATATTCCAGGGCCTGGGCGGCCTGGTCCATGCTGCGGCGGAGCGCCTGGAGCACGGGCCCGGTATCGCCGCCCAGAAACGCGACGGAGCTGCGGAGAATTTCATCATAGGCCTCGGGGGTGATCAGGCCCGCGCAGGGCGCGTGGCACTGCCCCGTGGCATAGTAAACGCAGGGCCGGTGCGGGCTTTTAAGCGGAAACCGGAGCGCGCAGCGGCGCAGGGGGAAATAGCGTCCCAGCTCGTCCAGCGTTTGCCGCACGGCGGTGGCGCCGATATAGGGGCCGAAATACTTGCGCCCGTCACTTGCGTTATACGTTCTGGAGATGACAAGCCGGGGGAACATCTCCTGGGGATCGTAGCAAAGATAGGGATAATGCTTGTCGTCCTTGAGGAGGATGTTGTAGAACGGACGGTGCTTTTTGATCAGGTTGCTTTCCAGCGTCAGCGCTTCAAAGTTGGTTCGGCACAGCAGGATATCAAAGTCGTCCACCCGCTCCACCATGGCGCGCACCTTGGGCGTATGGCCCTCCGGCGAATGGAAATACTGCCGCACGCGGTTCTTCAGGTTTTTTGCTTTTCCGATATACAAAATTTGCCCCTGGCTTTTCATCAGATAACAACCGGGGCTGTCGGGGAGCATGGAAATTTTATAGGCCAGTTCACCGGACATGGTTCGTTCCTTTCAATCTTCCGCAGGGTGTTGACGGCTGAATAGGCGCCGGGTATAATAATTGTAACAAAAACAGGCAGCGACAACAACAAAGTACGGGAGGGAATGAGATGTCCAATCTCAGCTCATACAATTATTATCCTAGCGGGTTCGGACTCGGAATCGGAAGCGGATTTATCATCGGTGTGGTGCTGGCGCTCATCGGTACGGTCTTCGCGGCAATCTTTCTGATCGGGGCGCAGAAACGGTCGCGGTATTCGGGCTTCATGCTGAGACTCTTTTCGCATGTGAACTTCGAAAACTACATCATCCCGTTGATTCTGAAATTCCTGTATGTGTTCAGCGCTCTGTTTGCCATCGTCAACGGATTCATCACGATGGTTTCCGGCAGCTTCTTCGGAGGGCTGCTGATGATGATCCTCGGACCCATCGGCGTCCGCATGGCGTATGAGCTGATCATGATGCTCTTTTCCATCCATGATGGGATTATGGAAACCAACCGCCTGCTGCGCGGCGGGGCCCAGCCGCGGGGAACCATGCCCCAGCAGCCCCAGCAACCCCAGCAGCCGTACGGCAGAACACAGCGGTACGACGGCGGGCCTGCGCAGCAGCCCATGTATCCGGATCCCAGAGGCGGACAGGAAGCCGCGCAGCCGGAGCAGCCAAGGCATTATCCAACCGGCTACGATCCCATGCGGCGGTAACCGGGATAAGGCGGCAGTGCGCAGGCGCTGCCGCGGATGCCGTTAGAACATCTTCTTCCAGCGGAGAACGAAAAACACAATCACCGTCACCACGGCGCTCAGCCCGCATACCACCCAAAAACCCAACAGGTTGCCCTGCAACGGCACCGCCGTGTTCATGCCCCAGAACGAGGCGAACAGCGTAGGGATGGCCAGCATGACCGTAAGGCTGGTCAGAACTTTCATGACGATGTTCAGGTTATTGGAGATGATTGAGGCGTAAGCATCCATCGTGCCGCCCATAATATCGCGGTAGATGGCGCACATCTCGATGGCCTGTTTGTTTTCGATGATCACGTCTTCCAGCAGGTCCGCGTCCTCCGGGTATTTGCGCAGCATATCCATGCGCATCATCTTCTCCAGCACAATCTCGTTGCCCTTCAGCGAGGTGGAAAAGTATACCAGCGATTTTTCCAGCTGCATCATCTGCAGCAGCTCGCGGTTGCGCATGCTTTCCTGCAGGCGCTTTTGCACAAAGGCGGAGGCCTTGTCGATCTGTTTCAAATACGCCAGGTAGCGGCTTGCGTTGCGGTTGAGCATTTGCAGCAGGAACCGGGTTCGCTTGAACGTCCAGAAGCCGCGTACGCGTTCCTCTGTGAAATCGTTGATGAGGGTGGACTCGCGGGACGTTACGGTGATGATTACGTCGTCCACCATGATGACGCCCATAGGCACCGTGGAATAGCTGAAGCCCTTTTCCTCGGTTTCCACATAGGGAACGTCCACAATGATCAGCGTTTGATCGCCGTCACGGTCGATACGGGCGCTTTCTTCTTCGTCCAGCGCCGCCTGCAGATAGGTGGGATCCAGCGCAAAACGCGCGTTCAGTCCCTGAATTTCTTCCCTGGTGGGCGACTGGAGATGAATCCAACAGCCTTTTTCAAAGGTTGTGATTTCGGTGAGGTGATCATCCGTCGTGAGAAAAATTCTTTTCATCACAAAAACCTGCCCTTCTGTACGCCGCCAAGGTGACGGCAATGCTTCCGAGCAGGCAGATACATCATTGGCGCAGACGGCTACTCAGCCGCGTTCCTCTGCACAGCCTCTCGGAGCGAGATATTCGGTTGGTTGAAGCGGGTAATAAATGCGTGTCTACTGTATGGGTCCGCGTCCACGTGCGCTCCTCCTTTTTGTGCAGTATGAAAAGGGATAATATCCCTCTGCTATCATAGCCGCTGGCATGGAGAAAGTCAAGGTTTTAGCCCGGCAAAGGCAGAAGGCTTTCAGACAGCAAATATGCCCCGAAAACACTGAACCGCCGCGCCGTTTGATGCCCCGGCCATACCGCGCATTGCCGAAAATTTTCGCCGCCCTCGGAAAAACCGGCTTTGGGAGCGTAAATCATGGCACGGTTTGATTGCATTCACATGATGGGTCATGTATAATGGGGGCGGCAATCCATACGCTCAATCATAGCGTTTTCCGGGCATGAAAGGATGGTTTTTTCATGAAAAAACTGATATCTGTTATTCTGTGTGCCACGCTGGTATTTTCTGTTTTTGCGGTTGCGTCGGCTGAAGACGGCTCTTTGAAGGTGGCCGTGTGCTTTGCCGAGGCGCTGGGTGATCTCGGCTTTAACGACAGCGCCTACGACGGCCTGCTTGCGCTGGTGGATGATTACGGCGTGGACGGCAGCTATGTGGAATGCAAAACGGACGCCGGGAAATATTTGACCTCGCTGGTTGACGCCGCCGAAACCAACGATATCGTGGTGGCAGTGGGCTGGCAGTACTGGGACGCGCTCACCGAGGTGGTGCCCCAGATGCCCGATACCCTGTTCATCTTTGTGGATAATGGGCTGGACGGCCTGGGAGACAACCTGCTGTCCATTACCTATGCCGAAAATGAAGGCTCTTTCCTGGCCGGCTATATCGCCATGAAAACCTCCGCTACGCAGATTGTCGGCTTTGTGGGCGGCGAGGAGATCGACACCATCAACAACTTCTTTGTAGGCTACGAGCAAGGCGCATTGTACGCCAACCCCGATGGCACGGTGCTGCCGCCCGTGTATGCCGGGGATTATGAATCCCCCGACAAGGGCAAGGAGCTGGGCATCGCGCTGTATTCCGCGGGCGCGGATGTGGTCTTTGCCGTTGCCGGAAAAACCGGTCTTGGCGTGTTTGAAGCCGCTGAGGAGTTGGATACCTATGCCATCGGCGTGGACTCGGACCAGAAATATATCGACCCCGAGCACATCATCTGCTCGATGGTAAAAGATATCGGCGAGAGCATTTATCAGACGGTCGCCATGTACCTGGATGATGGGATCTTTGACGGCGGCATGATTTGGGAAGCCGATATGTCCACAGGCATCATCAGCATAGGCTATGGCACGGACGACATGACCCAGCAGGTTTCCGACGAGGTCAAGGACGAGGTGGACGAACTGGCCCTGATGATCGAAACCGGCGATATCGAAGTGGTATCCACGCGGTAAGATACCGGATACAGACAGCCGCTGTAAAAAGCAGCGGCTGTTTTGTGCATATACGGCGCGCGCATAGGCCGCGTGGACGGATAAAAGGGATTGGAACGGCATCATGAGTGATACAAAAAAGCTATTGGCGGATATCCAGCGGTTGAAACAGGAAAAGAACGCGGTGATTCTGGCCCATTATTACCAGCCGGGAGCACTTCAGGACGCGGCGGATTTCGTGGGCGATTCCTTTGCCCTCAGCCGGAAGGCCAAGGACAACGATGCCGATATCATCGTGTTCTGCGGCGTGCTGTTTATGGCGGAAAGCGCCAAGATACTGTCCCCGCACAAAACCGTGCTCCTGCCTGTGCCGGACGCAGGCTGCCCGATGGCGGACATGGTGACGCCGGAGGACATCCTCCGCCTGCGGGCACAGCACCCCGGCGCGGCCGTGGCGTGCTATGTAAACTCCTCCTGCGCCGTGAAGGCGGAAAGCGACGTGTGCGTAACCTCATCCAACGCCGTGCACATTGTAAAAGCGCTGCCGGAGAAGCAGATCATCTTTGTGCCCGATCAAAACCTGGGGCGCTATGTGGCGGAGCAGGTACCGGAAAAGGAAATCATTCTGCATTCCGGCTACTGCCCCGTGCATCACCGGCTTACGGCGGCGGATGTGGACGGGGCCAGGGCGGCCCATCCCGGCGCGGCGCTGCTGGCGCACCCCGAGTGTACGCGGGAGGTGCTTGACCGGGCGGACTCTATCGGCAGCACGGCGCAGATTTTGCAGTACGCAAAGCAGGCCTCCGGTACGGCGTTTCTCATCGCCACGGAGAAGGGCATCCTCCACGAGCTGCAAAAGAACAGCCCCGGCAAGGCCTTCCATTTGCTCACGCCCACGCTGGAATGCGCCGATATGAAAAAAACGACCCTTTCCGATCTCCGGGATGCCCTGCTGTTTACGCGGTATGCCATAGCGCTGGATGAAACCATGATGAACCGTGCGCGGCGGAGCTTGGAACGCATGCTTTCACTGGCCTGACGAAACGAAAAGAGGAAATCATTTTGCGACGGTATGTAACGGATATCGATCCCGATCAGTATATCGTTCACGATGTGGATGTAGCCATCATCGGCAGCGGCCTGGCGGGCATGTATACCGCTTATCATCTGCCCGAAACCATGCGCTGCGCGCTGTTTACCAAAAACAAAACGGAAACCAGCTCCTCCTCGCTGGCGCAGGGCGGCATTGCCGCGGTTACCGAGAAGGACGACCAGTTTCTCTATCATTATATGGATACCATCACCGCCGGCGCGGGCCTGTGCGACGAGGACGCCGTGCGCCTGATTGTGCAGGAAGGCCCCAATGAGATCGAAACGATGCTCAAAATCGGCACGCAGTTTGATCTGGACGGCGAGGGCCGCCTGATGACCACGCGGGAGGGCGGCCACGGCATGCACCGCATCCTGCACGCGGGTGGAGATGCCACGGGGCTGTTCATGGTGCGCGCGCTGGAGCAGACCATGCAGAAGAAGCAGAACGTGCGCCTGCACGAGAACGCCTTTGTGGCCGATGTGATCACGCAGGACGGACGTGTGTGCGGGGTGACCGTGTTTGAGGACGATTACTGGCACCTGTACCGCACCCATTTTCTGGTGATCGCGTCCGGCGGCGTGGGGCAGATCTACCGCTATACCACCAACCCGGTCGTCGCCACGGCGGACGGCATGGCCATGGCGATGCGCGCGGGCGCAGCGCTCAAGGACATGGAGTTTATCCAATTCCATCCCACCGGGCTGTACACGCCCGAAAACCGCAACCGGCAGTGCTTCTTGATCTCCGAGGCTGTGCGCGGCGAGGGCGGTATTCTGCTCAACGAAAAGGGCGAGCGCTTTATGCAGGGGGTGCATCCGCTGAAAGAACTCGCGCCCCGGGATATCGTTTCGCGTGAAATTTATCAGCAGATCCATAACCAGACGCTGCCGTATGTCAGCCTGCGGATTTCGTTCGCGGATCACGATTTCCTGATCAAGCGCTTTCCCACCATCTATGCCAAATGCCTGGAGCATGGCATTGATATTACAAGGGACGATATCCCCGTCGGGCCGGTGCAGCACTATATGATGGGCGGCGTACAGACCGACCTGTGGGGGCGCACCAACATCGAAGGGCTGCTGTGCTGCGGCGAGGCGGCCTGCACGGGCGTGCACGGGGCCAACCGGCTGGCGAGCAACTCCACACTGGAATGCCTGGTGTTTGGCCGCCGCTGCGCCATGACCATCGCCGGGCAAAATGTGCCGGTTCACCCGCCGGTGGCAATGCCCGCCGGCGAACCGGTACACGAGACAGAGATTGACGCGGAGGAGCGCATCATCGCGCTCAAGGGCATCATGGTGAAGTACTGCGGCATTCTCCGCAACGGGGAAGAACTCACCTTTGGGCTTTCCCAGGTGGAGGAGATGCTCGGCGCCCTGCGCTGCGCGCGGCTGAATACCGTGCGGGAGATGGAACTGTACAACATGGCGTCCACCGCGAAGGCTATTTTGCAGGGCGCGATCGCGCGGCACGTGTCCGTGGGCTCACATTTCCGCACCGACGGGGAGGAAGAAAAACATGATTGATCAGCAATACCTGCAGCGCATCATCGAAAACGCGCTTCGGGAGGATGTAAACACCGGCGATATCACCACCCTGTGCACCGTGCCGGAGGGCACGCAGATCACCGGCCGCTTTCTGGCAAAAAGCGAGGGCGTGCTGTGCGGCACCGAGGTAGTGAAAGCCGTATTTGCCTATGTGGATGCGGACATCGCGCTGGATTTTCACAGCAAGGACGGCGACCTGCTCATGCGCGGCGATGTGATTGCGGACATCAGCGGCGACGCGGCCTCCATTTTAACGGGCGAACGAACCGCACTCAACCTGCTGCAGCACATGTCCGGCATCGCCACGCGCACCCGCGCGATGGTGGCGTTGGTGAAGGATTTTGATGTGAAGCTGCTCGATACCCGCAAAACCACGCCGGGGCTCAGGGTGCTGGAAAAATATGCCGTGCGCGTGGGGGGCGGCCACAATCACCGCTTTTCGCTGGCGGACGGTATTTTGATCAAGGATAACCACATTCAGGCGGCGAATGGAATTACAAACGCGGTGAACGCCGCACGCAGCCGGGCGCCGTTTACCCTGAAAATTGAGGTGGAGACCGAAACGCTGGAGCAGGTGCGCGAGGCGCTGGACGTGAAGGCCGATATCATTATGCTGGATAATATGACCACCGGGCAGATGAAGGAAGCGGTGGCGCTGATCCATCACCGTGCCGTGGTGGAGGCCTCCGGCAACATGGCCCAGCGCGATATCCGGGAGGTGGCGGCCGTTGGCGTGGACTGCATTTCGATCGGCGACCTGACCAACCATGTGCAGCCGCTGGATATCAGCCTGAAATTGAAAATATAAGCTGTAAAGCGTGATGATATTCTTGAAAGGAGCGGTACCATGCAGGAGTCTTTTCAATCCGTTACGGGAAAACAACTGATCAAGCGCGTCTGGAAGCCCGAGGGGGAGGCCCGTGCCATTGTGCAGATCGCGCACGGCATGGCCGAGCATATCGCCTGCTATGATGAAATGGCGAAGCGGCTCAACCGGGCCGGGATCCTGGTGGTGGGGCACAATCACCTGGGCCACGGCGGGGAAGCGGAGCTGCTCGGGTGGTTCGGGCCCGGCGGGTTCGGCGCGCTGGTGGAGGATGTGCATACCCTGCGCCTGGAAACGCAGCAGGAATACCCCGATCTTCCTTACTTTTTGCTGGGGCACAGCATGGGCAGCTTTGTGGTGCGCAACTACTGCCTGAAACATGAACAGGGCCTGAGCGGCGTGGTGCTCTCCGGCACGGGGCATTTTCCGCCGGGGCTGGTGAACATGGGGCTGTTCCTGGCCGACCTGCTGTGCGCCTTCGGCGGCGAAAAAAAGCCCGCCAATCTGGTGAAAAACGTGAGTTTTGCGGGATATAACAAGGAATGGGCGCCTCCGCGTACATCGCTGGACTGGATTTCCCGCAACGAGCAGAAGGTGGACGCCTATATCGCCGATCCGCTGTGCGGGTTCACGTTCACGGCGGGGGCATACCGCGATATGTTCAAGGGCTTGAAAAACCTCTATCCGCAAAATCTGTCCGCGATGGATAAAACTGTGCCTGTCCTGATGTATTCAGGAGCGAGCGATCCCGTAGGCGGGCGCGGTGAAGGCGTGCGGAAAGTGGCCGCAGAGCTAAGCGCCGCCGGGGTGAAGGATGTTACGGTGAAGCTGTATCCGGACGGGCGGCACGAAATGCACAACGAGCCCAACCGCGAGGAGGTTTTTGCCGATCTGATCGATTGGCTTGACGGCCATGGGGCAAAGGCTATGCCGAAGGCATAAGCGAAAATCAGATAGTTTGTGAATAAAGCAGGGCCGCCGGGCGAACGATCCGGCGGCCTTTGCTGTTATCAATTCTTATCACTTCGGCGGTGCTTATGTCCCGTGCTCAGCCGTGTGCAAAGATTTTCTTTCCTGTGTCACTGTGTGACGAAGCGGTAGAAACGCAGCGTGCCGTAGGATCCGGCTTCCTCGGCCACGACCGCGGCACCGGTTGCTTCCGTCAGGAATGCGCGCAGATCCGCCGTATCCTCCGGGCTCAGCGCGGCGAACACGATGTTATCCCGCAGCCAGTCCCCGGCGGCAAATTGTTCCGCGTCAAAGCCGAACAGGGCTAGCTGGCGGTTCCAGCTGGGCGTGCGGCACAGCCAGTCTCCCCAGATGATGATGTTGCCGGGCGTACCGCCGCTCACATCGGGCAGAAGCCGCGTATCGCGCAGCAGGTTGGGGGTGCGTACCACCAGCATCTCCGGATTTTGCAGCGCATAGGCTTCCAGATCCGCTTCGCGCTGCGGGGAAACATAGTCCGGCGTGGCGGTGATGGCTTCAACCGTGAGCCGCAGGCTGCCAAACGCCGACGCGGCCATCAGTAACGCCAGCACAAGGACTGCGATACGCCGCGTGGTATGCCGCTCGTCTCCGCGCCAGCTGTGCAGAACAAGGCCCAGGTTGAACGCCGCGCAGGGGATCAGCACGCTGTCCACCGCACGGGACAGCAGGCGGCCCTGTTGGGCCAGATAGAAGAGCAATAATGCTGTGCCCGCGATGGAAGCAAGCGAGAGCAGGGACGCGCCCCATGCGCCTTTGCGCAGTTTGAGCAGGCACAAGCCCCCAAGCAGCAACACCACGGCGGCCAGATAAGGATACCGGGCATTTTCGGCAAAGAAACTCCGCAGGGCGGCCCATCCGCTGTGCTCCGTCCGGCCGTAGGCATCCGCAAGGGTCCACATCGCCTGCTCGTCGATATCGGCGCTCAGGAAATACCACTGCTGCACCAGCGTGATCTCGGACGCGGAAAGCCCGCTGCCCGAGGCAACGGCGGGCGCGGCGTTCGTTTCAAAATCGGTATAGTCCAGCAGCGCGCCGTTGGCGTCGTTCCAGCTCAGATACCCGCGCAGCCCGCGTAGGCCGATTTCCGCCTGCCACAGGGCAAACAGGCCCACAAGCACGGCGGCGAAAACCAGCGCCGCTTTCAGCACGGCGCGCCAGGGAACGGAAATCCGTTTTCCATCGTGTTTCTCCGGCAGCAGCCGCCACAGCAACACGCCGCAGACGAATAGGAACGACGGCAGCGCCGCATACACGCGCAGACAATAGCTGGCTGCCAGCAGCAAAACCGCCAGCAGCAGGGCCCGCAAGCGCGCTTTTTTTGCGGAGGAACCGAAATCCACGGTCATCGTCTGCAAAATGGCGGCGGCTCCCGCCAGTGTGGCGGTGGTGGTGAAGTTGATGCGGCAGCTGGCAAAGACCGCGAACACAGCCAGGAAGAAAACCCCGGCAAGCGCTCCGGCAACGGCGGGGCGGCGCGTGTTTTGTGCCAACTGCATCAGGCTTTTCACGATTACGGTACAGCTGAAAAACAAAAGCCCCACCTGATAAAACGAAAACCAGGGGAGGTTTGGCGCGCAAAGGCTGAGCCCGTACAGCGCCCAGGAAAGCAGCGTATGCAGATAGAGCGAGAAATTGGCGGGCTGACCGCCCTCAAAGCCCATAAAGGCTTTGACCATCAGGATATCGTCCGAGTTTTCAAACCGGAAATTGGTCAGGAATTTCAGACCGGCGAACATGGCCGCCGTCAGCAAGGCCCCGAAAATCCAGTAGCTCCAAACGCGCTTATTCTGCATGGCGATCCCTCTGCTGCCGTGTCCGGCATTTTTGTTCAGTATATCATGCGGCAGGCCGCGCAGCAAGCGAGGCCGAAGGCCGGAAGGGAACGGCTGCCCGGGATAAAACCGATGAACGGAGCCTTACAGGCAGCCGCCCAGAGACGGCTCCTCGGCGGCTGGCGCGAGCTGCGGGTTTTCAACGCGGAGCACATCGCCCCACAGGGGCGCGTACGCCAGCTGGTATTTCTTTTCCATCGGAATCCATTCCGCCTGGAAACGCTTCAGCATGGCCGCGCCGTTACGCCGCTCAATGCGGCGCAGCTGCTCCAGCGGATCAACCGCGAGGAACACCTTCATAGCGTTCAGCGCATTGTAGACATCCAAAAAACGGGGATGCAGCGCATAACTGCCTTCGATCACCGTGACGGCGGCCGGGGATACGGATACGCTCCGGGCGGTGCCGGTGTGGCAGGAGAACGCTTCATAGGCAAAGGGAATCCCCTGCCGCAGGGGCTGGAGCACCTGCGACAGAAAACGGTCGTAGTCGATATTTCCGCCCGCCTCCGCGAGCCGCGCTGCGGTGCGCAGGGCGGGGGGCAGAAAGAAATCGTCCATATGGAACAGGGCCGCATCCGTGTGTGCGGCGATCTGCGCGGCCAGGGTGGTTTTCCCCGCCGCGCAGTCGCCGTCGATCACCAGCAGGGCACGGCCGCTGTTTTGCAATTGTGTGGTAAGGCTCGCTGTCAGCTGCCGCGCAATGTTTTCGGTCATGCTTTTACGGTCTGGCGCTCCAGCGCGATCACGATCGGCGGGATGATGGCCAGCTGGAGCACAATGCCGGGCCAGGCTGTGACAAAGGCCCCGGCAAAGAACATGGGCAGGGTGAAAAAGCCGGTGGTAAACAGGGATACGACCGCAAACTTGGCAATGCCCCACACCAGCCGCCCCAGCAGCATGGCAATGATCAGCGCCACATACGCGTTGACGATCCCTTTCCCGTTTTTGCCCGCCGAGGCAAAGAGCTTGAATTCGCTGTTTTTAAGCCCCTTGTACAGCAGGCCCGCCAAAGCGCCGTAGGCTGCCAGCTCAAAGGCCATGGGGATGGCCACGTTCAGCATGGGCGGCATCCCAAACAGCAGTGAGCGCAGCAGCGGCGCGATGAAGCCAACGCCCAGGCCCCAGGTCCAGCCGCAGAGAAAACCGCACAGCAGCACGGGGATATGCATGGGGAGCAGCATGCTGCCAAACTCGGGAATTTGCCCCGTAAGAAACGGCAGCACCAGGGCAAGCGCCAGAAACATAGCGCTCAGCGTAAGGTTTTTGGTGGAAACTTTCATTGTGAAACCTCCTAAAGTACTTTGGATTTTCGCTTTGCTTCAGGCAAGCTCACTGTCTTCATGACGGTATCGTACCGGTATCTGAACCGCCGCCGACTTCATGACGGCAGGCGGGAACGGTTATGGCTGCGGCAGGCACGGCGAGGCAACCGTGACGGAGCGGTTTTCGCCAACGGGAAACCGCCGGCTGTGACGTTCGTTTTCGGCCGGGCGCAGCGTGGGGTTTTCGCCGGATGCATCCGGCGTGATTCGTGCGCAAAGTGTTGCGCCCACTGGCGCGAGCACCGTGTGAACGGCGTGGGGAAGCAGCCCGCGCAGCAGGGAGAAAATCTCCTCCGCTTCCCGGCCGTTAAAGCCCCGCAGGGATACCGTTACGGGCAACCCTGCCCGCGCGGTTTGGCACAGGTACAGCAGCGCCGCAAAGCAATCGGCCAGGCGGGTGGAAAGTATGCGGTAATGCGGGTGATACGCGCTGCGGAATAATTCGCTGTGGTGCACAGCCGGGCAATCCATGCGCCGGTATCCGGCAAGCCACGTTTGCATGCCCTCTACGGGCAGGCGCTCCAGCACGGCAAGGCGGGCCTGCAGGTCCGCCCGGCCGCCCGTATGATTTCCGGCTGTTTGGACAAACAGCTTTGCCAGCACCGCCGCGGCGTCCGGCGAGCAGCTGCTTTTGGCAAGGTGAAAGCGGCACAGGCCGTTGCCCAGCGGCTCCGGGCCGCATGGAGGTTCGGAAACGGAAACTGTCTGCCATTCCTGAAAAAGCGCGTCGGCGGCCGCTTGCTCGTCGGTGATCATATGCTCCGGCCCCATCGCGCTTTGGAAGGCGAGCTTGCCAAAATCCTGCGGCTGCATCAGCGGATAGCGCGCGCGGTGGAACTCCGCAATGGTTTCAAAATCTGTCATCGGTCTGCCTGCGATTCGTGAAGAAGTTCATCCACCGCGCGTATGGCTCCCTGTACCATTTGGCCGATGGGCTGCTCCATGACGCCGATAATGATATGGTCGCATAAATTCATCGGGATCAGAATGCGCTTTGCGCGGCTCTGGCCTACCGCGGCGGCCATGGCGGGGGTGATCTCGCCCAGCATGGAATCGGCAATCACGATGCCGATAGGCCCGATGATGACATCCGCCTTTCGGCAGCCGACCACAACGGCGTTTTCCCCCGTAGCGGCCATATCCGCGCCCACCTTGAGCATGGCAGCGGTGGCGGTGGTGTTGGTGCCTACGGCAAGCACGGCGTCCTGTGGACGTTCCTGTTTGAGGGCTGCGACAATCTGCTTGCCAAGCCCGCCGCCCTGACCGTCGATGACCAGAATCGTCATAGCCAAACGCTGTCCTTTCCGTACCTGTACGGGCGCTCCGCATTGCCGGGCAACAATGTTCCGCAGGCGGGCGCTTTTATTGGACACGGTTTAGGGAAACGCTATATTCAGCGTTGCCTTGGGCCGTGATGAGGAAACATCCATAACATGGCAAATTGTAACATAGAAAGAGCGGGAAACGCAATGCCGAAGCCGGATGAAAAAGCGCAAAAACGCAGGCAATGAGCGCTTGCGTTTGACGGACAAAACCCACTGCTATATAATATAGTTTTGCAGTCGTATTGTTGGATTTGCAAGGAGGTTCTCACGTGACCGCAAAGCTGCCATATACCGTTCGCGGTATCGTTGTGCCGGGAAAACGCCTGGGTTCCGAGCTTGGGTTTCCCACCGCCAACCTGGATTATCCGCTCACCGGGGATCTGCCCGCGGGCGGCGTTTACGTCGCGCTGGCGGAGGTGGGCGGACAGCGTTTTACAGCGATCCTCAATCAGGGAAAGCATCCCACCACGCCCGAGGGCAAGCCCTCCATCGAAGCCCATTTTCTGGAGTATGACGGCGGCGATCTGTACGGCAGGGAGGTTATGCTGACCTACCTGCACTATCTGCGGGCGGAGGAAAAATTTCCTTCGCTGGACGATCTGCGCGCCCAGCTTGTGCTGGACCGGCAGGCGGCGCGCGATTGGATGGCGCAGTCGGAGGAAGAGCTGCTCAAATCCAGGCTTGTTTCCATGCACAACGTCAGCTACCGCTATGAAGAGGATACCCGCCAGGCAGTGGACCATGTGAGCATGAGCATTGAGCAGGGCGAGTTTGTGGCGGTGCTGGGCCATAACGGCTCGGGCAAATCCACGCTCGCCAAGATGATCAACGCGCTCTACCTGCCCTCGGAGGGGAAGGTGATCGTCTGCGGCATGGACACCGCCAAGGAACCGCAGCTGTGGAACATCCGCAGGCACGCGGGCATGGTGTTTCAAAACCCGGACAACCAGATCGTTGCCACCGTGGTGCGGGAGGATGTGGCCTTTGGGCTGGAAAACCTCGGCGTGCCGCGCGAAGAGATGATTACGCGCATCGACGAGGCGCTGGAGGCCGTATCCATGCAGGAGTATGCCGCCGCCGCGCCGCACATGCTCTCCGGCGGACAGAAGCAGCGCGTGGCCGTGGCGGGTGTGCTGGCCATGCAGCCCGACATTATGGTGATGGATGAAGCCACCGCCATGCTCGATCCCACGGGCCGCCGGGATATATTTGAAACGGCGCGCAAGCTGAACCGCGAAAAGAAGATCACGGTTGTCTGGATCACCCACTTTATGGAGGAGGCCGCCCAGGCCGACCGCGTGGTGGTGCTTTCGGACGGAAGGATTGCCATGAACGGCACGCCCCGGGAGGTTTTCACCCGCGTGGAAGAGCTGCGCGAGCTGGGGCTGGATGTGCCCCCGATGGCGCTGCTCAGCAAAATGCTGGCCGCGCGCGGGCTGCGCCTGCCCGACGGCATTCTCACCGTGGATGATATGGTAAAGGAGCTGAAGGCATGTCTATCCAGATAGAGAACCTGTCCCACACCTATATACCCGGCAGCCCCTTCTCCTCGGTTGCCATCCACAACCTGTCGCTCACCATCGAGGATGGGGAGTTTATCGGCATCCTCGGGCATACGGGCTCCGGCAAAACCACCTTTGTGCAGCACCTGAACGGACTGCTGCTGCCCACCGAGGGCCGCGTGATCGTCAACGGCACCAATATCACGGAAAAGGGCGCGGCCCTGCGCGAGCTGCGCAAGCAGGTCGGCCTGGTGTTCCAGTACCCGGAATACCAGCTGTTTGAAGAAACCGTCGCCAAGGATATTGCCTTCGGCCCTAAAAACATCGGCTGCTCCAAAGAGGAGATCGACGAGCGCGTGCGCTGGGCGTGCGAACAGGTGGGGCTGGATTACGAAACCACCGGCGGCGTATCGCCGTTTGAGCTGTCCGGCGGACAGATGCGGCGGGTGGCCATCGCGGGCGTGCTGGCCATGCGCCCCAAGGTGCTGATTTTGGATGAGCCCACCGCCGGGCTGGATCCCGCGGGCAAACGCGCTATCCTCCAGATGATCAAAACCCTGCACGCTGAAAACAGCATCACGGTGATCATGGTCAGCCACAACATGGACGAGATCGCCGCCCTCGCCACACGCCTGATCGTGATGAGCAAGGGCGCCCTGGTGATGTCGGGGACCCCGCGCGAGGTTTTCCGCCAGGGGGAGATGCTCAAAAGCATCGGGCTGGGCGTGCCGCAGGGCGCGGAGCTTACGCACCGCCTGATTGCGGAGGGCTACGATCTGCCCGACGACCTCTATACGCTCGACGAGGTGTGTGACGCGCTGATCCGGCTGAAGGGGGCGAACCGCGATGTTTAAGGATATCACTTTGGGGCAGTACATGCCCGGCAACACCGTGGTGCACCGGCTGGACCCGCGCGCCAAGATCCTGCTCACCATTGTGTACATCGCTATGGTGTTTACGGTCAGCTCTCCTGTGTTTTATATCATCCCGGCGGTATATGTGTTTCTTACGGCGCATCTTTCGGGGCTTGCCTTCCGCCAGCTGCTGAAAACCGTGAAGCCGCTGCGCTTTTTGCTGATCCTCACCTTTGTGCTCAACGTGTTTTTCTCCGGCGGGCAGACCGTGCTGCTGCGGTGGCGGTTTATCGCCATCACGCAGGAGGGGCTGCTGCTGGCTATTCATTTTTCCCTTCGACTGATTTTTCTGGTGCTGGGCACCTCCATCCTGACGCTGACCACCTCGCCCGTAGCCCTGTCCGACGGGATTGAGCTCCTGCTCTCGCCGATGAAAAAGGTGCGCTTCCCCGTGCACGAGCTGGCAATGATGATGACAATCGCGCTTCGGTTCATCCCTACGCTGATTGAGGAGACCGACAAGATCATGAAGGCGCAGAAGGCCAGGGGCGCGGACTTTGAATCCGGCAACCTCATCGCGCGTGCCAAGGCGATGACGCCGCTTTTGGTGCCGCTGTTCGTCAGCGCGTTCCGCCGTGCGGGCGAGCTGGCCATGGCGATGGAGGCCCGCTGCTACCATGGCGGCGAGGGCCGCACGCGCCTGCGCGTGCTGCGCTTCACCCGGGAGGATGCACAGGCGTTCCTCGTGTCGGTTGGCATGCTGCTGCTGCTGATCGCCTGCAACCTCTTTCTGTAGGAAGGAGCGCGGACGATGTTTGTGGAAACCGCCTCCAGCGTACGGGAACGGCTGATCGCGCCAAGCGGACTCAGGCGCGTGCTGCTTACCGTAAGCTACGATGGCACGGCCTATGTGGGCTGGCAAAGGCAGATCAACGGCATTGCCGTGCAACAGCGCCTGGAGGAAGCCCTGCAAAAGCTGCTGGGGGAGCAGACCCCCGTAACGGGGGCCAGCCGCACAGACGCGGGCGTGCACGCGCTGGGGCAGTGCGCGCATTTCGATACCCGGTCCTCCATCCCTGCCGACCGCTTTCCCTTTGCGCTCAACACGCATCTGCCGCCGGACATCAAGGTGCTGGAAGGCCGCGAGGTGGACGGGTTTTTCCATGCCCGCTTCGACGCCGTCGGCAAAACCTACACCTACCGCATCCATAACGCGCCCCATCCCAGCACCCTGTACCGCAACATTATGGTGCATGTCCCCATGAAGCTGAATACGGAGCCTATGAAGCTGGCGCTCAGGGAGCTGTTCGGTACGCATGATTTCGCAGCCTTCCAGGCAGTGGGCGGCACGGCGAAAACCACTGTTCGTACGCTGACCCATCTGGAGCTGACCGCGGAGGGGGAACGCCTGACGCTGAGTGTGCAGGGGAACGCGTTTTTGTATAACATGGTGCGCATCATCGCGGGTACGCTGATCGAAATCGGCAAGGGCAAGCTGCAGCCGGGCTGTTTCCGCGAAGCGATCGAAACGGGCGACAGGCTGTGCCTGGGCCCCACGGCACCCGCCTGCGGACTGGAGCTGACCCAGGTGTTCTACTCGCACTCGGCCTCGGCCATCCGGCGCCCCTCCGGGAAGGAATTTTAACGATAAGCGCGAATGTTCGCATAGAAGAGGTGTTGAAACAGCATGGCACGTATCAGCGATTTAGCGATCGATTTGGGCACCAGCACCATCATGATCTATATGAGGGGCAGCGGAATCATCCTGCGGGAGCCTACGGTGATCGCCATTGACCGCGATACCCACGATGTGATCGCATTCGGCAGCGAGGCTGCCAAAATGGTCGGGCGCACGCCCGGCAATATCCTGGCGCTCAGTCCCCTGCGGGATGGCACCATCACCGATTATGAGCTGGTCAGCATCATGCTCAAGAGCTTTGTGATGAAAGCCATCGGTAAGCGCGTGTTTGTGCGGCCCCGCGCCGTGATGGCGCTGCCCACGGGCGTAAACGAAATGGAGAAACGCTCCATCATTTCCACCATGCTGGATGCCGGCATGCGCCGCACCCAGCTGCTGGACCACACCATCGCTGCCGCGCTGGGCGCGGGGCTGCCCATCGACGAGGCATACGGCACCATGATCGTGGATATTTCCGCGGGCGTGAGCGATGTGGCCGTGCTGTCCCTTGGCAAAACGGTGGTAAGCGATTGCAGCAAAATTGGCGGCGACAAGTTTAACGACGGGATTATCCGTCACCTGCGCCGCAAGCATAACCTGCTCATCGGGGAGCTGACCGCTGAAGAGCTCAAGCGCAATATCGGCTCGGCCATCCCGCGCACCAAGCAGCTGTACATGGAGGTAACGGGCCGCAACCTGATTACGGGCCTGCCCAAAACCATGCGCATTACCTCCGACGATGTGATTGAGGCGCTGAACGAGCCGCTGCAGCAGCTGATCGAGAGCATTCACGGTGTGCTGGAGCATACCCCCGCGGAGCTTGCGGCGGATATATTCGACTATGGCATCATGCTCACAGGCGGCGGCGCGGAGCTGTTCGGCCTGTGCGAGGCCGTGGCGGACGCGCTGCACATCCCCTGTTCCTGCTCGGAGGAGCCGCAGAAAAACGTGGTCATTGGCTGCGCCAAGGTGCTGGAAAACAGCTCCGATCTCGGCCGCCTGCTGGATAACGGACGCCGGGGTGCCCTGTCGCGCTGACCGCAAGATACCGGAGAAAGAGTTTTTCGTAAAGCAGAAATAGCCGCATGAAACGGCTATTTTTTATATCAGGATTTTTATATCGGGAACGGATAGGATACTATCAATCGGCGAAAGGCCGACGGCGGCTTGCGCTACTTGGCGCTTTCCGGCTCCAACCGGCTCAGCTCATCCAGTGACAGCTCATACGCGGGAACAAACTCCCGCATGAAATCCTTCACCTCGGGCAGATCGAGCTCGGCAATATCTGCGGCAATGGCGGTCTGTGCCTGGATAAATTCCAGGTTGCCGGCCTTTTTTTCCTCCACGCATTTGGTATAGGCGCAGATCCGGTCCGCCGCCTTGACCAGCTTCCAGGTGTAGGATTGGTGGTCCGGCAGCAGATAGGGACGGTAGGCTGATCTCAGGTCGTCGGGCAGCATATGGTACAGCTGCTCGTTGGCCATCTTTTCGATCGTTTTGTACGCGGTTTTGATTTCGGCGTTCTTGTATTTTACAGGGGTCGGCAGGTCGCCCGTGAGCACCTCGCCCGCATCGTGATAGAGCGCCATCGTGGCGGCGGTCTGCGGGTCAATCTCATGGTGATATCGCTCCTTGGCCAGCAGCGCCAGCGCATGGGCGATCAGCGAACACTGCATGCTGTGCTCCATATCGTTTTCGGGAATGGCGTTGCGCATCAGCCCCCAGCGCTGAATGAGCTTGAGGCGGTTTAAATAGGCGAAAAACGGGTTCACAGTTCATCCTCCTGTTCCTGTAGAATCAGCATCGGCAGTTCCGCCGGATCGCAAGAGAAGAATAGCGGCGTTAGCTTTGACAGGGTATCTGGGTTTTCATATCCCCAGCGTGCCAGGATGACATCTGTTTTGGCGTTGCGGGCGGCCTCGAAATCGGTGTGGGAATCGCCCACATACAGGGCGTGCGCGGGATCGGTGCCCAGCTCCCGCATCGCCAGGTAGAGCATATCGGGCGCGGGCTTCAGGGGAACACCCTCGCGGCTGCCGATGGCTACGTGGATCAGGCTGCCGAAATAGGCCTTCGCCAGCTGCTTTACGCGCGCGTCGGTCTTGTTGGATATGATGGCAAGCTTCATCCCGATCTCGTCCAGCGCGGACAGCATGGAGAGGATGCCGGGGTACGGTCGGGTGAAACGGTCGCAGGATTCGCCATAGTACCGCTTAAAAGCGGTATGGACGCTGGCAAGGGCTGCGGAATCCGCATGCCGGGGCAGCGCCCGGCTGACCAGCTGCTGGGAACCGTTGCCAATAAATGTGGAAACAGCCTCTTTGTCATGGGTTGGAAAGTGATACTCCTCCAGTGCCTTGTTGAGCGCGTGGGTAAGATCCTCCACCGAATCCAGCAGGGTTCCGTCCATGTCAAAAAGAACCGCGTTATACCGAAACATTCACCTGTGCAGGCTCGCCATTGGCGGCGAGCTGCGCCTCCTCTCGTTTGAAGTCGTTAAGTACATGCAGGCCGATGGGGATGCTCAGCATCACCGCGCAGAAATCCGCAATCGGCTGTGCCAGCTGCAATCCGAGCAAGCCGAACATACGGGGCAGGATGAGCAGCGCGGGAAGCAGAAACAGCCCCTGCCGCGCCACCGCCAGAATGGAGGCGTTGCGCACGTGGCCGATGGTCTGCAGCATCATGCTGTTCATCATCAAAACGGAGAAGAACGGCAGCATGAACGTTTGCAGCCGCAGCGTAAGGCTGCCGATCTCCGTCACCTCGGGATAGCCTTTGAGGAAGAATTCCACCAGCTGCGGTGCGAAGGTAAACGCGAACACCGCCCCCACAAGCAGCATGGAAAACGAAATTTTCACCGCAAACCAGTATGCCTCGCGTACCCGGTCATAGCGCCCGGAGCCGTAATTAAATCCGCAGATGGGCTGGAAGCCTTGTCCAAGACCGATCACGATCATCTGGACGAACATCATGATGCGGAACACAATGCTGAACGCGGCCACCACGGTGTCGCCCATTTGCCCTGCCGCGGTGTTAAGCAGGATGATGGATAAGCTGCCGATACTCTGGCGGAACAGGGCCGGAAGCCCGCCGCGCAGAATTCCCTTGTAGTAGGCGGCTATGGGGGTGTAGCGTTTGATGTGGATGCGCAGGGTATCACCGCGGCGCGTGCCCAGCAGCAGCAGCACAAACCCTACAAACTGGCTGATCATCGTCGCCATGGAAGCGCCCGCCACGCCCATGTTCAGTGTAAAGATGAACAGCGGGTCCAGCGCAATGTTCAGGATGGCTCCCGAGGTCATCCCCACCATGGCGAAAACCGCGTTGCCCTGCAGCCGCAGCTGATTGTTGAGGATGATGCTGGCAAGCAGCCAGGGGGTAGCGATCAGAATATTACGGGCGTACTCGATAGCATAGGGGGCGATGGTTGGCGTGGAGCCGAGCACCAACACCAGCCGGGGCAGAAAGACAAGCCCGGTGACCATCAGCGCAACACCGGCAAGCACGCCGGAAAAGAAGGCGGTGGAGGCCATCTCCTCGGCTTCCTTCAGTTTTTTGGCGCCCAGCGCGCGGGCGATGAAATTGCCGGAGCCCTGACCGAACATAAACCCGACGGACTGCAGAACGGCCATCAGCGGAAAACATACGCCTACCGCGCCGGTGGCGCTGGGAGAGCCGAGCTTGCCGATGAAATAGGTATCGGCCATATTGTAAAAGGCCGAGATCAGCATGCTGATGATGGTGGGGACGGCCAGAGAGAACAACAATCGCGGAATGGGGGTTTCGGTCATTTTCCAGTGTTTGGCTTCGGAAGTGGCCGGGATGGACATAGTGCCTCCTGTAAGAAGCGCGCAGGCTCTGGTTCTCAGTCAAAGCATGCGGGCGCAGGACATGCGCCGCAGGCTCGTGCGGAACGGTTGGGGGGCTGGCGGACGGTTACTCGGCGGGCAGCTTGCGGGCGACGCCGCTCTGTACGGCAGCCTCGGCCACGGCACGGCCCACGGCGGCGCCGATGCGCTTGTCAAAGGCATAGGGGATTACATACGTGGCGCTGCGGTCCTCGTCCGTCACCAGTGAGGCGATGGCCTGGACGGCAGCGATCTTCATGGCGTCGTTGATGCAGCGGGCGCGGGTATCCAGCGCGCCGCGGAAAATGCCGGGGAAGGCCAGCACATTGTTGATCTGGTTATCATAATCGCTGCGGCCTGTGCCCACCACCGCCGCGCCCGCCCGCTTGGCTTCCTCGGGATCAATCTCCGGTGTGGGGTTGGCCATCGGGAACACGATGGGGTCCTTGGCCATGGAGCACACCATATCGGCCGTAACCAGATGGGGCGCGGATACCCCGATGAACACGTCCGCGCCTTTCATGGCGTCGGCCAGCGTGCCGCGCAGCTTGCGGGGATTGGTGACCCTGGCCATTTCCAGCTGCGCGTCATTGAGGCCGTCCAGCCCTTCCGCCACAATGCCCTGAATGGCGACGAGAATCACCTCGCCGATGCCCAGCAGCAGCAGCAGCTTGGCGATGGAGATGCCCGCCGCGCCCGGACCGTTGATCACGCAGGTGACATCCTCAATTTTCTTGCCCACAACCTTCAGCGCGTTAAGCAGCGCCGCGGCCACCACCACGGCGGTGCCGTGCTGGTCGTCATGGAAAACCGGAATATCGCACAGGGCCTGTAACCGCCGCTCGATCTCAAAGCAGCGGGGCGCGGAGATATCCTCCAGATTGATGCCGCCGAAACTGCCCGACAGCAGGGATACCGTGCGCACAATTTCGTCCACATCGTTGGATTTGATACACAGCGGAAAAGCGTCCACATTGGCAAACGCCTTGAACAGAACACACTTGCCCTCCATCACGGGCATACCGGCCTCCGGGCCGATGTTGCCAAGCCCCAGCACGGCCGAACCGTCCGTAATAACGGCGACCAGGTTGCCGCGCCCCGTAAGCTCGTAGCTCTTTTCAAGATCCTTTTCAATCGCAAGGCAGGGCTCCGCCACGCCCGGCGTATAGGCCAGGGACAGCTCATCGCGGTTGGTAACCGGCACGCGGGGGTTGATCTCCAGCTTGCCCCGCCATTCGTAGTGCTTTTTCAGGGATTCGGCTCTATAATCCATCGGGAGGTTTCCTCCATGTTCTCAGTACAAATGACATTCTACCATGATTCCAAGGGGGGAGCAATGGCAAGCACGGGCCGCCGCTAAAATTGACGGGGCGGCGCAGCCTTCCTTGACAGCCCGTTGGTGAATGTTATAATCGAAACAAGAGGGGGCGATTCAGTGGCGATACCGTACAGCCGATATGTAATCGGAAACATCACCTGGTACAGCGTGCTGATTATATCCGGCATTCTGCTGGCGCTTTGGCTGGGTACGCGGGAGGAAAAGCGCCTCGGGATGCCCAGGGATACGATGCTCAATATCGTGCTGATTGCGGTGCCGGCCGGGATTATCGGCTCGCGTATTTATTACGTGCTCATGAAGCTCGATGAATATATCAAAAATCCCATCTCCATCCTGTTTACGTGGAACGGCGGCCTTGCGATTTACGGCGGGGTGATCGGCGGCGTGATCAGCGTATATATCTACAGCCGCGTCAAAAAGGTTTCCTTTGCCTCGCTTGCGGATATGGTGGCGCCGGGGCTGGTGCTGGCGCAGGCAATTGGCCGCTGGGGCAACTATTTCAACCGGGAGGCGTTCGGCCCGGAGATTACCAGCCGTTTCTGGCAGTTTTTCCCGGCCGGGGTGCTGATACACGAAAACGGCGCGAATGTGTGGCACGTTGCCACGTTCTTTTATGAATCGGTATGGAACCTGTCGGTGTTTGCGGTGCTGTGGGCAACGCGCAAATACCGCAAGCAAAAGGGCGATACATTTTTATGGTATCTGGTGCTGTACGGCTGCGGACGCTTTTTGGTGGAGCAGCTGCGCACCGACAGCCTGTATCTGCTGGGGATGCGCGTCAGCCAGATGCTCAGCCTGCTGCTGTGCGTAGCGGTGGCCGCGGTTTTCATGGCGCGGCTGTACCGGCAAAAAAAGGGGAAGCCGTTTATGGCCTACCTGCTGCTGTGTCTGGTGGCGTTTATACGCCCGCTGCTTTCCCAAACCCTGCTTGGGGTGATCCTTACGCTGGTACTGTACGTGCTGTGCGTCGGCGCGCTGGCGCTATTCGCCGACAAGGATACCTATGCGCTTTGGCTGGTGGGGGTTGACATGCTGCTATACCTGCTGCTTTGGATTTTCGGCGGACAGGGGTTCTGGCAGTCGCCGTACTTTATTTATGCGGGCATATCCGTAGCCGCGTATCTTTTCATGCCGTACCGTATGCTCAACAGGGAGGCGTCCGATGCCGGTATCACCGCGGAAGAATAAGCTATATGCCGCGGCCCTGCCGCTGTTTGGCAGGCGATGCGGCTGGCAGCACGCCGATGCTGTGGGGAATGCGGACCCGGACACGCTCCGGGCCATCGAGAAAATCTGGAAAACCTACCATACCGTGGGTGGCTGTGTGCAGAGGATCCGCGGCGGCCGGTTGGCGGAAACCTATACGGCGGGCTATGCCGTGCTTCGGCCCATGCAACCGGTGCGGCCGGATACCATCTTCCGTACCGCGTCCGTGGCCAAGGCGGTATGCGCGCTGCTGGTGATGCGGCTGCAAACGCTTGGCAGGCTGAGCGTAGAGGAGGATATATCGGACTTTTGGCATACCGCCCTTCGCAATCCGCACCATCCCGATGTATTCATCCCGCTGGGCTCGCTGCTCAGCCATACCTCGGGGATGGTGGACAGCCCCCTATATTTCCGGTCGTTTTGGGAAGATATTATGGCCGATGATCTGCTCTGCGACAGTCAGAGCTTTTCGGCGCACCTGCCGTACCGGCATTTCCACTATTCTAATCTGGGGGCAGGGCTGGTCGGCAGCCTGCTGGAGGCGCGGTTTGAAACGAGCATCGAGGAGCTGATCCAGCGGGAGCTCTTTCAGCCGCTTCAGGTGGAGGCGACCTTTGATATCACCAAGGCCGACGCGGCCCGCGTTGCCAACGATTACCGCGTGCTGCCCCAAAGGAGAACCCCGGATTTCGACGCCCGCAGGCGCGCACAGACCACGGCGCCCATCAGCGCACCCGATCCGCAGCGCCATTTTTTGCTGGCCTCGGGCAACCTGTATCTCACGGCGGGGGATATGACCAAGCTCTGCCGGGTGATGATCGACGGAAGAAACGATAACGGAGAACCGTTTATCGATGCAAAATCCTTGCATAACCTCCGCACGCTGGACCCGACGGACGATACGCCCCGGCCGGGTATGATTCACGGAATGGGACTGTTTTCACTCTCGGATCCGCAGGTGCTGGCTCGCCGTGTGTACGGCCATCAGGGCTTTGCGTACGGAGCGGTGAACGGATTCTTTTTTGACGAACAAGGCAACGGATTTGTGTCGTTCAACAGCGGCGCGAGTGAGCAGCGCGTCGGGCGGCTGAGCTGCCTGAACCGCGACCTGATCCGCTGCCTGCTGGCGGAGAATGGGCAATGAAGGAAACCATTACGGAGATCCGCGAGGTGCGGGGCGGCCTGCGCGTGACCCTGAGCGATCAAAGCATCCTGCGCCTGACGCGCAGGGATCAGAAAACCTTCTTTTACAAAGAAGGCGATGCGCTGGAGCCTGCGGAATTCAAGCATGATCTTTTACTGCAGCAATACCCAAACGCGCTCAACGGCGCCGTTCGCCTGCTGGCGGTGCGGGCCCGGAGCACCGCAGAGCTGGAAAAACGCCTATGCGACGCGGGCTATCTGGAGGACACCGTGGAGATGGTGCTCACCAAGCTGCAAAACGAGAACCTGCTGGACGATGAAGCCTTCGCGCGCCAGTGGGCGAGGGACAGGGCGGCGCGGCAGATGGGCCGGGCGCGGATCCTGCAGGAGCTGCGCCTGAAGGGCATTGAAGAAGAAATGGCCGAACGGGTGCTGGCGGAGCTGGATCCGCAGCAGCAGGATGCGGCCGCGGCTGCGCTGGCGGGCAAGCTGCTGAAACGGTACCGCAGCCTGCCTGTGCAGGAAGCCCGCCGCAAGGCCATCATGGCGATGCAGCGACGGGGCTACGGTTACGCCGAGGCCCGGGATGCGCTGGGGCAGGGGATGGATACGGACGATGAGAACGAATGAGGAACCGCCGGTCGTATCCTCGTATACCGACCTGCTTTATGTTCCCCGGTTTGGGTTTGTGAGCGTTTGAGGGAGCGCCGCCTGTTGAAAAATATTTGAATAGAGCCTGAAGAAAATCCGACGCAGAATCGTTTTAATAATGAGCGCGGAGATAGTCAACGTAATCTACACGAACGATAGACGGAGGAATGACAGAATGAAGAAAATGGCGCTGGTTTTATTGATGTGCACCGCACTGATCTGCGGCGCGGCGCAGGCTGGGGAAACGGTCCCGTATTCCATAGTATTTGATGAAAACCCGACCACCGGGTATGAGTGGACGGTTGCTGTGAGCGACGATTCCATTCTGGCCGTGGCGGACGGCGGCTATACCATGGCCGACGGCGCCCAGAGCATGGCCGGTATGGGCGGCACGCACGCGTGGTCCGTAACCGGCCTCAAGGAAGGACAGGCGAGCGTTACACTTACCTATGCCCGCAGCTGGGAAAGCGATCCGTCCGACCCTGTGGTGACCTATACGTTTGCCGTGGATGCCGATCTGAACGTTACCGTTGCCGCGGCCGAGGGGCTGCCGGAGCAGTACATGCCCAACAAAGCGGTCATCCGCCTGCTGGAAAACCCGACCACCGGATATGAGTGGACTGTGGAGGCACAGCCCGAGGGTGTTGTGTCGCTGGAGAACGATGAATTCACGGCGGCCGACGCGGCGGAGGGCATGGTCGGCGTTGGCGGCGTGCATACGTGGATTTTCAACGCCGAGGGAGAAGGAACGGTTGTGCTTACGTTCCGTTATGCGCGTTCCTTTGAGCCCAAGGAGCAGCCCGCGGCAACCGTAACGTTTACCTATCAGGTGGACGCGGAGCTTATGGCAACGCTGATGGGCATTGACGGCGATTATGAGCAGTACGATCCTGCGTCGCAGCCTGTGCAGGAATAAACCCTGTGAATTATTAAAGATTATGGTTGGGTAACAAAAAGCAACCGCCGCGCACCTGAGATGCGCGGCGGTTGTTTCGGTTATCGCACAAGGCCGGCTATTTGACCCGGCGGGCGATGATATCAATCCAGCGGACGAGCAGAATCAGCAGGCACAGCCCAAGCGTGATCACAATCCACATTGCGTCCTTTTTGATGTCCACGGAGAAATCCGGCAGATAACGGGTTAAAATGCCCACAAACCCCCAGATGACCGCCGCCGGATAGGCGACGTTCAAGCTGTCCCGTGAAACGATGACGGCGATGAGGGTGGCAACCAGCAGCATGATGATCAGCCAGAGGAACGCAGGAAGGCCGAAGCCATTCCAGCCGATGCTTTGCAGCAGCACGCTGACATTGGCGATCGTCGCTACGGTAATCCAGCCGCCGTACAGGCCGAACGGAAGCTCCAGACCGATCAGATGAAGGAAATTGTGTTCCAGACCGGCGACCAGCGACAGGATGCGCAGCAGGCTGTACAGCAGCAATAACATGAGGCCGACCGAGATAATAATCTGATCATAATGCCAGGCAAAGATCCACGCGATGTTGAACAGGCAGGACGCGACAAACCAGAACGCGATTTTGGATACCTTGTTGTTCTCTCCAAGCTTTCTGGAAAACAGCTGGAACAGCACGTAAATGATCAGGAAAAGGTAGATGATGCCCCAGATGGAGAAGGTGTAATTCTGGGGGGTGAACAGGGTCGGATACTTTGCGGATACCGCCGCTGTGCCGATATTGTTGATTTGCCCGGTGGTGGCCAGCCAGTTGACCGCAACCGTGGCGGCAAACCCGATCAGAACGGTAAGCTTTCGCCACAAACTTTTCGCCAGAGAATCCATAATGAAACCCTCCTCATTTGTAATCAACATACAGGTTGGAACGGGACACTATGTCAACAGGCGCCGCGCGCCTGCGGCCATTGTGGGATGGAACGGGTTTTACCAATTGATACTATCAACGATTTTTGCAACTTGTTCTGGAGACGGGGAGAGCGCGTCCTCTGGCTTTTCAGCCTGCGCTGTGCCCAGCTTTTGCAGGAATTCAGCTTCCGTAAGCACGGGAATGCCTAGCGCTTCGGCTTTTTGCAGCTTGCTGCCCGCTTTTTCTCCCGCGACCACAAAGGCGGTTTTTTTGCTGACGCTGGAGGCGGCGTGCCCGCCATGGGCGGCGACCAGCGCCTCCGCTTCCTGGCGGGAGAGCGTGGGCAGCGTGCCGGTGACAACCACCGTTTGGTGCAGCAGCGAATCGGAGGCGATGCTGCGCTCATACACGGGGGCGACGCCTGCGTCCAGCAGGCGGCGGATCATATCGCGGTTTTCGGTGAAGGAGAAAAACTCCAGAATGCTGGCGGTTACGATGGCGCCCACATCCGGGATAGCGATCAATTGTTCTTCGTCGGCGGCGGTCAGGGCGTCCAGCGAGCCGAAGGTATCGGCCAGATCACGCGCGGTTTTCCGCCCGATATTGGGGATGCCCAGACCGAACAGGAAAGCGTCCAGCGAGCAATGCTTGCTTTCCTGCAATGCGTTGATAAGATTTTCGGCGCGTTTTTGCTGAAATCCTTCCAGCGGCAAAAGCTTTTCCACGGTCAGCCCATACAGATCGGCCAGATCGCGCACCTCCAGCCGGTCGTAAAGCAGATCGGCGGTTTTTTCCGAAAAGCCTTCGATATCCATGGCGTCCCGCCCGGCAAAGTGCGCCAGGCGGGCGACGGCCTGGGGCTTGCAGCTTTTACGGTTCATGCAAAACAGATGCGCGCCCCGCTCCGTAAGCGGCGTGCCGCAGGCGGGGCAAAGGGTGGGTGGCAATATCTCCCGCTCGGCGGGCTCCGCCTCGCCCACGCGCCCCATCACCTCGGGGATTACGTCGTTGCTGCGCCGGATCCACACCTTGCAGCCGATGGCGATCTTCTTGCGCAGAATATCGCCGTAGTTGTTCAGCGTGGCGCGTTGCACGGTAACGCCGCCGATATCCGTGGGGGTGAGGTGGGCCAGCGGGGTCAGCTTGCCGGTGCGCCCCAGCTGCCATGTAACGTCCAGCAGGGTAGTGATATCCTCTTCGGCGGCAAACTTATAGGCCACCGCCCAGCGGGGAAACTTATCGGTGTTGCCCATCATCCCGCGCGTACGCAGGTCCTGCACCTTGATCACCGCGCCGTCGATGAGGAAATCCAGCGTCTCGCGCGTTGCTTCCAGGGCATCCACCGCCTCGTCCAGCGCCTGGGCGGTGGAAACGGTTTGCAACGGAACGGTGGGAAAGCCGTTGTCACGCAGAAATTGGATCATGCCCGGGTGATCGGTATAGGGAGGGTTTTCGATCGTGCCGATCTGGTAAAAAAACGCGTCCAGCCTTCGTGCCGCCGTTACGCCTGGGTCCAGATTCCGGATGGCGCCCGCGGCGGCGTTGCGCGCGTTTTTCAGCGGCTCATCGGCGGTTTGGTTGTAAGCTTCCAGCGTGCTCAGCCGCATGATGCACTCGCCCTGTACCTCGATCAGGCCCTGCCAGGGAATGGACAGCGGCACGGCGCGGATGGTGCGCGCCTGCGGCAGAATGCCTTCGCCTACCATACCGTTGCCGCGCGTGGCCGCCTGCGTAAGCAAACCGCCCTCGTAGGTGAGGTTGATGGTCAGTCCGTCCAGCTTGTACTCCACACCGTATTGGAGCGGCGGAAGGGAGGGATTGTCTTCATGATAGGTTTCATACAGCTTTTCGGTGCGGGCAAGCCAGGCGCTGAGATCGGCTTTGCTCTGCACCTTATCCATGCTCCACAGCCTGGCCAGATGCCGGTGCGGCTGAAAACCCTTCAACGGTTCCGCACCCACGCGGCGCGTAGGGGAGTTGTCCCGCTGGATGCCGGTTTCGGCTTCCAGCCTGGAAAGCTCATCGTACAGACGGTCCCATTCGGCATCGCTCATGGCTTCCTGCCGGTCGGCGCCGGTATAATAAGCTTTGCTGGCATCGTTGAGCTTTTGGATCAGCTCATCCATACGTTTCTGCGGCTCGGCCATGGTCGGCTCCTTTTCAAAAAAGGACGCTGTGCAGCGTCCCTGTTGGTTTTTAATGGATGACTACTCGTTGACCTTCACAATCGGGGCGATGCTCAGGGCAAATTCCTTGGTGCCGTAGGCGGCAAAGGAAATCACGATGCGGGCGTCGCTGCCCTTGCCATGGATATCCATCACATTGCCCTCGCCGAACTTTTTGTGCATCACCCGATCGCCCACCTGAAAGAGCGAGGCCAGCGCGCTGGCGGGCACGCTTTTGGCGGCTGAGGGTGTGAAACCCTTTTTAACGCCCTTGATGCCCAGTGCCGTACTTTTGGCCCCGATGCCCACGCCGTGCGTGATGATCTGGGGAACACCGAAGCTCGTTTGCCTTTGCGGGCGCTTTTTCTCGGGCTGCCGGGACATCATCTGCGGCTTACCTTCCTCGTAGGGGAAGTTCTGCTCACGCTTGGAAATCCAGGCGTTATCCAAAAGCTCTTTGGGAATTTCACCGACAAAGCGGCTGGTGGCGTTCATGTTAAGCTGATTGTAAAGCATGCGCTGCGTGGCGTAGCTGATGTAGAGGTTGTGCATGGCGCGCGTGATGGCTACATAGCACAGCCTGCGCTCCTCCTCCAGACGGCTTTCCTCCAGCACGCTTCTGGCGCTGGGGAAGATGCCTTCCTCCAGTCCCGCGATAAACACCGTGTTGAACTCCAGCCCCTTGGAGCTGTGGATGGTCATCAGGGTGATGTGCTTGGCGGAGGATTCGGACTGGTCCATATCGGTGATCAGCGCGACGTTTTCCAGATAGTTGCTCAGCGTGGGCTCGTCCGCCGCCTGCTCATACTCCCGGACCGCGCCCAGGAACTCGTCAATGTTTTCCAGGCGGGCCTTGGCCTCTTCGGACAGATCATGCTCGTATTGTGAACGCAGCCCGGTTTTTTCGATCAGCATGGACACAAACTCGGACAGGCTCATACTATCGTATACCATGACCAGCTCCTGCATCAGGCTGCCGAACTCGCGCACGCACTTGCGGGGCCTTGCGGACAGGGTTTCCGGCACATCCAACAGGGCCGTATACAGAGGTACGTTGCTTTCCGCGGCAAACTGCAGAAGCTCCCGGATGGTGCTTTCGCCGATGGAGCGTTTGGGCTGGTTGATGATCCGGCGAAGGCTGATATCGTCCGACGGATTGATGATGCAGCGCAGATACGCGATAATGTCCTTGATCTCCTTGCGGTCATAAAAGCGCAGGCCGCCGTACACCCGGTAGGGGATCCCCGCGCGCATGAGCATTTCTTCCAGCACGCGGCTTTGCGCGTTGGTGCGGTAGAGCACGGCGATGTCTTCATAATGCTCGCCGGAGAGCTGAAGCTGCTGAATGCGGTCGCAGATCCACGCGGCTTCCTCCCGCTCGTCGCCCGCGCAGAACAGGCTGATCAGCTCGCCCGCGGGGGCGTCCGTCCACAGCCGTTTCTTTTTGCGCTCCTGGTTGTTCTGGATAACCTGGTTGGCGGCATCCAGAATGTTGGAGGAACTGCGGTAGTTCTGCTCCAGCTTGATCACGGTCGCATCCGGGTAATCCTTTTCAAACTCGAGGATATTACGCACGTCCGCGCCGCGCCACGAGTAGATGGACTGGTCATCGTCGCCCACCACGCAGAGGTTGCGGCTTTTTTGCGTGAGCAGCTTTACCAGCTGGTACTGGGCAAAGTTGGTATCCTGATACTCGTCCACCAGCACATGCGAAAACCGTTGCTGATAGCTTTGCAAAACGGGGGGATGCTCGGCAAACAGCTCCAGCGCTTTCATGAGCAGGTCATCAAAATCCAGCGCGTTGGCGGAGCGCAGCCGCTTTTCGTACTCGACGAAGATATCGTGGATCTGCTGGCTGCGGAAATCCCTGGCCGATTCCTTAAACCATTCGTCCGGCGTCAGCAGACGGTTTTTGGCATCGCTGATCTTTGTTTTCAGCTCGCGGAGGGTAAACAGCTTTTCGTCGATATCCAAAAACTTCAGCGCGTTTTTCAGCACGCTTTTCTGGTCGTCCTCATCATAGATGGAAAAGGAACGCTTGTAGTTGAGCTTTTCAATATCGCGGCGCAGGATCTTGGCGCACATGGCGTGGAAGGTGCTCACCCACACATCCTCGGCTTTGTCGCCGGTGAGCTCCACAATGCGCTCCTGCATTTCCCGCGCGGCTTTGTTGGTAAAGGTGATGGCCAGAATCCGCCATGGGTCCACACCGGAATCGATCAGATTGGCAACGCGGTAGGTCAGCGCGCGCGTTTTGCCGCTGCCCGCGCCCGCCAAAATAAGCACAGGGCCATTCAGTGTTTCGGCAGCCTTGCGTTGCTGGGGATTGAGCATATCCAAATTCATCCGTTACCTCTAAACTTCTTCGTCCAGCCGGGCAAGCACAAAGTTATAGCCATCAGCGCCGTAATGCAGCGAACGGTTGACACGGCTGATGGTTGCGGTGCTTGCGCCTGTTTTTGCTGCAATCTCCTGGTAGGTCGCCTTTCGGTTGAGCATTACGGCAACCTCCAAACGCTGCGCAATGCTGTCCAGTTCCTTGACGGTCATCACATCCTCGCAAAAACGATAGGCGTCCTCCGGGGATTTCAATGTAAGCAGCGCTTGCATCAGCAGATCCGTCTGATCGTTCTTCAGGCGCGGCATGAACATAATAGAACCTCCGAGCTTGTATTGCCATACGGCATGACATCAGTTGATCCCGGTCCTGTACCGCGCCGCGGCGCCGATAGCGGACCACGATCATAACAGCGTTTCTTGCTGTCATTATACCACAAACAAGTGCAGAAGCAAAGCGCGGCGGATTGGCCGGATGAAATTTGACACGCGGATCCACCCGGTTCTCAGGGTGCGTCAGGCTGAAATCAGCAGGCGCACACTGGGCTGCGGGTCCCATTGCCAGGGTACGCAGAGACGGGAGATAAGGCGTATTTTTGTTGAAAAGGAACAAACAAAATGCCCGTCTGCCAGAGAGGCTTGCGGGTTGTTTGCGGCACAAAAAAAGAACGCCGGTTAAGACGTTCTGATTTTCGCTAGGAGCGGCTTGCTTCCTTGATTTTGGCTGCCTTGCCCTGCAATCCACGCAGATAATAGAGCTTGGCTCTGCGCACTTTGCCGCGGCGGACAACCTCAATGCGGTCTACGCGCGGCGAATGCAGCGGGAACGTACGCTCAACGCCGATGCCGTAGCTCAAACGGCGCACGGTAAACGTTTCGCGGATGCTGCCGTTGCGCTTGGCAATCACGGTTCCCTCGAACGCCTGTAAGCGTTCACGGTCGCCTTCGACAACCTTCACCCATACGCGAACGGTATCGCCGATATTGAACGCGGGACGATCGCTGCGAAGCTGTTCGGATTCAATGGCACGGATAATATTGCTCATTCCATGTGCCTCCTTCCCTCATAGACGTTCGTGCCCTGGGACTTGGTACCTAGGCAGAGGACCGCCCGTTAATTTCACGACGAGTATTGTACCATATAAAGGCCCGGGAACGCAAGCACAACCGGATAAAAACTGACAGCTTGCGGCGCGGGCGGATTTCAGGTGTTGGTATTGCCCACAAATTTCAGGGTTTCGAGAATGGCGGGGCCGATTTCCATGTCCGCGGAGGTCAGCTCGGAAAAATCCTCATAGTATACGTGCACCATGATGAAATAGCCGTTGATCAGCGTTACGGTATCGCAGGTGTCGTTTTCGGCGGTGGATTCGTTGGCCACGATATACTCGTAGCCGCCGGTCGTTTCGCGGATCTCAACGTCCGGGCTGGCCATTTCCACCGTGATCTCGCTGATGATCAGCTCCACTTCCTCTTTAGACAAATCCGAAAGGCTCTGGCCGATGTAGGGTTCGTCGGGGGCGGCCGTAATCATTACGGTCGGTTTGCCGGGAGTGATGTACTCCAGATCGGTTTTAAAAAGAAACTCGTCGGTGGTGCTGTCGGCAACCCGCGCGCCGTTGGGCGCCGTGATCTCGATATAAAACAGGGCGTCTTCCTTGTATATTTCCACGCTCTGGGCCGAAGCGGCCGTAAGCAGGCACATGGTGACGGCCATCAGGAGCAGGGCCAGCGCTTTCTTCATAGGGAACCTTCCTTTCCACACCCTCCATCAAACAGGGAGAAACCGGTGTTCAGCTGTCGCCGTAGTACGGGGAGAGAAACTGGCGCATCATGAAGCCCATGACCTCGCCCTCTTCATCCAGCACCTGGCACCACAGGGAGTTCTGGCTCATCACGGTCAGAATGGAATTGGCATAATACCGGGAGTGGATATCCGCAAGCAGCGAGGGCGCCCACCGCAGGTTCACATACCCGGCCGGGTTGCTGGGCCTGACCAGCGCCCTGTACGACACATCCTGAAATCCGTAGAAAATATCATTGGGGAAGGAGGTGCAGGTGGATGTGACAATCGGCGCCGGTGGGGCCGTGGGCGTGTAGGGATACGATCCGTACACCAGATAACGCGCCATGGCATAGCCGGTATAGCCGCCGTAGGATACGGAATACCAGCTGTCGTCGAACACGTCGTTCACCCGCACGGCAGCGCCGTTGGGGATGAGGGTCATAATATTGCCGATCATGCTGGGCGCGTCACGCAGGTTCAAAGAATTTCCGTTGGAGGTGTATACGTACATGGTCGTATAGGCCAGCGCGGCTGTCCCGATGCTTAGGGCCAGCAGCAGGGTGATAACGAACGCTAAACTTTTTTTCATAGCGCCACATGCCTCCTTTGCCTGATACTTACCTAACGAACCGTATTCCCATCATAGTCCCGTTTTTTCATAAAATCAATGGGATTTGCGGGCTACGGGGCGTAAACCGGCTCGTAATCCCGGTATGCGTCGGTCTGCTCCCGCAAAACCGGCGCGGGGGACTGCAGGCTGTCCTGATCAATCAGCTGGTACACGGCCTCGGCGGCTTCGCCCGTTACCAGCACCGGCTGATACGTGTTTCCCTCCGTGCTCCCGGATATGTTGGCGGGATAGAGCCGCACCTGCTGGGACAGATAGGTTCCATCATCCGAGAACGCAAAGGTTACCTGCGGAATCACGGTTTCCAGCGCGCGCACATTGACGTTGCCTCCGAATACGAAATTACCCAGACTGTAGAAAATGGTGCTGTTCTGGTAGATCTCCATGCCCTGCAGCACATGCGGGTGGCTGCCCACCACCAGGTCCGCGCCCGCGTCGATAAACAAATAGGCGATATTCGACTGCTGCTCCACATGATGGGGATTATATTCCTGCCCGAAATGCACATAAACGACCACAGCCTGTACGCCGCTTTCCTTAAGGGATGCGATCGTGTCCCGGTAGTACTGGCGGTTGTAGAACATCAGCTGCTGCCAGGCGCTAACAAAGGCGATGCGGATGCCGTCCTTTTCATAAATATACGCGTCGTCCTTATCAAACCAGTTTACTCCGGCTTCGGTGAGCGCCGCTTTGGTGGTGCGCCTGCCGTATACATCGTAATCATCGGCGTGGTTGTTTTCCAGGCTGACCGCTTCCACGCTGCCAAGCGCCAAAATCTGCGCGTACTCCGGCAGACCCCGGAAATTGAAAATCCGCTGCGTCTTGCCGGACGCGGTATTCTTTAAAACGCCTTCAAAGTTGGCCACGGTCAGGTCGTCCTGCGACAGCAGCGAGGAGACCCCGCTGAAAAAATAGGCGTATCCTTCCCGTTTCACGGCGGCCGCAAAGCCGCTGTCCCAGGCGTATACCTTTTCCTCGGAGCCCAGGGTGCAGTCGCCCAGAAACGTGACCGTAATCTGCTTGTCGGCCGCCGCCGCGCCTGCGGTACACACCAGTACAAACAAAAAAAACAGTGCCGTGAGCCGTTTGATCGTTGCCATATAGCCGTAATCGTTCCTTTGCCAGTCAAACTTTGGTTGCATTATACTGAAACCCGCCGCGCCTGTCAACGCGCACCCTTGCAGACACGCGGTTTTTACATTGGACTGTAAAAACCTGCAAAGCATGCCGCTGGCGGCGGGGGCCGCATTGACACGCAATTTCGGAGATAGTATCATGAGGGTGTACAAAACCGATTTGCCTGTTTTCCTCATGTCTGCAAGGAGGAACCTATGTCGGCCCAAAGAAAACCAAAATTGTATGTGCGATGGCTGTGCGCGGCGTTGATCTGTACGCTGTGCATTAGTTTTTCCGGTATGTCCTGCGCGGATACCAGTCTCCTGCGGGGGTATGATCCGCAGGCGGGATACCTGTACCTGAACCTTGGCGCCTATCCGCAAACGCTGGAAGGCGGCCTGGAGCCGATTCTGTGGCGCATCCTGTCCGTCGATGGGGGCGTGGCGCTGATGGTCAGCGAGTATGTGCTGTTCAACCACCGTATCCATTACGACGATGTGGCGTATATCCGCAACGGGGGCGATTTTTCCGCCACTGAAATGTACGAAGACCTCAACGGCGCGTTTCTGACGCACTTCACCCAGGATGAAAAGGCGATGATGATTCCCGGGGACGACGGCGGCCTGATCACGCTGCTGACGCGGGAAGACCTGAAAAACAAAGCCTATGGCTTTACGATCGATTACGCACGGCGCGGCTATCCCACCGCCTATGCCCTGCAAAACGGCCTGTTTCAATATTCCAACGGCTCCAGCCCGTACTGGACGCGCACCCAGAGTTCCACGTACGATTACGGCACGGTATGCACCAAGGAAAACGGGAATCTGGGGTACATCCGGGTGGTTGTACAAAATGAAGGCGCCAGACCCGCCGTATCGCTGGATGTGGACAAGCTCACCGTGCAAAGCGGAAGCGGATGGTTTTACGATCCATTCTGTGTTGTGCTGAATCAGGGAGGGAAATAAATGAAACGTTTGGCCTGGACCATGGGGCTTGCGCTGCTGCTGGCCCTTACGGCTTTGCTCTCCTGCGCGTCGGCCGGGGAAGCGCTGGATATCACGCAGGACTGCGGCTTTACCACCTCCTTTACCCGGCTGAAGCCCAGCCTGATGCACGACGGAAAATACACCACCAAATGGGTGAGCTCGGAAAAGCGGGGACCTTACGTGCAAATCACGATGCCGGCCGGTGTGGACTGCTACGGCATCTATATCTGCTTTGCCGATGAGCCGGACACCTGGCTTTTGCAGACCAATATTTCGGGAGAATGGGTAACCCTCAACGAAATGACGAACGAGTACGAGCATGTGTATATACCGCTGTACGGTGTGAGCATACTGCGGATCTATGTGGAGGATACGGGCACCTATAAGGATTTGGCCATCAACGAGGTATTTCTCTTTTCGGAGGGCACGGTTCCGGCCTGGGTGCAGCGCTGGCAGCCGACCCAGGAGGACGCGGACCTGATGTTTCTGGTCGCGCATCCCGACGACGAGCTGCTGTTTTTCGGCGGCGCGATACCCACCTATGCGGTGGAGCAGCAGCGCAAGGTGGTTGTCGCGTATATGACGTATTCCAACACCACGCGGCGCAGCGAGCTGCTCAACGGCCTGTGGGCGATGGGCGTGCGGCATTATCCCGTGATCGGAGAATTTATAGACACCTATACCACAACGGCCGACGACTGCGCCAAAAACTGGGGGCGGCAGACATCGGTTGAATTTGTGGTGGAGCTGCTGCGCAAGTATAAGCCCAAGGTGCTGGTGACCCATGATTTCGGCGGCGAATACGGCCACGGTGCGCACCGCTATACGGCGGAGCTTGCGCTGAAGGCTTACGAAGCGGCGGGGGACGCGGAAAAGTATTCCGAGTCCGCGGCGCTGTACGGCGTCTGGCAGGTGCAAAAGCTGTATGCCCATCTATATGAAGAGAATCAGATCACGCTGGACTGGAGCGTGCCGCTGCAAAACATGGACGGCAAAACCGGTCTGGAGCTGGCCGCCGGGGCCTACGCGCTGCATATAACCCAGCAAACCACCTCCTCCAGCATGGAAACCACCGGGGTGAAGTATGACAACACCCTGTTCGGATTGGCGGAATCGGAGGTTGGGGAGGATGTGCTTGGCGGCGATTATCTCGAAAATGTCATGGAACGAGTAACCTCTGCACCGGCGGAGGAACTGCCGGAAGCGGCGGCGGCGGAATCACCCGAGGTGAGCTATACGGAGGTGCTTCCGCAGCTTAACGCAGCCGGATTTGTGGATGAAGGGGAATTCGTATACGATAACAACGATGCCGGGCTGTGGATCTATATCTCACAGACGTTAAAGGTGATCATCCAGCGCAAGATTGATCTGGAAACGCCGCTGCGCTGGTTTGAGGCTGAAATCTGGTCGGATGTATCGGCGGGCGAGGTGCTCAATTCCCTCCAGTATGACGATACGGCGATTGGCAAGGTCAGCGTGGACGCGGCGGAAATCGCCCGGAAATATAACGTTGTATTCGGCTTGAATACAGATTATTATACCTACCGCCTGTCCAGCCAGACACGGCGTAAAAAGGGGATTATAATCCGTGACGGCGCCGTGCTGGTCAACGATCCCTACCCGCAGGCGACCACGATGTTTCCCAACATGGATACGCTGGCCCTGTTTGGTGACGGCAGGCTGGAGGTGCATACCTCTTATGACCTGACCGCGCAGGAGTACCTGGACCTGGGCGCGACGGATGTCTATTCCTTCGGCCCGTACCTGATCAACAACGGCGAGATCAATCCGGCGGCCGACAGCTGGGGAAAATGGACCAACCCGCGCTGCGCTATCGGTATGATTGAGCCGGGACACTACGCGGCGATCATGGCGGAGGGTCGGCTCAACCACAGCGACGGCATCACCATGACGCATCTGGCGACGCTGATGTATAATATGGGCTGCCAGGCGGCGCTGAACATGGACGGCGGACAGACGTCCGTCATCCTGTTTATGGGCAGACAGCTCAACAATATCGGGGAATACGACGGCATTACCAGCGCGCGCAAAACAACGGAGATCATTGGCATCGGCACCTCCGCGCTGGTTGCGGAAATGAACGCTTTGGAAGACGAGTAGGCGCTTACAGCGGCTCCCCGGTATCGATCATACGGCGGCGCAGGATGCGGCAGCCAATGGACGGAAGCGCCGCGTCCTCGTTGCAGGAGAGGATGAACAGGTTCGGCAGCGTGGCAAGGGGTGCGTAGTCCTCAATCGGGCAGCCGTACAGATATAAAGATTCCAGCGAATGCCGCGCAAGCGGGGTGATATCCGTAACGGGCGCGTTTTCTACGGCCAGGGTTTCCAGCTTTTTGAGCGCCGTTACAAAGGTTAGCGAGGCGGGGCCGTTGCAATCCGCCGCGGCAAACAGATGCAGCGAGGAGAGGCGGCTCAGATACTCCCAGCCGTCCATCTCGCAGGAGAGCAGCGACAGCTGCTGCAGCCCGGTCAGCACGCCGAGCGCTTCACTGTGGATCACTTCCGTATGGGAAAGGGTCAGCCGTTTCAGCCCCGTCAGCGATTGCAGGCAGGCGGCGTCGGAAACGCCGGAGCCATTCATCTTCAGTTGCTCCAGCCTGGGAAAGCCGTGCCAGGCCTGCGCGTCCCACGCGTCGGGTGCTACGGCCTGCACATCCAGCGAGAGCAGACTTCCGATATCGGCAAATACGGCGATCACCTCCCGGGAAACCGTACCGGTTTCCATGCCGACCGTGGCATAAAGCCAGCGGCAGCCGGAGCCGCCGAGGAAGGAAAGCATCGCGTCCGGGGGAACGTTGTCGGTTTTGAGAAAATACTTGTCAAAATCCACACTGCAAACAGTACCGCCGATCACAATATCCTCAAGCTTCACGATCACGTCGGCAATGTAATGGGAAAGAAACGCAAGCCCGTCCAGCGGGCAGCCGGACATCTGCACGCCGGTGATTTTGGTAAGTCCGTTCCAATCGTCGGCGCCGGTGGCAATGCCGCTTACCCGGTTAAAACGCAGCGACAGCAGCTTCGGGCTGCGCAGAATGGCCTCGTTGGCTTCCGGTGTGAGCGTGCAATCCGCGATCACGGCGCCTTCCAGCCGCTTGCCCAGCGCCTTGAAGATAACGGCCAGCTGGTCGGCGGGCACTCCGCCGATCTGAAGGTAGCTGATCCGCATGGATGCGATGGGCGTGTAGTCATCCGCCGAAAGGGACAGGACGGACAGCCCTGTGAGGGCCTGCATCTTTTTCAACGGGGTCAGATCGGCCACGCAGGGACCCTGCAGTGTGAGTGAGCGCAGCTGCGTGCACTTCACCAGCGGCGAAAGATCAAACACGCCGGTTTCCGTGGACCCTTCATCCCGGATGAGGGTGAGCGACCGCAGGCGCTTGCAGGTGGTCAGCGGCGTCAGGTCAACGGCCGGGCAGTTGAGCAGGGTCAGCTCCTCCAGGGCGGTATTATCGGCCAGAAACGCGAGGGAGGCAGCTGTGTCCCCCGTCAGGGTGAGCGTCTCCGCCGAGGCGTCCGCTTCCGCGCCCTGTGCGCAAGCGGCGGAAAACAGGCTGAGCATCAGCAGGAGGAGAACGGCGGCGTAGCGGCAATGTGCTTTCATACGGTCTCCTTTCGCCCGGCGCAGGCGGAAAATGGTAAGGGAAGAATTGTCTGCGATTATCATATCGGCAAACGGACGCAAAAGCAACCGGCGCGGCGGAATCCTTTTAATTGTAACATTTCCGTGGGGCTGGAAGCAGCAGCCGGGCGGGCAGATGGGGTTATGGAGCTGTTTATTGTCAAACCTTGCACATTCTGTTATAATTACGGTCGGTACCCCAGAACCTAAGGAGGTGTGGGCATGGCCTCGAAAAGGGATAATTTACCCTTGAGTTTAGCCAGAGAGAATGATTCCACAGGAACCATTACCTATGCCAATGAAGTGATCGCCATCATCGCGGGCGTTGCCGCCAACGAGGTGGAGGGCATTGCGGGCATGTGTTCCGGCGGTGGGTTTTCGGATGTTTTCGTCCGTTCCAGAAACGTAAAAAAAGGCGTTAAAGTGGAGATCGGCGCAGAGGAAGCCTCGGTGGATCTGTATGTGATCGTGGAATACGGCACGCCGATCCAGATTGCGGCGCAGGACGTGCAGGAAAGCGTTCGCAAGGCGATTGAAACGATGACGGGGCTCCATGTCGTGCGGGTAGACGTTCATGTAAACGGCGTGAGCTTTGAAAAAGAAAAGCTGGAAGAGGAAGCCGGGCTGGAAAACGCGAAGCTTGCCGACGAGCAGGCCCCCGCGCTGGAAGAGAAAAAGGATAAGGGCAAGCCGGCCCCCGAATCCAAAAAGAAAAAAGCAAAAGCAGACAAAGAGGCCGTGGAGGACGAGGCAGAACAGCCCTCCGGCCAGGATGAGGATCAGGAGCAGGAACCTGAAGCGTGAGCTTGACCCCAAAAGACGATGTAACGCTCTTTTGGGGTTTTACTCCTCCGATTCGCTTACCGTATGGAGGGTAGCATATGAAACGTTCATGGATTGACCGCCTGCTGACCGGGCTGGCGGGGCTTGTATTGTTAACATTGGGAATCGGCTTGTTTGTCTACGGGATCGGGATCTTTCCCTTTCAGCTGGATCTTTCGTTTTTCGAAGGGCCCATCACCTTCTGGCAGCATGTGCTGATGGTGGCGGTCTCGCTTTTGCTGGTACTGCTCGGGCTGCTGGGCGTAAGCAAGGTTTTCCGCTCCAATAAGGAAAAAGGCTTCATCCTGCAGCGCACGGAATACGGTGATTTGAACATTTCGATGAACGCCATGGAAAACATGGTGAAAAAGTGCGTCGATATGAACGATGAGCTGAAGGTGTCCCAGACCAAGATAACCCATACGCGTGATGGTGTGATTGTATCCATCCGGATTCTGCTGGAAAACGGCGTGAACATCCCCATGATCGTCAGCGCGCTGCAGCGGCAAACCAAGCAGTACATCACCTCCTGCTCCGGCGTGGATGTGAAGGAAGTCCGCGTGTTTGTGGATACGTCCAACAACATGGGGCTGAAGCATAAAACCGAGAAAACCAGCGAAATCGAAGCCGATGTGGACGCGGCGGAAAAAGCCGGCCGCATGGTGGACCGCCTGAACGACGCTGTGCAAAAGGCCATCCAGTCCGATGCTACGCCCGCGCAGGAAGAAGAAAAAAAGGAAACCCTGCACCAGCGTATCTTCGGCAAACGGGGCGAGGAACCCCTGGAAGAGATGAAAAAGAAGGAGCTGCCAGAAGAACCGGCGGTGTCCGTGGTCTATGAGCCGGCTACACCCTTGGAAGCTGCACCGGCAGAGCCGGAGCAGCCTGATCAGGAATTAATGCCAGAACAGGCGGCGCAGGCCGATGAGAATCCGGCGGAGGAAAGTGAGAAGCCGGACAAGAAAGGCAAAAAGAAGGGACATGCGGGGGCTGATCCGCATGATACTGAGGAGGATGCATGATGAGTAACGAAGAAAAAACAAAATGGTTAACGATCGGCACCAAGCACTGCGGCTGGCTGATCGGGCTGTGCGGTGCGGCGCTGGCGTTTATGCTCATTTTCCTGGGCTTCTGGAAAACGCTGCTTGTTGCGATCTTCTTTGCGGTGGGATACCTGTTTGGGTCCAACAACCAGAAAATAGTCGGGATTAAGAATTTTATCAATAAAATTTTCCCGCCCAAGGGCGAGTAATGCAGGAAACGGAGTGTAACGGATGGCACGATCGGTAGCCAGACAGGCGGCGATGCAGCTATTGTATCAGCGGTCGTGCGGCGGAGAAACGAGCGACGATGCTATTGCGCTGGTCTATGAGCACCTCAGGGACAGCGGGAAACCCTCGGAAGAAGACCTTACCTTTATTATGGATATCTTGGATGGGGTGCTTGCCAATCAAACGGAAATCGATGCGCTGATTGCGGAAAACTCCAGCGGCGAATGGACGCTGGAGCGTGTGCCGCGGGTGGATTTGTGCATCCTGCGGCTGGCGGTATACGAGCTGTTTCACCGCAGCGACGTGCCGGACAACGTGTCCATCAGCGAGGCCATGGAGATGGCCAACCGCTACTCCGAGCCACGCAGCGGCCGTTATATCAACGGGGTGCTGGGTGCGATCGAGCGCGGTAAACGCAAGGATGAACGCAGTGCGGGCAGCGAAGAGGGCTGACCCTGTCCGCAGCGCAAGGCAGCCCGTCGGATATCAATAAATCCGGCGAACGCCTTTTATACTGTAACAGCATCGTAGAAGCTCTGCGCAGGCAGAGCTTTTTGCTGTACCCTGCGGGGATGCATCCTGCGAAAGGCTGTATGGAGACTCCCGGCATTGATCACAGGCGAAGACAGATCCTGCAAGCTGTCGTTTTATTAACGTTTCCAGTGTTCCTCAAGACGGATAAACCTGCGAAATCTCTACTGAAATCATACAATTATCGCGTTTTGATTAAATACACGAAAAAAACAGAGCATCCCTGACAGCTTGAAATGCGAGAATGGTATTTATACATATTCCCGGAAAGCGAGACATGAATATCGGTACGTGAATTTCTGCTTCAGAGTCAGAGGAAAAAATGCTCAAGTAATAGGAAGAAGTTGCATTGAGGCGGAAATCCATACGGGATAAAATAGAAAAATGCACATAGGGTATCCGGTTCTTTTATGGGGAACATAAGAAGAAAATCGCACAATAAGAATGAACGTGAAGCAGGCCGTTTTATGGCGGGAAATATGGGAAATGGCGCTGCCGATGATTTGATATTCATTACATTGTATGTTATAATTAAATAGTACTAAAAACAGGAAAGGAGATTTGTGCAAATTGATTAAAAAATTCTCATTGCTTGTTCTTTGCACGATTTTACTTACTCTCTTACTTGGATCAGCCTATGCCGCACCGGTGAATGCCGTGTTCGCGGACGCGGGCTGGGACAGCATAAGATTACATGATGCCATTGCGTCTTTCATCGCCGAAACCGCCTACGGTATGGAAACGGAAGAAATTTCCGGAACGACGCCGATTACCTACAGCGGCTTGAAAAGCGGAGACGTTTCCGTGTACATGGAGCTATGGACGGATAACCTCGCCACCTATGACGAGGATGTTGCAAAAGGCGCGTTTGTGGAGCTTGGCGTGAACTTTGATGATAACGCGCAGGGCTTCTATGTGCCGCGCTATGTGATTGAGGGCGACGCCGAAAGAGGAATCGAGCCCATGGCGCCCGACCTGAAAACCGTCGCGGACCTGGCACAGTACAGCGATGTGTTTGTGGACCCGGAGGACACCAAAAAAGGCCGCATTTACGGTGCGATCTCCGGCTGGGATATCGACCTGATTATGCGCAGCAAGTATGAGTTCTACGGGCTGGACGAAATGTACAACTACATGGATCCGGGCTCGGATGCCGCGCTGGCTGCCGCGTTTGCCTCCGCTTATAAAAAAGGGAACGCGATCGTAGGCTATTATTGGGAGCCGACCTGGCTGACCGGCAAGTACGATCTGGTGCTGCTGGATGACGCCCCTTATGATCCCGCGCTGTATGATAACGGCGAATGCGCCTGCCCCAGCGTGCGGGTAACGATCGGAGTCAGCAATGATTTTTATGCGGCCGCGCCCGAGTTTTGCGAATTCCTGAGCCACTATAAAACCTCCAGCTCGCTTACGGCCGAAGCGCTGACCTATATCATGGATAATGATGCGTCCTACGAGGAGGCCGCGCAGTGGTTCCTCACACAGCATGACGATCTGATGGCTGAATGGCTGCCGGAAGATAAAGCGCAGCTTGTTCGAAAGGCGCTGGCAGCCGAATAATCTCCGTGCCTGCTGACGCAGGGAAACGGGCAACTTTATGAAATGAATGGCTCCTGAAAAACTCACGGCCGAATCAGCTTCGTACCGTGAGTTTTTCGGGAGACCTGTTGTTCATTTCTAAGCATAAATCCTGACTTGCGCACGGCCTGTATGTACGCGGGTCAGGGATACGACGCAATTGCAAAGGGGGGCTTCAATGCCTGACTGGTTTTTAAATTTCCCGGACGCCATATCGATTAATATTAAGGATCCCATCAATCGCGCCATCGATCATGTGCTGATTAGCTGGGAGTCGTTTTTTGACGGCCTTTCGACGTTTCTGCTGGGCACTGCTCAACGCTGTGGGATCGGTGATCGATATCATACCCTGGTGGGTGCTGATCGCTTTGGTGTTTGTGCTCACGCTCAGAATGACAAAAAAGGTGCTCAGAGCCGCATTCTATGCTGTTCTTTTGTTTTTTATCGGCGCGATCGGGCTTTGGTCCATGATGTATGAAACGCTGACGATTATTATCACCTCGGTGCTGATATCGCTGGCGCTTGGATTTCCGCTGGGGATACTCATTTCCTTCAGCAAAAGGAGCTACGCGGTGGTACGCCCAATTCTGGATACCATGCAGACCATGCCGAGCTTTGTTTATCTCATTCCGGCGGTAATGTTTCTGGGGCTGGGCAATAATCCCGCGGTAATTGCTACGACAATTTATGCGGTTCCGCCCATTGTGCGCCTCACCTGCCACGGAATACAGCAGGTGGATAACGAGGTTGTGGAAGCAGCCAAGTCCTTTGGATCAACCAAAATGCAGACGCTGGTCAAGGTGCAGATTCCCCAGGCGCTGCCTACGATTATGACCGGGGTTAACCAGACCATCATGATGGCGATCTCCATGGTGGTAACCTGCTCCATGATCGGCGCCAGAGGCCTTGGCGCGGAAGTGATCTCCGGGATCAACCGCCTGGACAGCGGCCGCGGCTTTGCCGCCGGTGCCGCCATCGTGATCATTGCGATCGTGATCGACCGGCTGACGCAAAGCATGTTTCAAAAAGATGGTGATGCACAATGAATACGCAGACCGATACAACAATAATCAAGGTTGAAAATCTGTATAAGCTGTATGGCGCCAATAAACAGGCGGCCCGGAAGCTGCTTGCCAAAGGCGCAAGCAAAGAGGAAATTGCCAAAAAAACAGGCGTAACCGTTGCCGTCAACAATATTTCCTTCGAGGTCAAGCGCGGCGAAATCTATGTGCTGATCGGCTTATCCGGCTCCGGAAAATCCACGGTCGTCCGGTGCCTGAACATGCTCAACCGCCCGACCTCCGGAAAAGTCTTTGTTGAGGGCAGTGATCTGGCAAAGCTCAGCAAAAAGGAACTGTTGGAGGTCAGACGCCGGAAAATCTCCATGGTATTCCAAAGCTTCGGCCTGATGTCGCACCGCGATGTGCTCAGCAACGTTGCCTATGGGCTGGAGGTGCGGGGCGTGAAGAAAGAGGAACGCGAAAAGCGCGCGCTGGAGATGATTGCCATGGTCGGGCTGGAAGGCTGGGAGCGCAACAGCATCGCCAGCCTGAGCGGCGGCATGCGCCAGCGGGTCGGCCTGGCCCGGGCCCTGGCAAACGATCCGGACGTGCTGCTGATGGACGAGCCCTTTTCCGCGCTGGATCCGTTGGTACGCCGGGATATGCAGTTTGAACTGCTGTCCATCCAGAAAAAGCTGAACAAGACGATCGTTTTCATTACCCACGATATCAACGAGGCGTTTAAGCTGGGCAATACCGTATCCATCATGAAGGACGGAGCCATTATCCAAACGGCCATTCCAGAGGAAATGGCGGCTAACCCTGTTGATGAGTACGTGAAGGACTTTATCGACAGCGCCGATAAATCGCAGATCTATTTTGCCAAGCATATCATGCAGACCCCGGATTGCCTGATCCATTCGCGCGACGGCGTGGTGAATGCGCTGAAGCAAATGAAAAGCAACGGGTTATCCAGTGCTTATGTGGTGGACGACAACATGAGCTTCGTCGGTATCCTGCCGCTGGAAAAGGCTATGCGTATCAAGGCCGGAGAAATTTCCTTTCAGGATGCGATTATCAGAGATTTACCGACGACTACGCCTGAAACGCAGATTGCCGAGCTGCTCTCCATCGCGGCGGACGCCCACTATCCCATTGCCGTTGTGGACGAAAACAACCGGTTTTGCGGGATTGTGTCCAAGGCCGCCGTGATCGGCTCGTTGGTGTAACGGCACACAATCAAGTGTCCGGTGCGCATTGTCGCAAGGCATGTACAGTTCGGCATAGGAAGAGAATGGAATAGAGAGCGCCACAATTCCCGGCATACCGATCTGCCGGGAATTGTGGCGCTTGCACGGTATAGCCTGTCCCACAGGCAATTGATCAAATTGATCAGCACAGGCAGCTGGCCCGCGCCCGGCGCTTTCGCTGTGCAATCCTTGCGGTAGCAGGGGAAAGAAGGTATAATAAATTTCGTCAAGCGAGCCGGTTGACGCGGGATACGCACAGAACCCCGAAAAACGGCAGGCGTGCGGATACCGGCGCAGATGCCGGGAAATTGGAATGGATAGTGTGAAGATAGCGATTGGTTTTGATACAAGCTGTTATACAACCTCGGCTGCGGCCTGCGGCGAGAACGGGGAGATCCTTTCCTCGCAAAAAATGCTCCTTCCCGTTCCTTTAACAAAGCAGGGCCTGCGCCAAAGCGAGGCCGTTTTTGCGCATGTGAAGCAGTTGCCACAGGTTGTGGAGCGGCTGAAGACGCAAATCGGGGATGCTGTCATCTGCGCCGTGGCCGCTTCGGCCGCGCCCAGGGACGCACAGGACAGCTATATGCCCGTGTTTACCGTCGGCAGGAATTTTGCCATGGCGGCAGCCGAGCTGCTGGGCGTGCCGTATTTCGCCACCTCGCATCAACGGGGGCATATTCTGGCGGGGCAGATCGGCAACCCGGGGATGCAGCCGCCGTTTGTCGCCGTGCACCTGAGCGGCGGCACCACGGAAACCCTGCTGGTGGAGGACGAGACGATCACCCTGCTGGGGCAGTCTTTGGATATCCACGCGGGGCAGCTGGTGGACCGCCTTGGGGTGCTGATGGGCTTCGGCTTTCCCGCGGGCGCCGCGCTGGAGCAGCTGGCCCTGCAGGGGCAGGCGCAGGCGCTGCTGCCCGCAAGCCTGACCCGTGAGGATCTGGATTGCCACCTTTCAGGCGCGGAAACGCGTTGCAAGCAGTGGCTGCAAACCGGGGAGCTGACCCGTGAGCAGGTCGCCGCCGAGACGTTTGATCTGCTGGCGCGCTCGGCCGCGCGCATGATCGCCGCCGCATGCGGCAAAACGGGAGCGCGGCAGGTGCTGGTCGTCGGCGGGGTGGCGTCGTCCACGCTGCTGCGGGAGCAGATACCGCATCGGCTGCAAAAGCTGGGCTGCCGGGCGGAGGTATTGTTTGGGAAACGAGAGTTCGCATCGGATAACGCGGCGGGCGTGGCCCGCTACGGGATGCAGAAATACAGGGAATCGGAGGGATGCTCATGGAGCTGTTAGATGGGAAAGTGCTCTGCGCACAGGTGGAAGAAGAGTTGAAGGTGCGTGTGGATGCCATGCGTGCCAAGGGGAACACCCCCGGATTGGAAGTCATTCTCGTGGGGGATGATCCCGCAAGCCAGCTGTATGTCGGCAACAAGGAAAAGGCCTGCAACCGCTTGGGAATCTATTCCAAAACCCTGCGTTTGCCCGAGAGCACCACGCAGGAGGAGCTGGAACAGGCGATCGCCGAGGCTAACGCTGATCCAGCCATCCACGGCCTGCTGGTGCAGATGCCGCTGCCGGAGCATCTTGATTCCGCCCGCGCGCTGGAGCTGATTCTGCCCGAGAAGGACGCCGACGGCTTTCACAACGTGAACACCGGCAAGTTGCTGCGCGGAGAGCCTGCCGCCGTGGCTTGCACACCCCGCGGTGTGATGTATATGCTCAAGTCCGCGGGCATTGAGATTGCCGGCAAGGACGCGGTGGTGGTCGGACGCTCCAACATCGTGGGCAAGCCGATGGCCATCCTGCTGCTCCAGCAAAACGCGACGGTCACGATCTGCCATTCCAAAACCAAAGATCTGGCGGAACACACCCGCCGCGCGGATATCCTCGTGGCCGCCATCGGCAGGCCGAAGTTTATCACCGCCGATATGGTCAAGGATGGCGCGGTGGTGATCGACGTCGGCATGAACCGCGTGGATGGCAAGTTCTGCGGCGATGTGGACTTTGAGCATGTGAAGGACAAGGCGAGCTACATCACCCCCGTGCCCGGCGGCGTGGGCCGGATGACCATCGCCATGCTCATGACCAATACCGTGGACGCCGCCGAAAAAGCGTTCGGATGAGCACGCGGCTGACGCTGACCGTTGAAGAGCTCAACGAGTACGTCCGCAAAAGTCTGGCGGGCGACCCCATGCTGCGCGGTATTTTGCTGCGCGGCGAGATCTCAAACTTTAAACGGCATGTGTCAGGGCATCTGTATTTCACCCTGAAGGATGAGAAAAGCGCCATCCAGTGCGCCATGTTCCGCACCTCGGCGATGGGGCTTGGCTTTCGTCCCGCGGACGGCATGAAAGTGATCCTGCGGGGCAGCGTGGGCCTGTATGTCAAATCCGGCTCCTACCAGTTTTATGCCGAGGGCATGGAGGAGGAGGGACTGGGCGAAATCCATCTCCGGATGGAGGCGCTCAAGAAAAAGCTGCAGGCCGAAGGGCTGTTTGACGCCTCCCTGAAAAAGCCGCTTCCGCTACTGCCCAGGGGTGTTGGCATCGCCACCAGCAAAACGGGCGCGGTCATCCACGATATTACGCGTGTGGGCTGGCGCAGGCACCCCGGCATTCCGTTCTATCTCTATCCCGTGCAGGTGCAGGGGGAGGGTGCGGCGCGGGAAATTGCCCATGCCGTGCAGGTGCTGGATAAGCTGGACGCGGTGGATGTGATCATCGTCGCGCGCGGCGGCGGCAGCCTGGAGGACCTGTGGCAGTTCAACGAAGAGGTGCTGGCGCGGGCGATTTTCAACTGCCGGAAACCTGTGGTCAGCGCCGTGGGACACGAAACGGATTTCTCCATTTCGGATTTTGTGGCCGATCTGCGCGCGCCCACACCCTCGGCGGCGGCCGAGCTGGTAGTGCCCCAGCGCGACGCGTTGCTGTATGAGATCGGCAAGCTGCAAAGCCGCATGCGGCGCGCCTGTGAAATGACGCTGACGGGGCACACAGCCCGGCTTTCCGGGTTGGCCGCGCGGGTAGCCCGCCAAACGCCGCAGCGGCAGCTCAGCGTGATCGCGGAGCGTGTGCAGGGGCTTGCCGGCCGCATCACGCTGCTGTATAAACAGGCGGTGCGGGAGAAGGCGCAGCAGCTCAGCGGGCTTACGCTGCGCATTACAGCCGCCAGCCCCCAGGCAACGCTCAGCCGCGGCTACGCTCTGGTGCGGCAGGGAAAACGAACCCTGCAAAGCGCGGGCGATTTGAAGCCGGACGACCGCTTTACCGTATTGTTCAGCGACGGCACCGTGGAGGCGAAAGCCCTGCGTGTGCAACGGGAGGAGAACCAATGAGCGAGAAAAAAACGAGCTTTGAAGACGATCTGGCTAAACTGGAGGCGCTGGCCGAGCAGATGGAGCAGGGCGAGCTGCCGCTGGAAAAGCTGATGGATGCTTATGAGAAAGGCTCGAAGCTGGTCAAAAGCCTGGAGGAACGGCTGAAACTGGCCGCCGCGCGGCTGTACGAAGTTAGCGAGAAAAAGGACGGCAGTACCGCTGTTACGGAAAGCGGCGTCGCCCGGCAGGAATCCCTGCTGGACGGCCTGGAGGAGTAGCGCGCATGGACTTCAAGCAAACCTACGATGTATATCTGCAGGCGGTCAACGCGGCCATCATGGCGCACCCGCTGCTTGCGGGCGGTGAAGATTTACAATTGGATGTTTTGCCGGACGCTCCGCAGGACGGAATTATCCCCGAGCCGCTGAAATCCGCCATGCGTTACAGCCTGCTGCTGCCCGGCAAGCGTATCCGCCCCGTGCTGCTGCTGGCAAGCTATCATCTGCTCAGGGACGACTGGGAAACCGCCCTGCCGTATGCTGTCGCGCTGGAAATGATCCATACCTATTCCCTGATCCACGATGATCTGCCTGCCCTGGACGATGATGAGCTGCGCCGCGGCAAGCCGACCAGCCACCGCGTGTTCGGCGAGAACATGGCCATCCTCGCGGGCGACGGGCTGTATTCCCTGGCGTTTGAAACCATGCTGTCGGCGGCGCTGGAAACGCGGAACCCCAACGCGCTGAGGGCCATCTCGGAGATCGCAAACCGTGCGGGCGTGCGCGGAATGATCGCCGGGCAGACGCTGGATGTGAAGCTGGAGGGTACACAGCCCCGCAAGGATATGGTACACTATATCCAGCGCCACAAGACCGGCGATTTGCTCACCGCGCCGGTAGCGGCGGGCCTGATGCTGGCCGGGGCTGACGAACAATGTCTGGCCGCCGGGACAGCCTTTGGGGAAAAGCTGGGTCACGCCTTTCAGATCGTGGATGACTTGCTGGATTTGCAAGGGGATGCTACAATACTCGGAAAGCAGACCGGCATGGATGCACAGCGGGGGAAGATGACCTGGCCCGCCGTGTACGGGGAAGCGGCGTCCCGCAGGGAAGCCGGACAGCTGATACGGGAAGCTAAGGAAGCGCTCCACGCCTTTGCGGCGCGCGCCGCATTTTTAGAACAGCTTGCGGATTTTACCATTCACAGGGCAAGCTGATGGAGGAGGATGGAGCAGATGCACAGCCTTGAGGATGCGTTTACCAATCCGATCGTGGTGTGTTCGCTCTTTGCATGGTTTGTGGCACAGTTGCTCAAGGTGCCGCTGTATTACGGTGTGGAGCATAAACTCGACTGGAAACGGCTTGTGGGATCGGGCGGGATGCCGTCGTCGCATTCGGCCATGGTTGTGGCGCTGATGCTGAGCGTAGGCTTTATTCAGGGCTTTGATACCGCGGCGTTTGGCATCTGCGTAGTGCTGAGCCTGATCGTGATGTACGATGCCACCGGCGTGCGCAGGGAAACCGGTACACAGGCCACCGTGATCAACCGGATTTTAAAGGAAGTCTTTATCAACGGCAACCGGATCTCCGACGAAGAGCTTAAGGAGCTGATCGGGCATACGCCGTTTGAGGTGCTGGGCGGTATTATCGTGGGCACCGTAACCACCGTCGTGTATTTATTTGTGATTTTAAAATAATGGAAATTGCTTGTTTGGGGGGCTGAAAATGGATCATTTCATGGAAGAAGTTGTGGTGAAACGGAACCGCGCCGCGCAGGAGGTTGGGTACTATCTTGCCAATATCGTGATGGTGCTGTCGGCGCTGATCGGGTTCATGATGCTGCAAAGCATCTTTTCGGGGTTTTCCATCCCGGCGCTGGTTATCACGGTGCTGACCATCGGTATTGCGGTGCTGCTGTATCTGTACAAGGACCGGCTGCGGATGGAATACGAGTATACCTTTACCAACGGCGATCTGGATTTTGCGCAGGTGTACAACAATAAAAAGCGCAAAAACCTGGGTACCATGCGCGTAAAGAATGTCGATTCGTTCGGCCCCGTGGAAAGCGACCATTTCCGCAGGCTGATCAGCGCGCCGGGCATCAAGACCAGCAATTGGTTTTTAAACCGGGGCGCAAACCTGTATTATTTTTATTACGTTAAGGAATCCAACCGGAAAATCATCGTGTTTGAGCCCAGCGAGGATCTGGTGAATTATATTAAGAAGTATCTGCCCCACGGGGTATTTAACGCGTAATGGAAATTTATCTGGACAACAGCGCCACCACCAAGCCCTGTCCCGAGGCCATCGATGCGATGGCCTCGTCCATGCGTTACGGCTATTTTAATCCGTCGGCGCTGTACGCGCAGGCGGTGGAGGCGGAGCAGGGACTGGAACGCGCGCGCGCGGCCATTGCCGCCCCGCTGGGCATGAAGCCGGAGCATGTGATCTTCACCTCCGGCGGTACCGAGAGCGATAATCTGGCGATTCTCGGGCACCTGAAAACGCTGCGGGGCGGAGGCACAGTGCTCTGCTCTGCCGCCGAGCACGCCGCCGTGCGCAACGCCTGCCAGGAAGCGGAGGCGATGGGCTTTACGGTGCGCATCATTCCGCTGGACCGGCGCGGTTCGCTGGATTTGCAGGCGCTGGAGGAAATGCTGGAGGAACGGGTTCGCCTGATCTGCGTGATGCAGGTTTGCAACGAGACGGGGATTGTGATGCCGCTTGCCGGGGTATCGGCCCTGCGCGCCCGGCTGGCTCCACAGGCGGCGCTGCATGTGGACGGGGTACAGGGGTACCTGCGTCTGCCTGTCCCTATGAAACAGCTGAACATCCAATCCTATGCGGTCAGCGCGCACAAGGTGCACGGCCCCAAGGGCGTGGGCGCGCTGGTTGTGCAGCTGGGGCATAAGCTGCGTCCGCTGCTTGTAGGCGGCGGCCAGCAGAAGGGGCTGCGCTCGGGCACGGATAACACATCAGGCGCGGCGGGCTTTGCCGCCGCCGTGCAGGCATTTCCGCCGGACGCCGCGCAAACGCTGCGCGCTTTGAAGGTGGAAACAGCCAGGAGCCTGCGGGAGCAAATCCCCGGTGCGGTGATCCTCGGCCCGGACCCGGAGGACGCGGACAGCGCCCCGCATATCCTGTATCTTTCCCTGCCGCCCGTTAAGGCCGAAACCATGGTGCACGCGCTGGCGCAGGAGGGCATCATGGTGGGTACGGGCTCGGCATGCTCCAGCCACGCGCGCAAGCGCTCGGAAACGCTCACGGCTATGGGCGTGCCGCCCGGGCTGATGGACAGCGCCGTGCGCATCAGCTTTTCCGTGACGAACACCCGGGAGGATGTACGGACGGCGGTCGAAGCCATAAGCAAACAATACCAACTGCTTTCGAAATTTGTGAAACGCTGACGAAGGAGACGATACCGTGCGCGAAGTGCTGATGATGCGCTTTTCGGAAATCCATTTAAAGGGGCTGAACCGCCCGTATTTTCTGCGCATGCTGGTGGAGCGCATCAAGGAGGCCGTCAAAGAGGTTCACGGCCATGTGTGGCTGTCGGACAGCCGCGTGTATGTATCCGATGCCGACGATATGGAGGAAGCCCTGCGCCGCACGCGCAAGGTGTTTGGCGTGCACAGCGTATGCCGCGCCGTGGAGCTGGACAAGGATGATTTTCAAGATCTCTGCGACCAGGCCGTGGCCCTGATGCAGGATAAGCAGGGCAGCTTTAAGGTGGAAGCCCGCCGCAGTGACAAGCGCTACCCGATGGATTCCATGGACATCAACCGCGAGGTGGGGCATGCGGTGATTACGCGGCTGCCGCACCTGACTGTGGATGTGCATAACCCGGACACGCACCTTTCGGTGGAGATCCGCGATCACGCGTACCTGTATACCGAACCGCTGGAGGCTGTGGGCGGCATGCCCGTGGGCACCAACGGCCGGGCCACGGTGCTGCTATCCGGCGGTATCGACAGCCCCGTGGCCGCGTGGATGATTGCCAAGCGCGGCGTGGCGATGAGCGCGGTGCACTTCCAGTCCCCGCCCTATACCAGCGAACGCGCCAAAAACAAAGTGCTCCAGCTTGCCAAAATCCTGTCCGAAAGCCTGTGCGGGCTGAACGTGCATCTGGTGCCGTTCACCGCCATGCAGATGCAGATTCACGAGCGCTGTCACCCGGACTACACCACTGTGATCATGCGCCGCTGCATGATGCGCATTGCCAACCAAATTGCCAAACAGGAGCGCGCGCAGGGGCTGGTCACAGGCGAGAGCATCGGCCAGGTTGCCAGCCAGACCATGCATGCCCTGCAATGCACCGATAGCGTGGCCGAGCTGCCCGTGTACCGCCCGCTGATCGGGTTTGACAAGCAGGAGATCATCGATCTAGCCATTAAAATCGGCACGTTTGAAACCTCCTCCCTGCCTTATGAGGACTGCTGCACGGTATTCACTCCGCGCCATCCCGCAACCAAGCCGAAGCTGGATATCATTCTGGACGGGGAAGCCAAGCTGGATATGGAAGCGCTGATCGCGGAAGCGGTGGCGAATACGGAGATCGTAAGGCTGTAGCGAAGGAAAACCATGATGCGAAGAAACAAACGGCTGTATGTGCTGATTCTGGGGTGGCTGTTTCTGGTTTCTGCCCCCGCATATGCCGCCGTGCAGATCACGGCGGCGGAGGCGATTGCCGCATGTGAAACGCAATTGGCCCCCAACAGCTATATTCCGGAGGGTGTGCCGTATCAGGCCAACGCTGCCGCATATGAGAGCATAACCCACGGCGTACCGGTTACCAAGTGGTTTGTTACCTTTACCGCTGATCAGCCGGATGGCCCGGATTTTGTGTATTATCTCTATATGGATCCGCCGGGTACGGTTCTTTCATCAAGCTGCGGCGAAACGGCTGGGGACGACATGACAATTCTGGTGAAGCGGCTGGAGTGGGAATGCGAATATGGATTATATTACTTTTGGCCGGTGGAAGTAAAAGCCCGCTTCAACGAGCAGATTAATGCACCGCATGGCGCACAAAACGGCTATGGGCTGCCGGGAGACGACCAGATACAGGAAGCGGAAGCCGTACAAAGGGCACGAAGCTCGCTTGCCGCAAAATTCGGGGTATCGCAGTCGGCACTGGATACGCTGTGGCAGGGATTGCTATTTCAGGCCGCCGCCGAGACGCCGTATTGGATTGTGAATTACTGGACATACGATCCGGACTATGAATACCTGTTCCGCAATACGTATGCGGTTGTGGTTGATGCGCAAACCGGAGATGCGCTCGATTCGATTGCGTACTGACGGTACAACAAAGCGTGCGCGCCGCCTGCATTGGGCGGCGTTTTTCCTGTGATTCCCCTTGCGGTTTTGGCATGAATACAGTATAATTTCAGGCGGGATGAAATATGTCCAGGCGGGTCAAATTTCGTCCGATCGGAGGCCCCCATGCAGGATGATACCTTTGCCCTTATGCAGAAGATTGCACCGGACCTGGCCGAACAGATAGAGCACCGCGCGCTGGTGCTGGAGCGCATCGACGCGCTGCAGCCGGTGGGCAGACGCATGCTGGCCGGGAGGCTGAACCTGCCGGAACGCGAGGTGCGTTCCATTGCGGCGACCCTCAAGGAGAACGGATTGCTGGATCTGTCGGCGGCGGGCATGGTGCTGACGCCGGAGGCCGGGAGTATACTGGCAACGGCCCGGCGGTTTACCCGGGAGCTCCGGGGCCTGACCAAGATGGAAACGGCGCTGAGCAAGCTGCTGCAGGTACCCCGGGTGTATGTGGCAGCGGGCGACGCCGATCTGGATCCCCATGTGCTGCACGAGGTGGGCAGGCTATGCGCGGGCAAGCTGCGCTCGTTTTTACGCAGCGGCTCCACCCTGGCGGTTACCGGCGGGCAGACCATGCTGGAGGTCGCGCATGCGCTGACCCATGGCACGGCCATGAACGTGATGGTGGTGCCCGCGCGCGGCGGCATCGGGCGCGCGCTGGAAACACAGGCCAACACCGTGGCCTCGGAGATCGCCGGAAGGCTGGGCGGCCATCACCGCCTGATGCATCTGCCCGACGATGTGGACGATGAAGCCATGACGGAGCTGCGGAGGTTTCCCGAGGTGACGGAAACGCTGGAGCTTTTGCAGCGTGCGGATGTAGTGCTCTACGGCATTGGCCGGGCGGATGATATGGGGCGCAAGCGGCAGCTGTCCGCGGAGCTTTTAAACAGCGTGCTGCACAAGGGTGCGCTGGCGGAGGCGTACGGGTGCTATTTCAATGCCGAGGGCGATGTGGTGTACTCCGCGTCCAGCGTATCCCGCGACCTGGGCAAGCTGAAGCCGGACTGCGCGCTGATCGCCGCGGCGGCGGGCGCGCGCAAGGCGGATGCCATCCGCGCCGTGATGAACTCCCGTCCCCACGCCATGCTGGTTACGGATGAGGGCGTTGCGCGGGCAATTCTAAAAAAACCATGAACAGGGTATCAATGTGCTGTGAGATGCGCGGGCTTTTCCCCGTCCGTTTTGACAGCATGTGATAGAATAAAAGCTAGCAATAGGCAAGGAGTGTGCAGTATGGCGAAGAAAACAGTGGAGGACATCCAGGTTCAGGGTAAAAAGGTGCTTGTGCGTTGTGATTTCAACGTACCGCTGGATGAGAATAATGTAATTACCGATGAAAATCGTATTCGTGGTGCGTTGCCGACCATTCAATATCTGGCCGATCACGGCGCGAAGGTTATCCTGTGCTCGCATTTGGGCCGCCCCAAGGGTGACGGCTTTGAAAAGAAATATTCTCTGGCGCCCGTGGCTACCCGCCTCAGCCAGCTGCTGGGCAAGGAAGTGCCCCTCGCCAAGGATGTTATCGGCCCGGACGCGCATAAGCTGGCCGACGAGCTCAAGGACGGCGACGTGATGCTGCTGGAAAACGTGCGTTTCCACAAGGCGGAAACCAAGAACGATCCGGAATTTTCCAAGGAACTGGCTTCGCTGGCCGAAATGTATGTCAACGATGCGTTCGGCACCGCACACCGCGCGCAGTCGTCCACCGAAGGTGTGGCGCATCTGCTGTCTCCCGCCGTGTCCGGCTTCCTGATCGGCAAAGAGCTCGATGTGATGGGCAAGGCGCTGGAAAACCCGGAGCGCCCCTTTGTGGCGGTGCTGGGCGGCGCGAAGGTATCGGACAAGATCGGTGTCATCACCAACCTGCTGGACAAGGTCGATTCCCTGATCATCGGCGGCGGCATGAGCTATACCTTTAAAAAAGCAATGGGCATGAATATCGGCAACAGCCTGTTGGAAGCCGATAAGGTGGATCTCGCCAAGGAACTGATGGAAAAGGCGAAGGCAAAGGGCGTGCGCTTCCTGCTGCCCGTGGACAACGTCGCGGCCGACAAATTTGATAACGACGCCCTGCGCATCACCGTGCACAGCAAGGAAATCCCCGACGGCTTTGAAGGCCTGGATATCGGCCCCAAAACGCAGGTGATTTTCGCCAATGAGATTATCGAGGCGGGCACCGTGGTGTGGAACGGCCCCATGGGCGTGTTCGAATTCCCCAATTTTGCTGTGGGAACCCGTGAAATTGCCAAGGCGATGGCCGAGTGCAAGGGCGTTACCATCATCGGCGGCGGCGACAGCGCGGCGGCCGTGGAGCAAATGGGCTATGCCGATAAGATGACCCACGTTTCCACCGGCGGCGGCGCCAGCCTGGAATTCCTGGAAGGCAAAGTGCTGCCCGGCGTAGCGGCGTTGGACGAGAAATAATCCGTCGTTTTTACATCATTGGGGCTGTTGCTGCAGAACGGATCAATCACAGGGGCAATGCTCCTGTGACCCTGCCAAGGGGGCATCGTCCCGGCAGGGATCGGGGACGGATAGCCCCCGGCGTTGTGTAACGGCAGCCCTTTCCCTTTCTCTGCCCGATTGGTTTGGAACAGGACAGGAATGTGGTACAATACCCGTGTACATCTATTTAAAGGAGTAAAAGCAATGCGTAAACCGATTATTGCCGGAAACTGGAAAATGAACAAAACACCGGACGAAGCGAAAGAGCTTGTGTCCGCTTTGGCAGCAAGTGTAAAGGACGCCGCCTGCGACGTGGTGGTCTGCGTGCCCGCCGTGTGCTATCAGGCGGTAAAGGAAGCCGCCGAGGGTTCCAACATCAGGCTGGGCGCGCAAAACGTGCACTATGCGCCCAAAGGCGCGTTCACGGGCGAGCTGAGCGTGGAAATGCTCAAGGCCGTCGGCGTGGAATATGTCATCATCGGCCACAGCGAGCGCCGTCAGTATTTCGGGGAAACGGATATCACCGTGAACAAGCGCGTGCGCGCGGCGGTGGCGGGCGGCCTGATTCCCATCCTCTGCGTGGGCGAGCTCAAGGACGAGCGTGAAGCCGGTTATACCGATGCCATTGTGGAATACCAGACGCGCATGGCGCTTACGGGGCTTACGGCGGAGGAAGTGAAAGCCGTCGTGATCGCCTATGAGCCCGTGTGGGCCATCGGCACCGGCCTGACCGCCACCGACGAGCAGGCAAACGAGACCATCGGCGTCATCCGCCAGGCGGTTGCCCGGCAGTACGGCAAGGAAGCTGGCGATTCCGTGCGCATCCAGTACGGCGGCAGCATGAACCCCGGCAATGTGAAGGGCCTCATGGCGCAGCCGGAAATCGACGGCGGCCTCATCGGCGGCGCGTCGCTGAAAGCGCCGGACTTTATACAGGTTGTTTTGTTTGACAGATAGGCAAGGAGAGAACGCATGAAGAAAACCATGACGGCGCTGATCATTCTGGACGGCTTCGGCATCAACCCCGTGTGCGAGGGCAACGCCATCTGCAAGGCGGGCACGCCGCGGCTGGACGCCCTGATGGCCAAGTACCCGCATACCCAGCTGGGCGCTAGCGGCATGGATGTAGGCCTGCCCAACGGCCAGATGGGCAACAGCGAGGTCGGCCATCTGAACATCGGTGCGGGGCGTATCGTATATCAGGAGCTCACACGCATCACCAAGGATATTGAGGATGGTGAGTTTTTCAAGAAAAAGCCGCTGATGGATGTGATGGAGCGTGTAAAGCAAAGCGGCAAAGCCATCCACCTGATGGGGCTTGTGTCCGACGGCGGTGTGCACAGCCACAACACCCACCTGTACGCGCTGCTTGAAATGTGCAGGCAGTACGGGCTGACCAAGGTCTATGTCCACTGCTTTCTGGATGGGCGCGATGTGCCGCCGACCAGCGGCCTGGGCTATGTGAAGGAGCTGGAAGCGAAGCTCAAGGAAATCGGCGTGGGCGAGATCGCCACGGTGATGGGCCGCTACTGGGCCATGGACCGGGACAACCTGTGGGACCGTGTGGAAAAGGCGTACGACGCCATGGTGCTCGGCCAGGGTAAAACCGCGCAGAGCGCGGAGCAGGCTGTGGAGCAGAGCTATGCGCTGGGCGAAAAGGGCAACGACGAGTTTGTGCTGCCCACCGTAGTGATGAAGGACGGAAAACCCACGGGCATGGTGCAGCCGGAGGACGGCGTGATCTTTTTCAACTTCCGTCCGGACCGCGCCCGCCAGATTACCCGCACGTTCATCAAGAAGGATTTCGACGGCTTCCAGCGCAAGAACGGGTATTTCCCCGTGCACTTCGTCAGCATGACGCAGTACGACGTAACCTTTACCGAGCTCAGTGTGGTCAATCCGCCGGAGAGCATGAGCAACACGCTGGGCGAATACCTGTCCGGGCTTCACAAAACGCAGCTGCGCATCGCGGAAACCCAGAAATACGCGCATGTGACGTTCTTCTTCAACGGCGGCGTTGAGGTGCCCAACGAGGGAGAGGACCGCATTCTGGTACCGTCGTCCAAGGTGGCGACGTTTGATATGGATCCCGAGATGAGCGCGTATGAGGTGGCGGGCAAGGCCATTCAGGAAATCAACGCCGGAAAGTACGACGTGATGATCCTCAACTTTGCCAACTGCGACATGGTGGGCCATACCGGCATCATGGATGCGGCGGTGGCCGCCGTGAAGGCCGTGGATGACTGCATGTGGGGCGTGGTGCGCGCTATATTGCGCAACGGCGGACGTGCGTTTATCACCGCCGATCACGGCAACGCCGATCAGATGGTTGATCCCGAAACGGGCGAGCCCTTTACCGCGCATACCACCAACCCCGTGCCGTTTGTGGCCGTGGGCGAGGAAATGCCCGGCAAAAAGCTGCGCGACGACGGCAGGCTGTGCGATATCGCGCCTACGATGCTTGCGAGCATGGGGATCGAAATCCCCGAGGAAATGACAGGGAAATCACTGTTTATATCATAACGGCGCAAGGTGTGCACCACTGCTTTTTAGCCCTTGAAACAAAGGTTTCAAGGGCTCGGGCTGTCAAAAAAGAAGGGTCCAGGGCTGAAAGTCCTGGTCAGGGTGCAGGGGTGAAACCCTTGCCGGGGATTGGGGTGGAACCCCAAAGGCTTGCATTACAATAAAGGGTAAAGCGAGCGAACAGCGCCGAAGGCGCTATGAAGCGAGCGGCGATAACGACCCGAAGAGGTTCTTTGATAGGCTGAGCCCTTGAAACAAAGGTTTCAAGGGCTTTTTATACCACCCTTCCATTGCCGGCGTTACCATGCAGCGGAAGGGCGGTTTCGTTGAAGGCCGAACACGGACGATAGCATCCGCTGAGCAGGATCCGGTTTATTCAGCGCATATCTGGACTTGTGCTTTCCCATCCTTACTAATGCGGCAAATATTGGCGAATCCAAGAAGCGCAAGGTTTCGTCCGTTGCTGCGGTAATCTGTTTTCAGAGCAGCGGAGGCGCAGTTGATCAGCCCGGTGCAGGTGGGTGTGGGAATTTTCAGCGCGAGTCCCAGTGCCTCCAGCATTACCAATCCCTGGGGCACGTCCTCGGTGATGAAGCGTGAATCCGGCTGATTGGGCCCCTTGGGAGAGAAATTATCGGCATAGTCAAAGAACACATCCTTCGCATCCGCTGTTTGGTCCTCGGAATTACGCCGTTTGCAGGCTTCCACATAGGATACCCGTCTGCAGCCGAAGCGTTCCAGCACGTCCATTTTTTCCTTGTCAAGGCTTTCCACAATGTTCCATACATGCGGGGTGAACACTTCCTTGTACATCCAATAGGGTTCGTCTGTGTACTCGATGCGCGGAATGCTGAAAATTGCGCCGATCGTGTGTACGATCAGATTGGGATTATGCAGCGCCGCTTCAATCACGCTGTCCATCAGCCGGTAGGGATAGCCCAGCGCTTTCAATACGCGAATGGCCTGGGGCCGCTTGGCATTGGGGTAGACCCCAAAGGAGTTCATAACGTTGCGGAACAGCACATGCACCTTGCCGGGCGCGACGATGCGGCAGTCGATCGGCGAGCTGACCGCTTCGATAATGGTGATATCCTTGCGGGTCTTTTGCATAAAGTAACAGGTAGAAAGGTATCCGGGCTCCAGCAGAAAGCATTGGCCGTCCTGTATATACGGCGCGATCTTTTCGATTACGGCGCGGTGATAATTGGTTTGGAGGAAAAGGATGATGAGCTCCGCATTTGGCAGGGCGGTCGCATAGTTGGTGGTTACATCCGCAAACGCCGCGGTTTGCGGAATTCCGTTTTCCTCGATTTCCGCATGCTTTGTTTGCTGCAGAACTTGAAAATGCTCATTGTGCAGCTGATTCGATGTCTTGAGCAAAGTTACTTCATGGCACTTCAGCGCCAAATCCAGACCGATGGTTGTGCCGCCGTTACCGGTGCCGACAATTGTAATTTTCAAAACAAGACCTCCTCTTATGACGATGGTAGTTTCATATGCCGCAAGGCACGTATTGCAGTCCGGCGCCAATAGCGCCAGATGAAATGACAGATAGACCTACGGGATGGAATCGCTATGAAGCTGATAAAATGATCGTGCTGCCTTGTGCTTTGTTTATCCACATAGGACAAGTGTATACCGGAAAACACGGTTTTGGCAAGCGGGACGCCGATAGGCTGTGCCGGTATCCGGCCAAAGAGAGGCAATCCGCTGGGGATTGGGATTGGGCAGCGGCTGATAAGAAAGGTAAACGCTGCGTAAATCACCATCACGCTGACGAAAATTCGGCGCGCCATCACACAAGCGCTTAGCTCGTTGTTTATCTATGGTAATTTTACCTTTTGCATGGTAAACGGTTGCTTGTACAATCGACGCTGCATGTGCTCAAATGGCTTCAAAAAGCAGCCGACAGCATGTAGTAAATCGGATGTAATGGTATTTTATTGTGTGTATGATACAAACTGATACAATATAGCGTATTATATAAAGTAATTGCAAATGAAATGTTACATATTGCTTGCATTTTTAGGGTAATCGTTTTACAATAATATTACTCATGGTTGCATGATTAAAATAGATGAAAGGATGAATCCAATGGCAAAAAAGATATTGCTCGTTGATGATGAACCTTTAATTGTTAAGGGCCTGCAATATTCCCTTGAGCAAGAGGGCTTTGAAACCGATTCGGCCGCGGACGGCGAGGAGGCGCTGGCGAAATTTTTTGCCGGGAAATATGATTTTATCCTGCTGGACGTGATGCTGCCCAAGCTGGACGGTATCGCGGTGTGCCAGCGCATCCGTGAGCACAGCAACGTGCCCATCATCATGCTGACGGCCAAGGGCGAGCATATCGATAAAATCCTTGGGTTGGAATACGGCGCGGACGATTATATGACCAAGCCGTTCAATATTCTGGAAGTCAAGGCACGCATCAAAACCATCATGCGGCGCACCAATGCGTCCCAGCAATCGGACAGCAAAAAAACCATCCGTGTGCACGATATGGAAATCAATGCCGTCAACCGCGCGGTAACCCTGGGCGGCAAAGAGGTACGCCTGACGGCCAAGGAATTCGATCTGTTACAGCTGTTTGTCACCAACCGCGGCAAGGTGTTCAGCCGGGAAGCCATGCTGGAAATCGTTTGGAAGTACGATTATCCCGGCGATGCCCGTACCGTGGATGTGCATATCCGCAGGCTAAGGGAAAAGATCGAGCGCAATCCGGCGCAGCCTGAGTTCATCTTCACCAAGTGGGGAGTGGGCTATTATTTTACGGATAAGGATTAACAACCCGTTCTCGTCAATCCGGTGGAAATTCCTCCTCGCCTTCCTGCTGATCGTCGTTGTGAGCTACTTTGCGGTAGCGGCGTCGCTGATTGGATTGGTAGGCGATTATTTGTTTGACGATCGGCGCACACAGGACCAGGCGGCCACGGAACAGCTGGCCGTTATTGCGGCACCCCTTTTTATTAGCGCAGATACCGAGGCGCTGCAAAAGCTGCTGGTGGAAACCAGCGGCGAGATGGGCGGACGGCTGATGGTGCTGGACGAGAGCGGTAAGGTGCAGGCCGACAGCTTTTCCGAGCTTAACGGCACGCGCGTGGAGCTGCCGGAGGTCGCTTCGGTGCTGCTGGGCGAGCGCAATGCCGATTACGGCGTACATGATTTCAATCCGCAGAAGAGCCCCTCGATCTTCTCCTATTTCAGCGCCCAGGCGCAGGGTGAAAACTGGGTGGCATATTGCAGCGCGGCGCTGACGGACGGCGGAAAAACCATCGGCGTGCTCCTATACTCCGCTTCGGCCGGGGATATGATGTCCGGGCTTGTGAAGCTGCAGCGGAATATGGTTGTATATTTTTTAATCGCGGCGGTGTTTGCCACAGCCATTGCGCTGGTGCTGTCGCGTGTGATTACCAAGCCAATCGACCGGCTGACCCGCGGTATTCAAAAAATGGGGCGCGGTGATCTGTCCATCCGCGTGCCGGTAAAGGGTGGAGGAGAGCTCAGAAAGCTGGCCGAGACCTTCAACATTATGTCCGAAAAGCTGGAACGGCTGGACAAGAGCCGTAACCAGTTTGTATCCAATGCCAGCCACGAGTTGAAAACCCCGCTGTCCACCATGAAAATCCTGCTGGAGAACATCATTTATCAGCCGGATATGGAAGAGGGGCTGCGCACGGAATTTTTGACCGACATCAACCTGGAAATCGACAGGCTGAACCTGATCATCAGCGATCTGCTGACGCTTGTCAGTATGGATACCAAGGCAATGCGGCTCAGGCTGGAAAGCTTCCGCTTTGCCGATGTGGTGAAAGAGGTGGTGCAGCGGCTGTCCGTGGTCGCCGAGCAGAAGCACCAGGAGATCAAGATCAGCATGGCGGATGGCTGCGAAATGCGCGCCGACCATGCCAAGCTTACGCAGGTTGTGTATAACATTCTGGACAATGCCATAAAATATTCGCCGCAGGGCGGGGTGATCCGCGTCCGGCTGATCCGCTCCGGCCGTGTTGCTGTGCTTACGATTGCAGATAACGGCCCGGGCATACCCAAAGAGGATCAACCCCATATTTTTGACCGCTTTTACCGGGTGGACAAAGCGCGCAGCCGCGATACGGGCGGCACGGGCCTTGGCCTTTCCATTGTGCACCAGTTTGTGCTGATGCACTCGGGCAACGTTTCGGTGGACAGCAAGGAAGGCAGCGGCGCTACCTTCACGGTGGAATTGCCGCTGACCCAGGGAGGGGAAGCCTGATGAAGCAAAAAACGCGGAGGCTGCTCCTGTTGCTGGCCGTCACCCTGCCGCTGCTGCTGGCCGGGTGCAGCGCGCAGTTTAACCCGCTTGTTAAAAACGAGGCGACCGACGCACCGGGGCTGGATATGCAGCTGCCGGCCGCTGCGGCAAATGAGGGCAATGTGATCCGGATTCAGGCGACCCTGTATTTCCGTTATCTGGATGAGCCGATGCTCGCCGGGGAGAGCCGCGTGCTGACCGTGCGCCGCGACCAGCGGCCGGAACAGGCGATTATGGACGCGCTTCTGGAAGGGCCGAGCGGCAGCAATGCCGACCTGCGCAGGCTGATCCCCGCGGACGCCGTGGTGGAGGGCCTTTCCAGCCGGGATCAGGTGCTGTTTATCACCTTCAATGAAGCCTTTTTGGACGATGGAATCCCCGGTGACTGGGCATCCGACGACGCCTGGAAAGAGGAAGCGCCGTTGATCCGTGAATTGATTACCCAAAGCATTGCCGCCTCGGTGACGGAAAGCTGTCCCTACGCGGGCGTACAGCTGCTGGTACACAAGCAAAACGAGGTACAAACCAGCCTGCGCCTGGACAATGAGTATTTTCTGGACGGCTCGGTGGGCCTCAGCGAGCCGGTGCTGCGGGACGAATCGCGGCTGCTTACCCCGCAAACCACGGTGAAAACGCTGCTGGAGGCGTGGTACCAGAAGGATTTCGAGCGCATGTACAAATATGTGGCGCAAAGCGATAAGCCCTTGTATTCCGTGTTTGTGGAGGCGCTGAACTCGGCGCCGTCGCCGGAGGTTTTTACGGTGAGCGGCGGCAGCGTGAACGCCGTCGGGCAAACGGCGGTGGTCACGGTGTACCTGCGGCTTTTGTACCGCGCGGAGGATGAGGAACTGCTCAGCTATCCGCTGCTGCTGACGAGGGAAAACGATGTGTGGAAAATCGAATACGAGCGCCTGGCGGCGTTGATGCTTGGTGCATGATGGGAGCATTGGCATGAGAAGACGGAATAAAGCGGTTCTGCTGGCGGTGGTGCTCAGCGCCGCACTGTGCCTGTCGTCCTGCACGGGCAGCAGAGCCACGGTGCGCGATAACACGGTCTATACCCTGCCTGACGCAGCGGCCTCCTACGCCGCCCCCATCGGGGATGCGTCATTGGAGTATACGCGTCCGGCAGTGTTCTATTTGCCCCGTCACGATAGCGACCGCCTGATTTCCGTTACAGACAGGATTACGCTTTCCGAAGGCAGACTAACGGCGGAAAGCCTGGTACGCCTGCTGTTGGAGCAGCCGGGCAGTGCCATCGCGTCGCCGCTGGGCGGGGATGTGAAGCTGTCGCTCTACGGGGCCAACCCCGTGGAGATCAGCGGCGATGTGGCGACGGTCAATCTGGCGGCGTCTGCCCTGCAGCTGGACCGCCCATCACTGTTTTTGGTCAGCCACGCCATCGCCAATACCCTGACGGAGCTGGATACCATTCAATATGTCAATACGCTTGTGATGGATAAAAAGCTGGCACTGGACCTGTCGTCCACGCTGCCGGTCGGGGTGATGATCCGCAGCATGGGGGAGGATATCGGAGCATTATACGAGCAGCAGCTGTCCTACCGCGTGCTGGCAGGGGAAAATGCCGCAGACAAACGCTTTACCACAACCGTATCGCTATATTTTCCGCTGTCCGCCGTCAACGGCATCATGGCGGAGGCCCGCAGCGTTACCTTTACCAGTATGGATCTTTCGGATATGACCGTTACCCTGCTGCAGGAGCTTTCCGGCGGCACGGCCGAGGTGAAGGGCTCGCCCGCCATGCCGCTGCTGGCCGAATACCTTACACAGGCGCCGGTGCTGTCGCAGCCTTCCGGTATCGGCGGCAGCCTGATCACGCTGAGGTTCAGCAGCCAGTTTGATGAAATGCTGATGGCGGTGGGCGTGTCCCGCGCCAGCTGCATGGCCGCGCTGTGCTACACGCTGACCACCTTCCTGCCAAACGTGGCCGGGATTGAGGTATACATCAATTCCGAAAAGGTGGAGCATGTAATGCTGAGCAGCACCAGCGGCATTCTGTTTGACAACGGCATTCAGCGGCGCGTTGATTTCGCATCGCTGCTGATGGACAACTGTATGCTGTATTTCGCCGATGAAGCGGAAAATAAGCTTCAGGCGGTAGAACGGCCCATTCCCTTTTACCAGATCTCCAGCCCGCGCGCGCTGCTGGACGAGCTGTTTGCCGGGCCCAGTGCAGCGGACAGTGAGCAGAGTGTACGCGCCCTGATCCCGCCGGGAGCGTTGAAGGATGCCGACGTCATCGGGATCTCGCTGGATGGGGATACGCTGCTGGTGAACTTTTCCAACGCATTTTTATCGGTGGGCAAGGGATTTACAGCAGATGATGACCGGTTGCTGGCTTATTCGCTGGTCAATACCCTGCTGCATGCCTCCAGCGCCAAGCGCGTCGCGTTTTTTGCGGGCGGAAGCCCGGTCGAAGGCTTTTCGCGTGAAATCTACTGGAAGGGCTGGTTTTTGGAAAATATCGGCATCGTGACGGAGTAAGGCGGGCCGATGTTCTCCGCTACGAGATAGCATTTATTAAAAGTCCGTACCCGTGTGACTTCCAAATTTGGAAAATCATGCGGATACGGACTTTTGCTATGATTGTCTATGAAGTATCGATGCGCGGCGGACGGTAACGGTTTTATCGGAAGGCGAAATACGCCTTGGCGTTATCGTAGCAGATGCCCTTCACGATTTGGGAGAGGGTTTCAAAATCATCGGGATACTGTCCATCCTCCACCCACTCGCCGAGCACGCGGCACACAATGCGGCGGAAGTACTCGTGGCGCGGATAGCTGAGGAAGGAACGGCTGTCGGTAAGCATGCCGATGAACCCGGCCAGATAGCCCAGGTTGCCCAGCGATACCAGGTGCTCGGTCATGCCCTGGAGATGGTCGTTGAACCACCAGGCGGAACCGTGCTGAATTTTACTTACGGCCTCGTCGCTTTGGAAACAGCCACAGATGGTATCGATTGCGGCGTTGTCATTGGGGTTCAGGCTGTAGAGGATGGTCTTGGGCAGCGCGCCGCCCTGCTCCATCGCGCCCAGCAGCTGCGCCAGCTGTTTGGACGGGGTATAGGTATCCACCGCGTCGTAGCCCGTGTCGGGGCCGAGCGTTTGGAAGGCGACCGGATTGTTGTTGCGGGTGCACCCGTAGTGCAGCTGCATAACCCAGCCCATGCGCTTATATTCTCCGGCGGCAAACAGGATGAACGCGGTCTTGAATTTCAGCACATCCTCCGGGCTCAACGGCTTGCCCATAAGCCTGGTGGCAAAAATCCTTTCGATTTCCGCGTCGTCCGCGGGCACATACATGGCGTAGTCCAGCGCGTGATCGCTGAGCTTGCAGCGGTTATCGTTGAAGTATTGCAGCCGTACGCGCAGGGCAGCTTTCAGGCTTTCAAAAGAGGTAACGGTTACTTTGGCCAGGGAGCCAAGCTTCAGGATGTAGTCGATGAACTCCGCTTTTTCAATATTCATCGCCTTGTCCGGCCGCCAGGCGGGCAGCACGGTGGTTTTGAAATCTTCCACCCCGAACAGCTTCTGGTGCCATTCCAGGCTGTCCAGCGGATCGTCGGTGGTGCAAATCAGATCCACGTTGCTCTGGGCGATCAGGCCGCGCACGGAAAACCCTTCGCTTTGCAGCTTTTCGTTGGCGAGCTTCCACACCTCGTCAGTCGTTTTGGGGCTCAGTGTGCCGTGGTAGCCGAAGAAACGCTGCAGCTCCAGATGGCTCCAGTGGTAGATCGGGTTGCCGATGGATTTGGAGAGCACTTCGGCAAACTTGCGGAATTTTTCGTAATCACCCGCGCCGCCGGTGATATAGTATTCCGGCACGCCCGCGCAGCGCATCAGGCGCCATTTGTAGTGATCCCCGCCCAGCCAAACCTGGGTGATGTTCTCATACCGGCGGTCCTCGTAGATTTCGCGCGGGTTGATGTGGCAGTGATAGTCGATAATCGGGCAGTCGGCCGCCGCCTCATGATAGAGCCGTTTGGCGGTTTCAGTGGTGAGTAGAAAATCCTTGTCCATAAATGCTTTCATTGGCGTACTCCTTACGATCCGAGATCAGGGGATGATCTCAAGACATGATTTTATAACGATGTAAATACTTACCATAGTCCTCTATGCTATTATAGGATAAATCCAGAAAAATGCAAGAACCTCTCTCTGGAGATCGTGGAAGAAGCTATTGAAGGCTGTTGTGCCGCTGATCCGGAATCGGCCTGTGTGTGAAATCGATCAGGGAGATCACAAAGGCGCAAAGGGCAAAGAAGACAACGCCCTGCGCTTTAAACGTAAAATAGCAATGCATGATGGAATGGTTTTGCAGTGCGGCATACCACACATAGGGGAAAAGAGCCACGCCGAGAATCGGCAGCGACGCCGTCCAGCCCTTCAGGGAGATGCGTTTGCGGATCAGGATCACCACAAGGCACAGGATGCAGCCGGTCAGCAGGGAGAGGCTGCGGAAGTTGAAAAACGCGTCGGCGTTGTAGCGGATGGACATCCACGCGGAGATGTTTTCATAGTACCCGAAGGGCAGCTCGCCATTGACGCGGTACAGGGAGCTTTCAAGGATATCCTGCAGCACATTGGTTCCGGAAAGCAGGGTGCCGACAACGCCTTTGGAAAGCAGCGTCAGTCCGTATCCGGCAGCCCAGGAGGCGGAACAGGCAAGCAGGAAGCAAAGCTCCGATACAAAGGTCCGGGGTTTATGGCTCTGCTTTCGCAACAGCAGCATCAGGAGAAGCGGATATCCCAGCGTGAGGATAGGAAAGGTAAGGTAATCGGCAAAGGCGGTCAGGGACCCGAAACACAGAAAGAGAACCGGCGGATCCGGCCGATGCTTCCAGCGGCTGTCCGATACCGCGATCCAGGAAAAAATGAGCGTGAGCAGTGTTACGGTGAAGTATTGCATGTTGAACGGGGCCAGCCAGATATAGGTGGCTATCAGCCCCAGCACAAAGGCGAGAGCGGCTGCGGTGCTGAGCGTTTCACTGGTTTTCCAAAAACACAGGCACAGCAGGACGAGCATCACGGTCATGTTGAGATAGCGGATGTTGGCAATGCTCAGAAACACGGAAAGCGGCCGCAGCAGCACCGCATATCCCTGCCAGTAGCGGGAATAGCGCGGCACCATGGCCGCTTTCAGCACGGAATCGCCATCCGCCGCCAGCAGGTTTTTATACATTTCCTTATCGGTGTTGTTGTCCGCCTGGCCAAACGGGTAATCGAAAAAATAGTGCGGGTACGGCCCTTCGGCCTCCAGCACGGCTAGCGCCGATTCCACGTTTCCTTCAATCCACTGGTTGGGGATAGCATATACGGCGACCATCAGGATGGAATACAGAAGGATCAGCGTCAGAAATATGACTGCCATTTGCCTGAATAATTTCATGCTGCAGATGTCCTCACACGCAATATACCGGTGTTTGCAAAACGGGGGAACGGATTCACGGTGTCATTCCGGGTTTCAACCGCCCGTATCCTGTATAATGTATACAATGCCGGTATGCTTTTACCTGCAAAAGGAGTGGATATTTTCATTTCCGCCGCTGGCAGCGGGCCCGGTGTCAGAAAACAGGAAAGGATTCTTGTGAAGCGATTGACGGACGAGCGGATGTCTAGTATGATAAGCATGGAATGTAACTATTTACATAACGACAGAAAGAGAACAAGGGACGGCATATGAAGCAGATCATTATTATTCATCCCGACGACAATGTGGCGGTTGCGCTGCAGGCGTTTCAAAAGGGAGACAACATACAGGAAATCAGCACAATGCTGAAAAGCGATGTTCCGGCGGGGCACAAAATCGCCATCCGCCCGATTCGCAAAGGGGAAACGGTTGTCAAATACGGCTTGCCCATCGGCGTGGCAACAAAGGATATCCAAGCCGGGGAGCACATACACACGCACAATACCAAAACACGCCTTTCGGGCGAGCTGGAGTATGCGTATACGCCCGCGCTGCACACGCTGCCCAATATTCCGCCCCAAACCTTTCAGGGCTATGCCCGCCAATACGGCCGCGCGGGCGTGCGCAATGAGCTGTGGATTTTGCCTACCGTCGGCTGCGTGAATGATGTCGCCCGAACGCTGAAGGAACGCGCGCAGGCGCTGGTCGGCGGAGCGGTGGAAGCCGTGTCGGCTTTTGAACACCCTTATGGCTGCTCCCAGATGGGAGACGATCAGGATAATACGCGCGAGATACTGGCGGACCTCGCCGTGCACCCCAACGCAGGCGGCGTGCTGGTGCTGGGGCTGGGCTGCGAGAACAGCGGCGTGGAGGAAATCAAAAAGCATATGCCTGCGTATGACGAAAGCCGCGTCCGCTTTCTGGTGACGCAGGAGACGGACGATGAGCTGGAAACCGGCATGCAGATGCTTACAGAGCTTGCAGCCCGTATGCAAATGGACAAACGCGAAACCATCAGCGCGGACCAACTTATCGTCGGGCTGAAATGCGGAGGATCGGACGGGTTTTCCGGCATTACGGCCAACCCGCTGGTCGGCCGGTTTTCGGACAGGCTGGTGGCCATGGGCGGCGCGACCATTTTAACGGAGGTGCCGGAAATGTTCGGCGCCGAAACGCTGCTGATGGAACGGTGCGAAACCGAATCAGTGTTTCAGGACACCGTGGGCATGATCAATGGTTTTAAGCGCTACTATGAGGAGCATCATCAGCCGGTGTATGAAAATCCGTCGCCCGGTAACAAGCAGGGCGGGATTACCACGCTGGAGGATAAGGCGCTGGGCTGCACGCAAAAGAGCGGCTCCGCCATCGTACGCGATGTGCTTCCCTATGCCGGGCGTGTAGCCAAAGCCGGGCTGAACCTGCTCAGCGCGCCGGGAAACGATCTGGTAGCCACCACGGCGCTGGCGGCGGCGGGCGCACAGATTGTGCTGTTTACCACCGGGCGCGGTACGCCGTTCGGCGGGCCGGTGCCGACGCTGAAAATCGCCAGCAACTCCCAAATGGCGCAGCATAAGAAAAACTGGATCGATTTTGACGCGGGTCAGCTGTTAACCACACACACGATGGAGCAGCTTACCGATGATCTAATGGCGCTGGTGCTGGAGACGGCAAGCGGCAAGCTATCCAGAAACGAGCAGAACGGATACCGCGGGATTGCGATCTTCAAAACAGGGGTAACACTGTAGATACAGGCAAAACGCGGCGATAAACGCGGGCTGCCCCGGCGACAGAAAAAACTGCATCAATACACAACTATGGCCGCGCTGTGCGCGGCCATAGTGTTACGATAGAAGAGGTTCTTGATTTTTATTGTATCGTGACCGGATTGGAGAGAAAACGCTTATTGTTTTGCTTGTAAATACCCATCGCCATGTTGTAAAAACACATTCTGATTCCGTCTATTAAAGGGAAGGAGGTGAGCGGGGCGTGGAAGACCATACACCGGAGGAAAGGCTTGCAAGCCTTGTGGCACAGTATCAAACCACATTGCTGCGCCTTTGCTATGCGTATCTGCATGACCTTGCCCTGGCGGAGGACACGGTACAGGAGACGTTTTTCAAAGCCTATCGCAGCTTGGGAACGTTCCGGGGCGACGCAGGAGAGAAAACATGGCTGATGAGAATCGCCATGAATGCCTGCCGCGATACGCGGCGGACCGCATGGTTCCGCCATACAGACCGTACCGTTACGCCGGATAGCCTGCCGGAACCATCTGTGCAGCCCTCACAGCGCGACAGGGCCGTGACCCTTGCGGTAATGCGCTTGCCGGTAAAGCTGCGGGAGGCCGTGCTGCTGTACTACTATCAGGGCATGTCCGCGGTGGAAACGGCGCAGGCGCTGGGCATCTCGCAGCAGGCTGTCAGCGGCAGGCTGTGCCGCGCCAGAGCAAAGCTGAAGGACGGACTGGAAGGAGGGCTTTTTGATGAGTGACGAACAAAGCAGGAAGCTGATTCAGGGCGCGTTGAACCGATCCCTATCCGGCTTGCGGGAGGACCCGCTTCTCACACAACGTGTTATGCGGCAAACGCCGCGCAGCCGGAAACCGGGGAGAAGGAGACGATGCGCCATAGCGTCGGCGGCCATCATCCTATGCGCGGTGATCACTGCATGGGCGGCCGGGCTTGTATTCTCGCCGCACTATGATGCCAAGCGGCTGGCAAACCGTGCACTGGAGGAACAGTATGGGATTACCGATGAGATGATGACGGTTTTGGTGTGCAGCGAAACGGAAAACACGCCGGACGGCGGCCGGGTGTTTCTCTATGAGCCGGTGGAGATGCTCTATGCCCCGCAGGTCGGCGTATACACGGTAACGGTGACAAACGGCAGGGCCGACGCGGCGTGGAGCCATGACGGGGAGGAGCCCTCCGGCGAACCCGGATCGACCGTATGGGGTTCGGCGCAGCTTGCCATGCTCTGCTCGGATCAGTACGGGGAGCTGCTTGCCACACTGCCGCATACGGAGGTACCGGGGCAGGAAAACGAACCCTTATCGGAAGAAGAGCTGGAAGCGTACGATCAGGCGTGGCAGCAGGCTTGGGAAGAAAGCAAGGCGCAGGCGACAGCCGCCGCGGCAATCACCCTGGAGGATGCCCGCACGCTGGCGCTGGCGGCACTGGCCGGTGAATATGGATTGACGGCGCAGCAATGCGCGCAGTTCACCTGGACTGAGGATCCCTATGATATCGCTTACCGTTTTACGGACGGCGAACCCGTTGTGGAGTTGCTGCTCCACCTGACCCAGCAGGAGGGCGTCCGCACGGAAAAGGACGGCATCTATGGGGTAACTGTAAACCTGAAAAGCGGCGTGATTGAGGATATATTGTACGATTCCGGTCTGGCTGCGAATGAATGAAACCCTGAACAGGCAAAACCGGGAAGGACGCATATTGCGATCCTTCCCGGTTTTTTTGCAAGAGAGGATGGAACAGGCCCGGCGGCTTTTCTACAGCGGATACCCGGCCAGATAGTCCTCCTCCAGCCCGCATTCCGCAATAAGCTTGAACAGCGTATAACGTGTGCGGTAATCCTTGGCGCAGTGCATGGAAAGGTTGAGAAGCGTATTGTCGATGCCGCATTCGGCGGGCGTGGTCAGCGCACCGAGGGTTTTCATGGCGTCAACAATGGTTTGATAGGGCGGCAGCTGGGCGATCACCTCGCGGATCTCCCGCTGCTTTTGCTGGGCGGTTTGGATGCGGCGCAGCTGCTCCTCCCAGGTCAGGAAGTCCTCCGGGTTATCGCGCATGATGCTCTCGGCGGCCTCCGGCTCAAAGGCTTTCAGCATCCATTGCGTACGCTCCTCCCGGGTGATGCGCCGGGCCTTGATGGCGTCAAGATCCAGCCTGGATAAATCCTCCGTGGCAAAACGCGTGTACATCGGCCATGCCAACAGCGTTGCTACACCTACGGACGCGCCGTGGGCGGGCGGATGATGGCCGTGAATGAGCTGCATCATTTCCCAGTAATGGGCGATGTTGTGCTCCACGGAGGCCACGGCGCGTGTGTGGCCGACGATCATAATCGTGACACCCGCCAGCAGCAACGCTTCGATTAAAATCCGGATGCCCTCCTCGGTGCGGTCGCGGATGGCTTCTACGTTGGCAAGCAGCTTTTCAATCGCGTCGGTTACAATCTGGCCGCATACCGTGCAGTAGGTTTCGCCATTGATCAGGCTGCCGAGCATCCAGTCCGCCTTGGCGATATACTTGCCCAGCACATCGCCCACGCCGGAACAGACCATATCGATGGGCGCGGTGCGCAGGATATCGGTATCGCATACGATGATCTCTGGGCATACCCCTGCCCGGTGGATTTTTACATTGCGCAGCAGCAGTGGCGCGATCACGGAGGTATAGCCGTCCATGGAGGGCGCCGTGCCGACGCTGACAAACGGCAGCTTGCAGCGCATGGCGTTGACGCGCGTGGTATCGGTAATGCTGCCGGAGCCCACGGCGATGAGAAATTCGGTTTCCGGCTGTATGGATAACAGCACCTCGCCGCAGGCGCGTTCATCGGGGTCCATTACGCCGTCGCGGGTGATGACGCAGCGGATGACGGAAAAGCCCGCACTCTCCAGCTGCTCCGTAAGCGCCTTGCCCGCTAGCGGCCAGGTGTTTTGATCGGCAACCAGCACGCAGTGCGTGCCCAGGCCGCGCTTTTGGATGTAGCGGGGCGTGTTTTTGGCAATGCCGCTTCCCACATAGATGTCCTGTGTCGGCAGCCGGTGTGTGAGCCCGCAATCGCAGGCAATACCGGAAATTGTCAGCTTATGATCCTGATCATAGGATATGGATACGCTCATGGTACATCCTCCTTACAGTCAAGCGCATCCCGCCCTTTAGGGCATTATGCGCAAGTAAGCTCCGCTGACATGAAAAACCCCTGCCTGTTCAGAAAACAGACAGGGGAAAACGCCATTTTGCTTAGCGGGTAAGCAGCGTCACTTCGGTTTCCTTGTCGAAGAAATGGAGGTGGTTTACGTCAAACGCAACCGGGATGGTCTGGCCTGCACGGCTGGTGGTGCGGGGATTGACACGGGCGATGATGTTGCCCTCTTTGCCGGTGGTGGCCAGATAGAGGTACGTCTCGGAGCCCATGAGCTCGGTCACTTCGACGTCGGTGTTGATGACGGCGTCGGGAGCGGACTGTACAAACACATCTTCGTCGTGGATGTTTTCGGGGCGGATGCCCATGATAACTTCCTTGCCGATATAGTCCTCATCCCCGAACTTGGACAGCTTGCTGGGCGGGATGGTGATTTTGTTCTGGCCGAACTTGGCGACTACGTCTTTGCCTTCCTTTTCCAGCTTGACGTCGAAGAAGTTCATCTGCGGGCTGCCGATAAAGCCTGCCACAAACAGGTTGTTGGGATAATCGTACAGGTTTTGGGGGGTGTCCACCTGCTGCACGAAGCCGTCCTTCATAACCACGATGCGGGAGCCCATCGTCATGGCTTCGGTCTGGTCGTGGGTAACGTAGATGAAGGTGGTCTGCAGGCGCTGATGCAGCTTGGTGATCTCGGTACGCATGGCCACACGCAGTTTGGCGTCGAGGTTGGACAGCGGTTCGTCCATCAGGAAGACCTTGGGCTCACGCACGATGGCACGGCCGAGGGCAACGCGCTGGCGCTGGCCGCCGGAAAGCGCCTTGGGCTTTCTGTTCAACAGATGGTAGATATCCAAAACCTTGGCGGTTTCTTCCACGCGGGTTTTGATTTCGGCCTTGGGGGTTTTGCGCAGTTTGAGGCCGAACGCCATATTGTCAAACACGGTCATATGCGGATACAGTGCGTAGTTCTGGAACACCATGGCGATATCGCGGTCCTTGGGGGCGACGTCGTTTACCAGACGGTCGCCGATATAAAGCTCGCCGCTGGAGATTTCTTCCAAGCCGGCAACCATGCGCAGCGTGGTGGATTTACCACAACCGGAAGGGCCAACCAGAACGATAAACTCCTTATCCTCGATGTCCAGATCAAAATCGCTGACAGCGACAACATTTCCTGCATATACCTTAGTAATTTTTTTCAGAGATACGCTTGCCATGAAATAGCCTCCTTTATCTTGTTGAACGAACCACCGTTCAGTGTGACTCAATCTGTTATTATTATAGCTTCTGCGGCTTGAATTGCAAATGGTGTAAATAGCCAAAGTTTGTCATGCGGCTTTGTACACGATGTATAGCCTGGAAAACATCATCCCAATTCGTACAGAGAACTTTTCCGCTTTTTGTGCTTTTTATATGAAACTCAGTCCGCGCAACAAAGTATGAATTGGACAAACGGGTACAGGTCTTGTAAAAAGTTCGCCTGACAGCGGTGCGGCCGGGCTGAAACCGGCAGCGGCACTGGGTATTGGGGGCATTCTGTGGTATGATAGGCAGGCAAACCGTTGTTACAAACAGGGAGGTATGTAGATTATGAAAGAATACGCACAGGAAGTGCTGCAAGCGGCGCTTGCCTGCGGCGGCGATTTTGCCGAAATCTTTTGGGAGGACACGCGTTCCGCCAGAATGCAGCTGCTGAACAGCGAGGCGGAGAGCATCAACTTCAGCCGCCTGCACGGCGCGGGCATCCGCGTGTTTGTGGGGCTGAACGCGGTGTACGCCTATACCAATGAAACCGATCGGGCCGGGCTGCTGCGCTGCGCCGCACAGGTGGCCTCGGCTGTGCGCGGCCAAAAGCAGACGGTGCTTGGCATACCGGCGTTCCAAACGCCGCCGCTGCCGCAGCCCGACCGGATTTTGCTTTTGCCATCCAGTGTGGAAAACAAGAAGAAGCTTGATGTTCTCCGCGCGGCCGATGCGGCGGCGCGTGCCGTGAGCGCGGATATCAAACAGGTGAACTGTGTATATATGGATACCGAGCAGGATGTGATCCTTTGCAATTCGGAAGGCTTGTATGTGGAAGACACGCGCATCCGCACCCGCATGGCCTGCGCCGCGATGGCCGACAACGGCAGGGAAAAGCAGCAGGCTTCGGAAAACCCCGGCGCGTCCATGGGTTTTGAGCTGTTCAGCCAGCGCGTGAACCCGGAGGCAGTCGGCAAAAGGGCGGCCACAACCGCGGCGCTGATGCTCTCCGCACCGGAGTGCCCCGCGGGCGTGATGCCTGTGATGATTGACGGCGGCTTCGGCGGCGTGATCTTCCACGAGGCCTGCGGCCACAGCCTGGAGGCGACCAGCGTGGCCTTCGGCCTGAGCGAGTTCACCGGCAAGCTGGGGCAGAAGATTGCCGCCGATTGTGTAACCGCGATCGACGACGGTACAATGCCCAACGAATGGGGCTCCACCCGCGTGGATGATGAAGGAACGCCCACCACGCGCCTTGTGCTGATCGAAAACGGCGTCCTGAAAAACTATATGATCGACAAGCTGAACGGCAAGCGGATGGGCATGCCCTCCACAGGCAGCAGCCGCCGCCAGAGCTATACCTACGCCCCGACCTCGCGTATGCGCAACACCTATATCGCCCCCGGGCAGGATGACGAGGCCGAGATGATGCGCACCATGGGTGACGGCTTATATGCCAAAAAGATGGGCGGCGGATCGGTCAACCCCGCGACGGGCGAGTTTAACTTTGCCGTGTCGGAAGGCTATCTGGTGAAGGACGGTAAAATCACCACGCCCGTGCGCGGCGCTTCGCTGATCGGCAAGGGCTCCGGCGTGCTTTTAAATATCGACCGCGTGGGTAAAACCATGACGATGGATCAGGGTATGTGCGGCAGCATATCCGGCAGCGTGCCGACCAATGTGGGCCAGCCGATGATCCGTGTGAAGCAGATGACGGTCGGCGGCAGAGCAAAGGAGTGAGCAGCATGGAACTGAATGTGTTTTTGGAAAAGCTGTTTTCCGCGGCCCAGAAGGCCGGGCTGGAAGCGGCGGAAGCCTATATTGTTGAGAACGAGAGCTTTCAGGCGATGGCGACCAACCAGGAGATTACGCAGTACTCCTCCAACCTCACAAAGGGGCTGTCCTTCCGTGTAAAAGCGGATGGGAAGATCGGCTATGCCTCAACCGAGGCGTTTGACGAGGAGGCTGTCGGCTGGCTGCTGCAAAACGCGAAGGATTCCGCCGTGCTCTGCGAGGACGCCTCCGAGCAGTTTATCTATGACGGAAAAGAAGAAAACCCGCCCCTTGATCTGGAAGATGAAACGGGCGAGCCGGATGAAAAGCTGCAGTTTGTGCTGGATGTGGAGAATACAGCCAAGGCTTATGACGCGCGCGTGCAGAAGGTCGGCTACAACATGATCATTACCGGCAGGGAGGCTGTGCGCATTGTAAACACCTTCGGTATGGACAAGCAGTTCACCGCTACCTACGGCATCGCCTACATCATGCCGGTGGCTACCGAGGGCGATTCCACCGCGACGGGCATCGCGTTTCAGGTGGGGCGCGGTTTTCCGGCGCTGAACGCGCAAAAGCTTGGTACGGAGGCGGCGCGGGACGCCGTTTCCATGCTGCATGCCGCGCCGGTACCCTCGGGGCAGTACCGCGTGATTCTCCACCACCGGGCCATGACCGATCTGCTGGAGACGTTTGCCTCGGCCTTTTCCGCGGAGAACGTGCAAAAGGACCTGTCCATCTACAAGGGCAGGCTGGGAGAAGCGGTGGCCGCGCCATGCGTATCCATTGTGGATGATTCGCTGCGCGCGGATGGGATCGCGTCCCGTCCGTTCGATGCCGAAGGCGTGCCCGGCGGCACGCATGCCGTGATAGAAGGCGGCGTGCTGAAAACCTTCCTGCATAATTTGAAAACCGCGAAGAAGGATGGCGTGCCGTCCACCGGCAATGCCAGCAAGGCAAGCTATACCGCGCCCATCCGTGTTTCGCCCACCCAATTTTTATCTGGAGGCAGGGGAGACCGCGTACGAACAGCTGCTTAAAGAGCTGGGTAACGGACTGGTAATCAACGAGGTCAGCGGCCTGCACGCGGGCGCCGACGCCGTGAGCGGAGATTTCTCCCTGCTGTCCAAAGGATTTACGGTTAAGGATGGCAAGCAGGACAAGCCGGTGGAGCAGATCACCATCGCAGGCAATTTTTACGAAATGCTCAAGGCTGTTCGTGCCGTGGGCAGCGATCTCACCTTTCCCCAAGGCGCATTCGGCAGCCCAAGCGTGGATGCGGGGAAGCTGAGCGTCGCGGGCAACTGAGGGAAGCGTGTGCCCAGTGGGCACCACAGCGAAGCTGTGAGCGACCCGAAGTTGAGACGTTTTGCAGAGCATCGCGACCGGGAGGGAGCGAGGCGACAACAAAACGGACGGGCTCAATAACCCTACCCTGTGTGGTGCTTGCGCGAAGCGCAAAACGAGCTGAAGTTGAGAAGGTTTACAGAGCACAGCCCCTGAGTGAAGGGGCTGTGCGACAATAAACCTGACGGGCATGAACCACCCAGTGGGCACCACAGCGAAGCTGTGAGCGACCCCGAAGTTGAGGACGTTTTGCAGGGCAACGGAGGTGAGCGGGTGTCCGGTGGACACTTGCGCAAAGCGCAAAGCGACCCGGAGTTGGGAGCTTTTACAGAGCAGTGCGACTGGTAAGGAGCAATGCGACAATAAAAGCGAGTGGGCGACCGGGAGGGAGCGAGGCGACAACAAAACGGACGGGCTCAATAACCCTACCCTTTTAGTGCTTGTACGCAGCGCAAAACGCAAAAACAGAATGCTTACCAATATACCTCCAAACCCATGGCAAACGGGCGGCTTCACAGTTGAAGCCGCCCCGTTTGCGTTGCGTTTGCAATGGATCAATGCCATAGCAGAAAGGCTTTGATGAATATTGCAGTAGATACGGATGGAAAGTCAGCCGGGGTCCCGCTTCCCTGTCAGCCTACGCCAACCTCCGTGTACCAGACGATGCACTTCACAAATTCCACAAACGTGTCAAAGCTTTCCTGCACTTCCAGTGTTGCCACATCGCCGTTGGAAACATCAACGCGAATCGGGTCCTCCTCACCAAGCTCTGCCTGGATGAACGATACGACAAAGTATCCTTCTTCGCCGGGGATATTCGTGACATAGTAATTGGATTGCGGAATTTCAAGCCATGTCATATACCGCCTTTTCCGGACGGTCGCTTTTTCCCGCTGGTTCTGGAAGTTCGGCTCGCGGGTCACTTTATGCATTTTGCAGTGATCCGGCAATACGACGTACATTCCCTCGCCAAGATAAAAAGTGTAGCGGGTTTCCAATTGCAGGGAATACTGATAGAGCGGCAGCCGGGCAGAGGTTTCAATACGCATCTCTCCGCTGTACTGCGAATCTGTTTCCACGGTATAGATGGCGGCCTTGAGCGCTTCCCCCGCACGGTAGGTACCGGCTGTGTTGAGCGAAAAATCGCTGTCTGCGGTGTCGTACAGGCTGTGACACCTCATCACATAAGGATTTTCGGGGGTTACAGCGGGCCCGGCGCTCTCTGCCGAGGCGGTACAGGGCATAACAAACTGCATGAATATACAACAAGCGAACAGCATGCCGCCCAGATAGACGCTGATTACATCCCCTGCACGCTGGCGCGTCATATTTCCACCGGGTTAGGCTTGCAGAACCCTTGACGTAGCGTTGCTACTACTTCGGATTCCGCAAGCCCAACCCAACAAAAATCTAACGTGCCATCGTACAAGCGCTTTGTTCATCGTTTGCCTGGTTGTTTTATTTTGCATGCAGCGTCAGTGCCATTTCGTGCGCCGTACGGTCATTCGACCGGGAGGTCGGCACCGCGGTGGGTTATTGTTTAGCCGCAGCTATGGCCAGGGAGAGGGCAGCGTAATCGCCGATTTGTTCGCCCAACTTTGCGGGCAGGATTGCGCAGGCAGCCGCGGAATCACCTAAGGCTTCCGAACGGAGCGAATCGATAATGGTATGCTGAAACAAATCTTCGCATCTTGGATAAATGGACCCGATCACGATGCAATCCGGATTGATGATATCAACCATCAAAGCCAATCCCTTCCCGAGCATATGTCCGCACAGGGCATAGGTTTCCAGCGCTGCCGCATCCCCCAGGCGTGCGGCGTCCGCAACGGTTTTTGCGGTAATGGTACCGTTGTCCCAATAACTGGGCGTTTGTCCTCTTTGAACATAGCTAAGGCCGATGCTTTTCGCAAGCTGTGCGATTCCCCCTCCGGAACAGAAGCCCTCTAAAGAGCCTTGCTTTCCGTAGCCGACGGGTCCGAAATCGGAAAGGCGCCAATGACCCACTTCTCCCGCGTTTCCGGTGGCGCCCCGGTATAGACGATCCTTAAGAATAAGACCCGCTCCCATGCCCGTACCAAAGGTTAGGAAAACCATATTATGATATCCTTTGCCGGCGCCCCAACGCCATTCTGCAAGGGCGCAGGCATTGGCGTCATTTTCCATCACAGAGGGAGCTTTCAGCTTTCGGGCAGCCCACTGGGTCAGCGACAGGCCGCTCCAGTTTGGCAAATTGGGTGGATTGAGCAGCATGCCTTGCGCTGCATCCATCGGATTTCCGGCACTGATGCCAATTCCCAGGATTTGCCGCCCTTTACATTCCGCCAGAGCGACTGAACAGAAAGTTTCCATTGCCTCTTCCTGCGTAGCTGGCGTAGGGAACGAATACTTGAAGAGCAGCTTGGGCAGATCATCGGCTGCTTCGCCAATCACAATAGCGCATTTCGTACCGCCGATATCAAGACCGACGTACAGACCATTCATCGTCAATCCTCCTCAATAAGCTCTTCTCCGCCGTGTGATACATGGACGGAGGAAGCTTGTTTTCAGTTTTCCGAATTCTTATGCATACTTATGGTATTTCAATAATCCAAAGTTGATAAAAGCCGTTCCGTGAAGTCCGTTTCCACTGCGGCTTCGCCGGAGAGGGGAAGGTACACCGTTTTGATTTCCTGAGGAGCAAACGACATGGAAAGCGTTCGTTTGAGCAAGGGGATTTCCGCTGTGACATTTACGGCCTTCCCTGCGGTTTCCAGAAATCAGATCACATAGCCCTTGCCGTCCTCGGCCGGTTTGGCGGCTTGTACCGTTACATGGTCCGAACCAATATGAATTCCCTGGCCAACAGGGGGCAGGATACCATCGTGATGCCCCTCCATCACCATGACCGGCGGGCGGTTGAGCAAGTCGGCCGCATTCGCTGCCTCCTGAAAGTGCTCTTTGCTGCAGGGCATAAGGGCATACGTGAAGCGAAGCTCGCCCTGATCCATGGACTCTACTTGATCGTCGCGCTTCCCGAAATGATCGGCAAAAACGGCTCCGCGGGCCGCGACCATGCGCAGGTCGTTTCCGTTGCAGGAAAAGCTGTACCGGCCGTCGTTCAACAGCGCCAGACCATAACCGTCAGCAGAATCTACAACTGCAACCCACATATGCGCAGGTTCCTCCAGACCGTCGGACTGTTTGTAAATATAACCTGAAGGCATGGAATGGACAGGCTCCGGGTGCTGAATATTGGCCATGAAAGAAAGCTTAAGCAACGCAAGCTTCTCGTGGAAATCCACGATGGTTCTCACTTCTAACTGCTTTTGTCCGTGGGTCAGCCGGAACCTCTGCGTAAGGGTAGAAGCGCCATATTGGCTAACTACACGGATCACGCCGCGCAGCGGACCGGTTTCCAGAACTGAGATAGAAGCAAGCTGAAAGGCTGATATTTCTTCCTCAAAGGAGAATATCCCATGGGACCATGTATCCGCATCGCTGTTTTGAATCAGTACAGGTCTGGCCAGAGGACCGCCTGCAAGCCGCCGTGCGCACATGTTTTGTCCAGGAAGCTGTCGATCCGCCCGGTATCCGGGTTGAAAATGACCTGAAGGTATTCGTTTTCCAGCGTGTAGTCAGCCGCTATGACGGATGGCTGTGCCGGGGCATCCACTATACAGGATTTAATAGATAATACACAGCGTAGCCCCAGGCGGGCACGGGCGCCAGGAACATGGAATTATACAGGTCTGAGTGGTTTGTCTGGGGGACTCGTACCGTTTGAACGGCAACAGTGCGGCCAAGGCTGTCGGTAACTCCCCATACCACGGCGTTGATCTGCACCTGCACGGTGATGGGAAACGCATGGGGATTGAACAGGATCACGGGCGCGCTTTCGCCGTCCTTTTCCCACAGAATCCAGCCGTTTTTCTGGGACGGGGAGTGATTTAAGATGTCGGTCGTGCGAATTTTGCGGGCGATCCGCTGCAATGCCAGCGTGCCTTCTGGCTTGCGCCATAGCCAAACGGTTCCAGAAGCGCATTGCCGATCAGGTATACATGCTTCATTTCAGAATCCTACAACCGTTTCAGGCTTCGAAAAACGAGTGCTCCAGCATTGCACACAGGCAGTGATAGACTGGCAGATGGAGTTCCTGTACACGATAGGTTTCTGTTTCCGGTACATCCAGCAGCAGATCACAGTATGCAGCAAGCTTTCCGCCGCCCAACCCGGTAAGTCCGATAACCTTTGCACCGCGGCATTTTGCAGCTACTGCTGCAAAACAGACGTTGTTTGCGTTTCCGGAGGTGGAAATGCCCATAAGCACATCTTCCGGCCGTGCGTAGGCATACGCCTGCTGCGCGAAGGTTATTTCCGGATCGACATCGTTCCCGAAAGCCGTACTCAGGGCGGGCAGCCCGGTCAGCGAAAGCGTAGGAAGTGCGCATTGCAGCTTTTTTGCCAATGCTTTTCCATCCGCTCCCAAAGCCGCTAAGGCATTCTGCTCTTCAACAGGGAGGGGGCGGGGTAATAAAAAGCCCTTCATCAGCTCTCCCGCAATGTGCTCACAATCGCATGCGCTGCCGCCGTTGCCGCAGAGCAACAACCGGCCTCCGCTGCGGAAAGAGCTCGACAGCATGGCGTAAGCAGACATGATTTTTTCCTGGATTGGCACTACCTGCGGGTAGCGGTTGAGAAGTGCCGCCAAATCACGGGAAGCTTCCATTTCTGATCCTCCGTTCATAACGCGCTAATCTGCCGGATCCACTGATTTACTTTGTCAACTGGATAAGGGGGATAACCTGAAATGTAGTGATTTCGGTAGGTCTCCTGCTCAATGTGCCAATACAGCAGATACAGCTTTTTTGTTCCGGCCAATTCCCGTATGGATCCCACCACAATGTTTTCATTGGCTGGTGAACAGGTTTCTCCCGAAAGGATAACATCACCGGTATCTCCATCTGTAACCTGCCAGACAACGGACCGGCTTTCCCGGCTGTCGTTGGAAAGCACTACGTCATGGGTCCAATCGACCAATTCATCCATGATCAGACATATCGGGGCGTGCACACGTTTGAGCCAGGTAAACGCTAACTTTTTGACAAAGAAATAATCTACAACGGCGTCGGATATCTGCGGCCAGCCATCCAGCATATTCCACCATATAACCCCAGTACGCCGCCATTTTTTAATCCGCGTGCGTTCCACAAAAAACTTCTTGGCTTCCGCCTGTGAAAACTGGGACAACAGGGAGAAGGTTTCCAGGTCCGGGGGAATGCTGCCAAAGAGAATGGAAACCTGATCCATCATCAATTGATTCCGATTGTATGAGCGGGGTACGTTCGCCAGATAATCTGTGTTATGGGTGTCCCAAACGCGGTTATTACAGGGCCACAAAGAATCCGTCGGGATGAATTTTTCAAGAGATTCCACCGCGGGACAGCCGTGATACCCGCATTCGCTGATGAAATGTGCCTGCGTATGTTTATAGAAATCATCCTTAAAATAGGCCCTGGCACCCCAGTTGTGCTGTTCCGGTACGCTGTATCGCTTGATTCCCGCTGGGATATAGGGAGACGAAGGCAGGTACATGCGGTACGGGTCATGCAGGCGGACAACCCTTGGCAATATAGTCCGGGAAATGGCGTTGAACCGGTTTTCCTCGGTGGCGAAATGCTTTCCGAGATAGGATTCGTCCACTTCATTATCCCCGGCCCATAAAAGAATGCTGGGATGGTTTCGCAGCTTTGTGATGACCGCTGCCGCTTCTTTTTCGATGATATGGTAAAAATTGTCATCCTGCGGATAGATTGCGCAAGCCATGGAAAAATCCTGCCAAACCAGCAGGCCATAACGGTCGCACAAAGCATAAAATGCGTGGTCTTCATATACGTTGCCGCCCCAGCAGCGAAGTATATTACAGCCCATTTCCTCAAAGAGACCAAGCGCGTCCTCGTATTTCGAGGCATCCCGGCTGTGCATGGCGTCCAGCGGAACCCAGTTGCTGCCCTTTGCCAGTATCTTCGTGCCGTTTACACGGATGAGGAACTCTCCCTCGTCTCCGGCCTTCATGACGTGATCAATATCAATTTCGCGGATACCGATGATATCCGTTTTGGTGTCAACAACAATTCCGTTATGAATAAGCTCCATTTGAACCGTATACAGCGCGGCGTCGCCGTAGCCGCGCGGCCACCAGAGCCGTGGATTTTCGATAGCAATCCGGCCCTCCCCGCTGATAAAAAGGGCTGGCTGTTCCAGCATAAAACCTTCGCCGGATACACGTATGGAAAATCCGTCCAGCAGGGTTTCGTTTGTTGCAAAACGATACTTGAAAACCAGCTCGGCACACTTCTGCGACGCTTTTACCGTTGCATAATAGGCCTGTGTGATGCGCGTATCCGGCACGATGTCCAAATGTACGCCGCGCCATAATCCGGCGGAGGGGAACCTTGGCATGATATCCCAGCCAAAGGAGTGGGGCGGTTTTCTCTGCCATACAAATTCGTCCGTGTGTTCCCCGCCGGATAAGGCAACGGCAAACTCTCGTTGTCTTGCGATATTGACCGCAGAATGGATGAGAATGGAAAGCGTGTTTTGGCTGCCGTATTGAACGGAGCTTGTGACATCGAATGTGTGGGCGATCAGCATGTTGTCGCAGAAACCGACGTCAATCCCGTTGATCATGATATCGGCATAGGTGTTGACCCCTTCCAATGTCAAAGCGACCGTTTTATTCTTAAAATCCGGCGTAAGGAGAAAATCTCGTTCCATGCGCCATTCATAAAACTCATATTTTCGAAAACGGTAGATATTTTCTCCATAGAATGGATCAGGTTCAATACCTGCGTGTTCCAAATCCAGTTCCACATTGCCGGGCACCTGCGCCTCAATCTGCTGCCAGGGATCACCGCTGTTTTCCAGCCGATAGAATAGATTCCATGCACCGTCCAAAGAAAGCACTGTTCAAATCCCCTTTGTATGTCAGATGGTTACAGTATAGGGGATATGTCTTGCGATCTGCTATCCGGATATTCCGGATGTATTGCATATATTACGGTATATCGATATAATATTCCGGGGGTCGTTATGGATGAAAATTGTTCCAAACCGTTTTACAATGGAAGATGAAGCGAAATGTGACATCGGGGCATATCGCATATACTACAATGAAACCCAGGTCGATCAATCATGTCCATTGCACTGGCATACCTACTATGAGCTGGAGCTGGTAACCGGCGGCCGGGGTATGCAATGGATTAACGGACATCCCATTCCCGTTGAAACGGGAAGCTTATACTTGCTGTCTCCCACGGATTTGCACCGGCTGGAGGCGGATGCTGCCCTTGCCTTTATCAGCATCAAACTGCCGGCCAACGGTTTGCCCACGCGCATTGAGCAATTGCTGAACACAAATCACATGCCGTGCTTCACACAGCTAAACGGCGATCATTATGCGCTGAGCCGTTCTGATTTTCAGCGGATAAGAAGGGCGATGTCTGTTCCGTCTGCTTGTGGCGAAGCAAAAGTATATGCGCTGATTATGCTCCTGCTGGCAACGCTTTTCGAATTGTCCCCTCCCGAGCAGCAGTACCATCCGGACATTGCCTTTCGGAGGCAATACCTTGTGCTGCAATACATTCATTCGCGGTATCTTTCTCCGCTTTCTCTTGCGGAGGTGTCTCGCGTGGCGGAGCTATCCCCCAATCATTTCTGTACGCAGTTTGTGAAAGTAACTGGCTGCGGATTTGTTGAATACTGCACCCGTCTTCGGATTCAATATGCCTGCACGCTGCTTGAGGATACCGAAATGAGCGTAACTGAAATCTCCTTTGCATCCGGGTTTGGCAGTCTGTCGCATTTTCTGCGCACCTTCCATAAAAGCAAACAGATGACCCCGTCCGCCTACAGGCAGGCCGCAAAGCGCTTCTGACAGATCGGCAGCAGCTGCCGAATCTCCGCAAAAGGTGTGTGACGATCAAGCATATTCGGCGTAGGAATGCGGATATAATCCTATGCTTCCGCGGCTTCCATCCGATAAACGGCAGGGGTTTTTCCTGTCATCATTCTAAAATTTTTTATGAAGTAGGATACGCTTCCATAGCCAACGGCCTGGGATATTTCCGAAACGCTCAGCTTTGTATTGACCAACAGCTCCATAGCGGTTTCCACACGGCGGTGATTGAAATACTCGCGCGGCGATGCGTTGGTGCGCTCACGAATTGCTTTACGAACGGCTTTGGGAGTAAGCATCAGCGCCTGTGCGATAGACGAGATATCCAAGCAGCAGTTATTCAGGTTTTGATCTATATAGAACAGGATATCCTCATCCGATTTGTAATCGTCATTATTGGGACTGATATTGTACAGCATGCATAACTCGACCAGTAAATTCTCAAGGCTGGCAATGCGCACTTCGTTGTTGGGTTCAGTCATCAGCAATGCCGCTTTTGCGCGAAGGGAATCCCTTACCGCTTCCTCACTGTCATTTACCAGCCTGATAATCAACTCGGAGCTGACAAACAGCTGCTGTGCGGGCGGAAAAACTTTGGAATTGTTCAAAAATTCGTGAAATGCCAGCAAAGCCTCGTCTTTGCCATGCTGGGTAACCGCCTGGTATATTTTCTCTGCGGTCTTTTGAATTTCGGTGAAGGAAAGCATGAAGGAAAGCTCGGAAAGATCATCAAAATCCTTGCTTGAGGAGGTGATGCTAAAATTGCTGCTTCCCGATTCACACAGGGCGACGAGCAAATCTTCCGCGATATCCAATACCTGGTCATCATCCACGTTGATGATGACCACGCACCGGTTATCCGTGCCCAGTGGTACGCAGAAAAAGCACATCGTCTCGTCAGAGAGCATTTCGATGTTTTCACTTTCTGTTTCCATTATACTGTAGGAGGTAAATCTGATGTTGATTACACGGAACAGGTTGCCTGTCAGCCGGATGCCAAGGGAATCGGCGCGCGAAGTGATGGCGCCGTTCAGGCTTCCGTTGAGTAGATGGAAGAAAAACTGACGAGAAAGCAGCGTTTGTTTTCTTCGAAGCTCATCCGCCTGTTTTTGCAAAAGGGACTCCGACATGGAAGAACGCGTCAGCATGGCGTCGATTTGCGCAAGCTCGTTACGGGACGCGTTTTTTGTGCGTTCCTTTTGTTCGGGTTGATGCCTTTTCAGCAACTGCTGAATCGGGTAATAGCTTCGGCTGGCCAGCAGATACGCGAGGCTAAGAATAATCAGCAGACACAGGATGATAATAATCGCGTTGACCTGCCGTACGACATGGGTATAGGAGAATATGACCGCATCTTCCGTATCGGTGATAATCCGGAAGATGCCGTTGGAGGAATCTACCGCGATCAGGCTTGCGTTGCATAACAGACCATAGGGACCCGTTTCAAAACAAAGGTCAACCCAGGCAGGATCTGCGTCAAAAAGCGGGACGCCGTTGATATAGAGCTGCAAACTGCCTTTGAAGTTGGGTGCGTAAACAGAAAGGTACTCATCAAGAGTTTGATGGTAGACAATGAAACTGATTACGCTGTCGTATGCGTCGTTGCGGGAACTGTCGATATGCATTGGTACGCAGATGAGAACGAAATTGTTATCCACACTGTATGCCGAGATCGTTTCCACGGTATTCAAATAATCATGAAATGCCTGTGTATCGGATATCTTGAGCACCAGGCTGGCATAATAATCAAAAGTGTTTTGTGCTCCCGATTTCCATATTTTGCTGTCGATGCGCGTATATAAAAAATAGGAATCGATGATCGGTGAATAATTTCCGAACTCTGTAAGCCCATCCAGTATTTTTCGCTGATCTGAAACGCTTGCATTGCGATAGGATTCGCGGTAATAGCTTGTGGTACTGATCCGTGTTGCGATATCCTCAAAGACGTCGATCTGTTCTTCCAGATAGGCTGCGGCTGTGGATATTTCAATCGCTGCCGATTCGTTTACATTCTGCGTTAGTTGTTCCATTGAGTATATATAGACAGACAAACCGACCGTTGCACACGCAATAAGTCCGATGAATACATAATTCAGCCAGTATTTCCATTTTAGGGATATACTTCTGTGCATGAAAGCCGGCCTCCTGAAATGAATAGAACCCGGAGCCCTGCAAAGGGAGAGCTCCGGGCGGAGAAAATGTGTTTGGGTTACCGGTTGCTCAGGGTACCGGCCCATACCTGTTGGTAGATCGCCTGATATTCCTGGAAGCCCATACCGTCAAGCTCTGCCTGGAAATCTTCAAACTCATCCAGAGAGCGTTCTCCGGTGATGAACAGGGCTACCTGCTCTTTTACGTAGGGATCAAAAATGGTGGAAAGCTCCGTAAGGCGGTATGTGGTTTCGTCGTCAAGGTAATACACAACGGGGAAGCCGGCTTCAAGCGAATCCGTCAGTTTTGCCAGTCCGGAAATGCGGAAGAAGTGATCCGGGAATTCGGGATTGAGCACGGAGGGATCGGCTTCTTCACCTTCGTGGTAATACTTGTGATAATAATATACACTGTCAAACATGTCAATCGCGCCAAACCGCGGGCAGAAGGTAAGATAGCCGACGACATAGCTCCAGTTGTCAGAAATGCCTGCCGGGAAACGGGTTTTGTCCAGGGGTTTGGAGGCAACGCTTACGGCGGTGGTGACTTTGGTGCGTCCCAGATAACCCATTGCTTCTTCGCTGCCGTCAACGGGGCCGATCCAGAAAATACGGGCTTCATCGCTGAAGAAATAATCTGCTATGCGCATACAGAGTTCCGGATATTTCGTGTCGGCGCCGATCGCAAAGTTGCCGACCACTTCGGCGGAGACAGGTTTGAACCATGCGGCTTCAGGGTTTGTTTCACTGGTCAACGCGCGGGCCGCTTCCCATTCGTTCCAGGTGGTGAGGCCAAAGGAGTCGATGCGGCTTTCGGCCACAACACCCACATAATTGTTTAGAATTTGCCCGGTCAGTTCCGTTCTGTCCAAAAGGAAGAAGTTTTTGGCCAGCAGACCTTCGCTGTACATGGTTTTCATGGTTTCAAGATAGGTTTTGAAAAGCTCGCTGCCAACCGGCAGTACACACTCGCCGTTCAGTATAGCAGGACGTACGCCATAGCTGCTGTATTCGTCGTTATAAACCCTGTCGCCTACGAAGCCAAGTGCGTTCAGGATGTACCAGCCGGGGTTGGAGGCTTCATAGCCGCCGCCCAGGGGAACAACGTTTTCCGAGCCGACGCCTGCAACATCCTTCTCCTTGAATGCACGCAGCATATTCACGAATTCATCAAGCGTCTGAGGATCGTCCAAACCGCAGGCTTCTCTCCAGGCGGAGTTGTAAATCACGCGGTCCAGAGAGGTTCCATCCATATTTTCGCCGATTTTCGGCAGTGTATAAATGTGGCCGTCGGGTGTGGTGGCTGCGGTCAGCGCATCGGGCAGCTCTGAGAAACGTTTGAGGATATTGGGGGTAAGCGTTTCGTCCATGTACTCGTCAAGCTTCAGCAGCTGTCCCTCTGCCTGGCCGAACATTACGATGTTGTTGGTTGTAAAGCTCAGGTTCATCATCAGGTCCGGGAGATCGCCGCTGGCAAAAAGCAACGCGTTGCGCTCCGTCAGGGCAGTTTCGGGAATCTGTTCCACTTTGATCGTTACATTGAAATAATCTTCAATGAACTTCTTGACCCATAAATCATCCCACTTACCGGAAACGGCATCCGCACCGACCATCATGGTAAGCACGATTTTTTCGCCTTCTTCGTTTCCTTCCTGGATAATCGGCAGAGCGCTGTCATAGTTGATGTAGTCGGGGTGATTGACTTCCGCAAGACTGGTGGAGTAACTGAGCAGCAAGGTCACGCAGAAGAGCAGGGAGAGTAGTTTGCGCATGTTGGTTTTACCTCCTAAAAAATTTATTACTTCCGCAGCCACGGCTGCGGTTGTGCGTAAAGTGGCATCAGCCTTTCACGGAGCCGATCATCATACCCTTGACAAAGTATTTCTGCACAAACGGGTAGAGGGCCAGCATAGGCAGCGAGGAGATGATGATAAGCGCGTACTTCATTGTTTCTGCCATGTAGGTTCTGCGCGTCAGCGCGACCACGGCTTCGGGGTCCATCGTGGGGTCTATGGTTGCGGCCGCCATTTGGCTTTGGATTAATATATTCCGCAGTACCAGCTGCAGGGGATAATAATCGCTGTTGGACAGGTATATCATGCCGTTGAAGTAATCATTCCACCGGGTACTGGCATAAAACAGACCGATCACGGCGATAATGGGCGTTGCCAGCGGCAATGCGATACGGAAAAACTGTCCGAATTCCGAAGCGCCGTCGATACGTGCGGATTCATAGACTTCCATGGGGATGGAGGACTCAAAATACACGCGGGAGACTACCATATTGTATACGGAAAAGGAAGCGATAATAATCATCGTGTAGGGCTTGTTGAGCAGGTTTAGCCCCCGCACCACCAAATAGGTTGGCACCAGGCCGCCGGACAGGTACAGGATGAGGATAAAGTACCACGACAGAATATTCCGACCGGGCAGGTTGTGATGGCTGAGCACATACGCGGCGGGGATGGTAAGGCACAGGCTCAGCAGGGTACCGAAAACCATGTAGACGATCGAGTTGCGGTAACCGACCCAGACGTTGCTCTGGTTGAGAATGTTCTGGTAGGATTCTTTCGTAAAGCCAATGGGCCATACGGATACGTTGCCCATGATGACGTCCGCCGGCTCGGAAAGGGAAGCAACCACCGAAAAGTAAATCGGATAAACGGTTACGATTACGATCACCGTCATCACCACAACGATTATCACCTTGAGCAGTATATCGGAATGCGCTTTCACTTGCTTTCTCCCCCCTTACCAAATGCTGATGTCGGAAACCTTGCGCGCAAAGCCGTTGACGAAAATCAACAGTGAGAAGTTCACCGCCGTGTTAAACAGGCCGATTGCGGTGGAATAGCTGTACTGCGTATTCTTCAGACCCATTTCGTATACGTAGGTGGAGATTACCTGGGAGCGGGAAAGGTTCAGGGATTTTTGGAGCAGATAGGTTTTTTCAAACCCGACGGACAAAATGTTGCCGCAGGCTAAAATCAGCATAATCACAATCGTCGGCATGATGGAGGGAAGGTTGATGTGCCGGATGATCTTGAACCGCGTTGCGCCGTCGATACGGGCAGCCTCCACAAGATCAGGCGATACGCTGGAAAGCGCGGATATATAGATGATGGAGTTCCAGCCCAGGTTCTGCCAAACGCCGGACCACACATAAATATCGTCAAACGCGGGGGCGATAGTAATAAACTCCTTGCGTTCGCCGCCCAACGCGGCAATAAGGTTATTGATCACACCCGTGTCCTGGCGCAGGAACAGCAGTACCAGCGAACAGACGACGACCGTGGACAGAAAATGCGGGGCGTAAGAAACCATTTGGATGGATTTTTTTACGCTGGAACGGCTGATTTCATTTAACAGAAGCGCGAACACCACCGCACAGGGGAAGGTGGCCAGCGTGTACAGGCTGATCCGCAGCGTGTTGAGCACAATCAACCAGAAATTCGGATATTCCAGAAACCGCACAAAGTGTTTCAGCCCCACCCAGGAGCTCCCGAAAATGCCCAAGGAAGTGCGGTAATCCTTGAAGGCGATCTGCACGCCGAAGAGGGGGATATAATTGAACAGGAAAACATATACCACGGCGGGCAGGATCAATGCATACAGCTGCCAATAGTCGTACAGCCACTTGAAGCGTTTGTGCCGGGCCGTACACGTCGATAGACTACTCCTCATCATTTGTCCTCCAGATGCAATTTTGTTAATAATCAAATTATGAGCGAAAGAATGAAAATTGCAATAAAAAAAGAGGAAACCTTAGGTATAAATAACCGAATTGGAGGCTTTGCGTTTTTTATATTGCGATTCTCTTTTTTTTATTGAGCCGGTTTTTGCCAATTGATATAATGTCATTTATGGTAATAATACAATGAAGAAGGGAAATCAACTATGAAACCCTATATGCAGGATGATTCATATTCCGTGGGCGCAAATTATTGGGCATCGCCGAACGCCATCAATATGTGGAGCGAATGGGATGCAAAAGCAGTTGAGGAAGATTTTCGGGCGCTGTCCGCTCAACATATCAAAACACTGCGGGTATTTCCGCTTTGGCCTGTGTTTCAGCCGATCAAAGCAATGTATGCCAATGAAATTATCTATGAATACCGTATGATGCCGGGGGAAAGACCTCTGCCGGATACCGAGGCGGGGCAGGCAGGCGTTAGCGAGGAAGCATGCGGCCATTTTGCACAGCTGTGCGCGTTGGCGGAGCAATATGATATCAAGCTGGTTGTCGCGCTGCTGACGGGGCATATGAGCTTCCGCTTTTATGCGCCGGAGGCGTTTGAAGGGAAAAACTATCTTTCCGATCCGACGACCATAAAATGGGAGCTGCGCTTTATCCGGTATTTTGTGAAGCGATTCCGGGAAGAGAGCAGTATCATTGCCTGGGAACTGGGCAATGAGTGCAATTGTGTAGCGCATCTGATAGAACAGGATCAAGCCTATGTCTGGGCCGCTGCGGTGACGGGAGCGATCCGTGAAAGCGACGGCACCCGCCCGGTGATCTCCGGCTTGTATGGCACACGGCTGGGACGGGAGAACTTCAATATACGGGAAACCGCCGAGCTTCTGGACATTCAAACCTCTCATCCGTATCAGATTTTTTCCACAACCGGAGCGGACCCCATTTGCAGCCTCCGGCCAAGTATAGAACCGGCATTCAGCGCGCAGCTTTGTGAGTGCATCAGCCGCAAGCCCGCTTTTGTGGAAGAAACCGGTGCGATTGGATATCTGAATGCCAGCGAGAACACAGAAGCCGGATTTATGCGCACAATCCTGTATTCCACATGGGCCCAGGGCCTGCACGGCCTTTTTTGGTGGTGCGCCTTTGACCAGGGCAAGCTGGAGTACGCCCCTTATGATTGGAATAATATCGGAAGCGATTACGGGCTTTTCCGTGCGGACAGATCACCCAAACCGTTGGTATTGGAAGCCAAAAAGTTCACAGAGTTTATTGCGTCGCTTCCCTTCGACACCCTCCCCAGGCATTCCACGGAAGCGGTGTGCGTTGTGCCTCGTGAGCTTGAAAACGCGCATGATATTCTGCTCAATACCTATCTGCTTGCCAAACAGGCCAATATTGATCTGGATTTTTGCCTGGCGGAAGACAAGCTGCCGGAGGCACAGCTGTATCTGCTCCCAAGCGTAGGCACGACAAAGCCGATGTTTTTGCATCGCCTGAATGAGCTGCTGGACCGTGTGCGCCTCGGCGCGTCGCTTTACCTGTCGCTGGGAGATACGCTTTTCCGCCGTCTGCCGGAGCTGACGGGGCTCACGTTTGCCGCGCGCTATGCCAGAACCGCTCCGGACACGATTACCTTCCGTGGGCAAAGCATCCCGCTTGCCAACCGTTTCAAGTATCAAATTGAGCGTGTGGCGGATACCTGTGAGGTGCTTGCCGCAGACCAGGACGAAACGCCGGTTTTTGTTCGCAATCAATACGGAAAGGGCAGTATCTATTTTATATCGGCTCCGCTGGAACGGCTGGCAGCGCTCACTCCCGGGGCGTTTTCAGCAGGCGCGGATGCCCCGCGGTATCATGTGTTTTACCAGGCTTTTGCAGAGGCGGCAACGCGCAGCCGTGTAGCGGTTTGCCGGGACCCCAACGTTCTGCTTTCGGAGCATGCGCTGGATGATAGGCACCGCGTGATCGTGGCCGTCAACCACGGAGCTGAAGATTCGGCTCACCCCCTGCATTTCCGGACGGGCTGGATACCTTCGCAGGTTTTCCGCGGAACGCTTACGGATACGAGCCTGCACATTCCGGGCTGCGACGCCGCCGTTTGGATGATGGAGAAGGAATAGCTGTGCCGATGCGGGCGATACAGCGTGAGATGGCATTTATAACGGATCCGCTGGGAAGCGCGGCATATAAACATGCGGATTCCAACAGCCTCAAAGGAGCGATTGATCAATGTTACCTTTGGAAAACAGAATGCAGATATTTTTCCTGTCCAGCACACATTGGGACCGCGAATGGTATCTTCCGTTTCAGGCAATGCGGTTTCAGCTGATAGAAACGATGGATGAAATAATCGACGTACTGGAGCAGCAGCCGGATTTTCGCCTGTTTTGTATGGATGGGCAAACCATCGTGCTGGAGGACTATGCTGCGGGCGTGCCGGAGGAGAATGTAAGACGTCTGAAGGCGCTTATCGCAAATGGCCGTGTATTAGTCGGGCCGTGGTATGTAATGCCCGATGAACGTCTGCTCTCCGGCGAAAGCCTGATTCACAATTTTCTCCGCGGCAGAAAGGTGGCTGCGCAATGGGGCGCCGATCCATGGAAATTCGGCTATCTTTGTGATATTTTTGGCCATATCGCGCAAATGCCTCAAATTCTTCAGGGCTTTGGGATCAGCGCTTCCTATCTGGGCCGGGGCCTTGGGGAAGAAACCTGGCGCGGACCTTTTCGCTGGCAGGCTCCCGACGGCAGCGAAGTGATCGGGTATCTGGATTGCTATGCGAACTTTACGCTCCATGTTACCCGGCGGTATGGAACGCCGGATTACGGATACGTGCTTGAAACGGAAATCCGAAGCCTGGCGGAAGACAGCCGCGCACCCGTACTGGTTCTGGCGGATGCCTTTGACCATGCCCCGATCAACCCACATACCAATTGTATTCTGGAGGATATCCGCAGATTGCTGCCGGATGCCGACGTGCGGCACGAATCGCTGGAAGCGCTGGCGGAAGCTGTGGAACCTTACAGAGAATCGCTGCCTGTTGTTCGCGGCCCGCTGGTACAAACGACCCGGGATAAAAAAGAAAAGCCCCGGCTTGTAACGAACTCTCTGTCCAGTTATTACCCTTTGAAATACCGCAACGACCACTGCGAATTTCTGCTGGAAAAACTGGTAAGCCCGCTGTATACGGCGGCCTGCCAGCGCGGGATGAAAGAAAGGCCGGAGCTATATGCGATGTGCTGGAAATACCTGCTGCAAAACCAGCCGCATGATTCGATCTGCGGATGCTCTGTAGATCAGGTTCACATCGATATGGGGTATCGCTACGACCAGGTGGAAAGTATCGCAGACGAGCTTTTACAACGCGCCTGCAGCTGCCTGTGGGAAGATTCAAGCAATCCGGAACCTTGCCTGGCGGTGTTCAATCCACTGACGTATGATTGGCAGGGGCCTGTGCGGCTGCAAATTCCCTTTCCACAGGATTATGAAACACAGGCTGCGGAGCCTGCGGGTTATTCACCCCGCAACAGCTTCCGCCTTTGGGATGCGGACGGCGAGGAAATACCCTATCAGTTGCATGGGATCCGGCGTGGGGTAACGAAAAGGCTCTCCGGCCAGCAGCACGCAACGGTAGATCTGTATGATCTGTCCATGGGCCTGCGCTTACCGCCGATGAGTGAGACACGGGTTTGTATCCGCCCGGATAACAAGCCTGTGCGGTTTGCCGCAGGCAGCATGTGTTTTGGACCCGATTGGTGTGATAATGGACGGATACGCCTGCGGGTTGCTCCGGAGGGTACGCTGATGCTGACAGACCATGCTACGGGCCGTGTATACGAGGGGCTGAACCGCTACGTTTGCAGCGGAGAGGACGGCAACGGATGGTTCCATGACGCTCCGGTCGGAGATACTCTGCGTATGGCCGGAGCAGCGCTTTGCGTTGAAAGAACCGCGGCGGGGCCGGTTCAGGTTACCTTCCGTATTGTGCAGGAACTCAAACTGCCCGTATATCGGCAGAGCCCGCAGGAAACGGCACTGCGCATTACAACCGATGTTACGGTATGGGCGGGGGAACGCTATGTTCAAGTGGATGCCACAGTGGAAAACAATGCGGCTGATTTTCGCGCGCAGGTGTTGTTTCCCACACAGATGCCGTTTGAGCGGTATTATACCGGGCAATCATTTGCCTGCGTGGAACGCCTGAAAGGACAGCAAACCAAAACCCTTTGCTGGGATGAACCGGATCCCCTGGAAAAGGATATGCAGGGCATCCTGTTCGGCCGCAGTGAGGAGGGCGGATTTGCGTTCATAAACCCGGAAGGGCTGCATGAGGGAGGCGTAACGGCGGACGGAATGGTTGCCGTTACCCTGCTGCGGTCCTTCAGCCGAGCATACCTTGTGGACCAACCCGAAACCGCGAAGCTCAAAGGTACGCATCAGTTTCGATGGGCAATTTTGCCGCTGACAGGGGATGAGCGGTACGATCGCCTGCTGAAACTCCGGGAACAGCTGGCAGTGAAACCGCCTTTTGCGGTGCGTTCCGGCGAAGCCTGCTGGGGAAAGCCGTTTATACGCGTGGATGGAGATAATCTCATGACCAGCATCCTGAAAATGCCGGAAGATGGAACGGCGGGGACTCTGATCCTGAGAATTTGGAACGCATCCGATCAGACTGCGGAAGGAACCATTACCACCGATTTTGCTCTTGCGGGAGCCAGTCGCACAGCAATGGACGAAACCGGCGGCAGCCCGCTTGAAACTGGAGACAGGAGCCTTGCCGTTGCCGTTAAACCATGGGAAATCATTACGCTGCGGCTTTACCGAAAGGAATGACGATAGAATGATTTTCAAACTGGCTAAAAACCGGGTTCGCAGAGCATATCTCGGCGGAGGAAGAATTGACCAGCTGATTGACGGGACCCGGGGAGAAGACGGGTATTATCCGGAAGATTGGCTTGCTTCCACGGTGGAGGCGTGCAATCCGGCTTACAGCACGCCGGGAGAAGGATTGGGAAAAACTGAAGACGGTGTCCCGATTCGGCAATTGATGCCGCAGGGACTCCCGATTCTTGTCAAACTGCTGGACGCTGGTGGACGGCTTGTGATTCAAGCACATCCGACACGCGACTTTGCCAGGAAACACTGGCATTCCGCAGTCGGCAAAACCGAAAGCTGGTATATGATCGAGGCGGATGCCAATGCATGTGTGTATATCGGTTTTCAGAAAAATGCCAGCCGCGGACAATGGGTTGATTGTTTCGAACGGCAGGATGTTGCGGGCATGCTGCAATTATTGCATTGTTTTCCGGTTCGCAGGGGAGACTGCGTGTTTGTGCCCGGCGGAGTTCCCCATGCCATCGGCGGGGGCTGCCTGATGGTGGAAACACAGGAACCGTCGGATCTGATGGTGATTCCTGAACGTGTTACGCCGACAGGCCTGCGCCTCAGCGATGAAAAGATGCATGGCGGGCTTGGATTTCAAACGATGATGGACTGCTTTGCTTATGATTTCCTGAGCCGCGAGGAAGCATACCGGCGGTTTTTTATGCAGCCGCGAAGGGTAGACGATTGCGTTTCTTTGCTGATCAACGGCGAAGAAAACGGAATCTTTTCCGTTCTCCAAATTTCCCTGGAGGCGGGCCAGGAGTATGAATGGCAGGCGAAACAGCCGATAGCAATTGCAGTTGTGCTGTCCGGAAGCGGGACGATATCGGCGCAAAACCAAACTGTTTCTGTGGGGAAGGGCAATCGTCTGTTGGTGGCAGGCAGCACGGGGGATGTGATACGGCTGCAGGCAAGCATGCTTGAAAAGCTGGCGGTTGTGTTCTCGCTCCCGGCCACCGGCGCCTGATGCCTTGATAATTAATATGAAAGTCCGGCAGGAAAACAATCCCGCCGGACTTTTTACTGGAGACGGAGCTGATTTTGGCGCTTTACTGAAGCCAGCCGAGTGTTTTCTGTATATCGGCGGCTGGAACACGGTTGGGTTCAATGCCTTGCTCAACAGCCAAGGCGGCCGCAATGCCGGCAGCTTCACCGGTTTGGATGCATGTGCCCTGTATGCGCGTGCTGGAATGGGCGATATGATCGGCGGAGATACAACGGCCGCAGGCAAGCAGATTTGGAACGTCGTCTGTAATCAGACAGCCATACGGAATATCATAAAAGTCACCTTGCAGCGCACCGCCGATGGCGCGCCGCTTTCCCAGCGGGTCGTGGATATCAATGATGTATGACCCGCGTGCAATTGCGTCGGGAAATGACTGGCAGCCGATTGCATCAAGACCCCGGAGCAAATACCGGCCTTTTAATCGCCTGGTTTCACGGACACCCAAGGTGGAGGCGGACTGGATCAGATATGCGTTTTCAAAGCCGGGGATAAACTTTTGCAGGAAATCCAAAACGGCAATCACCTGTATTTGCGTTTTCACCTCACCCTCGTTCAGGCTGTGCGCATCGGCGCCGTTGATGCCGGTCAGCCGGGTCATGTTGATTACGGCTACGCCGGGACGGGGTGATGATGTGATTAAAATCCGGCCCTGCGGTAACGGCAGCGAATCACCATTGAGCTCAAACCCGGGCGTATCGGCGAATTTCCATGCCAGGAATTTTTCTTTCGTAATCCCAAAATCCCCGAATTTGTAATCGATGTTGTTGTAGGTTTTTACCAATTCAATATCGACGCCGCCCAGGATGAAAAAGATGGTAACCGGCTGCATCATACCCCGTTTGGAGTAGTCAATGGTCGATTTTTCGCTGAAGTGCAGCTTGTTCAATCCGGCTTGCACCAATTGTTCACCCACGCCGGGTTCGCTCCCCAATGTAAAGGGAGCGCCGGATTTCGCCACAAGATCTGCATCGCCTGTGGCATCGATAAAGACGTTGGCCTGCACAGCGCAAACGCCGCTTTTCGTATGGAGATAGACGGTGGAAAGCTTATGATCTTCGGTGCGCGTATGCAGCAGTGAAGTATGAAACCATACATCCACACACGCATCCACACATTTTTGCAGCAGAAGATATTTGAGAATATGCGGAGCGGCGATCGGGGAGACGGGGTTGTGATCATCGCCCGCGCAGTATTGCTGGCCCAGGGTTTGTAAATCGTCGGCAATCTCTTTTAATAGACCGCCAAACGGAATACCGGATACCGTATGGCGTGCGTCCAGGGGGGTTACCAACCCCTGCGTTGCCTGTCCGCCCAGAATTCCGCTTTGCTCGGCAAGGATAACATGCTTGCCGTGACGGGCTGCCGCAATAGCTGCCGCACAGCCAGCGACGCCGCCGCCGATAACGAGGATATCGGTTTTCGCTTGATCCTCAACAGGGAGAAGTACAGCTTGTTCCCGGGTATGCTCCGAATTGCAACTATGCATAGGAATACCTCCATTGTGTACATCTATCCGTTTGAACAGATGTATTTCTCTATTCATATTATAAAAACATAAAATGTGCTTACTATAAAAAATACCGGATTTGTAATATCAATTTTGGCCCCTCACAGAAGCAGCAGCGATTGTTTGCCGACTGAGCAATAGGGAGAGCTCCATTGATTAATCTTCGGATGAACTGAAATGTAAATTTCCATACGAATATTACCCTGAAAGCTCGCTAAAAAGCATTACAGGGTTCCCGCCCGGAAAGCCGCGGGTGGGTGATGATAAATAGGTTGGTTGACCCGCTTTCAGGCTCAAACAGGTTGATCATCATAGATGAAGCTGAGATTAATCGTTTCGTGGTGATTAAAGGAGTGAACTGGTGCGGTAATCGATAAGCAGGAGGCAGCGCGAAAGAGGATCCCGCGCGGGGCGATCCTCTGCATGCTCTACATTTACAGATTGCTGCGATAATGGTCAGCACGATTGAGCATTTCATGCTGCCGGAATATCCGCAGATCGGCACGTGGTTTCTGCCGCAAATCAATTGCCTTGCGGATTGCGGATCTATCAAGATCATCGAGCCTGACACACCATCCATAAAACCAATGCGCGGCGTGCTCATAAGCATTGCCGACAAGGGGCCGTATGTAGTTGACGGCAGCATACGGGATAACGGCATAGCCATGCCAATGAGTGATAGGCTCATTGGCGGGCATATAAACACCGATGGTTCCATAGAGGTAAGAGAAAGAGAGGGCATCAGATCAGGACGATTAAGTATCCCTCTGATGTAGATGCTGATGATGCTGTCGATATTGAATTTCTAAATAATTATTTAATCTCAAACCGCGTTATTGCAGCCAAAACTGCTTTATCCCAGCCAAAAACTACTTTGTGGCGCCATTTTACATGTGACGTTAGTGCCATTTCGTGTACCACATCACGAAAACGACAGCCAACAAGAGAATAACGACTCACCGGCATCAGATATTCCCAGTGATCGATGACTTTAAAAGAGATTTCATAACGTTGCCGCAGCACCTGTCCGGGGTCTATTCTAACTGTTGTATACTTACGTCCGTTTCCGTTTTACATGCAGCAGCGACAGCAGGCAGAAAAACACACCGACCCCGGCTAATATCAACAGGCTGACGTAGTTGGGCAGCTGTGTATCTCCAAAGAAATAGACAATGCCCATTTCCTGCTTGATTTCCGTGACGGTGGATTCCGGAAGGGCAGCCGCATAGGACGCAAAGAACGAATTCGTCATCACCTGGCGCAGCAGCACCACGATGTGGGAGGTGGGGAACAGCTTGATCACCCATTGCACCCCGTTGGGCAGGACGCCGATGGGGATATAAATACCCGTCACAAAACCGATCAGCGTGCCCAGCAGGGTGGACGCGGTGCCGAAGGCCGATTCCGTGGTGAAGAAGTAGGCAAAGAAGAACACCATGGACGTGTTGCAAAATGTACCCAGCAAAATCAACAGCAGGGTTTCTGTATATTCCGGCAGGCTCATCAGCGTGCCGCCCTGCGCCATAATGTAGAACTGCGCCACAACCAGCGTGATCACCGACAGGATCACCCCAATGATGAACGCGCCAAGCACATACCCGCCGATCAGCTTCCAGCGGCGGATGGGGGAGGTGTAGAAATCCTTGATGATGCGCTTGGCTTTATCATCCACCATAACACCGAAGGCGCCCATGGCGGCGGTGATGGAGGTGATGGATATCAGCCCGGCCACCAGCCAGCGGTCCACCATCTGGCGGGCGTCGGGGAAGTATTGCATGTAGGAGGCCATGTTATTGCCTAGAAACAGGGCGTACAGGCCGATCACGATCAACGATGCGAGCAGCGAATAGAACACGGCCATCCGGTCGCGGAAAAACACCAGCAGGTTGCGTTTGGTGAAACCGATCATTCTCTCAGCTCCTTTCCGGTAATGCCGAGGAATGCGTCGTCCATGGAGCCGACAGTAACCTCGAAGGTTCTCAGGTGCTCGCGGCAGCCTTCGATGATGGGCAGCGCTTCAAAGGGATTGCGGATCGGCACCACCAGATTGTCGGCAATCTGCGTATAGCGGATGCTCTGTGCGTCCAGATAGGCCTTGCCCTTGTCCATGTCCGTGCAATTGAGCCGCAGCTTATCCTGGGCGTACTGCGCGCACAGCGCCATGGGCGTGCCCTTGGCGGCGATCCGGCCGTTATCGATCACGATCACGTAATCGGCGCTGTCGGCTTCCTCCATGTAGTGGGTGGTGAGAAACACGGTCATGCCCGTGGATTTTTGCAGCGCCTGGATGGTGTCCCACACCGCGCGGCGGGTGTGCGGATCCAGCCCGGTAGTGGGCTCATCCAAAAACAGGATCTGCGGCCGGGTAAGCAGCGCGCGGGCGATATCCGCCCTTCGGCGTTGTCCGCCGGATAGCTTGCCGTAGCGGCGGCCGACGATCGGCTGAATGCCTACGGAGGTGATGGCGTAGGAAACGGCTTCCTTCAGCCCCTTGCCCGTAAGGCCGTACAACGCTCCGCGTACATACAGGTTTTCTTCCACTGTAAGCAGGTTGTCCAGCAGCCCGTCCTGAAATACCACGCCGATGGACTGACGGATTTCGTCGTCCTGCTTGCCCAGCGTGAAACCATTCACATGTACAGTGCCAGCGTTTGGTTTCAGAAAGGTGCAGATAATATCAATCGTGGTGCTCTTGCCCGCGCCGTTGGGGCCGAGAAAAGCAAACAGCTTTCCCTTTTCCACGAAAAAGCTGAGGTCCTTTACGGCCTGCACATCGCCGTAGGATTTGCTTAGGTTTTCGATCCGGATGATCTGATCCAAAAAATTACCTCCTGCTACAGATCCAGCCGTTTGTGAATAAGCGGCGTTTTACCGTCGTTGATATCGGCCAGAGTGTGCCCCTTGCCATAGAGCTTATATTTATAGGTGCACAAGCCTTCCAGCCCCATGGGGCCCCGGGCGTGCAGCTTGCCCGTTGCGATGCCCACCTCCGCGCCCAGGCCGAACATAAAGCCGTCCGCAAGCTGCGTGGAGCAGTTGGCGAACACATCGGCGCTGTCCACCAGCGCCATAAAGCGTTCGATGGCTGCTGCGTCGCGGGAGATGATGCTGTCGGTATGGCCGGAGCCGTAGCGGTTGATGTGGTCAATGGCCTCGTCCAGACTGTCCACAACCTTGACGGAAAGAATGCCGTCCAGATATTCTGTGGACCAGTCCTCCTCGGTGGCGGCCTTGCACTCGATCAGCCCGAAGGTGGTTTCATCACCGCGGATCTCCACGTTTTTCGTTTTGAGCGCCACGGCGGCCACGGGCAGAAAATCGCTGATGCAGTCGCGGTGCACCAGCAGCGTTTCGGCGGCGTTGCACACGGGAAAGCGGTAGGCCTTGGAATCCAGCACCACCTTGAGCGCCATATCCAAATCGGCGCCTTTATCCACATACACGTGGCATATGCCGTCGGCATGGCCGAGCACAGGGATGTTGGAATTGTTCATAATATAGCGTACAAACTCTTTGGAGCCGCGCGGAATGATCAAATCCAGGCAATCGTCCTGCTTGAGCATTTCGCTGACATCCTCGCGGGTTTGCAGCAGATGGCACCAACCCTCGGGGATGCCCGCCTTGCGGGTGCCCTCCAGAATGGCGCTGTGCAGCGCCTGGTTGGTGCGCATAGCCTCGCGCCCGCCCTTGAGCAGCAGCGCGTTGCCGGATTTGAGGCACAGCGAGGAGATCTGCACCAGTGCGTCGGGGCGGCTTTCAAAGATCACGCCGAGCACGCCGATGGGGCAGGTGGTGCGGTACAGCGTGAGCCCTTCGGCCAGCTCGTTGGCATACAGCACGCGGCCCAGCGGATCGGGCAGCTTGGCAAGGGCGGTCAGCCCGTCGATCACGCGCTGGGCTTTGCTTTCGGAAAAGCGCAAACGGCTCAGCAAGGGCGCTGTCAGCTTTTCGCTTGCGGCGGCCTGCATATCCAGCTCGTTGGCTTCAAAAATCTCCGGCAGGTGCGCCTGAATGGCGTCCGCCACGCTGAGCAGCGCGGCATTGCGCTGCTCCAAACTGGAGGACGATAGTAAAAGACCCGCACGCCGGGCGCTTTGGGACATGGTACGGATCGTTTCAACTGACATATGTGTACCTCCTTCAAGGCTATAATTCATTATAAGGGACGGGTTGTATCTTTGCAACCGCCGGGAATTATGGTATAATGAACTGCATGTTAAGATTTGATGAAACATGCAATCGTAACACAGGGGAGGATGCTTTGTGCCGCGACAAAAAGGCATTAAGCCCATCGCCAACAACAAGAAAGCCTTTCACGATTTCTTCGTGGAGGACCGGTATGAATGTGGGCTGAGTTTACGCGGTACAGAGGTGAAAAGCGTACGCGACGGGCGGATCAATTTGAAAGAGAGCTTCTGCCTGGTACGCGGCGGTGAAATGTTTGTCGAGGGCATGCACATCAGCCCATACAAAGAGGGCAACATTTTCAATTCCGATCCACTGCGCCCCAAAAAGCTTCTGATGCACCGCAACGAGATTCGAAAGCTGGATGGCCTGGTAAGCCGCAAGGGCTACGCGCTGATTCCGCTGAAGGTGTATCTCAAGGACGGACTGGTAAAACTTGAGCTTGGCCTGTGTAAGGGCAAGCAGCTGCACGACAAGCGCGACAGCGAAGCAAAGCGCGACGCTCAGCGCGAAATGGAACGCGCCTTTTCCCAGCGGAACAGCTGAACACATGGGGATGTTTCGGTTTCGACGGGGGTTTTTGAAGGTTGGGTAAGCGAGCCGCGGCCCTGAACCGCGTAAAAACGGGAACAATAATGAACTGACAACAATCAGTTAGCTTTCGCGGCTTAATGCCGTGCGTCGATCCGGGTTACCTGTGGGCCCGACCATCGGCGTCATTCACGCAGGGAACGAGTTCCGCCTAAGCTTTGCAGCGGCGCCCGTAATGATGAAGCTACCAAAGGCTTAAGCCCGTCCAGCGGCGTTTGCTTGAGGGAAATCTAAATACTGGACTGCGCTCGGAGAAAACCTGATCGGCATGCTTTCGGACAGGGGTTCGACTCCCCTCATCTCCACCACTTGAAGCGCCCATGAAATATAGGTTTCATGGGCGTTTAACTATATTAATGCCGCACTTAATGCCGCACTATTAAGACAGAAGGAAAGGTGGAAAGATCCGTGCCATGTTTAATACATCAACAAGAAAACGGCCATCTCTGACCTTTTTCTTATTGGAGCCTGCTGTTTATTAATATTTCAGTATCCCAGTATTTTTTATGATTTACTAATCGTTTTACGGAAGACCAACACGAGCTAAATATGAGTAAAGCTTATTTGCAATTTGAGTAGCATATAATGGTCTAAGCGAACATAATCGTTGATTATGGCTTATTCTTTTCAAATAACTCATCGGAACAGTAAATATATGCTTAAAATCTATCACTGAATCATCAATGATACTTTTTCCTTTCTCATCGCGAACAGCTAGCGCATGAAACCTTACATGCAAGTCTCTATTTGCAAAAGTTTTATCTTCTGATATATATAATTGCTCTGGATGAAGTTTATACCCTCTCTTTTCATAGACATCGCTTAAATGAAATGCTTTTCTGGCACTATCACTATCATAAATGGGACATAACAATATTCCAGGCATAAATTTCAATGGGGGTTTTGCCGTACTATCCTCAAACTGATCCATATACAAAACATCGCAGGATTGGCTTAGAACAATTGCGTATGGAAAAGTATATTCTATTACCTCAATTTGCTCATCTTCATCATTTTCTATGAATGAATATTTTACATCACAAAAAATATCACCCTGTCTAACGCCAGTCTGCTGTTCAGGATAACATGCTATTGATACCGATGCCAAACAATCACCTACTTTGTGGTTTATAAAACACTGTACGACTACACGATATGATTTTTCCCTTCTGATAAATTGGTTGAGCGGAGTATGCTTCACTTATCTGTGCATCGCTTGAGGAGGTAATTCCATAAGCCATATCAATTGATGTTGTGTCTTCAGGAATACTTCCGTCTTGAAATATTGCTTGATCATATAATTGATTGCTTGTTTCAGTTTGTTTGAGTTCATCAGAATTTTCAGTATTACTATTCATTCTTGGTTCCCATTATCTTTCTCATATCATCAGTGATTGACTTTTCAAACATACTCTGAATAGCAGCATGTCCTTCTTCTAAAAATCCATAGACATCATTTTTACATGAAATCCCTCCCTCAACAAAACAATCAACATCTATGATATAGCTATCGTTTTTCATTCTTGCAGGAAATGCTTGGTTTAATATTCCACTTCTGTAGTTTATCCTAATATCATTATATCGGTATTCAGTCAGAGTAATTGAACGAACTGGAACATACAAATCACTCAAGTCAAGAGGTTTAGGGTTCATAGTCGCTCTAATAGTTGGCACAAACATAGTCTTAGTTATCTTTGCATTATCAGGGCTATTGAATATGTTTATGTATCTTAATCCGATTCTTGCGACAACAACATCATCGATTTCAAAAATGGCACTTAGGATAACAAGGGCTGCTGTCCTGAGGCTTTCATATGATCCATATTTATTTGTTTCAAATATAATATAGTTATTTGCCAGTACTAGCTTATTCATTTGATTTTCGCTGATAAAAGTCTTTTGTCTACCCTCGGATACGTCTTGTGAAATGCAATCGCTGACTGCTCCACGTTTTACATCAACTTTGATTTGCCCAAATCTTATAATCTCTTCTTTATGAATTCTCGGATATGCTGTTTGGATGGCAGCAACAATACTTTCGCAAAATATTTTTTCACTAGATATTGGTTTAGCAAAATCAATCCGAAAAATTACTTGCTTTAAAAATGTATTGTCATAACAAACATTCATCATGTTATTCATACTATCGCCTGCCTTAAAATATCGATTAGCTGTATCTAGTATTACTGTAAACGTATACAAGTAACTTGTCAATATGGTTTACGATCACATGATATAATAAACCCACTCTTCGTATATGAAGGACGGGGGTTACACATGATTTCGTGATTCTGTCAATGCCACAGGTGATCCCATAAACGTTTTACATTATAAGAACAGCGCTTTTCCCTTGCGTTTTACAGATCAAGTATCCTTAGGAACACGTTGTCAACCATTGCAGAAGCTCTCTCGGCATCACCATCAACAACATGTTGATATATGCCCGTATCCATAGCTTTAGAGTGCCCGACCATTGGCTTAAGTAAGGGTTCCGGTATATCCGATTTCACTACGGATATCATAGTATGCCGCAGCTCGTGAATACTGCTTTCGATACCATGCTGATCACGGTAGGATTGCCACTGGTTATACAGGTTATTAGTATTGATTACGCTGCCAGCAGGTGAGGGGAAAATCCACGGGGTTATAATTCCGGCTTTTTTTAGCAATGCCTTCTGCGCCTCAATTTCTGATAGCATAAGGCTGGAAAGGACAATGTAACGCCGTGCGTTCTCGTTCTTCCCCTGGGTTACTTTTTGGGTTGAGGAAATAGAGCGCTTTATATGCAGGATGTTATTCTGGATGTCTTCCCATTGAAGCCCGCACAGCTCGCCACGGCGTAGCCCTGTGAGTACGATAAACCGCCAGGCATGGATATAAAAGCAGGGCTCCTTCTTTCCCCAATGAGTGATCCAGTCAGTATGAAACAGCGTTTTCAGCTGGTCCGGCTGCAGGATCTTCCGTTGACCTACTGGGGCGTTACGAGGGATAGCAAGCAACTCCGGACGTTCCATATCTACGCGGTTCTTCCGAGCATAGCGGTACAAGGACGTAATCGTTCCGCGTATATTCTCACAGGTCTTTTTTGACAGGCCCTTTTCACCGGCCGCTGTGATACAGTTTTGCCAATGCTGAATCGTGATGGTCGCGATGCGCTTGTTCCTGAGCTCCGGCAGCAGGTATAGCCGGCCGATTGATTCAATTTTGATATAATTCGCTTCGCTGGTGGTCCGCTGAACCTCTTTCAGGTGATCATTCCAGAGATCTTCCAGCCGAGGATTTGATAGAAAATCGCTGTTGTTTTCCAGCCATTCATCTGCCTTGCGTTCGCAGGCGATTTTACCTTTGCGACCTTTTACGGACGAATAGAAGACCTTCCGGCGCCCATCCGTCTGGACGTCAATGCGCCAGACACCCCTGTAATCTATCCACCGGGCTTCATTTTTTCGCATGATTATCACCACCATTTTTTGTTTTGTCTTTTCTACCCCTATGCATAGATAGTAGAATTATTGATATATAAACAACAAACAGAAGCACCTCAATCATTACAACGCATCGAGCAAGAACAGATACAGGTTGAATATCGCCATATCCGAGAGTTGTGAATGTAACAACACTGAAATAGATAAAATCAAAGAAAATATTATTCTGATCACTAGTGATTCCGATGAAACTTTCGGGGCTAATGCTAAAAATTGCTTGATATAGAAGAGCAAATAGAAGAATTATTTGGAAAATTGATATTGAGAAATATATATAGTCACGTGATGAATAGTAATCTTTTTCTAGAGTTTTTTTCATTCGTGTAGACATCAGCAATATAAGTATAAAACCAATAAAAATTGCTATTAAGGATATAAAAAAAACCCATAATGAGGATGCGCTTCTTAAAACTGCACCAAGTCCATATCCAACTCCTATTTGGAAAATAATGTAGCATATTTTGTATGTTACAATGTTAATTATTAGTGGTCTAACTCTTCTGTTCTTTAATAATTTTTGTAGATACTCATATTCTTTGTCGAGTTGCGCTGCTTCTCTTCGAAGAGCTTGCGTTCTCACTATTCTATTTCTTTGGAAATCGTTATTACTTTGTTTAGCCATGTGCTCTCCCAAATTCTAAATTTCGTTTATTAATACAACCCCATAATATGGAAATAGAAAACCAGATATAGCGGTTGACGCATCCTGATGTTCGGTGTATACTGCAAAAACAAACAAATGTTCGCCTATTGGAGTGTGGTAGTAGTGACAGAGAAGCAGAAAGAGAACCGTAAGATTGAAGATTACCGCCAACACATTAAGGAAATGGTCGATAAGGTAAATGATCCGCAGCAGTTGCGAAAGATATTTTGGAATATCGAAGCCTTACTCACCGGGAAGATCAAAGCCTAAAGCCGCTCGTGCGGCTTATTTTTTTGCGAGAGTATCTATCACCGTTTCCAGCGCCAGCCACGCTTCACGAGGCATTTTAGCGAACTCAGTGAAAACGCGCTTTGCAAACTCGTTATCGCTGTTCATGATATTGGTTAGTTGGTTTAAGACGCTGATATCTTCTGGTGTATATACGGGTTCGACTCCCTTAGTCAGCCAAAAATAGGAAACATTGAATTCTCGGCAGATAAGTTTGATTGTCTGCTCTGATGGATTGTTAGTTCCGGTTTCAAGCATTGAAACTGAGCCGCCAGAGATCCCTATTCTTTTGGCAAATTCCCGCTGGTTGAGTTTAGCGTTGTTTCTTATGAAAAGGATGCGCTTTCCGATCGAATCCATATGTACCCCTCCTTAGTTTAGAAGCATTATATCAAATGTAAGTTAATTTAGCAAGCAAAATCATATTGACAATGCTAATTAAATGATATATTATGATAGCATAGTTAGCATCGGGAGGTGATCTAAATGACTGAGGACCGGACAAAAGAGCATATTGCGGCGGATGTTGATGAAAAGTTTGCTAATTTGACAGAGGAAGCTCAAAATGCCGCTGCGATCTTCGCGGAAGGCATGATAGCCGGTATGACGATTAAAAAAACCGCATAAGGCGGAAAAGGAATAGGAGGGTATCACATGGCAAAACCACACGCAAAACTCAGAGGGCTCATGATGGCCAACGACTACACCATGCCGCAGCTCGCCCGAAAGATCGGGATCGGCAAGAGTGCCATGAGCGAGCGCCTGAACTACCACCGGGATGGTTTTACCCTGAAAGAAGCCTACACGATCCTGCAGCTCTTCCATGTCCCCATCGAACAGCTTCACGAGGTTTTCCCGCCATGTCCCCGCAAGTAATCCCGGTTTACAAGCGCCGACGGATCGCGCGCGATTGGAACGACTATATGGAAGCACGGTTCGGCGATCTTATTGAAATGAGGGATATTGATGAAACGCTACCTTGCCCTATTCGCAGCCGTTTGGCTGATGCTTGCCCTGGCATGGGCGGCGGAAGCGGCGGCAGACACAACGATGTACGTCCACGTACGCGATGGTACTTACCTCAATGGCCGGCATGATGCCACGAAGAACAGCGCGACCGAAATGAGGCTGTATCGGGGGGACGCCGTAGAGGTTGTGAAGCTTGACGGCGGGTGGGCTGAAATCATCGGTGGAGAAGCCGGAACCTGCTGGTGCTGTGTGGACTACCTCGCGGAGTATCCGCCGGATCAGGATGCTTCGCTGTACACAGTGGTTGCCAACGGCCGTGTCCGGGTAAGGCAATCGCCGGATGGCAAGACCGAACGGTATTTACAGGATGGCGACATCGTGGAAGTGCGGTTCGTGGTCGATGGCTGGGCATGCCTTGTTGATGGAGGGTATGTGATGGCGGAGTATTTGTGTAGCTTTACGAATCTGTAAATCGGGAAAGGATATAATTCATGAATTCATCTGAGCTTATTCGAACATTGGCGTACTTATGGTACACCATTGCAGACAAAGGCGAAGTGGCCGAAGCCATAGGTGTTTGTCACAAATTGTTGGATGCAGCACGATCATTGTGTGAAATCAATGGTATGTACTATAAAACGGCCAGCGATTTATCCAAAGACGAACAAACGGCATTATTGATTGTACGGCAAATGGAAGAACTATTGGAAATACGTTCAGATATCAATCAAGTAAACTGCTGAACTTGTTTCCAGTTGCTATCCAGCAAGGCGCGAGCACATTGTGCAAGTTCATGGTCGCAGATATTTCCTTCTCGAATAATTGTGGATACAGAAGTGCTTGAAAACCCTGTCGGGGTAATACCCATTGAACGCACTTCCGCGCACACATCGGCAACATTGCTTTTTCGGATGTACATCTTACAAACAATGGTCGAAAGATCATCAGTTACCAAGAGATCACAGCGGTTCCATACACGTTTCATCATGTCCCAGAAGGTGATTTGTTTCTCAATGAGCTCCAATGACAAATGGCCTGATACAACGAATTTCATTTTACACACCGCTCCATCTATTGCTTTTGTAAACAGTATATCATAACGATTTAATAGATTGACAATAAAAGGAGTAGCAGTATGACAGCCAACACCGCGTTACTGGAAAAGCTATCGAAAATCAAGACGCTGGCGGATGAAGCGCAGGACACACACGAATGTCAAACGGCCCTGTTGATGTATCAGCAATTACTGAATAAGCACGGATTGAGCTCTGCGGATGTAGAGCTTACAGCCGCTATGCAGGCGGAAACCATCGAAGAAGTTGCCGTATATACCGGACAGCGAATTGCCAAGTGGATGAGGTATCTGTATACCACGGTCGCAAAACATCACCGCTGTGTCGCGGCAATCAGCAAGTTATTACACGGGTCTACAGTATATCGGCAAACACTGCAATTCATCGGGCACAAGCAGGATGCGGAGATAGCCGCGGAAGCCTTTAAAACGGCTCTGGATGCCGCTTTCCGATTATATAACCGATATCTGCTGCAAAAAGCGGCAAGTAGTACATGCTTCGCTTTGCCAGGGAATGGGCAAAGTGAACGAAACAACCGTTCCCGTTACATGATGGGTTTCGCACATGGGCTGGAAGCTGCCTATCGGCAACAGGAAGCCGAAACGACGTTTGATATCATCATTATGGTTCCAGCTGATGTACGGGAGCACGTAAGCGGCTATGGGAAGCATACGATCCGAGACGATGCTCCCATAGCTGACAGCAATATGGTCACCGGATACAATGACGGATTCAATATCGGCCGTGGGGATCGGTTGGCAGAACAGACATAACATAGACAGCAAGACAGCGAAAGGAGGCTCGTCTGTATGATTACCAAAGGCGGGAAGGTCATCGTGTGGGATTCCACTGCGGAGGACATGTACACGGCGGTGACCGTGGAGGATGCAACAAACGAATTTAGTAAAAATCCGCTGGTGAAGATATGCGGGGTTGTGAAATATCCGATGCAGCGGTCGGCACTCTTTGCCGACCGTGCAAGCGAAACCGCCCCGATCCCAGGCGAAACTGTATGCCGACTGCGGCTGATCTGCAAAGGATGGCTCTGCTTTGAGCGTTCCTATCTTGATTCTCTGGAAGCGGCACGTGATCTGATGATCGAAGACGCGCTTTCCCGTATCAATCAGGAAGGCCGGGCTACCGGCGGCATCAGCAGCATAGCGGCAAGGAACGAACTTGAAATCCTTCTCCGGCACCGTAGAGGTGAGTACGCGCCGCGTACGGTAATGGGGCGGGATCGGCCGTTTATTATCCGATGGCCCATGCCGGAACAAAGCGCTGCAACAACCGTATAGCATGGGTTGGTATCAGTCTGGAAATCAATCGGGAATGTTGTGTAAAAGGAGCCAGACTATGGGAATGCGTTATGTGCAGGTCTATTACGATTTTATTCACAGCCTGACACCGCTTTCTGACGCGGAGCGCGGGCGTTTGTTTACTGCGATGCTGGAATATGCAGGCCAGGGAACAGTGCCGGATCTCCGCGGAAATGAGCGATTTGTGTGGCCGCAACTAAAGTCACAGATAGATCGGGACAATGAGAAATATGATGAAATATCTCAAATGCGAAGCGAAGCCGGGAAACAAGGTGGTCTAGCAAAGGCTGGCAAACGAAAGCAAAAAAAGCAAGTGCAAGCAAATGATACCAAATGCCACCAAGAAGAAGACGAAGAAGAAGACAATGACAAAGAAAAAAACAATGAAGAAGACGCAGTAATACGCGCACGTGAAAAATGCGGCGGCGATCAAAAACCATCTTTGATCACGGACAAAGAAGCATATGAAAATGCCGCTGATCTGGAAACTGTGTTTGCGCATGCCAGGCTAATCGGCATTCCGGACACTTATGCCGATCGTATTAAAAGCGATACGTTGGTATCAGAATATTCAGCCGACTGGCTGACGGAAGCAATCCAGCGGGCAGGGAATGGGCCGCAATCTGCACGCAGCTGGCGGTATATCGAGGGCATACTGCGTTCCTGGCGAAAGAACGGCGGGATCGACAGCAACAAACCGCCCGACAAACCAAAGGGAAAGACTGTAATTGAGCAGCAGTATAACCAGCGGGATTACAGCAATCAGGAAACAGGGTTAACCCCGGAAGAAATCGCGGAAGCATTGAAATATGATGTATAAAAAACCAAATCATGCAGCTTGAAGCATTTGCACGATTTGGTTTGATGAATAAAATCCAGAACGCCTTAAGGAGTGAAAACATGACAGCCAAGGAATATCTCTCCCAGTTGCGGGAGGTGAAGCGCCAGCAGCGGATCATCCAGGAGGAAATCGACGAGCTGACGGTCAAGGCCGGGTACGGTACCGGGCGGCGAATGGCGCGGAATATCTCCGGTACAGACCGGCGTTGCCGGATGGAGGACGCGGTTTTAAACAAGATGGAACTGCTGAGCGAACTGGAAGAAAGTCTGGCAAAGCAGGATGAACTGGAACATGCCATCCTTCGGGCTATTTATACGGTTGAGGATAAGGTGTATCAGTCAGTTCTGCTTATGCGGTATGTACGGTGCTACAGATGGGAGGATATTGCTCGGGAGATGAACTATAGCCTTGACAATATCTATAAGCTGCACGGGAAGGCGTTGCAGAAGATACTATTTTTTGGTTCGAAGGCTTTTTGAAAAATACTTCTCGACAGATGAGGAACGTTGAATATATTCTCTTTCAGAAAATATTTCAGGTGTTTTAGGCAATTGTTTTTTTAATAGACCATAGAACTCCTCTCTCAGTATCAGTTCGATGGCTTTTTGAGGTAAAACAATGATATCTCTTAAGTACATAATAAGAAAAACCAGCAGAATGAGTAAAACAATCGCTGAACTAACAAGCCACGTATAAAATTGAGGAGTCATTAAAAAATGTTGAATATCTAAGAGTCTTTGAATTGTGACTTTTCCCGTCTGGTTAATATTGATATAATGCATGATCACTGCAAGAACAGGTATCAATAGAATAATGATAGGAATAAAGATATTCAACATATGAATACGGTCTTTTTTAAGCGCTGTAATTGCACACTTCGGACATATTATAATTTTTGTTACCATTTCTCTTCCGGGAATATAGCTGACAGAGTTACTGCTTTTTGAAAATACCTGTGACCACACAGCTTTAACTAGAGCATAATCATCTGTTCCGGTTCTACAATTATGGCATCTTTCCATATTTGTACTCCTTCGTATGAATTGATTAATGCATTGTGAATTATGCAAAACATAATATGTTTACAGTATATTACAGTACACAATGCAGTATAGTATAAATAGAACAAGATATCAAGTTCAGGGCAATGTCTCTGTGTTAGACCTTCTTTTCGAAAGAAGCACTGCCAGCATAGGCGGAGCCTAATGCATATTAATATTTCAATGAGTACGTGTTGACAATACGTGTTGTCTGTGCTATACTGTTCTTGTAAGGAAGTGATAGCAAATGCCGATGACCGCGAAGGAAGCCATTCAACGACTGAAACGCGAGGGATGGCAGGAAGTGAGGCAAACGGGCTCACATAAGCAGTTCATCAAAGACGGCAAGCGAATCACGGTTCCGTTTCACAGGGGTGATTTAAAACCCGGAACGGAAAAGAGTATCAGGAGGGCGGCGGGGTGGGAATAACCACCCCGAGCGCCCCACGAGATAGACAGGAGGCACAACATGAAACGAGCCAATCAATACACTTATCCAGCGGTGATGATGAAGGAAGCAGACGGAAGCTATAGCGTACGGTTTCCGCAGCTCGATGGGTGTGTCACGGAAGGGGACACGTTGATGGACGCCATCCGCATGGCGCAGGAAGCGATGAGCCTGCACCTGTACGGCATGGAGCAGGACAGCGAGGAAATCCCCGAAGCAAATTACAAGGGCATCCAATTGGACGACGGCGAGATGGTCGTACCGGTTACCGCATGGATGACGCCGTTCCGCGAGGAAATGGAAAACCGGTCGGTTAAAAAGACGCTGACCATTCCCGCATGGCTGAATGACGCGGCGGAGAAGCGCAAGGTGAACTATTCACAGGTGCTGCAAAACGCTCTGAAAGATTACCTGGGCGTATATCATCCATAAACAAGAGCTCTGAACAAATCCATTTGACAAGCAGCTTTCGGGCTGCTTTTCTATAACGCCTTTGCGGATGCAGGGCGTTTTCTTATACCACCCAATATGGATCATAGTCATAACAAAATACTGGTTTGTTACGGTCAGCAATTCACTATAGCAGAAGGCGACCAGACATATAGTACGAAGAAAAACCCTTCCATCTACCAGTAAAAAAGCGAAACGTATAAGTACACCATTTCGGAAAGCGAGGATTCATATGTCTAAACCGCTGGATAGAGAAATGTATAAGCACGTGGAATGGTACCTGCACAATGAAGGCCTGATGCGTAAAACATTGCGAGAATTTGAACAGGATGTTTTGTTGGCTTCACCGGGAACGGATTACCGAAAACCGGCAATCAAACAGACGTCGTTGGGCGATCCCGTGAGCCGAAAAGCATTTTTGCTGAGCGAAGGCAATGAGGATGTGCGTAAGGCCTGGCATTGGATGCGGGTGATCCACCGTACGAAACAATGGTTTGACGGTACAAAGGAGGGCAAGCTGTTTGAGCTGTTTTATGGTAAAGCCACGGCCATTGACCTTGTGGCAGCCACTATGGGAACCAACCGGCGTGAAATTAGCCGATTGCGGGATAACGTGGTGTTTCGGGGAACCATGTATGCACTGGAGGAACGGTTGATCAGGCTAGGCAACGGAACAAAACACTGTGGAGATAAAGCATAATGGCAATAAGAAAGCACAAGCAGGAAATTACTGACGATGGAGCAAGAATCCTTGCGGCGCTTGTCCTCAAACAGGCTATACGTGATTGGGAGCAAACCATCCGCCAACCGGTGACAACTGAAAATATAGTTGAATTACAACGGTATTTCAAGGGTGGAGAATGTGCGCTTCATTGTGCTTTGGCTGGGATAGAACAGGATGATCTGGTAAAGAAGATGGAGCAGTTACGAAAGTGAATTGCTTTATTTTTTCTGCACTTACCCATATTGCGGCTATGGGTAAGATGAATCAGTAGGTACTAAAGAATGGCGTATTGGTTGGGCTGGTGGGTATCCATCAAGTTACACAGTATTGGCAAAACGGGAAAGTCAAACACCGTGCAGGGAGGCTGATAAAATGATTAGCGTGGAACCAATCCGGGACCGGGAAAAGATCAAAGAAATCGAACGTAAACTTGCTGTGCTGGATACGGATATTGGCCGCAAGGAATACTTGTTGTTTGAGATTGGTATTTATCTTGCACGGCGAATCAGCGATATGATCGTGATGCGCGTCGGAGATCTGCGCGGCAGAGATTTGTTTGTTGTCCGGGAAAAGAAAACAGGCAAGCGTATCGAGTTGCCTATACCGGATGAATTGCAGAAGGTGCTGCGGCAAAGATTGAAAGGAATGGCCGATGGTGAGTATATTTTTCAAAGCAGGCAGAAGGATAGCCGAGGTCATGCTTCACACATCAGCCGGAAAACTGCGTATAATTATGTAAAAGCCATCGGCAAGCTGGGCGAGATTGAATATCCTTTTGCCTGCCACAGCCTGCGGAAAACATTTGGGTATCACTATTACATGCGTACAAAAGATATCGCCATGCTGATGGATCTGTTCAACCACACCAAAGAAAGCACAACGCTGATCTATATCGGAATCGCCATTGATGAAAAGCGCAAAGCATTGACGAAATGGAAATACTAAAATAGGACACCTATTTGCATACTGTTTTCCACCGTGTTATGATATGCTCGTTTTAGAAGGCATGAGCGTCTGGTCAGTATTGACCGGGCGTTTTCTTATGCCCTGAAAGGCAGATCATCATTGGATCAGCAATACATCACATGGCTACGCAAACTTATAGCGGACGGTAACGAGCTGCGCTTCTACAAATCCACGGATTGGCAACACACGCGGGCGGCAGTCCTTGCGATGGATAATCACGAATGCCAGGCATGCAAACAGCAGGGGCGGTATACCAGGGCAACCACAGTACACCATGTTAAACACTTCAAGCAGCGGCCGGATCTTGCACTGTCTGTTTATGACGGCAAGGAGCGGCAGCTGCTTTCGTTGTGTGCATCCTGCCACGAAGAAGCACACGGTCATCGGCACGAAAATATGCCGCCGCTCACACCCGAGCGCTGGTAGTCCCCCCGTCCGAATAAAACGCAGATTGAGGCGGCCGTCGGGAACGGAGAAGGGTCTCGACAAATCAGATTTCTCTCGCGCACATGGAAAAATCCCGGAAGGAGGTATGAAAATGGCGGCTGAAAAATGCATCACGCCCGAGCACCTCAGAAAAACAAAGCTGTATAAAACGATCAAGAAGGACTTGACCGACCAGCTGGAACGCAATGGCACCGTTGGGAAATACTACTTTGACCTGATCGATGATTATATGGATCTGTGGCTCACCAAGGTTGCACTGGTTGAAGATATTCAAGCGCGAGGCGTGCAGGTCGAAACCGTATCTGCTTCCGGCATCCCGCAGACCAAGAAAAACGAATCGGTCGATCTGCGGATCAAAGTCAACGCGCAGATGCTGAAACTGCTTGCGGAGCTGGGAATCAAGCCCGTACAGGCGGGCGGTGGGGACGATGCCCTGTGAGATCCCGCATCCGATCGAGGAGTACATGCTGCAAGTGGAAACCGGCGGTATTCAAGCCTGTGAGGAACAGCAATTGCTGGTCCAGTACATCCGAAACGCCTTTGCACAGGAGGATATCCACGTTGACGAACAGCAGTTAAACAACTATTTACGGCAGGTGGAGTACTTCCCGTACGGCGTGCTTTTTCCTTGGGAGAAGTTTGTGCTGGGGCTGCACTGCTGCACCTACCGGGCGGACGGCCTGCCGCGTTGGCCGGATCTGTTTCTGCTGATCGGCCGCGGAGCAGGGAAAGACGGCTTTATCGCCTTTGAATCGTGGTGCCTGGTAAGTCCCTACAACGGGATCAAGGCGTACGACGTGGATATCTGCGCCAACAGCGAGTTGCAGGCCAAGGCGCCGTTTGAGGACGTCTGGAATGTTCTTGAAACCCCGGCGCTTATCAACCGGCTTAAAAAGCATTTTTACTGGAACAAGGAAAGCATTGTCGGCCTGAAAACCAACAGCCGGATCAAGTACCGGACGAACAACCCCAAAGGAAAGGACGGGCTGCGTTCCGGTATCGTCGTGTTCAATGAAATACACCAGTATGAGAACTACGACAATATCAACGTTTTCACCACCGGCCTCGGTAAGAAGCCGCACCCGCGCAGGCTGTACGCCACTACGGACGGCGATGTGCGGGACGGCCCGCTGGACCACTACAAAGAGCGATCGGCAGAAATCCTGAAAGGCGGGATGCCGGATAACGGCTGGCTGCCTTTTATCTGCAAGCTTGACAGCCGTGATGAAATCAATGATCCCACGAAATGGGAAAAAGCCAATCCATCGCTCCCGTACAGTGTTTCCCTGCGCGAAGAAATGATCAAGGAGTACAGCGACTGGAAGCTGGTGCCGTCGCAGTTTACGGCATTCCCGACCAAACGGATGAACATTCCGGAAGGGAACTCGGATATTCAGGTCACGAGCTGGGAGAATATCAAGGCGACGAATCAGCCCGTGATCGATCTTTCAGGATACAGATGCGTGGGTGCCATTGACTACGCAAAGGTAAGCGACTTTGCCTCAGCCGGGCTGCTTTTCCGTGTGAATAATGTCCGGTATTGGATTACGCACAGCTGGCTGTGCTCGCAATCTTCGGATATCCCAAGGATGAAGTGCCCGTGGCGGGAATGGGCCGGCGCCGGGCTGCTAACAGTTGTGGACGATATCGAAATCAAACCGGAACTGATTGCAGATTGGTTCGCCATGATGGCAGTCAATTACCACATCGTTCATATGGCACTGGATAATTTCCGCTATGCCCTGCTCAGTAAATCGCTTTCTGAAATCGGCTTTTCATGGAAAGACCGGAAGAATGTGAAGTTGGTCCGCCCGTCCGATATCATGATCGTTTCCCCTGTGATCGACTCGGCATTCATCAATCATCAAATCGTATATGGGGATAATCCGGTGATGCGATGGGCGACCAACAATACGAAAATGATCCGGACGGGGATTAACCGGGATACGGGGAACATGACCTATGGAAAGATCGAACCGCGCAGCCGGAAGACGGACCCGTTTATGGCATTCGTGGCAGCGATGACCTGCGAGGATAAGCTGGTTGATGCCGGAACTGCCGGTGATATGAGCAAACTCGGTGTATGGACGTTTTAAGGAGGTGATCATTTGAGCTTTTGGGATTGGCTGCGGACGAAGCTTGCCGAAGGCAGCGTTCCGCTGAGCGGCGATATCTGGAGCGATCCGGAGCTGGCGGATATCATTGCAGAATTCCACATCCGTGAGCTGGCGTTTGAAACCGCCGCAAACCTGATTGCCAACAGCATCAGCAAGTGCGAATTCAAGACATTTGTAAAGAACAAAGAAACCCAGGGCGACGAATACTATCTCTGGAATGTGGAGCCGAACAAGAACCAGAACAGCTCCGCATTTCTGCATAAGCTGATCCATCATCTGCTGAAAAACAACGAGGCGCTTGTGATCGAAGGCAACGGCGGAGGATTACTGGTTGCCGACAGCTTCCAGCGAAAGCAATACGCCATGTATGACGATGTTTTCAGTGGTGTACAGGTAGATGAGTTCACATTCAATAAACCGTTTCTGGGTTCTGAAGTCCTCTTTTTCCAGTTGAATTGCCTGAATGTCAAGCGGATCACAGACAGCCTGTATTCCACCTATGCCAAGATGATCCAGCGCAGCATGAACGCGTTTATCCGGTCGCGCGGCACCCGCGGGAAAATGCTGATCAACACAATGGCACGGGGTGATCCCAAGTTTGAGGAAACGTTGCGGGAGATGCAGGAAACGCGCCTGAAGAAATTCTTCGCCTCGGAAAACGGCGTCCTTCCGCTGTTTGACGGTTGGAGCTATGAAGAGCTCGGAAGCAAGACCTATGCCAACGATACCACCCGCGACATCCGCGCGATGGTGGACGATATCAGCGATTTTACTGCAAAGGGCTTGTGCATCCCGCCTGCACTGCTGCGCGGCGATGTCGCGGGGTTGAAGGATGCATTGAAGCTGTTTCTTACGTTTTGTATTGATCCGCTTGTGGATAACCTGCAGGAGGAAATCAACCGGAAGCGGGTCGGTCGGGCCGCTTTTCTGGCCGGTACCTATATCCAGATCGACACCAAGACGATTGAGCATATCGACCTGCTGAGCGTAAGCACGGCGATCGACAAGCTGATTGCATCCGGCGCGTTCTGTATCAACGATATTCGCAAGGCCGTTGGAGAACAGCTGATTGATGAGGAATGGGCCAATCAACACTGGATGACCAAGAACTATTCTCCAGCCGATGAATTGCTGGCCGCATTGCAAGCCGGTGATGCTGGTGGCTAACCGCAGAGCACGGGAACCCGATCATAAGAGAGGTGAAAAAAAGCATGGGAAAAATTACTTTCAAGCAGTCCGCTGACGGCGCCACGCTGGATCTGTATATCTATGGCGCTGTGGTTTCCAGCGGGTATGACTGGTGGACAGGTGAATACATCGAAAGCGAAACCAGCGCGGACTATTTCCGCAATGTGTTAGCTGAAAGTCCGAATGCGGCCCAGATAAACCTGTACATCAACAGCCCGGGCGGCAGCGTGATGGAAGGGTACGGAATCTATGCGCAGCTGAAGCGGAATCCTGCAAACGTCACGGCCTATATCGACGGTTTCGCGTGTTCCGTGGCGTCCGTCATTGCAATGGCCGCCGACAAGGTTATCATGTACGGAAACAGCATGATGATGATTCATGAAATGATGGATTGCGTATGCGGAAATGCAAAGCAGCTGCGCAAGGCTGCGGATGACCTGGATAAAATCATGGAAGGTAATATCCAGGTATACCTTGAAAAGTCTGGCGGCAAACTGGAAAAAACGAGGCTCGTATCCATGCTGGAGGCCGAAACGTGGCTTACGGCGGAAGAGTGTGCTGACCTCGGCCTTGCGGATGAAATCAGCGATCGGCAAATCGATCCGGTAAAAACCGCCGAGGTGATGAAGCAGCTGACGAACTCCGTCGGCCGGCAGATGTCCAGTTATAAAGCGGCGAGGCAGACGCTGGAAGTCCTGATGCAAACGCAGCAGAACCCGCCCGGCGTTCCCGAACCGGCGCCGCAGCCCGAACCCCAGGAACAGATCAATAAACCGAAACAGCTCATGCAAGGGCTGTTTTCTTGATTGGAGGAAGAAACGATGAAGAACCTTGACCTTTTGAAAGAAGAGAAAACGAAGATTCAGCAGCGCCTGATGGCCGCCATGAAGGACGGCAACGAAGCGGACTTCCAGCAGGCGTTTACCGATTTCACCGAGATGCTGGAAAGGGCAGTGACCGCGGAAGCGAAAGGCCTGATCGAAAGCAATGACCAGCGCATCCTGTCCACGCGCGGCGTGCGTGCGCTCACCAGCGAAGAAACCACGTATTACCAGAGCGTCATTGACGCCATGAAATCCAGCAACCCGCAGCAGGCATTGACGGATCTGGATGTGGTGCTGCCCAAGACCATCATTGATTCGATTTTCGATGATATGACCGAAGCGCACCCCATCCTGAACCACATCAATTTCCAGAACACCGGGGCCCTGATCGAGATCCTGCTTTCCACCACCAGCGGTACCGTTGCATGGGGTGAGCTGACGTCCGCGATTGCCGCCGAGCTGGCGGGTGATTTTGAAAAGGTTGATCTCGCACAGAAAAAGGTGTCCGCCTTCGTGCCCGTTGCAAAATCCATGCTCGACCTCGGCCCTGCATGGCTTGACCGCTATGTACGCGCTTTGCTGTCCGAAGCGCTTGCCACCGGGCTGGAAGCCGCGATTGTGGACGGCGATGGCAATGCAAAGCCTCTCGGCATGACCCGCGCGCTGACCGGCGCAACCGACAGCGTATATCCGCGTAAAGCGGCAACCGCCATCACCGCGCTGGATCCCACCACGCTGGGCACGATTCTCAACAGCGTTTCCCAGGGCCCGAACAGCAAGCGCCGGAACGTACCGCGCCTGCTGATGGTGGTTAATCCCTCGGATTATTACACCAAGGTATACCCCGCCATCACCCCGCGCACAGCCGACGGCATGTTTGCGCAGAACGCGCTGCCGTATCCCATCGATGTGGTTGTTTCTGCGGCTGTTCCCGAAAACCGCGCGGTCTTCGGCCTGGCGTCGCGTTACTTCATGGGTATCGGCACCAGCAAGGGCGGCAAACTGCTGTACAGCGACGAATACAAATTCCTCGAAGATAACCGCGTGTATCTCATCAAACTGTACGGCAACGGCAAGCCGCTGGATGCCAACGCGTTCTATCTTGCCGACATCACCAATCTGGCGCCGACCGTTCTCAACGTGAACGTAACGAACGCCGACGACTTCCCGGTCGCATAAGGAGGCGTATTGGATGAAAGGGAAGATCATTAAGAAGTTCAGGGACAAGATCACCAGGAGCGTTTATGCTGCCGGTGACACCATTGAGCGCGATGAAGTGCGTATCGCTGAAATCAACAGGGCTGAGGGCGGGCCGTTCATTGTGGTTATCGATGATACCGGAGCCGAAAGCGAAAACGAAACACCCGCTGCCAAGGCCGAAGGCGAAACCGAAACAGCCGTTCCCGAAGCAGAAGCCGAATTGCCTGCTGAGGAAACCCCGGGCAGAAAAAACCGGTCGAAAAAGGCAAAGGAGTAACCTGCCATGTCTGCCGAGGATATGATTGCGGACGTTAAAAACTATCTCGACATCACCTGGGACGACGCCGACGGGGATAAGAAACTGGGCGGAATGATCGACCGGGGCATGGCGTATATCAATGGGATCGCGGGGCGGGAGCAGGCGTTTAACACTCCCTGCCTCGCGCAATCCCTTCTCCTGAATTACTGCCGGTACGAGCGATCCAACGCGCTGGAGGATTTCCAGAAGAACTACCGGCATGAACTCCTGTCGCTCCAAATCGCCGAGGGGGTGAACCTGTATGCAGCAGAAACCACAGACGTTTAACGATGGCGTATGCGGGTTCTACTCGGTGAAAAATGCCGCGGCTGCGGCAAAGAAGCCGGTCCAATCGCTGGTACTGAAACTCGGCGGCATCCGTTATCATAACCGGACGGTCGGGATATCGCGGTTCTGGTCCGCCAAGCAAGCGAACGTACAAATCGACCGGTTGCTGCGAATGCCGTACCTTGCCGACGTATCCACGCAGGATGTTGCCGTCACCGAGGACGGCGTGCAGTATTCCGTCAAACAGATCCAGCGACCGGAGGACATCTATCCGCCGGTCATGGACGTTTCCCTTGCAAAGGTGGTGCAGCGGTATGACACAGCCTGAGTTTGAAGCCATGCTGGGGACGCTGGAAAGCGCGGGAATCTCAGTTGTGAAATTCCGGGGTCTGGATAGCGTACTGCCGCGCATGGTCTGGCAGCTCGGCCGGATTGAGCCCGTATACGGCAGCAATAATGCGGACGAAATCGAAATCACCGTGGTTGCCGAGTACATCACAACCGATGGCGACGATCCCAACGTGGATACCATCATCCAGACGTTCGTGGACAACCGGTTCCAGTTTGTGTGTGAAATCGGCTACGATCCGGAGAAGGATGAAATCAGTTATCTGTTCAACGGCCACCTGACCGAGGTGATTTGATGGCGGATGATTTTGAAGGGCTGCAGCGGTTGGCAAACCTGTTGGAAGGATATTCTGAAAACGCTGGCTCTGCCAATATACTCCGGGCCCAACAGGCGGGTGCGGAGTATTTTTGCGGGGTGATGCGGAGCAAAACCTCCCCGCGTGGCCGCAGCCGTGAGCACATGCTGGATAGCATCACATACGAACAGGATGTCCAAAACACGGAAACCGTTGTGGGTTGGGGCAAGTTCTACGGGCGTATGGTTGAATCGGGCCATCGCGCGGGTGGCTGGGCCAAAGCAGGTAAAACCGTTATGCCCAGCCCTCATATGAAGCCTGAATTCAGTAAACAAAAAGACCAAATCATTGGCCGCATGGTTGCGGTACTGAAAGGATGAACGATTATGGCAATCATCATGCAAAAGCCCTTTCGCAATGTGGGTGTTGGTGCATTGTATCAATGCTTTGAAGATGCGGCAGGGACGAACGGGTATGCCAGCGATGTTTATAAGTCGGAGGCATTGGTAAAGATCGGTGTTTCCGAACAGGGGAAGATGGATCCCATATATGGCAGCAGCAAGGTATATGACAACGATGTGATCGTTTCGCCGCCGACACTGGCGGTTGAAGTACTGGCATACGATCCGGCGAACCTTGCCCGTATGCGCGGCAGCGCCGTATCCGGCGGGTTTGTGACCCGCAACCGTTTTGACGAAGGCGAGTACTTCGCGCAGGGCGTCGTGTACCCCAAGCGCGGCGGTCATTTCGTGTACGTGTGGTATCCGAAGTGCCGGATGATCGAAACGTCGAAAGACCACGAGACCGCAACGAAAGACAACACGGGCGGCCAGAACCGCACCGTCAACCTTCAGGTGTACGAATTCAACGATGCGGGCGACTGGCAGATTGAATACGATACCGAGCTTCTCGCAGTGGGTGAAACGCCGCTGAAGGAGGCTGCGTTCTTTGCCGCCGTCCTGACCGAACCGATTGCGGAAGCATAAGGCGGTGTGAAGGATGGTTGTTAATAAAAAGGACTTTCAACTGGCCAACGGAGAGATCATCTCCGTTGGCATGAATTTTTACGCCCTGGAATTGATGACGCAGTATCCGGGCGGGCTGGGAAAGCTGAGCGAGCAATTTACGGCCATGCAGGATCAAGCGGAAGATGAGGATTCTGAGGATCAGCTCAGTCTGGCTCCGGAAGCCTTTCATGCGCTGTCGTACCTGTTGTATGCGCTCATTCGCGCCGGCGGCGCAAGGTGCACGCAGGAAGAAGCGGCGATGGCCATCGGGCTGGATGATTTCCCGAAGCTCATTGAAATCTTCAACGAGTTTACCGAGGCTGCCGACAAAATGACACCGTCAAAAAACGCAAAACGCCGTGTGACATCAATTTCCCGTGGCTGATGCACACGGCGAAAAAGCTGGGACTTTCGCTGGATGAATTCTGGGGCATGAGCCCGGTCGTATTTAACCAGCTGTACGGGATGGAGCTTGAGAACCAGGGCAGAGAAAACCCGTTTTCCTATGGATATATCGATGATTAGCAGGGGGTGAGTTTGTGGCGAACAAGAGCATCGAAGAGGTCGGCGTAAAGTTTACAGCCGACGGTGCGGTCGAGTTTCAGAAGTCGATCAAGGATATCAACGCGGAAATGTCCCAGGCGAAGGCCAACTATAAGCTGGCGACGGCTGAGATGGACAATAACGCGACTGCCGCCGAAAAACTCACCGCCAAGCAAAAGCTCCTGCAGGAACAGGTAGCCGGGCAAAAGCAAAAAGTTGAAGCGCTCCGGCTTGAGCTGGAAAAGGAAACGGCCAGCGAGGATAAAAACGAATCGGCCATCGCCAAGAAGAAGACGCAGCTCACCCATGCTGAGGCCGCGCTGAAAACCTATGAGAGCAAGCTGGAAGAAACCACGACCGAGCTGAAAAAGCATACCGAGTGGACGGACAAGGCTTCCGCAGCCATGAAAGACTTCGGCGAAAAAGCCGAAGATGCGGGAAAGAAAGCATCCGTCGTTACGGCGGCCGTCGCGGCCGGAAGCATTGCCGCCGTCAAGACGGCGGGCGATCTCGAATCGGCTGCCAATCGCTATATTGCCACAACCGGGAAAAGCGTAGCGGAAACGGATAAGTATAAAGCCGTTCTTGATTCCATATACAAGAATGATTACGGCGAAAGCTACGATGATATCGCCAGTGCAATGGGTATCGTAAACAGTATAATGGGCGATATGCCCGTCGGCACCCTGCAAACCGTGACCGAAAAAGCCTTCACACTGCAGGATGCTTTCGATATTGATTTGCAGGAAGGCATCCGGGGCGTCAATACGCTGATGACGCAGTTCGGGATTGACGCCGATCAAGCGTTTGATCTTCTCGTAAAGGGCGCACAAAACGGGCTGAACCAAAACGGCGACCTTGCGGATCAGGTAGCCGAATACAGCGTTTATTTCTCCGATCTCGGTTATACGGCCGAGCAGTTTTTCGACACCATGTATTCCGGAGCCCAGGACGGGGCGTTCCAGATCGACTACCTCAACGATGTGGTTAAGGAATTCGGGATCCGGACAAAGGATAACTCCGCCACAACAAAAGCGGCGTTCACAGCGCTCGGACTTGACGCAGAGAAAATGACCGCCATGTTTGCGGCCGGTGGCGACGAAGCTACCACCGCCATGCAGATGGTAAACGAGAAGCTTTTCGGGATGAACGATTCCGTCAAGCAAAACGAAATCGGCGTCGCCCTGTACGGCACCAAATGGGAAGACCTGGGCACGTCCGCCGTCGCTGCGCTGACATCCGTGGATACCTCGCTGGGTTCCACACAGGGCGCGATGGGCACCCTGCAGGACACCATGTATTCCGGGTTCAATGTGCAATGGGATACGTTTCAGCGTACGATCAAGTCCATCGTGGCCACGGTTGGCGAAGCGCTGCTGCCAGCCTTTTCCGCCATCCTTGAAAAGGTCGGGGCCGCCGCTGCGTCGTTTGCTCAATGGTTCTCTACCCTGTCCGATGGGGAAAAGAACACGATTCTCATGATCATCTCTGTACTGGCGGCTGTTGGGCCTTTACTGATCATACTCGGCAAGGTTTCAACGGGGATTGGAGCCATCATCAAGATATTCCCTGCGTTAAAGGCAGGCATTGCCGCTGTCAACGTTGTGATGTCGGCAAACCCCATCCTGCTGATTGTGGCCGCCATTGCCGCTGTGATTGCAGCGCTTGTACTGCTGTATAACAACTGCGAATGGTTCCGCAATGCGGTTGATGAGATCTGGGCATGGATGAAAAACGCGTTTTCAGCTATCGCGGATTGGTTCAAAAATGCATTCACCGCCATCGGGGATGCACTGTCCTTCCTATACACCGGGGTTATCAAACCGGTTATTGAAAAAGCCGTCGGCGTGTTCCAATCGTTCAAGGATTTTTTTGCGGGCCTGTGGAGCTGGCTCACCAATGCGTTTTCCCGCATTGGAAGCTCAATAAAGGATACATTCTCAAAGGTTGGAGATGCGTTGACCGGCCTTTACAGCAATACGATCAAGCCGGTCGTTGAAAAGGCAATGAACACCTTTAAGGAATGGGGAAGCTATCTTAAAGATAAGTTCATGACCGCATTCACGGCTGTGGTCGATAACCTGAAGGAACACTTTCCGGGCCTGTATGAAACCATAAAAGCCGTTTGGGAAAACATTAAGGGGATCTTCTCTGGTGTGATCGATTTCGTCAAGAACGTATTCTCCGGCAACTGGAAAGCCGCATGGCAAAGCGTTGTTGATATCTTCGGTAACGTGTTCAGCCTGATCGGAAACCTTGTGAAAGCGCCGATCAATGCCGTAATCTCCATCATCAACAAGGCAATCGACGGGATCAATAAACTGGCAATCAGCATTCCGGACTGGGTTCCGGTTGTCGGTGGTAAAAAGCTGGGGTTCAGTATTCCCAATATCCCTGCACTGGCCGCCGGCGGCGAGCTCGTGTCAGGTATGGCGATTGTGGCCGAGGCGGGGCCGGAACTCATACGGCAGCAGGGCGGGAAAACGATCGTTACGCCGCTTTCCGCAGGCAACCGCAACAGCTCCGATATTTCGTTGAGCGAAGAAACGCTGAACCGTCTGGTTGATAAATTCGTTTCGGCGATGATTGCCGCCGGGCTCGGCACGGTGATCGCGAAGATCGACAAGCGCGAGCTGATGAGGGTGGTGCGTGAGAACCTATGATTTACTATGAAAACCATAAAGGGGAGCGTGTTGATCTGGATTCCGGCGGTATCCGGATCGTCGAGGAAAACGTCCGGGATTATGCGTGGAATTACACCGTTACGAACCGTCCAAGCGGGCTCGGCGGTCGGGTAAAGCAATTTACCCGCCCCGTTTCCACGCGGGAAATAACGGTCGTGTCACGCGGCAATTCACGCGCCGCCTGCATCAGCCAGCTCAACGCGCTTCACGCACTCACCGAAACGGACATGGTCGAAAACGAAAACGGGCTTCTCTGGTGGGACGGGCAGTATATCAAGTGCTTCCTGTCCACGGCTTCCGAGATCACCGAATGGAAAAAGGGCTTCCATTATGCGAAAAAGAAGCTGACAGCTCTGCTGATCGAACCGTATTGGGTGGTGGAATCGAGGCAGAAGTTTACGCCGGAACCGGAAACGATGCAAAACGGGAAGCGGTACCCGTTGCGTTTTCCCTACCGTTACGGCACGGGCTACAGCAACAAAATACTGTATAACTCGCATTATTCCGAAGCGCCGATGATCATCACTATTTTCGGCGCGGTGACCGATCCGGCGATAACCATCGGCGGGAATTTGTATGAAGTGGTGTGTACGTTACTGGCAAACGAACGGATCGAGATCGACCAGGTCGGCCGCAAGATCACGAAAATCGATGCCAGCGGGCATACCTACAATATGTTCAATGCGCGAAACAAGGCGTCAGACATCTTCACCCCGTGCCCGGCCGGCAGCATCCCGGTGCAGTTTTCCGGCTTGACATTTGATATCACCCTGATCCAGCAACGGAGCGAACCGATATGGACATGACGATCACGCACGCGAACGAAAACCGCGAAGAATTACGGTATCTGGATTTCTTTGAAAAGTTTGATTCCGAAATATCGATCAAGGCCGAGGCCACGGTCAACGACAGCAGCTTTGAACTGACCCTCTCGGAGCGCGACTGGAAAGAAGAACCGATCCTGATCGGCCACCATCTCTATATCGACGGCACGGAGTGGGGCGGGGTCGTGGAGAAGATCGAACACGATACGCAATCCGGGAGCCTGATACTCTCCGGGATGAACTGGCGGGGAATGCTGATCAGGAAGGTCATCGAACCGCCTTCCGGCAGCGCCTACCTTGTTGTATCGGGCGAAGCCAACACCGTGCTATCCGCCCGTATCGCTGCGTTCGGCGGCTTGTTCAGCGCGGACACGACGGATACAGGCGTCATCGTATCGGCGTCATGGCGTTATAACCAACTGTTGAGCGCGATGGAGACCGCATTTGAAGAACAGGGATTGACCGTGAACATCAAGTATGTAGCGGCAAAACAATCGGTTTTAATCGGCGCCCGTGCCATTGCCGATTACTCCGGTGAAATTGACCTGTCGCAGGATTACGGCATATCCATGAAGTCCACGCAGGGACGGCTGGACGGATACAATCATGTAATCGCTCTCGGGGCGGGTGAACTGCTGGAACGGGATGTGCTGCATGTTTACAGGCTGGATGACGGCACGATTACGACAGAGACGCCCGGCTGGGCTGGAACGGCCAAGGATAAGGTAATCACGTATGATTACAACAATCCGGAGAGCCTGGCTGATCTGCAAAACGGTGCCGAAAAAAGGCTGCTCGAATATGTTCCCGGCAATGGGGTGGAACTGGATCCCGGAGATGCGGATATCGATCTGCAGCTGGGCGATATAGTCGGCGCGCGCGACCGGCTGACGGGTTTTGCAGCATCCGCCCGGATTGTTGGGAAAATCCTCAGAATTGACAGTTCCGGAACCAGAATTGAAACAAAGGTGGGATAACCATGGCACAAAAAGCAATCACGATTTATACAGCATCCACGGAAAATCCCCATATTTACGCTGAGGACGAAGCGCAGCATAACCGTGCGTGGCTCGGCAACGGCGGCAGCGGGATTGAGGACGTGGATAATCTGCTGGCCTGCATAAAAGCCGATAACAACACGGTGCGCCTCGCATCCGGCCGGTATGCCATGCAAGGCTATGAATTGTGCGTGGAAAACGGCACCACCGAAGAATTGAGTGTGGACAGCGGCACGTCCGGACAATACCGCCGGGACCTGGTCGTTGCACACTTTACGCGCGGTGGCGGCACCGTCAGTGACAAGCTTGCATTTGAAATACTGAAAGGTATACCTACGTTGTCACTTGGCACGGCGGTGTATCCGGCGCTTCCGCATGAAGACGATCTCTCCGACGGCGGCACAGAGCGATACGAGGCCGTTTACGGACTGGTCATCTCGGAAACCGTGCTGGCCGATCCGGTGCGGATTGCGCCCTATGCCGGAAACTTCTACGCATAAGTGAGGAGCCTTTACGATGGCAATCATGCGCATTTTTGCAGATCAGATCAAACGTTGTCTGCACACCTACAATGGTTACGGGGCAGAAGCCTATGACTGGAGCGATGTTACAAACGACGCCAACGTTACGCTTTCTCACGAACAGGACAGTAACCAGGCGTACTATAGCAGTAGCGGCTATTTACAGTTTCGTATTCCTGCGGCGCCGCTTGCAGGATATGCGATCAATACCATAACCCTGCGGTTGCATGTGGCATCGCTGAACAGGTCTATCCCGGCAAACGTATATGTCAAGGCCGGGGATGAAGTTGACCGCGTCAGTGGGTATGTAGTAACGGATAGTTATACAGACGCCGGATGGCAGGAAACCGTGATAACGTATTTGTTCAATGCGGAAATTACGGATAAAAACGGCAACTGGTATGTGCAGGTGAGAATCCCGCACTATCCCGGCACGGTCTACGATACGCTGTACCAGGCCGTTGTAAACACACCAAATGGCGACTATGACCCGGTAATCGAAATTGATTACACCCCGGCAATCTGCGTTGCCCCTGTTTTGGGTGCATTACCGTCAGTTGATGAGTCCAATCCCGTGTTATCGGGGACAGGCGCGTCCGGGGATCCATATGGCAATAAAATTGTCGGGTATGAAATCCAATACGCCGAATCTGCCGATAGGACAACGTGGAGCGAATGGGCGGCAGAAGAAACCGTCGGCACATCAGGATCCGCTTTCAGCACATCCGTTGTCATCTCACCCACACGCGGACATTACAGGAAATGGCACGTACGTACCCTTGGCGAAGCCGGAGAAGACTATTACAGCGATTGGGTAGAAACCGCAGCGGTACGGCGTAACAGTATGCCATCTGCCCCTGTTTCAGTTTCGGCGAGCCCGGCAATTTATGAGCAGGATGGGATCACGGTATCGTGGCCTGCTGCATCTGATATTGACGATAATATTACTGCCTACGAGCTGCAGCGTTCCTCTTCATCCGATGGCGGCACATGGGGTAATTGGGTTGATGTGAACGCGAATCTATCCGTTCTCTATCATGTCGATAGCCCGACAATTGTCCGGGGTGAATATGTAAAGTACAGGGTCAGGGCAAAAGATGCATTCGGCATTACGAGTGGATACACGGAGACGATTTCGGTGCGTCGGAATCAAATCCCGGCCCCGGTAATAATCAATGATCCACAGGCGTCTCGAACAATCTACAATCCGCGCCCTCGCCTATTGGTTACGCTTGGGGAGGAACCGGACGAACAGCTGCAGACGCTTGTGGCAACCGGGTATACGGCAAGCAGTATCGGGCCGTATGCTTCCGGTAAGAAATTGGTCCTTCGTAAAACATCTTCGGCTGGTGCGGGAACTGTATCGGCTACGGTCACGCCAAAGGATTCACAAAACATCGAAGGGGAATCCGCAATCATTGACACAACCTATGCGGTTCCGTTGTGGACCGATGATATTGTTGCCGGGGCGACACGTATCAAGGCTGTCCATATTAACGAGATACGGAATGCAATCAACGTTGTGCGCTCATACTACGGACTATCCGAATACGTCTGGCCGCAAACCATCATAGCGGGGCAAACGTCCATGCGTGGCTGGGCTGGACATTTTGCAGAACTCAGAAACGCCATTGATGAGGTAATCACACATGTCAATGGATGGGACAGCGCAGCGGTAGTGAATAAAATCTCATTACCCACATGGACGTCATTATCCGCCTGGCCCAAAGCATCCGACCTGACACAAATCAGAACAGTGATCACACAGCTCTAGGGAGGAACGATTATGGCATTGACAAGCGAAAAGTGGATAGAGCTGGTAACGGCATATTTCCAAGGGCTGCTTGAGGGATCCGGTGTACGCGCGAGCCGTATAACCGTAGATACGGGTATCACAGGCACAAGCACAACGCCAGCCGCTTTCAATACGGGCCTATCCGATTCCGTCATGTATGATATATACATCAGCACAGCATCCGGCAGCATCGGTAACGTTTATCAGTGTACACTCGGCGGGGATGAATCTACCGCCCTTTGGCAGTACAAGTTTACAATCCCGACAGGCGCGCCAGGCGATGACGGTGCGGATGCCCATGTATTTTTCAAGTATTCTGCGGTCAGCCCGACGCAGGACTCTGATTTAACCGATAATCCTTCCGCATACATCGGCGTATATTCGGGAATGGAATCCAGTGCCCCCTCAGCCTGGGATTCTTATACATGGTATCAATGGCGCGGGAACAATACTTTCTTGAAATGGAGCAATACGGAACCGTCGCAAGATAGCGATTTGCGGGACACACCTGCACCGTACATCGGATTTTATGTTGGTTCTGCCGTTTCAGCTCCAACGACCTATGCAAGCTACACGTGGTACTACATCAAAGGCGAAAATGGGAATGGACTGGTCATCAAGGATGTCAAAGCGGATTATGCTACGTTGCTTTCTGAGATTGTAAACCCTGCTGTTGGTGATGCCTATGCTGTAGGCAGTACGGTACCTTATACAATTTATATCTATCTGACGTCTGGCTGGACCAGTTTTGGAACATTGTCCGCTGCTACGGCTGGTGATATTTCAATCGTAGATATCGGCGGATTTTATGAATCTGCAACCGTAGAAGGAGCGCTCCAAGAGGCCGGTGCAGCTTTATTGCAAAAGACGAATCTGGCCGTTATCGCTGCAGGCTATAGTAATATGGGCACCTACGCACTCGGGGTGTTCTGTATAAACGGTGGCGTATTCTACGAGTGTACCACTGCAATCGAAACTGCAGAAGAGTGGACGGGAGCCCATTGGACACAGCGTGATATCGGGTATGTGCTGAAATCATTGGCAGATGCCGTGAGTACAAAAGCAGTACAGGCGAATGATATCACCGCCATGCTGGCAGCGGCAAGCTGGACTGGAACAGAAGCGCCGTATACCCAAACAGTGGCGGCTTCCGGTGTTACGGCAGCATCTAAAATCTTTGTGGGGCTGGCGGACACGGCGACCGATGCGCAGTATACGGCCGCGCTGGGTGCGCTGCTGCGGGCGACCGCGCAAGGGGTGGACAGCGTAACAATAACAGCGATTGGCGCTTTGCCGGAAACAGATATACCAGTGCTGATCCGGATTGTGGGGTGATGATATGATTATGAACTGCTTTCCAGCTGGCGGCAATGTTGCTTCTGACGTTCTAACCTTTACTTATTCCGGAACCTATACCCTGATCGATGACGGAAACGGGGACTGGCGCATCAAGTTTTTAACCAGCGGCACACTCATCATTACCGAGTATTCGGGAACCATTGACGTGTTTTTGGTTGGAGGCGGTGGCGGTACCAGTACGGATGCATGGGTTGGCGGTGTTTTTCGTTGGACAGCAAAAGGTGGCGGTGGGCATAACACTCTCGCATCCAATATGAGCGTTTTATTGAATACCGGTTATCCTATCGTGATTGGTGCTGGCGGTACAGGTCATTATGTTGAAAACACAAACGACACCGCCGGAACAGGCGGAACGACAACAGGGTTTGGAGAATCCGCAACGGGAGGCGAAGGGGGAGAAACTGACATTTCAATTGGTAATATCAACGGAACCAATCGAAGCACGTACGAGTTCCAGGGAACAGAAGGCGATATATATGGCCGTGTAGGATCTGAAGCCTGGAACAGCGCCGCGGCCAATACCGGCAACGGTGGGGGTGGCAGCTCCAATGGTTTATTCAACGGCGGGTCGGGGATTGTGGTGATCCGCAATCACCGGGCGGCATAAGGAGGACAGCATGAACTATGCGTTGATTGAAAACGGAACCGTTGTAAACATCGCGGTGATCTACGAGGGAAACGCGCACGAGTTTGCCAATGCCGTGCTGACCGGGGATATCCCGGTACGGATTGGTGATGCCTACGCGGACGGGGTGTTCCTTAGGGACGGGGTAAGGCTGCTGTCCCCACTGGAGCAGGCCAACGCCACCATCGCGGAGCTGGACGCCGCGGTGGTTGATTTGACGTACCAGAACATACTGCTGGAAATGGGGGTGTAACAGGTGCTTTATACCATACTGGAGCGCATGATTGCGCGGGGCAACACCGTCGGGCTGCAGGACAAGCTCGACGTTTTTTATGCTGTGGGACGGCTGACGGAGACCGAATATACCGAGCTGACCGACCGACTGAGCGAAGGGAGCGAATAACGATGACACAGGTAGGAATCGCAGGAGTGATTGCGCAAGCAAATACACTGCTATCGTACATCAAAAAGAACACGATCCCCTACACCGCGGGCGGCATGAGCCTGACCGGCATGGATTGCCAGGGGCTTGTGGAGTACTGCTTCATCCAGGCAGGCGTCCCGAAATCTGAAATGGATCTGGCAGGGAGCAACGCGCATTTCCGTGCCATGCGGTACACCTGCACGCCGGAGAAGGCCAAGGAATTATTCGGGGAAACTCCCGCAGGCGCGACGCTGTTTATCCTTGAACAGGACGGCGGCGAGCCGGACAAGTACAAGGCGGACGGCAAGGGCAATGCTTCCCACATGGGGCTGTGGACCGGGAAAACTTCCATTGCCGCATCGGCCGGCAAGGGCAAAGTGATCGAGAGCAACTACAAGGGAAAATCAATCAGCGGCGGCTGGAATATGGTCGGCTTTGATAAGCACGCGGTTTACTCGGATGCGGTGGAAACTGTACTCGCTGGGCTGGTTGGTACGGTATCTGATACAGACAATGATACTGCTCCTGAAACCACCATCGAAACGCACTCTTTCAGCACAAAGTACTCCAAATTCCGTTGGCAGTACAAAGATAAGGGCAATGGTGTACGTGCTGTGCAGACCGCGTTGAACCTTGCTGGCGCCGAGCCGCAGCTGAACATTGATGGTGAATTCGGCCCGGCGACCAAAGCGGCTGTGATTGACTTCCAGATCACGTACGGTCTTGATGCGGACGGTGTGGTCGGCGAGTATACCTGGGATGCGCTGATTGCGGCGGCGAACAACAAGGCGGCGTAGAAAGCATCGGTTCTGACAAATAAGGAGAGATAGCGTTTCATGGGGAGAACTTACCAGCTGGGAACAGCACGCACCGAATTGCTTCATGGTGATTCGGTGCAGATATTGCGGGAAATGCAGCAATACAGAAAGGAGGATGCCAATTATGATTTAATACTTGCCGATCCACCTTATGCATCGGGTGCAGGAAACCTTTCCGGTAAACAACAGGGCACAAGCAAGAAATACGCAAAAGGCAGCGCATTACCTGACTTCATTGGTGACGCACAGGATCAGCGTTCATGGACACACTGGATGCAGCACTGGCTGAGCCTTGCCTTTGATTTATCCAAGGACGGAGCTGTCGTAATGCTGTTTACGGACTGGCGCCAGATGCCAAGCACAACGGATGCTTTGCAATGGGCCGGATGGAGCTGGCGCGGCGTTGTTCCCTGGGATAAGCTCAACTGCCGGCCGCAGCGCGGCAGGTTCCGGCAGCAGGCTGAATTCATCGTATGGGGTTCCAAGGGCAACATGCCCGCAGACCGCGGCGTGGGTGTGCTGCCGGGCGCTTACCAATGCACAGCACCAGCGGCGAAAGCACGACGGCACCAGACGGAAAAGCCGGTGCAGCTTCTCCGGCAGCTGCTGCGGATATGCCCGGCAGGCGGCAAGGTGCTGGATCCCTTTATGGGATCCGGTTCAGCTGAAGAAGCTGCAATGCTGGAGGGCTACGATATTACGGGGATTGAGCTATCGGACTATTACTATGAGGTCGCCTGTGACCGGTGCAAGGTGATGCTGGACAACAAAGAATTGGGAATCTGAAAGGATGGGTTATATCATGGAAACTGCATGGGATAAAATGCTAAAAGCGGCGATTGCGGTCGGGGGTACGGTCGCATCGGTGCTGGGAGGGTGGGATTGGATTTTGACCGTGTTTCTCTGTTTCATGGCTGTGGATTATCTCAGCGGCATAGCCGTTGGGGCTATGGGAAAGAGCCTGAAATCCGATACCGGAGGCCTGTCCAGCAAGGTAGGCGTGCAGGGGCTGCTGCGCAAGGGCTTGATGATTATGGTGGTGCTGCTGGCAGCACTGCTCGACCGGGCAGCGGGGACGGGAACCACGGTAGTGCGGGATCTTGTCTGCTGGTTTTACATTGCCAACGAAGGGATCTCCATTATGGAGAACCTGACGATCGCCGGGGTGCCGTTTCCGAAGAAACTGCAGGAGATGTTTCGCGAGAAACTGAGTGAGGACGAAGCGAGTGGTGCTGAGAGTACACCTAAAACTGAAAAAAGCGAATAGATAGTGACCCCCGGCAGGCTGATGCTTGTCGGGGGTTTTCTATGTTACCATGCAGTTCTTTGGGGTTGCATTATACGTATTCTGTATGAGATAATAGAATAGATTGTAAGTGATAAACAAGGAGATTAATGCTTTTTATGGATGAAACGGCGTAAACAAGATGATCAAGTGGATAATTAAATACGTTCCATTTAACCATTCCGTAGAGGAGACGATATGAATAAATTTATCACATTAGCATCAGATCTTGTTACAACCCACGAGCAAACTCGTGCGGGATTTTTAGCAATCGCGCTTGAAAAAAACATGGTTGGCGACCCGTATGTGAAGCAAGCCCTGGCCTTTAAGGCTATGGTAGCGCATACGACTGGACCAGATGATTTTTTGCGTATGGCACAGATTAGACCCTTTATGCTAACGGCCTCAGGCTTATCTGACAAATCACTTCAGCATTTAGATGAAGACGATTATTCAATGGTAATAAAAGAATTGATCGATAAATTTTTAAAGCCTGCTGGAGATGCATATATAGATGAAACTGTATATAGATTTCTTCTAACAAAAGGCGATGCTGTTGGTGGTACGATGAGAAACAGAATCGGCGCACTGGGACAAGAAAAGCTTGTTAGATGTTTGCTTTCGTGTATGGCTGTTCGTGGCCTCGATTATTTATGGGTCGATAAGGGTTCAGCAATATTTTCGTGGAAGGTAAAACCTGCCGATGATACCGACATTGAAAAGAATATAAAGGCAATGTCTTGGGAAAATCAGAATGGGAAACGGTGTTTAGGCTTCAACATGACAATTTCAACAGTGAAAAAGAATGTTGACATTTGTTTGTTCAATGCATCAAGAGCTGCATTTGATGAGGGTAAGATTGCAAAGGTAAATCCAACAACCGCAATTATGCTTGGAGAATTAAAAGGAGGCATCGACCCAGCAGGGGCGGACGAACACTGGAAAACAGCTAATACTGCCCTTAATAGAATCCGTACAAGCTACTCTTCGGCAGGTCATTCTGTACTAACATCATTTGTCGGGGCCGCCATTGAAAAAGCAATGTCCATTGAAATATTCGAGCAACTCACGACCGGCACCATTACAAATGCAGCCAACCTAACAAATAACGATCAGCTCGTTGATTATTGCAACTGGCTTATTGAATTATAAGGGGTACGAATGGAACAGTTAGCTTTTTTTACTACACCGATTGAAAACTATCTTGTTGATAACTTTTCGGCCGATGGATTATGTCCTGAGTCCGCTCGTCGAAAACTTGAAGAGCATTTTTCCGAAGTCCTCGAAATAACAGATAAATTTAATCGTCAAAGCGTTAGCTATCAGCTTAGCAAGAAAGATGTTCTTCACAGTTGGCTGAAATACAAGGAAGGTTTTTCGGCGGATTTGGTCAACCTATTGCTGGATGAAATGGGTGCCACAGAAGGTGACCTTGTAATGGACCCTTTCATGGGCTCTGGAACAACTGCATTGGTTTGTCAAATGCGAGGCTTCAACAGCATAGGGTACGATATTTTACCTATATCAGCTATATCTATCAATGCAAAAGCCAATGCCCTCAAATATGATTTATCTGAGATTCACCAAATGATTAACGATATTCGTGCTCTTGAGATGCCTAATGATTATTTAAAAACCTCACCTTATATTACGATTACAAAAGGTGCTTATCCAAAACATAACAATCGTTATTTAGCATTTATTTCAGAATGGAGAGATAACTCGAAATATTCTGACATTGCAAAAAACCTATTAACATTAAGTATAATTAATTCGCTTGAAAGAATCAGCTATACCACAAAATCTGGTCAATATCTTGGATGGGATTGTCGTTCGGAAAAAGTCCAGGAAGTAAATGAAATTCGAAAATCAAAAGGTCAAAAGCCATTGCCTCCAAAGCATGTTAGAGAAACTATATTAGATGCAAAAAACACAATCATTGCAGAGATGGAGCATGTTGCAAGTGATATTGCAGTTATTCAAAAAAATAGTGTCGACAGAAGCCTAGCAACAATTGATTATATGGCAAATAGCGTGTTATATGAGATACCCAGATTACAAGATAGTATATTGAAGGGAGTGATCACATCACCACCGTATTGTAATAGATACGATTACACTAGGACATATGCCCTTGAACTTGTATATCTTGGCGTGGATGAAGAGAAACTGAAAACAATGCGACAGGACCTTCTCTCTTGCACTGTTGAAAGTCGTTCAAAAGCGGATGTGCTCAAATCCTTCTATGACTCGATAGGACAATCTGAACGCTATGCTTATATTTCTGGGTTGATTAAAGAAAATGAAGCCTTTGTTGAAGTTATGAATGCTTTAGCTATTAGAAAAGAACATGGCGATTTGAATAATAATGGTGTGGTTCGAATGGTTGAAGGGTATTTTACAGAGCTTGCTTTTATTTATGCTGAGCTTTATAGAATATGCAAAAAGGGAGCAACGGTTGCTTTCGTAAATGACAATGTTCGTTATGGTGGTGAGGTGATTCCTGTGGATTTTTTAAGCTCATCATTTGCTGAACAGTTTGGTTTTAAAGTCAAGAAAGTGTATGCTTTGAAGCAGCAAAAAGGTAATAGCAGTCAACAAATGGCCAAATTTGGACGGGTGGCATTAAGGAAGAGTATAACAGTTTGGGTAAAAGAATAACGCTTAATTTCCGAGCGAGACAAGAGCATCGTAGAAATATGGTGCTTTTTTGTTGAATGGAAACACCAGACTACAAAGTCCAGAAGGTACCGTTACCGTCAATGGTTCTCAGGATATCTGAGTGCTTTCTCTTTGGTGCGGGAAACAGGACTTGAACCCTTCTTGTGCACCTGACTAATGGATAATGCTTGTATTTGAAAAATGCCGCACTTATGCCGCACTTTGCTGTCCGGCACGGTAGTTTTATCTTTCCACAATAGTGGAAGAAACCTTTGTATTACCTACGATTCGGAACGAACACCCAATGTTAAAAAATAGCCGGTTTGGGTTCGACTCCCCTCATCTCCACCATAAGCCACAATATACAATATATTGTGGCTTTAATTTTATTGTGAATACTATATATAGTCAATGGCCGCAAATGGTGCACTACTGATAGTACAAATGCTGTTTTCTTCTCTTTTTCTGAGCTGATTGGCACATTAGTTGAATAATGCAAACTGTAGATACTGCTTTGAATATCATATGGAAAGTGCTATATTATATACACTTACATATTAAGTTGTATTGTAATGAACATTGGTTAAATTATATACTTTGGAAAATGTTCTATATTGTAGGAGGAGGTATTGATATGAAAGGCAATATTCACGAGATATACAAAAATCCTAATAGCGGTTTGATCTATGGAGAGGATATGCAATACTATTATTTTAATGCTAGAAGTTTATTAAACTGTAATATACGTCAGATAGATGAGGGAGATGGTGTAGAATTTGAAAAATTGCCTAGGAGAGATAACCAAAGATATGAATTAGCAGTTAATGTTAGAAAAAGAGCAGTATCTATGTCAAGTTCATCACAAGCTGAGGTTACTCCAGGTATCAACCCAAATGTTACACTGGATCATTTCAATTCTGAGGAAAAAATGGTCATAGACGTTTTAAAAGATACATTCTATGTAACAAACGGTGGTTCCCAATTTAAAGTTAGTGGAAGCACCTACAGATATTGCTTGATAAAGCCGACACCGTATTTTTCAACTTTTTTTAAGCTGTCGCGTGAATTGATCGTTGTCTTTTCTGATTATGTCGAGTTTGAACCACGTTCTTTGGATGCATCATCAATTGTCGTGAAAAAGATCGAATCAAAACTACGGCTAGAACGAGGTTGCTATGTTTTGATAAGTAACGATAGTCAAATTGAATATAAAATAGCTGAGTTACTTAAAGATACTAACCTTAACTCAATAATTATTCCATTTTCTTATTATGAGTTTGTTCGAAATAATACTAATGATATCGAAATTAAAAACAGGTTTAAAAAGTATTTATTTGACGTTGATCTGTTTTACGAATCCAAGCCGATAGAAGAAGATATCTTCTTCTTTGGAAGACGAGATTTTGCACAAGATATTACAACAAAATGTAAGTGCAACGCACACTGTGGCGTTTTTGGCTTAAGAAGAAGCGGGAAAACTTCTTTGTTGTATGCCATAAGAAGACTTCTGGATCAAGAAGAATACATATCTGCATATATCCCTTGTAATAGCGAGCTGGCAAGATTAAGCTGGTCGAAGGCACTATTTAAGTTGGTAGATGATGTCCGAATACTTCTTAATTTAAAAGTAGATTTGCATAAGGAAGATGAATACAAAGAGAATGCATCTATTTTCTTTGAAGAAGATATGAATAGATGCTTGTCGATTCAACCAAGACCTATTATTTTAATGTTTGATGAGATAGAATACATAACATTTGGATCGATGGAAGCAATCGATGATTGGAAAAATGGAAAGGCTTTTATTGCTTTTTGGAATGCTGTTCGTGGTTATTGCCTTAAATATCCCTCACATATCTCTATTGTGATTGCCGGTACAAATCCAATTATCAATGAATGTCCAAGCATAAATATAAGTGGATATAATAAAACAAATCCAATGTTCGGACAGCTTTCTCAGTCGAATCAAGGGGCATATTTACCTCCCTTTAGCATTGATAATACGAGTACAATGATCAATACTCTAGGTGGATATATGGGTATAAGCTTTTCTGAACAAATAAGCGCAAAAATCACTTGTGATTGTGGAGGACATCCATACTTGATTCGACTGTTGTGCAAAAGAATCAATCAATATATTCAAAAGCAAAATCTTACTCGTCCTTTAGAAGTATCGCTTGCTATTTATGAACGAGTACGTCCAGCTTTTGAGAAAAGTACTGATGCTCAAGGTTTCTATGCAATGATTCTACTGATACTCCAAGAGAGCTTTCCATTAGAATATGGTGTCTTGAAAATATTAGCAACTCAAGGTGATGATCTGATTGCAAGTACTCAAGACCATAATTCGCTAATGCATTTACTCGGATATGGACTTATTGATTGCAATCAAGGAAAGTATGCTATTAAATTTGAAACAGTAAAGCGTTTTCTACAAGGGCAATATCAGTTTGAAGTTGAGGGGCTTGATGCAACAGCGAAAAATACAGAAATTCAACTTCGGTGTAATAATGCAGAAGTGATATTACGCAAACTCATTAGACAGATACTTTTGGCTGTTGTTGGGATAGTAAATGCAAAGGAAATCATTATAGATGCGATGGAGAATAATCCTGCTTCAAGCCGATATGTAAAAGATGCTGAGAAATTGGATTATTCCGAACTTTTCGATCCTAGTGTGAATAATGGTCTGTTTTTATCCGTGCTGAGAGACGTTATATTAAAAAACTTCCAGTATTTTACTAACATATTTCAAGGAGAAAATGTAGTCGTTATTAAACAACATTTAAATGTTATAAATTTTAGCCGCCGAGCACCGGCGCATGGATATGAAAATGATTCGAAAAACTGGACGGATGAGGAGTTTGGTGCTTTCCGAGAATCTATGAAGTGGTTAGAAAATATCATTAAGAATTTTGAATAGTTACAAAATGATAGCAAGTGATTTACTTGCTCGGTGTGATGATGGGATTAAGTTGAGAGATATGATTGATCTTCATTATTCAAGCGCTTGTTATTATATTCATCAGGGAAATTGCATTTTGATCAGATCGTACATATTCAAATGCTTTTATGTCAGTAGCTTGATAAAATTGGAACAATCTTCAAAGTCATACCAAGTGGTACAAGGAGTTTAAATAGCGTTTCAAGTGTTGGGTTATTTGTAACTCCGCTTTCGATCCTAGCTATGGATGTTTGGCTAATTCCGCTAAGAGCTTCAAGCTCGCGCTGACTGATTCCTTTTTTCTGACGTGCATCTATCAGAGCACAAAGTAGAGCTACTTTTAAATTGTTGTTTTCAATTTCTTCCGGTGTAAACAATTCTCTTTCGAGTTCTGGTGTCCATCTAATACCATTCTTAGCCATTACTCAGCACTCCTTTCAGTTCTCATATGATAGCATATATGTTATCCCTTGCCAAGGGAATGCTTTTGTGGTTGAAACCTATTTTTTATCGCGTGCATGAATAAATTGAGCGAACTGCTTGACTTCCTCAAACTGGGCATCGGTGGCGTTGGGATCACCAAAGACGGCGAGCTTAATGTCTGATTTGCTTGTGAGCATCTTAAGTATCATTTATTACCTTAATTGTGTATAATAAGTTGTATATACTTGACGAGGGGTGTGTTTATTGATAGATGATAATTTTTTTATATGGAACATCTAAAAGAACAACTGGGATTTCTTATAGATTATTGAGTGTTTAACATTTTGTGGAGGTTACGATAATGGAATGGTTATCAATCGCACTGACTGCTGTTTATGTTGTCGCTACAATATTTATCAGTTGTTCTAATTACCGTTCAGCAAGGGCATCTAGAGAGCAGACAGAAGAGATGAAACGTCAATATAATTCAGAAAACCGGCCTTACATTACTGCTGAGGTGATTTATTTAAAAAGATCTTTTTTTGTGCTCAGATTTACGAATCATGGTAAACGTATAGCAAGCCATACCATTATACAGATAGGACAAAAATTTATCGACAGCATAAATGAACCCAGTATCCGATCTATATTGGATACACAAAAAGAAAATGAATGTATTATCGGGATTGGACAGCATTACGACTTGCCTTTTGGCACTAACAAATATCTACATAACAAGAACAAAGCCCCTCTGACAGGGCATATAAATTATTCTGATGGAACAAAAACTTATCATGATGATATTTCAATTGATTTAGAAAGATATGCAACCTTCTTCTCAGTCAACAGTGATTTTGAGGATTTACTCACAGAAGTGAAAACACAAACTAAAGAACTTAAAAAACTCAGCGAAGCCTTAAAAATCATTGCTTCTCATTCTCATACTGAATTGGAGGATGAAAATATGTAATTTGTTATAGCCCTAAATAGTTTTACTTGAATAGAACGTAGCAATAAACGTTCATATAGAATATATGTTATCGACTGAATGTTCGGTTTTGTCCGATGTAATGGCTATATTGTTGCTTCTGTAGGTTCGAAATATTCTGTACGTTTGTTTTTATCGCGTTCTCGTATGAAGCGTGCAAATTGTTTCACTTCTTCAAATTGATCGTTTATGGCGTTGGGATCACCAAAGACGGGGAATTTAATGTTTGATTTACTTGTGAGAATCTTATCTATTTCGTTTTCATTTCCGAAATAAATCTGTTGTAATCGTATATGTTGTTGTCGTCTTGATCATTTATCATTCTGTTCTTGAAAAAGAAGAATAATCTCTTGAATAGCAGCTCTCTGTTGTGTAGTAAGCTCTGATACATCAAAAACTAATTTTTGATCAAGCCCCAATAGATTATCCGTGGACACATGAAATAGCTTTGCGATTTTTATCAGCACATCAAACGAGGGCATTCTTGTGCCGACCTCATAGGATGATATCGTGGCACTAGTAACGCCTACTCGTTCTGCAAGATCGGATTGGGTCATTTTCTTTGCTTCTCGTAATTGCTTGATGTTTTCTGATATGCATCGATTCATATAATCACCTACTTCATTGTACAGGGCAGAACTATACAATCGGCAACATAAAACTATACTGATAGTTGATATTATAAATAAGATATGGTATAGTGATTATGCTGTTTTACGAGAAGGATCGCGAAATATTGGAATAAAGAATTGAAGTCAAATGGAAAAATTACTGAGTGAAATCAAGCGTCAGCTCCTAATACTTGAGCTACAGGAAGAGAAAACCCGATACACTGAAATCGATGTGATCGAGGTAGTTCAAAAAGCTTTAACGGAGCAAGGCATAAGAAATGAGTCAGTTGCTCTGCGTGATCTCGACAACAAGGATAATGGTTCTTCGACTCAGACCACCACATCTACCCAACAATCCATCTATTCAAAACCTATTACTGAAGCTGGTATTTACAATGTTGAGGACATAAGGAAAACGCTTGGGATTGGGAAACGACAAGCATATTCTTTAGCCAATAGCGGCGTGTTTCCGATTATCAGAATAGGTAGAAGAATTGTGGTATCTAAGCAAAGGTTTTGGGAATGGGCGAATAGCATTGATCCTCAAGGTATATAGCGCAAAAAGGTCTTATTAAAGTGTATTAGAGATGATTAGAGGATAAATATCGGACAGGGGCTAACACAGATGCTGTCATTATCGGAAGAAACGGATCGACATATATGCTTCGTATTTAGTGGGATAGAGGGGTAAAATCCTCCTTATATTCCGTACTACAGGATATCACAGGAGATATTTCGGACAAGAGTACACGAGGGGGGTAAATTGGCACACGAGGGGGGGTAAATCGACAATGAGATGGGAAAGATTACCAGTATCTAGGTCGCACACTAGGTCGCACACTTACCCTCAAACTCGACTTCAGCCCTATCCCTTATGGTGTAAGGGTTACAGAGTATCGATGCATAGAAGAACTTACAAACCCTTATAAATCAACGGATACAGGGATATCATGGGGTGTCGCAGGAAGTGTCAGGAAGTACTAGGAATTATAGTGCTCAAAAGTTCGACTCCCCTCATCTCCACCATAGCAAACGCCTATGTAATAAGGATTACATAGGCGTTTTTCTTTATCCATACCACACCTATTACCACACAATTTTGCAATCTGTTGGCAAACAAAGCCCCGGAGAACATGCTCCGGGGCTATACTGCTTTCGATGCCGTGCTGTCCCCTGTACGTTTGCCATTGGTTATACGGGGTATATATTGATCACGGTGCCTTCGAGCACCTGTCTCTGGTTGAACTCAGAAATGGATGCACCTTATAACTCCTATCCGACCAACTGTTGGAAATCCGCTATCCCGTATAATGGGATCAATCGGCGGCATGCAGAAGGCAGCATTGGAGTCTTTTCCGTTTATCTTGGTCATATGGTTTGCCATATCACGCCATGAAACGTGCTACGCGTATCTAAGCAGCCGCAACATCCAAAATCGCTATTGCTTCCAATCCAGCAGCGCCTGACGGATACGGGAAAAGGCCTCCTGCGCCTGCTGATCGTCCCGAAAGCATCCGTGCACGATCCGCAGATGCCCCTCGCCCTGGGCCCCGTAGGCAGTTCCGTCGTTGACCAATACGCGCGCATGCTTTAGCAGATACGCGGCAACCTCCTGGGACGGACCCAATGCCGATACATCCAGCCATGATAAAAAGCCGCTCTGGATAGGATGAGCTTTTACGCCGGGAATACCAGAAAAAGCTTGCTCCGCCATATCTCGGCGCTTGCGCAGTGCTTCACGGTTGCGCTCCAGAATTTCAGGATGCCGGAACGCTGCGATAGCGCCGGCCTGCGCGGCGGTATTGGTTGCACCAATCACGTTCACCGCACAGCCGTAGTAAATATCCATCAGATGCTCGTCCGCCACGATGTATCCAACCCGCAGCCCGCTGAGCCCCATTCCCTTGGACAGGGAGAACACGGTAACCGTTCGTTCCCACATGCCCGGCAGCGATGCCGGTGTCACCATCTGCAGACCGTCGAAAATGATGTCTTCAAATGCCTGGTCACAGACTAAAACCAAATCGTGACGAATTATGAAATCACGTAACGCAAGCAGCGACGCTTCCGAAAACACGGTTCCCGTCGGATTGTTGGGGTGGCTGATCAGCACCATCTTGGTTTTGGATGTAACGCGCGCTTCCATGGCGCTGATATCGAGGGTATAGTCATTTTCTGCGTCCAGCGGAAAAGGCACGCAAACCGCGCCCATCAGCTGGGGGTTCAGAAAATTGCTGGGATAGCTTGGATCCGGTACCAGCACCTCGTCGCCGGGGCTCAACAGTGGCAGCATGGCAAAAAAGAGACCGGAATCCGAACCTGGGGTGATCAAAATATTGCGCTGGGCTTCCACGCTCAGGTGGTTGTATGCCTGCAATTTCTTTGCAATCTCCTGTTTAAGCTCCACGTTTCCGATCGGCATGGTATAGTGCACCGCGTCTCCATTGGTGATGGATTGCACCATCGCATCCCGCACGGGCTCCGGCAGGGAAGGATCGGGAAAAAACGGATCCGCCCAAGCCATTAAATCCACGCCGTTTGCCGCCAACGCGGCCGCCGAGCCGCCGACGTCTGCCTTTGCGACGGCGGTAAACAAACCGCCCTCGATGCCGCGGAAGTTTGGATTGACTTTATCAAGAATACGCATGTCTCTCTCCTTGTTATACGATGTGAAATGCCGTTGGCTGGCGGTATAGGTACCTTGTTTCCTCCGGAGCAATCCATATTTCGCTTTCAAGGCAGCACATCAGGGTTTGCCCGTCCCACTCCGGCACCGGGATCTTCGCGTTCAGCTCCAGCGCATGGGCGCTGTAAGACCGGAAAATCAATTCTCCTGCCGCAGAGGGCTGTTGGCTGCTGAACCGCCCAACCGACGGCCCCGCCGCGTGCGGGTGATAGCCGATTGGATGGCAATAGATCGTCGCGTCGATTCCCTGCCGTGCGGCTTCCTGCCTTGCGTTGCGAAGGGCGTCGTTGCCGCTTGCGCCAGGCCGCATACACTCCATTACAATCGTTTGCAGCTGATTCGTCTGCCGCAGTGCGTTGCACAGGCCTTCAGGCGGGCTTGCTTCCCCGGGCTTGCGTACATAGGCCAGCTCCTGCGCATCCGTGCACAAATTCATGTAACGCAGTCCAAAATCACAATGCACCACGTCTCCCGGTTCGATCACGATCGTCTCGTTATGCATCCCCTGCAAACCATGGCGGAACACCGCCACGGTACAGTCAAACGTCGGCATGAGGCCGAGATTGGCGGCGCTTTGCATCATATGAAAGCGTAAATCATCGTTCGTGGTCTCATAAGGCTTGATATGGCCAGCGGTGAACGTTTCCTCGATAATGCCGTGCGCAATGGCGACGGCGGTACGGTACTGGTCAATCTCCCGGGGCGTGCGCGTTTCCATCCAATACACCAACGTATCCTGCGAGCTCGTCAGACACGCGGCATACGCGTCTCCCAGAGCTTCCAGCAGCATATCCCTGTCGCTTGCCCGCAGGCCGTTGGCTGCGGAAACGGCAAGGCTATGGTTGATGCCGATTCGTTCCGGCTTTACATCATCCACAAGTTCCCGCAGGCAGGCCCACTGGGATAGGGCAGGGGCCGTAATCTGATGGCCTTTCCAATCCGTACCCGGCCCAATATTGTACCACGGGTTTTCATACAGATGTTCAATGCCGCAAGGGCGGGAAAGGCTGATCCGCCGCACCGTGCTGTCGTTTCTGATAAACAGCATCATCATGAGCCCTCTGGGCTCCAGCAGCGCAGCGGGAAGCAGCGAGCGGCCCACGGGGTCTTCGTTATTCTCGCTGGTTATCGTTAGCCACATATCAAGGTTTCCAGCCTTCATCGCCGCAGGCATCACCGTTTCCAGCCGATCCTCAAGCACCTCGTCCCAAAGAACGGCCTGTTCCCTGTATGCGAGGGGGAGGGTACTCGCTTCATTGTTACTACGCATTTATCTGTCACTCTCCGTCAGCATGGCTCCCCGAGCGCATGCGGTGTAATGGCCTTCGGATACTTCCTGAAGAACCGGCGTGTTTTGCCTGCATGCGTCGGTGGCGCAAGGACAGCGATGATAGAATTTACATCCGACGGTGTCCATCTCCATCAGGCTGGGTAGGTCGCCCTTCATGTGAATCCGTTTGCGCTTTGCCTCCGCTTTGGGATCGGGCACCTGAATTGCGGAAATCAAGGTGCGGGTATATGGGTGCATCGGATTTCGATACAGCTCTTCACTGGGAGCAATTTCCACAATTTCCCCCAGGTACATGACTACAATCCGATCGCAGATGTACTTGACCATAGCCAAATCATGCGAGATGAACAAATAGGTCAGGTTCATGTTTTGCTGCAATGATTTGAGCAGGGTAATCACCTGCGCCTGGATGGATACATCCAATGCCGACGTCGGCTCATCACAGATGATAAATTTCGGCTCCAGTGCCAGCGCGCGGGCAATGCCGATGCGCTGCCGCTGCCCGCCGGAAAACTCGTGCGGAAAGCGGTTGGCATGTTCGCGGCTCAAGCCGACGATTTCCAGCAGCTCGCTCACACGCTCACTTTGCTGCTTTCGTGATCCCATTTGATGCGCGCGCATTCCTTCCCGTACGATATCGCGCACCGTCATCCGGGGATCCAGCGAGGAATAGGGGTCTTGAAAGATCATTTGTGTTTCTTTGGTAAAGGCTGCCCGTCGGGTGCGATTCATTGCCGTGATCGATTGTCCCCTGTAGAATACTGTCCCGGATTTTGCAGGATACAACCCCTTCATCGTACGGCCCAGCGTGGTTTTTCCGCAGCCGCTTTCTCCCACCAGCCCTACCGTTTCGCCGGGGAATACAGAAAGATTGACGGCGCTTAACGCATGCAGCACATGGTGTTTATCCAAAGCAAAATCTACGCAGAGATTCTCTGTGGAGATCAACGGTTCAATCATTCCTGTCACCTCCCTGGCTTATTGCCGCACGCGGATCGTTGAGCCAGCAGCGTGTCGTGTGACCTTGCGAGACCGTTGTTTCGGGGGGCATTTCCAGCTTGCAGATTTCCATGCAATGCGGGCATCGCGGCCCGAAGGCGCAGCCTTGCGGCATATGCAAGGGGTTGGGCGGTGAACCGGGAATGGTCGTGAGCTGCTGCGTTTTTGGCAGATCCAACCGCGGCACGGCTTTCAGCAGGCCCTTGGTATACGGATGCTGGGACTCATAAAATATATGCTCGCTGGTTCCCTTTTCCACAAACTGCCCGCCGTACATAACGCCTATGTGGTCGGCATAGGATGCGACGGTTGCCAGATCGTGCGTAATCAGAATGATGGAGGTTCCCAGTTGCTTGGTCAGGGAAACCAGCAGATCCAGGATTTCCGTTTTTATCGTGACGTCCAGTGCGGTGGTGGGCTCATCGGCAATCACCAGCTTGGGCCGGCAGGCCAGCGCCATCGCAATCATCACGCGCTGCCGCATGCCGCCGCTGCATTGGAATATATACTGCCGCATCCGTTTTTCCGGCTCGGGTATTTTTACCATGCGCAGCAGCTCAACCGCACGCCGGTTCGCCTGCTTGGGGGTGATTTTAGCACGCTGCATCAGCCACGTAAAAATCGCCTGTTCATCGGCATTGCCCGCAAACAGCCGCTTCATTTCCTGCTGGTCGTCGGCTAGCTCGGCCGGCGTTGCACGCAGCGCTTGCGTCAAAATTTCCGCAACTGCGTTCTCATCGTCGCGATGATCCGCGATTGCCTTTGCATACGCGCGCCCCTCCTTTTGTGAAAAACCGGCGTGTTCCAGAATCATCTCGGTAATCTGCCGGTCAATCCGCATGGTGGGGTTGAGCGCAGTCATCGCATCCTGGAAAATAATGCTGACTTCACGCCCGCGGATATTGAGAAGATCCGTTTCGCTGGTTTGCAAAAAATCGCGGCCTTCAAACAGCGCCTGGCCTTGGGTTACCTCCCCCGAAGCCGCGATCAGCCGCAGGCACGCCTGCGTCAGTATGCTTTTACCGCTGCCGGATTCGCCTACGATCGCGACGACCTCGCCCCAATCGACTGTAAAACTTGCGCCGCGCACAGCTTCCACATCACCGTCGTGGGTGTGAAAGCACACGTGAATATCCCGTACATCAAGCAATGCGTTCATCTCCGCTACCTCCTCAGCTTCGGATCCAGCGCATCCCGCATCGCATCGCCTATTAATTGTATACACAGCATCGTGATCGCCAGTAAGGCCGACGGTGCAATCAACTGCAGCGGGTGGCGGAAACGCACGTCCATCCCCGTTCGAATCAGCGATCCCCAGCTGACGGCATTTGATCCCAGACCGATAAAGCTCAGGAAGGCTTCGGAAAACATGGCCTGCGGAATGGCCAGCGTAAAGGTGACAATGAGCACCCCCAGAGTATTGGGGATTAAATGCTGCATCATGATCCGCCAGGGCTTGACACCCATGGAGCGCGCCGCCAGCACATAATCCTCGGTTTTCAGCTGGAGTATTTGGCCGCGTGTCAGGCGCGCCACGTTCAGCCACCCCGTAATAACCAACGCGAAAATGATCGTCTCAATGCTTGATCCCGCAACGACGCGAATGGCCAGCACAACCACCAGGTACGGGATCGAGATGAGCACGTTCACCATCGACATAATCACGGTGTCCGTTTTGCCTCCCGCATAGGCAGACACGGCTCCGACCGCCGTTCCGATCAGGATTTGCAGGATGGCGGCGGCAAAGCCGACGAAAAAGCTCACTTGACCCCCTTTCCACATCTTTGTGAAAAAGTCGTGGCCGAATTTATCCGCACCAAGCCAGTGCTGTGCCGAAGGTTTTGCGTTGATCGCATCTTCCACGATGCCCGTGATCGGCTGAGACGAAACCAGCGGAATAAGAAAGCACCCAAAGAAGATTAATAAAAACAATGTAAGGAATACGATGACCGATTTGTTCGCAAAAAACCGCCGCCACACATCGGACCAATACGATACGTGGGGCTGCAGCGCATTTGCCTCCTGCGACGTATAGGCGGAAGGAGAGAACAGCTTCTCCGGCGGGAGTTTCAATGTGTTTGTCTGCATGGTATCCCTCCTTTCATTGTTTCAGGCGAATGCGGGGATCGATAATGCCGTATAACAGGTCGACGATCAAGTTCGCAACCACCAGAAATGTGCCAAACAGCACGGTGAGCCCCATGACCAGCCCATAGTCGCGGTTGGAGATTGATTCCACGTAGTACCCTCCCAGGCCCTTAATATTGAAGATCGCCTCCACGACAAATGTGCCGGTCAGCAGCATTGCCGTAATCGGACCCATCACGGTAATCACCGGAAGCAACGCATTACGGATCTGATGGCGGAAGATGATTTTGGATTTTCGAAGTCCTTTGGCATGGGCGGTTTTGATGAAATCCGCGTTTTCCAGTTCCACCAGCGACGTGCGCATCAGTCTGGCAATGGTGGCGATGGTGGACAGGGATAGGCAAATCGTGGGAAGAATCATCTCCTGGGGCGTGGAAAAACCTGTCGTCGGCAGCCACCCCAGCATGTTGCCAAATACGGTTACACCCATCGTCGCTACGATGAAGGACGGCACCGAGACGCCGACCAAAGCGATCGCGATGGTAAATTTATCCCAAAACTTGTTGCGGTTCAACCCCGCTACCGTTCCCAGCAGAATGCCAATCGGGATGGAAAAAAGCAGTGAGCACAGGCCCAGCCGCATGGATTGCGGCAAACCGTTCCCGGTTGCCGGATCATAAATCATCGTGGTAATCATGCGTCCCGGGTAGGCAATGGACTCACCCAGATCGAGATGCATCAGATTTTTCATATAGATCAGGTATTGTTGCCAAACCGGCTTGTCCAACCCATACAGCGCATACAGCCTGGCGCGGGATTCCGATGAAATATTCGGATCGGAAAACAGACCGTTCGGGATCATTTTCAGCAGGAAGAAGGTAAGCGTGATGAGCACAAAAATGGTCACCAGCGCCGTCAATATCCTCTTGAGCGTGAAACGTATCACTGCATACCCCTCCCATCAATGGATAGAATTTGCGATAGCCGCCGTTTTGGCGGCGGCTATCGCTTGAATTTGCAGGTTCCCCGGTTTATTTTGCAACCGCAAATACGTAATCGTAAAGAGAATTCGTATTCTTGATCGTAAATCCTTCAAACCGGTGGCTCATCAGCAGCGCGTCGCCGTGTGTGCAAAGCGTGATGATCGGGCCGTTCGTCAGGAGGATTTGCTCGGCTTCCAGAATTTTCTCTGCACGAGCGTCCATATCGGGCGTCGAGCTGATGAAATCAACGAGCTCGCAATACTGGCCGTAGACTTCGGGATCGGACTGCGGCCACCCGGTGCAGAACAAGTCCGTCGCCCATACGTCCAGATACCCCAGTGCATCGTTGTTGCTTACGCCCCAGCCCATATACAGAAGATCGTAGTCGCCGGAAATGATGCGGGAGTCACGCACGTTGAATTCCACGGGCTCCACCTTGATAGCAAGTCCCAGCGTTTGTGTCAGCGCGTTTTGCATGTACTCGCATACGGTTTGCGGATCCGTGGTCGATGCGCATACGATCGTGATTTCGGGCAGATCCTTCACGCTGGAATATCCAAGCTCGCTCATGGCTGCTTCCAGGTATGCAACGGCTTTGTCCGCATCCTTGGTCACAGACACGGGATTGACAAAGCCTGCTCCGACGGTGGTGCGCAGCGTGCCGATCGAATCGCGTGCCGTGTTGTTAGAGTTGATGCTTTCCGGGATCACATAGCTCGTGGGCAAATAGGAAGGATCGGTAATCACCGCGCCGAAAAGCGTCGTGCGGTTGATTGCGGTATTGATCGCATTGACAAAATTGCGGTTTGCCAGCAGCGCGCTCAATGCCTCGTTCACCAGTGCACCATCGGTATTGCGGCGGTAGCTGTTGACCAGCATATAGTTCCAGCTTGTGCCTTCCAATACATAGGTATCATTCGGCATCATCAGCATATAATCGCTGGATGCGCGAGCGCTGTCCACTTTGCCTTCTTTAAACATATTAACACGGGGCTCCAGATCCTTAACGATATGAATCTCCACCGCGTCCAGCTTAATATTATCCGCGTCCCAATAATGCGGGTTCTTGACCAGCGTGACCATTTCATTGTAACGCCATTCGGATACGATGAACGGCCCGTTCATCCCAACTTTGTCCGCAGCGGAACCATAAGCGGTGCCGTATTCCTCATACAGATCCCGCTTCAGCGGCGCCCATGCGGTGGAGCAGAACGTATTGATGAAGTAAGGACGCGGGGATTCCAGTACAACCTGCAGGGTGTGGCTGTCCAAAGCGGTAACGCCAAACTGCTCGTCAATCACGGTGCGCAGCGCTTCTTCACTCTCGCCGTTATTCATCGCGTCCTGAATTGCGGAATAGCCTTTTACGCCGTTAAAGAGAATATACACTTTGGCACATTCCGCACGGGTAAAGATCTCTTTGTATGACCATACGATATCCTCTGCCGTGATGGGGGTGCCGTCGCTCCAGCTGGCATCTTCACGGATGTTGAACACCCAGGTCTGATAATCCTCCGTCGTGTAGCTTTCTGCCAGGCCCGGCAGGATTTTGTCATCGTGCTCGCGCAGCAGTGCTTCGCTGATGCCTTCGGTAACAGCGCAAGTAAAGGCCGCCGTGTTTTGCTGAGGATCGATCGTTTCAATGTCTTGCTCCAGCGCAATACGAAGTACTGCGGCATCCTCGGCTTGCGCAAGCGCGGCAGGCGCGACGGAGATCGCAAGGCAAAGAATCATCAGGGTACAGAGCAGTTTTTTCATCCGGTTCATGAACTTTCCTCCTTATTGATTGTTCCTGCTAGAACTGGGGCCGGTACACCGACATCCTTACGCTACCGGATATAACGGTGTCCCATACTATTGTTACGCCTGAAAAATGCAAGCGATCACAATCCGAATGGATACCACGTCTTTGTGGAAAATGAATAAACGAGTTACGTTACACATTTGTTCATTAAAGTCAGTATAGGCGATTTCCCATTGAAACGCAATACAATAAACAATATTAATACAATTCTGAAAATATAGCCAATTACAAACGTAATATGTAAAACCATGATACAATCGTACAATATTATGAAATCGAACACCTGATTTTGCTGCATCAACAGACGTACTTTTACTGTACTTTATTTCACTATTTGCTTGCGATAAATCAAAACGGTGCTATAATGGCATCGTTATGAGAAGAAGAATTCCATAGAAAAGGAGCATGATTTTGGTCGCCGCACAGATATTGAACCGGTTTCATGAATATCTCGAAAAGGTCTCCCACTATCAGCGCGTGAATTCCCTTTTGTTTTGGGATGGAATGCAGCGTGTGCCGCCAAAGGGCGCCAAGGGGCGGGCGGCGACGGCGGGAGTTATGGCCGAGGAAACCCGAAAGCTGATGAGCTCCAACGAGCTGAAGGAGTATCTGGACGCGCTTACGCCGGTTGCTGCGGAGCTCAACGCGTTTGACAAGGCGCTGGTTCACGCTGCGTCGCGCGAATACCGTTTCTTCAGCCGCATTCCCGGTGCGCTGTACCGCGAGTTGGAGGCCACGAAAGGCGAATCCATCGCCGTATGGGATGGCGCGATGAAGCGCGGCGAATTTGCCCCGATGATTCCGTATTTGGACCGATTAATCCAATTGAACCGGCAGATGGCCGACTGCTTTGGAAGCGCGGCGTCGCGCTATGATGCCCTGATTGATTATTATGAAGAAGGAATGACCACCGCACAGCTGGATACGCTGTTTGCAACATTGAAAGCAACGATTATTCCGCTCGTGCGGCAGGTGCAGGAGAAGCACAGGCCGCGTCCGGCGTTTCTCCATACGCCTGTGCCGCCAGCGGTGCAGGATCGCTTCAACCGCCGTTTGTATCCGCGCATGGGCGTAGACCCGGAATCCGCAATTCTCTGCGAAACCACGCATCCTTTTTCCTTTACCATTAATCTCCATGATTTCCGGTTCAGCACGCGGTACTTTGAAAACGACTTCAGCTCCTCGCTGTTTTCCGTACTGCACGAGGGCGGGCATACCATCAACAGCCAGAATATTCCGGAAAAATTGGAAAACACCATTCTCGGCGGCGGCGCCTCTCCCGCGTTTCAGGAGTCGCAGGGGCGGTTTTATGAAAACGTCATCGGCCGCAGCTCCGCCTTTTGGGAAACGGTCTATGATGATTTCATGGAGGATTACAGGCCCTTCCTCGGCAATTTATCCGCGCGCGATTTGTATTGCGGATTCAACGATTGCCGCCCCGGCTACATTCGCACGTCGGCAGACGAGGTTACCTACAACCTTCATATTATTCTGCGTTACGAGATGGAACGCGATTTCATCAACGGGTCCGTCCGTGCGGCCGATTTACCCGCGCTGTGGAACGAGAAAATGCAGGAGTATCTGAGCCTCACCGTACCGGACGACCGGCAGGGCGTTCTTCAGGATATCCAATGGCCATACGGCCGGTTCGGCGCGTTTGTATCGTACTCTCTGGGCAATGTCTACAATGCACAGCTTTTCAACGCGATGCAAAAGGAATTCGACGTTTATCAGCGCGTCCGCGAGGGCGATTTTGCATCGATAAACCAGTGGCTGGGAGAAAACCTGCACCGTTACAGCCGATTGTACACACCGCAGGAAACTCTGCGCCGCACCGTTGGCGGTTCGATGGACGCGAAGCCATATTGCGACTATTTAACCGCTAAAATGACAGATGTTTACCAAATATAGACAGGAGGGATTTGATGAGTAAAACCGCGTTGCGCCATGTTCGGATTTTCGACGGTACCGGCAAGGCGGCTGTTGAAGATGGTTTGCTGATCTATGAAACGACTCCGCAACAGGTGCGCGGACAGATTCTGTACGCGGGCCCTGCGGACGCAGGCAAGGAAATGCTGCGATCCTGCGATACCCAGGCCGATTTAAACGGCTATACGGTTATGCCCGGCTTGATCAACTGCCACGTACATCTGGATCTCAGCTTCCCATTTCCAGCCCATAAGGTCGATCCGTTCGGCCCCGCCTACCGCGCGCTGATTGCGTACCGCCGGTTAGCGGAAGTACTGATGAGCGGAGTTACCACCGTGCGTTCCACCGGCGCGGCCGATTATACCGACGTGGCCGTGAGAGACGCCGTACAGAAGAACCTGTTGTTTGGCAGCCGGATGGTAGCCAGCGGAGAAATCGTCATCGCGCACGGCGGCCACGGATATAACGAGCCGGGTGCATGCGAGTGCTCCGGCCCGGCCGAATTCGCCAAAGGAACGCGCGCGCAGCTGATGCACGGCGTGGATCTGATTAAAATCTGCATGACCGGCGGACTGGCAAGCCCCCATGAAGGCGTGGGCGATAAGCAGATGACCGACGCGGAAATTGATGCCGTTGTCACGGTAGCACACGGTTCCGGCAAGCCGGTCGCCGCCCATTTGAGCAACGATCTCGCCATTCGCGCCGCAGTCAAATATGGCGTGGACAGCGTGGAGCACGGCTATTTTATGAGCCGCGAAACCGCCGCCCTGCTCCGGGAAAAGGGCACCTATTATGTGCCGACCATCGCCGTGAGCCACGCGGCGGAATACCTGATTGAGCGCGGCAGCCCGGCCTATCAGGTACGCAAGCAGGCAGAGGCCGAGAAGCGCCACCGGCAAGCGCTTGTCGATGCAATTGCCGAACGCGTGATCATCGGCGTGGGTACCGACCTGTTACCCAATGATCCGCTGGAAGGCACGACCGCAACCATCCGCGAGATCGAGTGCCTGGTGGAAAGCGGCATGACGCCTGCGCAAGCGCTGGAGGCCGCCACTTCTGTATCGGCCTTGATTTGCGGCGTCGCAGAGGAAACCGGAACGCTGGCGCCGGGTATGGATGCCGATTTTATTGCCGTACAGGGAAAGCCGGATCAAACAATTTCCGATTTGCGCCGCATTGATATGGTTGCCAAAGGCGGCAGGCGCGCGTTCAGCCGTGTGCCCGGTTTTGAAGCCCCCGGCTTCAACGTGGTCGCTCCCGGATACCCGCTCGGCGGTGCGACGACCTTGAAATGGTAAGTCTTGCATCTTGACCGGATCACGAAAACATCTATAATGAAAGAGGTTTAATGTAACGATGGAAACGATTGAAACAAATCTGGCGCCGGCGGCGATTGGCCCGTACTCTCAGGGGAAAATTGCCGGGAATCTGGTATTTCTTTCCGGGCAGATCCCGCTGGACCCGAAAACCGGAACCGTTGTCGGCGATGATATCACCACGCAGACCGAGCAGGTGGTGCAAAATATCGCCGGTCTGCTGCAAGCAGCCGGAGCTTCCTTTGAAAGCGTTTGCAAAACGACCTGCTTTTTGCAGGATATGAACGATTTTTCCGCGTTCAATGAAGTATACGCAAAAGCATTTGTTTCCGCCCCCGCCCGTTCCTGCGTGGCAGTGAAAGCGCTGCCCAAGGGCGTGCTTGTAGAAATTGAACTGATCGCTTTGAGATGACGAATGGATGGTGCGATGAAGGCCTATATCAAGTTGACCGCATTGGACAAGGCAATTCTGAAATCCTACCAAACCATGCTGGAAGGGTTGGCGGATTATCTGGGCGAAGGGTACGAATTTGTGCTTCATAGCCTGGAAAACTTAGATCATGCCGCCATAAAGGTCATCAACGGGCATCACACAGGGCGCAAGGAAGGCGCGCCGATAACCGATCTCGCCATGCAGATGCTCTCCCGTATTCAGGAAAGCGAGGAAGAAGGGTATTGCACCTATCGGGCACGCAACAACCAGGGCGAGCCGCTCAAGGCGACGACGATTGCCATCACGGGTGAAAACAACCGTGTTATCGGCCTTCTCTGCATTAATTTCTATTTGAATACCCCGATGGTTGATTTTGTCAATAATTTCCTGTCGGAGGAAAGCAGCAAAACGACCGAAGTTTTCGCCGAGAACATGGATGAATTGCTCGAGGCCGTAGCCGTCCGCGTACAGAATGAGGTGGAGGAAAATGCCTCCATTCGCGTTTCGATGAAGAAATACGAAGTGATTGCGCGGCTGTACCAGCAAGGCATGTTCAAGTTTAAAGATTCTGTGCCCCGTGTAGCCAAGGCGCTTGGAATTTCGCGCAACACGGTTTACCTGCATCTGCGCGGCATTAAGAACAGAAACAAGCGCGGGGATGATACGCAGGATTAATTCGGCATATCGTTTTCGTTTTCAATCCATCAGATCGTATCATGATGGGAGCACTCTCCCAATCATCACGAAATACGAACCCTTCATTCATCTTCGTCAATGGATTGTTCGGAATGGTCGTGCAGCGGGATCAAGACTGCTCCAAACAAAAAATCCCGTAGAGATCAAAACTCTACGGGATTTTTGTTTACCTTCCGGATATTCTCAGTTCCTGTTTCAGCCCTGTTTGCAGCGCCTGCGAGAAATTAACCCCGGCCTTCTCAGCCTCAAAGTTCAGCCAGGAAGGGATCGTGCAGTTTTTCCGCACTGTACGCAGATCGTTTTTCCTGCGGTATTCCGCAAAGTCAACATCAACCAGCGTTACAATATCGCTTTCCTTTTCCGGCCGCACTGCTGCCATGTCAGAGGGTACAGGCAGTTTTTCATGATCGTCCTCCATATCAATCCCCATGACTCCGATTGCATCTCGTGCCATTTCGATTGCGTCCGTGACATCTTTACCCTGGGTATTGATATTAAAGTCAGGAACATACACAACAATGAATTCCTTTCCTTTTGACAATACTACTGGATAAGCTCTTTTCATGATGTATTTTCTCTCCTATTTATTTCGGGCGATGGCGAAGGGGCTTATTTCAGGCCTCTTCGCTTGATGATCGCATTTGCTAGTTCTTCGTCGGTTTCTCTGTGCCGTACTACGCTTTCCCTTTCACCATCCTTTACGTAAATATCGTGGTTAGCGCCGCTCCGTTTGAACTTCCATCCGTTCTTCTCCAAGAATTTGATTAAATCTCTCGTCTTCATTGCTGGCCTTCTAACATCTGTTATTATACGCATTGCATGCGCATTTTTCAATGGACTTCAGAAATATATGCGCATTATATACGTATTCTTGCACAAAAAAGCCCCACGCAGCCATCAAGGCCGCGTGGAGCAAAACAATCATCCTTTCCAACTCCCGTCAAGCCCTTCAATCGTCCGCTGCCCGGCGATACCGTTCACGGTCAACCTTCTGTCACCCTGCAGGGCCCGGACGGCCAGCATCGTATAATGTCCGAACTTGCCATCCGTGCCGTCCTTGCCGCAGCCATAGCTGGCTTTGATAAGCGCTTTTGCAGCGCCTTCACATCCTTGCCGGACATAGCCGGGGATGTGTCCATCAGCCCACGGGATACCGTAAACCCGGAATCAGCATTCTTTGCCGCCGCTTCCTTTGCGGCGGTTTCACTTGGTTTCTCCACAGCAGTTGCCAATTCAGCGCCGGGTTTATCCTTTGCCTTCATTCATTATACCTCCCCAAACCGTTTTGCTTGCTTGATCAGGATGGCAGGACGGTTTATTCAAGCCGCACCGCTTCATCCGTATCGGCAAACGGATCATCGGCGGTGCTTCCGGTATCCTCCGCCATTCTGTTATCCGTTTCGCTGCTGGTCTCCGAAGCTTTGGAGGTGGAACCCTCCTTCAATCCCAGTTCAATCATTTGGGTATTCAATTCCAGCCAGGTATTGTAGATCATCTGCTTTACGGCATCGTTTGCTTTGATGCCGCGGGCTTCAAACCACTCGCAAACCTTGGCAAATTTCTCATCCCCGGTATACCGCCCCAGCAAACCTTCCGCTGCTTTCACTAGCGTTTCTGCCATCTCCAATACGCTCAGCCGCTGCCGGGCTACCTTTACTGCCGCATCTTTCTCCACGATTTTTCCTGCTATTATGATCTTCTCCAACATCAGTATATGTCATTTCACGATGTTAGATAAGATTGCTAGTCATACACTATATGCATCGAAAGGATGAGCGGAATACCGCTGTCACCATTCCTGTATCGCCTTTCGCTATAGGAATGGTGACAGGAATAGCTCATGCTATAAAAATCTTGGCCTATCAGTCCACAATGGCGCAGGTGAAAACCATGCTTTCCTTGGCATTGAACCGAATCTTTTTCGTCTTTATACCGGATTGGCTCTCTTCCGATTTGGTACAACGTTCGGGGGCAGGATCATGATTGATGGTATTTGCAGCGAATAGTCGGCTTGTGTATAATGGAAGAACTATCTGGCCATAACAAGCATACCATGGAGGGCACCAATGAAATTTCGCGTAATTGCAATACTGTTGTGTTTTGTGCTGACAGCAGTTTCCTATCATGCATCTGCGGTATCTGTAAATGATTATGCACCAGAAGAGGATAGAAGGCTGGTGATTTATACTTCTCACAAGGTGGAAATCTACCAGCCCATCATCCGCGAATTCGAGCAGCGCACGGGTATCTGGGTACAGGTGATCTCCGGGGGCACCAACGACATGCTCAAACAGATCGCTCTGGAGAGCGATTATCCGCAGGCCGACCTGATGTTCGGCGGCGGTGTGGAAAGCCTGAACGCTTACGGCGACTGTTTTATGGAACTCCCGGCGGATATCGGCGGAGAACTGGATACCCATGCAGCCGTAGGCAGTAAATGGCTGCCGTTTTCTCTGCTGCCAATCGTATTGATCTACAACCATAAATTGGTTGCCAAGCCGCCTGAAGGCTGGGCCGATCTGCTCGACAGCCAGTGGAGCGGAAAAATCGCCTACGCAAAGCCCGATGTGTCGGGTTCCAGCTATACGGCGCTGATTACACTGCTCATGGCGATACCGGGTAAAGACGAAGATACACTGTGGTCGTTTTACCAAAACCTTAAGGGAAAGCTGTTGGATAGCTCCGGCGATGTGGTGGGAGCGGTGTCCGACGGGGACTGTGCAATCGGGGTCACGCTGGAGGAGACCGCCCTGAAGGGCATCGCGGCCGGCAAGGAAATCGGCATCGTATACCCGGTGGAGGGCACCAGCAGCGTACCGGATGGTATCGCCGTTGTCAAAGATTGTGCGCATCTGGAGAACGCCCTGTCCTTCATCCGCTTCGTGCTGGGGGAAGATGTACAGCGCCGGCTGATTACCACCTATTATAGGCATTCGGTGCTTTCATCCCTGGCTGACGAAGACGCACAGACGCAGGGGATAAAACTGCTTGATTATGATATCCAATGGGCCAGCGACCAGAAAGATACCCTTCTCGCGCAATGGAACGCGTTGATTGCGGAGGAATGATATGAAACACTGGATACGCCGTTCCTTTAAAACACGGATCTTTTACACAGTGCTGCTCGTGTCGCTGTTGCCGCTGGTGATCTGTGATGTGATCATGCTGCCGATTTTGATTGCTCACAGCGAAACAAAGATCGCAAAGGAATCCAGGCAGCAGATGGCTCTGATTCAGGATGCCCTGTCTGGGCTGACGGAATCGCTGAACGAAGCGCTGCCGGCAATGGCACAGGATGAGGCGGTGCGCAGCGCATTGGCCACAGACACCCCGGAAACCAATTCACTGTACCCGCTGCTGTTTCAGGCGGCAACCGATACGGGGTTTTACGCCGGAGTCGGGCTGTTCGATTCTGAAGGCGTCTGCCGCTACGCGGTCAACGGCATCGATGTGGGTGCCACGCTTTCACCCAATTGGGGTGTGCTGCGCTCGGCGGGCCAGGCAAACGGGCCGGTCTATGCCGATGGCGCGGACGATGTCGTGTTCTATGCGGCACAGGCCGTTCTGGATGCGGACGGTTCCGTTGCGGGTTATATGGTGTTTGCTGTCAATACAACGCAAACCGACCGTCTGTTTGCCATCCTGAACGATACCGCGGCAGATATCCTGCTGCTTAACGCCCGATGGGAGCCGCTGTTCAGCACTCAGCCCGCGCTGGGCGGCGCCGTGGCCGCGGCGCTGCGCCAGCAGCTGTGGGACGGGAAAAAGCTGACCGGCAGCGGCGGGGAATTTGCCTATTTCGTGCAGCAGGAAACCACGTCGGGCTATATCCTGATCGTGCAAAAGCCAAAAACCTTTACCGAAAGCATCATCCAGGCGTTTTACTTTATCAGTATCCTCATGGGCGTGCTTTGCCTGATTTTATGCTTCTGGGGCGCGTGGCTGCTAAGCCGCCACCTGTCCCGCCCCATCCGGGAGCTGAGCACGGCGATGGGCGCTGTGGAGCGCGGCCAATTCGGCGTGCGGCTCAGGGAAAACCGGGAAGATGAGCTGGGCACGCTGGCCGTAGGCTTTAACCGGATGACCCAGGAGTATTCCCTCAACCTCCAGCGCTCCGTACAGCGCCAGAAGGAGCTTAACGATACGCGTCTGCGGATGATGCAGGCGCAGCTGAACCCTCATTTTTTATACAATACGCTTGACGTGATGAAATGGCTCGGCACGACAAACCACATTCCGGAAATCGCTGCCATGGCTACGGATCTTGCGTTTATCCTGCGCTCGAGCATCACCGGCAGCAACCTGATCCCGCTGCAAAAGGAGCTGGATCTGGTGGAGCACTACGTAAACATCCAGAACGTGCGCTTTGCGGACCGCTTTACCTGCGAAATCGACGTGCCGGAGGCATACCAGCGATGCCTCGTCCCCAAGCTTGTGCTGCAGCCGCTGGTGGAAAACGCCATCCTGCACGGCGTGGCCGCTCAGGATGACGGGTACATCAAGCTGTCCGCGCAACAGGAACAGGAGGCGCTTGTGATCACGGTAGCCGATAACGGCTGCGGCATAGCCCCGGAGGTGCTTACGATGCTCAACAGCCGAGATCAGCGGATGCACGGTGGACATCTGGGGCTATACAACGTCGATAGCATCATTAAGCTGTATTTCGGCTCGAAGTACGGCATCACGGCCGATAGCGGGCCGCAGGGCGGCAGCCGCGTATCCGTCAGGCTGCCGATAACGCAGGAGGAGGAAAAGGATGCACAAGGTTTTGATCGTTGACGACGAGCTGATGGTGCGCCGCGGCGTTGCCCTCGGCGTGGATTGGCAGCAGATGAGCTGCGTCATCGTCGGGGAGGCCGCAAACGGCGAGGAGGGCCTCTCCCTCGCGCTGGAGCTGAAGCCCGATCTGATCGTTACCGACATCCGCATGCCGAAAATGGACGGGCTTACGATGCTTTCGGAGCTTCGCAAACGGGGTGATGACGTCCGGGTCATCGTGCTGACGGCGTACGACGAGTTTCCCTTTGCGCAAAAGGCGCTGCGGCTGGGCGCGGTGGATTACCTGCTCAAGCCCTTTCAAGACCGTGACCTTACCGTAGCCGTAACGCGGATCCTGCAGCGGGAGCCGTCCTCCGGTGTGCCCACACCGCAATCGCTTCTGCCGGATACCTCCATGGCGGCTAACAAGTATGTCATGGAAGCGATCCACTATATCGTCGCCCATTACGGCGACAACGATATCGGCATCACCGCGATTGCCGATCACCTGTGCGTAAGCGAGGGCCATCTCAGCCATGTGTTTAAAAAGGAAATCAACTGCACCGTGACGGGCTACCTTACGCAGTACCGTGTGCATGCCGCGATGAAGGCGCTGGGCGACTGCCGCGTGAAGGTTTACGAGGTTGCGGGCAGGGTGGGGTATCGGGATGTGAATTATTTCAGCAGCATATTCAAAAAGCTGACGGGGCTTTCGCCCTCGGAATATCAGGAGCGGTGCGTTGAAACCGGCAGCTTGGATCCGGCGCAAAGGGATTGAATGGTATCTTTTGGCCCATATATCACAAAATACGCAGAATAACAGGAGAAATCGCAGGTTTCTCCTGTTCTTTTTTCAGCGGCGGCATCCTACAATGAGGGTAGATATGGCAGGATGCCATCAAAACTGAAAGGAGACCCTGTTATGAAAAAAATCATCGCATTTGTGCTGACGGTTACCATGCTCGTGAGTCTGACTGCGTTTGGCTTCGCCGAAGAGGCGTCCAGCGTGGAAGACATCATCGCCCAGGCACAGAACATGACCAATGCGGAGCTGTATCAAAAGGCTATTGAGGAATCAAACGGCCAGGTACTCTACGGCATCGGCAACTCCAGCCGCGGCAAAACCGCGGGCGCCAGCTTCGTGGCCATGCTGCAGACGATCGATCCCTCCTATACCGGAACCATTGAATGGTCCCAGCCCAAGAACAACTCCATCTTCACCATCCTCAACGCCGATATCAAGAGCGCCAAGCATATTTATTCCATGACGCTCATCCAGGACGGCAACCAGATTCAGTCCAAGATGCTTAACACCGGCAACCTGCTGAACTTCATCCCCCAGGAATGGGCCTGGAGTGACGGCGTGAATGTGGAAACCGCGGGCTATCCGCTGACGCTGCAGACGCTCAACAAGGTGTTTATGTTCAACAACCTTACCGACGCCGTGTTTGACAACTGCTGGGATTTTGTGGCCGAGGGCCAGGCCCCGCTGTTTATGGGCGTCAACTCCGAGCTGGTCGGAAAAAATTTCCTGTACATGCTCACCAAGGACACCTATGCCGATTACCTCAAGGCCGCGTTTGACGCGCTGCCCGCCGAGGAGCAGGCTTATTTCCAGACCACGATCGACGAAGTGGCCCCTGATGCCGAAACGCTGGGCCTCACCGCCGAAAACGCCAAATACGGCCTGGCTTACATCAAGCTGTGGTGCCTTGCGTATAACGAGCAGACCGATGACGGCCCCATCTGCAACACGCTGGTAACCACCTCCGCCGCCGGACAAACGGGCCTGCTGGTATACTCCAAGCTGCGCTCCGTGGAAGAGTCCTCCGACGTATCGGTCAACAACATCACCATCGCCGCCTATCAGGATAACTACACGGGCATCGGCGGCTATGCGTACCGGCACTATCTGCAGGTTGTCAAAACCTCGCCCCTGCCGTGGACGGCTTGCGCCTTTATCGCCTACATGACCACCACACAGGACGGCTTTGCCGCGTGGGGCAAGGACATGGGCGGCTACAGCGCCAACCCCGCCTGCAATCAGGATCACTCCAAGGACGGCTATGTGGACGGCGTGGACACCTATCCCGCCAAGAACGACCGCGGCTTCACCTGGTGGACCGCTGCCGACGGCGGCGAGCTGGTGGTGGAAGATCCTGCCTACTGCGCGCAGGTATCCTTTGACCTGGGCGACTGGATTGACATGATCGTCAGCAACAAGTAACCAACCGCAACGCAAAATAGCCGTGCGGGAAGCGCTGAAACGCTTCCCGCACGGCGGCAGGGAGGAACGATGGAATACTCGATACGCCGCGGGCCCGGCCGGGCACATATCCTGCTCAACCGTGTCAAAACCTTCATCACCAAGCCGCAGAACGGCATCCTGCTGCTGCTGGGGATTATCCTTACCGTGTCAACGATCGCGCCGATGGTTTCCATCTTTGTGGATACGGTTACCGTGCACCTGGGTTCGGTAGACGCGCATTACACCGGGCTTACCGAGGGCTATACTCTGTACAACTGGCAGGATCTGTTCTTTGGGCGGATGAGCCAGATCAACCTGTGGACGCCGCTGCTCAATTCCATCCTGCTGTCGGTATTCTCCTGTATCTTCGCTATCCTGTACGGCGGCATTTTCGCTTATCTGGTCACACGCCACCAATCTTGCCTGCCGCAAATACCTGAGCTCGATTTTTATATTTCCTTATATTATGCCGCAGTGGACGCTGGCTGTCGTATGGCAGAACGTGTTTTCCAGCAGCGCCGTCACAGGCACGTCGGATGGCCTTCTTGCCGCGTTGTTTAACCTGCAGATGCCGGCGTGGTGGTGCATCGGGCTGTTTCCAAGCGTGGTTGTGCTTGGGTTGCACTACGCGCCGTTTGCCTTTATCCTGATCGGCGGCATTTTCCGCAACATGGACGCGAATCTGGAGGAAGCGGCCGCCATCCTGAATACTCCGCGAGTAAAAATCTTCGCCCGTATTACCCTGCCGATGGTCAAGCCGGCCATTTTAAGTACAGTGCTGCTGGTTTTCTCCAGCGCGATGGGCTCCTATCCCGTACCGCATTACCTGAAACTGACCACGCTGTGCACCAAGTACGTCCAGATGGGTGAAAAGCGCGCGGGAGAGGCGAGCATCCTGGCTGTGGTGATGATCATACTCGGCGTGCTCATCATGATCGTAAACCAACGCAACACCAGCGGCCGGAAAAGCTATACGACCGTCACGGGCAAATCCGGGCAGATCAGCAAAGTGAATCTTGGCCGGGTCGGCCGGTATGCCATCGCCGCGATTTTCATCATCCTGACGCTGTTAACCAGCATCTTCCCGATTATTACCTTCGCCGTGGAAACCTTTTTGCCCAACCCCGGCGACTATAGCTTTCTGACCAGCGGCGTGGCGGGCAACATGACCGCCAAATGGTGGCTGGTTTCCGAAAACATCACGGAAAACGGCATGTACGGACAGCCGGGCATCCTGTATAACTCCGCTATCTGGAACGCCTTTGGCGGCACGGTGCTCGTGGCGGTGTCCTGTGCGCTGCTTGCCGGCACCATCGGCCTGCTGGTCGGCTACGGTGTCAGCAAAAACCGCCGCAGCAAGTGGGCCGCGTACGTAAACAATATCGCCTTCCTGCCATACCTGATGCCCTCGCTGGCGGTAGGCGTCGCGTTCTTTGTGTTCGGCTCGTCGCTTGGCATCTTCAACACCTACCTGCTGCTGATATTGGCGGGCGTTGTGAAGTACATACCGTTTGCCAGCCGCAGCGCGCTCAACTCCATGATGCAGCTGAGCGGTGAAATTGAGGAAGCCGCGGTGATCCAGAACATCCCCTGGCATAAACGCATGTTCCGTATCATCATCCCCATTCAAAAAACCTCCATCATCAGCGGATACCTGCTGCCGTTTATGACCTGCCTGCGTGAGCTGACCCTGTTCATGCTTTTGTGCTCGCAGACGAAGATCATCACAACCATGCTGGATTATTTCGACGAGATGGGACTGTACGCTTTTTCCAGCGGTATTAACCTGCTGCTGATCATCTTTATCCTCATCTGCAACGCGCTGGTGAACAAGCTCACGGGCGCGAGCCTGGATAAGGGAATTGGAGGAAACTGACATGGCACGAATTGAACTGACGAACGTAACCAAGCGCTGGGGGTTCGTTTTACGCGGTGGACGCGCTGAACCTCGTCATCGACGACAACGCGTTCGTAACGCTGCTGGGGCCGTCCGGCTGCGGCAAAACAACGACGCTGCGCATGATCGCGGGGCTGGAAACCCCAACCAGCGGACGGATTACCATCGACGGCGTGCCGGTGTTTGACAGCGAGCTTGGTATCAACATATCCGCCAACAACCGCAGGGTAGGGTTTCTGTTCCAGAACTATGCCCTGTGGCCGAACATGACGGTGTACCAGAACATCTCCTTCGGGCTGTCCAACATCAAACAAAGCATGCCCGAGGTGGATTGGACGGCGCGCAAGGCCGCGCGCCTTGCCGAAATCCTTTCCAAACCGGACGAGCTGACCGCCCTGCTGCGCGACGCCTTCGGACAGGATGAAAAACGCAACGAGGAAAAGGCGCTGCTCCGCCTGATTGATACCTATGAAATTTCCCGCTTCCACCGCCAGGGAGATTCTAAGCCTGCGCCTGCACGCCGCAAGCGACGCCGCAGCGGTCGCCAAAGAGGCCGCCGCAGGCTGGCAGGCGGTGGTTGCCCGCCGCCGCGAGCAGGCAAAAGCGGATGGCACGGAGCTGAGCGAAAGCTTTGAGCTCCTGCATAACGGACAGCCCCGGCAGCGTGAGCGCAAGCTCAACAGCGAGGAAATCGACCTGATTGTCCGCCGGGTATCCCGAATCGTAAAAATCGGGATGTTTATGGACCGTTACCCCCAGTGAGCTGTCCGGCGGGCAGCAGCAGCGCGTGGCCATTGCGCGTACCCTGGCGCCCGGCCCCCGGGTGCTGTTCATGGATGAGCCGCTGTCCAATCTGGACGCAAAGCTGCGGCTGGAGATGCGCTCCGAGCTGCAGAGGCTGCACCTGGAAACCGGCAGTACGTTTATCTATGTAACCCACGACCAGATGGAGGCGATGACGCTCGCCACCAAGATCTGCCTGATCAACAACGGCGTTTTGCAGCAGTATGCCGAGCCGATGACCGTATATAATACGCCCGATAACCTCTTTGTAGCGGATTTCGTGGGCAATCCGTCGATCAATTTCATTGCCGCCACCGGCAGCCAGCAGGCGGACGGCGCGGTACACCTCACCTTCTTCCAAAACCGGCAGGGTGTGTTCCGCTGCGCAAAAAACATCGATATCGCACAGACCATCCAGCGGCTGGCATACGAAACGCTGCCCGTGCAGGAAAAACCGGATTTGGCGCGCAAGGGAAAAAACGTGGTGAAAGATAATGAAAGCAAGCTGTTCAGCCCTCGGTTTTTGACGGTTGGTTTGGATGAAACGGAGATCGAAGCCATGCGTGACCGTGCGCAGTTCGTTATCGGTGTGCGTCCGGAGGCTGTTTCCATCCACGAAAACGGAGCGCTGGAGGGTGAAGTATTCAGCGCCATGCCTGCCGGCATGGAGACAACGGTACGTATCAGAATCGGCAACTTCCTGCTTACAGGCGTTGTATTTGGCGGTGTTCTGTATAAAATCGGAGCCAAGGTGCGGTTCGATCTCTCCGGAAGCAACATCCTGCTGTTTGACAGCAGGAGCGGTCAAATGCTTTCCGATGGTTCGTTTGCACTTCAGTAACCTGAGTATATTGGTCCTGAAGATGTGCCCTCGGCAAATGAGAAAAATTAGTGGTATCCACCCAGTAAACGGCAATAGAACAATCAGGTGCATTGAGTGTCAAACTTGTGTGCTTTGCCAACAGTGAAAGGCATCCTTTTTGGGTGCCTATTTCTCTTACTTGGTGAATCGAATCCAAGAGAGTTGATACCGTAAAAACGATCTTGTACGGTGTTTTCGGGTATCAGGGCGTGGTCGCTTGCGATAATGCCATAGCTGTGTACAAGTGGCGAATCCCCGATGTGCTGAAACACTATAAACGCATCCTGTTGTTATTAATACAAGGATATCGTATTGCTATTCGAGTTTTATGAATGGAATAAAATACCCTTGCCAAACTCGAAAACGAAAATACAACGCGCCAGGGAAGCAGAGGTACTCAATTATTACTAGGAACGTGGTTTTATCTTGACTGGGAGAATCAGACTTGATATTCTATTTTCCATTACCCATATATGGAGATAGAGACTTTTCAATTGCGTCTTTCTCAGCACATATTTCTAAGTGACTTTGTGTTAAGAAATTCCTTATATCATTAACTGATAAGTTTGAGCGAGGGCCAATCCATATTTTTCTTATAGCTCTTTTCATATCAAGAATAACAAGTTCAATATGTGAAACTAAATCTACAGGTGTCGATTGGTATATTGGTCCTTTAAGCTTATAATAATCTGAGAAGTAGTTGTCTTTGTTTTTAAGAATTGATTCAAAATCTATGGGATATTGATCACTTGCATATAGAATTCGCCATTCATTTTCATAAGCAAACGATTCATCTTTAAACAATGGGTTTTTTAGAATTCGCAGCACTATTCGTAAATACTGTCCCACTATTTCATCATAGGTGTATATATTATCTAGTGGTTTCCAGAAATCGATCCCATCAAGAAATTGCTTCATTGATTCATTTCCATAAATCACTTTACTAAAGGACATATTGTTTCCTAAGATATCATTTGTGTGTAAACTATTTATTACACCCAAATATGCTGGATCAAAGCCAATACTCATCCCACGCCCATCATCACCGTAACCTCGCCATAGGCTTAAGTCATTGACATTTTCACTGAAACAAATTGCCCATACAGGGGGGCACTCCATTTCTAAAAATGCTCGCTTAAGATATTTCATTGAGTATTTCTCATTTGGATCATTAAGGTCAATATAACGATGATAAGCTTTTTTGAATATTTCCTCTACATTATCAAAGATAAGCTTCAGGAAATAACGTTGTTCCATAGAATCATTCGACTTCAATATATTTTTAAGCCATAATGATCTACCCTCAAGAATACTCAAAAAGGTATTTGTGCTACAATAATAATATAGGGGTTTTGTATATTCCATTATTCATTCCTCAAAAAGCATTTATAATATATGCTTAATCTCAGTAATATGTACTTAGATAGAATCATTCTCGTTTTGCGTGGCTCTTTAGATACTATGAAATCTATCTATACTAGGATTCATCTTGCATCAAGGTATTTTCGTTTTCGTCTTCTTGTAGTATAGCCAATTGCATAGCAACCTGATGCTGTTCAGAAAGCCCGGATGTTTCGCCGATAGCTATCGACATACCGATAGAGTTCGGATTAGGGAATACTTTCTCGCCGCCTTTCAAAACTATAATGCTAATTGAAATATCTCTTTGCTGCCATTAGTTTAACTAAGCTTTTACTAAATAGTAGCAGAAAGCCTTTTAATTAGCAATGTTTACGGATGATTGCGAAACGCAACATGGTAATCAACAAAACACGCATTATAGGGAACATATATTTGTATTGAGATAAGTATACTTAAACAAAGAGTTCGAAATACGAACCCTTCATTCATCTTTGTAAATAGATTGTTAGTGATGATCGTGTGGCGGGATCAAGATTGATTACCGCGAAAAAGTAGCATTTGATGTCATACTAAAAGGAAAAAACTGCTGTTAAAAATTGTCCGGATAGATACCACATAATAAGCAGGCTCGAACGCCTTTCCCAATTACTAAATTCTTCTACACTACAAATACCTCATACCGCTTTCTGAACTGCACCCTAAAGGTTAATTATCATATTGTCTGATTTTGAGGATGCAATTCAGAAAGCGGTATGGGGTAAATGCTTATTCTTTCAAACTTCCATTAAGCGCCTCAACCGTTTTTTGCCCGGCAATGCCGTTCACAGTCAACCGCCTGTCGCGCTGTATGTCTTGAACAGCCAGAGCCAGCATCGCAAAATATCCGATCATACCCTCCACGCCGTCTTTTCCGCACCCGTAAACCTGCTTTGATAAGCGATTTATTCATCGCTTACCTAAGCAGGTTTACGGGTTATTATTTCCAGTCGGCGTGCATCTTGCCAACGGCTTACTGCTGCGCGGCAGACCACAGAGCCTAATACGGCAAAGAAGCTAAGGCATGGCGCTCCATTGTGGGCATCATGTAATCACAGTGAGTGCCTTGGTAAAGCGATTCAGCACTTCCGCGCCATCATCGTGCATGATGAGCGCGTCCTCAATGCGCACGCCGAAAACGCCGGGTACATAAATCCCGGGTTCAATCGTAAAGCACATACCGGGAAGCACCGGCATATCCCTGCCTGCGCGGTCGAAAGGCTCCTCATGAAAATCGATGCCGAGGCCGTGGCTGGTGCGGTGGGTGAAACGGGCGCCGTAGCTCGCATTCTCAATCACGCGCCTTGCGGCACGGTCAATATCCGCAATCAGCGTACCGGGGTGCGCGGCGGCGATCGCCGCTTCGTTTGCACGCAATACAATATCGTACACATCGCGCTGCTCGTTCCGGACGTTATGGAAGAATACGGTGCGCGTCATATCACTGAAATAGCCGTCCATCCGCATGCCTGTATCTACCAGCACGGTATCCCCGTACCGCAGCTTGCGGCTGCCGGGCCGGTGGTGGGGTTCTGCGCTTCCTTCGCCAAAGGCGCACATGGGGAGGCCCTCGAACGTTCCGGCGCCTGCGCGTTCAAAAGCCGAAATGATTTCCCGGGCAAATTGCAGCTCTGACATACCGTCTGTAAGGTGCGAAAAAGCATCGGTAAAAACATCGTCCGTCAAACGGGACGCGCGGCGAAGAAGGCCGCATTCTGCTGCATCTTTTCGGCTGCGGGCCTGCTCCAGGCAGCTGGAAATTCGAAAATCAATATCCTGCCGGAGCTTGGTAAGCGGCAGCAGAAACCGGGCGTGCAGGGATCCGTCTACGCCTACAACACCCGGTTTCAGCATGCCGGAGAGTAATTCCACAGCAAGGCTTTCCTCGTGATAAACGATCGTTTCACAACCGTCGCAGTAGGCCTGTGCCAGCATATAGCACAGCAAACGGCAATGGTCGGCCTCAATCACCAGTGCGTCCAGCCGGTCCATGGGATTAACCCATTGCCCGGTTACATACCAGATTCCCTGCGGCGAGGTGACCAGCAGCTGCTGAATTCCGTCTTGCTTCATAAGCGTCCGAAGGGTAGCCAGTCTGGATTCGTTCATAGCTTCACTCCAAAAGGGCAAGGCCCGCAACGATCATTGTGCCAATATCCGGTCAATCTGTTGCAGCTCGGTATCTGAAAAGGCCAAATGATCCAGCGCCTTCACGTTCTCCGTTAACTGCTGGGGTTTGCTCGCGCCTATGAGCACACTGGTAACCACCGGATCCCGCAGCGTCCAGGATAACGCCATTTGTGCCAGCGTTTGCCCGCGCTGCTGTGCCATTGCATCCAAGGAGCGAATAACGGAAAGCTTTTGCTGGGTTATATCATTCGGTGTTAAGAAACGTGGGTCATGCGAGGCGCGGGAATCGGCCGGTATGCCATTCAGATAGCGGCCGGTCAGCAGCCCACCGGCAAGCGGCATAAAGGGAATACAGCCGATTCCTTCACGGCGTAGCACATCGGTTAATCCGTTTTCGATCCAGCGGTTCATCATATTGTACTGCGGCTGATGAATCAACAACGGCGTTCCCATGCTACGCAAGGCTTTCACGGCTTGCTCTGTTTGCGTTGCCGTGTAATTGGATATCCCGGCATACAGCGCTTTTCCGCTGCGCACAATGCTGTCAAGCGCTCCCATGGTTTCTTCAATGGGCGTTTCCGGGTCCGGGCGGTGGTGATAAAAGATATCCACATAATCCAGATGCATCCGTTTGAGGCTCTGGTCAATGCTTGCCATCAGATATTTGCGGCTGCCGTGATCTCCATAGGGCCCCGGCCACATATCGTACCCGGCCTTGGTGGAAATGATCAGTTCATCGCGGTATGGCTGCCAATCCCGCTGCATATGAATGCCGAAATTGCGTTCCGCTTCACCATAGGGCGGGCCGTAGTTGTTGGCAAGATCAAAGTGGGTAATACCGAGATCAAAGGCCGTACGCAGCAGCTGCTGCTGTGTATCAAACGGGGTGATGGCGCCGAAATTATGCCATAATCCCAGCGACAGAGCCGGCAGCTTCAGCCCGCTGGCGCCGCAGCGGCGGTATTCCATTGCATCGTAACGGTTCGGATTGGGTATATACATCGAAAAGCCCCCTTATTCGTGTTCCGTATCGGTGTGTTGCAGTGGTATGAATCGCAATTTGTCCACATTCGTGTTACCATATCATAGCATAAACAGCAGTGGATCAATTATCTTATTGTTCTGCGTCTTCTTTTGAGCGTTTTTAACCATGTGAAGGAATGAAACGATGCAAGCCAACAAGATCAGGGTGGATTTCCGCCAGTATACCTTTGATATGGAATTTCCGGTAAAGGCGTTTTTGGAAGGCACCTATTTTTCCCCCGTACAGGAAACAGAAGAACTGAACTATATGCATTTTCACAACTCGATTGAGCTTGGCTATTGCCATGCCGGCAGTGGATGCCTGTATGTGGACGGTGCAAAAATGCCGTTCAGTGCCGGAGACGTAGTGATGGTGAAGCCGTATGTAACGCATTATGTAAAACCGAAGTATGAAAACGGGATCAGGCAGCAGATGTTCTGTGAGTGGCTATATTTTGATATGAAAATACTGCAGACAGCCTTCCGCTCCAGCGTATTTTATTCCATGCTCAGCTCTCTGTCGGAGCAAAAGCGATCCTATATGATTGTATCGCCCGTCAATCAGAGGGTCGCCCTGCATGTGCGTATGGTTTTGGACGAGCTGCGCGCTAAACGCGCCAACTATCAGTCCTACATTCTGGGGATTATTTTCAACCTCTGTATCGATCTTTCCCGCGTAACAACGGAGCAGGCCGGTGAGCAGGGGGAAAGCAAGATGATCGTTACGGTATTTCCGGCAATAGAATATATCCACCGGCACTATATGGAGGAAATTGATTTACAGCATCTGGCCGATTTGTGCTATATGAGCCCAACGCATTTCCGCCGCGTGTTCAAGGAAGTGATGCACACTGCGCCGCTGGAGTATATTCATCACGAACGCATTCACGCGGCGTGCCGAATGCTGTATTCCACAAAATTATCCATTCTGGAAATATGCTTCAATATCGGGTACAATACGGTCTCCTGTTTTAACCGCCAGTTTTATAAGATTCTGGGAATACAGCCGCTGAAATGGCGCCAACAGGCGCTGGGAAACGGGAACGGAATGCCGTATGCGGAAATGTAACCGGCATGTACAGGCCAGACCGCTGCTTGCGGATCTGGTCATTTTTGCATAGTTCTGATTCATTTCACCTAAGACTTACCCTCTGATTCTTTTTAGAATGCAAGCAGAGGGTGGTGGATAGATTGATGGATCAGGTTCGGCTATGGGTGAATCACCATCGAAACCAGATGGTGCAGGATCTGATAGAAATCGTGCGCATTCCCAGCATTTCTGAACCGTCACGGCAATATCCGCCTTTTGGCCGGGGCTGCCGTGATGTGCTGGACGCGTACCTGACATTATGCGCGAAATTCGGCTATGACGTTCACAATTATGATTACTATATCGGGGAAGCAACCTGCGGCATGGGCAAAACTAGCGTTGGCATTTGGTGCCATCTTGATGTTGTTCCCGCCCCGAAGCCAAGCGGATGGAGCTATCCGCCGTTTGCGGGTACCATTGTGCGCGACCGCTATATCATCGGGCGGGGCGTACAGGATAACAAAATGCCTGCCATCGGCGCGCTGTATGCACTGAATTACTTACGGGAAAATGGAATCCCGTTTCGGCACCGCTATTCGCTTTTTGCCGGAACCAATGAAGAAAACGGCATGGCGGATGTCCGCTACTATTGCCGGCAATACGATTGTCCCACGCTGAACCTTGTACCGGACAGCGGTTTTCCCGTATGCATCGCGGAGCGGGGCAACTGCATGCTCCGTGTTTACACTGCGCCGCTGGATGCGTTTTCCGGATGGCAGATCACCTGCAATCCTTTGCCGGGTCTTGCGGCCGACAGCGCCGAGGCACGGATACCCGGGCAAAAACGGATACAGGTTACTGGGAAAGCCCTGCGCCTTTCCGAACGCAAACCGGACCAGCCCATTGCGCCGGAGCTGTTGCTGGATAAGCTGGTGCGGCAAACGGACGGAGAGGCGCAGCAAGCGCTGCAAGCGCTGCAGAGAGTCGCCGGGGACACGTCAGGAAATCATCTGGGAATCGCCTGTGAAGATACGCAAAGCGGAAAACTGCACGGCAGCGCCGGTCGGATCGGCATGGAAAACGGCTGTGTGTTTATGGAGCTGACCATCACCCTGCCGATCTGTACCCCAGTCGATACGCTGCAGCAAACGATTGATGCAAACTGCGCCAGGGAAGGCCTATCCGCCAAAATCATCAAGCTGCGCGCGCCGCATTCGTTTCCCGCCGGACATCCGGTGGTGAAACTCCTTACCGAAGTGTATCAGGATACCACAGGGTATACGGGAGAACCGTTTGTCATGAGCGGAGGCTCCTACGCCGGTCAGCTCCCGCGCGCGTTTGCCTATGGGCCGGGGATGCCGGGGCGTGTGTTTCCCACGGATATTTTCCGGCCCGGCTGCGGGGATTATCATCAGGTTGATGAAAGCGAGGATATCGAGCGGCTTTGTCTGTTTACGCAGGTATATATCCATGCGTTGCTTGCGCTCAACGATATGGAATTTCAGTTCGAAGGAGAGCAAGCATGACAAACGGGGACATGATACGCCTATTGCAAAGGGAAATATCACCGGCGCTGGGCTGTACGGAGCCCATTGCGGTTGCGCTGGCCTGTGCCCGCGCCCGTGAAACGCTTGGATATGCGGTGGAAACGGCGGAAATCACCGTAAGCCGCAATATCTTAAAGAATGCTATGGGCGTTGGGATTCCGGGGACGAACCTTACGGGGTTGCCAATTGCGGCGGCGCTTGGGCTGCTGAAGGGTTGCTCCGCTTACGGACTGGAAGTTCTGCGCGATGCTGCAGATACGGAAACAATCGCAGCCGCATCATGGCTGGCGGCATCCGGCGCGATCCGGATTATCATGGCGCAGGAGGCGCCGAAGCTGTATATTGCCGTGAAAGCGACGGGCGGAGGACACGAGGCGGAGTGTGAGGTGCGGGATCATCACCGCCATGTGTCGCGGCTGACGCTGGATCATCAAGTGATTTACGAAGGCGTACAGAATTGTGATACGCAAGAGGCGGTTATGGATGATCCGCTGACGCTGGAGGAAATCTGGCGTTTTGTTCAGGAAACAAAGACGGATGAGCTTGCGTTTCTGAACGATGCAATCGTGATGAACCTGCTCATTGCGCAGGAAGGGCTGCGCGGAGCCTGGGGCATTCAAGTGGGGAAAACCCTGCTTGCCAACCGCACAATGGGGGAGATGTCACTGGGCGAATATGTGTCCGCGCTTACGGCGGCGGCATCGGATGCACGGATGTCCGGCTGTGCCCTGCCTGTGATGAGCACCGCGGGCAGCGGCAATCAGGGGATTGCGGCTACGCTGCCTGTATATGCTGCCGCCCAAAAGCTGGGCAGCAGCGAAGAAACCCTGCTGCGCGCCCAAGCGCTCAGCCAGCTGGTGACAATCCATATCAAAGCCAATATCGGCAATCTTTCCGCGCTTTGCGGCTGCGCCATCGCGGCTTCCATCGGCTCCGCGTGCGGCATTGCCTATTTGCTGGGCGGCACGCTGGAGACAGCCTCCAATGCGATACAAAACATGATTGCGGATATTTCCGGCCTGATCTGCGACGGAGCCAAACCCGGATGCGCTTTGAAAATTGCCACCGCAGCCACCTGTGCCGTGCAATGCGCGCAGCTTGCGGTTTCCGGGGCGCGCGCCACAGGGCAGGATGGAATCGTGACCGGCAATGCGGAAGCGTCCATCAAAAACCTGCGCACGTTGAGCCATCAGGGCATGCAGCAAACAGATGCGGTAATTCTGGATATTATGCTGGCAAAGTAAGGAGAAAATTGGCATGAACAAACGGCAGCGCGTAACAAACGCAATGAACCTCAAACCTGTGGACAGGCCTCCGGTTGGCTTCTGGTTTCACTTTCCGGAGGACAGATGCCTGGGGCAGGCTTGCGTGGATGAACATCTGCGGTATTACAACCATATCGACGTTGATATTGCCAAGCTGATGTGCGATGGGTATTTCGATTATCCCAATCCCGTAGCCAAGGCGGTGGTGAACCCGGAGGATTGGTTTGCCATGAAACCGCTTGGCCCCGACAGCGATTTCATCCGCGGGCAGGTGGAGCGTGCCAAAGCGGTACGCGCCGGTTTGCGGGATGATATGGTTGTCTTGTATAACGTGTTTGCGCCGTATTCCACACTGCGTTTCGGTACATCGGACGAGCTGGTGACAAAGCACCTGAAGGAGAACCCGGAAGCCGTGCTCTATGCACTGGACGTTGTGGCGCAGGATAATGCGCTGCTGTGTGAAAAGCTGCTCACCGAGGGCGGCATGGATGGCGTGTATTACTGCCTGCAGGGCGCGGAGATCGACCGCATGAGCCATGAAGATTACATGCGTCTGATTTCGCCCAGCGATTTGAAGGTGCTCAGCCATGCGAATACCTATAGCGATATGAACATGCTGCACTGCTGCGGCTGGGCCGGTATTCCCAACAGGCTGGAAAACTGGCGGGAATATCCTGCCAAATGTGTAAACTGGGCCTGCTTCATTGAGGATATGCAGGTGAAAGAGGGACAGGAATTTTTCGGTGGGCGCTGTGTGCTGGGCGGCTTTGACAACCGTCCGCAGGGGGTGCTGTTTTCCGGAACCCATGAAGAAGTGGAAGCCTACACGCGCTCGCTTGTGGCAGCGGCCCCCAAAACCGGCTTTATGATCGGCGCCGACTGTACCCTGCCCAGGGAAGTGGATACGCAGCGTTTTCAATGGGTCGTAGACTGCGTAAAAACCATGGCTGGGTAAGGACTGCATCCAGTAAAACGCATCGACCTGAAAGGAGGGTGAACCTGTGGAAAAGAGAGTGATCCATACCGCTTTGTCGGCGAGAGAGACCCTATGGAGCCGTATATGGAAATTCCGGTACTTACACTTAATGGTTCTGCCGGGGCTGGCGTTTTATCTTATTTTTCGCTATGTGCCCATGTACGGTATACTGATCGCCTTCAAAAACTACCGGGGAGCCGCCGGTGGGCTGGGAACCATCTGGAGCTCCGATTGGATCGGGCTGAAAAACTTTCAGATATTCTTCAGTTCCATCTATTGCGGCCGCCTGTTCCGCAATACGATTGTCATCAGTGTTCTTCGCCTGATTTTCAGCTTTCCGGCGCCGATTTTACTGGCGCTGATGATTAACGAAGTCCGTTCCAGCCGCTATAAGCGCACGGTGCAAACCGTGACCTATATGCCATACTTTTTATCGTGGGTTGTGGTGGCTGGCTTGCTCAATACGCTGCTTTCTCCGGAGAATGGCGTAATCAACGAGCTGATTCAGCTGGCCGGAGGGCAATCGGTGCATTTTTTAACCAACAATTCATGGTTCCGCCCCGTGCTGATCATCAGCGAGGTATGGAAGAACATGGGATACGGTTCCATTGTGTACCTTGCGGCGATCACCTCCATAGACCAGAGCCAGTATGAGGCGGCCACAGTAGACGGCGCCAGCAAGATACAGCAGATTCTCCATGTCACGCTGCCGGCGCTTGGCAATATTATCGCCATTATGCTGATATTGCAGATCGGACGTCTGTTTGACGATAATTTTGAGCAAATTATCAACCTGTATACGCCGTCGGTGTATGCGGTATCCGATGTGTTTGAAACCTATATCTACCGCACCGGGATCAAGGATGCCAAATTCTCGTATACTGCGGCGATAGGCCTTGTAAAATCGGCGATTACACTGGCGTTGATTCTGTTCTCCAACCGCATGTCGAAGCGCCTTGGCGCCGACGGACTGTTTTAGGAGGGAGCATGATAAAACAAGCGATACACACCGGCCCGTGCCTGACCCGGGGCGAAAAGGCATTCAACGCAGTCAATGCGACGCTGCTCTTTCTGCTGTGCCTGATTATGCTTTATCCGGTGCTGTTTGTGCTGGGGCGATCCTTTACATCAGATGCCGAACGGGCGCTGCATCCCCTGCGGCTGATACCGCATGCGTTTGACTGGAGCGGCTACAAATTCATATTCTTTTCCGGCTCCAACATCATCAACTCCTATGTGACAACGATTGCCCGCACATTGATCGGCACGATTGTCAATCTGGTGGTTTCCTGCCTGCTGGCGTATCCGCTTTCCAAGCGCGAGTATCCGGCCCGCAAGGCGCTGACCACGCTGATCGTGTTTACCATGTGGTTCAGCGGCGGCTTGATCCCCACCTATCTGCTGAACAAAGATCTGGGGCTGATCAACAGCTTTTGGGTTTATATCCTGCCCGGCGCGGTGAACACGTACAACATGATTATCCTGCGAAACTTTTTTATGGAAATCCCGGCAACGCTGGAGGAATCCGCCAAGCTGGACGGCGCGAACGACTTCAAGATTTTCCTTCGCATTTATCTTCCGCTGTCCTCCGCGGCGCTGGCAACCATCGGTCTGTTCTACGCGGTGTGGCACTGGAACAGCTGGTTTGATTCCATGCTGTACATGAACAAGAAAGAAATGTGGACGCTGCAATATACCCTGCGGCAGCTGATCAACAGCGCAAACGTTATTGATATTTCCACGGTAGGCACCAGCGCCGACACAATCCCCCCGGCCGATACCATCCGAATGTCTACCATCATTGTTGCGATCGTACCTATCCTTTGCGTCTACCCGTTTTTGCAGAAATACTTCGTAAAAGGTCTGCTGGTCGGCGCAATCAAAGGGTAAATGCACAGATGGTTTAAGCATTAAAAACGATAAGGAGGAACCTATCCATGAAACGAATGTTCACGCTTCTGATCACCCTGATACTGTTGGCAACGTGCCTGCCCACCATCGTGTTTGCCGATGAGGATGTGCAGACCGCACCGGCTGTCTTCGTGGTCCGCTCAAACAGCAACAGAGAAAACAAAACGGATAACCAGACCATCCACGACATGATGGAAGAGCTATCCGGCATTGATTTTGAAGTTGTCGTCGTCAGCGAAGAAAACTGGGATGAGAAAATCAATGTTATGCTGGCCTCCGGGGAAGAGTTTGACACGCTCAACCTTACCGCAAGCAGCGGCCGCTGGGCAGCGTATGCCGAAAACGGCTCCATTCAGCCCTGGGGCGATCTTCTGGAGCAATACGCGCCGCACATTATGGCGATGATCCCCGAAGAAGCCTGGCAATCCTGCAAGGATGCCAACGGCAGCATCTGGGCCATCCCGCGCCACGAAAGCTTCACCTCCGGCGGCGTACCGTCACTGCGCACCGACTGGCTTGAGATTCTCGGCATGGACATGCCCACAACTCTGGCCGAATTGGAAGCATATTTTGAAGGCGTTATGACCACCGATATGAACGGCAATGGCGTAACGGATGATGAAATCCCCTATGTGCCGTACTATCAGAGCCTTTACGGCCCGTTGCACGGCTATTATCTGGGCACCAACGGCGCCTGCGATAACGATGATCATTATCTGGCCGAGGATGGCACGGTTATGCCGTGGTACATGCATCCCAACGCCTATACCATGGCCGCCAAAGCCGGCGAATGGTACCAGAAGGGCTACATTAATCAGGATTACCTGACCATGACGAAGAACCAGTGCGACGATTGGTGCGCCAGCGACCGCGTGGGCATGGTATCCGGCTGGTACAACCTGGGCCTGCCCGGCTGTGAAACCCTGCGCACGAACAACCCCGGCAGCGCGGTAGACTGGTCCGCCATTCCCAACCTTCTGGATGAGGAAGGCAATACCACCGTATGGACGGGCAACCCCACCTATATGCCGGAATTGGTGCTCTCCTCCACCAGCAAAAACGCCAAGTGGGCGCTGAAGCTGCTGGATTGGATTTATACCAGCGAAGAAAACTATATGCTGGCAACCTACGGCATCGAAGGCACGCACTGGAATATGGTGGAAGGCACCCGTTCCTTCACGCAGCCCGAAGGCGCAACCGACGGCTACCTGCTGGAGTACCAGCTGCTGGAGTGGTATGACTACAGCGTGAATCCGGAACCGTATTATGCTGAGGATCTGAGCTGGCGTCAATGGACTGCTTACAAAATGCGAAAGGAAATTGCCAACGGCATTACCGCCGTACCGCGCTTTGACTTCTATGTGCCCTATAACCTGATCGGCACCGAAGCTGAATTCCTGACCAACGATGCCTCCGACCTGATGAAGGAAGCTCTCCAGAAAGTGATGACCGGCGAATTTACCCAGGACGATTGGAGCAATGCCGTGGCGCTCGCCTGGGAGACCGACGGGCAGATTCGCAGCGCTATCTGGACGCAACAGTACCACAGCTTTGTGGGAGAATAACAAAGCATACAGGGATGTGATGCTGCTGTTGCAGGCATAGGTGCGGATCATTCGAAAACGGCACCTGCTCACGGTTTTTCTTAAAGCCTGATCATCCATTGGACATACGAAACACAACTTTGATGCCGCCATATGATATGGCGGCAGAAAGACCGCTGACGATGGTAAAGTCAGCGGTCTTTCTACGCCTGTATAAACATTGAAATCACTGTCGATGAATTTCTTGGGAAAGGGGTTGGTTCCTCTTTGCCCTTCACCGATGGAAAATGGAAACGATACTGATCCCTGACAGGCTGTAAACAGTTATCTGAGACTGATATGACGATCGGATTGCCACGATGCGATTATCCTTCAAACAGCAGGGGCTTATCAGACGATGTGGTTTCGATCCGGAATGAAACCTCTTGCAAATCAACAAATAGGGCAGCCTCGCTGTTTTGCTTTTTCCATTTCAGGTGCAGCAGATGACGGGCCGGCTGCTCGATTGTCAGGGCTGCATCAAAGCCGAACGCCGGACAAGTGTTACGAAAACGCAGCAAGGCTAATTGATCGCGGACAATCTGCCGGGATAAGCTCTCCTCCACCTGCCCAGTTGTGAGATTGGTCCGGTTGATTTCCTTATGTCCGGCGGAGCCGCCTTGATGCACGGCGTTTGTATCGTTTTTCCCCGCAAATAGGTCCAGATACCAGATTTGCGGTTTGCCCGGCATAAATATCTGCAGGGCGCGGGCCAGGAGCAGCTTGCGTTCGTCTTCTCCCAGCGCACTGAAATAGGTTGCGTTTACCTGATAGTAGATATTCTTTTGGCCGTGCAGGTCTTTGACCATTCCTCCGCGCGCAACAACGGTTGCTATCAGCTTTTCGATCCGTTCTTCCGGCAGCAATCCTTTCAGGTCCAGCAAGGGAATCCCGTCATGGCAGCCCAGCATATTCACCGTTTGGATGTTATGCTCTGTCTGTTCCCTTGCCCAGGCGGCAAGGTACTCGCCGTCCTGCTGCTCCAGCGCATCCAGAATTAATCCGGGAAGGAAGAAATCATAGCAAAGGTACCCTTGCTCGGATAAGGTTTTGTAGGTCTTTTCCGCATAGCTTGCATGGATCTCCGGCAGCAACGTCAGCCGGTTGGGCGATGCAAGCGTATTGATTTTTTCGAGAAGCTCCCAGGTTTCAGGCACATTCAGAAAATTCCGTTTGCCCGGGGTTTTCGGCGCATAGGCGAACGCATCCAGACGTACGATCTCCGCACCGTATCCGGCCAGCGTTTCCAGCGTTTCCGCGTAAAATTTCCAAACTTCCGGCGATTGAATATTCAGATCCAGCTGCCCCAGATACTTGCGTTTGGATTCCAATTGATCAATCACCGCGGTACGGGCATCGGCAAAACGCTCGAAATTGATCTGATCCGGCTTCTGCCCGGCATCAAGCGCGACGTTTACGATATCGGCCAGCATAACCGCGGACGCGTATTGCAGCCCGGTTGCCTGTATAACGTCCGGCGTATCCAGCCGGGGATAACGCACTTCCTGATAAAATGTGTTCCAGTACGGCACACTGTGGCCATCCGGATACCGGACCATCAGGATCGGAAGACCAGGCTTACGGAAAAACATCTGTTTGATCATATCTTCATCCGGCTGGATGTACCCATCCGCTGTCATGGTCCCGTTCCCGTCCCAAAAACGGTTCCAGTCGATGAAAAAGTCACTGTATGCGGAGTTCTGCCCGTTCTTGAGAATATCCTGAAACTGCGGGGATAGTACGGAAGCGTGATTCAGAATGAAATCCAACGTCAACCGGATGCCTGCCTGTTTCAAAGCATCCAGATCGCTGCCGCTGGCATACAAGGTATTCAGTCCATAGTCGATCACCGAAAACCCGCGATCCAGATCCGTATTGAACAGGCTGGGTAATATGTAGATGGAATCAAATGCACCCCGCACATCTTCCGCATTAAAAAAACGCGCGATATCCTGAAGCGTTCCCCCCATGCTGTCGGGATATACGTTCAGCATGGGTCCGCATGATAAAATCCGCTGATTCCGTGTTTCCATATCTACGCCTCCATCATTTGGCAGTATTCGGGATAGCTTAGCAGCTTGCCCGATCTGGAAACAATCAGCTTCGCCTTAATAGCCTGTGCTTTCAGCTGCTGCTGCTCAAGCGTCAGCACCATCGAGGTAAAGGGGCTGTCCGTACTGCCGTCGCGGTGACGTGCCTTTCTGTGCGCAAGCGTTTCGGCGGGTGTGCTGTTAAGCAATACGGGAACATCCACGCCAAGCAGATGATCACTGTTTGCGTGTGTCCATTCGATTACCATAACGTTCACATCCGAGAAATCCACTTCCTCGTACCACAGCTCGGTTTCCTCCCGGCCCATGCGTTTCAGGAAGATGGATTTCGCGCCGTTTTTAAACTGCGAAATGATGGCGTTCAACTCGTTGAAATCAATCTCGGCGGGTGAGCCCAGATAATCCGCCAGGGCGGCACGCCCCTCACGCTGATAGACCGACATCCATTCATTTTCATCAACCAGCGCAGGATCGGCATCCCGGTCCCCACGCTGGAAGGCACGCACCAGATTCCCTCGCGCCTGTGTATACAGGCCATTTTGCACAAGAGCTCGTATACCGGAGCGTCTGAAAATATTCAGCCTCTCCGCATCATTATATCTGGGGATACGGTATGGATAATTATCGCCTGAAAGGGTATAGCTGCCGATACCGGCTTGCCGGAAGTAATATGTAAGCAAGGAAGCGGTTTCCGACTTCCCGACACCAGACCCCCCGCATACCGCAACGACCGCGCGTTGATAGGGATTGCCGTTGCGAATGGAAACCAGCAGTTTATTCAGCTGCGGAAAGATCACATTCGCCTTTGCGGTATGCGCTTCGCCAATCTGAATCCTGTCGCCCGGCATATCGCCCTGGGGAATGGTGTCCGGCAAGTTTGGGGGTATCCATATCGTATCAGATTTCATATTTCAGTTTATCCTCCTCACAGGATTTGTTGATCAGGCTGCCATGGTATTCCGTACCGATCCCATAGCAAGCTGAAAACGGTCCGTCATGTATAGGGTATTATGGTTATATACACAGAAAATCAGAAGAAATATTCGGCACTGGGTGAACAGGCTATTTTTGGCTTACGCCGTCTTCGTTTTGCAACGCGGCAATCTGCGCCCATACACTGTCAAGCACTTCAATACCCTCGGCCATGGACCGGCGGCGTTTGTCATATACGCTCTGTCCGGGATACCGGATGCTTTGGCCGGGCGTGATCGGCGTTGCTTCTGCCAGATCGGCGATCACCCTGTTTGCAACGGCATCGGCGATTCCCTCGCTGCCCGCCCAATCGGGATTGATCATCATAAAAACCTGTGTCAGCCCCAATTCATCGGGATACTTACGCGCAATATCGCACACGGCATTGCCATCGGCTAGAATTGTACCGATCATATCAAAGACCATCGATAAGCAACTGCCCTTCCAGAATCCGGCAGGCAGCACCTGCCATGTTTTCTCAATGGCCGCAGGATCGGTTGTTATCTGTCCGTTTTCATCAAAACCGCCGGGAACGGGAAGTTGTTTTCCCAGCAGGCGGTATTCTTCAATTTTGCCATAGGAAAATTGTGAAAGCGCACAATCGGTTACAACATGCTGTCCGTTAGTTCTGGGTACAGCCAATACCAGCGGATTGTTGCCAATCCGGCAATCCTTAGCCCCCCAGGGCGGCATGTTGGCCATGGTATTCGTCCACAAAATGGACATCATACCTTCCTCGGCGGCCATCCACCCATAATAGCCGGCGCGCATCCAGTGGTTTGTATTGCGAAGGGCGACAACGCCGATACCCTGTTGCCGTGCCAGCGCACAGGCACGGCGGGTACATAGCAGCGCGTTGGATACACCCATGCCCATTTCGCCGTCCCACCGTTCGATTGTGCCGGAAGCCTGCACACAATGCGCCAGTTTGCCGCTGATATATCCATTTTTCAGATAGGATACAAGCCGCGGCAATCGGTTTACACCATGGGAGGCAATGCCGTCGGCGGTGTTATACGCCAGCACCTCTGCTGTTTCACGCGCGGTTTGCTGCGCAACGTTATACTGCATAAGTACTTTTTCTATGGTATTGGCAAGTTCCTGATATTGGATTTTCATGGCTCGTTCCTTCCGCAATATTCATAGCATAAAGATGGGGGAAAGCTCATTTTCCGCTCGGCAGGCAGGTACTGTTAAATGCTTGGCGGCGTTTCCGCTCCTGATTTTACAGGCAGGATAAAGGAAGCCAGTTTTCCGGGCATATTATGGCAAAAGCCATACCAGCCTTCCGTGATTGCCGCCTCAACATTGGCGGGCGTGTCATCAATAAACATCGTCCGGGAAGTATCCAGCCCGTAACGGTCGATCAGCAAACGGTAAATCGCAGGCTTCGGTTTGAGCAGGTGCTCCCTTGCCGAAATCACCATGCCGTCAAACAGCTTCAGGAAATCAAAACGGCGTTCATTCGCGGCAAAATGTTCATCGGGATAATTGCTCAGGATCAATGTCTTTTTGCCCTGCTTTTTACATTCCACGAGAGCTTCAATGCCCTCCGCAATCGTATAGTTAAACTCCGGCCACCGTGTCATAAAGCCATGGATATAGGGCTGCAGCTCTTTGTCTTTTCCTACCATGGCCTCGATTGCCTCATGAAGTGTCAGGGTGCCGCCATCCAGCATATTCCAGTAGGGAGTACGGATCATTTTCCGAATCAGCGTTTCATACAGCGGTTTGGCATCGGGATACAGTGTCTCTAAAATATCTTCAGGATCCATTGAGATTAAAATACCCCCGACATCAAAAACAACAGTATCCACCTGATCCCATGGCATATGATTGTATAGATCATCGATCATCCGATTGGTCATCAATTCTTGTCCTCCCTATGCTTTATCCTGTATGGTTGCCGTTCTTTCGGCAATGCTGTGCCCTCCGGACGGGAATCCCTTTTCATAACCCAGGCAACGGTTCACGTGTGGTCTTTGCCTCTCCGAAGAAGAACAAGGCATCCTGCAGATCGGTTTCCAGCATGGTACCCGTCCGAACATACGAAAGCGCTCTCGCAAGCATCGCGCTGCGGTCATATGATACTGCGCGGAATTCGATTCTGCCGTTCTCAATGATCATGTAATGTGCGCGCTTGTCCGGATCATCCGGGCGGCGATACGACGCGGAGCCCGGGTTGATCCACAGCCTGTCATGGTCCAGCATATGTACGCATCTGCGGTGTGTGTGGCCTAAAATCATCCGTTTCCCGCCGCCTTGCACCGTGCTGTTGCCGTATCCTTGAGCCCATATGGCGTCAAAGCCATGCAGGCTTTCGGGAACATCATAGGTACCGTCTTTCATTTGATGCTGCAGCAGATAGTGAATACCATCCGCGCAGAAGCATACGCTCCTGGGCAATGCCTGCAGGAAGCCGGCGTCCGCCTCCGTAATCCGGTCAATATTGTCGTGTACCCATTTATACCGGTTGGTTCCGCGAAACGCCTCTGTTTCGCCCGTGGCAAGGACACGCAGTAAATGCGCGTCGTGATTTCCCGTCACGCAAACCGCGTTATGCTCCGTAAGCCAGGAAATAACTTCATGGGGATCGGTGCCATAATCCACATAATCTCCGGCACAATAGACGGCATCACTCCATCCGGCATCCTTTTCTATACTCCGCAGCGCCGCAATGTTTGCATGAATATCCGAAAGAATCAACAACCGCATTTGCTTTGCCTCCACAAAACGTGTTGCAAATTACACGTCCCGGCTGCCGGGATAGTCGCTTCCGCCCGCCGCCACATAGCCGCCGCTTTTGCCCTGCGCATCTTCGGCAATCCAAAACGAATACAGGTCCGCATCAATCATCTCGAAGCGAAGGCGGATCACCTTGCCCGCCAGCTGGCCAAGCTCTCCGCCGCGGAAACGCATTTGCACCTTTGTGCTGTCTGTAACCACGGGGGTACAGTCTGCCATGGCAAAGCCCGTAAAAGGAACGCCGTTTTCATCCTCGATCTGCGCTCTTACAAAGCCCCGCAGCGCATCCGCATTGATAAACAGGTAATGACCGTGCGTAAACCGCAGCCTGCACGTACGCATAAATTGAAGTGTTCCATTGGCATGCAGAGATGCAAAGCCATCCCGGCGAAGAACCGCCATGCCTGTGGAGGCGCCGCCGTATACATGGCCGCCTTCCACCGGCGATGCACCGGAGAAGCCTGCCACCGGAAAGGAAAGCTCATCCCGGGAAACCAGGGCCAGCCCGCCGCAGGCATGCAGATATCCCCGGTTCCACGTGCCCATTTGATCCGAGCACCGGATGAACGGACTGCGATTATCGCGGCTGAAATGAAATCCATCGCGGCTGAACCCGGCGTGCAGATCGATGTGTTTGGGAATGCCGCTGTTCTCGCATGGCGTGTTGTGGGACTGATCAAATCCCTTAATCACAGCAAACAACCCCAGCATGATGCTTTCGTATGCCACTGCGTTTATATGGTATAGCTGGGGCGGTAAATGCATGTTATACATCGTGCCGGGCTCGCTTTCCCGCAGATCGCGCACATCGCAGCGCTGCCAGAAAACGAGCTGTTCCTGCGCCCATGCGGCGCCCTCCATAAACCGGTCGCACTCATAGTAGCTTCTGCCCCTGCTGTACCACTCGGTGTACGGCAATTTGGTGCGGATGGAGAACACCCATTTCCGCCGGAAAGGATTGAAGAAAAACGAAGTGTTGTCGCCGCAAAGACCGGTTGTTACCGGTTCGCTCCAATGCATGCCGTCGCTGCTGACGGCGACCTGCGCTATATCTCCCTCCGGCGTGCGGAAATAATGAAACATTTTATACCGTTCGGCCGGATTGTCCGTTTCCTGATCCAGCCATACACAGGCGCCATCCCGCTGCCAGCCGGGTTGGGGAACAAAAATCCGGTTTGTGCCGAGCTGGTTATCCAGCCGTTTACGCACAAAGTGCCGTCCATCCATGGACACCGCCAGCGCGGTGCCATCAAACCAGCCCGCGTGATAATACAGCCTGTAGACTCCATCCACAGGATCATACCAGCAGCCATCGGTGAACGGGGCCGCAACCGGCGCGATTCCACGGTTCATTTCCATGGGCGTTTCAGGCGAAAGTACAGGATCGGGCAATAAGTCCGCCTGATGGAATCGCTTTTCAAACCAGTTGTCTTCGATGAGAAAATCATCCACAAACAATTGCCGGCCCAAATCGATTTTCACAACAGCCGGCCGTTTCTCCATATAAGGAATGCGCATTTCCGACAGGGAATTGCCGTCCATATCCCGCGGCGGCCAGACATCCGGGAGGACAATCCCGTTATACAGCTTCTCCATTGAAACCCTCCATCATCCCGCAATCCTGTAACGGGCGCATTTGTATACCGGTTTCCCATTCACCCCGGAGGTTACACGTTTTTCTACCATCACGTCATCGGCACAAAAAGAAAACGTGAAGCAATTGCCATCCACTGCCTCAATCCAAAGAATTTCGATTTGCAGTCTTCCCTCGGCATCCCACCATGCGGCTGTGCTGACATCATGCAGGATCTCTCCCGCTGCATTGCAATACAGGCTGCCCTGTGTCCGCCCGCCGCGCATATCCGCCTTCAACTCATACTCCCGGCCCGCTTCCGTCCAGCTGATATGCAATACGCCGTCCTTGCTTTGCAGCCTGATCATATCGGCGCCGGGATGATGGGTGTTATGTTTTGCTATTCCGTACAGTACGCCAAAGGAAATCCATCCATCCAGCGGAACAAGCCGGACATCCAGGGGATGCGAAAGGAACGCGCCGGGCATTGCGGCGGCAGGATGCGGAATGGACAGCCGCTTCAGCCGCTCCCGCAGCCGCGGCGCCTCTTCCGTATGCGCCAAAGGCGCCTCACGCACCTGCGGGATAAGGATATCAAACAGCGCGTTCAGCGTCGCCTGCGGGCCGTGTACCGGAGCGTCCGCCCCCTTTTTTTGCTGTTGCAGATGCAGTTCACTGTGCCGCATATTGGCTCCAAGATAGGCATCCTCATGGATGGATACGATCATATCCAGCGATGGGATGACCACTGAAAACTGCCCGTACGCCCCGTCCGCACGATAGGAACCCGCTGGGCGGCACATCCAGATTTGATAACCGTACCCCACGCAGTTATCATATATCCATGGCGTATGCGCATGGGCGGACTGTGTTTCCAACTGCAGGGAGGTTGCTTCCTTCACGAACCGGCTTTCCAGAATTCGCTCCCCGTCCCAAACGCCGTCGTCAAGATAGAGCTTCATCAGACGCAGGTTATCCTCTGTGGTGGTGAACATTCCGTTCCCGCCCAGGCATATGCCCGCCGCATCTTTGCGGCACATCACATGGGCAGCATCAATGCCGATCTTGTCAAAAAGCCTTGGCGTCAGATAAGCAATCATGTTTTCTCCGGCAACCCGCTCTATAACAGCGGATAAAATCGCGGTCGTGTGGCTGTTATACCGCCAATACGTGCCGGGTTCATGCTCTATGGGCAGAGCGAAATACTGCTCAATCCAATCATCGGGATACCCTTGCGGTTCGTCTTCGCTTCCGTTGCCCATCACCAGCAAATCCCTGATCGTAAGCCTTCGCAGCCGGTCTGTCAGGGTCACGGGCATCTTGTCCGGGAGAATCTCCGATACGGCATCGCTGCGTTTTACAAGGCCTTCCCGCTCGGCAATGCCCACCGCTGTTGCCGTATAGGTTTTGCTGAGCGAATGGTTGCAATGATGAAGCCCGGGGGCAAACGGCGCCCACCAGCCCTCGGCGCAAATGCAGCCATGGCGCATAATCATCAATCCGTGCATCTGGGTAAAGCCGCCGCACTCCAGCGTTGTAATCAATTCATCAATGGCGCTGCTTGGAATTCCTGCCTCTTCCGGTGTACAGCGCACAAATTCTTTGCGGTTTATCATATTTTCCAATCTATTCCTTCGTTATTCGCTGCGAACTGCCTCTGCGGACGAGCTTCACAGGAAACGTCATACAATCGCCGATTTCTTCTCCCTCAATCCTGCGTACCAGAATGTTCATGGCTGCCTCACACATTTCGCGTATGGGCTGATGTACGCTGGTTAATGGCGGCGATGTCATTTCCGCCATGCTGTCGTCATTGAAACCAATGATCTTGACATCTGACGGAACGGTCTTTCCCCGCCGGTTCACTTCCTGTATCACATAGGCTGCCATATGGTCGCTGGTGCAGAATACGCCGTCGATATCGGGATTGCGGTCAAACAGCGCTTTAGCCGACGGAGCGTAATTCCCGCTTATGCTGTCTTCTTCAAGCGCATCCACCAGCGCGGTGTTTCTGCCATGCATCCGCATGGTTTCTTCAAAACCCTTGAAACGATCATTCGCAGGCGCGTTTTCAATATCTCTTTCACCCAGCATCACCGGCGATACGCACCCGCAGGCAAGCAGCTCTTCCGCCGCCAGCTTGCCGCCCTGCAGGTTATCACAGACCACCAGCGGCATCATGTTGATTTTATACCGTTCAAAAGATACGATCGGCATATTCCTGTCCAGGCCTTCCTCGATCTTGCGGGAATGCATACCCAGAATAATCCCGTCCACCTGGTTCGCTTTCAGCATTTTTACATAGCTGTGCGCGCTGTCCGTTTTGTTTTTGGAGCAGTAGAGCAGGATTTTATATCCCTTTTCACTGGTGATTCGAATGAGCTCTTCCATCACTCTGCCAAAAAAGGGGCTTTCAATGCTCGGGATGAGAACGCCAATCAATTTGGAGCGGCGTTTGACCAGTGAACGCGCAATTTCATTGGGCTGATAATCCAGCTCTTTCATAGCCTGATGAACCTTTTGATACATATCATCACTGATATACCCGCGCCGGTTCAGCACCCTTGATACGGTGGTTACCGAGACATTTGCACGCAGCGCTACTTCCTTGATCGTTGCCATTGCCAATCGTTCCTCTCATCCGTTTCCCGGCAGGGGTTCAGCATTCAATCTCACGGCCGTCCCATGCGATATCGATATTGTACGGCGCAGCATATTCCTGCCACTCACGATGCGTCATCTGTGCCATGTGGGACAAATGATTGACTATATAGCGGGTATGCTCATCAGCCGCGCCGATACGCTCAAGCCGCTTGCGCAAGGCCAAGCATTGCGCAAAGCTCATATGCCCGTCGCCAGGCAGCGGGCCGCGCGCACAGTCCATACTGACCAGCGAAAAACGCAGCCCGGTGTGGGAAAGATAGAGATCGTTCTCCGCAGCCAGTTCACCGGTGTCGTTTGCGTACAGGATGGCCGTCTTTCCATCGGATATGGCGTAAACCATGCAATCCTCTACCTCTTTGGGGCGGTGGTTGGCACGCAGCGGATAAAAAGTATATCCGGAGGCGCAAAAGGGTTCAAAGTGCTTCACCTCGTGAAAGCGAAAGCGCTGCGGCAAAACGTTGGCTTCACCCAAAACCTGTTCGAAACGCTCCCTGACCCGCCTCTCACCATAGAGATCCAGCACCACATCGCCTTCCGGTTTCTGCGGATGCAAGGCGCAGGAGGCTTCACCCCATAATTGCAAAGCGTACAGGTCCTCATGATCAGGATGGGAATGCGTAAATACAATGCTCTTCAGCTTATCCAGACGAAGGCAATATCGCAGCTTCTGGGCGTAGATATCGGGAGAAAGATCGATCATCAGCTCTTCGCCCAGCATCGAACACGACCGCATCCGAAGGCTCTTTCCGCCCTCTTCCATTGATCTTATGCAGACAGAGCATTCGCAAAACAACGCAGGAATTCCTTCCGCCGCTCCGGTGCCCAGATATTTCAACCGCATCCTTGCTTACCCCTTAATGCCGGTCATTGCGACGGATTTTACAAACTGCTTCTGGAATACGAGGAAAACCAGCAGGACCGGCAAGGTGATCATTGCGCTGAACGCAAAGATCTGCCCCCAAAAGGTATATACGGAGTCATTCAATCCGCGCAGCGCCTGCGGCAAGGTACGCCATGTATTATCGCGGGTAACCAACGTCGGCCACAGCAGGTCGCCCCAGGCGCGAATGAAGGACATTATGGCCACAGTCGCATATATCGGCTTAGACAGCGGAGTCATTATTTTGAAGAAAATGCCCGTATAGCTTTCACCGTCGATAACCGCCGCCTCTACTAACTCTCTGGGCATTCCTCTGAAGTGCTGATAGAATAGATAGACATACATGGGCGTCGCCAGATTGGGTACGACCAGCGCCCAGATTGAATTAATCATGCCCAGCTGGAAGGTGACGATGAAGCGGTTGATAATAACCGCCTCGGTGGGGATAATGGTTAGGGCAATCATCAGTGCCGCCAGGGATTTCCGGCCGCGGAATTCCAGCAATCCCAGAGAATAACCCATCATGCCGTTGATGAGCATGCCAAGGGCCACCTGCAGCAGCGCCATTAAGGATGAGTTACGGAAATAGTGAAGGAAATCCAGCTTTTCAAACACTTGAACATAGTTGTCAAACGTTAGCTTGCCATAAGGCACAAAGGCCTTCAGGGTGGACATATCGGAGGCCAGCTGCATTTCATCCTTCATCGCGGATACAAAAAGAAAAACAAGCGGCGCCAGAAAGATGATGGAGACTAAAATATACAGGATATAGAGAAGCGAACGAGTGGCCATTTTCTTTTTTTGCATAGTGGCAATCATCTTATTCGCCCTCCGTTACTTTGCTCTGAATCATGGAAATGAGCATCACAATCATAAAAAATACAACAGCCAGCGCGGACGTGTATCCGACGCGGTTGTTTGTAAAACCCTCCGTATACATCAAGTATACCAGCGTCGTTGTCGAGTTGCTCGGCCCTCCCTGGGTGAGCATGTAAACCTGTGTGAACATTTTCAGTGAATAAATCGTATTGGAAATCACAACATACACAAGGGTGTTTTTCAATTGCGGGATCGTGATATAGGCAAACTGCTGCCAGGTGGAAGCACCGTCAATGGTTCCCGCTTCGTAAAGCTCTTCCGGGATGAACTGCAATCCGCCAAGCACAATAATCATTTGCAAGCCTACGCATTGCCAGATGGACATAATCGCAATACTTGGCATTGCCAGGGTGGAATCCTGCAGCCACCGCTGTGCCGGTAATCCGAAAAATTTCAGAAATGTATTAAACAAGCCGTCGCTGGTGCTGGAGAAGAAGGTTGCCCAGATTACAGTAACAACCGTCATGGTAACAACCTGCGGGGAAAAATAGATCATGCGGAACAGCGTGATGCCTTTCACTTTCCGGTTGATTAAAATTGCCAGCAACGTGGCAAGCACCAGCACGGCAGGCACCAGGATGATGGTATATTCAAAGGTGTTATAAAATGCCTGCAAAGCCGTTTTGTTTGTGAATGTCTTTATATAGTTGGCGATCCCGACATAATCGGTGGATGTTTTCGCCGTTACAACCAGTCTTCTGTTCGTGAACGAATAGAACACAGACATAAAGAAAGGTAAAATCATAAACACGAACATGATGAGGATCGCCGGTGCAGAAAGCCCCCATGCGGCTCTTGCCTGCGAACGGGCCAGCTTGTTGCCGTGCTTTCGGGGTGTTCTCATAGTTGCTTCACTCATTATCATTCTCCATCCCTGTGTGATGCAAATCCAACGCTTGTCTTGATCCTACATAAAACGATGTCCGACCGGTTTGGTGCGGCCGGACATCGTTTTGCGAAAGGTTATTATTCGATATTCCAGCCGTTTTCGATGATGATCTCATCGACGTTGGCTGCGGCATCATGCAGCAGCTCGGCCGGGTTGCCGCCTGCCAGGATATCTCCAACAACGCTGTACATCGCGTTGTATACGGTAGAATGGGCAGGAGTGATAGGCCGCAGGTAGGAAATGCCGGCTTCCAGCTGTTCACGATAGAGATACAGGCGTCCGCCTTGCTGCCACTCTTCCATATCGTTCATAACGGACGAGCGAGCGGGAACACCACCGTTAACGGAGGTGACCATGGTGATGTATTCGGGGCTCATCATGGCTTCCAGAACGGTCCATGCCTGGTCCGCCACGCCGCGATCAATTGCGGCAGTCGTCATAACATCTACGGTAGAGCCGGAGCAGGTGAATACGCCATGGCCGAAGTTGGGCATCGGTACGATAATTGCGTCGTCGCCGAAAGCGTTCACATGGTCGCTATACTTCCAGTGGCCCAGCACAGAGAAGGCAGCTTCGCCACGGGCGAAGAAAGCGTCTTCGTAATCGCAGGCAGCGTTTACATAGCCTTCATCAATCATTTTCTTCATCCAGTCATAGGCTGCGATGGTTTCAGCGCTGTCCAGCGTACCGGTAGCGGTCATCGTGGCCCGGTCCAGATAATCGCCGCCGAAAGACGCGATAACAGGCATCCAGGTGAAGTACAGGGTCGTGGCCTTGTTCTGGCGGATGTACATCGGATACTCGTATCCGAGGGCTTTGCAGTCGGCCAGAATTTGCTCAAACTCTTCAACCGTCCATGCTTGCGTATAGGAAGAAGGAATGCGGGCGCCAATGGATTCCAGAATGCTCTTGCGGGTCCACATGGCCATGCCGGAGTCAAATTGAGCCACACCGTAGATGCTTCCGTTATACGTGTTCTCTGCCCACACGGAAGGAAGTACGTCGCTCATCATATCATCGGAGATGTACTCATCCAGGTTGGCAATCATGTCCAGGTCCTGGAAGTAAGGAATTTGCAGGGCATCAATCACGATGATTTCAGGCGTGTCGCCGACAATGGGAGCCGTACGAAGCTTATTCAGCAATTCATCCTGCGCAAAAAACTGATAATCCACAACGATATCAGAATTTTTGGCATTGAAATCGTCGAACATCTCGGTGTAGACAACGGTCTCGGCGCCGTCGCTAACCCAGGCGGTGATCGTGACGGGGGATTCGGCGGCGGCCATAGATGCCAGAGACAGCATCATGGTCAGCACCAGGGCAACAGACAGGAGCTTTTTCATAGAAAACATTCCCTCCATAAAATATATTTGCCGGTATGTTAAACGTTTCCACAAAAGAGAAAAATTTTCTGCCGGCATCAAACTGACTTGATTATAGCACGAATATTTTATATGTCAATCGTTTATCATGTTAAATATGGAAAAAAACTATGGTGATTATTGCCTCTTTTTATCCGGGCCTACCCATAACCGTTTTGATGATCCGTCATGAGCAAGAGATAGCATGATATTTCTACAAAACAAATACCGTAGCAAGATAGTGCCGCTGGCAGCTTATCCTTTCGGATCGTGGCGGTATTGATTGGGTGTGATTCCTTCGGTTTTGCGAAAAACATTTACAAAGTAAGAGGCGGAGGCAAAGCCGGATTGATCCGCGATTTCCCGAATGGAAAGACCTGTAGTCAACAGTAAATCTTTTGCATGTTCAACGCGTATATCGTTCAGGTATTTACGAAAGCCGATCTTGGTTAAATCTTTCACTAATCTGCTCGCGGTAAAAATTGATATTCCCATCTGGTCGGCTACGTCGTTTAAGCAGAAAAGCGGATCGCTGAAGCTATCGTTGATGAACCGAATAACTTTGGAATACGTAAGGTTGGCTTGCTCGATCATCCGGTTTTTGATTTTTTCCAAATGCTCATCCAGCAGAACAAGAAACTGGCGTTGTATATTGCCAAGGCTTTCCATGGAAAAGATCTGCGCAAGACGCTCAAAATCCAACGGCATTTGAATATCTTTGCTGATGGCCTGGCAGGTTTCGATGACATGAAACAGCATGTACCGCTGCATGGAGGATGAATTGGTTGTTTTCTGGATATGGTGGAAAGTATCCCGTATTATTTCGCTTGCTTTGGGATCCCCGTTTTTGATTGCGATGGCGAGAGACGCTTCAATCTCATCGTCAAATCCGAAGGAGTTTGGTTCAGTACGCTGAGCTGGTACCGCGAACACATCGGTTTGCTCTGTGTCGGATTGCAGGGCGCGGCGCGCTTCACAATAGGCGGTATAGAGATTTTCAATTTTTCCGCATGGATTTGAAAAACCGAGCTTGGTATCGGCGCCTGCCAAGGTGTGCAGCTGTGCCGCCAGACCGGCGCGCTCAGCATCGTTTTCACTGATGCCGCTGCATACAAAGACCAGCATCTGGTCGTAATACATTTCAATTGAATAGATAGACGCATCCACGGCATTGGCGCTGATAATCGCCTCGCAGTTTACAATGTCTGCCTGTTGTGCGACTGCAACATAAAATAGCGGTTTGTTGAATTGCAGCATTTGCAGCTCCTGCGGCGAGGGGCGCCTGCCGCTTAACAGGTTTTCCAGCACGCGGTCAACAAACATGATGTTGCGTTCGTACAATTCATACGATAGCTGCTTGGTTTCTGTTGATAAATGATTGTAGACATTGAGAATATAATCCAGCTCGTTGCGCTGTGGAAACGTCCGCTCGTTCTGGCTGCGGATTGTTTTGAGGATGCTTCCGATCGGACGATAATTGAGGATTACGGCAACGGCGATCAGCAATATGCAAATGATCAAATAAAGAATGGAAATCAACCGAACACGTTTGGACAGGGAATCAAAGTTTGTGTACAAATCGGACTTGCTCATCAGAACGGCAACGGAAAAGCCGTTTGCGCCGTTGCTGCTGGCTGAAAGATACTCCGCATATTCCGTGACCGCGGCGTTATCAGGGGCCTGCTTATCGGTTTGCAGTGCAGCCGGTACATCCGTATTACTAAAAATCAATTGATGGTCACTGCTGCTTATGGATTGAATTTGATATTTATCCGACAATATGCTGACAAGCGACTGATGGAGCATCCGCGCGTTGATGACAAACAGGCAATACCGGTTGATCTCGGTTACGCTTCCGACCCGCAGCGGAACAATATAAAGTGTTTGGGCCTCGCCGGTCTTTGTCCAGGGATAAAACCGACTGGATACGGTATTGCCAAGCAGAGCCTCCAGCGCTTCCGGTTCGAATCCCAACACATATTCACTGAAAATATCCGCCCTGTATTTTCCTTTGTCGGTATAGACCATGCTGTTTTCCGACCGTACAAACAAACCATATGTATCGGCAAAGGGCAGCGCCGCTTTATAGTATCCGATGATTTCCAGCCCTTCGATTTCCGATTGCACGCTAGCCGCTATCGTATTTTCATGCAGTTTGCCGGCAAGCTGCATTTTCAAGGCAATGCGGTTGGCCTGCTCAATATACTCAGCAAAACGCAATTCAAGCGTTTGTGCCGTGGATTGCAGAAGCGTATATTCGGATTGTTTTACCAAATTCGATTCATGCGAGATAAACTCAACGGATGATATTATGATGGGAATGCAAACAGCCAGCGAGATGGTGACCAACATACGGAATAAAAAGGAACGCGTGCGAAAAAAAGTATACAGATGGGGTCCCTGCAGCTTGCGGCGCCGTTGTTTCAATGTATCATCTCCCGATGCTGATAAAATCATTATAGGGGACACGGTAAAATAATGTCAATTCTGGCCTTGGTTTTAACATATTGTAAAAATCTTGAGATGGCAGGCTTCTGCCTGCAAAAATTTAACATTGCTGAAATTGTTGTATTTTGCAATAAATTAATGCCCGACAATTATTTATAATTGACGAAATTTACCGCGCAATGCTACGATCGCCGCAGATAACATGCGGAACGGCCAATCGCGGCCTCCACAGCTTCCGCACCGGAAAAAGCACAAAGGATGAGGCAAACGAATGCAAAAAAGCGTAACCATCAACGAAGCGGGACTGCGACCAAACCCTTTGGGGAGGAAAAAAGTCAGGAGCCATTTGAAACGTTATTGGGTATTGTACCTGTTTCTACTGCCTGCTGTTTTGGATGTGCTGGTTTTCCGGTATCTGCCGATGTACGGTATCCAGATCGCGTTTAAAAACTATAAGGTCAGAGCCGGTATACAGGGCAGCGAGTGGGTCGGACTGAAATACTTTTTGCAGTTCATCAATTCGCCGAATTTTTACCAGATTATGCGCAACACCTTGCTGCTGTCGTTTTATAATCTCCTGTTCGGGTTCCCCGTTCCCATCATCCTCGCCGTAATGATCAATGAAATCCGCAGAAGCTGGTTTAAAAAAGCAACCCAGATGCTGACGTATATACCGCATTTTATTTCCATGGTTGCCGTTGTTGGCTTGATTCATCTGATGCTGAACCGCGAAAGCGGGATTATCAACATGGTGATTGAGTCCTTCGGCGGAACGGCGGTAAACTTCATCGGGGTATCCAGCGCCTACCGGACCCTCTATGTGGTTTCCGAAATATGGCAGCATGCCGGTTGGGGTACAATTATTTATCTGGCCGCGTTGTCCGCGGTGGATATGGATTCGGTGGAAGCCGCGAGAATTGACGGGGCATCGCGTTTACAGAAGATCATCTACATTGACCTGCCCACGATATTGCCGACCATCGTCATTCTGTTGATTTTACGGGCCGGTACGGTGCTTAACATCGGGTTTGAGAAAGTATATCTGCTGCAAAATGATCTCAACCGCGATGTGTCGGAGATCATTCCCACATACATTTACCGGCTGGGCATCCTCAATGGACAGTTCAGTTACAGTACAGCCATCGGACTGTTCAATAACATCATCAACGCGCTTTTGCTGGTTGCTGTGAATCAAGCTTCCCGTATGAGCGGTGATACATCGCTGTGGTAAGGGAGAAAACGCGAGTGAAAAAACCGTCTGTGGAAGCCCGCTCAAGAGGCGATATTCTCTTTGACGCAATGAATCTGTTCCTGATCTGTATCGTCATCGTGCTGTGTGCCTATCCTATCTATTATACCATTATCGCTTCGTTCAGCGATCCGCTGTATGTTATTTCCGGACAGGTGTTCCTGTGGATAAAGGGATTTACGCTGGATTCGTACCGTTCGGTTCTCCAATATACACAAGTGTGGGTCGGGTATAAAAACACGTTGATTTATACCGTTTTCGGTACCTGTTACAACTTGTTTCTGCTGCTTCCCGCATCGTACTCCATGTCGCGCAAGCAGGTTAAGGGACGCAACCTGCTGATGATCTTCTTCGTTGTCACGATGTATTTTTCCGGCGGGCTGGTGCCGTATTATTTACTGATCAAAACGCTGAACCTGATCAACAACCCGCTTGTGCTTATTATTCCGGGTGCGTTCAGCGTGTACAACATGATTATCACGCGTACGTATTTTGCGGGCTTTCCGGAATCGCTGTACGATGCGGCCAAAATTGACGGCGCCGGTGAATTCCGTACCTTTGTGCAGATTGTGCTGCCGCTTTCCGGCGCAATTGTTGCGGTTATGGTGCTGTACCACGCGGTAACGCACTGGAACAGTTATTTCAATGCAATGCTGTTTTTAAACGATCAGAAATTCTTCCCGCTGCAGCTGGTTATGCGCCAGGTATTGCTGATGAATTCTTCGATGGCGGTGGATGTGAGGGGGATGGATACCGAAGCGCTTGCGGATTTGCTGCGCCGTCAGCGATTGGCCGAAACCATGAAATACTCGCTGATCATTATCGCAAATCTTCCGATTCTGGTAGCCTACCCGTTTGTGCAAAAGCATTTTGTCAAAGGCGTAATGATCGGTTCGATTAAAGGATGAATATTCCAGCTTCGTGCTGTAATATAATTTAAAGGGGGTCTTTCAATGAAAAAATGGGTCACCTTGTTACTGGTCGCTTCAATGCTGCTCGGTTCAAGCGCTATGGCGGCAGTCAGCACCGATTCTGCCATGCCGGTCGTGGATTCGCCGTTGGAGGTTTCCATCGCTTTTATGCCACAGCCTTCTTCTGTGAATTTTGACATGGAAAAAAATTGGATGAACGCATACCTGGAGAAAGAATCGGGATTGATTTTCGACTGGACAATCATCGATCCGGCTTCGAGTGAAGAACGCATATCGCTGATGTGCAACAGCGGCGACCTCCCGGACGCTATTCTTGGATACTCGTTCGACAGCAACAAATTGGTGAAGTATGGCGTATCGGAACAACTGTTCATGCCGTTGAATGAGTTGATTGCCGAGTATGCGCCGACGCTTTCCGCCCTGTTTGATGAAAATCCGAACTGGAAATCAGCGGTTACGGCAACCGACGGCAATATTTATGGTTTGCCTGCGTTCTCCAACATTTGGAATTACCCGCTGCGCTTTTTTATCAATACCGCGTGGCTGAAAAACCTTGGTCTGGAGAATCCGTCAACCCTGGCTGAGCTGAAGGAAACGCTGACCGCCTTCCGTGATATGGACGCCAATGGCGACGGCGATGCCGCCAACGAAATTCCGTGGGGCGGTTCATGGTCCGATATCACCGGTTTTTCCGAACGCAATCTGATTTTCGACACGATGGGACTGGTCCCCATTTCCACCGGCCTCGGCAATATTGCGCTGGACTACGACACGGAAAACCATGATATCGTGTTTGTTCCCTACACAAGCAAGTACTATGATTTCCTGAAGTACATGAACGATTTGTGGACGGAAGGCTTGTTGGACCCGGATATGTTTACGCAGAACCAGACACAGGTACAGGCCAAGGTGCTGGAAGGCAATACCGGCTTTGTGGAGATGAGCGCTCCGTACGTGTATGATCCGGATCACCAGGCTGACTGGGAATCCATCAATACGCTTGTGGATAACGAAGGCGATACGCCCGTTTTCCCCGATACTACGGGTATATTTTCTGCCGCGATGCTCGTCATCAACGCGGATGCGGATGAAGAAGCTGCCGCGGCCATCGTAAACCTGTGTGACTTCTTCTATACGCTGGAGGGCTACGGGTATGCCACCTATGGTCCGGAAGCGGGAGGCGATCTGGATTATTTCGGCACAGGCCACTATTATGATGCTGAAAAAAACACCATCCTGTACAACATGCCTGCCGATATGACGTCGGCATGGGTGCATCGCGTCACCAATTTAAGCTTTTGGAACGTACCGGGCCTCAACCAGACCGGCTATGATCCCTACCGTTTGCTCTATGCGCAGGTGTACCCTGATTCCGCTATCGGCCAGCAGTTTAAAAATGGCGTGGTCTGCCGGGCGGATGAAACCTCATTGCAGGAAAAGCAAGGCCCGTATTATGTGGATCCCGTCCCGAACTTCTTCTTTTCTGCTGAAGATCTGGAACGCCTGAACGAGCTGCAAACGCCGTTGGACGACTATGTGGCGTCCATGGAAGCCAAGTTCATCACGGGTGAACTGGATATCGACGCAGAATTTGCAAACTTCACAAAAACACTGGAAGATTACGGCGTCATTGAGTACATGGAAATCTATAGCAAGTACTACGCGCTGTATCAGGCCAACTAATCCGGCAATCCTTCGCGGGGCGCCCTGAACGCATGGGCGCCCCGTGAATACTTCACAGCTGAGGATATCGTTATGCAGCGGAAACCTATGATCGCTATTATTCCTCTGGGGCACGCGGTTTACTTTGAACAATTTGAAGGGTTATATGAGGACCTGAACAAGAAAGCGGCGGAGTTTGCCGCCTATTTTGAAGACAGCTCGGAATTGGTAATCACGGAATTTGTCGATACCGTCGATAAGGCGTTTGATACGGTCCGCCGATTGAAAGCGCTGGATGTAGACGCGGCGTTTTTGTTGATGACAACATATCTGCCTTCATCGGTAGCGGCTCCGTTTGCTGTTTCCCTGCCGGTGACGCAGATATTGGTTGGCATTCAGCCGCTCAATCATCTGGACTACAGCAATTGCACAACCTATATGCAGCTGGTAAACGATGATATCTGCGCCATGCCGGAGCTCGCAGGGGTGTACCCACGGCTTGGCCGCAGCATGCCGCCTTGCCTTGTGGCCGCATCGGGCCAGCGGGATTTTATCCAAGCCGAAGTGTGCGCATGGCAAAAGGCAATCGAAGCTGCCGCGGCTTTCCGGTATGCCAAGATCGGTTATCTTGGCCATACGTACGAAGGCATGTACGATATGCATACCGATCCGACGGCGTTCACGGCAGCGTTCGGAGCGCATGTGCAAATGTTGGAAATGTGTGAGCTCGTCAGCTATTCGCAGGAGGTTTCCGCTCAGGAAGAGACGGCAAAGGTAGCGGAAATCAAGCGTGTGTTTTCCATTCAGGATCCCTCCATCGATCCCCTGACGGCTTACGTGGAAGAGGAGGACCTGCAATGGTCGGCCCGCATGGCCTGTGCGCTGGATAGGCTTGTGGAACAGAATCATTTGACGGCATTGGCTTATTATTACCAGGGGCAAAACAACCTGTACGAAAAAGTAGGCGCCAGCCTGATTATCGGAAACACACTGTTGACCAGCCGCAATATCCCCCTTGCCGGAGAGGCGGATCTGAAAACCGCAGCGGCAATGCTCATTATCAACCGGATGGGTGGCGGCGGCTCGTTTGCGGAAATCCATCCGTTTGACATAGACGATAACTGCGTGCTCATCGGGCATGACGGACCGCATAATATTGCGATCAGCGAGGGGAAGCCGGTGCTGCGCAAGTTGAAAAAATACCATGGCAAAGCAGGAAGCGGGATGGGTGTGGAGTTCAGTATCCGCGCCGGAGAGCTTACCATGCTGAGCATATCGGTTAAAAGAGACGGAACCTTCAAGCTGATCGCTGCGGTGGGCAAATCCATCAAGGGCAGAATCCCGCAGACAGGAAACACAAATACCCGCGTATCGTTTGATATGCCTGTAACGGAGTTTCTGCGCCGCTGGTGTGAGGCCGGGCCGACGCATCATATGGCGCTGGGCACCGGGAACCGCCTGCGGGAACTGACGTACTTCGCCCGCATTATGGGACTTGAGCTCGAAATCGTTGCCGGCAAAGCAAAAGAAACAATGTAAGTTTGAGAGGATAGGGTACTATGAGTAAAAAGCTTCCCGTATTGGCCTGGTATTTCCCAAATTGGCATCCCGATGCGCGTAACGACGTTTGGCATGGCAAAGGCTGGACGGAATGGGAGGTTGCCAAATGTGCACGGCCCCGGTTTGACGGGCATCAGCAACCCAATAGCCCCTTGTGGGGATATGAAGATGAATCCGACCCGAAAGTCATGGAGAAAAAAATCGATACGGCGGCCGCCTATGGTATTGATGGATTTTTATGGGATATTTACTGGTTTGAGGATGGCGGGTATCGCTTCAAGGCGCTTGACGAGGGATTTTTCGGAGCTTCCAATAATACAAAGCTGAAAATCGCGCTTATGTGGTGCAATCATGATCCCATTTATGTCCATCCGGCAAGCCGTCGTCACGGAAGGGACGTTCTGCTCCCGGGAGAACTGACGCCGCAGGCCATACGCAACGGTACGGAATACTATATCAAGAATTACTTTTGGCGTGAAAACTATCTGCGCGTGGACGGCAAGATCTACTTTGTGTTCTGGGATGTTACGAAGCTGATCAAATCCCTGGGCGGAACCGACGGGGTCAGGCTGGTAATGGATGATTTCCGGGACCGCGTCCGCAAAGCCGGATTAGGCGAACTGTATCTGGCATCCAATATCGGCCTGGTACCGGGAGCCGAGGAAGAGGACCGCGAGAAGTTCAATCACTCGCTTACCGCCTGCGGCTTTGACGGATGTGTGCGCTACAGCTGGCCGCTGCGCGGGGATATGTTCCCCGCCGAACCGTACGATCTTTTCGTCGAGGATGGAATCCAGACCTTTGCCAAGGATGCCGCTTTATGTGATTGCCCCACGAACATTACCGTTTCCAGCGGCTGGGATTGCAGCCCGCGCACGGTACAGTCGGAAATCTATGAAAACATCGGGTATCCCTGGACAACGGTGGTTACGGGCTCGGTGCCGGAGAAATATGAGGCCGCTCTGCGTGCGGCGAAGGAATTTGCCGGCAGCGACCGGTATACCGGGCACTTTATTACGCTGACCACTTGGAACGAATGGACGGAAGGCAACTATCTGGAGCCCAGCGAGCAATACGGCTATGGTTTTCTGGAAGCTGTCAAGCGTGTGTTTTGCGAAGATTGATGTTCTGTAGCCTATACACGATAGGCCCGAAGCGCCATGCTTCGGGCCTTTTGGGAGGAATGGCCCATGATGCGGGAAGAAAAAAGCAAATCAAACCAGGGGAGGTGCGATTATCTCCAGGGATTACTTGGCTTGCTGGAAAGGCGTCGAGACGAGTGCGACCGTATCAGGCAAGCATACCTTTCTCCGGAAACCCTGAAACGCGAGCCCGCAAAATACCGCAAAGACCTGTGCGCAATGCTTGGCTGGCCCCTGACGGAACAGAAACCGAATACGCCGGTACGTTGCGTGGCGCGGGAAACGATTGCAGAGGAAGACGGGCTTCGCTTTGAACGTCTGCGCCTGCAAATCTCCGCTGATCTCCTTTTGCCTGCCCTATTGATTACACCAGACGACGGCAAACCGTCACACAGACCGGTTCTGTTTCAACACGGCGGCCATGGAACGCCCGAGCTGTGCTGCGACTTTCATGGAGATAACAATTACCGGCATGTGCCCCGGCGGATTGCGCAAAAAGGGGCCGCCGTGCTGGCACCGCAGCTGTTGCTTTGGAACCAGGAAGCAATTGACCGGCCGGCTTTCCCCGGTTATGGCTGCCCCTATAACCGCGTAACATTGGATACCGGACTTAAGCAGGCAGGATCAAGCATTGCGGCAGTGGAAATTTTCGCGCTGATGTGCACGATGGATTGGATGGAGCAGCAGCCGGAATTTCTTACGGATCAAGGGTTTGCAATGGCTGGGTTATCTTACGGCGGTTTCTACTCCCTGTATGCCGCCGCCGTTGATCAGCGGATCAACGCGGTATACAGCTCCTGCTTTTTCAATAACAGTTATCGGTACGACTGGGCCGACCTCTGTTGGGCCAATGCGGCAAAAATGTTTTTGCATGCTGAAGTCGCCGCGTTAATCGCGCCGCGCGCTTTATATATCGAAGTTGGCAGTAACGACCCTGTTTTTGCGATAGACAGCGCGTGTGCGGAAGCCGAGCGGCTCAAACCGTTTTATGCTGCGCAGGGGGCCGAAGACCGATTTGTGTTCCATGTGCTCGACGACGGCCATAAGATGGATTTGAAGGATACGGGGATTGACTTTATCTTAGGCTAGCCTGGGATATTTCATTGTGGACTCTTTGGAGCAGGGGATAAAGCTTACAGGATCCATGGAAGGACGGCCGATTTCTAAATGTCCGGTTCATCCTATCGTCGATTTATTTGCTAGACATGATCCAATCGATTTTTCGAAGCAGATGATGGTCCGGGGTAACGTCCCTGTGATTCAAGCATGCATCTTTATTTGTCACCTTTCTGCCCAGGCCTATACCGTGACTTTTCGATATTTGCTACCTTTCAGTTGCTTTGATTTTATTATATCAACAGGGCTTTTTCTTGATGCTTGTTAAACACAGAAAACGAGTGTGCCTTTTCATGGAAGGGTGTTTAATATATTCTATTCTCTCATCAGCCACTGAAATACCACATGGATGATCATCCATGTGGTATTTAAAGGATAGGATTCGAATTTCCACAAACTACGGTTTTGCAAAAGCGTTAATAATAGACAACCGGACACGGCTCCATGTATAACAGGCATTCTAGGTAAGCGCTGAATAAATCCCCTGCACGCTGGCGCGTTATCTTTCCGCCAGCTTAAGCTTGTGAAAGCCTTGACGTAGCGCTGCTACTACTGCGGCTTTCGCAAACCCAACCTGATGAAAAGCTAACACACCATCGCACATGCGCTTTAATCATTGCTTACCTAGCAGCCTCAACGATTGTACGTCCGGAAATCAGTTCGATTTTTTCTTGGGTGCAATAAAAGTTATCACGCAAATTCCGATGAGCGCAGTTGCTGATAACATCCATAAATTACCGATATAGCCGTGGTTGTCTCCTGTCTGCGGGTATCTAATCACTGCACCGATATGAATGGTGACCGTTTCACTTAAGTCTTCGGGCGCATCCCCGGACATTCCGCCATACTCGACCGTATACCCTTGAACAAAGGTGTTGCTGTTCGGCATGTCATTCCATGTGGAGGTTGCATATTCCCAGCCCGGACTGTTTACGAATATATGCGCATAATCCCCTAGACCGCCATCGTTGTTAGGCTCGCCGGCAAGCCAGTTTGTATAAGAACCGCCGACAGCATATCCGCCGTTGCCTGCATCAAGGCCTTGCCAGAACTGTGTGCCTGTTTCTGGTCCCGCTGCCCAGACCCACCTGTTATTCAATGCCGCGTCTGAAGCGCCTATCCAGCCGCTTCCCGCCATTTTATTCACAACAAAGGCATTTTCGCCCGCGCTTGTAATCGTAACCAGATAACCTTCCATTCCGTTATATATTCTGGCACTGGCTGCGGTATTTGCGCTGGTCCAGGAAATGGTTGGAGAAGATATATATTCATAATAATGCCCCGTACCTGAATAGTACATCGGGGTTGTTGTATTCGCTGATACTAGAAAGCTGAATTTAATGTTGTTTTGCAACGTTGCGCCACAATTGATTCTGAAGGAACGGAATAATGTCTGATAATCAATAGCATTCGCCGTTCCCGTAATGGTATATACAGTTTTGCTGCTATCGTACGATACCGTCAGACCTGCAACCGCGCTATACGATGTTGTCGCGTCATTTGGCAGGTTTTCGATAACCAGCTTTGCGCTGGAGAGGTTATATCCAAAACTTCTCAGCTCTATATTCGGCGCAATATACACTGATTGATTTACCGCCAAGGTCACTGTTTGTTCGCTTGCATTCGGTACAATAACCAATTCGCCGGCTGCATGAGCGATGGTCGGCGTTCCTAAAACGCCAGCCACGAAAATAATGAAAGCCATATAGATTATGAAAACTGTTTTATGGAAAGCTATATTAACTTTTGAAACCATTGGTTGGTCCCCCTCATAAAAACGCGGTTCATAATTTTACATATATAATAATTTATTATAGAGTATGTGTCAAGAAAATGTTGCGATATTATTAGATAATGGAGGGGCTGGCCCTGGATCTGTTTGCACAGCTAGCGCTTACCACGGTGGAGCTTCTGCCCCAACGGGTGGAATTTCTGCAAACGGCCGCGCTGGGCGGACTTGATAACCTACACGTACGGCAGGCGGACATTTGCCAGCTGCGGGACCCGGAATCATCATATGACGTGGTAACGCTGCTGGAGGTGCTGGAGCATATCCCGGACGCGGCGGAGGCTGTTCGCCGGGCGGTGCGCGCCGCGCGGCGGTATGTGGTGGTAACCGTACCCTCCAGGCCGGACGATAACCCCGAGCACATCCATTTGCTGACGCGGGAAAAACTGACGGCATTATTTGCGGACGCGGGCTGTAGCCGTCTGCGTTTCGACGGCGTCAACGGGCATCTGATTCTGATGGCCGCAAAGGAGAATAACGCATGAGCGGATACTCGATTATCAAATACCCGAGAACCCCGCATATCGAAGGCTCCCGGCTGCAGCCCGGCGACGAGGATCTGTGCCGGATTCCGTTTTCCGATATTGCGGGAAAAACCGTCGTGGTGGAAGAAAAGTGCGACGGCGCCAACACGGCCGTCTCCTTTGATACGGACGGCACGCTGCTGCTGCAAAGCCGCGGACATTATCTTACCGGCGAGTACCGCGAAAAGCATTACAATCTTTTCAAACAGTGGGCCAGCGTCCACCGGGATATGCTGTACGCCCTGCTGGGGACCCGCTACATACTGTACGGCGAATGGCTGCATGCAAAGCATGCTGTTTTCTATAACGCGCTGCCGCATTACTTTGTGGAATTTGATATGCTGGACAGACAAACGGGCCGCTTTCTGGATACGCCGTCGCGCCATCGCATGCTGAGCGGCCTGCCCATTGTTTCCGCGCCTGTGATCCGCGTGGGGATGTTTTCCAGTCTGGATGAGCTGACGCGGCTTCTGGGCCCGTCACAGTATATCCGCGCCGGGCACAGGGAAGACCTGCGCAGGCAATGCGAGGCCATGGGTCTGGACGCCGGAAAAATCTTCGCGGAAACCGATGCCACCGGCACGATGGAGGGCCTGTACATCAAGGTGGAAACAGATGGGGAAGTGACACGGCGGATGAAATACGTGCGCTCCACGTTTTTGCAGAATATCGTAACTTCGGAGGCGCATTGGCTGGAACGCCCTCTTGTGCAGAATCTGCTCAAATACCCTGCGGACAGGCTGTTTGCGCCGTCGCTGCCGGAGGAGGACGACCATGCACAATAACGGGCCGCGTAGTGGATTCCCGTTTTGCCCGGATGTTCCGGCAAGCCCGATTCCGTGGGCGCAAATTGAAGAAAGCCCTCTGAAACCGTGGATCCGGTGAATGGCGGAAACGCAGCAAGCACCGAAGTGGCACGCCGAGGGCGACGTGTGGACGCACACGCGGATGGTATGCGAGGCGCTTGTGAAAATGCCCGCATATACCGGGCTGCCGCAAAGCAAGCGTGCGATGCTGTTTGCGGCGGCGCTGCTGCATGATGTGGCCAAGCCCGCCTGCACAAAGCTTGTGGATGGAGAGATTGCCTCGCCGAACCATACGGTTGCGGGAGAAAAGCTTGCCCGATATATTCTCTGGACCGAATTTGGTTTCTGCGGAACACGGGAAAAGCAGCAATTCCGCGAAACCGTCTGCGCGCTTGTGCGCAATCATTCCATCCCCCAGCATGTAGCTGATCAGCGGGATCCTTTGCTCCGGCTCCGGAAGATTGCCGCAGCGGGCTTGCTGGCGGTGGATTTTACCCTGTATATGCTTTCGCTGCTGGCGGAAGCGGATATCCGCGGGAGAATTTCAGGGGACAGGGAGCGGCAGATGGAAACCTCGGCTTCTTTGCGGAAATGGCGTCAGAGGCCGGCTGCCTGGAAGCACCGCCTTTGTTTTCCTCCGGCTATTGCCGGTATGCCTATTTTGCCGGGCGTGCCGTGGAACCGCAGCAGGAGCTGTTTAACGATACGTGGGGTCCGGTGGTCGTGCTCGGCGGTTTGCCCGGCACGGGAAAAGACACATTTTATCGTGAGCGTTTATCTCATCTGCCCATGGTTTCGCTGGACGATATCCGGGAGCGCATGGGCATACCGCCCACGCGGCCGCAGGGCGCTGTGGCCGCGGAGGCTAAGGAGCAGGCCAGGCAGTACCTGCGCAGCCGCCAGCCCTTTGTGTGGAACGCTACCAACCTGACGCCGATGATGCGCGCCAAACAGGTTGAGCTTTTCCACCGGTACGGCGCGTCGGCCCAGCTGGTCTATCTGGAAACCGACTGGCGTGAGATGCTCAGGCGAAACGCGGAACGTGCGCGCAGCGTGCCGGAGAGCGTACTCCGCCATATGCTGGAGGAGCTTGCGCCGCCGATGCCGCATGAAGCGGAGGCGGTCCGCTGGCTGTGCGACGGCGGGGAAGAGCAGACCTGCGGTCCCTGAGGCCCGTTGTCTGTATCAAATACCTGTCAGGTTATACCTCACAGCACGGAAGACTTGCGGTACTCTCTGGGGGATTTGTGGATCATTTTCCGAAATAGGGTATCAAAGGTTTTGATATCGGCGTACCCAACGGCTTCAGCGACCTCCGAAATAGCCAACGGGCCGCTGGCCAGAAGCTCGCAGCTTTTTTCGACGCGGATTTTCTGCGTGTATCCGCCGACGGTGTAGCCGGTCTCCTGTTTGAACTTCCGGCTGGCGTAGGGGAGACTGTAATGATGGGTTTTGCAATAGGCGGTCAGCAGCCCGTGCTCCCGGTAATGGCAGTGGATATACTCAATCATTTGCCGGGTGATTTCTGATTTTGCATTTTGCAGGCTTTGGTCCACAATATTTCGCATTGTGATAATGATGATTTCCAGCAAACGGTTTTTCAGGACTTCCTGATAGCCGACACTTTTTTCTTCCAGCTCTTTTTGCATAACGGATAATATATCAAGAATACGCCCACCACTGTCAAAAAAGATCCGGTTGGCGGGATTCTTTTCGCTGTGCAGTTTATAATAGCGGAGAAGGCATACATGCAGCAGGCTGCCGAAGGAGTGGCAGCCGGACAGCGAATCATCGATCATTTCCGGTAAAAACAGGCAATTGATCAGCGTCAGGTCCTTGCTTTGCGCGTAGCTGTGCTTGCTGCCGTAATCTACAATAAAATAGTTGCCCCGGCCAAGCGGGCCGCTGCTGCCGCGCAGGGTATGGCAGGTTGTGCCGCCGGTTACATAAACCAGCTCAAAAAAATCATGATTGTGGGCCGGAACATCCTCCTGGTTGTAGGTTTTGATAAAGAGCTTCTCCCGTTCCATCGCGTCCTGGGCAATGGTCCTGCGCCCGATGGTGAAATTGTCTTCCATGTAGTTAAATATACCCCCATTACAGGTAACGATCAGGTGTTAATTATTATATTATCTTCTGATACGCTTACTGTCAATCAGCGCGTCGAATAAACTTTGGAGGTAATCCTATGGACTGGCATGCGCAATGGATCAAACCGGATCAGCCGACGGACGGGGCGGCGCCCCTCTTTACCAAAATATTCAGCCTGGAGGGACGCGTGCATGCGGCCTCTCTGTCGATCACGGCGATGGGGGTTTATGAAGCGGAGCTCAACGGAAAAAGAATCGGCAAGGATGTTCTCACGCCGGGCTGGACCAGCTATACAAAACGCCTGCAATACCAGACGTACGATGTAACGGCGCTTCTGGAAAAGGAAAACAGGCTGTCCGTCACCGTGGGAAACGGTTGGTACCGAAGCCATCTTGCCACCTGGGCGAAAAGAGGGGTACAGCAAGGCCTTTGCCAGGAACCCGCCGGGCTGCTGGCGCAGCTGGACCTTGTGTTTCAGGATGGGCGGACCGAGCGCATCATAACAGACGGATCCTGGCTTGTGGGGGAAAGCGGCGTTCGTTTTTCCGATATTTACGATGGGGAAACCTTTGATGCCACCTTCGATGCCGACAGAGCCGCCAAGACCGCCGTCACGGTTTTCAGCAGGTCTTCCGCCCGCCTGATTGCCCAGCAGGGAGAGGAAATCCGTGAAATGGAGCGGGTGCTGCCGGCCAGGCTGTTTGTCACGCCGAAGGGCGAGGTTGTGGTGGATTTCGGGCAGAACATCACCGGGTATGTGGAAATCAGCCTCCAGGCGCATAAAGGGGAGGCCGTGGAGCTGTCGCATGCCGAGGTGATGGATAAGTATGGTAACTTCTACACGGAAAACTACCGCTCGGCTAAGGCAAAGTACCGCTGCGTCTGCCGGGAAGGGGCGCAGACCTGCAAACCGAAGCATACGTTTTTCGGCTTCCGCTATATCCGTGTCGATGCGTTTCCGGGCGGCGTGGAAAACGCCGGGCTTGAGAACTTTACGGCCATCGTTGTATATTCCAACCTGCGGCGCACCGGGACGCTGAGCAGCTCCAGCCCCATGCTGAACCAACTGTTCGACAACATTTTTTGGGGGCAGAAAGGCAATTTTCTCGATGTGCCGACCGATTGCCCGCAGCGGGACGAACGGCTGGGCTGGACGGGCGACGCGCAGGTGTTTGTGAAAACGGCGGCGCTGAACTTTGACGTGGAGAAATTCTTCACAAAATGGCTGGCGGATTTGGCGGCCGATCAGGGAGCAAACGGGCGCGTCGGGTATTACATTCCGGATCTGTCCGGCGATGAGAGCAGCGCCGCGTGGGGCGACGCCGCCGTGATCTGCCCCTGGGAGATTTACCAGGCTTATGGAAACAGGGATATTTTAAGCGCACAGTTCGACTCCATGAAACAGTGGATCGCTTACATTACGGAGAAAACCAATGATCCCTATCTCTGGACGGGCGGAAAGCATTTCGGCGATTGGCTGGGCCTGGACGCACCCTCCGGCAGCTACAAGGGCGCTTCCCGTGAGGATTTTATCGCGTCTGCGTTTTATGCGTATTCCACGGCCCTGGTCATCAAGGCGGGACAGGTGCTGGGAGAAGACGTGAGCGAATATGAAGCGCTGTATCCGCGCATTGTGGAAGCGTTTCGAAAAACGTTTCCCACGTATACCACCCAAACGGAGTGTGTGCTGGCGGCGCATTTCGGGCTGGCGCCGGATGGGCAGCAGGCGGCCGACCAGCTGGCCGGGATGGTAAAAAAAGCGGGCGTGCAATTGCAGACGGGCTTTGTGGGTACACCGTATCTGCTGCATGTGCTCAGCCGGTATGGATATTGCGAGCTTGCGTATTCCCTTCTCCTGCGGGAAGCGTATCCTTCGTGGCTCTATCCGGTCACCAAGGGTGCGACCACCATCTGGGAGCACTGGGACGGTATCATGGAAAACGGCGAGTTCTGGAGTCAAAACATGAACTCCTTCAACCACTATGCCTACGGCGCGGTTGCCGACTGGGTATACGGCGTTGCCGCCGGTATTACGCAGGAGGAAGCGCATCCCGGCTACGCCAGGGTGACGATTGCCCCGCACCCGGACCGGAGGCTTGATTATTTGAAAGCGTCGCTGGAAACCCGGCACGGCTTGATCCGCTCCGAATGGAAAAAGGCGGACGGCATGTGGCGCTACGAGATCGAAACGCCCGTGGAAGCGACGATTGTGATCGCCGGAAAGGCCTATACGGTGGCCAAGGGCATTTATACGTTCTACAGCGCGTTGTAATCCATATGAAACGTTACAATTAATGCAGGGATAAGCCTTTACCTTTTCGCTGTGACGGTTGTCCGGAAGCCTTGACATAGAAAAGCTATGCCAAGGCTTCTCTTTGCGTTGCGATGCAATGATGCATCTTCATTTCTGCATCAAAGTATACTGTTGATCAAGGTAAACGCTGAATCAATCCCCTGAACGCTGGCGTGTTATCTTTGCGCCAGCTTGAGGCTGTAAAACCTTCGGCGTAGCGCTGCTACTACATCAGGTTCCATAGCCCCAACCTGACGAAAAGCTAACACACCATCGCACAAGCGCTTTATTCATCATTTACCTATGGGGGACTGTTTGATACACGTCAGCGTTTTCGGCGGGGCGGCGGTCGCAGCCTTGGCACAGGCAATCCAGGCACCGAGGAGCCCTATACAGCCGATCATCAAACGGTATATGAGGAAAGGCTTCTTGTGGTTTTCAAAGCGCCACGGGGACGCATCGTTTACGCTGACCGTCCAGGCGGATCAAGTATCTATATTTCCGAATTTGGCAGATCGTTCCGGCGAAGCGCAGTAACCGTTATGCCGCGGTGAAATCCGCGGCACAGCGGCAAAGCGGAACGGCCGAACAGGCAGATAACAGCACCGGCAGCCGTGGAGCGCCGGTGCTGTTTTGCGAAGCGTTTCTTCACTGTAATCAACAGCAATGATGCTTTTGCGATGGGGAAGCAGCTGCGGCAAATGATATCAGACAGACATCAAATAGAGCGAAAGAGCTTGCGTCAGGAACTCCTGATCCTTCACTTCCAAACGCAAATTCTGTTTTTGCCCGCCTGCAGGGTGGAAAACGGTCCCGCCGTTACGCTGTTTCCACGGACTTCCCCCAGCAGGTCGCGTGTGAAATCAATGGGCGAGCCATCGGGATTTTCATAGCATTCCTCGGTGATACGGGGCATGTCGAGCGCCTGTGTGGTTACCCCCTCAAGGGTGGGCACCGCCAGTGAAGCCGGAAGCTGGAGATTCAGATAAATGCCGTCATCCTCCCGCGTGATAGCCGCGGTGCACGGGTCGCTGCTGGAGAGGACATCGGCTTCACTCCGGAAGGGCTTTGCCGCGCCAGTATAGGCATTGCCACGGATGAAGGCCGGCTGATTGATTTTATAAAACTTGGCTTCGTCCGTATTTCCTTCGCTGGCGAGCAGAAGGCGGTATTCATCGGGCGTGGTGCAGTCGTCATAGCAGGCGGTGCCGAGGCTGCCCCAATCGTCGCCGGGCGCGCCGCCCACAAATAGGTTGTTCATCAGCCGGTCGTCTCCGCTGTACACCACGGCGCAGCCCGCAACCTGCGTTGTGTGCGCGAAGTGATAGGGTGTGGCCCTGTCGAGCACTTTGTCGCGGTGAATGAAGCCGCCGATGAGGTTGTGCACCATCGCCGTGCCCTGCGCCATGTTGTCCAGAAAATACTCTGATAAAAACACATTGTGGTCCAGCAGGCAGGGGCCGTGTGTTACCTCGATCATAACATCGCGGTTGTTGTCAGCAAGCACATTGCGTGTCAGCCGGGTGCCCTGCGCCTGCCAGTCCAGCCAGATGCCCAGGGTGCAGTCGTGGATGTAGTTATTATCGATAACAACGTCCACCGCCGCATGCAGCTTGATGCCGCCGATTTCCCAGCCGAAAAATTCGTGCTTCGTGGCGATGTGGTAGATATGGTTATGCTCGATCCGGCTGAAGGCGCAGCCCATGTGGCCGACGATCGCGTTTTGTCCGCAATCGTGAATGACGTTGTTGCGCACGATGTGCGAGCCGATTTTCTCTTTGCTCCAGCCCGCCTGCAACCCGAGAAACACGGCTTCCATCTGGTACTGGTATCCAGGCTTGCGTCCAAACCGCGAATAGAGGTTATGCCCGGTCGATGCCTCTTTGCCAAGGCTGATGGCGCTGCATTTGGCGTCGTGCAGGTGATTGTTTTCAATAATCCAGCCCTTGCTCCAATGCGCGCCGAGCATGCCAGGCTGATCGGCCGTTGGAGGGGTGAATGGGCATGCTGCGTGGCAGATTTCAAATCCATCGACGGTCAGGTAGTTGATGCCTGTCTGGCTGGGATAAAAGCAATAGGGACGCACGTTGATCTCCACCCGCTCGGCATTGGGATCGAAAGCCTGAAAGTTGACGTAGAGCGTGGTGGTATCCTCGCGGACGTCCGCAAACCATTGATAAACGCTTTCTTCCGGATGAAGGATCCTTTCCTCTTTCTTGAAGGGATGCTGCCAGCCGGTTTCGCGCCGCTCCGCTTTTACGACGTCCGCAAGCGTGCGGGCCTCGTATAGGGACATGCCGTTGAGGTAGACATCACCTGTGTGCAGCTGATAATCCACGGGGCGGATAAGCCAGTCACCTTCAACGCACTGCGCGTAGGGGTTCCAGTCTCCGAACATTTCATTGGGTAAGGTCTTTTGCCATACGGTGCCTTGATAGCGTTCCCAGCCCGTAACGATTTCCGAACCCTTGATCACGGCGTGCTCGCCTGCCGCCACCCGGTATGTGATGCGGCAGCAATCGCTGATGCCGCCGTTTTGCGGGTTTACCCACTCCCGGTACTCTCCGCCGTGAACCGTAACCGTATCGCCCGCAACCGCAAGCTGCGCCGCGCGGCCGATGGTAAGAAAAGGGTTTTGCAGCGATCCGGAAGCATGATCATCGCCTTGCTTGCTTACATGGTAAATCGCCATAGTATTTCCTCCTATTCTGAGAAATTATGAATCTGCATAATGATCGTGCCGCCTCGGGATTGAAACGGCCGGAGCGGGTTTCCGCATTCTCCCTTATGGGCCGAAATGCTTCCGGCTTGCCTGGATGATTATCGACACCTGCATACGCGGGAGTTTACGAAGGGGTGCGAAGTAGCTGCCGGAGGGTTTCCGGTATGCGGCGAAAGGTACGATCAGCACCTGCGTCGTAACTGTTTTGGTTTCCGCGCCCCGGCGGCATGCTGATTTACCGGATTGCCTGTATCCGGAAAAGCTTGAGGAAAAGAACGGGTTCGACACACTGATTTTACCATTTTGTTGAAGAATATCCAAGGGCTCCTTCCAGATTACACAATCCGGATTGAGCGGCCGCCAATCTATCGCTTTCCAAAAGAATCGGGCCGCAGTCAATCACCTACGAGCCAATTTTGCACCGTTGCCGTATCAGCCGGGTGTGCCGACCCGGAGAATAAAGATGCCAGGGAAGCGATGAACAAATCCCTTGCACGCTGGTGCATTATATTTCCGCTGGGTTAGGTTCGCAGAACCCTTGACGAAGCGCTGCTACTACTGCGGGTTCCACAAACCCAACCCGACAAAAACCGAACGCACCATCGCACAAGCGCTTGTATTCATCGTTTACCTGAATTTCAAACGCACGGAAAAGGAATTGGGATGCTTACGCGCGTAGAGGGTATAGGAAGTATTCATTACGATGGCGAAGTAAGAGAAAGCCTTGCGGTAAAGGTCAGATGCTTTGAACTGAGCATAGCACCGATCTGTTTATCGGCGGATCCGTCCTATGCGGCTATCAAAACCGGCGAGCCGCTGTAGTACTGCTGCTCTTGGGAAACCTCTGTAATAAAACGGTATGAACGGCGGCTGCCGGGGCTGGCCGGGATGCAAAAAGCTGCGGCTGGTTTATGGCAATCAGGAGGGGAACTTATTTTATGCAGACAAACAATCCGATCCTTTGGGCGGACTATCCGGATCCCGATGTGATCCGCGTGGGCGATGTGTACTATATGGTCAGCACAGCCATGCATATGTTCCCCGGCGGGCAGATTTTGCGTTCCCGTGACCTTGTGCGGTGGGAGCATGCCGGGTATGTGTATGACCGGCTGGATGATACGCCCGCCCAAAGCATGGATGGGGGCACGATATACGGCAAGGGCATGTGGGCGGCTACGCTCCGCTATCATCAAAACCTGTTTCATGTGCTGTTTGTCTGCAACGATACGAAAAAGACGTATCATTTCACCGCGGAGCAAATCGAAGGGCCGTGGACGTGCCATCCCATCCGGGGCTTCTACCATGACGCGTCCCTTTTGTTTGACGACGACGGACGCGTATATCTTGCGTACGGTAACCGGGAGATCAGGATTGTGGAGATGGAGCCCGATCTGTCCGGCCCCAGAGCGGGAGGGGAAGACCGCGTGGTGCTGACGGATACGGGCAATGTGCGGTTGGGGTACGAGGGTTCACATTTCTATAAAATCAACGGGAAATACTGCCTGTTTTGCATTCACTGGCCAAACAACGGCTTTGGCAGGCGTACGCAGGCCTGTTTTGTGTCGGTATCACCCATGGGTCCGTATACCGGCGGCGATATCGTGGACGACGATCTGGACTTCGATAATCAGGGTGTGGCCCAGGGCGGTGTGATTGATACGCCCGCCGGAGACTGGTACCTGATGCTGTTTCAGGATCGCGGCGCGGTGGGGCGTGTTCCCCGTGCTGGTTCCCATGGCATGGGAAAATGATTACCCGGTGGTCGGGAAGATTCCCCGCCGGATGGAAATACCCGGCAAGGCGGCGGAACCCCCGTGTGCGCCCTTGTATGCGTCGGACAGCCTGCGTCAGCTGCCGCTGAGCGCGTGTTGGCAGTGGAACCACCAGCCGCATAACGCGCTTTGGGCTGTGTCCGGAGCCGGTATGCGGCTTACGGCCGACAGGGTAGCAAACGGTTTGGAGCAGGCTGTGAACACGCTGACCCAGCGCGCCTATGGCCCGGCCTGTGAAACCGCCGTCACGGTGGATGGTTCGGCAATGAACCCCGGCGATTATGCGGGGTTATGCGCTTTGCAGGGCTGTTATTGCCAGCTTGCGATTGCACGGCAGGAGCGGGGCTTTGCCGTGTCGCTGATCACAAGGGAACCGGAGGAAGATCCGGCGATTTTCGCTCCTTCGCCGGAACCCGCTTTGGAACGCGCCCAAGCCGCACTGGCCGGGGATACGGTTACGCTGAAGCTTCGCTTTGATTTTGCGGATATGCGGGATACCGTAACCTGCTTCTATCGGACTGCCGACGGCTGGAAACAACTCTGGAAACCGCACCGGCTGGTCTACCGCCTGGATCATTTCATGGGCGTCCGGGCAGGGTTGTTTCTCTATGCAACTCGTACGGCCGGGGGCAGCGCAGTGTTTTCGGACTTTATGTATCGGGTATTCCCATAGCATTCCTGTCCAGTCTCCCAATAGGGCTGCGCTGCATTTTGTCTGTCCGGCTTTCGCCGGGAACCGGCAGTGCAAGGCTTTGCTTAAACTGTATACTACCTTTATAGGCTATGTGGCATTCCCGGATGTACGTCTGTGAAAACGATAGTCGGGATGCCTTCCGATGCTGGTCTTAGTGATTGGTTTACCTGATTTCTACGGCGACGGCCTATATATTTGTAAAAATGAATAACCGATGCTGGTATGGATGGGGCTATTGCTGCGATTCCTTGTGCTTTTGCTGTATTATGTTGAATTTATTAAATTTGGGTGTATAATTAGTTAAGATGTGTAAATGTCTGTAACCATTGATGGATTCCTTCATATTTGGAGGAATGGATCATTCCTTTCAGCAGGCAGTGCGATTACATAGAATGGTAGAATGAAAAATGGTGTTTGCCCAAACGCTTTCTGGAAAAAGACGATACCGACAAGCTTCGTTTGGGCTCTGCCCGGATGACGCTTGCCCTTTGTTTTTCGTCCTTTCCGCCGGGCAGCGGACCATGGCCGCCGCAGTACCGCCGATAGAGACGCGGAGGGATGAACGCGCGGAGCGCTAAAGGCCAGACGGGCCGGCCTTTCCGTTATAAGCGAAGGATTGGCTCCGCCAGCGTTTGCTTTTTGCCGTAATTGGCGAAACTATTTGACAAGGCTTGACGTAGCGCCCGCTCCACCCGCATTTGGGTACCGGGAGGTTGCGAAACCTGTAACACCCATTCAACCCTGACAGTATCTTGCAGCCATGCGATACAGACGAACAGAATTTTCTGAATTCTAACGAGGGTGTTGAAAATGACGGATTATGACCTGATCAGAAAAAGGCTCAGGGATGCTCAGGAGGACCTGAACCAGAATAACGGAAGAAATCCGGATACCGGCGGCAACCAGAAGAAGGGCAAAAGCCGCTGGCAGATGGTTTGGGGGGATAAGCGCGGGTACTTTGCCAGATTTGGGCTGGCGCTGCTTCCATGCCTGCTGATTTGCTTTATGGTTTTTGTTTCGCAGCCCGTTAACCTGGTGGGCACCAACAGCAATTACTTCACGTTTTCAATCGGTCAGATATTTTTGCCGCTTCTCCTCGCGTGCGTTGCGGGAACCCTTCTTGGCACGGCGGCAGTTGCCGTGCTGCGGGGCAGGATCTTCAACTGGATGCTCGGCCTGCTTGTTGGGATAGGGCTGGCCGCCTGCCTGCAGACGATGTACCTCAATATCAACATTGGGGCGTTGGACGGCACGGTGATCCCCTGGCACAGATATCAGGGGCCGATGCTGCTCAGTGTGCTGATATGGTTTCTGATCCTCAAAGTTCCGCTGCTGATCCGTTATTTTAGCCGCAGCAACTGGCAGAACATTTTTGTGGGTCTTGCCGTTACGCTGCTGCTATCCCAGGCGGTTGCGCCCATTACAATGGCGTTGTCCCAGCAGAAGGCCACGGGCACACAGGGCGAGCAGTATCCGTATACGGAGCTGTCGGGGGATGAGCAATTTGTTGTTTCGGAAAATGAAAATGTCATTGTGATGATTCTGGATTTTTACAGCACCGCATATTTTGACGCGATGCTGGAAGCGTATCCCGACGCGCTGGATGCGTTTCATGATTTTACCTACTACAACAATGCCGATTCTACGTATATGAGCACGTTCCCCTCCACCAATTTCATGCTGACCGGCATGGATACGGATCCGACAAAGCCGGTTGCCGAATATTTCAACGAATCGTGGTCATCGGACAAGGCCAAACGCTTTTACGAAATCCTGAGGGAGCGGAACTATAAGGCCAACCTGTTTCATGACGGCGTATTTTACAACGGCGCCGAGCACCTGCTGGGCAGCTTTGACAATGTGTATATTCCGGAAACCGGCGAGGAAACCTTTACGGTGGATTATCCCTCCCTGCTGAAAGAAATGGCGCAGCTGTCGCTGTATAATTACGCGCCGATGGCGCTGAAGCCGTCGTTTTGGCCCCAATTTATTGAACTGAGCGCGGTAAAGACCAGCGCGGATTACACCCCGGTGCTGGATCAGCCGGACTATATGGCGCAGCTGAAGGAAAGCGGCCTGACGACGAATGCCGACAGTAACTATTATATTGTGCAGATGCTGCACGGGGTGCACCTGCCGTATAATATCGACGAATACGGCAACGCCGCGGCCGATCCCACCTATATACAGGCGGCCAGAGGTTCGCTGGCCATTATGGAAGAATATATCAAACAGCTTCAGGATCTGGGTGTGTATGATAACTCGACGATCATCATCACCTCGGATCACGGGTTTGCGGCCAACGGCGATTTCCAGATGATCTATTTTATCAAGAGAGCCGGAGAAACAGGCGACGAGGTGCAAATCAACACCGCCCCGATTACCCACCGGGAGTTTATGGCCACCATCTTAGACTGCATCGGAGCGAACGAGAGCCTGTTCGGCCGGTCGATTTTCGATATTCCACAGGATGAGGTACGGGAGCGCACCTACTATGTGGAAGTGTATGACGACGCGTATCCAGACGTGCTCAAGTCAAACAGCAACGCTACGGGCATGAGCAATGTACTCTATGTTTACAAATACACGGGTGATGGAACCGATTCGAGAAAAGCGTTTGAAGAAGGCCCGGCGGAGATCATCCCGCTGTATGATTCTTACTTTTAGGGAAACGCTGAGGAAATTCCCTGCGCACCGGCGCCTTAGCTTTCCGCAGGCGTGGAACCGCTTGTCCCACTTGGTTATAGTGTCCTATGGCTCCTTGTCAGTTGCATACTCTGTATAATCTCCCACCTGCGGGGCGCATTCATGTCTTTGCCGTGGTGTTCACCGGACACACGTTTCCCTTCGGTGCCTTCAACGCAGCGCTGCTGCTTGTAACCGCCCCGCCTTTACCGGCGCGGCTGCGCCATTCGTTTCCTTTGATAACGTCGGCGGCTGGTCGGGCTGCACCCTCCCTTTCAGGTTCCGCAGCCCCAACCTTGTGAAAAGCCAACACACCATCGCATTAGCATTTTCTTCATCACGTTCCTGCCGCTCAGCCAGTCTCCGGCAGCCCATCACAGGCAAGGCGGTAATGCAAGATGGCTTCCGGCCGTTATTCTGCAAATCGTTTCAGGGAATTTCCCTTCGGGTTTCCGCAGCACATCAGCCTATCATGGTGAAAGGAGCCCCACCCAATCATGAATTTGATCAACACAATCCTTGGCATTCCCTTCGGGTACATCATGTATTTCTGCAATGAGCTGGTGCAAAACTACGGCGTAGCCATTATCCTGTTTACCCTGATTACAAAAATTCTCCAGTTTCCCCTGAATATATGGGTGCAGAAAAATTCCATCAAAATGGTGGAGATTCAGCCACAGATCAACAATATCGCTGCTGTATTTGCGGGGAAACGCGATACGATCGCGGAAAAGCAGTTGGCCCTGTACAAGGAGAAAAACTACAAGCCCCTGGCAGGCGTCATCCCGATGCTGATCCAGATCCCGATTATCCTGGGCCTGATCGCCGTCGTATACAATCCGCTCCAGCATCTGCTGCATATGGATGCCGAAACGATCGCGGCGCTGACGCAGATAGCAACCCGGCTTACCGGGATTGAATATATCGATTCCAGCGCGCAGATCAGGATTGTGGAACTGGCCAACAATCCGCAGTACGCGGACGCGTTCGCTTCCATGGCGGGCAGCGGGCTGGCCGACGCGGTGGCCCTGATGCGGGGCGTTCATCTGGATTTTCTGGGGCTGAACATGGCGGTTACGCCGTCGATTACAAACCTGAGCATCATTGTGATCATCCCGCTGCTGTCCGGCGCCAGCGCGCTGTTTTTATCGGTAATCCAGAATTTGATCAACGTACTCCAGCAGGCGGCGGGCTGGCTTGGGCGCTGGGGCATTGCGATATTCCTGACGTTGTTTTCCATTTTCTTTGCCTTCATTGTGCCGGCCGGTATCGGCCTGTACTGGATATTCTCCAACCTGATCTCGACGCTGACAATGTTTTTGGTGAACCTGGTCTATCCCCCGGAAAAGTATGTCGATTATGCCGCGCTGGAGAAAAGCAAGATTGCCCTGGCGCAAAGCAGGGTGATCAGCGCAAAGCTCAGGCCCACGGCGGAACAGAAGGCAAAGGGACGGGCGGATTACAAGCGCTTTTTCGAGAACGAAACCGAAGTGAAGCAGGTTGTGTTCTACTCCGAAAAAAGCGGATTCTACAAGTATTTCAAGGATTATATCCAGTATATTCTGGAGCATTCCGATATCGTAATCCATTATGTAACCAGCGATCCCAAGGATCAGGTATTCGGCCTGGAAAGCGAACGGCTGAAAACCTATTATATTGACGACAACAAGCTGGTCATCCTGTTTATGAAAATCGAGACCGAGCTGTTTATCATGACGACGCCGGGCCTGCAGCATTACCAGCTCAAGCGCTCGCTGGCAAAAAAGGATGCCGAGTATGTGTACGTTCATCATTATCCCCTCAGCGTAACCCTGACCGACGAGATCGGCGCGCTGTCGCACTTTGATACGGTGTTCTGTGTCGGGGATTTCCAGATTGATGAGATACGCCAAACGGAGGCGTACTATCAATACAAACCCAAGAAGCTGGTCGTATGCGGCTATCCTGTGCTGGAGGATATGAAAGCGTCCTTTGACAAAATGGAGAAGGTAAACCGGCAGCGCAAAAAGATCCTGATTGCGCCATCCTGGCAGGAGGGCAACATTCTGGACAGCTGTCTGGACGATATCCTCAAGCGGCTGTGGGGCGATAAATACCAGATCGTGGTCCGGCCCCATCCCGAATACGTAAAGCGGTTTCCGCTGCTGCTCAACAGCATTGTTGAAAAATATAAGGACAAGGTGGGCGATGGCCTGCTCTTTGAGCTGGATTTTTCCGACAGCAGCTCACTGTTCAACTCCGATCTGGTCATCAGCGATTGGTCGGGCGCCGCGTATGAGGCGGCGTATGTAACCGAAAAGCCGGTGCTTTTGATCAACACCCCGCCCAAAATCACAAATCCGGAATATGATGTGATTGCCAGCAAGCCCCTTGAGTTTACGCTGCGCGACAAGATCGGCATGCAGCTGGAGCCCGATAACATGGATGCCCTGAGCGAAACTGTGGAAACGCTGCTGGCCTCAGGGGAGGAATATCAAAAGAAAATTGCCGCGATCCGCAGTGAGTATATCGCGCACTTCGGGCAGAGCGCGGCCATCGGCGGCCAGTACATCATTGACCGGATTGAGGGAAACGATACACAGCAGTATCTCAGCTGAAACAGGGGAGCGAAAAACCAATGAAGATCGAACGAAAAATCCTGTTGAATCCGGGGCCCGCAACGACCACCGACACGGTGAAGCTGGCACAGGTCGTACCCGATATCTGCCCGCGGGAACAGGAGTTCCGCTCCATGATGCAGACCCTGCGGGATGATCTGGTCAGCGTGGTGCACGGCGATCCTGAGCGGTATACGGCGGTGCTGTTTTGCGGATCGGGCACTATATGCATTGATGTCTGCGTCAACTCGCTGCTGCCCGAAGGCGGCAAGGTGCTGGTGGTCAACAACGGGGCGTACAGCACACGTGCGGTGGAGGTATGCCGCTATTACGGCCTGCCGCACATCAACCTGTTTTTTCCGTACGATCAGCTGCCCGACCTGAACGCCGTTGAGGCGGCGCTGCAGCAAAACCCTGATATCAAAGTTGTTTATGCCACGCATAACGAAACCGGCACCGGAATCCTCAACCCGATCCGGGAGATTGGCGCGCTTGCGCACCGGTATGGCTGTACCTGCGTTGTGGATACCACATCAACCTATGCGCTGCGCCCGATTGATATTCAGGAGGAAAATATTGATTTCTGCATGGCGTCCGCCCAGAAAGGCATTATGGGCATGACGGGCCTGTCCTATGTGATCGGACGTACCGACCTGATCCGGGAATCGGCGAACTTTCCAAAACGATCCTATTATTGCAACCTGTATTTGCAGTATGAGTTTTTTAAAAAGACCGGCGAAATGCACTTCACCCCGCCCGTGCAAACCATCTATGCCGCGATTCAGGCGTTGAAGGAATACTTTGCCGAGGGGGAACAGGCAAAGTGGGCGCGGCATACGCGCGTGTTCAACGCAATCCATGCCGGGCTGGACCGGCTGGGCTTTCAGGATGTGATCAAGCGGGAAGAGCAGGCGGGGCTGGTGGTATCCGTCCGGTATCCGGATGACCCCAACTGGGATTTTGAGACCGTCCACGACGCGTGTTATAAAAGCGGTTTTACCATCTATCCGGGGAAAATCGCCTCGGCCAGCACCTTCCGCCTGTGCGCGTACGGTGCGATTGATGAAAGCGATATCCGTGACTTCTTTATAGTTTTCCAAAAGGCGCTTGAGGAACAGCACGTTACGATACCGGTGATCTACCGGGAAGGGGCGTAAACGATGAAAACCATCTATACCTGTTTTACCACAGACGTCATTCATGCCGGGCATCTCAATATCGTTGAGCAGGCGCGCAAATATGGAAGGGTGATCATCGGCGCGATGAGCGATGAGGCGCTCATCCGCTACGACCGGTTCCCCACGCTGAACCTGAACGAGCGCATCCACCTGTACCAGAGTCTGGACGGGGTGGATGAGGTGATCGTACAGGATGATGTATTGTACGGGGATACCGTCAGGCGGCTCAGGCCCGATTATGTGATCCATGGAGACAACTGGAAGGTGCCGCCGCAGTCTGCAATCCGCGATAACCTTATCCAGGCGCTGAACCAATACGGCGGGGAGCTGATTGAGGTTCCGTATACCTATAACGAAGCCGTGGAGAAGATCGACAAGCAGCAGCGGGAAAAGCTGTCCATGCCGGAGTACCGGAGAAAACGCCTCCGGCAGCTGATTAAGCTCCGCCCGATTGTGAAGATGATGGAAGTGCATAACGGCCTCACGGGGCTGCTGGTGGAAAAAACGGTTGTGGCAAACGGCGGCTTGCCGGACCAGTTTGACGGTATGTGGATTTCCTCCCTGTGCGATTCGACGGCCAAGGGGAAACCGGATATCGAGCTTGTGGATATGTCGTCCCGGCTGCATACAATCGACGAGGTGATGGATGTCACCACCAAGCCGATTATTCTGGACGGCGATACAGGCGGGCTGACGGAGCATTTTATCTATAATGTGCATACGCTGGAACGGCTGGGGATTTCCGCGATTATTATCGAGGACAAGGTGGGGCTGAAAAAGAACTCCCTGTTCGGGGCGGAAGCGGATCAGGTGCAGGACAGTATCGAACATTTCTGCAAAAAAATCGCGGCCGGGAAGAACGCCCAGCTTACGGACAATTTCATGATCATTGCCCGGATTGAAAGCCTGATCCTGGAACGGGGTATGGAGGACGCGCTGCAGCGGGCGCATGCCTACCGGGGCGCGGGCGCCGACGGCATTATGATCCACAGCCGGAAGAAAGATCCGGCGGAGGTGCTGGCCTTCTGTGACGCGTTTCGGGAAAAGGACCCGGAAACGCCCATCATCGCGGTGCCGACCTCCTATAACACCATTACCGAGAGCGAGCTGGCCGCGCACGGCGTTAATATCGTAATCTACGCCAACCAGTTAACCCGGAGCGCGTTCCCGGCCATGAAGAAAACAGCGGAATCCATCCTGACGCATCACCGTTCGTACGAGGCGGACGCAAACCTGATGCCCATCAAAGACATCATTACCCTGATCGACACATTGTAAAGGAGACAACGATGGCGCGGGAAATTGCGGTGCTGATGGCGGCCGGAAAAGGGGAGCGGATGCTGCCGCTGACGCGCACCCTGCCCAAACCCCTGATCAGCGTGCACGGCACCCCCATGATCGAAACGGTGATCGCCGGGCTGAAGCGGCGCGGGGTGGGGGATATCTACGTGATTGTGGGTCACCTGAAGGAGAAGTTCAGCTATCTGCCGGAAGCGTATGACGGAATCACGCTGATCGAAAATACCGAATATATGCACAAAAACAATATCTCTTCCATATATGCGGCCCGGAGCATTCTCGGCAGCGCGGACTGCTTCATCTGTGAAACGGATCTGTACGTTGCCGATCCGTCGATTTTCGACAAGGCGCTGTCCCGCTCGGGCTATTATGGCAAACGGGTTCCGGGTTATTCCGATGATTGGGTTTTCGACATGGCGGGGGACCGCATCACGCGGGTCGGCAAATGCGGGGAAAACGCCTATAATATGGTCGGCATTTCCTATTTCCGCAGGGACGACGCGCTGCTGCTTGCGCATGCCGTTGAAGAGGCGTACACACATCCGGGCCATGAGGAGCTCTACTGGGACGAGATTGTTGACCGGCTGCTGGACCGGATGGACATGACCGTGTATCCCGTGCAGGAGGGGCAGATTGTGGAGCTGGATACCGTGGCGCAGCTGAAGGCTGTGGATCCGTCGTACAGGAAGGAGAACAGAAACCAATGATCAACGCTGATTTTTTACGGGAGTATCACTTCTTCGCGGGCGTTCCCGATTCACAGCTGAAGCCGCTGTGCAACGAGCTGATGCATACCTTCGGGATTTCCCGCAGCCACATAATTACCGCCAACGAGGGGAACGCCGTTGCGCTGGCCGCGGGCTATCACCTTGCCACGGGCAGGGTGCCGGTCGTGTACCTGCAAAACAGCGGCATCGGAAACATCATCAACCCGGTGGCTTCCCTGCTGCATGAAAAGGTATACGGGATTCCCTGCATTTTCGTAGTCGGATGGCGGGGCGAGCCCGGCGTACCGGATGAGCCGCAGCATGTTTTTCAGGGCGAGGTAACCGTGAAGCTGCTCAACGATATGGGAATTGAAACGTTCATCATCGGCAAGGAAACGACGGATGAAGAGCTGCGCGCCGCGATGGAAGCGTTTCAGCCGCTGTTGGCGGCAGGGCGGCAGGTGGCGTTTGTGGTTCAAAAGGGCGCCATCACTGGTAAAACGTCTGTCAGCTATGAAAACGATAACATGCTGATCCGCGAGAATATCATCCGGCATATTGTTGCGGCGTCGGGCCGGGATCTGATTGTTTCTACCACGGGAAAAACCTCCCGCGAGCTTTTTGAAGTCCGCAGAGAAAACGGCCAGCCGCACGATCAGGATTTTCTGACGGTCGGCTCCATGGGGCACAGCTCCTCCATCGCGCTGGGCGTGGCGCTGTATACGCCCGGCAAACGCGTATGGTGCATCGACGGGGATGGCGCGGCCCTGATGCATATGGGCGCGATGGCCGTCATCGGCGCAAACGCGCCCGCCAACATGGTGCACATCCTGATTAACAATGCCGCGCATGAATCGGTGGGCGGCATGCCCACCGTTGCCGGAACGGTGGATTTTGTCACAATCGCGCTTGGCTGCGGCTATCCCTTTGCCGTGCGGGCCGAAACCGAGCAGGAGCTGGATGACGCGCTGAACGCCGCAAAGGCGTGCGGCAGCCTGGCTTTTATCGAAATCCGATGCGCCATCGGCGCGCGGAGCGATCTGGGACGGCCCACAGTGCCGCCAAGGGAAGCTAAGGAGCGGTTTATGGCGCGAACGGCCGCGGAGTGAAGGCGGCCGCGACGCCGGAATACCACGGAAATGCCGGTGGAAAACCCTGCGAAAGGCGCAGACGGGATTTGACAAACGCCATTGCATAACGTAGAATATTAAGAAATATTCACGGATCACGTATACTGCCCGGCATAGTGCCGAGGCTACGAAAAAGGAAGGGTATTGTATGAAAAAATCGATCAAACACGCCGGCCAGATTCTCTTCTTCTGTGTATGGTTCATGCTGCTGTTTTCAACATCCGCTCAGGCTTACATTGATCCCGCCGCCACTTCCTACCTTGTGCAGATCATCTCCGGTGTTGTGATTGCCTGCGGCGTCGTGGTCGGTGTGTTCTGGAAGAAAATCAAGCTCTTTTTCCAGAAAAAGAAAATGAAGAACATTGAGAAATCCATCGAAAAGAAAGCGGCTTCCAAATAAACAGGGTTTCGGGAAACGAATGACAGGCAATCATTGTTCGCGTACTTGAAGATATAAACGGCGGATCCAGAAAAGGATCCGCCGTTTTCATTCCGTTTTTGAAATGATTACGGGATGGGGGATTGCCACCGCTTCCGTCATGGCTTTACATACCAGGGTCCGTTTTGGAATATATACCCGCCGGAGGGAAGCACCCACGCGTCCGCCTCGGCGGTCGTCATCGATTCTCCCTCGTGGTCCCACACCTGCCATACATCCTCCGCAGCCTGCTGAAAGGCCGCGCCCGCAGCGCTGAGCCATAACGCGTGCACGCTTGCCAGATAGATTGTTTCATCCGCGGCATCGCAGGCCAAACCGCCGATTCTGCAATGCAGACGGTACGATTGCTCGAAATACTTCCGTTCAACCGAAACGGGAACCGCCACCTCAAACTCCGACATTTGCCCGGAAGCAATCTCATACAGGGCCAGCGATGGGGTTTCGGTTCCGCTATCCATCAGGCACAGCAGGGTTCCCGGGGCATATCGGCAAAAGGTGATCACACCCGGCATCTGCGTAACTGAGCATGCGCCGGTGGAAAGCGAAAAAATAAGCAACGTCGGCTGCGGCTTTTCAACGGTTGAATAATGCAGATCGTGATAAGCGTAAAGCTTTCCCTCTGTGATAAAGGCATTTCGCAGCGGCTCTGGATAAACCGCATCGGACGGCCATAGTATAGCGGAGTTCAACCGGGTGTCGCTTACGTGCCAGCCGTTTTTATCAATGCTGCCGATCCTGCCGGAGAGGTTGTTCAGGCCATAGAGGCCGTCCTCTGCGGGAATCAGCTGGGAAACGCTCTCCGTCAGCTCCCTTTGCGTGACGGCGGACTGTTGTGAAAAGGGGATTTCCACATTCACCCGTGCCCACGGCGCCGCGGGTACATTTGCATAGAGGGAATACTGATCCTGCTGGGATTGCCATGCATAGATATCCCCGTTTGACAGCAGTCGATAGGCGGTATCGCCGATCACCGTCAGGCTCAGAGCGGTATAAATATCTTCCAGGGTAAGGCCGTAAGCCGCCGCCAGAGAATCATGGAAAATCACCTCGGTCTGTGCCGAACCTGTGATGGACAGGGACAGGATCAGCACGCACAAAAGAACAGCGCATCGGTTTCTGATCGTTTTCATTGCAAGGCTCCCTCATGATAGAATTTAGAATGCCGCCGGCGGGTCTGTTCCCGCCGGCAGCATGGGTGCTCAGCCGTTGCCGCCCGTTCCCGCGTCAATGGTCAGCACTTCGCCCGTGATACCATCCAGCCAGACGGCGCAATCGTAGTCCACGCCGTCAATCACCACATAGAAGCTGATCTCCCAAAGGGTGAGACCGTTTTCTCGCATCAGGAAGGACGCATCCACAATGTCGTTGGCGGTGAGTGCCTCCGGATCCATATCAAAGTCCATAACCAGTGCCTGTACCGCGATTGCGTACGCCTGCTCAAGAGGCAGGTCGTTTTCGCCAAGCGCTGCCGTGTGGAGAACTTCGCCCTGCCAATACCAGGCTCCCTCCTGCGGAGGCTCGGATTCCGTGTCGCTTGCTTCCGGGATTCCCTTTTCCTTGTCCTGCTGGTAAAGCGCCAGTGAGTATTGGCTGGCCGCTTCTTTGTCCGCAAAGGATGCTTCCAGCTGCCGGTACCCCCACACGGGGTCGGAAAGCTCTCCGGAAGCGTACACGGACGAATCAACCGTATCATACGTCCAGCTGGCGGCCGCCTTACCGTTTTTGACAACCGTGGTATACACGCCGGTCAGCGAAGGGTGATACGTGTTGCAGGTCCAGGTCAGTGTGTACTCGCCGTTTTCTTCACGGCCTTCATAAACGAACAATCCCAGTGTTTTAGGCGTCAGGCTGTATTCTTGGTACAGCGCTTCCCGCGCAAGATTGATCTTGTTTGCGTTGTCGGAATGCAGCACGGCAACAGCCGCCAGCGCCGTTACGAGGGTCAGCGTCAGTACAATCGCAAATGCAATGGCAACGGACATTTTCCTTTTCATCACAGGTTCTTCCTTTCTCTGCGCTCTGTCTATCACCGTTTGGCGGCTTTCGGGCAGAAAACGAAGAGAACTGAGATGCCGATCGAATAGCTTCTTCATATCGTTTGTCTCATGCATCGTAATACCATCCCTCCAATTGTGCGCCGAGCTTCTGGTTGGCCCGCCGCAGGCGTTTTTTAACCGTCTCGGGTGACAGGCGAAGCGCCTCCCCGATTTCTTTGATTTTCATGTTCTGCCAGTAACGAAGCAGGATGACCTGGCGGAGCTTCAGGGGTAAGGCAAGTACGGCTTGGATAACGGTTCTGTCCGGCATGGGAGCATTGGCATAGGGCTCGGGCAGTTGATCCAGTGACACTTGATGATCGATCCGCTTCATCCATGCTGTGCGCAGGTAGTCCCGGCATGTATTCATCAGGATACAGGTCAGATAGGTCTTTTCGGAGCAGTCTCCCCGGAAGGATGCCCTGTTTTGATAGGCTTTCACAAAGGCATCCTGCGCCGCATCCTGAGCAAGGAACGAATCCTTCAATACACCGTATGCCAGCCGTACCAGCATATCCCCGTAACTGTCCATCCAGCGTGATAAATCCACCCATTGAGTTTCATCAGGTACCTTGACTTCACTCACGAGTACACCCCCTTCACCTGTTTAGACGGACGCTTTGTATAAAACGGGTATCATGGGAAACGGGAAATTTCATCTGTTACCCGCCGACTGGATTTCCGCGCAAGGATCGTATGAGCTATATGATTCAACAGTTGCTCTTTCCGCGTCCTGCCGTATGCGAAAACGCAATTCGCAGCACAATGTAGGGTTCCCGCAAAAGGAGCTGTGAGCCTGCAAAATGGATGGACAATCCTTCATAAATATGCTATGGTGCGGATATGAGTGAGTATGCATTTCCCAAACAGGACGGGTTTGAAGGCGAGCGAATGATTGTTCTGCCGACGGAAACCTTTTCCGCTTATGCACGGCATCCGATTATCCGTCGGCTGTACCTCACGGACGTGGGCTTTTTTCCCAGAGCCAGGCACCACTACCGCAAACGGGTGGAGGGCGCCGATGAGAATATCTTTCTGTACTGCTCGGATGGTGAAGGCACGGTGCGGGTCGGGGGAAAACCCTATACGCTGGGCCCCCGCCAGGCGCTGTGTATACCGCGGCTGGAGCAGCACGAGTATTTCGCGTCGCCGGAAAACCCGTGGAGCCTGCTCTGGGTGCATTTTAAAGGGGACGACTGCGCGCAGTATCCCCTTTGGCCGGTGCGGGTGATTGCCTTTAACACGGAGGCGGCCACCGAGCGGATGATGTTTCTGTTCAGCCTGCTTTTCCGCGTGCTGGACGCCAACTATACCGAGGGCAATTTTATCTATATCTCGCATGTGCTCCAGCTAATCCTGTCGGAAACCTATTACCGGGAAAAGCGCAGCGCCGTGAGTGAGCAGAACAGGCTGGTTACCCAGGTGATCCGCTATATGTACGAAAGCATTACCATGAACCTGACGCTGGATGATCTGGCCGGGCATTTCCGGCTGTCGAAAAGCTATCTGAACAAGCTGTTTTTACAGCACGCGGGCCGTACGCCCATGGACTTTCTGATCCATTTGAAAATGAAACAGGCATGCAGCATGCTGCGCTCCACAAGCTACCCGATTCACGAGATCGCAAAACAGCTTGGGTACGCCGATCCTTATTACTTTTCAAGAGTTTTCAAAAAAAGTATCGGGGTGGCGCCCAAGCTGTACCGGCAAAACGATTTTGTGAATGGGGATGACGCCCTCTGAAATGAATAAATCCCCTGGGCGGCGGAGGATCGGGGAGGCACGCTAGCGCGCCAGTGCCCGCAGCTGGACATCGGTCATGGATTGAGCGGGCATAAAAGCGTCCGAGGCCATATACTGCAGAATGCTTTCATAAAGCGCCTGCGCTTCGGGGTATTCCTGCTTTTGGTGAAGGCCCATGCTGCTGAGCATCAGCCTGCCGCTGAGAACGCTGGCTTCCACCAGCAGGCCAAGGTTGCGCAGGCGGGCATAGCAATCGATTCCGGTCACGAGGGAGCTTGTTCCCTGCGGCAGGATCATCGCGCGGCCACGGCACATGGGCCACCATTGCCAGTCTGTGTGAAAATCAGTCGGGAAACGGCGGAAAACGGGATGGCCGGGATCAACCAAACAGCCCATGAAGCCGCTTTGCCTGGCAAACGTGCCGACCGACCAGAAATCGGTGGTGAACTGTGCCTGGATGGATTGCGGCAGATGCGCCTCATCGGCAGGCGGATCCAGCAGTACGGCTTTTCCCTCTTTCAGATGAACAAGCGCTTCCTCCACGTCCCGGGCGATTACAACCCCCGGAGCTTCGGACTGCATCATATCGGGATAAACCCAAACCGAATAGCGGTTGTGCGCCTGGCCGATCCGGATCGTCAGGCTCAGCTTTTGGGGCGCCCGGACGGATTGCAGGGAGAAATCGACCGAGCCGACGGGGGACAGGCAGCCCGTTTCATAGGCTTGCTCCGGGAATACGGCTTCGCCAATCATCTCTCCGTCCGCAGTCAGCGTAACCTGCGCGGGGGCGTGCAGCGGCGTTTTGCCGTAGTTGGCGATCCGGATGGGCGCGGCAAGCCGGTCGGCCTGCCGGTAGGTGTAGCGCGGCAGCAGGGCCAGAGGGAGCACATCCGTAAAGAAGGCATGGAAACGTTCAGGATCGGCAAAGGCGTAGGGCTTGGGCTGCAAATGGGCGTTGAGCATGCCGACCAGCGCGGTGCCCTGGCCGGGAAAATCCTGCAGGCCCAGCAGCGAAATGCCGGACAGTGAGGGCGTGCGCAAAACCGCCTCCACCTCCTCGCGGTATCCCAGGAGCGAAAGCTCGCCGGTCGCCTCCACGCGTTTTTTCCAACCGTCCGACAAGCCTTCCGCTTCCACGCGCTTTTGGATATGCGCGTAATGATCGGCGCGCGTTACGCCCGTAAAGGCGGAAATTTCGTCAAAATCCGGCAGTACCTCATACTGGCCTACCTCAAAGGTGAACACGGGGCGGGCATACGCCTGCCTGAGCTCCGCCATTTCCGCGTCGTAGGCGGTTTGGGCGGAGGGGTATTGGTTGTTGAGAAACCCCTGCATTTGCGCGGATGTCGCGCGCAGCATATGCTGCAGGTAATTGGACGATGTGTAAAAATCGCTGCTGCGGCTGGGGGACACCTGCCCGTAATGCACGTTGGAGCCGTTGGCGTACAGCCGTGTGGGATCCTGCGCCTTGGCCTGCGAAAGCATTTCATCCATGCGGGCATGCCCAAGCGCCCCCGTGTGCAGCTCGTTGCCGAAGGTGAGCATCACAAAGGACGGGTGGTTGGCGAAGGCGCACAAAATCTGCCGGAGCTCAAGCTGGTAATACGCAAAGCTTTTCTCCGTTTCCAGCGCGTTTTTCGGGTTCCAGTGCGAAAGCTCCGGCTGCATCATCATGCCCAGCGCATCGGCGGCGGCAAAGGCGGCTTCCGGCGGACAATGGGAATGGAAGCGCATGCAGTTTACGCCATACGCCGCGTAGATTGTTAGAATCTCTGTCCATTCGTCCCTGGTAAGCGGCATATGTCCTGTTTGCGGAAACACGCAGCAGTTGGCCTCGCTTCGGAGGAACACCGGCCGGTTGTTCAGGGTCAGCCGTCCGCAGCGCGCCCCAAAGGTGCGCACGCCAAAGCGCACGGTATGCGCGTCCAGTCCGTCGGCTTCCACACACAGGGTATACAGGGCGCCTTCCCCGGTGTCCCAGCGCTTGCAATCCTTTTGCAGCGGGATGTGGGCGTAGCGCAGCTGGTGTGTGCCTGCCTCCAGATCGATGGGGACCTCAACGGTTTGGGCAAAGGCCTGGCTTTGCAGCGTGAGCGTGCCGCGATAGGGTGTGCGGCAGTCGATCTCCACCAGAACGGTAACACTGGTCTGCGAGGGATACGCGCGCACGGCGCTGATGAAGTTCTCTTTTTGAAAGCTGAGGGAGAATTCGCCCAGAATGCCGTTCCAATTGGTCTGCGTTTCATCGGTTGCCGCCGAGGAAAAAAGAATATCCTCGCGGGGCCAGCTCGGATAGCTGTTGTCGCAGCAGAAAACGAAGCGGTTGTCTCCCTCCAGAAGCTGCTCGGTGATTTCAAACACAGAGGGGGTGGAAACCGTTCCCGGTACCATCGGCGCAACCGGACGGCCGTTGAGGGTAAGCGTCAGCTCCCGGCTGCGCTCCGCCGTGGCAAAGGCGCGCATGCCCTGCGGCAGATGCGCCGCAAGGGTGCGCTCGAACCACGCCGGGCCCTCGTAGGTAACCCGCCGGGTGAGGCGCGTCAGAATTTGGTCGCTGCCCCGCAGGTCGTCCGTGCTGCCCAAGGATTCATCGGGGTGCCACTGGTTGGCTCCCTGATCGGGATATCCGATATGGTTCTCATCCAGCGTTCCGGGCAGCGAAGCAGTGTAAACGCTTGTGTCCTGTAAGCGGACGTTCCAGATACCCTTCAGGCTGATGGGGTTCATAAGCATACCTCCCATGCCGTATGGCGGCGGTGAATGAGCGCGCCCTGATGATCAGGCTGGGCTTGCAATATGGTATCCAGCAGCTGGTCGGCCTTCTGGGTATGGCCGATGCCAAGCTCGCCCAGTGCGCGCAGATAGGTGCAGTACTGCCGGTTGTTCCATGGGAGGTCGTCCTGATAGACTTCGATCTCCGGGAGGGACACGGCAAAATAATCATAGGAAACCGAATCAAACAGGTGGCGCTCGCCAAAGGCGATAAGCTGATAGAAGCACTTTTTGGCGGCGTTTTCCCGGCCGAGCGCCCGGTGGGAAAGCCCTTGATAATAAATAAAATCAGACGGCAGATCATTGTAGTACAGCGCGCTTTGGGGTGTTGAATCGCCCTGTGCGGCGAGGAGGAAGCATTCCTCCGCTTTTGCCGTATTTTTCATACAGCGGTAAGCCACCCCCATCCAGTAGTGCGCCTGATGATCGGATGCGTTGGGCAGCTTGCCCTCCCCCAGGTTGGGCGGATAGGCAAGCGTTTGCTGAAGCTGATCAATGGCCTGGGCATACTGGCCGTCGAGAATCGCCTGTTTGCCAAGCTCGGTAAGCGCCAGCTTATACTGGGCGCTCACCTTGCCTTCGCCGCCCTCCCACGGGTGGAAGGTGTGGCTATGCAGCAGCTCCAGCGCCGTTTGATAATTCCCTGTACAGTTGTACAGCGTGATCAGGCGCAGGGTCAGATCATCGCGCTGAAACACCTGGGCCTCGTGGGCTTGCAGCGCCAGCAGCCGTTCCTGAACGGGACAGGCTGTTTTCACCAGCAGCTGATCCCGCTCCAGCCAGAAACGGGGATATTCCGGCAGCAGGGCGCAGGCTTTGTTCATGAGGGAAACGGCTCTGGATGCGTCCTCCAGCTTGTTGTAGGCGGCGATGGACAGGTTACGCAGGCACATGGGAAAATCCGGCTGCTGCGCCAATGCGGTTTCCCAGTGCGAAACGGCCAGGGAATACTGCTTTTTATCGTAATAAAGATTGCCAAGGTAATAGTGCGCGTGCGGCGCGGCGGGAAGGGCTTCGGCGGCATAGGACAAGGCCGTCATTTCTTCCAGCCGGCTGGGGTTGCAGCCGTCAATGGGCATATGTTCTGCCTTTTGCAGCCACGGGAGCGGATCTCTGGCCAGATAGCCCAGCAAATAATACACGATGGGATGGGCGGAGGGGCAGGCTGTGAGAATCTGTGCTGCGTCCTGCGGAAAACCCAGCTGCATATACAGCAGCGCCAGCTCGATATAGTTGAACGCGGGCTCGCGCATCAGCGTGAGAAAGGGTTCAAAGGCGGCTGCGGCCAGCGCTTTTTCGTATTGGATGCCCATGCATAGCGGATCGATGGCTTCGCTCTGGGCAAGCCATGCCGCCTGCTCCGCGGGGCGGGCCCGCAGCAGCGCGGCCTTGAGCGTGCGCGCGTTCATGTCGTGCCAGTTGCGTATCAGCGATTGTTCCGCAAACGCCAGCGCCTTTTGCGGTTCACCCTTCTGCACGCTCAGGCAGGCCAAGAAATAGTATCCCGCGCTTTGGGTTTCGGCGCTCCAGGAAGATTTGTAAAACGCGTCGTACGCGCCGTCCGCGTCCCCGGTTTTCATCAGGGCCAGACCGAGGTTGAAATAGCATTCTCCGTGATAAGGATTGGGGTTTTTCCAGGTTTGTTTGTCCACAGCGGCGCGGAAATACGGCAGGCTCTGCGCAATCAGCCCGCGCTTTAGCAGCAGCAGGCCGTAGCCGTTGTTCAGGCGGATATCGGACGGATCGCGCCGGAGGCCTTCCTCGTAATATTCCTTGGGGTCGCGCGTCGCGTGGCGGTACTGCTCCAGGTGGAGGGCCGCCAGATAGAGCTCCTCGGTGGATTTCAGCGCCTGCGGCGCGGGCAGCGCCTTGGCGGGCTCGGGGATAGGCTTGAGCGGCGGGGCCTGATGCCGGTACACACACAGCGTATCGCCGTCCGCAACGCGCAGGGTCATGCCGTCTGTCAGCTTCAGGCCTTCAAACACGGCGGTGCAGAAGGAGGCGGGGGATAGCGCAGCGGCTTTTTCGTACGTCCGTCCGGTTTCATCCGTCAGGATGAGAGCCGCCTGCGGATGCTCGGCGGTGGCGTACACCTTTACCTCAATGCCCGTGTCCGTTTGACGGACGCCGATGGCAGCGTCCCGTGTGGCGTTGCACACGCGGCCCACGCCGTGGTAGGGCATAAAAACCTGGGTGAAGGTTTTTTCCTCATGCGGTTTCAGCCAGGTAAAATCGGGCTGGTTGTCGGTATAAACGCCGGTCATCAGCTCAATATAGGGGCCGTCTGCGTCGGTCAGGTTGTTATCCCAGGTGCGGCCGAAATCCGCGTTGCCCCAGGTCCACTGCTTTTTGCCGGGCGCGATGTGGTGATCCGCCACATGCAGCAGCCCGGCCCCGATCCGCTCGTCGTAGTTGCCGATAAAATCATACGCGGAGGACGCGGCCATGTAGGAGGTCGGCACCTTGATATTCTTGTAGCGGGAAATATCCACACCCGCGGAATAATCGTATTTGTAGTACTCACCCGTGGCGATCGGGAAGGTGGATACTGCGCGTTTGCCGTGGTCCATTACGGCGTTCACATCGGGCGGCATCACCGAGTAGGTGTAGTCGTTCACGGCCACAGCGGGGTTGGCCCACCAGAGAAAGGTTTGCGCAAAGGCGGTGGGATTGTACAGGCGGCCGCTGATCTCAATATAAGCCTTACCCGGATAGAGCGTGATTTTCGCCATGCCCTTGGTGCCGTACATGGGGTCGGTTTCTCCCACATAGACGCTGCAGGAGCCGTCGCTGTGCGTTTCGGTGCGGTGGTCTACGGTGGCAAAGGTGGTCGGGCGGTGGTGCTGCGGCCAGTTGAACTCAATTCCGCCGGAAACCCACGGCCCCGCCAACCCCACCAGCGCCGGTTTGATAACGTGGTTATGATAGATAAAATCGTAACCATTGGTTTTGTCGTAGGCACGGTGTATTTTGCCGCCGATCTGCGGCAGAATAGTGGCCTCCAGATATTCGTTTTCCAAAATCAGCGCTTCATAGGGCCTGTCGTGCTTTATATCGGCGATTTTTTCAACCACCGGCAGCGGGTATATCTTGCCGCTGCTGCCCTGATAGGCACGTTTTTCAATAAAAAGCGGGGCTTTTTCCGCGGGGAACACCTCATATGTGGGAATGACAACCGTTTCCCGGCGTACGGAAACAGCTTGCGGAGAGTGCATAACGATTCCTCCTGACGGATTGGATTTGATTCGATTGTATCATGCCAGGGATGGGGCGAGAATAGCACATCTTCGCAAAAGATGGATAATATTGCACTATCATCAGGGCTCGGCGGGCAGCTCCGGCGGTCGGCTGGAAATGCGGATGGTAATTTTTGTGCCGTGAGGCTCCAGGTTTTGAACGGCGAAATAATAGCTGTCCTTGTACAGGAATTGCAGCCGGTTGTGAATGTTGCTCAGGCCTACGCCGTGCAGGCTGCTCTGATCTTCCTTGCTGAGAATCTCGCCCAGCCGCTCGCTGGCGATGCCCAGTCCGTCGTCGGCGACAACAATTTCCAGCCTGTCGGTATTGGGCAGGGCGCGGAGGGTGATCTCGATGGTGCCAAACCGCTGCGCCGGAATAATACCGTGCAGCAGCGCGTTTTCCACCAGCGGCTGAATCAAAATGCGGGGCACGCAATAGCTGTGCAGGCGGGGATCGGAATGGATGTGCAGCGCGAAGGCGTTGGGATAGCGCATGCTTGCGATGGCGGTGTACGCCTCAACCAGCGCGATTTCCTCCGTTACGGTGGACAGGATATCCCGCTTGCCGAGCTTGACGGAATTTTGCAAAAGCTCGATGAGCGCGTAGATCATATCAATCGCGTCCTGATCGTTGTGTTCCTCGATCAGATAGACGATATTATTCAGCGTATTGTAGATGAAATGCGGATGAATCTGGCTGAGCATCAAATCCATGTGCATTTCCTTTTTCTTTTGCTCTTCCTCGATCACATGGTCAATGTATTCGCGCAGGTCCACCACCAGCTTATTGAAGCAGGTGGAGAGAATTTCGATTTCATCCCCGCTGTGGATATCGGTCTGCACGCTTAAATTGCCGTGATAGGCTTCCTGCATGGCGGCGGTAATGGTATGGATGGGGGAGGTGATGCGGTTGATGCGGCGCGCGAGAAACAGGATGCCCAGCGCCGCCACAATAGCCTGTACGGATGCCAGCAGAACAACGCGGGAGATGATCGGCGACAGGAATTCGCTGTTGGGGATGACGTAAAAAAGCGTCCAGCCCAGCTCCTCGATGGTCTCGGCCAGGATGATGCTGCTGCGCGTGTAACGGATTCCCTCCGCGTTTGAAGGTTCGCGCAGAAGGGCAGGGTCGCCGTTTTCCGGCTGTACCAGCAGCTGGCCGAAATCGTTCATCAGGTACAGGCGTTCGGCCTTGCCCTCGGTTTGATCGGCGTCCGTAAACTGCTTGACCAGGATATCCAGCATCAGGTAATTATCTTGTGAATAGTTCTGGCCGATATCCCGGTAGCGGTAGATGACGGTAATCACATCCCGGTCGCTGTTGAAATCGGGGATGCGGGTTTGATGGATGGAGGTGATTGCCTTGCGCTGCGCACCCGCGAAAAAGCCTGTGAATGCTTCCGATTGCTTGCGCGCCAGAAGGGTATCGCTCATCAGAACGCCCTGGTTGGACAGCACCAGATCGTCCCATGTGATGATGGTGATGTTGGACAGGTACGGGTTGAGCGCCAGATAGTGGATCAGCAGGTCGTTGCCGCGGTTTAAAATAATAGGCTTGTACTCCGAATCGTGCGCCTCCGTGATCAGGGATTTGATATCGTTTGCCACCATGATTTGCTTGGCTGTCATATCGCCCATGGTGAGCATGGACAAAATCCGCTGCTTTTCCTGAATCAGGATCAGGCGGCTGTCACGGTCCGCCTGCTTAACCAGGAGCTGCACCGTGAACACGCTGACGAATACAATCGCCACCACGGAGGTGACGGCCAGCACCGCGACGATGGCCCACAGCAATTTGCTCAGAATCGGTTTTTTCATGGATACGCCGCCTATTTCAAATAGTCCGTAGGATATTTGCCGGTGGTTTTATAAAATACCTGGCTGAAATACTGCGCCGAGCGGAACCCAACCCTATCGGCGATTTCATAAATTTTGTATTGCTGGGTTTGAAGCAGCTCAATGCTCTTTTGTATCCGCTCCTGTGTGATATACTCAGTAAGTGTCAGGCCGGTTTCCTGCTTGAACGACTTGCGCAGGTAATCCGCGCTGAGGCTGAACTCGCGCGTGAGCTGCCTGAGCTGCAGCACGGAGGAAAGATTGTTGCGGATATAAGCCTTCACGCGCTTGATAAGCAGGGACATAGAGGGATCATCCTGCGAGAGGATTCTGCTCAGCTCCCCGCGGAAATGCCCGGCAAGCCCGGAGGGGCTTACGGGAGCGTCCGGCGGATAACAGTGCATGCCGTAGGCCTGCGCCAGCGCGTTGAGCCGGGCAGACACAAAGCGAAGCGCCATCAGGTTGCCGACACGCAAGCAGGGTTGCAGCCACAGTCTTTCAAACAGAGCCGTTGCGCTCTGCGCCTGCCAAAGTCCCAACGCGGCCTCCAGCGGCGTCATCAGCTCGTGCTCCAGCTGGTCCACGGGGTTGAGGGAAAGCAGCTCCAGCAGCGCGTCGTCCGCGTAGGCTACGGTTTGCGTCAGGGCCAGGTTTTGTACAGCCGAGAGCAGGCTGTGGTGCAGCTTGGGTGTGTACTCCGCGGGCCTGAACGGCGCGCTGATCAGCGCGCCGTAGGTCAGTGCGCCGCACAGCGCCTGCAGGCGGCGGCATTCCGACGGTATATTCGGCAGTTTTTCATAATACAATAAGAAAAGGTTCACGCTGCCAAAGCACAGGTGATGGGCCGCAAAGCCCTCCGGTAACCCAGCGGCCTGCGGATCCGCGCCGCGCAGATACAGCAGGCAGGCATACGGCGCTGAGCTTTGCCTGCCGGGGATCCCGCTCATGGGAATGGTTCCGTTGAGCGCATCCAGAAACCCCTGGTTTTTAACCCGCTCGGATACCAGGTTGTCCTGCTGCATCGCGCTGAGAAGTTCCCGCATTTTTTCCTGAATATTGGTGCTTCGTATTTCGTGCTTGACCCAGTAATGGTGGATGCCCATGCGCATGGCTTCCTGGGCGTACTCAAAATCCTTATAGGCTGTCAGCAGCACAATCGTGATATCCGGCCGCCGGTTTAAAAGCTGCCTGCACAGAGAAAGCCCGTTCATCCCCGGCATCATGATATCGACAAACGCGATATCCGCACTCAGAATCGCTTCGGATTCCAACGCCTGGCGACCGTCCAGAAAATGCGCGATCACCTGGCACTCCGCCGACTGTGTTTCCAGCAGCCGCCGCATGTGCTGGATGGCGCGGATCTCGTCGTCAATCAGCACCACGCTTTTCAGCATGAGAGCCATCACCTCCCTATCGGTAGTATAGCATAGCAATCAGGCGGAAAAGAAACCATATCGCACATCTTTCCCGCATATTGTATGAAATGCCCTGATTTTATATTGAAACGCCAATTTTTTACCTCGTATAATCGCAGTAGATAAATCTGGTCACCGACCAGCCATAAGAGAGAGGAGCCTATCTATGAAAAGGAAAACACTATCCTGGCTTGTCATCATAAGCTTGCTGGCCTCAATGCTGGCATTGCCCATTGTGGCGTCCGCGGACGACACGGTTACCCTGACCATTTGGAACTGGGATGAGGCGCACATGAATTATATGTGCGAGCTTTATTCTGAGCTTCACCCCAATGTACAGTTTGAGAAACTGGTTGTAACCCCCACGGATTTTATGCAGAAGCTGCAGGCGGCCCTGGCATCCGGAACCGATGTTCCGGACGTTGTCCTGGGCGAGCTTTCGTATCGCGGCAGACTGTTTGAACTGGGCATTCTGGACGACCTGTCTCAGGCCCCGTACAATTTGAACGCCGATGAGATGTTCGATTTTGCCGTTCAACTGGAAAGCGGCCTCAACGGCGAACTGTTCGGCGTAGAATCCCAGATCTGTCCTTCGGGCTTTGCGTACCGCAGGGACCTGGCACTGGAATATCTGGGCACCGACGATCCCGACGCGCTTGCGGCGCTTATGCCCACCTGGGAAGATTTCATTGCGCTTGGTAAGCAGGTTGCAGAGAAGTCCGAAGGCAAGGTCAACATTTTCCCGGGTATCTCCGTGATGGTGTATGAAGTGCTGAAGGGTCAGAAGCCGTCCTCCTACATCGACGGGGATACGATCAACCTCACCGCCCGTTACGCCGATATGCTCAACCTGGCCGCGGAAATGAACCAGTCCGGCATTTTGGGCAACCAGGAGCGTGAGACGCCCGCGTTGGACGCCGGGTTCTCCGAAGGCACTTTTATTTTCTTCCCCTGCCCGCCGTGGGCGCTGAAGTGGAACATCGAAGTCAACGATCCGGACGGATCCGGCAACTGGGGTCTGACGAAGGCGCCTGAGGGCGGCTTTACCCGCGGCGGTACCTCCGTGAGCGTTTACTCCGGCTGCGAGAACAAGGAAGTGGCCTGGGACTTCATCAAGTTTGCGTACTGCGATGGCCCCGGCGTGCAGGCATCCTTTGAAAAGTACGGCTTTATGACCGGCTTCAAAGCCCCCTATGAAGACGATAATTCCTATTTCTTCACCACGGCCGGCGCGTACGATGCTTTCTTTGGCGGCCAGAACCTGGCGAAGTACTACATCAATGATATCTCTGTCGAAACACAGGGCCAGATCCAGACCAAGCACGAGACCAACGTCCTCAACGCCCTGCTGTCCGTTGTGGCGCAGATGGCCAACGACAAGGCGCTCACCGGCGAACAGGCGCTGGAGCTGCTGAAACAGGAAACCCAACTGATGATCCCCGAAGCGACGATCCAGTAACCGGATATCGCTGAGAGCAGGGGGATGGCGGGTTAACCATCGCCATCCCCCTTTTGTATTGAAAGCTCTTGCTTACACGGTGCTTGCGCGGCGGTGCGGGCATACGGTTTCTGACAATAGGTACCGTCACTATCCCCGGTATTCTGGCAAAACGGAGTGTTGAACGATGCAGATATCCCCCAAAAAGCGTTTGCGGGCGACAACGGTATGGCCGTATCTATTCTGCCTCCCCTTTGTAGCGGCGTATTGTATATTTCAGCTGTACCCAACCCTCTATTCGCTGGTGCTCAGCTTTTACCGATGGACGGGTATTGGGCAGCCCACCTTTGTTGGATTCAAAAACTACGTGAATCTGTTCACGGCGGACAAGCTGTTTATCAGATCGTTGGGCAATACCCTGCTGCTGATGGGGATTTCCACGCCTATTACGGTTGCGCTGGGCTTGCTGGTGGCCAACAGCCTGTTCAACATCCGGCGCGGGCGCGTTGCCTTTCAAACGATCAACTTTTTCCCATACATCACAACGCCGGTGGCGATCGGCTTTATTTTTTCGTATTTGTTTGACTGGCAGTCGGGCTATATCAACCAATTGCTGATGGCGATCGGCATTATCGACGAGCCGTACTTCTGGTTACAGGACCCGGCCGCGTCCCGGATGATTGTGGTACTGATGATTGTCTGGCGCTATCTGGGCTATTATATGACGCTGTATCTGGCGGCTATGACCGCGCTGCCGCAGGACGTGTATGAGGCGGCCAAGGTGGATGGCGCCGGGCCGCTGCGCACGTTTTTTGAAATCACCATGCCCATGCTGCGCAATATGACATCTTTTCTGGTGCTGACCTCCATGATCGGCGGCTTTCAGATGTTTGAGGAACCGCTGCTTCTGTTCAGCGGCTGGGCCAACATGGGCAACGGCGCAATGGGCGGGCCCGGCAACGCCGTGCTGACGACGGTCTGGAAATTCTATAACGACGCCTTCCGCCTGGACTTCAAGCTGGGATATGGCTCCGCCATCGCGTACTCCCTGTTCCTTATCATCGCTGTTGCGGCCATGACCGGATTCTTTATCTCAAAGCGGGGTGCGAAGTCATGAAGATGAAAAAACCGCTGGGGTACGCAGGGCTGATTCTGATGACGGTGATCATGTTTATCCCGCTGTATACGGTGTTTGTCATGGGAACGTTTTACAGCGAGGAGATTTTCAAGGGCGGCCTTCCGCTGTGGTTCAGCGATTATTTTTCGCAGAACCTGCAGGTGGTGATGCAGAAAAACTATGGGCAGGCGTACTTGAATTCCCTGTCCGTGTCGCTGCTTTCCGTAGCGCTCAGCGTAACCACGTCCGTGCTGATCGGCTACGCGATTGCGAAATTTGAGTTCCGGCTGAAAAACTTCCTGCATATGTTTATCATTATCACGATGATGGTGCCATCCCAGATTATGATTATCGGGTATGTGAGGGAGATGCGCGTATTCGGGCTGATGAGCTCGCTGTGGCCGCTGGCCTTTGTGTGGATGGCGCTGCCGTTCGGCGCGTTTTTCATGACACAGTTTATCCAGGACGCGGTGCCCACCGAGGTGATGGAGTCGGCCAGGATTGACGGGTGCAGCGAACCCCGGATCCTGATTTCAATTGTGGTGCCGTTTATCCGCCCCGCGATTTTAACGGTTTCGCTGCTGATTTTGCTGTGGTCGTGGAACTCGTTTATGATTCCGCTGGTGATTATCAACAAGCAGTCCCTGTATACGATTCCGCTGATGGTATCGACGCTTTCCACGGTGTTTCGTACCGATTACGGCGCGATTATGTGCGCGCTGTCGATTTCCATCCTGCCGATCATCGCGGTTTTCTGCCTTTGCTCCAAGAATTTTGTACAGGGCATTGCCAATGGCGCCGTTAAAGGCTGATAAGGAGAGTATGCCTATGAAAAACCGTTGCTTATATCTGGACCCGAGTCTGACGCTGGAAATCCGGGAGGAAGCGGTTCCGTCCCCGGCGGACGATCAGGTGTTGATTCGGATTGCCGCCAATGGGATCTGCGGCTCGGACGTTCATTTTTACAAAGAGGGTAAGCTGGGCAATTTTAAAGTGACGCAGCCGTACATCCCCGGCCATGAGGCCAGCGGAACCGTGGTTGCCGCAGGCAAGCAGGTGAAGCACCTGCGCGAGGGCATGCGCGTGGTGATTGAGCCGGGCATCCCCTGCGGCAAGTGCAGGCAGTGCAAACGCGGCAGGTATAACCTCTGCCCGGATGTGGTGTTCCTTTCCGCGCCGCCCGTCAACGGAACGTTCTGTGATTATATTGCCGTGGACGCCTGGTTTGTGTATCCCGTGCCGGACGGGCTTTCCTTTGAGCATGCCGCGCTGGCCGAACCGACGGCAGTTGCGGTGCACGCGGTAAACCGCAGCCGCATGCAGCCGGGAGACGACGGCGTGGTGGTGGGCGCGGGCCCGATCGGCTTGCTGACGCTGCAGGCGTATAAGGCCGCCGGAGGGGGACGCTGTACCGTGATCGACCGGATGGACAGCCGCTTGCAGCAGGCCAAGGCGCTGGGCGCCGACTGCGTTATCAATACCGCCCGGGAAACCTGCGACGAGCCGCTGGGTGATGTGATTTTTGAAACCGCGGGCAGCGATATCACCACGCAGATGCTGTTTTCCCTGGCCTATGCGGGGGCGCGGTGCGTGCAGGTGGGCTGGCCCGCCCATACGCGGGTAGCGCTGGATGTGGCGCTGTTGATGGAAAAGGAAATCGACTATATGGGCCTGAACCGGTACGCAAACGCTTTTGATACGGCGCTTCAATGGCTGTCGGACGGACGGATTGACGCCGATATGATGATCAGCCACCGGTTTGATTTTAATCATGTCATTGATGCGTTTGCATGGGCTGCCGGGCACCCCGCCGAAACGCTGAAGGTGATCGTAACAAACTGATCGTGTGCTAAAACAGCGTGAGCTGTCAGGGGGAAAGTGGAATGCAGATCGGCGTTATCATCGATAAAGGTCCTGCGGACTGGCAAATCATTCAACAGCAAAACCTTACGGGGCGCTTTGAACTAGCGGGGCACTATGTGAACACGGACAAAACCGCGCCGTACCGGGTATGGGTCAGGGTGGTGCGCGAAGCCAGCTCCGAGCCTGTGATCATGTGGTCGCCTGTGGAAACCCATGGCGACGGCACGTGGGCCGCACATGTGGAAAACGTCCCGGCAGGCGGCCTGTACCGTATTGAAACCTGCCTGAAAGAGGATGCGGCCCTGAGCTTTGACGAATCGCTGCGCGGTGACCTGCGCCATCATATCGGCGTGGGAGATGTGTTCGTTATCGCGGGGCAAAGCAATGCGGCGGGTTTTGCGCGTGACTATATCACGGATGAACCGCAGCTGGGCGTGCATTTGCTCAAAACCAGCGGCAAGTGGGATTTGGCAACGCATCCGCTGAATGACTCGACCGATACGATGCACGAGGCAAACCGTGAACCGATGATGTCCGGCCATTCCCCGTTTTTGAGCTTCGGCAAATATATGAAACGCGAGCTGGGATATCCTATCGGGCTGGTGGCCGCGGCGCTGGGCGGATCGCCGCTGAAGGAATGGATGCCCACGGCCGAGGGCGTACTGCTGCAAAACATGATGGCAATCCTCGCCGGGATCGGCAACCGGGTAGCCGGTATTTTATGGTATCAGGGCTGCTCGGACGCGCATGGGGGTACGTACGGGGATTATCTGGAACGCTTTTCAGCATTTGTCGAAGGGGTGCGCGATAGGCTGAATTATACTGTTCCGTTTTATACGGTGCAGCTCAACCGACGCGTAGACCCGGCGACGCAGGACTGGAACGCCGGTTATGCGGCAGTGCGGGAAGCCCAGCGCCAGGCAGCTAAACGCCTGGAAAAGGTGTACATGGTTCCCGCGCTGGATGGTTCGCTGTCCGATGTGATTCATAATAACGCGGCGTTTAATATGGTTTTGGGGGAAAGGATAGCCAAGCTGGCGCTGGCAAAGGAGTACGGCAGACCGTTCTTCTGCGATGCGCCGGATTTTGGGTCCGCGAAGCTGAACGATAAAACACTGACGCTTACGCTGACCCATGTAACCGACCGACTGGAGGCGTTTGCGTCCCTTCCGCAAAATCTTCCGCTTCACGTGACTGATGATCAGGGGAAGGTGGAAATCGTCCAGTATCAATTGCTGCGCAATAGTATGGTGCTGGAACTGGAACGCATTCCCCACGGGCCCTGCTTTATCAGCAACGCGCCGGGCAGCGATCCAACGGGACGCCCGGTGATTGATTTCGGCACGCACTATCCGTTAGTAGCGTTCAGCAACGAGCCGGTTGAAGGCTGCTGAAATAAACTAGGACACAAAACGGGAACCGCAGGATGGCGGGTCCCTCAGGCAGTCAAAAAAGAAGGGTCCAGGGCTGAAAGTCCTGGTCAGGGTGCAGGGGTGAAACCCTTGCCGGGGATTGGGGTGGAACCCCAAAGGCTTGTGTAACAATAAAGGGGTAAGCAAGCGAACAGCGCCCAAGGCGCTATGAAGCGAGCGGCGATAACAACCCGAAGAGGTTCTTTGACAGGCTGAGGGAACCGCACTCCTGCGGTTCCCGTTTTGTGTATTCATTATATAGGGGCGCTTATTCTTTCCTCCGGCATCGCTGCCGCAGAGGACGCATAGCGAGCAAAGCGCTTGTCAATCGCGCAGCATAATGGAAAGCCGATTGGTGAAGGAAAGGGTTTCCCCGGGCGCGAGCACCTGAAACCCGGTCGTTTCCGGCGGCAGCGGCGAGTTTGGTGCGTCCACCTGCCAGCTTTGGGGCTCCGGGCATACGAAGCCGCTGTGCCCGCCGCCGTTCCACAGCATCAAAAAGGAAAACTTGTCGTCGGGCGTGTAGCAAACGGATGCGCCGGACGGCAGATGGGTGAGGGTGATTTCTCCGGTGCGGCTCTGAAAATGATTGGAAATCGGGCCGCATGCGGGGCACAGGCTGCCGTTTGATAACGCGCTACCCACGGCGCTGTCAGGCTTGTACGCTCCCGTCGGGAGGATGGTTTCGGGGTTCAGGCAGATTTCCGGGCCGACCGTGGCACGCAGGCGGTAGTCTTCTTCTTGGGTATCCGGCAGGAAGGGCAACGCAAAGGCGGTGTGAAAACCGAGACCGGCCGGCATATCTTCCCGGCTGTTATTGGCAAGGGAAAGTGTTTGGGTAAGCCCGTCCGCGTTCAGACGGTAAGAAAGGGTCACGGTAAAACCGTAAGGGAAAAAGGGATATGGCTCTCCTTTGTTAAAATCGGCGGTAAAGGAGGCGGCCGCTTCCGTTTCGTCAGCAGCAGAGGCGCTCAGGGCAAAGGCGGCGCGGCTTAGGGAACCATGGATAAAATGGCCGCGTTCCGGCTCGTTGATGGGCAAATGATAGGTTTTGCCACGGAAGGTATACACGCCGCCCGCGATCCGGTTGGGCGGAAACAGCAGCGGGGTTCCATATACGTTGGGGGAAGCCTGAAAGGCCTCGTATCCGGGCGGCGTGCGCAGCACATTAACAGCCTGCCTGGCAAAACGGATGCAGTTGGCGCCTACGCTTGGGCAGATATCCGCCTCGTAGGAACCATGGGACAAACGGATTACCGGGATATCGCGGTTCAGGGTGTGCTCGATACGGCCCATGCTTTATACCTCGTAATAATCAAAATCCATGATACCGGCAAAGTGCCGGAGCGTTTCCAGGTGATTGCCGTCGGCAACGGCGTAGTGCTGGGTAACGCCAATGTCCATCAACCGCTGGAAAAAAGCGATGGGGTCTTTTTGGGGCTTGAACAGGCCGTGGGTGTATCCGGCCAGATGACGCGGACAGGGGAGCGCGTCCACCACGGCGCAAACCAGCTTGAAGCGCCCGTTGCACTGGGAGATGTGGCACATGGTTTTTTCGCCCTCGGAGATCACATGCCAGGCAAAGGGAGCGCCCGCGTGCTTGTAGGCGGAACGGGCAAAGCGCTCGTCCCGGGACAGCACGGTCTGCCCTCTGGGGTCGGTATAATCGTTAGGCCCGGCATGGCCGCCCGCAAAGGTGCCCTTTTGCAGATCGATGTGGAAGGGCTCAATAAAGGGGACGTGCAGCCCGGTGAGCTTGCGCAGCACATAAACCGCAAGCGCACCGCCGATGTCGCCTTCCGGCACAACGGCGATATCCTCCGTGCCGGGGCACGGCGTGAAGCCGGGGCGCAGACCGACGGCCTGCATCAGCGCGGGGCTGATATCGTTGAGCACCAGCATGGATACCCCCGCGTCGCGGCACATTTTTTCAAGCGCCATGGAGGCGGCCACGGAGGCTTTCATTTTCTCCGGGATTACCGAGCCGTCGTTCTCGTAAGCGGCCATAATTTGCCGGGTAGTATCTTCCACGTCGGCATCGGGTATTCCTGCGATCACGTTTTCCAAAGTGGAAACGGACAAAAACCGCATTTCCGGGCCGACCTTCATGAACAGATCGTAGATATCCACATAGGTAGACCACATGACCTCGTTCAGGGAGGGCAGAAGACCGAAGGTTTCGTTGGCAAGCTCGGCGCGCACAAGCGCGGCGCGGGCAAACGCGGCGCAGGTTTGCATCACCTGCGAAAGCGTGCCGATCGTGCGGTGCATCATGGGCCGGGAAACACGGCTGGCTGAGCCGGATGCCTCCAGCATGCCAACAAGCGAACCGGCGGACAGAAATTCCACAAACCGGTCTTCGTTCATGGAATCGTCAAAGCCCAGCGTATCGCGCACCAGAGACGCGAACAGGACGGGGATGGGGGGCATATCCCGCAGGAAACGAATCCATGCATAATCATCCGACCAGGACAGAAAACAGGCGAACACCAGATCCGCCTCCTCCGCGGAAAAAAGGCGCATGGCCGATTTCAGATCCTCCCGCGTATACACAACGCCGGGGAAAAGGACGTCTGAAAAGGTCTGCGTCTGTTCGATGATCCGTAGGGCCTCGGCTTCCTTTCGCAGGTAGTATTCGCCATGCTCCGTGCCCTTTCCCAAATCGTGAAAGCGGGGCGTGGTGATAAGCAGCATACCCATGCGGGGTTTGCGGTTTAAAAACGGCAAGGTTCATTCCTCCATTTTCTTTCCGTTAAAGCGTTTGCGGCGGCTGGTGAGGCGTGTTTTATCCAGATACGGCTTTACCTTGTCGTACATGCGGCTGGAAACGGCCGTATACAGAATATCGACAATGGTCATCTGGCTGATTCGGGAACCCATGGCACCGCTGCGGATCATGGATTCGGAAGAGGAAATGTACAGGCTGATGTCCGCGGCCTCGCTCAGCGGGTTTTTGCCGTAGCGGGTTACGCTGATGGTGGTGGCGCCGGACTGGCGGGCGATTTCAAAGGTTTCGACGGTGTCGTGGGTTTCGCCGGAATAGGAGAAGAACATGGCTACGTCCCCGTGCCGCAGGCTGGTGGCGGAAAGCACCTGCTCGTGGGGATCGGAGCTGGAAAGGGTAAACTTATTGATACGCAAAAACTTGTTGTGGGCGTCGTGGGCGGCCAGCCCGGAGCTGCCGACCCCGTAAAAGTCGATCCGCGGAGCCACGCACAAGGCTTCCACCGCTCTTTCCAACTCGTCCAGGTTCATCAGCGACAGCGTGCCTTCGATGGCCTTCATGTTGCTCATGCTCACGCTGCGCAGGATGACATCCAGATTGTCGCCGGGGCGGATATCCTCGTAGGTGATGATGTCCTGCTGGCTGGACAGATCGGCGCTCAAGGTGCGCAGAAGCTCCTTGAAGCCGGAGTAGCCGATGCTTTTGCACAGCCTGACTACCGAGGCTGAGCTGGTTTGGCAGGCTTTGGCCACCTCGTCGATGGACATGTTGACCACTTCTTCCGGAAAATCCAGAATAAAGCTTGCTACATGGCGCTCTTTGGGCGCCAGCGAGTCCATGGCTTCTTTCATGCGCAACCGGCAGCCTGTCATGGGATCAACTCCTTTTTATGGTCTGAGGCATAAGGATCAGGTATGGGCGGCTGTTGCACCGGCATCAAAAATCAACCGGGCCGCTCCCAGAAGCGGCGCTTCATCCGGCCGTATGGCGGCTTCTACCCGGCAGGAAATTTGCTGGCTTTGGAGATACTGCTGCACAGGCTCTGAAAGCATTCTGCCTGCCTTTGCGATTTGACCTCCCAAGATCATACAGAAAAAATGGTTGTTCAGCAATATGGGAGCCAGAATCTCCGCGAGAATTTCTCCGGTTTTCCGGAAGGCTTCCATGGCGGCCGCGTCTCCGGCGGAAGCAAGCTGCGCGATTGCCTTAACGCTTTCGGCCTCGTGGCCGCTGATCCGCTCGTATGTCCGCATGATGCCGCGCTTGGAGACGAAATCTTCGGCGGTTTCACCCCGGCAGGGATTGCGGAAAATGCTGATGCCGGGGCCGCCGTTTTCGTTTTCAAAAAGATGACCATCCTTTGTGCACGCGAAACCAAGCCCGGTGCCGATGATCACGGCGCACAGGTCTCCGGCAAAACCCGGTCTTGCCGCCAGCTCTCCCAGCAGAAAAGCGGAGGAATCGTGCATAAACCGGACCGGGAGACCGGCTGCGGCTTGTGTGATATACGGGGAGAGGGGGATGCCTTTGATCGCCCGGTATTTGTGATCCATCAGGCTTACACCATTATGGTAATCAAAGGGGCCGGGAATGCAAACGCCAATCCCCAAAAGGGATAGGCCGCGGGCGGCGGCGCGCGCCGCCCCGGTTGTGCCCGCGGCCGTAAAGGAATTCAGCAATGACTGCGCGTCGCCGTTTTCTATGACAGGGACTTCAAAAAAGTCAGAAACGGCATTGCCCCGGGTTACCAGCGCGCCTTTGATGGCGGTGCCGCCGGCATCCAGCGCCAGCGCGCACTCAGCGGATGATTTCTTCATATCCTTCCCTCAGCATGGTTTTATGCACAACGATGCCGCCCACGCCCTGATTGATGATTTCGTATGGGCCAAACGATGCGGGAACAACCACCATATCCATGTAGCGCTGCACAAAGAAGCGGTCGGGATCGGCAAGAGAGCGGACGAGAATCTGTTCGCCTTCCACCAGCACCAGCACATGGAAGCGGTCTTTTGTATCGTCAGTCATGCGCGTTTCAAAACAGAGGTTGCGAAGTGTGAAGTATAGTAATTCGTGCTCTCCGACGATGATTTCCTTCCCGTCGCCGTCTTTGCGCACAAGGCGCGGGGTCTGGATCAGGTTTTCGTTTACCCAATCGGCCTTGCGGTCGCGTGCCAGCACCTTTTCACCATGGTAGGAGTGGATGGGCCGGGGAGTGCCGTCCAGATCCTTGCGCAGATAATCGTACATCTTGTAGGTGTAGGAGCCGATGGTCAGGCTGCCGATCTCCAGAATTACCTGATTGCGGCCGGAGGCGTGGATGGTACCGGCCGGAAGCATGAACTGCATACCGGGCACGGAGGGGGCGGAATACACATACTTGTCGTGGTCGATAGGGGTGGCGTGCTTTTCCGAACGCTTTACCTCGGCGAAAAACGCTTCCACATCGCAGTCGTTTTGAAAGCCGCAATAGGTTTTGGCTCCCTGTCCGGCGGTGACGATGTAGTAGCTTTCGTCCTGGCGGCCCAGCTCGTTGTTGTTTTTCCGCACGTATTCGCTGCCGGGATGACATTGGATGGACATATTGCCGCTGGCGTGGAAGGTGTCGTCGTAATTGAAACGGATGGGGAAATAACCGTCGAATTTTTTCCGGCAGGTTTCGCCCATCAGCTCGCTGGCGACGGTTTGCACAAAGCCGTAATAAGGCATTTCCAGCTGAAGCCCGTCCATTTGCGCTACGATGGATACCTCCATGGGGATTAAATCGAACACCCAGGCGCAGTTGCGCATTTCATCCGGCAGGTTGCGCAGGTGCTTCACATAAAATCCGCCCCAAATGCCTTCGATATAGACGGGACGGCAGCGGAAGGGGTAGCGCACCAGTGTTTGGCAGATGGACCGGTAGGTGGAAAAAGGCATCAGCTGCATGTTTTCCTGGGCGTCGCCCGCCACGTAATAGGTCAGCGTTTCCTGTTGGATCAGCTTGCCACGCAGGGCCGCCGCAATCTCGAAATCTACATAGTAGGCGTGGCGCAGCGTGGGCTTGAATGGACGCGGGGTTATCAAGCCCAGGTTACCGGTATGACCGGCCTTGATGTTGAGCACCGTCCGTTTCTGGGTCATATCCACGTAAACGCGGATATCGGCGTAGGCGGAAAACGCGTCCGCGAGGCACCCGTTTCCGTGCAGGATGAAAACGCCGCTGCCGCTTTGCCGGAAGGCCTCAAGGGCTTTTTGCAGGCCGATGACTTTGCTTTCGTCCATCAGGGTTTCATATCCGCCGGAGTATAAACGTCCGTATAAAAGCGGAGGATCGGTCTCTCTGTCTTCAGGAAGATAGGAAAGGAGCTGTTCCTTCAGCTTGCTTTCTTCCTTATACAGCGTCCGGCTGTCGGCAAGCTGCACGCCTGCACCGGCCGAAAGCAGGGCGCGGGCTGTTTGCGTGGCCAGCAGTGCCATGGGGGAGGAAATGTAACCGTCAATGGCGATCACACAGCGCTTTTGGCTGGAGACGATTTCTTTGGCTTTGCCCGCCAGCGCCTTTGCGGCCTTATCGGCGCCGGTCAGTACATTGCTGCGGACCAAGGGATCTACCTGAATGGGATTGACTGCGTCCGGATCGTCATAGGGGTATGGGTTGTACATAAAGCTCATGGATTTATCCCTCAATTCTGACCGAGGGCGGTTTGCCCGTGGCCCTGTGGATTGATGTCATTATAAGCTTCAAGGCTGTACCATGTCAAGAAAAAATTCAAAAATAATTTTGAAAATTGAAAATAATAACGGATAAGATGGGGTTATATAGATCGAAGAAACAGAGCGATATATAGCTTAAAATGTACTATATGTTGGAATAGAGGACATAATGATCGTGGGCATGATGCGCGACTGATGATAAAAGTTTCAATAGTAAATAAATGATTATGAAAAAATTTGTTGACATCGGTTGATGCATAGAGTATAATCCGGATATCAAATGCAGCGCTCGGAGGTATATTGCCATATGCCAGCGGACTGGAAGAGGAATAGAGCGTATCTCGCGCAACGCCCCTATAAAGGCCTGAGGAGAGATATGCGGCGGGATGCCTTGCTTTATATCATGCTGATCCCGGGAATCCTGTATTTTATCCTATTTAAATACGTGCCTATGTTCGGCATTACCATCGCCTTTCGCAACTACAGCGTATTTAAGGGCTTTGCGGATGCCCCGTGGGTCGGGTGGGACAACTTTGTCTGGCTGTTTTCCAAATCTGCCTTTTTGCGGGCGCTGCATAACAATATTATTATCAGCGTACTGAAGCTGGTGCTGGGGTTTCCATCCGCGTTGATTCTGGCGCTGATGATTAACGAGGTAACGCACAGCAAAGCCCGAAAAACGATCCAGACCGCGGTCATCCTGCCCAACTTTGTTTCCTGGGTGGTCATCAACGGCTTGCTGTTTGCCATGTTCAACACCACCAGCGGCGCTATTCCCGGTATTATGGAGGCGCTCGGGTACCGGGGCACGATTGTGAACATCATGGGACAGAAGGAAACCTTCCTGTGGGTCATCATCCTTTCCCATATCTGGAAAGGCGCCGGGATGGGTACCATCGTGTACCTGGCGGCGATTGTGGGCATCGATCAGCAGCTATACGAAGCCGCTCAGATCGACGGAGCCGGGCACTGGCGGCAGATGTGGCACATAACACTCTCGTCCATCCGTTCCACCATCGTGGTGCTTTTGATCTTCCGGGTCGGCGAGATGATGTACGCGGGCTTTGACCAGATATTCGCCATTTCCAACTATCTGGTGGTTTCCGTAGCCGATATCATCGACACCTATGTGTATAAAATTGGCATGGAGCAGCAGAAGTTTTCCCAGGCGACGGCGGCCGGACTGTTTCAGTCCTTCATCGGGCTGGTGCTGGTGCTGGTAACCAATTATGTCGCCAAAAAGATCGATCCCGACAGCGGCATCATGTGAGAAAGGGGGGAGAAACGGTGCATATTCAAAGATCCCGCGGGGAAAAGGCGGGGCACGTTATTGTGCTGACGCTTCTGGTCCTGTTCTGCTTTACAACGGTGTACCCGTTCTGGCATGTGCTGATGTATTCCGCCAGCGATTCCAGGGCGGCCATGACAGGCGGACTGTTTTTCTGGCCCCGCAAGTTTGATCTGCTGGCCTATAAGATGATCTTTAAAACCAGCCAGATCTATGTTGCCTACCGCAATACCCTTTTGCGTACGGTGATCGGCACCTTTATCAGCATGCTGCTGACCTCGCTTACCGCGTATCCCCTGTCCCGTAAACGCCTGCGCGGCAGAAACGGTATCTCCATGATGATCTTTTTCACCATGCTGTTTACCGGCGGCATGATCCCGACATTTCTCACGGTGCAGGCGTACGGCATGGTGGATACCTTCTGGGCGTTGATTTTACCCAGCGCCATGAACGCGTACAACATGTTCATCCTGCGCAACTATTTTCAGTCCATTCCGGACTCGCTGGAAGAAAGCGCCCATCTGGACGGAGCGAACTCCTTTGTGGTGCTCTTCCGCATCATCCTGCCGGTATCCGCCCCGGCGCTGGCAGCGGTGACGATGTTTTACGGCGTCGCCAACTGGAACGCGTACCTGGACGGCGTTTTGTACATCAATTCCGCCCGGCTTGAGATATTGCAGGTGTATCTGCGCAAGCTGATGGCATCCACCGGCGTGCTCAATTCCCTGACCGGTGTCGGGGAGGCAAGCGAAACCTCACGCCTCAGCGAGGAGAGCGTGAAAATGGCAACCATCGCGGTTTCGGTTATTCCTGTTCTGGTCGTTTATCCTTTTCTGCAGCGCTACTATACCAAGGGTATTACAGTAGGCGCAGTCAAGGGTTAAAGAATACGCACCAATTATAAAGGAGGATCCACTATGAAAAAAGGTCTGTCACTACTCCTGGTCCTTAGCCTGTGCTTGACGCTGTTTTCCGGCATGGCAACCGCACTGGCGGACGAAACCCCTGAGCTGACCATCATGCTGTCCGGCGATAATACCCCCACGGAAAACAACTCCGTGCTGCGGGCGATTGAAGAGATGCTGGGTATCAAACTAACCGTTATTTATGTGCCCGCGGCGGATTATACCGCAAAGCTCAACACCCTGGTTGCCTCCCGTACGCTGCCTGATGTGTTCAGGATCGACGGAACCAAAATCGCTGCGGAGGATTTCCGCGATCAGGGTATGCTTCTCAAGCTGGATGATCTGCTGCCTGCCTATGGGCCAAACATCATGGCGGAAATCGGCGATGTGCTATACAACAGCCCAGCAAACCAGAAGGACGGCGTATATGCCGTGTTCCCGGCGTCGCTGGATTATGCCTCCAACCTTTCTGTCCGCACGGACTGGCTGGAAAAGCTCGGACTGTCCATGCCCACCAATCTGGACGAGCTGTATGAAGTGATGAGAGCCTTCACCTATGATGATCCGAACGGAAACGGTGTGGACGATACCATTGGCTACGTGGGCTCCATGGCGGCTATGCGTACATTTGAACACATTTTTGGTGCCTATGGCATCTGTGTGGACAAGCCCTATCAAATGGAAGATGGAACCGTGACCACCTATATGAAGGCGCCGCTGTATCTTGACGCCATCAAGTATCTGCGCAAAATGTATCAGGATGGCATTCTGGATCCCGACTTTGCCACCATCCCCCTGATGAGCGCGTTCGAAAAGCTTTGGACGGGGCGCGTCGGTGTGTTCGACTTCCAGGATGTCGGAACAACCAACAACTGGATGCCCGGCCGCTATACCGAAACCCCGGTTCCGACGTTTGACTTTGCGATTATCGCGGGTCCTGGCGGAAGCGGCGGCCCCATCAAGCAGTATCCCCGCTATACCAACTATCTTGCGATTTCCTCTACCACGAAGTATCCGGAAAAGGCCATGGAGCTGATGGATTTCTTCTTCAGCGAAGAGGGCGACACGCTGACCTATCTCGGCGTGGAAGGAACGCACTACGAGTGGGTTGATAAGAATGCCGGCCAGTACAAGAAAATTGAGCCGTACAACGACTCGGCAACCCATCGCGCGGACGGCGGCTTTGTGTATTGGCTTGGCTTCCCGGCTTACAATACCGAGCTTCGCACAATGAACGCGCTGACCCAGGCTGGCCAGGCGCTTGCCCGCGACAATGGCATTGAGTATCCGAAAATCATTGCGACGCTCGACGCCGACCGCGAATATGGCACTACGCTCAGCGAAATCACGATGGAGGCGTTCGCCCAGCTGATCGTAACCACCGGCGACGTGGACGCGGAGTACGCGGAGTTTGTCACGCGCTGGGAAGAAGAAGGCGGCCTGGAATTTGAAGCCGAAGCCACACAGGCGTATGCCGATCAGCTTGCGGCAGAGGCTGCGGCCCAATAACACTGCGCAACCAACGATCAATCATCAATTGTGATTACATCAGCCGTGCCCAAAGGATGTTCAAGTCGCATGTGCCTTGGGCCATCCGGGCACGGCCCTTTTTTACAGGGAGAAGAATATGCACAGGGATATTTCGCTTTCAAAGCTTATACCTTTAGCAGGAACCCCTTGTGAAACGCAGGAAGGAATCGCGCTGCGCCCCGCGCAGGACGGTTCCTTTTGCCTGTCGCTGAGCAAAAAGGACAGCGGCGTTGCCTTTCACGAGCAGGATTATCTGGTCATGGAGTTTACCGTGGATATGGACCGGATGGCGGTCATGTGCTTCGATTTCGTACAGCAGCCCGGCAAGGACGAGAAGGTACTCACTGTCAATTATTTCATGATTCCCACACGGCGGGTGAAAATGGCGGTTTCGCTGGAGGAACTGGATTCGCATCGTTTCTTCCTGCCCACCTATCCGGGAACCCTCAAGGGCCATGTGCTGGGCGAGCCGACGCACATTGACCGCATTGAGGAGATCCGCATCCGGCTGCAGGCAAACGACGGCTGCAGACGTTTTGAGCTGTATGCCCTGCGGCTTTGCGACGCGCTGCCCGATATGCGCATCCAGGGCGAGCCCATGGTGGATGAAATGGGTCAGCGCAAGGGTTTTGACTGGCCCGCGAAAATGCAAAGCACGGACGGCCTGACCGCCTACCTTCGTGCCGAGCTTAAAAAGGCGCGGCAAGCGAAAGGCTATCCGGAGGGCTGGAGCCGTTTTGGAGGGTATACCCGCATCCGCTTTGATGCCACGGGTTTTTTTCATACCCATCACGATGGCAGCCGCTGGTGGCTGGTGGACCCCGAAGGATACGCGTTTTACAGCAACGGCGCATGCTACGGCTCCCGTATGGGGGTGCACGGCTTTGTGGACGGCATGGAAACGATGTTTGACTGGCTGCCGGACCGGGAGGATCCCGTCTGGCGGGACTGCTGGACGGAGGCTTCGGAGATACCCGAGTTTGCCAAGCGAAACGGGAAAGAAAGCGGAAAAGGCCGCTGGATGTTCAACTTTGCCCGCGCCAACATGATCCGTGCCTTCGGCCCTGAAAAATGGTGGGATTCCTGGGTGACGATCAACGCGGCCCGGCTGAAATGCTGGGGGATCAACACCATCGGCGTTGGCGTGAACAACTATCTGGACGAACGTGTGGAAGCGTACCTGCAAAAGGCGGAAATTCCCTTTGTGTGGACGCTCAAGGAGTTCCCCCTCACGAAGGTGTGCATCTACCGGGATTTTCCCGATGTGTTCAGCCCGGAATATGAAGAAGGCTCGGAGCGCTTTGCCCGGGAACAGCTTGTGCCTTTCGTGGGTAATCCCTACATGATCGGCTACTTTATCACCAACGAACCGGAATGGCTTTTTCAGGCGTCGGTCAATCCTGCGGAGCGCGTGCTGGCCTACCCCGGCCGTCTGTACAGCAAGGATGCTCTGATTGCCTTCCTTCAGGAGTGCTACGCGGGGGATATCGGGGCGCTGAACGCGGCGTGGGGCCTTTCCCTGCCTGGCTTTGACGCGCTGCAGACGCCTATCGAACGGGCGGATAGGCTGTCGGAGGCGTCCCGCGCCGATCTGGAAGCGTTCCGGGATATCCTCATCAGGCAATACAGCGCCGTGCCGTCCAGAGCTCTGCGGGCGGTGGATCCCGATCACCTGAACCTGGGCATGCGCTATGCAAAACTGACCCCCAACGAGCTGGCGGGCAACGATAATTTTGATATCTGCTCCTTCAACTGCTATCAGGTGGATCCCGCGCCCCGCTTTGATATCGTGGCGCAGAAGGACAAAAGGCCCGGCCTGGTGGGGGAATGGCATATCGCGGCGGATGATATGTGCAACCTTGCCACCGGCTTGATCCGGGCGTACGGACAGACGGAGCGTACCAAGGCATGTATCTACTATATGGAAAGGGCGATGGCCCATCCCGCAAGTGTCGGCGCCCATTATTTTGAAATGAACGATCAGCCCGTGCTGGGCCGCTTTGACGGCGAGTGCATGCAACATGGCTTGATCACATTGTGCAACGTGCCCTACCCGGAGCTGACACAGGCGATGGAAGCGCTTGCGGAAAACATGTACGGCATTGTTGCCGGCGAGATCGCACCCACGGAGATCATGGGTCATACCCAGCAACTGTACCATTGATAAAGGAGGCAACCCTATATGCCTGTTCTGCAAAATAGTGATATCCGCCTGGAAATCGATGACAGGGGACGGCTCACCCACCTGGAAAGGCTGGCAAGCGGCCAGGGCAATATTATTTCCACGCCCGGCGAGGGCCTGTTCCGCATCGTGATGAAAGCGGGCGACAACTGGGAGGACGTGGCCTTTCCCAAAGACCAGACCTATGAGGTTTCGGTTGACGGCAACGAGATGCTGATCCGGGTGCCGCAGCTGAAGACCCGGGACCATACGGTATCGGTAGCGGTGACGATGCGGGTGCGGCTTGAAAAGGATCAGCTCTTCTTTGACGCCGACATCCAAAACAACGACACGGTGATGGTGAACGACTTTTTCTTTCCCACCATCGGCCGCATCCAAACCCTTAGCGGCGGAAAGCCGGAACTGCTTTGGCCCAACTGCGCCGGGGAAAGAGTGCCGGATATTGGTACATACGTGGGCACGATGGGGGATTGGGACGGCGAGCATGTGATGAGCAATACCTATCCCGGCCTGCTGAGCATGCAGTGGATGGCGCTTTTGGACGACAGGGAATGCCTGTATTTTGCGGGACACGATTCCCTTTTCCACACCAGCGTTCTGCGGGTGGTGGGCAGCAGCGAGCATGACGTGACTCTGGAAATGGATAAGCTCTGTTTTGTAAAGCCCGGCGAGACGTGGCAGTGTCCGCCCTACGTGGCATGGCTGTACGAGGGCGACTGGCACCAGGGCGCGCGGGAATACATGCAGTGGGCCGATACCTGGCGTAGGCCCGTGCCCAAGGCGGATTGGATCCGCAATATGAACGGATATTTTCTGGTTATCAACAAGCAGCAATACGGCGACGAGCTTTGGCCGTACGATACCCTGCCCAAGCTCTACGAGCTGGCGGAGGCCCATGGCTGCGATACGCTGGGGCTTTTCGGCTGGTACCATTCCGGGCACGATAACCAGTATCCCGACCTTGAGGTGAGCCCGACGATGGGCGGCGCGGAAGCGCTTCGGGAGAACATCAAGGCGGTGCAGGCCCGCGGCGGCCATGTAACGCTGTACTACCAGGGCCACCTGATGGATACGGGAACCAAGTATTACCGGGAGAAGGGCTATTTGCTGGAGGGGAAAACCCGCTGGAACACGCCGTATCTGGAAGAATACAGCAAATTCCATAACAGCGAGTATCTGAAAAAGTTCAGCAAAAAGCTGTTTTCCACGATCTGCCCGTCCTGCACCGAGTGGCATGATATGATGGCCGATCGTGCCGACTGGATCGCCTCGTTCGGGGCCAACGGTATGCTATACGATCAGATCGGCGGGATGCCGCCATATCCGTGTTTCGACGAAAGCCATCCCCATTTGCAGGGCCGCCCTTCGCTTTCCTACACGCAGGGAAGGCTCAAGCTGCTCAGCCGCCTGAACAAACAGGCGAAGTCCCACGGTCCGGAGTTCGCGTTTATGACCGAGCATGAAACGGACGTCTATTCCCAGTTTCTGGACGCGCTCCACGGCATTGCGATCAATCCGGGCCCTCCGGCCGGGCGCAGGCGTGACGGCAACTCGATGCTGAATCTGGCTTCGTCGTTCCCGCAGATGTTTCGCTATTGCTTCCCGGAGACCATTCTTACGCTCAGAAACCCCAACCCGTTCCTCGATCCCCGGTATGTGAACTTTGCGTTTCTGTACGGGTTCCGGTACGAAATGGAGCTCCGGTATCTGAAGGATCAGGAAAGCATCCTGCAGGATACCTACAAGGAGTGGAAGGAGTACGCCGCTGCCGTAGCGAAGCTGCGCAAAAAGTATGCGGATCCGCTGCTGCTGGGCACCTACCGGGATCAGGACGGCGTGGAAAACGGGAACGCCGCGGTTCAGTGCTCGCTGTTTGAGGGGGAAGGGGCAACGGCCGCCGCCCTGTGCAACGATACACTGGAAACACAGCCGGTCAAGCTGCGCTTCAACGGGATGCTCCCGGTGAAGTGCGAAACGGTAAGCGGTTGCGGGCAGGGACTGCCGGAAACTATGGAACCCGGCCAGATAGCGGTTGTGGTGCTGGAAAAAAACGCCGACTGACGGGTGGCAAATAATCAATAATTTTATGGCGGCTGCGTTGGCTTAAAACAGTGCGGCCGTCTTTTTGCTGTATCCGGAAGAGCTTCACAGGAGTATAAACCAGCGTCGCAAAGGATTCCCGGACGGCTGACAAAGGCCATGCTTTCGGAGGAAAGCATGGCCTTTGTTTGTTGTTTGGTAGAAAATCCTACGAACTGGTACGGTTCAACGGCCTATCAGTTGCCCACGATCGCCCACGCGGCGGCTGCGCCGTCGATGATGGCCTGCAGGCCCTGGCCCTTGAGCTGCTCATACTGCTGGTTGTATTCGTCCAGCGTGATGCGGCCCGCGATAACATTGGCGGCCATCTCGCGCAGAGCGGGGATGATGTCCGCGGAGTACTCGCTGAAGGCATCCGTCACCAGCGTAGGCGCGACCGACTCGAAATACGGCTCCTGCATAAACAGGCCGTCATAGAAATTCTGTGTCAGGTCGTCCAGCTCGTCATAGGTTTTGCCGGTCAGCAAAATCTGCATGTAGTTATCCTGCAGCCACAGGAAGGGGAACGGCTGGAAGATGAGGCCCGCACCTCTGGCGTTGACGAAGGAATCCACATAGGGGGAGATCAGCTTGGGCTGGCCGTCCACCACCACATGGTGCACGCCTTCCACGCCGTAGTTCATCAGATAGGAGCCTTCGGCGGAATACAGCCAGTTGAAGAACTTCACGATGTCACCGGCTTTGTCTTCCGCTGCGATGGTGACAGCGCCCATGGCGCTCACCTTGTTGCGGGCAGGCACGCACTGGTCGCCCAGCGGGCCTTTGGGGGGTGCACAGCACACGAGGGTGGCGTTGGGATCGGTCTGACGCAGCACCTGGCTGGTGAGCTTGGATTGCTCGGCAGCCACCCAGCAGCTTCCGCCCAGATTGCTGTCCATAACCTTGTACCATCCGGCCATGTCGCGGGTAGCAAATTCACGGTCCAGCAGGCCTTCGTTATAGAGCTCATTCATGGCGGTCAGGTAAGCCTGATAATTGGGGTGCTCCTGAAGCAAGCCGTAGCTGCCGTCGGGCATGTAGCAAAAGTAGTTGTTGGCGGCGTTCAGGCCGTCCACAACGATGCCGAAGCTCATCATCATCTGGTCAACGCTGCCCGCGATGGGGATTTCGTTGGTGGCGTCGCCGTCGCCGTTCATATCGTTGTCACGCACCGCGCGCCAGTAGGTCAGCCAGCTGTCCCAATCGGTGGGTACGGCCATGCCCAGCTTGTCCAGCCAGTCCTGACGAACCGCGAAAGAGAAGATGGGCGGGAAATCGAAGGTGTATGCGAAATTGTAGATTTCACCGTCGTTTACGTTGCGCAGCCGCACATAGTCCTTGTCGTTGAGCACGCTTAAAATGTCAGGGGCGTACTCATCCGTGTAGTACTGCGTCAGCGGCACGATGGCGCCCTGATCGATCAGCTTGATGGTATCGGCGCCGATGATCACATCGGGAAGATCGCCGGTGGCCAGCAAGGCGTTGACGCGGGTATCAAAGTCCTGCCTCGGAGCCCACTCAATGGTGAGCTTGGTATTGGTAGCCTTTTCAATTTCGGGGATCAGGGTCGTTTCGGTAGAGTAGGGAGACCAGGTCTGCGCCAGGATGGAAATCTCCAAGGTTTCGGCAAACAGAGGCGCTTCCTCTCCGGCCGCTGCGGAAACCATGGTAAACACCAGGGACAGGGCGAGGAACAGAACGAGCAAACGTTTGTACATGGGACACACTCCTTTTAATGTAGTCGTTTATTCATACCGGGTCTTCATTCTTTGACAGAGCCCAGCAGGATACCGGAAACAAAATACCGCTGTGCGAAGGGATAGATGGCGAGCACCGGCACCATGGCCACCACGATGGCCGCATGCTTAAGCTGCTCGGGCAGCGCGGTTCGGTTGCCCTCGATCAGCTCCACCAGGGAACTGGATTCGCTGGTGAGCACCATCTCCCGCAACACCAGTTGCAGGGTGTATTTATTCACGCTTCGCAGATACAGCAGCGGATTCATATAATCGTTCCAATGGGTAACAAACACCCACAGCCCGATGGTGGCAAGCCCTGCCTTGGACAGGGGCATGATGATGCTGAACAGCACCTTGAAATCGTTAGCGCCGTCCAGCCGGGCGCTTTCCACCAGGGAAATGGAGATGCTGGAAAAGAACGTCCGCAGGATCAGGATGTTGTAAGCGCTCATCAGCGAGGCAAAGATCAGCGCCAGCAGGGAGTCCACCAGCTTCAATTTGCTCATTACGATGAAGGAGGGGATCATCCCGCCGGAAAACCACAGGGTGATCATGATCAGCGCGTTGTACAGCCCTTTGCCGGTAAACTTTCCGTACGCCAGCGGATAGGCCGCCATGGAGGTGAGGAGCAGGCTGAACGTACAGCCGAATACGGCCACCAGAATGGTGTTCAGGTAGGCCGACAGGATGGTTTGCGTCTGGAACACCTTGACGTAGGATTGCATGGAGAAGCCGATTGGCAAGATGGTAACCTTGCCTCCCATGATGGCGAATTCATCGCTGACGGAGATGGACAGCAGGTTCATGAACGGTACGATGATCAGGAGGGAGAATACCACCAGAACAATCACCACGGACGCATCAAAGGCGCGCTCGCCGTGGGATTTGATTTTTCCATACTGCATGCTTTCTCCCCCTTTCTAAAAGATGGCCTTGGTATCGCTGGACAGGCGCTTGGACGCGTAGTTGGCGACCAGCACCAGCATCAGGCTGACCACGGCGTTAAACAGACCGACCGCCGCCGAGAAGCTGTATTTGCCCTGCACCATGCCGACTTTGTATATGTAGGTCGGCAGCAGCTCGGACACCGACAGGTTGAGGTTGTTCTGCAAAAGCAGCACTTTTTCAAAGTTCGCGCCCAGCAGATCGCCGATCCTGAGAATCAGCAGGATGATGATGGTTTGCTTGATGCCCGGCAGCGTGATGTGCCAGATCTGCCGGAAACGCCCCGCGCCGTCCACGGTGGCCGCCTCATACAGCGTCGGATCGATGGCGGTGATGGCGGAAAGGTATACCACAGAGTTCCATCCGGCCGTCTGCCAGATACCGCTGACCACGTTGATGCCGCGGAACATGGTGGGGTCGCCCAGCATATACGGCGGCGTTTGCCCAAACAGCCGGTACACCACCCCCAAGAGCCCAAGCGAGGGGGAAAGGAAGGAGTTGATCATCCCGACGAACACGACCGTGGAAATAAAGTACGGCATATAGGTGATCGTCTGGATGGTCCGCTTGACCTTGGAGTTGCCGACCTCGTTGAGGAGCAGCGCCAGGATGATGGCCGAGGGAAACACGAACAGGATGCTCAGCAGGTTCAGCGCGACCGTGTTCCAGATCGTGCGGGTGAAATTCATCCCGTTGATGAAAGCGGCAAAGTGCTTGAGCCCCACAAAGGCGCTGCCCGAAAATCCCTTGAGCAGCTTGTAGTCAAAAAACGCCATTGAGAGATAACCCATGGGCAGGTACTTGAAGAGGACAAAATAGGCAATCACCGGCAGGATCATCAGGTAAATGTAACGGTTCTGCCAGGCGCGCTTGCGCAGAAGAACCCTTTTCCGCGCCCGGAGAGCCTTATCCGCAGTAGTCATGATCCACTTCCTTTCCTTCCTTGTGTAAAAGCCGTGCGTACAGGTTTGTCGGTTCGCCCCGGAGGGAGGCGGCCGCCAGCCTGGTGGCATCGGCCTGATCACCGGCCGCCCAGCGGGCCATGGCCAGCTGCCAATCGCAGTAAGCGCCGCGCAGCACTGCCGCCGTTTCCTGATAGCTGATAAAGAAGGGCGTCGTTTTAAAGTATCCGGCGTCGCGGCTGCCGCGCGCCGCCCGGATAGTGCGGACATGCGCTGCGGTCAACGCCTGCGCCATGGCCGGACGGCCGGTTTCCCGGTATACGGCGGCCTGCCAGCAGGGCAGCTCCGGCAAATGCATGTTGGAAAAATAGTCTACGGCCAACAGGGTAATGCTGTCAAAGACCGCCAGTGCCTTTTCCTCTTCTCCAAGCCGCCGCAGGCAGAGCGCCTCAAAAAACCGGTGGGGAACCAACAGCACCTCGTGCCACAGCCCGGCGCCCAGTGAATCCGGCAGTACCTGCGCCTTTTGAAAGCGTTCCAGCGCGGCTTGCCATTGGCCCTGCCGGTACAGCGCGCGGCCCAGGGCGTGGTGGGCAAACATATATTGCTCCGCTACGGTGTGCTCCCCGCCTTCGCAGGGGGTAAACACACGGGAGGCAAGCAGCGAAAGCGCCTGCTCGTGTTCCTCTGCCAGGTTGAAGGCGCGGGCCCACTCGACAATGATATCCTCCCGCACCTGGGCGGGGTCGCATTCCCTCTCCAGAAAGCGGACGACCTCCTGTGGCGGTGTATCCAAGCGCATCATCAGGTAGGCGGTTTCCCAGATCAGCTGTTGGTCGTGCGGGTGAAGCTGGAGTGCCTGCTTAAGCAGCGGCAGGGAAAGCTCCGGCTTGCCCAGACTGCTGAAATCGGCAACCGCAAGGTTGCGGTAGGGCGCGTATGCGGCGGGATTGCTGCGGATGGCGGCCTGCCACAGGTCGGCGGCCTCCTGCTCGCGTGCCAGATGGTACAGCTCGCATGCAAGCAGATCCTGTGCCACGGCATCGCCGGGGCGGCGGGCCAGCGCGTTTGTAAGCACCTTAAGCTCACACAGCCGGGAGGGGTAGGCGGCGCCCGTCGCAAGCGCGGAAGGGTACGCCGGGGTTGACAGGCCGAGGGACGAGGCGAGATCCCAAAGCGTATAGCCGACCATGGCGCTCTTTTCGGGAAGCCCGTCAAGCACATCATAGGCAAGCTGGGTTTCACCCATGCCGCGAAGGTCTCCGGCGAGGTCCAGCCCGGTCTGGCACGGATCGCTGTGAAGGCGTTCATAAAGCCCCTGCGTGCCATAGCGCACGGTATACGCCAGATGATTGGCCGGATCGGCCGCAAGAAGCGCTTCAAACTGCTTGTTAGCTTTCGATGTGTCGCCTAGGCGCAGCAGAGCCAGTGAAGAAAGCACGGCGGCCTGCGCGTTGCCCGGGCTGGACAGCAGAGCCTGACGGGCGTGGGTGTTCATGGCTGAATAGCGTTGGTTTCGCCCGTCAATGGCCGCGATGCGGGTCATGGCGCGGCTGCGGGCGTCCTGGTTCCAGGCGGCCTTCTGGTACCAGTCCAGCGCTTCCTCGTCCCGCGAGAGCGCTTCGGCCGCAAGCCCCAGTATATAGGCGGATTCGCCGCTTTCGGGATGGAAGTTGCGCACCGTCAGCGCTCCGTAGCCCCTGAGCGCCAGATCATACGCGGCCTGATCGTTTGCGCGCAGGTATTCGCAGCGGGCCAGCGCGGTCAGCGCGGGAGCGAACCTGGAGTCCCGCGCAAGGGCCTCCCGGTAATAAGCGTCGGGTGAGATGGCCGGATCCCGGTACTGCTCCACATGTACGCCCGCCAGATAACAGTCCTGCGCGGTGATCAGGCTGTCCAGCGTAGGGTTGTCGGGCAGGGTATCCGGCATGGCGTGCAGCCCGGATACCTCCTGAGTATAGGTAAGCAGGCATTCACCGTTTGAATCAAGCAGGGAAAGGCTTTCGACGGGATCGGGGAACGCGATTTCCATCGGTTGGCCGGGCATCAGCGAAACGGGATGAGGCTGCCCATTGATCAGTACAACGGCTTGCTCCAGGGTGCGCGTAGCCTGCAGCCGGATGCCGCGGCCGCACAGCGCGATGGCCGCGTCCCGCGTGGCGCACAGGGGCGCGCCCGTTTCCCCGAGGGGATACCACGACTGTGAAAACTCCTTGCCTTCGTAGGCTTCCAGCCAGGCGAAATCCGGCTGGTTGCCGGAATAGCTGCTCGCCATCAGCTCGGCATACGCGCCGTCGGTGTCGGTGAGCGCTTTTTCCCAGCTTCTGCCCAGCTGCCCGTAGGCCCAGGTAAACATCTTTTTGCCGATGGAGGTATGGCGGTCCGCCGCGTGCACCACGCCGCAGCGCCTGCCCTCGTCGTAGCCGCCGAAGAAATGGTACTTGGTTTCGCCGCAGAAATACGAGGTAGGCTGCCGGGTGTTTTTATGAAGGCTGATGTCCACGCCCTCGCCCATGCGGATGCCGTTGTACACGCCGGACGCCACGGGGAAGGAGGTCACATTTTTGCGGTAATGGAACTGCGTATAATGTACGTCCGGCGGGAAAACCAGCTTATACTGCTCGTTCACCGGCACGGCGACGTTTTCCCACCACAGGAAGGAGCGGCGCACGGGCGTGCGGTTGTACACCTTGATCAGCGTATCAAACACGGCTTCTCCGGGCCTGAGCCGGATACCGACCATGCCCTTCATGCGGTCCAGCGGCTCGTGCTCGCTGAGCCAAACGGTGGCGGAGCCGTCCTCATCGCGGGAGATGAAATAGTCCGTGGGCATAAAGGTGGAGGGGCGGTGATGGCAGGGCCAGTTGAACTCGCAGCCGCCGGAGATCCACGATCCCAACATGCCGATCAGCGCGGGCTTGATGACGTGCTGCTTGTAGAAAAAATCATACCCCGTGGTTTTATCCAGCGCCGAGTAAATGCGGCCGCCCAGCTCCGGCAGGATCTCAATGCACAGGTAACGGTTTTCCAGCCGGAGCACGGTATAGGCTTTATCTGCCTTGTGCGTTCTGTCCACACTCATAACAACCTTGTTGGGGTAGGGGTTGCCGCTGGAACGCTGATGGATGCGGTGCCTGGCAAACATGGGCAGCTCTTCGCTGGGCGGCTGCGGATAGGTGGGCAGGATCAGTCTATCTTCCGTTACGGTTACTAAATCAGTCATGGTATCACACTTTCATATACATTTCACAGGCGGATGGTTTCCCCGCCCTGAAGCGTTCCCCGGCCATGGAGCAGCTCATAGATTGCGGCGTTCGTATCCCTGACGCAGTCCACAAAGGGCCGGTAGGGCATATTGCAGATATCCACGAAGCCGAATTGGTAATTTTCCCCATCGTAGCGGCCCCACAGCGGCTGATCATTATAGGCGAAGTAATGCACACCCACCGCGTTGGGATGCAGCGCGGCGCTTTGCACATAGCGGGCATAGGCCTCGCCCCGCTCCTTCTGCCCTTCTACCCGGAACAGGCTGGGGGAGGGCAACCCCGCGTCCAGCGCGCCGAAATGGAATTCGCCTACCAGCATCGGCATATCCAGCGTCCGGCTCAGCGTTTCCAGCACGGGCCGGGGCGACGCCTGGTAACAGTTGAAGGAGAACACGTCAAAGTGCCGGCTGCTTTCCAGCAGCGCCTGATTGTTTATCTGTGCAAAGCGCATGCCCAGGCACAGGTGGTTGGGCGCCGCGGCGCGGGCATACCGGGCGGGCAGGGCCGCGTAGCGGTCGATCATCCGGCCGGTGAACGCAGTCAGGTCGCGCCGGGCCGCTTCGCTCAGGGCGGAAGCGTTGGGAAGGGGCGCGCGCAGATCCTCAAAACTTTGAAGCGAAAGGCCCCAGGTGGCGTTCAGCCCGTCGATGGCCGGATAGCGCTCCTGCAAAAAACGGATCAGCGCATCCAGAGAATGGGTATGCTCGCCGGTTTCCAGCAGCTTTTCCGCCAGATTCAGGTTGGGGATAAAGCCCCACGTAGGCTCGTTGTTGAGAAAATAGCCGATCAGCAGCGGGTCGGCCGCAACCTCGGAGAGCTGCGCGCCGAAGGCTTTGCACAGGGTTTCGTACTCGGGGGCGTATACATCGGGAAACTCGCGGAAAATCCGCTGCCGCGTTACGGGATAGCCCTTGAGCATGATTGCGTAGGGGCAGCCCCGAGCGGCGGATAAACGCGGGATCGGAAAACATGGAGAGCGTGTTAACGCCCCAAGTACGCAGCCGCGCGGCCGTCATATCCGCCCATTGATCGTACCAATCCTCGCCGAAGGCGCGGATGAGGTTGGCGGTGGCGGGGGCAAACAGCAGGGTATCATCCGGGAACATTCCGCTGAATTTGCGGCGGTACAGCTCCAGATCGCTCGCCCTGTCGTAGGCCTGGGCATAGGCGCCCTTGGGGTTTGGCAGCCAGGTAAACTGGCTGTGGATGCCGCGGATCCAGCCCGGCTCGCCGGGATAGACGCCGAACACCCCGAGGCTGAAAAATGCGTGCCCGCCGGGATCCACCAGGTGCCACCGGCCGTTGCGCTTCTCCACCCGGAAGAAGCCGCTGGGCTCAAACTGCCGTGTTTCCTCGCCGCCGTACCGGCTCCACCCGTGGGGAAACCCATCCGGATATGCTGCGGCTTCCCTGGTCAGCGCTACTTGCAGCGCGTCGGCATCCTGCGTTTTTCCCGGCCATTCCTTTTGCAGCCACTGGCCCAGCGCGTCCACGGTGACGCCCTCCGGGGAAGGGATGGCTACGGGCTCATCGGTAAAATATGCCTGGATGATTTCCACGCGGCGCTCGTCCAGATAGCCCCTGTGCAGGCCGATTTCCATTTCGTCAACCGCGTCCAAGCGGATGCCGTCGCCGATAACATGGCGCTTGAGGGTGCCGGGCGTCAGCGGCGGGAAAAATAGCTGGCCGTCCAGCTGCGACAGGGGAAACGGTACCAGAACACGTTGTTTGGGGAACAGCGCGACATTCATTTCCGCCTCTTTGCCCCCGTTTGCTTCCCGGAACCGGATAAACAGCGTTTCATTGGTTGGCTGGGAATGAATCACTTCCAGCACCAGCGTGAGCGACGGGGACAACGCCGTGCCGCAAACGCTGCCGACATTCCCGGCAAAGCGCAGAAACATTTCCTCCCGGCCGCCCGTAAGCACATACCGGTCCGGGGTCTGCCCGTCTGCGCGGACGCTGCCGCCGAATATGATGGGTTCGTTCATGTGAAGCTTGGTTTTCAAATGCGTTCCTCCGCAACTGTTGTTGTTCACCCCTAAAATAGCAGAACCGCGGAATGACTGCCAGATCATTTTCGGGGGAATATTCTAAAAATTCTTGACGGTATTTCAACAAACCGCTAAGATTTAACGGAGAGAACAAAGAAAGGAGAGGTGAATGGGCTTGAGGATCCCGATTGTGATTGAACCGGACTACCATCACTCCATCTGGTGCGAGCGCACGGTTTTTGGCATCAGCACAGAGATCGGTAAAAAGAAATACGACCTGCTTATCATAGACGGCGAAACCTATCCGTCTTTTGATTACGAAACCCTGTTTGCGGACGCGGAGCGGCTGCTGATCGTCGTCGGTACCTCCGTTTCGTGGATTCCCAGGGCGCTGGCATTTTTTGAAAGCCGACAGATACAGGTGATTCTGGTCAGCTACCAGCCCCCCGAGTATACGCAGCTGCGCGGCGTGGTACGCATGGACTATGTGTCCGCCATGCACAAGCTGATCACCTACCTCAAAGCCTGCGGCCGTCCGCGCATCGCGCTGTACGGCTTCAACCCCAATTCATCCGCCGACCGCATCAAGCTGCGGTATTTCTGCTCCCTGGCCCAAAAGGAAGGCGACGCGGATCCTGAAGGCCATGTGTACTATAACTATGCGTCCCTCGCCCAGTGCTATGACGATTTCCGTTTTGACGTTTCCCGGTACGACGCTGTGATCTGCGCTAACGATATCGTGGCGGTATCCCTGGTTAAGCGCCTGCAACGCTCGGATATCCGTGTGCCGGAAACGCTGTTTGTAACCTGCTTTGGCGATTCCATGCTCTCCCAGTTTGTATCCCCGAGCGTGACCACCGCGTCGCTGGATCATGTGGAAATGGGCCGTCAGGCGGTGGCGCTGTATTCCCATCTCTACCGCCAGCCGGAGGCTGTTTCCTCCTCCATCCGGGTGGAAAGCAGGCTACATGTGCGGGAATCCACCATGCAAATTCCCCCGCCGGATAACTATGCCATGCTTACCAGCGCCAGCGAGCCTACCGACGCCGTGGATTTTTACAGCGATGAGGAGGTCAAGCACCTGTGCGTGATCGACAGCCTGATTGCCGGCTGCGACGAGCTGGACCGGGATATCCTCTCCGGTATTCTCGCCGGGAAAACCTACGAAACCCTGGCGGAAACACTTGCCACCACCACCTCCACGCTGCGCTACCGGCTGCGGCGGATGCTGGGCATCGTTGGGCTGGATTCGCGGGAGGCGCTGGTGAAGCTGTTTCAGCAGTATATACCGGGATTTACGAAAAACGACAAAGCGCCGTAACCACGCTGTGGAACCGATGTGAACTTTTGGCGGAATATTCCGCCGGATTTGGTTTTGCCCAATGCCTTCCGGGTTGCTATACTTGCCCTATAGCAACAGGGAGGTTTTTATATGCGGATTGATGATAACGGGCAGCGGCGACTGTTTGCCCTGCACACCCGGGAAATGACCTATGCCTTTGCGGTGAACCGGGCAGGCAGGCTGGTGCACCTGTACTGGGGAAACCGGCTGGAGGAACCGGACGCCTTTGAAACGCTGCTGGACGGGCTGGACACGCTGGATGCGCTGGGCGTTCACCAGAACACGCTTCAGCGGCCGGAATACCGGGTGCAGGAGCCCTTTGATTACGGCGAACCGGCGCTGCTGTGCCGGTTTGCGGACGGCGTTCGAAGCGTTCGGCTGCGGTACCATGCGCACACGGTGGCGGAGGATCGTCTGGTGATCACCCTGAAGGATGAGGTGTATCCGCTGACCGTCGAATTGCAGTATCAGGGGTACGGTATGCTGGATCTGGTTGGCCGCCGCGCCGTGATCCTCAACGAGGGAAGCGAGCCGGTAACGCTGTACGAAACGCTCAGCGCCACCTGCCACCTGCCGGCGGGGCAGGATTACCGCCTGACTCACATGGCCGGCAGCTGGGGCGCGGAATACCGGAAAATGCAGCAGTCTGTAACGCAGGCAAAAATTGTATTGGAAAACCGCAGGGGCACCTGCGGCGCCTGCCAGCAGGTGCCCTTCTTTGCGCTGGACCAGGGGGGACAGGCTACCGAAACGGCGGGCGAAGTGTATTACGGCGTACTGCACTGGAGCGGCAATTTTGCCATCGCCATGGAGAAAAACAATCTGGGCCAGGTATCGGTCTGTGGTGGGATTAACAGCTTTGATACGGAGCTTGTCCTCAGGGCCGGGGAGCGGTTTGAAACGCCTGATTTTACGCTGGGCTTCAGCGCGGCGGGCTTTGAGCGCATGACCAACACCCTGTATGATTTGCAGTATGATTACCTGTGCCCCCGCGGCAAAGCGCAGGATCAGCGGCCGATCATCTACAACTCCTGGTATCCGTACGAGTTTGATGTGCGGGAGGACAACATGCTGGCGCTTGTGGAGAAGGCCGCGGACGTGGGCGCGGAGCGTGTTTGTGATTGACGACGGATGGATGCCCGGACGCATCAACGACCGGGCAGGGCTGGGCGATTGGACCGTGGACGCCAGGCGGTTCCCGCGCGGATTGCTGCCGGTGGCCGAGGCCTGCCACGCGCGGGGGATGCTCTTCGGCCTGTGGGTGGAGCCGGAAATGGCGAACCCCGACAGCGATCTGTACCGCGAGCACCCGGATTGGATTTTACGCGACCCCACGCGGGAATCCACCCTCTGCCGCAACCAGCTGGTGCTCAATCTGGCGCGGGACGATGTGCGGGACTGGGCGATTGATTGGCTGGACCGGGTGGTGGAGGACTACCGCCTGGATTATCTGAAATGGGATATGAACCGCTATTTCACCGAGTATGGCTGGCCGGAAGCGCCCATGGAGGATAAGCGCAGCGTGTCCGTGCGCTATATCCAAAACCTGTACGCCATCTGGCGGCACCTGAACGAAAAATACCCGGACGTGTTGTTTGAAAACTGCGCCAGCGGCGGGGGCCGGGCGGATTTTGGCATGGTGCCCTATGCCGACCGTATCAACCGATCCGATAATGCCGATCCGGTGGATGTGATGCTGCTGCATGAGGGCTTTACCACGCTGTTCATCCCCAAAACCGCAGGCGGCGCGGGCAATATTGCCTCGTCTCCCAACGGCGTCAATGGGCGGGTTACGCCGCTTTCCTTCCGTGTTCACACGGGGATGACAGGTTCCATGAGCATCGGCATCAACCTGCTCCAGTCATCCGCGGAGGAGCTGGCGGCGCTCCGGGAGGCTACCGCAGCGTTTAAGCAGGTTCGCCCCGATCTGCAAGATGCCTATGTGTACCGCATTGCGTCCGCGCTGGAACATCCCTACAGCGTCCTGCAGTATGTGCGCCGGGACGGCGGCGCTTTCAGCGTGTTCGCGTTCGGCCACGGCATGCGCCACTGGGACAAAATCCTGCCGCGCTTCCGCATGCGGGGGCTTGTGCCTGACCGAACGTACGTGGAGGACAGCGGTCTGCGCATGAGCGGAAGCGCGCTGATGAACCTCGGCCTGTCCCTGTCGCTCAGGGGCGACTACGACAGCGTTTTTCTGCACTTTACGGCGGCGGAACAGGGCGGCGAATAACGGTTTGAAAAATAGCTGGCCGGATACAAAGTGATACCCGATCATCCCATAAAAAAGCAAGAAGAAACGACAAATCAAGCCGTTTCTTCTTGCTTATACAGGGATGGTTTACAGGCAGTGCGGATTTATCGCAGCCACAGGGATTGGGGAGGAGAGGCCGCTTTCCCACAATAGGGATCATCAGGTTTCAGCTTGCCGCTCCCCGCTTGTTTCCCTGTCCTCCTGCTCCAGCACCTCCAAGAATATGTCTACAATATAGGGGTCAAATTGCGTGCCGGAGCCGCCGGCGATTTCCTGTACCGCCGTTTCCCGGCTCAGGGCTTTGCGGTAGGCACGGTCATTTGTCATTGCGTCAAAGGAATCGGCCACGGCCAGAACCCGGCAGCTGATGGGGATATCCTCGCCTTTCAGGCGGCCGGGATAGCCCCTTCCGTCCCATCGCTCATGGTGGGACAGAATAAGCTCGGCAACGTCAATGAGCTCCGGGGTGTTCTGGGCAATGCGGTAGCCGATTTCAGGGTGCTTTTTCATCTCCAGCCATTCCTCGGGGGTGAGTTGGGCCGGTTTTTTCAGGATATCTTCCTTGATACCCACCTTGCCGATGTCGTGGAGAACCGCCAGCAAAGAGAGCTCGTTGAGCACTTTGTCGGAAAAATTCAACTTTTCCCCTACAGCGTGGCAATACTTGATCAGCCGCTTGGCATGCTCCTCGGTTTCCATGCTTTTTTCATAAAGTGTAGCCAGCAGTGTATTGATGATGCTGTTACGGTAGCTTTTTCCTTCCAGCAGTTTTTGGTGATACATCCATTCCTCGGCCTGACGAATGACGTCGCTCAGTTGCTGCTGGGAATTGAGCTTTTCCGCGCAGCCAAGCGATACGCTCAGCTGCATGGCGCCATGACTTTCTTCCGCGAAACGCGCTTTCAACCTGCGAATCATCGCTTCTGCCGCCTGCAGCCTGGCTTCCGGCATCACCATCAGAAATTCGTCTCCGCCCCACCGGGCGATGATATCATTTTTTCCGGCGCATTCCCGGAAAATTGCGGATACTTTTTTCAACAGCTCGTCGCCTGTCTCATGATTAAAAACGTCATTGGCAATTTTCAGACCGTTTACATCGCCCATGATCACGGAGATAGGCAAGTGCATGCCGCTGTCCAGCCTGTTGATTTCCGATTCGATAAAACGCCGGTTGTTAAGACCGGTCAGGGCGTCGTGATAGCTGAGGAAGAGCACTTCCTCTTGACGGGCTTTTTCGGCCCGGATGTCGCGGAAAACGATCACAACGCCGAAAACCTCTCCGCCTTCGTTTCTGATGGGCGCCACGCTGTCCGCAATGGCGATTCTGTTATTGTTTTTGGTGATCAGGGCGGTGTCGTTGGCGAGGCCCATAATCTTCCCCGTTTCCAGAACCCGTTTAACAGGGCTTTCCCGCAGGGTTCCATCCTGCTCGTTTATCAGCACGAATACTTCGTTGAAATCCTTTCCGACCGCGTCCTCGCTGTGCCATAGGGTAATATCCTCGGCTACTTTATTCATGGAGGTGATTTTACCCTGAACGTCGGTTGTTACTACGCCGTCGCCGATGGAACGCAGGGTGGTATCCAGCATTTCTTTTTCCCGGTACAGTTTCTTCTTAAATGTTTCCCTGTCGGTGACATCAAAGATGATGGAATACAGCCGCGTTTCCTTTTTATCCTGAAAGGGACAGGAATACACTTCTACCAATCGTATTTCGCCGGTTTTCAGCCTGTGGGGGAATATGAAATGGCCCTGAGAACGTTCCAGCGCTTTTTTCCGCATCCGGGCGGTTTCATCCTTGGGCAGCATATTGATATCCTGTATGTTCAGGCGGAGCAGTTCCTCCCTGTCATATCCATAGTAAGCGCAGGCGGATGGATTGGCATTCAGTATTTTGCCCGTTTGCGGATCAATTTCGAACATGATGGCGGAATGATCGCTGAACATGGCCTGCAGCTTGTGCAAAAGCTCCAGGTGCTCCTCCTGCAGGGTTTTCAGCTGTGTGATATCTGTTCGGGACACGATCAGGTAACGGTGTCCCTCCTCAACGGCGGGCATCAGCCGCGTCATAAACACATACCGTTTGCCGCGCAGCTCCAGCACCTCTTCCCGGGTAATTCCGCCGTCCGATAAAAGGCCCTCAAGGTAAAACTGCTGCAGCCGGCGGCCGGTTTCCGGCCCCCAAACCTCAATAGGCGTTTTGCCCTCGATATCGCTGCTGTGCAGGCCCGATAACTTTTGATGGGCTGTATTAAGCCTGATATAGTGAAATTCATCTTCGACATATTCCGCCATGAACATGATGTCCTGTGTACTGTTGAAAATGAATTCCAACTCTGCGTTCTTTGCCATCGCCATCATTCCTTCTCCGGCCAAAACGGCATTTAATTGTACGCCCCCAAAAGGCGATGTCTGGATTACTGAAATCCAATAGGTTTTCATCATCATATCATAATCTCCCAATATATGACAACCGTGTCAGAAAAAGTGCGTGAAGATAAAACGTTGAACAACCGAAAATGGATTGCCTTTTTGTCCGTTCTGTTCGGTTGACGGTGCAGCGGCGTTCTGCTATAGTAGGTGCTACACACAACAGTTGTATTGTGCAACTAATATCAAAGGGGAGCGTTTCTGTTGACCAGTCATCAAGCGGTACACCGTGACGCACGCAGGAAGATGATGCTGGAGGACCCGGTGGCGAAGGTGATCCCGCTGCTGGCGGTGCCCATGATCATTGCGATGCTGATCGACTCGATCTACAATATCACCGATACCTATTTTGTTAGCCAGCTTGGCACCTCGGCCACGGCGGCTGTAGGCGTGAACGATTCACTCATGCAGCTGATCCGCTCGGTGGCGATGGGGTTTGGCATCGGCGCCTCCAGCTATATTTCGCGGCTGCTGGGCGCAAAAAATTATGAGCAGGCAAGCCGGGTGGCCTCTACCGCGTTGCTGACGGCGGTTGCGATCATCTCCGCGGCCGCCGCCATTGCCTATGTGTTTATTAATCCGATGGTCGTTGTACTGGGCGCAACGCAGACGGCAAAGCCGTATTCCGTACAGTACGCAAGCTGGATTCTGGTTTCCGCGCCGTTTACGGCGGGCACCGTGGTGCTGAGCCAGCTGCTGCGCTCGGAGGGCAGCACCAGGCTTTCCATGGTGGGTATGGTGTCCGGCTGTCTGGTCAATATCGGGCTGGATCCTTTATTTATCAATGGATTTGGGCTGGGGATTGCGGGCGCGGCGATTGCGACCGGGATTTCTAAAATGATCAGTTGCACCATCCTGCTGCTGCCGTTTTTGAAAGGCAGAACCCTGATTGAACTGCGGCTTAAACAGTTTTCTCCCACCAAACTGATTTATGCGGAAATCGTGAAAATGGGTATCCCCACCTTCCTGCGCAGCAGCATGCTGGCGCTGTCCACCATTGTGCTCAACAACTACGCGGGATCGTTCGGCGATACGCCGCTGGCCGCGGTTTCGGTGGCGAACAAGTGCACCAAGCTGGTCGGTGCGGCCATCCTGGGGCTTGGGATGGGGTTCCAGCCGTTGGCGGGCTATTGCTGGGGCGCGAAACAGTATAAAAGAGTCCGGCAGGCATTTTGGACGTGCAGTGCCATGGGCATTGCGGGGGCGATTGTGCTGGGCACGGGGATGGCGCTGTTCGCACCCCGGCTGATTCGCGTTTTTTCCGCAACAGATAATGCGGAAATGGTGCAAATCGGGTCGTATATCATCATCACCCAGTGCATCACCATGGCGCTGCATGTGTGGGGGATGATCGCCAACGGTTTGTATCAGGCGCTGGGGCGGCCGATCGGCGCGGGCGTCCTGGGGCTTTCACGCCAGATGATCTGCCTGGTACCCAGCGTGATTGTGCTGTCGCGGTTGTTTGGCATTTACGGACTGGCTTCGGCGCAGGCTGTTTCGGATATCCTTACAACGTGCGTCGCGCTGCCAATGGTACTGTGGCTGATGAGAAAAATCAAGGCACTCGAAACCGATTGCGAGCCTGAAAGAGAAAAATGGCTGCCTGCAACGGCTTCAACAGGTAAATAATCGATGCTTGCAGAACATATCCTGTACCGGGGAGGGATTCTATGAACGATACGGAGCATACCTTTTCCAGAAATATCGCGCGGTATATCGGCCGCCTGGAAAAGCGCAGACGGCAATTTTTGAACGAGCGGCTCCATGCCTATCGGCTGAAGGGTTCCATGTTCCTGATCCTTCTTTTTCTGGACAAGCATCCGGGATCCACGCAGGATGCCCTGGTGGAATTTATCGGGATCGACAAAAGCGGCATCGCCAGAAAATGCAGGCAAATGGACGACCATGGGTATATCGCCAGGGAACAGGACCAGGCGAACCGCAGGCAGTACAACCTTTATCTTACCGATACGGGCCGGGAGCTGCTCCCGGTGATCCGCGCACTGCTCACGGAATGGAGCGACGGGATTACAGCCGGGATGAGCATCCGGGAGAAAAAGGAGCTTATCCGCCTTTTAGAGATCATGGTCAACAACGCGGCTCCCCAGGCGTAAGCAGCCGGGCGCGGAACCGGCACAGGGGGAACGGGGGAGGGCGGACAGCCGGTTTGCCTGTCCCGCGTAACCGCCCGGGCATTGACTGCCAGGCTGCCGATAGGGTACAATCAAATCTAAACAAAGGGCCATAGGGTGCCGCATATGCCTGCCATAGAAATCCGGACCGGGAGCTTAAAAAGCCGGACGACCTTTCTGTTCCTGCGGGCGGAAGGAGCCGGACAAAAATACGGAGGGGATCAGCATGCAAACGTTCTCATCTTTGTATGAAAGATTGATGAAGGCCGGGATCGGTAACAATCTGGACGCGGAGCTGGCAAAGGCAAACGCGGAGGCGGATTGCGACCCCCACCAGCTGGATTGCCTGCTGCACCCTCACAATCATCCGCCTGTCGTACGGCTGGGCAGGTGCTTATGCTCGGCTGAGGAAAAGGCCAAGTGCGCGCAGGTGTGTTTTTTCAGCGCGCTGGAGCAGGATGAAAGCGGCAATGTGTCGATATCAAAAGAAAACTGCGTCGGCTGCGGAGACTGTATCCGCAGCTGTGAGGAAAATAACCTGATGGAAGTCAAAGAAGCCGTGCCGATATTCGATATCATCAACGAAGGCAAGGCCCCGGTGTACGCCATGATCGCCCCGGCTTATATCAGCCAGTTCAGCAAGGAGGTTACGCCGGGCAAGCTGCGCAGCGCGTTCAAACAGCTGGGCTTTGCCGGGATGATCGAGGTTGCGCTGTTTGCCGATATCCTGACGCTGAAGGAAGCGCTGGAGTTTGATAAGACGATTCAGAATGATAAGGACTTTATGCTGACGAGCTGCTGCTGCCCCATGTGGATTGCGATGATCAAAAAGGTGTACCATACGCTGGTGCCGCACCTGCCCCCCTCCGTATCGCCGATGGTGGCCTGCGCAAAATCCATCAAGGCTCTGTACCGGGACGCGGTTACGGTATTTGTGGGACCCTGCATCGCTAAAAAGGCGGAGGCGCGGGAAAAGGATATCGCGGACGCGGTGGACTACGTGCTTACCTTTGAGGAGATCCGCGATATTCTGGCCGCGGCGTCCATCGATCCCGCTACGCTGGAGGAGGATGTCCGGGATCATTCCTCCCGGGCGGGCATACGGTACGCCGTAACCTCCGGGGTGAGCGACTCCGTGAAAAACACGCTTGACCGACTGAAGCCGGACCGGGAGATCAAGATCAGGGCAAAGCACGCGGACGGGGTAAAGGCGTGCAAGGAAATGCTCAAAGAAATTCTGGACGGAACGGTGCAGGCGAATTTTATCGAGGGAATGGGCTGTGTCGGCGGATGCGTGGGCGGCCCCAAATCGCTGATCGACAAAACCGAGGCGACCGGCAACGTGAACGAATACGGGCGCAAGGCGGTATACGATACGCCGGTGGATAACCCGTATGTGCTTGAACTGCTGAATAAGTTGGGCTTTGACACCATCGAAAGCCTGCTGGAAGACGAAAATATGTTTACCCGGAACTTTGACGCATAAGGAGCGCGAGCGCGGAGTTCGAAGGCGGCCGCGGCACGGTGTGCAACGGAAACACTCATTCGCAATACAAAGGATGATCAGGCGGAGGCTCTTGCGCCTGATCATCTTTTGCTGTTTTCCAGCCAGTGGTATTGGTTCCCAGGCTTGCCCTGCGCAGAAGTTTAAAATGGAAGGGCATCGGATTCATCCGGACAAAATAACCGTAAGGCACTTCATTTATTCCCGGTACTGATGTACACTGGGTAACGGACAGATACACAATTTTTGGATAAGGAAACAGAAAAGAATGCTGATCATCGAAAAAATGCTGATATTCCTGGTATTGATGCTGGTCGGGTTGCTGACGGCGAAGGTGCATATCCTGGATGAGCACGCCAACCGGAAACTATCCTCCATTGTTGTCTACATAGCCAATCCGGCGATGATCATCATGTCCTCTCAAACGGAGCACCTGATCCCAGACAGAGAACTGCTGACGGCGCTGATCATTGCGGTGATCATGTACGCGGTGCTGATCACCGCGGCCGCAATCCTGCCCAGGCTGATGAAGCTGGAGCAGAACGAGGCCAACGCCTATGCGCTGATGCTGGTTTTTTCCAATATCGGGTTTATGGGCATTCCGCTGGTGTCCGAAATCCTGGGCAGCTCGGCCTTGCTGTATGTATCGGTTTTTATCATTCTATTCAGCGTTTTGATCTATACCTACGGCGTGATGCTGTTGGAGCGTAATAGCGGCGCCAGCCAGACGGCTTCCAAATGGTCAACGCTGAAAAAATGCATCAATCCGGGTGTGATCTCCAGCATTCTTGCGGTGACTTTTTATCTGCTGCGCATCCAGTTGCCGGAGATCATCACCTCGCCCTTGGGATATCTGAGCGATTTAACTGCCCCGCTGGGCATGATGATCATCGGCGCGACCCTGGCCGATGTAAAGATCCGGTCGTTCTTTACGGATTATAAGCTGCAGCTGTTTACGGTAATCAAGATGGTGATTCTGCCGCTGGCCGGCTGCCTGCTCCTCAAGCTCATCATTGGCGGGGGAGATCTGCTGGGGGTATGCGTCGTGATGATGAGCGCGCCCGTAGGCAGCATGACGGTCATGATGGCGCAGCAGTACGGCGGAGACTATACGCTGCTTTCCAAGGGGGTTACGCTGACAACCCTTGTATGCATCGTGACCATACCCCTGATGTTTACGCTTTTGCTGTAATTCCGTTTCACGGGGAAACGCCGAATGGCGGCCAACAGGATATTAGGTAAGCGCTTTTTCATCGCTTACCTGGATTGCTTACAGGGCGGCGCATTGCGCGGCAAAGCGTGATTTATGACCGGGTTTTGGAGATGGAGTTGCTCTGTGGCAGCAGATTCTATCTGTTGTTTTATCTTCCACGGTAAGCTGCTTTCCCTCTGCTTTTTAATAACAGCGCAGTCCCGGTCTTGTTACAGTTGATTCTGGTTCGTTTTTCAAAACATGGGGTATTCTTTGTATAGGGTATGATTACCCTTGAAGAAGTTACCGTTTCAACCGATCGCAAACAGAGAGGATGAATGTTTTGAAACGATTGATCATGATGGCGTTTGCCGTTTTACTGCTTTTCAGCACCGTGCCCGCCATCCAGGCGTCCGCTTCGGCGACGGACGCAACACAGTTCGCTTCGTATACCCCGGACGAGCTTTTACAGCAATGGTATGTTATCGGCGATTTACTGCACGCCAATGGAAAGTATCCTTATGTTGAACTCGAAAAAGGCGACGTCGGGTATGAGGTAATGGCGCTGCAAACCCGGTTGGCGGAGCTGGGGTACTATAAAAAGGAAGTCGTCGATAATTTCGGAAACGGCACTTTCAGCGCTATGCAGGCCTTTGAAAAGGATAATGGCCTCACCGTGGACGGCATCGCCTCCGTTTCGGACCAGCAGCTGCTTTTCAGCGGCGAGGTCAGCGCGGTAGTACAGCAGAAGACGAATACCTCTGCCGGTACCCAGACCAGCACAAACAGTCAGACCGACGCCGTTTCCAGCGCGACGCCCCAAAAACCGTAATCACGCGGGCTGGACAACCAATTTCATATCCACAGGGGATCCGCTACCGGATCCCCTCTGTGCTGCTAAAAAAGAAAGGGTCCAGGGCTGAAAGTCCTGGTCAGGGTGCAGGGGTGAAACCATTGCCGGGGATTGGGGTGGAATGTCAAGCCCAACATAGTTTACACATTGTCCGAGGACATAGTTTACAACTTTTCAGTCAAGCGGGGATCGCCCTCTGCCAAATAGCATGTGCGGGATACCATTTTCTTTTCCCTCAAATCTATCCGTCCGATCCGGAATTGTCGATAGAGCAGATTTACAAAACCATCTATCGATGAGGGCTTTACCGCAATACACTTGCCCCCGAACGAACAGCTGAGAAAGTAACGCTCTCCTCCATAGTGGATATACCCTTTCTTCTTAACTTCACGCAATTCACATTCCGTTCCATATTCCCAGTCCGTTATTCTCTCAGGGAAAACGCGTGTGCTTGCCTGATAGTGCTCTGCCGGAGCATCCAGCCCCAGCGCATGATGCGGCCGCTTCTGATTGTAAAACTCCCGGTATTCCGTCCGCTGGCGGTCGGCATCAATTAGGTCGTACGGCACGTGATACTGTAGCCTTTCATCCTTGTAGGACCGGTTGAATTTCTCCGCTTTCCCCTGAGTCTGCGGATGATGCGGACGAATATGAATAGTCAGGATACCAAGCTCCATTAACCAGACCTCAAACGGGGTATATCCGCCGCTGTAATTTGTACCCCAGGGGTTTCCGTTATCGCAAAGCAGCATCTGCGGTAATCCGTATTCCTTGAAAACCTTACGAAAACTCTCTTCTACGCCTTTGTGCTGTTCATTTGCTTTCGCATCGGCACACAGGCAGAACCGGCTGTGATCGTTGATGATCGACAAGGGGTGGCAACGTTCTCCGTTTTGCATCGCGAAGTTGCCCTTGAAGTCGGTCTGCCACAGGATGTTCGGGGCTTCTTTTTCAAACCGTTTACATCGCGCAGCAGCCTGGCTTGCTTCCCGTGTGATGAGGTGATTGCGTTTCAGCACGGCATTGACGGTGCTGACACAGGGCAGCTTCGTATAGCCCTGGTTGCTTAGCATCCGATGGATCTTTTTGGCGCCGATCGCAGGTTCTTTCTGTCTCGCTTCTACAATTATGGCTTCAGTCTCTGCGCTGAGCTTATTCGGGGTGTGGAACGGCGCCTTGCTTCGGTCCCTCATCCCTTCTCCGGCTTGATGCCGTTTGATCCACTTGTCTCCTGTTGGCCTGCTTATTCCGTATTCACGGCACAGAGCGCTCTTGTTCTTCTCCCCGGCCAACGCTCTTTTGACAAACTCAGCCCGATTCATTTCCACAGTTCTCTCTTCCCAAGGCATGGCCACCGCTCCCTTGCGTTTTCATGCCTCTATTTTATTCGAAAACTGTAAATCATGTCCTCGGACTTTCTGTAAACCATGTTACTAGTCTATACATGGAACCCCAAAGGCTTGGGTTACAACAAAGGGGTAAGCGAGCGAACAGCGCCCAAGGCGCTATGAAGCGAGCGGCGATAACGACCCGAAGAGGTTCTTTGACAGGCAGAGTGGATCCGGCACCGGATCCCCTCTGTGCTGCCAAGGCACGGAGGAACGGCCGGGAGGGGATACGGAAGGTCTTGCATACGCAATAAACTGGCGCGTGTACAGCGTAATCATGGTATAATACAGCAATACTGATACGGATGAATGGGTTGAGAAACAGGATGGTGAAGGAAAAGCGTATGATCGGCAAATATTTTGGCAAACGACCCCATTTGCATAAGGCGGCCGGATTTCTGAAGTATCTGGGACCGGGTCTTCTGGTCACGGTCGGGTTTATCGATCCGGGCAATTGGGCCTCCAACATTGCGGCGGGCTCACAGTACGGCTATACGCTTCTTTGGATGGTTACGCTCTCCACGATTATGCTTATTGTGCTGCAGCACAATGCGGCGCATCTGGGGATCGTCACGGGCAAATGCCTGTCCGAAGCGGCCACGGAGTATATGCGCCCCTGGGCGAAAAACCTTGTGCTGGTTACCGCCGTTGGTGCATCGGTTTCCACCGCCCTTGCGGAAATCCTGGGCGCGGCCATCGCGCTGAACATGCTGTTTCAGCTGCCGATCAAAATCGGGTCGCTGCTTACGCTTGTCGTTGTGCTGACGCTGCAGTTTACCAATTCGTACCGGAAGATCGAAAAGATTATTATCGGCTTTGTATCGCTGATCGGGCTATCCTTTTTATTTGAAATCTGCTTGATCCATACGGACTGGCCCGCGGCCGCGGCCGGATGGGTTACCCCGGCGTTCCCCACGGGATCAATGGTGGTGATCATGAGCGTGCTGGGCGCCGTGGTGATGCCGCATAACCTGTTTCTGCATTCCGAGATTATCCAGAGCCGGCAGTGGAACCTGCAGGATGAGGCTGTGATTAAGAAACAGCTCAAGTACGAGTTTACCGACACGCTGCTGTCCATGGCCATCGGCTGGGCGATCAACAGCGCCATGATCCTGATGGCGGCGGCTACGTTTTTTACCCAGAATACCGTAGTGGATGATCTGGCGCAGGCGCAGGAAATGCTCAAGCCCCTGCTGGGCAACGCGGCGGGGGTGGTGTTTGCCATCGCACTGCTGTTTGCGGGGCTTTCCTCCAGCATCACGGCGGGCATGGCGGGCGGCAGTATTTTTGCGGGCATTTTCGGGGAACCGTATAACCTGAAGGACAATCATTCCCGCCTCGGCGTGCTGATTACCATGGTGCCCGCGACGCTGATTATCTTCCTGATCGCGTCCCCATTCGACGGGCTGATCTATTCCCAGATGCTGCTGAGCATTCAGCTGCCCATCACCATTTTCACCCTGATCTATCTCACATCTTCTCAAAAGGTGATGGGCGCCCACGCCAACGGCAGGGGACTCAAGATCCTTCTGTGGGGGATCGGGCTGGCCGTCACCGGCCTGAACGCGGCGCTATTGCTCAGCTACCTGTAGAAAGCAGGGCAGGAAAAGGCTTTGTTTTTCTCCGCGTTCCTGGCTGAATGACTATTTCAGAAAGCGTTTTGGTGCCTGTTGCTTTCTGCGCGGTTATGGCTGCGGTATCCGGTTCTTTGTCCTGTACCAAGACGTTTGTTTGCCATAAACAAAACGGAGCGGCCCGGCATGCGCGGCGCTCCGTTTTCAGTTTTCCGGCTGGCATGATCGGCCTGCGGTATGGTTCGCGTCTTTACGCGGATGGTTTGTTTGCAGGCTCCGGCTGTTTCCGGTTGCAGCTGCCGCGGCATACCAGGCGAACCGGAAGAATGATAGATTTGGGCGGCGACGCATCGCCCCGGATACGGTCGATGAGAATGGAAATGGCAATTTTGGGCAATTGCCGCATGGAACCGTCGATCGTACACAGCGGAGAAGGAAAATCAATGGTCTTTTGGATGTTGTCAAACCCGACCAGAGCAAAATCTTGGGTCAGGCCGCAAGCCTGCAAGTGGCTTGCAAACTGCCATGCTTCGATATCACAGAAGGCGAAAACGCCGGTGAACCCCTGCGCTTTCCACTGCCGAAGCCGCTCCGCCATTTCCTTATCGTTTTGATACTGATAGGAAATCACATCCTGATCGGGTATCCCGGCTTCCCGCACAGCGCGCATCAGCCCGTTGGTGCGCCTCTCACTGCTGAAAACCACGTCGAAGTTATAAAAAAAGATAAGCTTCCGGCATCCCGCTTCGATTAAATGCTTGCCGGCCAGATAGCCGCCCTCTTCCTCGTCGCAGACAACATAATCATAGTCCGGGTTTTTCAAATGCCGGCTGATCAGCACGAAGGGAATGCCGGAATTCCGCAGCAGGGTTAAATTGGCGGAGGATTTGGCACTGGGGAAGAGCAGAATGCCGTCAACCTGGCGGCCAATGGCTACCAAAATCGCGTTGCGTTCCTGGGTGGCAACGTCTCGGGTGCAGAACACGAAAACCGTATAGCCGTATTTTTCCGCAACGTCATGGATGGTATCGATCATAATGGCATAAAAAGGGTTGGACGCTTCCTTTACGATCACCGCGAGCGTGCGGGAGCGGCCCGAGCGCAGCGAGCTTGCGATACTGTTGCGGACATACCCCATTTCATTTGCGACATTCTTAATATAAGTTCGCGTGGATTCCGCAATATCGGTCTTGTCCTGCAGCGCGTGGGATATGGTGTTTACCGTGTACCCGGTAACACTGGCGATATCCTTCAGCAATACTCGTTTGGGTTCCTTTGATGATTTCATACCTTCCATCCTGTTCCCAGAAGCACAAGGGATACCGGTTTGATCCGCTTCTGCAAAATACCGGAGTCTGCGGCTGCGTGGACAAAGAAATTTCGGCATCACTGTGCGAAAATGGTTCGAGCTGCGAAACCTTATGTATGATAAGATTTCCTGCATTGTTTCATTCGTTCAGCACATCCAATATCCCTGCATTTGTCTGCTTCCAGGTGTTGACAAACCAAGTAGAATATGATATATCGTGATTAGAAAACATTACCGTTAATGCAATGCCAGAGGAAACGAACCGAACAGATAACAAACCTTCGGTTTTTGCAATTGCGAGCACATTAACGATAATGTAACAGACAATATTACCGGCAGTGTGTTTACACTCTGTTGGAAATGTTTCACACACTTCATTTTGCACCTGAAGCACGAGGCTGCTTCTCAATAAAAAGGAGGTTCCACTATGAAACGTTACCTGTCAGTACTACTGGTTTGTCTGATGATCCTTACCGGATTATCCGTATCAGCCGTTGCAGCGGATGCAACAACCGTCACCTTCTGGACATTCCAGGCAGCACACCAAACCTTTATGGAAGATGCCGCCGCGCGGTGGAACGCAACCTATCCCGACCGCCAGATTGATCTTCAGGCCGAAACGCTCGGCTATGATGACCTTCACAACAATCTGCTGATCTCGCTGCAGACCGGCACCGGGGCACCCGATATGGTGGATATCGAAATCTCAATGTACGCCAACTTCATTACCGGCGAAGAAGAATACATCCCGCTGGTTCCCCTGAACTCCATTGTGGAGCCCGACAAAGAAATGCTGATCATGGGCCGCTTTGACAACTATGCCAATTATGGCAACTATTATGGCGTAGACTATCATGTAGGCGCCGCGGCCCTCATGTACAACAAGGAAATCTTTGAGCAGGCCGGTGTGGATATCAACAGCATCGTAACATGGGACGATTTCAAGGCCGCCGGCCGCACGATCAAGGAAAAGACCGGCAAATACATCATGGCTGTTGAAACCACCGAGCACTGGACCTACTACCCCCTCATTACCGAGCAGGGAAGCGATTTCTTCAACAAGGAAACCGGAGAAGTGATCCTTGACAACCAGATCAACGTCGATACGCTCCAGTGGCTGCTGGACGGCGTGAACGAGGGCATCTTCGTACTTATGCCCGGCGGGTTCTGCCACAGTGAAGAGTGGTATGCGTACATGAACGAGGGCAATGTGGCCAGCATCGCCATGCCGCTGTGGTACCTGAACCGCTTTACCGATTATATGCCTGATCTTGACGGTAAAATGGCTGTGACCACAATGCCTGTTTGGGCGGAAGGCGGCGCAAACTCCTGCGGTCTGGGCGGCACCGGCACCTCCATTACCAACCAGTGCCAGAATGTGGACTTTGCCAAAGATTTCCTCTATTTCGCCAAGATCTCCAAGGAAGGCGCAATCCGCACCTGGACCGAGCTGGGCTTCGATCCCATCCGTACAGACGTGTATACCGATCCCGAAATGACGGCGCCCAACCGCTTCACCGATTACTTCGGCGATGATGTGTATCAGGTCATGAATGATACGGCAGCGTCCATCACCTCGCTGTCCACGTCCAACTCCCTCTATCCTGAGGCGTTGACTTTGGTACAGAAAACTGTTATGTTTGAAGTACTTTCTGAGCAGAGCAAAACCCCGGCCGATTCTCTGCACGCCGCCGCGGAGCAACTGCGTTCGCTTCAATAATAACCACGGAAAACCTATCTTCCCGGGGACAATGTCCCCGGGAAGACCTTCATTTTTCCATGGGAGGCTAGCCGATGGACAACCGAATCCCGCGCTCTCGCCTGTACCGCGTTGTGAACTCCAGGAAAATTGTTCCTTATATTTTTGTGGCTCCGTTTATTTTGTTTTTTCTGTTCTTCTTCGTTAAACCCATTATTGATACGATGTATGCGAGCTTCCAGCAGCAAAAAGGCTTTGCTCCCGCGCAGTACGCGGGCTTTGCCAACTATGCGCTGCTGAATAACGACTACTTTCTGACCGCCTGCCGGACTTCCGCGCTGTATACGCTGCTGACATGCCTGATCCTGATTCCGGTCCCGCTGGTGCTTGCAAGCATGCTGAATTCCGGATGCGTGAAACGGGCAAACGCCATGAAGAGCGCCATGTTCGTACCGGCGCTGACCAGCGTGGTCATGGCCGGTCTGTTTTTCCGTTATGCCTTTTCCTCCAATGAGAACGCGCTGTTCAACGCGGTGCTGGGCTCCCTGAACCTGCCTGCTGAGGCCTGGCTGGAACAGCGAAACACCACCATGCTGGTATTTGTGATCTTCTGCTGCTGGAAATGGATGGGTGTAAACATTATCTACTATCTGTCCGCGCTTCAAAGCGTACCGGCAGAACAATACGAATCCGCCCGTATTGACGGGGCAAACGCGTTCAAGCAGTTTATTCATATCACCGTGCCATCGGTAAAGCCGATGATCATCTATGTGCTGACCATCTCCATCTACGGCGGCTTTTCCATGTTCGCCGAAAGCTATACGCTGTTCAACAGTGCGCGCACCCCGGGCGATATCGGCGCGACCATTGTCGGGTATATCTATTCGCAGGGCTTCAACCGGAATAACTTCGGATTGGCGTCGGCGGCCGGTATCGTACTCCTGCTCAGCGTGCTGATCATCAATATCATTCAGCTTTCCCTCACGGGTTCGCTCCGAAGGAGGGATAAAGCATGAGCGCTAAAAGAAAAAAGCGGATTGTGTCTTTCTTTGCAACGCTGATCGTTCTCCTCCTGGCCGTATGGGCCATTGTACCGTTTTTCTTCCTGTTGATTTCCTCATTTAAACCGGGTCAGGAAATGATCCGCAACGGGCTGCAATTTAAGTTTGATATCCAAAACTACAACCTGGTCAACTACGGGCTGCTGGTTACTGACCGGGACGGTATGTATCTCCGGTGGTATCTGAACAGCATTCTGATATTGGTTGTTCAGGTTGTCAGCGGGCTATTTCTCTCGGCGATGGTCGGGTACGGTCTGGCAAAGTACCGTTTTAAAGGGCAAAACGTCGTCTTTATTCTGGTGCTGATGGTGATGATGGTGCCGGTGGAAATCCTGATCCTGCCGCTGTACAAGCAGATGGATTCCATGAACCTGATTAATAATTATCTCGGTGTTGCGCTGCCGTTTTTCGTACCGGCCACCGGTGTGTTCTTCTTCCGGCAATACACGCTGGGGCTGCCGGTGGAAATTATGGAATCAGGGCGAATTGACGGCTGTACGGAATACGGGATCTATTTCAAGCTGATGCTGCCCCTTATGCTTCCAGCCTTCGGCGCGATGACGATTCTGCTGTCGATGGGAAGCTGGAACAGCATGGTGTGGCCGATGATCATCCTGCGTACTACCGACATGCAAACCCTCCCCATCGGCCTGCAATCCCTGCTGACACCGTACGGCAATAACTACGATCTGCTGTTGTCCGGCGCGGTAATGAGCGTGGTTCCGATCCTGATTATTTTCGTGCTAAACCAGAAATCCTTTATTGCCGGTATGACCGCCGGCAGCGTGAAGGGCTGAGTGAGCTCATAAGGAGGGAACACCCGGCTTTTCTCTGAGATGAAGTAGCTGTTCTCCGTGATAAGACAAAGCGCCCGGCAGATGAAGTCATCCGCCGGGCGCTTTGCCTTGCCGTTTACTGCACGGCGTTGGCCGCATACTTTTTGATGGTATCAAGATAAGCCTTGTCGTAATACCAGGAGGTGCCCTCATAATGGGCCAGCGTTGTGCCGGGGCGCGTAACGAATTCCAGCACATCCCACAAGCACTCGCCGGACCAGGGGATTTGATTTTCCTGCATCATGCCGTCCAGATCGTCGGCCATCGCGGCTGCCAGCCGGATGGGGGTTGCGGCGCCGATGGCAAGCTCGGTGATCATAAAGCCGCCGCCCGCCGCAAGCACCTTGTCTCTGAAAGGCGCGATATCGTAGGTCATCACGGCCTGCCCGTCAAAGCCCTTACCGGATACAGTGCCATTATCCAGAATTGTGATCTCCGGCATATCAGTGTACACGGAATTATCCTTGTAGAACGAATGGGGTACCAGGTGAACGGGTTCCTTGCCCGGAATGCTAACAGTGATCAGGCTTAAGGGAATTTCATAGTTGGATACCTTGAAAACAACGGAGGAAGCGGCCTTGTCCAGCACAACGGAGTAGGACGCTTTGTCTTTTTTTGTCCATCCCCTCGGCTCCACGATTTTGTCAATCTTTTTGCCGTCGGCAGTAACGGTGATCGTACCCGAACAATCATAGAAGAAGTGGAGGTTGAATTCCGTACCGGCTGGGAATGCCGATTCCGAGGTGAGGGTAAGCGGCGTATAGCTGCCTGTGGGGATCATGACTTCCGGCAGGAAAAGAACCGGCCAGTCAAGGGTATCCAGCGAAGGCAGGTAGGATTGGTTTTCGTATACATCATGGCCCACGGCGTCCGCACCGCCCATGCCGATCCAGTGGGGAATGCCGGTGTGCAGGGAAACGACACAGCCCTGGGAAGCAAGCGTACGCAGGTGCTCGCTTCCCACATTGGGCGTCATAATCATCACAACCCGGCGGGATGCTTCGTCTTTATCCCCTTCGGCGTGCCAGATGCTTTTCAGAATGCTGATCATGGCCTGATCGTATACATCGCAGGAGGCTTCCCATTCCATATTGCCGCGATAGGTAGGCTCGGCCATCAGCTCAAAATCCAGGTATCGATTGGGAATCCCTGCGTAGCGCTTCGCAAGCAGCGTCCAATACTGCTGGAGCAGGGCCTGCTCATCAGGATTGTCGATAAAGTATGTGGTGCCGTTTTCCAGAATGGCGCCGTCATTGGTTCCGTTATACCCCGGCAACCCACCGAGTGAAATCTGGATATGCACGTTGTACTGTATGCCCCAGGCAATCAGCTGGTCGATCTCCTCCAGCGCGTGCAGGTTTACATACTGGGAATCGCCGGGGTCGCTGAGATTGGAGAAATCATAGAACGCGCGGTAGAAGTTGAAGCCGTTTTCCGATACGAACCTGACCTCGTCTTCAAACCAATAATGCGCGGCGATGAAATCAATCGTGGCGCGGCCTTTGTTTTCGGCAGTGAAGCCTGTCCAGTAGGGCAGGGAGGTGTTACTGGCATCGGGCAGGGTGCTGGGCGAGCTCAGCAGCTCATCGGTGAGAATATCGCGGTTGTATGCGGCGGCGTCCGCCAGCGGAACATATTCCGGTTCCATCAGGGCCGCCTCGCACGGCTTGGGGAAGGGTTCGGCCGATTGGCGTATCATGGGGCTCGTGGAATAGGATTCGTAGGTTCCGCCGTCAAATTCCGGCGTCCAGCTTACCTGAGACGCGATTTGCTCATAGCTTTCCTGCGCTATCTCCGGAAGCGTAACGGATTGGAGCGTCGGAACTGAAACCAGCGAGGAAACATCGCTGATGTTGCAGCATAAAAGCTCCAGTGTTTTGATCGAGACGGACGGGGGAATGTCCAGCGTTTCGATCGGGATGCGCAGAATATACAGGCCCTGCAGCGCTGTGCAGTTTTGCAGGAAGGAAAGGCTGGTAAACCCGCAGTCCAGCAGTTGCAATTCCTGCAGCCACGGCAGATCCAGCAGGGTCAAATCCTCCGGCTGGCTGGCGTGGATTTCCATAAAGTAAAGCTGCGTAAGCGGTTTGAGATAATCAACGTCCGCTTGCGTCAGATAGCTTACATTCAGAAACTCCAGATATTTGCAGCCTTGCAGGGGGGACAGATCACAGTCGATTCCCCGGAGGGAAAGCTGTGTCAGCGACCGGCAGCTGGGCAGCGGACTGATATCCTTCAGATTGGGGCAAAGGTCCACATGCAGGCTGTACAGATATTTATTGGCGATCAACGGAGATAAATCCGAAACACTGGTCCGGTTGAGATCCAGCTCCTCCAGCCGTGTGATTTTTGTAATCGGCATGAGATCTTCCACAGGGTTTTCCGCCAGCACCAGCGTGCGCAGCGTGCGTATCCCGGACAGGGGAGACAGATCGGAAATGTGATTATAGGTAAGATTCAGGTATTCCAGCGGCAGCGTTTCGATGCTGGTAAGGGCGGTTATCTGCTGCCCGGCCACCGTGAGCCGGGTCAGGTTTCGGAACTGGCGGAAATCCTCCAGCGAATAAAAATCCCAGCCCATCAGCCGCTCATCGCCAACCTGTACGCCGCCGAGCGTAAAATCGTTATGCTCCACGTAGTCGTCCGCGGTGATAGCCTTGGTACCGGCAAAATAGATTTCGGTAATGGAATCTAGATCCCTGATATGGATCGGTTCCGGTTCGGGTATGCCCAGCTCCTGGCGAACCCATGTTTCCAGCAGCGGAACGGTGAAAACGGCAGGATCGTCATCCTGAAGCGCGGGGGCTGCGACGGCTGTCTGTGCCGCCGCCGCGGGGAGAGCAAACAGAACAAGGGTTATCAACAGGATGAGGGCGAGGATAAACCGGGATGGGGTTAATTTTCCGTTTTGCATAGCGATACCTCTTATAGTATGGGATCAGCAGGAGAAAGATGTTCATTCAACCTATACAGTATACCATTATATGGAAATTGTGTAGCATAGAACAAAGAAAAAAGAACTGGAAAAGTTATTGGATAGGATGCCGCTGCTTGTAAAAAGATTGCAGCGGTAACACGCCGATAGTTGGGAAAAGCTGCTTGTCACCATGCTGCCGGTTTTGTTACATTCAGCGGTATAAGGGCGGGAGCAGACGGTCATAAAGGAAACGTTTCAAGCGTTGCTGACCGCCATTGCGGCACTGATAGAACCGATAAAGCCACGTCAATGACGGGGCGGCTGCAAGCCTATACGGTATTACTGATTACGATGACACGCAGACCATACAAAGACGTTTGCCTCACTGATGAGCGCGCTCATGGCTGCCGGAACCGAAGTATAATGAAACAGCTTTGGTAAAACGCCTTCAGCCCGAACAAACCGGTGGCGCTTGCGCTTGAAATGCACGCTTCGCCATTTTTTTGCACCGCCAATATTTTTGCAGAAAGGCACTCCGGTAGCCCGGCGGGCCCTTGTTCTGTTGCAACCGGAGGGAGCTGTGCTATACTGTAGAAGAAAATTTCGAAAATCCGAAAAAATCCCCTTACGTAACCCATTTCATGTTACGCTGCGTCACGTTGTAAGGTTGAAGCCGAGGAGGGAAATCTATGACGCAATACACGACCGGAGAGCTAGCCAAAGCCTGTGATGTTTCCGTGCGTACGGTTCAGTTTTACGATACGAAGGATTTGCTGAAGCCGTCCGGGCTTACGGAGGGCGGAAGGCGGCTGTATTCACAGGAGGATCTGGAAACGCTGCGGTTGATCTGTCTGCTGAAAGCGCTTGGTCTTTCACTTACTTCCATCGGGGGAATCCTGCTCAACGAAAACAGGAGCAAGGTTCTGCTGCTGCTTCTGGAGAAACAGGAGCGCCAGATCAGCCTGGAAATTGAAGAAAGACAGAAACAGCTGCATTCCATCAGGCTTATCCAGAACACCATTCGCTCGGCGGATGCTCTGCCGGTTACTTCTATCAGCGACATAGAGAATATGATGAAAAACCAGAAAAAACTGCGCAACACGTACATCGCTATGCTGGTCGTCGGCCTGATCATGGATGTTGTCGAAGTCGGAACGGTACTGCTGTGGATCTTCCGGGGCATTTGGTGGCCGTTTGCCGCCGGTATGCCGCTGGTAATCCTGGCTGCGGTACTGCTGATAAGGATGTATTACCGGAACACGGAATATATCTGCGCAAACTGCAATACCCGGTTCAAACCGAAAATGAAGGAATTTATCTTTGCCAGGCACACACCCAAAACACGGAAGCTGACATGCACCGCATGCGGCCATAATGGCTACTGCGTGGAAATCGGCGCGGAGAACCAACGGCCGTAACCGCACGTGCCGACACAAAGGACGGAACGCCGCACTTTTCAGCCGAAGCCAGGCTGGAAAGCGCGGCGTTCTTCGTATACTCACCATTCCTGGATTAATATTATTTATTAGAAAATAAATAAAATTAAAATTATAATTGACAGGATAATAAATATAGAGTATTCTATGGATGACAAGGAGGTGCCGTTATGGCCTACGAAACCACCTGGCTATCCGATTTGGACAGCGAGGATATCAATTTTATCAAAAAGTTCATCCTGTCATCCGGTTCACTGAAGGAGATCGCAAAGCTGTACGAGGTATCCTATCCCACGGTGCGGCTGCGGCTGGACCGGCTGATCCAGAAAATACAGCTTTCCGACAGGGCGGAGGAGGATACCTTTATCGGGCTGGTCAAGCGGATGGCAGTGGATGAAAAGCTGGATCTGGACGTTGCCAAAACCATCATTCTCGCCTACCGAAAAGGCAAGGAGGAATCCTGATGACTGTTTTTTGGATACTGACAGGGCTTACCCTGCTGAGCTTCGCGGGAGAATATTTCCTCTCGTACCGCCGCGGCAAATGGCCGGGACTGATCTTGCCGCTGCTGTATTTCTGCGCAGCCGCCGTGTTTATGGCATTAAACCTGCTGGATGTCTTTCCCAATATGGAGAGCTATGGCGTTTTCCTGACGGTGCACGGCAGCGCGGGGTTTTTTGCGGTGGTGCTGAAGCTTGGGTTTGTGTTTCTGCCGGTTATGATACAGCTGGTAATCTATGTTATCACCCGGCATTGCTTTGCCAAGAAGCATCATCCCGCCGCACACAACAGGGAATATAAAAAGATGCTTGCGGATGATCTGTAATTTTGCCTGCACAGCACCGAGGCTGGCGCACACAGCCTGCTTATCCGATGTAGCCTATTGATATTTCCCCAATGTGATGGTAGAGTGATACTATAAGAATAGAACATGGATCAATTATGCAATCAACAGGCTGTACAGCGAGGTTGTGATGATGAGATTAACAGAGCAGGAATATCAACTCATTGTCGAAAATGCACCCAATCTGGTTTGGCGCGCAGGGCTGGACGCGAAATGCGATTATTTTAACAAAACGTGGCTGAACTTTACGGGACGCACGATGGAACAGGAAAATGGAGACGGGTGGGCGGAAGGCGTACATAAGGACGATCTGCAACGCTGCGTGCAAACCTATCAGGAAAACTTCAGGAACCAAACCCCGTTTGAGATGGAATACCGCCTGAAAAGAGCGGATGGGGAATGGCGGTGGATTAATGACCGCGGGGTTCCGTTTTATTCAGAAGATGGTAGGTTTGCCGGATATATCGGCAGCTGTGTGGATGTGACCGATAAGGTGGAAGGCTATCTGTATAAGGAAATGGCGCAGAAAGACGGCCTGACAGGAGTGCTTTCCAGGCCCTACCTGATCAGCCAGCTTCAGCGCAGCCTTACGAATGCCGTGCAGAAAAACCTTAACCTGACGATTGCACTGATGGATATTGATCATTTCAAGTGCATCAACGATGTTTACGGACACATGGCCGGAGACAGTGCGCTGAAGCTGTTTACGTCGGTTGTGCAGCGGCAGATCCGCGAAACGGATTTGCTGGGTCGCTACGGCGGAGACGAGTTTGTGATTGTGTTCCGCTATGCCGCGATGGACACCGCCAAAGCGGTAACGAAACGAATTAACGATATGCTGAAAAATGTGGCCCTTAAAAACAGCGGTGACGATATTATTCTTTCCATAAGCACCGGATTGAGCGATTTGCGGGATGGCCATACGGAAATGCAGCTTTTGGATGCTGCCGACCGGCGCATGTATGCGGAGAAGGTTAAAAAGAGGGAAGAAGCGTCAACGGATTGAGCTGATATAAATCCAGATGGTAACGGCGCGCGCATAAGCGCAAGGGCAAAGGATGGCGGATTGCCTCCGGTCTCCGTTTGCAACGGGTGGCAATCGAAGCCGCTATGCCCCAAAGGGTATTCCGGGAGCCTGTGCAGGAGCGTCTGCCCCGCGGGCTTCCACGAAGTTTTAAAGACCTGTAGTTCCTTACGCAAAAGCGCAGAAAATGAGATTCAAAAAAGAAGCCGCGATGTCGGCTTCTTTGAATTTGCAGTTTAATTACTTGGCCTTGCCGGTCTTCTTGGGCGCGGCTTTGGGTGCGGGCTTTTTCTCCTCTTTGGGCATTTCAATCGCCTCCTCTCCTCTGAGAGTGATTGAATCATACGTCGCGGAAAATGAAAAGTCAATAGGTTTTTCAAAATAATTTCGCGTGCCGGAAACCCTTGTAAAGTAAGGGCTTCAGAGATACGCCCGGAGGACGCGGCGGCCGTTTTTGGCCTGGGGAAACCGCACTGGATAAAGGCGCGGCAGCAACGGACGGAGGGGTGAAAATTGCCGGGAAAAAGATTCGGAAAATTTTGAAATTTCCTATTGACAGCGAGAAAAAATGCTGATAGTATTCGACGTGAATGAATGAATGAATTGATATTCATTCATTGCCGAATGGGAGAAATCGTGACCAGTACCAAAGCAGGAGTGCGATCGGATGACAGACAAGAAAACGGAGATCATGCGGTGCGGCAAGGCGCTGTTTGAGGAAAAGGGATACAAGGATACCAATGTGGCGGAAATCATGAAACGGGCCGGGTATGCCACGGGCAGCTTTTACCGCTACTATCCGTCCAAGGATGATCTGTTTATGGAAATCTACAATCAGGAAAACGTGGCGCTGAAACATCAGATTATCGATGCTGTGGATTTGCAGGCGGAGCCCATGGCCGTGATGCAGGAGCTGATGATGCAAAACCTGATTGGCATGAAGGCAAATCCCATTCTCCGGGAATGGTATAACCGGGACACCTTTTATAAGATCGAGCGCAGCTTTCGCCAAAGCAACGCGATTGAGAACGTGGATTTCTTTGCGGAGGGCTTTACCGAGGTGATACGGCTTTGGCAGCGGGAAGGCCGCATGCGCGCCGACATCGGCGCGGAGATGATCGTTGCGATCTTCAGCGCGTTTGTCAACATTGATCTGCATAAAGAGGAAATCGGCATGCAGTATTTTCCGGAGCTGATGGACCACATCGGCACGTTTATCATGCAGGGACTCACAGGGGAGGGCGCCACAGGCGGAGGAAGCGATGGCGGGGAGCAATAGGGCGCAAACGGCCTTTCTGGCGATGAACACCGTGGTTTCCCACACGGCGTACGGCCGCAGGGCGGGGCAGGCGCTGCTGGCCGCGCAGCGGGAAACGGAGCGGCTGGAAAAGCTTTTCAGCCGTTTTCTCCCGGACAGCGATATTGCCAGGCTGAACCGGTCGGCAGGCGGCGAGGGGGTGCGGGTTGCGCACGAAACGCTCGCCGTGCTGCGCCTCGGGTTGGAATGCGCTCTGCAAACGGAAGGGTGCTTCAATCCGGCGGTCGGCCCGTTGGTGCGGCTGTGGCATACGCCCCTTATCAAACCCTCGCAGCCGGAAATAGAAACGGCGCGTGCGCTTTCGGACGTTCAAACCCTTCAGCTGCAAGCGCGCGGGCGGAAAGCGCGTCTGGCCCGTGCGGGACAGAGCGTGGATCTGGGCGGCATTGCAAAGGGCTACGCCGCCGACCGTATGGTGGAGATTTTCAGGCGGCATGGTGTTCGCTCCGCGTTTACGGATTTCGGCGGTAATGTGGCTGTGCTGGGCGCCAAGCCGGATGGATCGCCCTTCACGGTGGGCATCCGTCATCCGCAGCGGGAAAACAGCCTGATCGGGGCGCTGTCCGTGACTGATCAATCGGTAGTCACCTCCGGCGATGATCAGCGCGCTGTGCCCGGCGCGGATGGGGGTTGCCATAGCCACATCATCGATCCGCGCACGGGGCTGCCCGCAAACTCCGGCCTGCTCAGCGTTACGGTGGTATCGCCATCCTCGGCGCTGGCTGATGCGCTGGCAACCGCCCTGTTCATCGCGGGTATAGCGGATGGCGTGCGCTTTCTGAAGCGCTTTCCCGGCACACAAGCCGTTTTTATAGATCAGGACGCGTCGGTATCCATCACCGCCGGTCTCGCGCCCTGTTTTCAAGCCGCACAGGGAACCCGAACGACCGTATTGTAAATTGTGAACGACAGATCAGGTAAACGTTGAATGTAACGTTTGTACGATGGTGCGCTGGATTTTCTTCGGTTTGGGTTTGCGAAAGCCGAAGTAGCAGCAGCGCTACGGAAAGACTTTCATAAACACAAGCTGGCGGAAAGATAACGTACCGGCGTACAGGGGATTGAAGCAGCGTTTACCTAAGGAGGAAAATCATGAATACTATCGTTGTGTCGTACTCGCTGACCGGCAATAACCAGGCGCTGGCGGCGAGCGTTGCCAAGGGCCTGGGGGCCAAGCACGCAGCCCTGAAGGAGCGCAAAAAGCGTACCATGGGCACCACCATTGCGGATCTGCTTTTCCACCGCACCCCGAAAACGGAGCCTGCGGCGGAGGTGCTGGCTGGGTACGACGCGGTGGTGCTCGCGGGCCCGATCTGGATCGGGGAAATCGCCACACCGCTTCGCGCCTGCATGAAGCGCCTGCGAACCATGGGCTGCCCATACGCGTTTGTTTCCATCAGCGGCGGCGCGGACGGGCCGAATGTGAAGCTTGGGGATGAACTCTTCAGGCGGATCAAGCGGAAACCCGCCGCGCTGATCGACCTGCACATTGCCGATCTGCTGCCGGCCGAGCCCAAACCCGAACGCAAGGATACCTCGGCCTACCAGCTGACCCCAAAGGACGTGGAGATGCTTGCGAAACAGGCGCTGGAGCAGCTTCAGGCGCTTGCGGGAGAGGAGAAAACCAAATGAAGAACAAACCGAAAAAAGAAAGGAAGAAAAGAAAAATGGGTTGGATAATCACATTGATCATCGTTGTGATTCTGGGGATCGGCGGCGTTATCGGCTGGCAGTATATTGAAAAGGAGCACAAGGAGGCCATGAGCCTGACGCTGGACGCCGTGGACTTTACAAAGCTGGCGGACGGCGTGTACACCAGCGAATACGCGGGCGGCATGTATGCCTGGCGCACCAACAAGGTGCAGGTTACGGTGAAAGACGGCAAGGTGACGGAAATCACGCTGCTGGATTCCAAATTCGGCGATGATTCCGCCAAGCTGACCGATCCGCTGTATGTGCGGGTGATCGACGGGCAAACCCTGCAGGTGGATGCCGTCAGCGGTTCCACCCTCACCTCCAAGGCTGCGCTGCAAGCCGTGGAAAACGCGCTGCTGCAAGCTGTGAAATAAATCCTCCGACAAGCGCCTGCAATGACCAAGTCCGGCTTATCTGCCCGGACTTTTTTCATGCACGCGAACCCATTACTTGCGGATATCCGTGGCGCTGTGCAGGGAAAACAAGGCTCCGGCGGCGAAGTATAACCGCAAGGCATTTTCGGCTGATGGGGTGAGCGTTTGAACAATGAAAACAGCTTGCTGGAGAAGCTTTACGAGCGAAATCCGCAAAACGGCAACTATATCATCGAGGTAGCGTTGGACACCTATGCGGATATTTTCAACGAATGGGATTACGCGCCGTTCCGCCGCAAGGATATCGACCCGGACCTGCTTCGCTTTCTGGAGGAGTCGATGGAGGATATCCCTATGAAAAGCGAGGTTGACATCTGCTTTTATCTGTCGGATGAAATTCAAAACGAGAAACGGGAGCAGATGATCATTGCCTGGTTTCGGAATTATTACAGACTGTGTATTGAACTGGAGAGACGGAAGATTAAATCACTTGTCCTGAAATCCGTTCTCTACTCGCTGGCGTCCGCCGCGTTCCTGATCTCCTCGTATCTTGGCAACAGGATATCGGAGAACGATCTCCTATCCTATCTGCTTACGCAAACGGTTATTGTCGGCGGTTGGGTGTTTTTGTGGGAAGCGATCTCGCTGCTTACGTTTGAGCGTGTGAAAATCTATCGCCGCATGCGCAATTATAACCGATTCCGGCGGGCCGCCGTTGTATTCCGCTATTTAAAAACCAAAGCGCCGCAGCACAAGCGCGGGGCGTAAAGAGGAAGCATGCAAAAAGAAAGAGAATGGGGGATTTCATGAATAAGCGGAAATTGATCGCCATTCTTCTTTTCTTTCTGTTGATCCTGATCACAGGCGTATTCGGATACATGACTTTGCTCAACATCAGCCTTGTGGACGCGCTGTATATGACGGTGATCACCATTTCCACCGTCGGCTACGGCGAGGTGGGGGTAATGACCGACGCGGCAAAGCTGTTTTCGATTTTTATCATTTTCGCCGGATTGGCTACCGTCGGCTACGGGGTAACCAGTCTGGTTTCGTTTTTCTTTGAAGGGGAGCTCAGAACCGCGTGGAGGAAGAAACGTATGGATACAAGAATTCAGCAGCTGAGGAATCATTATATTGTCTGCGGCGCCGGAGAGGTGGGGCGAACGGTGATCAGCAGCCTGCAGGAGAACAACAGCCGGTTTGTGGTGATTGAGGAGAACGAAAAGCGGGTGGAGGAGCTGGAGAGCCTGGACATCCTGACGGTGCCGGGCAATGCCACCCATGAGGATATCCTGCAAAAGGCGGGCATTGAGCACGCCAAGGGTCTGGTGTGCGCGCTGCCGACGGACGCGGAAAACGTGTTCACCGTGCTCACCGCGCGGCAGATGAACGAGAGCATATATATTGTTTCCAAGGCGGTGGAGCCCACCGCCCACGGCAAGCTTACGAAGGCCGGGGCGAATAAAACCATTTCTCCCAACGAGATCGGCGGCCAGCGCATTGCCGGGCTGCTGATCCGCCCCTCCGTGATCTCCTTTCTGGATGTCATCACCCGCGCGGGCGATGTGACGCTGGATCTGGAAGAGGTGATCATCTCCCCGAAATCCGCCTTTGCGGGCAAAGCCCTGTCCGAGGCCAAAATCCCCGAGCAAACGGGCCTGATGATCCTCGCTTTAAAGCGCCGGGACAGTGCAGAATTCAAGTTCAATCCCGGCTCCGGCACGGTGATACGCGAGGGGGACACCATGGTGGTGCTGGGCACGGCGGAACAGGCGGAGATGCTGGAACAGCTGGTGAATCCACAATAGCAGAGGATAACGGTCCGCACTGTTTGGTTTTCCGGTTTTGGGATTTGTGTATGCGATGAACGGATAGCTGGTAACGCTATGGCTTGTTCTTCCTATTTTACGACAATACCCCAAAGGCCGACTAAATCCGCTGCCTGAAGCATATTAATCGTCATGCCCTTTACTTCAACCGGGGGAACGGAAACAATAGGGGACAGTAAAATGCTGTTGGAAAAATCGACGCCCTGTAACAATGTCTGGTGAAAGTCGTTTCTTTGAAACCGGGACTCGTTTGTGAAAAAGTTCTTTACCGTAGCCTCGGCTATGGATGCTTCGGTAAAATCCACGTGATCAAAAAGAACGGAATAAAGTTTTGCCGTATTGAAGTTCGCGTATCGCAGATTGCAGGCTTCAAACGTTGTATGCTTATACATGGCGCCAACCATATCCACACCCAGGCCCTTGCAGGATATAAACCGGCACCGCTCAAAATAGGCTCCCTGAAAGCTGCTGTTTGATAAATCGCAGGACTGAAACATCACATCGATAAAGCTGGATTTCTCAAAGCTGCAATTGTGAAATATACAATTTTCGAAAATGCTCATTCGAACATCGGCTTTGTAAAAATCATCGTTCTCACAGCGCTCTTGCTTGCTTTCAACTTTTTCTATAGTTGAATCATTTTGCAGAAAGGCTTTTGCATAGGATGCAAAAGAACCGATGGGGGTAAGAACCGGCGGCAGTTTTGGGGGTGTGATGATCATAGGATTCCTTTCTGTATCAGATTATTGATTACGGCTCCTATTATAAACGGTGTTGCGGAATAGTACAAAGCAATCGTCTGGGTCGGCAGAACGTATCCACCATGATGGCTGATCCCAATTTCAACAGGAGATTTCCGCTTGAGGGCTGTAGGAGATTTCCGTTTGATGGCGTAGTTGACAACCCCCTCCCCCCATGGTACACTACCCCTAATTGAATACCAAACCGCTGAAGCGGAGATAACGGTGGTTATGATCTCACAGAGAGCCCGGATTGCTGAAAACGGGCAGAACACAGACCATCAAATGGACCGCTGAGGGCGCGGGGAAAGGCGAAAGCCGAGTATTCCGCGACGTGAGGGCATACGTCAGTTGCCGGGAAACTGTTGGGTTTCCGCTAAGCGCACGGCTCATACCCGTGAATCAGGGTGGCACCGCGAGTTTTTACAGCTCGTCCTTGACAGAATTGTCAGGGACGGGCTTTTTGCATTCCCCACCGCCCGCGCCCTGACGGCCACAGAAACAGGAAGGGGCGTGGAATGAAATGATCAGACCATCACTGGAGGAAGCCCGGCAATTGGCGGGCACGGGGGCGTACACCATTGTACCTCTCAGCTGCGAGGTGTATTCCGACGCCGCCACCGCCATGCAGGTGCTGCGTCGGCTGAAGAACGTGAGCGAGCATTGCTTTGTGCTGGAATCGGTTGAAAATCAGGAAAAATGGGGCCGGTACACGTTTCTGGGGTACGATCCCCGGCTCACCGTCACCTGCACCGGCGGGCGGGCAGCGCTCAAGGCGGGGGAGAAGATCCTCCGGCAGGGCAGCGATCCCAGCGCCATGATCCGCGAGGTGCTCCGGGATTATAAAAGCCCCAGGCTTTCCTACCTGCCTTCATTCACCGGCGGGCTGGTGGGCTATTTCGCCTACGACTATATCCAGTATTCCGAGCCTTCCCTTGTGCTGGATGCCGATGATCAGGAACAGTTTCAGGACGTCGATCTGATGCTGTTTGACCGCGTGATCGCCTTTGACAGCCTCCGCAATAAAATTGTGCTGATTGTCAATGTAAGCTGCGAAAACCTGGAAACCGAATACCGGCGCGGGGAGAAAGAGCTGGCCGAGATGCGGCGGCTGATTTTGCAGGGCGAGCCGTGCAAGGCCGAGCCGCCCCGGCTGCTGTCTCCGCTGCGGCCGCTGTTTTCGGCGGATGAATTCTGCGCGATGGTGAGAAAGGCCAAGGAATATATCTACGACGGGGATATCTTTCAGGTGGTGCTAAGCAACCGGCTGGATGCGGATTTTGAGGGCAGCCTGCTGGATGCCTACCGGGTGCTGCGCTGTACCAATCCCTCGCCCTACATGTTCTATTTTTCCGGGGACGATATCGAGGTTGCGGGGGCATCGCCGGAAACGCTGGTCAAGCTGGAAAACGGCGTGCTGTACACCTTTCCGCTGGCTGGCACGCGTCCGCGCGGGCAAACCCCGCAGGAGGACAAGCGGTTGGAGGAGGAGCTGTTACACGACCCCAAGGAGCTTGCCGAGCACAACATGCTGGTGGACCTCGGCCGTAACGATCTGGGACGCATCAGCCGCTTCGGCAGCGTGACGGTTGAAAAGTATAAGAGCGTCGAACGCTTTTCCCACGTTATGCACATCGGCTCCACTGTGCGCGGCGAGATTTGCGAGGGCCGGGATGCGCTGGATGCCGTGGAGGCCGTGCTGCCCGCGGGCACGCTCTCCGGCGCGCCCAAGATCCGCGCCTGTGAAATCATCAACGAGCTGGAAAACAACAAGCGCGGGCTGTACGGCGGCGCGATCGGGTACATCGATTTTGCGGGCAACCTGGATACCTGTATCGCCATCCGCATTGCGTATGCTAAAAACGGACGCGTGTTTGTGCGCTCCGGCGCGGGCATCGTGGCCGACAGCGTACCCGAAACCGAGCATCAGGAATGCATCAACAAGGCCAAGGCTGTGGTGCGTGCGCTGGAAATCGCACAGGAGGGGATAGACCATGATTGCGCTGATTGATAATTACGACAGCTTTTCGTACAACCTGTACCAGATGATCGGCACGCTGAACCCGGATATCCGCGTCATCCGCAACGATGAGCTGACCGTGGAGCAGTTGCGCGCCCTGCGCCCCAGCCATGTGATTCTCTCCCCCGGCCCGGGCTATCCGCGCGACGCGGGCATTTGTGTGGAGGCGGCTAAAACGCTGGGCGGTGAAATCAAATTACTGGGTGTCTGCCTGGGCCATCAGGCGATCTGCGAGGCCTACGGCGCGACAATCGCCCATGCCAAACAGCTGATGCACGGACGGCAGTCACAGATCGGGGTCAAGGTATCCTGCCCGCTGTTTCAGGGGATGATGCCATGGATTCCGGCGGGGCGCTATCACTCGCTGGCTGCCGTACGCGAAACCCTGCCCGCGTGCCTGCGTGTGGTAGCGGAAACGGACGACGGCGAGGTAATGGCCGTGCAGCATACGTCGCTTCCGGTTTTCGGGTTGCAGTTCCACCCCGAGTCCATCCTCACGCCGGACGGGAAACAGATACTCGCTAACTTCATCAACCTGTGAAAGGAGCGTTCCCCATGATCAAGCTTGCAACCGAGAAACTGATCGAACGTCAGGATCTGTATTATGACGAGGCAGCCGCCGTGATGGACGAGATCATGTCCGGGGAAACCACCCCTGTACAAACCGCCGCGTTTTTAGCCGCGCTGGCCGTTAAGGGGGAGACGGTGGAAGAGATCACTGCCTGCGCCGCCGGTATGCGCGCGCACGCCCGGCAGGTGCCGCACAATCTGGAGCTTCTGGAAATTGTGGGCACGGGCGGCGACGGGGCGCACACGCTGAACATCTCCACCACCGCGGCCCTTGTTATCGCGGCGGGCGGGGTGAAAGTGGCCAAGCACGGCAACCGGGCCGCTTCCTCGCGCAGCGGCGCGGCGGATTGTTTGGAAGCGCTGGGTATCAATATCAGCCAAAGCCCGCAGCGGGCGGTAGAGCTGTTAAACCAGATCGGGATCTGCTTTTTCTTCGCGCAGCAATACCATAGCGCCATGAAGCACGTTGCGCCCGTGCGCCGGGAGATGGGTGTGCGCACGGTGTTCAACATTCTGGGCCCGCTCACCAATCCGGCGGCGGCCTCCCTGCAGGTGCTGGGCGTGTATGCGGAACCACTGGTGGAGCCGTTGGCCAGGGTGCTCAGCAACCTGGGCGTGCGGCGCGGCATGGTGGTATACGGCCAGGATAAGCTGGATGAGATTTCCCTTTCCGCGCCGACCACCGTGTGCGAGTTTGATCAGGGGGTGTTTAGCACGTATACCATCCATCCGGAGGATTTCGGGTTTGCGCGCTGCCAAAAGGCGGATCTCGTGGGCGGTACTCCGCAGGAGAACGCCGCCATCACCCGGGCGATCGTCAGCGGGGCCAAAGGCCCCAAGCGTGACGCCGTGGTGCTCAACGCGGGCGCGGGGCTGTATATCGGCGGAAAAGCCGCCACGCTGGCGGATGGCGTTGCCCTGGCCGCGCAGCTGATCGACAACGGCTCGGCCCTGCAAAAGCTGGAGGAATTTATTGCGCAGTCCAACAAGCCTGAGGTGCAGCCATGATTTTGGACGATCTGGCGGCCCATGCCAGGCAGCGGGTGAAAGCCGCCAGGCAAAGGATGCCTCTTGAGGAGATCCGCGAAGAAGCCCTGCGCTTGCCCAAAGGAGATTTCCGCTTTGAACACGCTCTGCGGAAGGATCGTGCCGCGCTGATCTGCGAGATCAAAAAGGCGTCGCCCTCCAAGGGCGTAATCTCGGAGGCGTTTCCGTATCTGGATATTGCGCGGGACTATCAGGCGGGCGGGGCGGATTGCCTTTCGTGCCTTACGGAGCCCAAATGGTTTCTGGGTTCGGACGCTGTTTTCCGCGAACTTCGCGGCGAAACGGCGCTGCCCATGCTGCGTAAGGATTTTACCGTGGACGAGTATCAGCTTTACGAAGCGAAGACCATGGGGGCGGACGCTGTGCTGCTGATCTGCGCGCTGCTCCCCACCGAAATGATTGCCCGGTATCTGGACATCTGCGATACGCTGGGGCTGTGCGTGCTGGTGGAAGCGCACGACGCGATTGAAATCCGTTCGGCGGCCGCGGCAGGTGCGCGGGTGATCGGCGTCAACAACCGAAACCTGAAAAACTTTTCCGTGGATTTTCAAAACGCGCAAACCCTGCGCAGGCTGATTCCGCCTTCGGCCGTCTTTGTGGCTGAATCCGGGGTGCAAACGCCCGCCGATGCCGCGACATTGCGCGCGGCGGGGGCTGATGCTATTTTGATCGGCGAGGCGCTGATGCGCGCAGCCGACCGGCCGGCCATGCTGGCCGCCCTACGGGAGGCGGTCCGATGAACGGTGTGAAAATCAAAATCTGCGGCCTGTTCCGCAGGGAGGACGCGCAAGCGGTGAACGCCGCCATGCCGGACTACGCGGGGTTTGTGTTCTGCGAAAAAAGCCGCCGCTATGTAACACCGGAGCTGGCGCGGGAGCTGCGCATGGCCCTGCACCGGGATATCCGCACCGTCGGCGTGTTTGTGGACGCGCCTGCACCGCAAATCGCGGATTTGTTTGCGGATGGTGTAATCTCCATCGCGCAGCTGCACGGCACGGAAGGAAGCGGATATATCGATACCCTGCGCATCCTTTGCCCCGCCGTGGAGATATGGCAGGCGTTCCGTGTACGGTCACGCGGGGAGCTGAGGGCGGTCACTGACTCTCCGGCGGACTGTGTGCTGCTGGATGGCGGCGCGGGGAACGGCTGTGTGTTTGAGTGGTCGCTGGCGGAGGGCTTTAACCGGCCGTTTCTCCTTGCGGGCGGCCTGACCCCGGACACGATTCCGGACGCTATTAAACGGCTGCATCCGTTTGCGGTGGATCTTTCCTCCGGCGTGGAGACAAACGGGCTGAAGGACGCGATGAAAATCATGGCGGCGGTACGCGCCGCAAGGAGGGCATAACCATGACGAAAGGACGCTTTGGCATCCACGGCGGGCAGTACATCCCCGAAACGCTGATGAACGCCGTGCTGGAGCTGGAAGAAGCCTATGATTATTATAAAAGTGATCCGGTATTCAACGAAGAACTGGACACACTGTTCCGGGAGTACGCGGGTAGGCCGTCGCTTTTGTTCCATGCCGCGAAGATGAGCGCGGAGCTGGGCGGCGCGAAAATCTATCTGAAGCGCGAAGACCTGAACCATACCGGCGCGCACAAGATCAACAATGTGCTGGGGCAAACCCTGCTGGCGAAGAAGATGGGCAAGACCCGCGTCATCGCCGAGACGGGCGCGGGGCAGCACGGCGTGGCGACGGCCACCGCGGCGGCGCTGATGAGCCTTTCCTGTGAAATATTCATGGGAGAGGAGGATACCAGACGGCAGGCCCTCAACGTATACAAAATGCGCCTGCTGGGCGCTGAGGTGCATCCTGTGACCACCGGCACCAAAACCCTGAAGGACGCCGTATCCGAAACCATGCGGGAGTGGACGCGCCGTATTGCCGATACGCACTATGTGCTTGGCTCCGTGATGGGCCCCCATCCCTTTCCCACCATTGTGCGCGATTTTCAGGCGGTCATTTCCAAAGAAATCAGGGAGCAGGCGCTGGTTAAGGAAGGCCGCCTGCCAGACGCGGTGCTGGCCTGCGTGGGCGGCGGCAGCAACGCCATCGGCGCGTTCTACCACTTTCTGGAAGACCGGTCCGTGCGGCTGATCGGCTGCGAGGCGGCGGGCCGCGGGGTGGATACCTTTGAAACGGCGGCCACCCTTGCCACCGGGCGCGAGGGCATATTTCACGGCATGAAATCCTACTTCTGCCAGGATCAGTATGGGCAGATCGCCCCGGTGTATTCCATTTCGGCCGGGCTGGATTACCCCGGCGTGGGCCCGGAGCACGCCTATCTGCACGATACCGGCCGCGCCGAGTATGTACCCGTGACCGACGACGAGGCGGTAGACGCCTTTGAATACCTTTCCCGCACGGAGGGCATTATCCCCGCCATCGAAAGCGCGCACGCCGTGGCTTATGCCATGAAGCTTGCGCCTGCCATGGACAGGGATCAATTCATCGTGATCAATCTGTCCGGGCGCGGCGACAAGGATTGCGCCGCCATCGCCCGGTACCGGGGGGAGGACATATAGGAATGAACCGGATACAGCAAGCTTTTCAGGGGCACAAGGTGTTTATCGCGTTTCTCACCTGCGGCGACCCGGACATTGAAACTACGGAGCGGCTGCTTGTGGCATTGGACCGGGCGGGTGCGGATATCATCGAGCTGGGCATTCCGTTTTCCGATCCCACGGCGGAGGGCCCGGTCATCCAGGCAGCCAACCAGCGGGCGCTTGCGGGCGGGGTGACCACGGATACCATCCTTGCCATGGTCGCCCGCGTGCGCGCCCGGGTGCGGGCGCCGCTATGCATCATGACGTACGCAAACGTCGTGTTCTCCTATGGCACGGAACGGTTTGCGCGGGCCGCTGCGGCTGCCGGGGTGGACGGGCTGATCCTGCCGGATGTGCCCTTTGAGGAAAAACAGGAGTTTGCGCCTGTTTGCCGCGAGCACGGGATTGCTTTTATCTCCCTGATCGCACCCACCTCGCGGGAGCGGATTGATAGGATCGCCAGTGAGGCGGAGGGCTTTGTGTACTGTGTTTCCTCGCTGGGGGTCACGGGCGTGCGCAATGCCATCACCGGTGATATCGGGGAAATGGTTGCCCGCGTGCATGCGGCCGCCGACATCCCCGCCGCCGTGGGCTTTGGTATTTCCACACCGGAGCAGGCGGCGGCAACCGCAGAAAAAGCCGACGGTGTGATCGTCGGCTCGGCTATTGTGAAGCTGATCGGGCAGCATGGCAGGGATGCCGTGCCGCCGGTGGCCGCCTATGTGCGCGGCATGAAAGCGGCGCTGGAGGACAGCCGGAAGGGCTGAGAGAGCTGCCGGTTATTCTCCGGGGTATTTCATGCCCCACTGGGCGCGGATATCATCCATCAGCCGCATCACCCGTATGATTTCCACATGGGGCATGGCCTCGCATTCCACGTCGCCGCGCTCGATGGCGTTCACGGCGGCCTGCACCTCGTATTCAAAGCCCGTGATTTGCTTGGGCACGCTGAAGGTGCGTGGCTCCTTTGCCTTGTCCGTCGGCGTTACGGTGATGGACGATGGATTGAGGATGGTATCAACGCTCAGCGTGCCCTTGGTGCCATACACCACACCGCGGTTATCGCCGCAGCAGTTCATCGCGCAGCAGAGCACGGCCATTTCGCCGCCTGCGCAGGTGAGCGTAATGCTGTCCTGCTCATCCACGCCCGTATCCATCATCTGTGCCGTGGTCTTGATATCCACCACGTTTTTGCCCAGCACCATGGAAGCGAAATTGATGGGGTACACCCCAAGGTCCAGCATCGCGCCGCCCGCCAGCTCCGGCTTTTGCATACGCTCAAGATGATTCAGCATAAACGCCAGGTTAGCGGTTACCATGCGGGGTGCGCCGATGATGCCGGAGGCGATCAGATCGTCGATCATGCGGCGGGACGGCAGGTAGCGCGTCCAGATGGCCTCGCCTACGAACAGGCCTTTGTCGCGCGCTATCGCCGTTATTTCCTTTGCTTGCGCGGCGTTGATGGTGAAAGGCTTTTCGCACAGCACATGCTTGCCGTGCTGCAAGCACAGCTTCATGTGCTCATAATGGTGGGAATGGGGCGTGGCGACATAGACCAGACCCACCTCCGGGTCGCGCAACATTTCGGCATAGGAGCTGTATGCTTTCTTTACGTTATGGTCTTTGGCAAACTGCAGGGCCCGGTCTCCGTCGCGGGACGCGACCGAGTGCAGGTTTACCGTTACGTTGCCCTGCTCGATCATTTCGTTCAGTGTTTTTGCCATTTTCACGGCGATATTTCCCGCACCTAGAATAGCAATATTGACCATCATTACACGCTCCTTTGGCGAATCACTGTATGGTGGTGCAGTATGAACAGCTTATCTTTGTCTATTCTACAAAAACTTTTGCGAATACGCAATGGGAAAACCGAAAACGCGGCGTAACTTATCGGCGTGCCGCGGAGGCGGTTTCCGTTTTTCCTCTCCTGTAAAGCCCCCAGAGATAGGTCAGCAGTCCGGCGGCTGCCGCGCTGGCCCAGCCCGTCAGCATCCCGAAAAACCGGATGCGGATCAGCTCCGGGCTGCGCAGCTCCATCAGGCTGGCAGCGCCCTGCCACACCTGCCAAAAGGCGGTCCGGATATCCTGCCACGCCACCAGCACCGCCGGCACCCACTCGGGAAAGGTATACACCGGGGCAACGAGATAGCGGATCAAGGCCGCTGCGGCCAGCGTCAGCATGCCGTAGCCCAGCAGCAGCACGAGCGTGCTCAGGGTGAACCGGGGCCACAGCCGCGCGGCATAGTCCGCCTGAAGCTGATGGCGGGCATCCGCCAGAAATCCCCGGAGACGGTTATTCCAATAGCGCAGACAGGTGAAGAACAATGCGCTTCCGATGAAAAACAGCAGTACCCGCAGCGGGAGCAGGGCGCCCAGCCCTTCCTTGCCAAGATTGATCAACGTGCCGCCTGCCTGCCAGTTTTTCATATCCGCCGCAAAAGCGGACGCTGCCCCGGCGCTGGCTACAGGCTTGACCGTTACCTGCAGGGCGTTAAGCTGCAAGGGGCGGTTCCATAGCGCGGCCAGCGGAACATAAGCGGCATAGTCGCCGTTGTCGCCAACCCGTTTGGTATGGCGAAGCACGCCGATCACGGTAAAGCTTATATCCGCGGCCGTCACCGTGCGGCCGATGGGCTCGGCCACGCGGAACAGGGCCAGCGCCAGCTGCTCATCCAGTAAAATCCCCAGAGAGCCGTTTGCAAGCTCCTCGGGATAAAACAGCCTTCCAACCCGCAGGTACTTGGGCGACAGCACAAAGGCGTTTGGTCCCAGCGCGTTCAGCCGTGCCTGTTTGGCTTCGCCCGTGCTGCCGGTAAAGGACACGCCCTCGGCAATGCCGCTGAGCGTATAGGCTTCCATCATGCCGTCCCAGTTTTCCGCTGTGGTTTGCAGGCTTTTCCACAACGCCTGCGCTTTGGCGTTGGGAACGCTGTCAGTTTTCGATGCTGTTACAGGATCGGTCTGTGCCCCGGCTTGCTTGGTATCGGCAGTTTCCAGAACCGGAGCGGGAATCAGATATTGCAGATTGCCGCCGACGGCATGGATTTCCGCGGCCGACCATGCCAGCACGGCGATACATACGCAAAGCGCGGCAAGCGCCCGGTTACGATGTTTTTTCATGCTCTCTCCGCTTCGTCAGTTCACATATTCCATCACGGTGCAGTTATCGCTCAGGGCACGGTCTTCTCCGGCGACGATATCCTGGTAATCCAGCGATTCACGCACCGATACCATGGTGTCGCCGCGCTCCAGTACGCTGACCGGGGTCTTGACGATCTTCATGCTGGCGGAGCCCAGAAAACCGTCGTTGCTGCGCTGGATGATATAGACATAGTCGCTGCCCTCACCGGCGCTGCGCAAAGCTGCGGCGGGAATAAGCGTTGTGGCTTCCTTGGCTTTGTAACGCACGGTAACCTCCACCTTGCCATTGGTCAGCATGGCGGTTATGCCGCCCTTGGCGGAGATCACATCGTCCGTCAGGGCAATATAGACGTATTTCTTTCCGTCGCTGCCAAGCGCCGTGTTTTCCACCTTGGTTTTTTCCGTGCCGTAGTTGCCCGCAACCTCTACCTTGGTATTTTCCGCGATCACCTTGCCAAAGCTGGTGATATCGGCACGCAGCTGCGGAGGTGTATCCGCGTTGCTCAGGGTGAAGGCGGCGGTCTTTCCATCGTAGGTATCCCCGCTTTTTACGCTGATTGCCACCACATAGCCGTCCTGCGGGGCGGTAACGCGGGTCAGCGTATTCCTGCGCTCGGTGAGGGCAACCATATCGTCCATCAGATCGTTAAGCTCTCCCAGCAGGGCGTTTCGCTCCTTGATATACTTGAACGTAGATTCCCGAAACTGCGAGCTGCTGCGTTTGTAATCCTTGATAAACAAAGCATACGCTTTGCTGTAGGCGGTCCGGGCATCCGCCGCGTTCTGCACGGAGGTCAGCAGCGCTTCCTGCTCCCCGGCACGGTGCTTCCATTGCGCGGTATCTGTGCCCAGGGTTACGCCCAGCTCGGCGGCCAGTACCCGGGCGTCGTGCTCGGCGGCCGCCAACGCGGTCTGCGCGGCCAGCACGGCTTCGTACAGGGTGTTTTCCGTGCTGCTGTGTTCGGTGCGCAGGTTTTCGATATCCTTGTCCAGCAGGGAAGCGGCCTTTTCATCATATTTATCCTGTAACTCGTTCATGGCCGTATCGTAGTCCGGCATGGTCGCGGTGAACAGGGTTTCCCCGGCGGCAACGGCTTGCCCGGCGCGCACATAAATTTTATCGACCACCACATTGTTTTTCATCGCGGCAAACAGCGTATAATCGGTGGTTTTTGGGAAATACACCTCGGCGTCCAGATTGACTTTCTGTTCCAGCCGCCCCCGGTCGCCCTGTACGATACGCACCTTGGGCGTTGTGATGGTGACGACGGTATTGGCAAAAAAACATGCACAGCGCAACGATAACGGCCAGCGCGATCATACCGCGCACCGCAAATTTTTTCAGCTTCATGGCGGATGCACCCCTTCCTGCTTATTTCAGCTCGCTGAGCGCAACGCCCAGCAGAATATCTTCCTGAAAATAAAAATATACAAACAGCGCGGGCAGTATATACAGCGCCGCGCCCGCAAACGCAACCCCGGAATTATCAGTGCTGATCTGGTTAAACAGCACCGAAAGCGGCTGATCGGCCGTACGGTCGGCCAGGTACACCAGCGGCTGTTCCACCAGGTTCCAGCAATCCGCAAACGAAAGGGCGGCGGCAGCGCCCAGCACCGGCCGGCATACCGGCAGCACTACATGCGCATAGCAGCGGAAGGTGCCCGCGCCGTCCATCATACCGGCTTCCAGATACTCGTTGGGGATCCCCACCATAAACTGCCGAAGCAGAAAGATATAAAACGGGGTAAACCACATAGGCAGAATCACGGCCCATGGCGTTTGCAAAAGACCCATAAAGCGCAGGGTGATCACGCTCGGCACCATGGTAACCTGAAATGGCAGGATCATCAGCATCAGAATTACAAAAAACAGTGCTTCCCGCCCCCGGAACTCAAAACGGCTCAGCGCATAGGCCATCGCGGGGATCACCAGCGCCTGTCCCAGCAGGATACCCGCCGAATACTCAACGGAGTTGACAAACAGCCGCAGGTACTGCGGATCCTCAATGAGAATTGTGTAATACTGCCGGATGGTCACCATTTTAGGCGACAGGATCAGGGGGAGCCATTGGGTGTCGTCGTAATGGCCGCGCATTTTCAGGTAGGCCGTAATTTCGCTTTTGGGAAAGAATGAGTATAAAAACGTAAACACGATGGGCAGGAGAACGATGGCCGCGATCACTGTGAGCAGGATGAGGGAGAGGATCATGCCCGGTTTTATATGCCTGTTGGGTTTCACACGCACGATCGCCTTCGCCGCCGGGGTGTGGTTTGTTTCCGCCATGCTGACGCTCCCTCCTTATAGCTGCTCGTTTGAACGCACAGAACGTGTGGCGTACAGCAACCCGAAAAACACAAATACGATCACGGCAAAGCTGTAGGCCGCGGTGGTGACATCCTGATAATCCAGCCGGGCGAATTTGTTGTTCATAAAATGCTGCAGGGTATACACCGCCTCATCCGGATACGCGCCGCCGATGAAATACGCTTCCTTGAATATTTTAAAGGCGTTGATCCACCCGAGGATAAATACCAGAAAGGCCGTGGGCGCCAGCAGCGGCAGCGTGATTTTGCGCGCCTGCTGAAGCGGGCCCGCACCCTCCAGCCGCGCGTATTCGTAATACGCTTCCGGTATGGTTTGCAGTGCCGAGGCAAAGATGACCACGGAAAAGCCGATGTTTTTCCAGATGTACAGCGCAATAACGGGCACCTGCAGCGCGCCGCCTTCCAGCCACAGCACCCGGCCGAACCCAAGTCCGACCAGCATACGGTTGATCACCCCGCCGTAATCGAACAGCAGCAGCCAAATCAGCAGCAGCGCCGCCGAAGGCATCAGATAGGGCAGCAGCAGCACATTGCGGAAAAACACGGTGCGCCGGCCCATGGATTTCAGCAGGACGGCCAGCAGAAACGAAAGAATCCAGATTGCCGGAGCGCAGAACAGCGAAAGCGCCATCGTGTTTTTGAGCCCCAGCAGGAACATTTCGTTGTGCCAGATCTCCGTGTAGTTATCAAACCAGACAAAATTGTTCTGAAAGGTTCCGTCCGTCATGCTGAAATAGACACCACCAATGAACGGTACCAACGAAAATGCCGTCAGGCCGATCAAACCGGGCAGCAAATACCAAATTACACTCTTTTTACGCCGGAACAAATGCGCAGGCCTCCTTACGGGCAGAAAGCGGCAGCTTCTTGGATTCCTCTGGGTAAGCAACGATTCACAGACACAGTTTCATCCCCGGCGGCAAAGCGGCGCGGGGATGAAACCGATTGGTTGGGCAACGGGCCGGGATTACTGCATTTCCAACTGGATCATGCGGATTTTCTGGTCCGTCTGCGTGATGAACTGATCCAACGTGATTTGCTTTTGCAGATACCGGTCGATCAGCGTGGTGATTTCCGAGGAGCCTTCTTCGTTGCCGCTGTAGTTGAGAAGGTTGGGCGTCGCGGTATAGCACATGGGCATCATCTCCCGGTAGGCCACGATGCTTTCCGCGGAAACCTGCCAGTAGTAATCTTCCTTGTGTGAAAGAAACTCCTCGTAATTGTCAATGGCGGACTGAATATCTTTTACATTTTCCGGCGCGGCGGTTTCCAGGCTGGCCTTGGCATCGGCAAGCATCGTTTCATAGTCTTTCACGATCTGGTCATAATATGCATTGGGAACCGGATCGTTATCGTCCGGGAACATCATAACATGCTGCGCGGGATCCATCGCGGTGACGGCGTTCTGCAGATAGGCCGCGGCCATATCCGGGTTGGTGGTATTGGGATTTATGAACATGCACTGTACGTACACGGGGATATACCTGGCGCCGCCCTCCTCAATGGACAGGATCAGCGGTGTGGAGTGATCGTTGTAATTGTTAACCTCCAGCCAGCCGCCGTACTGGAAGAACAGGCTGACGCCGCTGTAATCTGTATAATTGTCCGAGTACATCAGCTCATCCTGCGTAACGGGCGCGGTATCGTCAAGGGCGTCGATATCGAGGTTTTCCAGCGCTTCCATCATATCGCGGAAAGCAGGTGTATCCAGCGTCAGTTCCTTTCCTTCCGCCTGATACTGGCTGATGTACAAATCCATCGCAATGTTAAAGAGTGTTCCGCCGTAATCGTAGGTATCCTCCATCAGCAGCAGATCCGGGTGTTCCTCCATGCCCTCGTCCAGCCACCATTCAATAAACTCGATCAATCCCATAAACGAGGTGGGGATCCGGTCCTCCAGGCCCGCGTCCTCCCATACCTGCGTATGAGTGCTCAGGCCGTACGCGTACATATTGGTCGGTACGCCGCAGAAATCGCCGTCCTTGTTTTTCAAAGCGGTTTGCAGGAAGGGGTAGAGTTTCTCAAGCTCCTGGGTGAGCGCCGTATAGGGGGACAGGTTCATGCAGTATCCTTTTGCCATCAGGCTGGTAAAATCCTGGTAACTCAGGCTGATATTGTAAATATCGTTGGAGCTGTCTCCGGAGGCCATGGCCTGCGCCAGCCCCGCGGCGCTTGAATAATAATCCTCGTTATTGAAGATGAGCGGGATATCGGGATACTGGGCGATAAACGCAAGGGACGTATCGTCGATATATCCGCCGTAAATGGACAGGGAGGTGGCCGGCAGATACTGCGGATCGGTATTGCGGACAAACAATCCGTCCCACGTCAGAATGGCGTACAGGCCTCCGGGCAGCAGGCAGGCTGTCGATTCTCCCGCGTAATTGATCGGGATAAAGGCGGCTTGAACCTCCGCTCCCAGCGAGGGCATTGCCATCAGCATGCTGTTGGTGGTGTAGTAAAGCGTATCGGTGTCCCTGTTATATTGCATGCCGTATACGTTGTTGTAGCTGAAGCTTCCAAGCTCCGTCACGCTGCCGTCCGCCGGATCCAGCACGGAAAGAAGGGGGTTTGCCAACTCGCCGGTTTCCTCGTTGTAAGCGGTATCATAATCATAAACATCCAGCAGCAGCTTGCCGTCCTTGTACGGCGTGATGCCCTGTACGTGGGAAACGTCCCAGTCGGTTTGTTTTCCGGAGGAAAGATCATAGGACAACAGCATCGGGTTATTGTAATCATCATAGGAGAGGATGAGCAGATAGAGAATACCGTTATCAAGGTAAGCGTTGATGAATTCCAGATAATCCCCGTCGCTCAGGCTTGCGTCCAAATCCGTCCAATCCAGCATCACCGGCGTGCCGAACGTGGGCTGCCCGTCCGTGAAGGAGAGCGGGAAAAGGTAGCCGTTCATGGTGTTGAGACCGTAGAGTGACTGTCCGTCACTCAGCAGCATGCTGACGAATTTCTGCGCATCGTCCCCCAGCTCGGCCTGCGCGTCCGCATAGTTCTGATAATAACCGAACGGCAGCGCGGAGGACAGCAGCTGCGGTGCGTCATCGCCAATCTGCCAGGTGTACACATCGCTGCCCCACAGGGTATAGACCGTGTCTCCGATTGCGGCCATTGATGGCCTGTTATAGTTTGTGATTTCTAGCTCGTTTCTTTGGTCGTTGGAAAATAGAAAGGCGTCTCCCGGGGCGGCGAAAGCCGCCGCCGACAGGAGCAGTATGCCAAGAACACATAGCAGCGCCATTGCTTTTTTCATCGTCATTTTCCTCCATTTACTTTGTAGATGATACTGATTTTTCGGGAAAGGCATGCCGCAGCGCGATGATACCAGGATGTATGCGGACCACATGCCGGATGCAGTATAACACAGTGTACCATATGTTGCAATACACTTGGTACATATTTTCAAAAAGAGTGTGCCATATTTTGCCAGAGAAGAGATAACGGGCTGGAATACAGACAGCGCAACAGAGAAGAACCACCGGATTGACTGTTGCTGGCAATCGCTAAAATCATCAGCTGACGGCCTGTCCAATGGCTTGTCCAATAGCTTTCCATACGCAAAACCCCGGCCGCGCAGGCCGGGGAAAAGGAGGATGGGAATTGTTTTTTTGTTCAGAGTGTCTGGTCCAGCTTCAGCACGGTATTGATCATCACATCCACGCCCTTGGCACATTTTTCGGTGGCGGTGAACTCCTGCTCGCAGTGGCTGTAGCCGCCCTCGCTGGGCACAAAGATCATGGCCGTGGGCAGGATGTCGGCGGCAAACTGCGCGTCGTGGCCGGGGCCCGAGAACATTTTCAGGGTTCTGTAACCCAGTTCTTTGGAGCTGGCCTCGATGGTGTCTACCAGCTGCGGGTCAAACGCGACGGATTTGCGGGACCAGGCTTCCTGACAGCTGAAGGTGCAGCGCTCCACCTCGGCGGGGATTTTCCCAATCACGGCCAGCACCTGCCTGATCACCTCGGGATCGTAGTGGCGAGCGTCCAGCGTGAACTTCACCTCGTCGGGGATAATGGTGTGGATGTTGGGATGGGCGGAGATTTTTCCCGTGGTATACACCAGTGCGGAATCGAGCTTATCCAGCTCATCGTGCAGGTATTGGATGGTCTTGCACGCGGCATAGAGCGCGTCCTTGCGGTATTTCATCGGCGTGGTGCCCGCGTGGTTGGCCTGGCCGATGAAGGTGAACTCGTAGTTGATCATGCCGCATACGCCGGCGACCGCGGCCACGTCGTAGCCCTCGGTATCCATCACGGGGCCCTGCTCAATGTGCAGTTCCAGCATAGCGGCGTAGGTATCGCCCGTCAGGCGGTTTGCCTCGCTTCCGATGCACCCACTTTCGGCAAGCGCCTGGCCGAAGGTATAGCCGGGCTTGTCTTTGGCAACGGAGGCCAGCATGGCAGCCTTGTCGAACTTGTTACAGATCACACCAGAGGACATCATGGCGGGCTCAAAGCGTGCGCCCTCCTCGTTGGTCCATACCATGGCGGTCAGCGGATGGCGGTGGGGGATTTTATCGGTTACGATGGTTTCCAGCGTTTCCATGGCGGTGAGCACGCCCAGTACGCCGTCGAAATTACCGCCCTGGCGAACGGAATCCAGATGCGAGCCCATCACGATGGGGCGCAGGTCCTCACTGCCGGGGATAGTGGCGTACATGTTGGCCATATCGTCGGTTACAACCGCTGCGCCGATGGCTTGCATGCGCTTTTTAAATTCGCCGCGCGCCTGCAGCGCCTCGGGCGAGAGGGAGAAGCGCGTAATGCCGCCTTTACCCGTGTCGCCGAATTTGGAAAAGGTTTTGATTTTGTCGTCCAGACGTTCGATACTGCAATGAACCATGGAAGATGCCTCCTTGTTCAGTTTCATTTTTTCGGCACGCAGGTGCCCGCCGATATGGCTTCCGCCGGACAGACGGTGATGCACAGGTGACAGCCTACGCATGTTTTGCCGTCGAGTACGGGACGGTTGTCAGTGTCTTGACGGAGGGCCTGATGGCCGCCGTCCATACAGGAGAGATAGCAGCGGCCGCAGCCGACACATTTTTGGCGGTCGAACCGGGGATAGCACACGGTGCTGCGGTCCAGATCGTCGCCGGGGATGATCCGGGGCAGCGCGCGGCCTACCAATCCGGCAAGCGTGATGCCTTCCCGGTCCAGATACAGGCGCATCCCCTCGATCATATCGTCGATGATGCGGTAGCCATACTGCATCACGGAGGTAGTGACCTGAATGTTCTCGCATCCCATGGCGATAAATTCCGCCGCGTCGTGCCAGGTTTCGATGCCGCCCATACCGCTGAGGGGGACATCCGCAAGCTTGGGGTGCTTCTTTATGGATTCGATAAAGCGCAGCGCGATCGGCTTTACCGCTTTGCCGGAATACCCGCCTACGCTGCTTTGGCCGCGTACATCCGGGCCGGAGGCGAAGGTTTGGAGGTTGACGTTCATCACGCTTTTCACGGTGTTGATGGCCGCGATGCCCGTGGCCCCCGCCTCCATGGCGGCGATGGCGGGCGGTTCCATATTGCCCAGATTGGGGGTCATTTTCGCCAGCACGGGGAGGGATGTGCCCTTGCGCACGGCGCGCATGTAGCTTGCCACCAGCTCCGGGTTCTGGCCCACATCCGAGCCCAGCCCGTTCTTTGCCATGTGCGGGCAGGAGAAATTGCACTCGATAATATCCGCGCCTGCTTCCTGCGCCATCTGCGCAAGCGTCGTCCACTCGGCTTCATCGCGCCCCATGATGGAGGCGACCATAACCTTGGCGGGGTAATCCGCCTTCAGCCGCCGGATGCACGCGAAGTTTTCTTCGGCGGTTTTTTCGGAGGTCTGCTCAATGTTCTTAAAGCCGATAAACGGCGTGGCTTCCTTGCCGATGGCATCAAAGCGCGGGGAAACCTCGTCAGGTGTAAACAGGCCAATGGTCTTGATCACCGCGCCTGCCCAGCCCATCTCGAAAGCGCGGGCGATCATCCCGTAATCGTTGGCTACGATGGACGAGGAGAGAAAGAACGGGTTTTCGCATTTGATTCCGCAAAACGTGATGGCAAGATCGCTTTCCGGATGTCTGGGCGTACCGGCATGCACGGCTTTGAGCACCGAATCCACGGCGATTCCGCGTGTGATTTTCCCTTTGGCGCAGGCGGGCAGACAGGGCCTGTCCGCGCAGGTTTCACAGGCCAGCGTATCGGGCAGGTGCAGCGCGGCACCCTGCAGGTTTTCAAAGCGAACCGCGCGGATGACACGCGCCGGTTTCAGCGCATGCGGACACGCGGCCGTGCAGGGCGCGGGGGAACACAACAGGCACGCGCCCGCTTCCTCCCGGAGCATCAGCTTCTGGTTTTGCATGGTATTCCTCATTTCATATACAAATCCTACTTTTTCTTGCCGGGCGATTGCGAGCATCTTATCCGCAGGCGATAAAAAGAATATAAACGCATCTGTGAACACACCAGCGATTCCTGGCAAAGCATGCAGGCAAAGGACAGGGCAGAATCATAGTATTAAGGATTTGATTGGGTTCCGGCGGGCACCCGTTTTACAAAGTTGCCGTAGCCCGCTTCGCCCACAAACTCGCCGTCCTTGAACACCAGCTTGCCGCGCAGCCAGGTTTGCACGGGATAGCCCTTCATGGTTTTGCCTTCCCAAATGGTGTGGTCGTAATCGGAATGCATATTGTCCATGGAAACCGTCACGGTCTTTTTCGGATCATAAAGCACAATATCGGCGTCCTTGCCCACCGTGAGCGAGCCCTTGGCTGCGCAGCCGAAGATTTTGGCGGGGTTGGTAGCGCACAGCTGTACCGCGCGTTCAAAGCTGATCTTGCCCTCGTTGGCGGCGGACAGCATGTAGGGGTACAGGTTTTCCACGCCCGCGCAGCCGTTGGGGATCTTGGTGAAATCGTTCTTGCCCCAGTCCTTTTCATAGCTCATGAAGGGGCAGTGGTCGGTTGCTACGGTATCGATGGAGCCGTCGGCTACGGCCTTCCACAGTGCCTCGCGGCTTTCCTCGCCCTTCATGGGCGGGGAGCAGACAAAGTTGCGGCCGTCCTCCCGTTTATAAACGTCGCAGGTGAACTCCAGGTATTGCGGGCAGGTTTCGATGTAAACCGGGGCGCCCTGGCGTTTGGCCGCCACGGCATACTCCAGGCCTTCCTTGTCCGCCATGTGTACGAGGTACAGAGGCGCGTCCACCGATTTGCACCAGTGCACTGCGCGTTTATCCGCTTCGGCTTCCACAAATTCGGGCCGCGACAGGTAGTGATACCAGGCCGAGGTTTTCCCCTCCTTGAGGAAGCTCGCAATGTTCATATCGATTACATCGGGGTTTTCGGCGTGCAGATTGGTTATCGCGCCGACTTCCTTGGCTTTTAACAACACTTTGATGAAGGTGGCGTCGTCCACCATCATGCCTTCCTTTTTATAGACGAAGAAACATTTGAAGCTTGTGATTCCGTAGTTGGCGGCGGCTTCAAATTCGTCCAGAATTTCATCGCCGTTCAGATCCGTGATGATGCAGTGAAACGCGTAATCCACGCAGGCCTGCGGATCGCACATCGCCTGACGCGTTTTTACGGTTTCCAGCAGTCCCTTGCCTTTACGCTGCATGGGGTAGTCGAATACGGTGGTCACACCGCCGCAGGCCGCGGCGCGGGTGCCCGCCAGATAGCTGTCCGCCGATACCGTGCCGCCAAAGGGCATTTCCAGATGTGTGTGTGCATCAATCGCGCCGGGCAGCACCAGCAGGCCGCTTGCGTCCACCACCTTTTCCGCCGGGATATCCAGCGCCGTTCCGATCAGCGCAATTTTTCCGTCCTTGACGGCGATATCCGCCTGAAAGCTGTTTTCGGCAGTCACGATCGTTCCGTTTTGAATCAGCAGATCCATTGGGGAGCCCTCCTTATACGGCGCCCGCGGAAGCGCGGGTGAACGCGCTTCCGCAGGCAATAATGATTGTTGAGTGGTACTAGTCGAGTTTGTACACGAGCACCAGGCCGCTGCGCTGGAAGACCTGAGCGACTTCCTCAAGGCCCATGCCGCCCGCGTTGGCTGCGATCAGGTTGGATACCCAGGTTACGCCGAAGTCCACCTGGCCGGTGTACACGGCGGTCGTCTCGGAGATGTCGCCGCCGCCGGGCACGATGGTTACGGTGAGGCCGACTTCGTCATAATAGCCCTTGTCCAGCGCCACATAGTAGCCCATGAACTGCGCCTGCGGCAGCCACTTGAGCTGGATGCTGACTTCGCTTTTCTCGGGAGCGCCGATCACGGCGCCATCCGCCATGGCGGCGTCATAATAGGTGGCGTCGTACACATCGGCGAGGGTCATGCCCGCAAGCTTTTCGGCCGCTACGCTGTCGGCCAGCTGGATGTAGGACTTGGCGAGGTCCAGGGTCTGCTGCATGGCAGCTTCGTTGATCTTGCCATAGTCGGTTACGGCGTTGCCGGCCATATCGGTTTCCACGAGCTTTTTCACTTCGCCCGCCATGTACAGCTGATGATCGCTGGATACGGAGGAGCCGTAGTTGTACACGATCTCGGCGGCTTCTTCAGGATTGGCGCAGGCATAGGCCCAGCCCTTCATGGAAGCGTAAATGAAGGCTTCTACCGTGTTGGGGTTCGCTTCGGCGAAAGCTTTGGTGGTGAACAGATTATCTTCCAGCATGGCCACGCCCTCATCGTTCATGTCGATGTAGGACACAGCGTCGCCGTAGCCGTAGCCGCCGTCGTAAGCGTTCACGACGAGGCCCAGCTCGTTGTAGGTCATGGCTGAGGCAAGCAGCAGGGAACCGTCGTCAAAGCCGTCCATATCAAAAGCCTGGCTCAGGTAGGTGGTCGGCTGGCCGTATTTGGTCAAAAGCGCCTGGATTTCATATTCGTTGCCCAGACCCCAGTTGCCAACCATGCCTTTCGTTGCGGCATCTACCACCATGGCCTCGGTCATTGCGTCCGCGCTGTAAGCCGCGGCGAGCGCGGGCAGGGAGATCAGCGTCATTGCCATGACAACCATCGTAACCCATGCGATGAATGTGTTCTTGTTGTTCCTTTTCCTCATTTTCCTTTTCCCCCTAAAATTCCTTATCTATTCCAACTGAGCGGGTTATTTACGCCCTTTCAGCAGAATGCTCTCCATAATCAGCAGCGCCATATACAGCAGGATGCCCATCACGCAGGCAACCAGAATATAAGCCCATGCCGTGGCGAACTGTGCCAGTACGATGTTTTCGCGGATCTGGCGGCCTACGCCGATGATGTATTCCGCAAAGTACTCGCTGACCAGCGCCGAGATGATGCTGCCCGGTACGCTGACCCTGAGCGCCGTAAAAACGAACGGCAGACTGTTGGGTACGCGCAGTTTGAAGAATACCTGCCGCTTGTTGGCGGCGATAGACTGCATCAGCTCTTCCGAGAAGGGTTTCAGCTCCGTCAGCCCACGGTAGGCGTTTACGCTCATGGCAACGGTGCAGGTGATGGTAACGACCAGGATCTTGGCAACCATGCTGCGGATGCTGGCGTCGGTGCTGACATCCTTGGTCAGGTTGTTCAGGATGGGCGCGATGGCGATGATGGGAATGGCGTTGAATGCCGAGGCCAGCGTTAGCCCGCCCCTGCCCCATTTTTTGAACAGGGCCGCGATAATGCCCAACGTGTATCCCAGCAGGGATCCGAGGATCAGCCCGCCCAGCGCCACGATGGTGGTTGCCCATACGTTGGTCATCACGGCGGGAAGGTTGTCGCCGATGATGGCGATGATGCGGGAGGGAAGCGGCAGCGTAAAGGTATCCGCTCCCAAAATCTTATGCAGGATCTCCGTCTGCCATAGCACCACGATCAGCACGCCGAACGAGATAGGGTATACAAAGGTGGACAGGGCATCCCAGTTGAATTTCGCTTTCTTCATGATCCCGCCCCCTCCGCTTGTGCCGTGCCCTGTATACGCGTGCCTTTTGTTTTTTTACGGCCCGTCGGACGGCCGCCGGAGAACAGCTTCTCCAGCCAGCTCATCAGCTGGTAGCTCAGGATGCCGATGATGGCGCTCAGGAATACGATCTGCCAGAAAACGTAGATGCTCATCGCGTGTTTCAATGACTGGCTCATCATGCAGCCCAGGCCCCCGCCGCCCTGCAGCGTATCCACCAGTATGGAGGCGGTAATCGCCAGCGGCGCGGCGATCTTCAGCCCTGAAAACAGGTAGGGGATCGCAAAGGGAATCATCAGCTTGGCGTATACCTGCGACCGGCTGGCTGCCAGCGAGTACATCAGGTCGTGCTTTTCCTTCTCCACGGCCTTGAAGCCGGACAGCGTGCTGGTGGCCACGGGATAAAACGTCAGGATGGCGGCGATCAGGATACGGCTCTTATCGATATCCTTGGTCACGGCCAGCACGATCGGCGCCATGCCCAGAATCGGGATCATCTGGATGATCATCAGATAGGGGAAGATCATCTTCTCAATGGCGCGGAAGCGGCTCATCAGCAGGGCGAGGATAAAGCCCACGCACGCGCCCTGCATAAACCCGATGCCCGCGCGCATCAGCGTGATCCAGGCATTGTCCAGCACGAGCTGGATGGCGGTCTGCCGCCCGTTGACCTTTTGGGCGGAGAATACCGATTCGGCGATCTGCCACAGGTGGGGCAGCACGTTCTGCGGCGAGCGCTTGACGGTGGCGATATAGGTTGCGCCCAGCTCCCATACGATGATCAGCCCGAGAACCCATGCCACGGTTACCCATTTGGGAGAGGCCAGAAATTTCTTCAAGGTTCTGTTCTTCAAACCGTCACATCCCCTCAAAGCTGCCCCGCACCTTGGCGACCAGCGCGGTGAACTCCGGCGTTTCCTTCACACTCAGGTCGCGGGGGCGCGGAATGTTGACATCCACAATGGCGGATACGCGGCCCGGATGCGGCGACAGCACCACAATGCGGTCGGACAGGAACACAGCCTCGGAAATGTTGTGGGTGACGAACACGATGGTCTTGTTGGTCTTGTGCCAGATTTTCAGCAGATCCTCGTGCAGCTTTTCCTTGGTGAATTCATCCAGTGCCGAGAATGGCTCGTCCATCAGCAGGATCTCAGGCTTGATGGCCAGCGCCCGCGCGATGCCCACGCGCTGCTGCATGCCGCCGGAAAGCTGATGCGGATAGTGGTGCCCGAACTTCATCAGCCCGACCATCTCCAGCATTTCAGTTACGGTTTTGGTGCGCCGGGGCTTGGGGATGCCCTGCACCTCCATGGGCATGCACACGTTGCGCCTCACCGTGCGCCAGTCAAACAGCACGGGGCTTTGGAACACGATGCCGAACTTTTTTTGCAGGCGGATCTCCCGCGGGCTCTGGCCGCGCACGGTGATGCTGCCGCCGGTGGGCTGCTGCAGATCCGCAATGGCGCGCAGCATGGTGGTTTTGCCGCAGCCGGACGGGCCGACCAGGGATACGAACTCGCCCTGCTTGATTTCCAAATTGACATTGGTCAGTGCGTTGATGGTGGATGTGCCGTTCTGATCGGGAAAGCTGATGGATAAATCCTCAATCCTGATCTCTACGCCGTCGGGCACGAGCACGTTCTGCCGGTTTGGGTCCGGTACCAATCGCTGCATGCTGTTTCCTCCGATCTAAGATAAAAAAGTAAATGAAAAAGGCGCCAGGCAAATCATTCGCCTTACGCCTTTGTAATGCGGATCCTATAGGGGCTGTATCGTTAGTAGAGACTTTGGTAAATGGTTAAAACGTCCTCTTGCGTAACGGGGCAAAGGGTGTTGGACGGGCTTCCGCTTTGAATGGCTTCCGCAGCCATTTGCCCGGCTACCTTCAGGAAATCGTCCTTGGCGATGCCGTAGGCGCGCGGCGTGGGAATCTCCAGCACTTTGGAAAGCAGCTTCAATTGATCGATCAGCGCTTTGGCCGCTTCCGCGTCACTGCTTTGGCCATTGGCAAAGCCGACAGCGCGGGAGAGCTTTGCAAACCGCTCCGGCGCGCGCTGGGCCGCAAAGGCAAGGCAGGGGGCCAGCAGCATCGCGTTGCTCAGGCCATGGGGCACGTGGAATTTCGCGCCGATGGGGCGGCTCATGCCATGCACAATCGTAACCGAAGCGTTGCAGATGCATACCCCCGCTTCATAGGCGGCAATCGCCATGGATTCGCGGTCGGCGGCTGAGGAACCGTCGTGGTACACCACCGGCAGGCTTTCAAAGCAGCGTTTTACGGCATCTATGGCATAGGGATCGCTCAGCGGGTTGGCGCGTTTGGAGGTGAAGGATTCCACAGCGTGGGTGAGCGCGTCCATGCCGGTGTAGGCGGTCAGCTTCGGCGGCATGGACATTGTGAGGGTATAATCCACAATGGCCAGCTGCGGCAGCAGCACGTCGCCCTTCAATAAAAGCTTGGCGTTGGTGGCGCTGTCGGTGATCACCGTGTACTTCGTCGCTTCCGATCCTGTACCCGAGGTGGTGGGGATCAGGGCAAAGGGCGGCACATCGGCGGCAATCTCCTGCCCGGCATAGGCGCATACGCTGCCGGGAAGCACCACGCCGACCGCGATGGCCTTGGCGCAATCCAGCGCGCTTCCGCCGCCGATAGCGATCAGGCAGTCGCACTCCGCCTCCAGATAGGCTTTCACACCGGCCGCGACCATCTGGTCGTCAGGCTCGGAGGGAATGGCGGAAAACACGGCGCAAGGGTTATCACCCAGCACAGCGATAAGGCGCGCAAAGGCGTCGCGTTTCATGGTGGTTGGCCCGGTAACGATCAGCGGCTTGTGGCCCAGGGAGCTCAGATCGTCGCGGCAGCTTTCCAGCGCGCCTTCACCAAATACCGATCGTTTGGGTGTCGCAAAAGCAAATGGCATAGGGTCCTCCCTTACAGGGCTGCGTCTACTTCGTCAAGCACAGCGTCCAGTTTATCCAGTTCCTCGGCCAGCTGCGCCTCGGTGATGATCAGCGCCGGGGCGATGAGGATCATGTTCTCGTGTGTGTAGGTCATAAAGCCTTTGGCGAAGAGCTTGCCGAGGATGCCCTTCATAACGCCCTTGGTATCTGCACCGTAGGGCACAAGCGCTTCTCGGGTTTCCTTGTCTTTCACAAGTTCTACGGCGGAGAACAGGCCGATGGCGCGGACGTCGCCCACGCAGGCATGCTTTTCTTTCAGGGCTTCCAGCCTGGCCTTGAGCGCCTTGCCGACCTGCGCAACATGATCTGCGATGTTGTTTTGCTCGTAGTAGTCAATGCAGGCGAGGCCGGCCGCGCAGGCCAGCGGGTGGCCCGAGTAGGTAAGGCCGCAGGAGAGGAAGTGATCGTCGAAATACTCGGCAACCTTTTGGCTTACCGCGACGCCGCCCAGCGGAACGTAGCCGCAGGTAACGCCCTTGGCAAAGGAGACCAGATCGGGTTTGACGTTGAAATGCTCAAAGCCGAACATCTTGCCGGTGCGGCACCAGCCGGTCATGACCTCGTCCAGGATCATCATGATGCCGTATTTATCGCACAGGGCGCGCACGCCTTCCATGTAGCCTTTGGGCGGGATGATAACGCCGTTGGAGCCGGTGATCGTTTCCATCACGATGGCGGCGATGGTGGTCGGGTTTTCGTAAACAATCTGCTCTTCCAGCTTGGCAAGGTAAAATTTCGCGGCTTCTTCCTCGGATGAAAAGCGGATCGCCTCGCGGTACGTATAGGGATCGAAGAATTTCACAAAGCCCGGAATGCCGGGTTCCAGCGGATAGCGCCGGGGTTCGCCGGTCAGGTTGCCCGCGCCGAACGACGCGCCGTGGTAGCTGCGGTAGCGGCTGAACACCTTCCAGCGGCCGGTGGCCATACGCGCCATTTTGATGGCGTTTTCGTTGGCTTCCGCACCGGCGTTGGTGAAGAACACCTTCGCCATGTTGTCGGGCATCAGGTCGATAATCCGCTTGGCGAGCTTGGCGCGGGTCTCGGAGCCGTAGCCGGGGGACAGAAAGCAATATTGGTCCACCTGCGCCTTGATGGCGTCGCCGATGGCTTTGTTGCCGAAGCCAAGGTTCAGGTTTACCAGCTGCGAGGACATATCGGTGTACCGTTTGCCGTCCGTATCCCAAAAATAAATACCATCGGCTTTTTCCACCGGAATTGGATTGATCGTCTTTTGCACGCTCCATGATTGCAGCACGTAGTGTTTGATCATATCGCGGATTTCTTCTCCCTGCATGTCCTCATCTCCCATAAAATAAATGCGCCGCAACGAAACTTCGCTTCATTGCGGCGCAAAAACATGTTGCAATTATATCCCGCTGAGGCTGTTGTGTCAAGGGGATTAAATCGACCAGAAATTACATGCTGTAGGTTTGTCAAACATATTGGACAGAAAGATCACGAAGGAAGTCCAAAGGGGATAACCAGTCAAGTGGACGCATGGGAAGCATGTTGCTTCTGGATTGGTGGGCAGCGAGCTGCCCAGCAAAATCGGCGAGGGAGTAAAACGAGTGGGAAGCATAGAACCGCTTCTGGTCCTCGCGGTGGCTGCGCTCCACCTTGCCGTTGTGCCTTGGTGTGTAGGGGCGGATCAGCTTGTGCCGTATCCCGTAACGTGCCAGCGTCGTTTCAAAGAGCGTTGGATTATTCCGCTTGCTGCTGGAAAACCGGTTGGTAAACTCAAATCCATTGTCTGTTTGCACACATTGAACCGCTATTCCTCGCCGCTCAAACCAAGCAATGGCACGCTCTGCGAAATCAGCGGACGAGTAAGTGCTCTGTTCCTCGTAAGCGCCCAGAAACCGCAGCCTGGTCTTCTCATCGATGGCGGTGTACTGATACAAACGCAGACCGGGATTGGCGATACAGCGTATGGGAACCACCTTCACGTCTACCTGAATGCGCTCCCCTGGGTAACGCATTTGCTCATAAGACTTGGGAATGTACTTTCGTTTTGGCTTCTCCTTTGGAAACATGCCTTTACGCTGCATCACCCGGTACAGGCTTTCCGGCCTGCGGGTATACCCTCTTTTTCGCAGTCGGAACCACAACTCAGTCAAACCAAGCCTTGGGTTTCTTCGCCGCATATCCGTGATGAGCTTGATCTCGGCTTCCGTGTGTTGGTTTGGATGATAATGCGGGCGTTTGGACTGTGGACTAAGAGATTCGATACTGCCGTCGTAACGGTTGAGCCAGAAGTAGATGTAGGATCGGCTTTTGTTGTACTTCCTGCCCGCACGGCTTACGCCATATTTCTGTGCGTAGTGGATCAGGGATTGCCGATACTTCATATCCTGCGTTATACTGTCCATGAAGGATGAGGCTCCTTTCAGCTTGTGTTGTCGCAACTCCACTATAACTGATCTTGCCTCGTCCTTCCTCCTTTTTCCTCCACATTGTCCAAGATGTATTGTAAACCTACAATTAAATCGACCAGAAATTACATGCGCATTTTTCCCCGAATCTTTCTGCTCTCTGAGGCGGCAGTGTGCATAAGCACAGTTTTCCGTTTGAAATCGCGCGGAATGTGATACACTGTTCCTAAAGAGTAACCATTGGGAGGGTTTGCCATGAGAATACCCTATGAAGAAATGCACCGGGAGCTGACCCGCGTTTTGAGGAAGTACGGCATGGAAGAGGAACGGGCACGGCTTTCAGCCAGGCTGTTTGCGGACGCGAGCCGCGACGGCATTTATTCCCATGGGCTGAACCGTTTTCCCACGTTTGTGCATACCATTGAGCTGGGCCAGGTGGATGTGCACGCCGTGCCTACGTTGACGGACAGTCTGGGCGTAATCGAGCGGTGGGACGGCAATAGCGGTCCGGGCAACCTGAACGCCTGGCAATGCATGCGCCGCGCCATTACGCTGGCTAAGGAAAACGGGATCGGCGTGGTGGGCCAGAAAAACACCAACCACTGGATGCGCCCCGGCAACTACGGGCTGATGGCGGCGGAAGCCGGGTGTATCGGCGTGCTGTGGACAAACACGTTGCCCAATATGCCGCCATGGGGCGGGCGTGACGCGAGGCTTGGCAACAATCCCACCGTGGTCGCCATCCCCAACGGAGAGGAGCCGGTGCTGTTGGACATTGCGATGTCGATGTTTTCCTATGGGAAGATGGAAGGCTACGCGCGGCAGGGAAAAGAGCTGCCGGTGGACGGCGGCTTCAACAAAGAGCAGCAGCTGACCCGCAACGCGGCCGAAATACTGGAAACAATGCAGCCGCTGCCCTTTGGCTTTTGGAAAGGCTCGGGTTTGTCGCTGGTGCTGGATTTGATGGCGGCTGCCATCACCGGCGGCCGCACGACCCGCGAGATAGGCGGGCAGCCTGGCGAAACGCACGTAAGCCAGGTGTTTATTGCCATTGATCTGGCCAGCATGCCGGACAGTGAGGCCTTTGCGCAAAAGGTAAAGGATACGCTCAAGGATTTGCAGTCGTCGGCGCCGATGCACGAAAACCGCCCGCCGACCTATCCCGGCCAGAACATGATGCAGATGCGGCAGGACAATCTGCAAAACGGCATCCCCGTGGAAGAAGAAATCTGGAACGCTGTCATGGCGATGTAGCCACAGGCTGACGGCGTTTGATGCAAAATGGCGTAAAAAAGGCGGCAGCGCCCATTGGGCTTGCGCTGCCGCGGGAAGTGGAGTACAGCGTCAGTCTTTGCGCAGCTGATCGGCGATTTCGGTCAGGTTGATGTAATGCATACCCGCAACGCGGCGGATTTCCGACGCGATAAACGTATCGGTTGCGATGACCTTGAACAGCTTGCCTCTGGATTTTAACAGTTGCAGCGCGCGCTCAAAATCGCCATCGCCGCTTACGAGCACCGCCATATCATAGTTATCGATGGTGTTGAACATATCCAGCACAATCTCGATATCCAGATTGGCCTTACGTTTTGTGCTTCCGGTTTGCGGATCGAAAATAGTCTTGATTCGCTTGGTCACCACGGCATACCCCATGTGGGACAGGGCATCCAGATAAGACTGCTGCTTGGCGTCGTGCAGGTCGTCCTCTCCGGTGTAGTAATAGGCATCCGTAATGTCGCCAAACCGGGTAATATAGTCCAGTAGTTTTTTCGGGTCCACCAGCAATCCCAAATCTTTGGTCTGCATGTAGAAAAAATTGGAACCATCGATAAAAACAGCAACTCTGGGCATCCGGTCACCTCCTTATTCAACTTTCATTGTATCATGTTTCCGGAAAACGAGAAGAGTACAGTCTATGCAGTTTTCGATACGATAAGGAACAGACGGAAATATATGATACTGTAGAGGCAGGTTTGTACGATAATTTATTTTTATACTGCGTCGGATGGTTAGCGGTTCGGGCCGGTATGCTGTTTCCAAAGAAACAAATCGATCTTCTTTACTTCATTCAGCCATCGGTACCCGGGCAGGGTACGGTCAAACACGCGGATGCATTCTTTTGCGTTTTCCGTTGGCAGAAACAGGCGGTACCAATTTTTGATTTCCTCATACAGCGCAATGGCATGACCCAGCTTGTCCGAAGCCGGAACGCGCGTGCACTGAAGCGAAAGGCAGTTCAGCACATGCTGATCCCATAGGGGCTGCCATGGCTGGAGCGTTGCCAGCATTTTACTGGAAAAGGAAGCTTCGATCCTGCCGGTTGTGTGATACAGCTGCGTAAGGATGCTTTCAAAGGAGGCGGGCTGTGTTTTCATGGATTCAAAGAGGGTATAGTACGCGGCTCGCCAGCCGCTGTTTCTGCGTACCCAGTAATAGCTGTTGAACAAGCGTTGGAAATCCTGATCCACGGAAACATTCGTGGCGTTTACCTGATCCATAATTTTTCCGTATGGTAACAGCCCCAGACACGCTGCGATACTGTCCGTCATAATTTGCTCTGCGTTAAGTTGCATAGAGAATTCCTTTGTGCTATCGGGCGGAAAAGTTCTTTATTGATACGCTTCGACAGAATCTTCCGTTTTCCTGTTTTCCGCGTTTGCGCCGGGCAAGCAGGGGCGCGCGGTGCGGTTATCGAATAACGAGGAAGGTTTACCGAAATCAGAGACGCGGAGGGATGGCATGCGGCGGACGATTACCGACTACATCTGGCATACGGGAAAGCTTACAGAGCCCATGCGGCTTTTGGTGATCAGCGACCTGCACAACGACCGGTACGAGGATCTGCTGCCGCTTCTGCCTGAGGCGGATGTACTGCTGCTGCCCGGCGATTTATCGGATTCCTACCGAAGCAGCTATAGCCGGTCGATAGCGTTTTTGCGGGAGGCAACCAAAACCGTGCCCACGTTCGTCGGGGTGGGCAACCATGAAATGCGTCTGAAGGATTTTTCCGCCTATGCGCACTCCGTACGGGATACGGGCGCGCGTCTGCTGTTCAACACCTACGAGCGGCTGGGCGATCTGGTGATCGGGGGCTGGTACCGGCCGCAGCGGTATGGGCAGGCGGATATGCTTCCCACGTTTTTGGCGGAGGAATCCTGCCGCGTTCTGCTGTGCCACAGGCCCGAGGACTATATCCACGAGCTGCGGGATATGGACATCGATCTCGTGCTTGCGGGGCATGCCCATGGCGGCCAGTGGCGGCTGTTCGGCCGAGGGGTCTATGCCTCTGGGCAGGGAATATTTCCCCAATACACCAGAGGAATTGTGGAAAACATGATCATTTCAGCGGGCGTCAGCAACCGTGTGCCGGTGCCGCGGCTGAATAACCCCCGTGAAATTGTTCGAATTGTTCTCGATTAGATAGGAGTGACATATATCAAAACCATTTATGCGGAACAGATTGCGGATTGTGTTGCCGCCCTGTGCGTGGAAGCCTGTACGGTGCTGCCGCCGCAGGTGCGCACGCTGCTTCAGGATGCACGGCAGCGGGAGCCGTTTGCACCCGCGCAGGAATCCCTCGCGCTGGTGTGCGAAAACAGCAGGATTGCCGAGCTGACCCAGATTCCCATCTGTCAGGATACGGGGATGGCGGTGGTGCTGGCCGATGTGGGACAGGATGTGCACATCGTGGGCGGCACGCTGGAGGACGCGGTCAACGCGGGTGTGCACAAGGGCTATACCGAGGGGTACCTGCGCAAGTCCGTGGTGGGGGATCCGCTGATCCGAAAAAATACAGGGGACAATACACCCGCCGTACTGCATGTTCGGCTGGTGGAGGGCGACCGGATCAAGCTGACGGTTTCACCCAAGGGCTTCGGCAGCGAGAACATGAGCCGCCTGCAAATGCTTACGCCCGCGCAGGGCTTGCAGGGCGTGAAAGATTTTGTGGTGGAAACCGTGCGTATCGCGGGCGCCAATCCCTGCCCGCCCATTATGCTGGGCGTGGGGATTGGTGGCACGTTTGAGCAGGTGGCGCTGCTGGCCAAGGAAGCGCTGGTGGAGCTGCGCGAGGGAGATCATCCTGATCCGTTCTATGACGCGCTGGAAAAGGAACTGCTTACGTCCATCAACGCGCTGGGCATCGGCCCGCAGGGCTACGGTGGCCTGACCACAGCGCTGTCCGTGCGCATCAAGACCGCGCCCACGCACATCGCGGGGCTGCCCGTGGCTGTTAACATGGGCTGCCATGCCACACGCCGCGCCGTCGGGCTTTTATAAGGAGAAAACAATGACCATACACTGTACATCACCGATCGATTCCAAACAGGCGGCGCAGCTGAAGGCGGGGGACACGGTGCTACTTTCAGGTGTTGTCTACACCGCCCGTGATGCCGCGCACGCGCGGATGGTGCGGGCGCTGGAAAACGGCGAAGCCCTGCCCATTGCGATCGAAGGACAGACGATATTTTACGCGGGCCCCACGCCCACGCCGCCGGGCCGTGTGTCCGGTGCGATCGGGCCCACCACCTCGGTGCGGATGGACGCTTTTACGCCCGCGCTGCTGAACCGGGGGCTTACGGCGATCATCGGCAAGGGCGACCGCGGGGACGCGGTGAAACAAGCCATCGCAAACCATGGCGCGGTCTATTTTTCCGCGCCCGCGGGGTGCGCGGCCTATCTTTCGTCGTGCATCGAACGCATAGATGTGGTCGCCTATGAGGATTTGGGAACAGAATCAATCAAGCGGCTGACTGTGCGCAATCTGCCGCTTGTGGTTGCCATCGATTCGCTGGGCAACGATATTTATGAGCTGGGGCCGGAGGACTATCTGGCGCAAGCCTGATTCACGGTTCATCCAGCGCCATCCGCAGCATGGCCCGCATCCGCGCCAAAACACCGGAATCCTCGTTGGTGGTGTGAAAAACGATGCGCTGTTCGGCCGGCAGCGGCTCGGCACTGCTTTGCAGGCCTTCCTGCGCAAGGCGCTTTTTCAGCTGACGCGCCGTACCCTCGTTGCCGTCGATCAGCAGGACATTCTCCGGTAAAAACGCGCGCAGCGCTTTTTGTAAAAAAATAAAATGAGTACAGCCCAGCACCACGGCTTTTATGGGCTGGTTCAGCCATGGACCCAGATACTCCTGCAGCAGCGCCTGCATGGCGGGCCCTTCCGTGATGCCTGCCTCAACCGCCGGGGCCAGCTTGGGGGCGGGGATGGGAACGGCGTGTCTGCCATAGCTTTGCATCAGATGGCGGAACTTCTGCAGTTTCAGGGTTACCTCCGTGGCCAGCACCAATACCGGACCGTCTCCCGCGAGCTGGGAGGCGGGTTTCAGGGCGGGTTCCATGGCGATGATCGGCAGTGAAAACTCCCGGCGCAGCGCCTCGGCAGCCACGCTGGTAGCCGTGTTGCAGGCGATTACGATGGCCTTGCAATCCGAATCGATCAAAAACTGTACGGATTTCCGCGTATACGCCATGATCGTATGTATGCGGAATACTTTAACATCGGCATACTTTTCTGATTCGAGCAGTGAGGCAGTTTCGTCAGCAGTGTATCCGACGGCGCAATGGTCGCCGAAATCGATAACATAAAGTCCGACATATTTTCCGCTATTATTCAGTTCGGGCAGTTTCATATAATACCTCTTGGGCTGTCTTCGAAAGACAGCAGTAATAATTAACAAGTTACAAGTTACAAATAAATCACAAGCAGGGATGCTTGTACTACCTTACTGGAACTTTACCAGATGGTAGGTCTTTTTGCCGCTTCTCAGTACGATAACAGATTCCGATGCCAGAGAACTGGTGTTCACTACCAGGTCCATGTCGCTGACACGATTATTGTTTATGTAAGCACCGCCGGCCTTAATGAGCTTTTTGGCTTCACCACGAGAAGAGCATACGCCGGTATCGGCAAACAGGTCTAGTACCGGTATGCCGGCAGAGAGCTTGTCTTTGCTCATGGCTGTGCTGGCGACATCGGCGAAAATGCCGGTAAGCTGGTCATCGTTCAGGCCGGATATCTCACCGCCGAACAGAATAGAAGTAGCTTTGAGAACCAGTTCGAGCTGATTTTTGCCATGTACCAGTTCGGTGACATAGTCAGCGAGTACCTTTTGTGCGGCCCGTTTTTCCGGTTCAGAGGCAACGAGTTTTTCAAGCTCGGCTATTTCAGGTAGCGGCATAAAGGTAAAGCGTTTGAGCAGGTTAATAACATCGCGGTCATCAACCCTGATCCAATATTGGTAGAAGTCATAAGGTCGTGTCATATTTGGGTCAAGCCAGATAGTACCGGCTTCTGTTTTTCCAAATTTCTGGCCGCTGGCAGTAGTGAGCAGAGGGGATGTCATTCCAAATACACCTTCACCAGTAACTTTGCGAGTGAGTTCGATGCCGGCGGTAATATTGCCCCACTGGTCATCGCCGCCCACCTGGAGCTGGCAGTTCTTTTCGCGATAGAGGTGCAGGAAGTCGTAGCCCTGAATGGTCT
>CAXXOK010000006.1:0-207523 GCA_963664595.2 Candidatus Limiplasma sp. | reverse complement strand
AATCATCATAGGAGCGGATGTATTCCCGGGAATCATAATGCTCGCTGGCCAGCACCAGCAGCACGGAATCCTCGGAGAAATCGTACATTTCCTTCCATACCATGCGCGGTATGTAAATGCCCGTGTGCGGCCGGTTGAGCGAAAAGGTCACCTCGTTGCCCAGCCCGTCGAGCACCTTCACCTTGCTGCGCCCGGATACGTTGATCAGCACAAAATCCGTTTTACGGTTGGCGTGCTGCCCGCGCATCACTTCGGGATCGGAGCCGTACATATAAAACACGCGCTGAATGGCAAAGGGGATGTCGCCCGCCCCTTCGATCACCACCAGATGGCCGCGCTCGTCGCCGTGCTGGGGAAACTCCAGCATATGCACCGTTTCCAACGCCATAGCTTGTTCTCCTTTATGGTCAGTACTGTTTGGTAAACAGCCGGTTGAGCGTATGCGAGCAGCCGAACCCTTCCTTGTTCTGGATCAGGCCCTCGTTGAGCACATGCCCGTGCTCAAACGTGGAGGTGCCAAAGGAAATATCCATTTGCCGCGTCCATGGTCGAGGCCCGCGCGGATTACGGCTGTCATATAGAATACGCGGAGGGGGCGTACGCCGTGGATGCTGCGTATCGGTCGGCCAAATACTGCGTATGCAGCGTGTTCGTTTGCGTGAACCAGAAACAGGAACGCGCCTGCCGACCATCGTCGCCGGAAGAACCGAACACGCCCAGCATGCGCACCTCGTTTTGCAGGCGGTGAAACGTCAGGAAATCCTCGCAGCTCCGGAAGCGTATGGACAGGGTTCGGCGTCGAACTTGCGCAGATTCAGGCCAGCAGCAGCTCATAAAACGCGGCCAGCTCGTCCTCGCGTGGTAAGCATCCTCGACGTCCAGCCCTTCGGCGTTCGCAGCGGCTTCACCTCATAGCGCTTTTGGTGGAGGAGTACCCCGTGCGATAGTCTCTCAATCGCCGCGCCGGTTAAGCGGAAGGCAGCATGCGATCTCCGTCTCCTGCGCTGTACCCGCGGTTGAACAGCGCGTACTCCAGCAGCGCCGTGGGCTCACGGTTGCGAACAATTGCGGCGTGATCTTCAGCTCGCACACGGCGCATCGTGCGTCGGCACATACGCGTCCAGCGCGTCGATGATGGCAAGCAGCCTGTTCTCCGCCTGCATGATTTGCCCTTGGAGAAGCACAAGGCCCGCCGAACGTGGCTGCCGGGATGGGAACTTGAGAAGCGCGCCTCTCCCTCTGTTTTGCAGTACGGGCGGCGGGAACGACGGCCAAGATCTTCCCCGTTTTCCCGCACGATCAGATCAGAGACGAATCCTGAAAGCGATCCGGCGGGGTGATAGCCTAAAAACCGGCGCGTTTGCAGAAACGTGCCGTTTTGGGAATCCTCCATCCACAAACCGGTCCCACGGCTGCGTCCACGGTCCGGCGTATACGGGTGATCACGGAAAAATCAGGCATGCGCTACTCCTTGAAAGGCGTTGATCCGGTCGATCACGTAGGCCTGCTCCGCCTTCGGTGATCCCGTTGAACATGGGCAGGCTTAAAACCTCCGCGGGCATAGCTGTTCCGCTACGGGGAAACGCGCCCGCCCTGGTACCCCAGGCTTCGGTAGGCTTCGCTCAGGTGCGGCGGGAACCGGGTAGTGGATGCTGGTGCCGATGCCGTTGTCTTTCAAAAAAGCGGCCAGGCGGTTCGCGCGCCGGGCTGTGTACCACGTATTGATGCCAGGTGGTATACGCCTGTTCGGCGGCACGCTGCGGGAGGGATGACCAGCGGGTTTTTGATTCCCTGCGTATACCGCGCCGCCATCCGATCTGCCGCTCGGCGTTCAATTCGTTCAAATGGCGCAGCCTCACGCGCAGAAGCCCCGCCTGCAGCTCGTCCAAGCGGCTGTTTGCGCCGACGACTCTTCGTTGTGATATTTAACGCGGCTGCCGTAATTACGGAAAGCTTCTGCACCGCGCTGCGCCAGATCCGCGTCATCGTTTGTCACGACCGCGCCCCCGTCCCCGAAGGCGCCCAGCCCCTTCGTCGGGTAAAAGCTGAAGCACCCGATCTTGGCCGAATGTCCCCGCCTGCCGGCCCTGCAAAGGCGCTGCCGTGGCTCTGCGCGCAGTCCTCCACAATGGTCAGGTTGATGGCGCTTGCGCGATATCCATCAATCGCTTCCATGTCACAGGTTTGCCCGTACAGGTGCACGGCCAAGGATCGCCTTGCATTGGGGCGTAATCGCGGCCTCGATGCGGGCCGCGTTGATATTGTCATATGCGTCCGGCTCTACGAACACTGGAGCCGCGCCGCTCATGGTGATCCCCATCACGCAGGCGATATAGGCGTTGGAACACACGATCACCTCGTCGCCCTGCCCAATCCCCAGCAAACGAAAGGCAATCCACAGCGCGTCCAGCCCGCTGGCCAGCCCCACACAGTGTTTCGCGCCCACGTACCGCGCAAATTCTTCTTCAAAAGCCTCCACCTCGCTGCCGAGGATATACCATCCCCTGCGCAGCACGCGGAGGGCTTCGGTTTCCAACTCCGGAGCATACAGCTCAAACTGCCGTTTCAGATCGCATGCGGGAACATTCAAAGGAGATCATTCCTTCCCTGTAACTGCGCTTATTATAGCTTTCCCGGGAATGTTTGTAAAGGCGGTACGCGGCCCCGGGCGCGCCCGCGTACCGGGCATAAAGGCGGGCGCGGCGATTGTCAGACACTGGCACGCTATGGTATAATCACTTGTTACTTCTTCATGAACACGCAAGGGCGCGCCGGGAGCTGTTCCGTGCCGCCCATTTGGCACGGAGGCCTGTTCCCGCTATGATACAATCCATCCGGCAGGCATTAATCCGCCTGGCCGCCCATCCCAAAGCGGCCGCTTTTTTCCAATTCATCAAGTTCTCGCTGGTGGGCGTCAGCAACACGCTGATTTCGCTGGGCATTTATTATTTATGCCTGTACGCTTTTCACTGGCATTATCAGCTGTCCAACGCCGTTTCGTACCTGATCAGCATGGTCAACGCCTATTACTGGAACAGCCGGTTCGTGTTCCACTCGGCCCGGACGTACACCCTGCGCCAGCACCTTGCCGCATTTCTAAAATCGCTGGTCTCCTACGGCGGCACCTTTTTGCTGAACGCCGCGCTGCTGTCCCTGCTGGTGGAGGCGCTGCATATCTCCGAGGGGCTGGCCCCCATCGCGGCGCTGGTGATTACCTACCCAGTCAATTATCTGCTCAACAAGCACTGGGCGTTTCGCAAACAAAAAGAAGACCCTGACGCCGTGCCTGACAAATAATCCCCTCCCTTCCCGCCGCTCCGGCCGGAAGCACCCCATCAGGAAGAGGTAGCCGCACATGAGGAAAAACGGAAAGCTCACCCCGTGGATCGTCGGAATCCTGCTCACATCCTGCCTGTTTGCCGTGCTCATCCTCGGCAACATGCTGCTGTATTCCGGCTCGGATGATGCGCCGATCCTGCGCAGCTATCTGGGGTTTGAGGGCGGCGAGCCCACCACTTTTTTCCATGCTGATCCATCCCGTACTGGGGTGGGCGCTGTACGGGCTTGCCCGGCTGCTGCCGGGGGTCGCCTGGTTTTCGGTGTTCCAGCTTTTCTTTTTATGGTTTTCCTCCGTGGTTGTGATCAAAAGCCTGATGCGCTGCGCCGCGCTGCACGGACGGCCCCAATGGACGGGCGCCGCGCTGGGCGCGCTCACGGTGGTCGCCGGGGCGTTTTGGATCAGCATGCGGATCAGCTTCACCACCACGGCGGCCTGGCTGGGCGCGGCGGCGGTGCTGCAGCTTGCTTCCATCGACTGGGTCCGGGGCGGCCGCGGCGCCGTGCGCAGGGGAATGGCGCTGAGCGTGCTGCTGCTCGTGTTCTGCTATTTTCTGCGGCAGGTTTCGGTACTTCCGCCGCTCGCGTTCTGGCTGCTTTCGCTTTTCATCATCTGGCTTTCGGACCGCAAACAGGCCGAAAGGCCGCTGCTGAAGCCTATCCTGACCGGGGCCGCGGTGTGCGCCGCGCTGCTGCTGCTGCTCACCGGCGTACGATACGCGGAAACCCGGCTGCTGAACGTGGAAAACGTATACGCCTGGAACGATGCCAGCGGCGATATTCTGGATTACTCCGATACCAAGCTGACCGTGCCCACCGACGAGGCCCTGGCGGAAATCGGCTGGCCGCGGGAAGAATATAAGATGTTCACCTATTGGTACTTTCTGGACGACAGCATGACCACGGAAGCCCTCGGCAGTCTGTACAAAAGCACCTTTGAGCCCGCGGAGCAAACGCCCGCCGCGCGCCTGCAAAGCGCGCTGGCCCTGATCCGCGATACGGTGCGCAGCACGCCCTCGCAGGCCTACGGCATTTTGTTTGCCCTCGCGGCCGCCGCGCTGAGCCTGCTGCTGGCCGCCCTGCGCGGGTTTACCAGGCCGTTTCTGTGGCTGGGAGCGCTCGCCTCGCCGCTGCTGGGCGCGCTGCTGCTGGGTGTGCTGGGCTGGGAAGGCCGCCTGCCGATGCGCGCCATGCTCAGCGTTACCCTGCCTATGATCGCCCTGAGCGCTTGGCTGCTGATGCGCAATCTGGAGCCGCAGGCAAACGCGCCCGCGCGCGCCCGCCTCGGGCTGATCTTGTGCGTGGTGCTGCTCTGCCCCGCCGCCCTGGGCGCGGCGCACGCGTGGGGCGAATCCCAAAAAACACTGCTGGCCGCCCGCGATGAGCTGGCCGTGAACGGGGCCTTTGTTTCCGAGGATCTGGACGCATACGCCGCGGACAGCCCCGATATGCTGTTTATCTACGATCTGTCCCTCGTGTCCGACTACCGCCTGTTCCCCGCCGTGCCGGAGACGCTGGCCGGCAACGTGATGTTCTGGGGCGGGCACACCGCGCGCACGCCCGGCTGGTACCGGATGCTCGCCAACTACGGCGTTACGGAGCTGAACTCGTCCCTGTTCCTGCGGGACAACGTGCTGTTTGCCAGCACCGACGCGGAGCCTTCGCCCGCGCTGCTCCGCTACATCGCCGCCCAGCAGCAGGCCGAGGTGGACTGGATGTACTACGATTCCTACGGGATGATCAATTTCTTCCAGTTCTTCACCACCTGATCCGCAGGCCGTTCCCGCCGCGCGGCGGCCGCGCTCTGCAATAGCACAATGCCCTATATTTTCAAAGCGGTTGATCCGCTTTTTAAGGAGACGTATGCAAACCAATCACTCGCAGCGCCTGAAGGCGTTTCTGATTTCCTGCTTTCATTGGGATAAACCCTTTGCCCGCCGTGTGCTCACCATCACCCTGCCGATCATCCTGCAAAACCTGATTGCCTCCTCCCTGCAGATCGTAGACGGACTGATGGTATCCGGGCTGGGCGACATCAGCTATGCCGCGGTGGTGCAAACCAACCGGTATACGTTTTTATACCAGCTTTTCTGTTTCGGGGTCGCCTCGGGCGGCGCAATTTTTATGAGCCAGTACTGGGGCGCGAACGATCTGCGCAGCATGCGCCGCAGCATGGGGCTGTCGCTTTTGTGGACCGGCGTGGTGATGGTGGTGTTCATCGCGGGCGCGATGATTTTCCCGGATCCGATCATCCGCCTGTTTCTGCCGCAGGGGGAAAGCGCGGAGATCGCCAAGGTATACCTGCGGTGGATTATCCCCAGCTTCCTGTTCCACGGCGTGAACATGGTCTATTCCACCTGCCTGAAGTCCGGGGAAAAGCCGCACCTGCCGCTGCTCTCCGGCTCGGTGGGGCTGGGGCTGAACACGCTGCTCAACTACGGCCTGATCTACGGGCGCCTCGGCATGCCCGCCATGGGCGTGCGCGGCGCGGGGCTGGCCACGTGCATCGCCTCGGGCGTTACGCTGGCGCTCACCCTGCAGCTTTCCTACGGCAAGCAGCTGCCCGCGGGCGCGCGTTTTAAGGAAATGATGAGCTGGGACAAGGCGTTTTTCACCCACTTTGCCAAAACCACAACGCCCGTTGTGTTCAATGAAGGCCTGTGGGCGCTCGGGGTTACGATGTACGGCGTTTACTACGGGCACATGGGCGATACGGCAGTGGCCGCGATGGGCGTGGTATCCAACATCGACAACCTGCTGTGGATTTTCATCTTCGGCATGATGCACGCCACCGCCATCATCGTAGGCAAGGCCATCGGTGCGGGCGAGCTGGACAGGGCCTACCTGTTTGCCAAGCGGATGATCGCGCTGTCCATGCTCACGGGCCTGGTGCTGGGCGTTATGCTGGCCGCCATCCGCCTGCCGATGCTTTCGCTGTTCACGGGCCTGTCCGCGGCGGTGCTGCAAACGGCGGCCACGGTGCTGCTGATCGAATCGTTCACAATGTGGTTTCGCGCCTTCAACGCCATCAACGTGGTGGGCGTGCTGCGCTCCGGCGGGGATACCGTGTTCAGCTTCAAGCTGGATGTGGGCGCGATGTGGCTGATCGGCGTGCCGCTGTGCGGGGTGGCCACCTACCTGCTCAAGTGGCCGGTGGAAATGATCTATGTTTGCACACTGGGCGAGGAGATTGTCAAAATGATCATCGGTATCCCGCATTTCACAAGCCGCGTGTGGATCAAAAACCTGACGCATACCCAAGAAAAACCCATGCTGCAAGGCGAATAAACCGTCCCGCCGTACATCCTTTTTCTGTCCTATCCTGAACCCGGCAGACCTGCAGGTAAATGATGGATAAAGCGCTTGTGCGATGTTGTGCCAGATTTATGTCAGGTTGGGTTTACAGAGCCTGAAGTAGCAACGGCGCTGCGCCGAAGGTTCTGCAAACCTAAGCTGGCGGAAAGACAGCACGGCAGCGTGCAAGGGATTTGTTCATCGCTTGCCTGCCAGCCCGCGATTTCGCATCTGCCGTTCGGCAGCCTGCAAGAGGAAAGCACTATGCCTATCAAACCGCTCTGGCAAAAACAAACCGTATGGAAAAAATTTCTGGCGCTGTGCCTGCTGGCCGCCGTGATCACGGCGGGCGCGGAGGTTTTATTCAATTTCCGCGCGCTGACCACCGCGGGGCTGACCCCCACGGAAATCCCGATGGACTTTTTCACCTGCACGGATGAAACCGCCGTGTACGGCGGCGACGGCCTCTGCCTCAGCCTTGGCGTGGGCGAATCGGCCGAGCTGACAGACGACATGGTCTACGAAACGATCCAAACCGTGCACATCGCCCTGGAGGGCGAGGGCATTGTGCAGGCGGAGATCGAGCTGATGGACGAATCCTTCGCCTACCTGCACTACATGCTCTACACCGCAACGCTCGTGGCGGATGATCCCGTACTGCGGCACCTGTACGCCCCGGCCAGCAGCGGCGGCGTGGATTACGAGCTGCTCATCCGGCTGACCGCCGTATCCGCCAGTGCGGATTTCACCGTGCGGTCGGTTGAGATTAATACGCCGATTCCCTTCCGGCTTCAGCCGCTGCCCATGGCGCTGGTCTTTTTGCTCTCGCTGTCGCTTTTGTGCGCGTTCTTCCTGCGCGGGTTTGATACGGCCTACAACCCCCGCCGCCCGCTCCACCGGGCTATCGTGGTTCTTCCCCTTGTGGGGTTGATGATCCTGGCCGTTTTGCTCGCCGCCTGGAAATACCCCGGCGAGCCGCTGCTTTCCGGAACCACGCGGGAGGAAGCGCTGCAGACCGACGATGTGTACGCCACATTTCTGGATATGCTGCTCAAGGGCAAGGTAATGCTGGACGAGGAACCCGGCGAGGCGCTGCTCAGCCTCTCCAATCCCTACGATCCTACCGAGCGCGCTTTTTTCAACGGCTCCTTCAAGTACGACCATGTGCTGTACGAGGGCCGGTACTATATTTACTTCGGCCTGGCCCCGGTGCTGACCGTGTATCTGCCGTATCATGCAATAACCGGGCGGTTTCCCCGAAGCGCTGACGCCATGCTGATCCTTTCGCTGCTGACCATTGCCATGGCCGGGTGGGCGGTCTGCGGCATGGCGGGGCGCTATGCGAAGGGCGCGAACGTATTCGCGCTGGCGCTGTGCTGCGTAACGGTGGTTATCTCCGGGGGCGTATTCTGGCTGATGATGCAGGAAAACCATTACCATCTGCCGATCATGGCCCTGATCTGCTTTTCCGCGGGCGCCATCGGGTTTGGCTACCACGCGGCGCAGCAGCGGCGCGCGTGGCTGAAAATCCTGCAATACGCCCTGTCCGGCGTGTGCTTCGGGTTGGCGCTGATGACGCGCACCAACGCGGTGCCCATCCTGGCGGCGCTGATCACCCCGCTGTTCCTGTTTGAGCTTTTCCAAAAACGCGCCCGGCTGCCGCATGCTCTCGCGTTTTTGCTGCCCGCCCTGTTGGGGCTTTGCACTGTTTTATGGTACAATAAAGCGCGGTTTGGTTCCGCGCTGGATTTCGGCTACCAAAACCAGCTGACCGCGCTGGACTCCCATTACCAGACGCTTGCCGTGGCGGATCTGCCGCAGGCCCTCTACTACTACCTGCTGACGCCGGTCTCGTTTACGGCGCAATTCCCCTACGTCACCTCCGCGTGGGACGCGGTAAACACGTTCGGCCGGTATAAGTTTATCGCCCGTTCGGTCGGGGTTCTGGTTTTCCCCGTTACGTGGGGCGCGGCGCTGATGCGGCTGTCAAGCCCGCAGGGCGGGGAAGGCAGGCTGTCGCTTGCCGCCGAGCGGCGCTGGACCTTCGGCGCAGCGCTCATGGTATCCCTTATGGTGATCTGGGTTTCCTACTGCATGGCCGGCAACATTATGCGGTATGTGTACGACTATGTATTTTTCTTCTCCCTGGTCGGCGCCCTGTGCATGCTGCCTGTAATGACCCATCCCCGGACGCCGGAGCAACGGACGCTGAGCACGGTCTGCGTGCTGCTGTGCCTGGCCTCGGTCTTTATCAGCCTAGGGCTGATGTTTTTGGATGCCGGTTCGCTCAGGCTGCAGTCTCCGCAAGTTTTCTATGGGATCCGGCGCATGTTTTATCCATACTAATGCTTAGCAAGGAGGAACCTGTCCTTGAAAACCATCGATCTCGTAATAAAAATCGGCTCCATGGCGCTGGTCCAGCCCGGAGACGGCGGAATCGACTATAACATTTTCCATCGCCTAGGCGGCGATCTGCACCCCGGCATGGCCCTGGTCACCAGCGGCGCAACCGAGATCGGCCGCCTGGATTACCTGCACCGCGCGGGACATGAGCTGAACGGCGATCCCGAGCAGGACAAGACCGACTACGCAGCGCAGGGGCAGATTGTGCTGATGGACAACTACCGCCGGTTTGTGCACCCGGAGTACGGCATCCGCCAGCTGCTGGTGGAGCACACGCACTTCAACGACCCGATGAAGCGCGACCACATCCTGCGGCTTTTGCAGCGCGCCGCGGCGCAGAACTGTATCCCCATCATCAACTACAACGACCCTGTCAGCGACGAGGAAAACCGCAAGATGGAGCTTTCCGGCCGCCGCCAGAGCGGCGAAACTGTGGTGGAGTGCGTGGATAACGACGAGACGGCCGCCGTAATCACGGCGCTGCTCAAGGCCAAAACGCTGATCCTGCTCACCGCCACCGAGGGCATCTATCTGGACGTAGCCGATCCCTCCACGCTGGTGCAGGAGGTTTTCGCGCCCACGCTGGACGAGCTGCGGGATAAAATCGCGCAGCTGCGCACCCATTGCCGGGGGGCCAGCCGCAAGGGCGCGGGCGGCGCGGACGCAAAGCTGGCCTATGCCCTGCGCGCCGCGGAAGGCGGCAGCCGCGTCATCATCGCCCACGCGCGGCACCACATTGCCGATCTGATGGCGGGGAAAATCCCCTGTACGCACATCGGCCTGCAATAGGAGGAGCCTATGAACTGGATTACCGTAGCCGGAGCCATTGCGGCGGCGGCGGGCCTGGCGGGCTGCTATTATCTGATGGCGCTTGCCAAGGGCAGCCCGCAGCAAAAACTGGGCAAGGATTTCACCATGCCCGACGTGCGCCTGCACTATGTCCCCGACCAGCTCTACCACACCCTGGAAGCCGCGGGCGAGCAGGGCCGCCCCGAAATGCGCCGCTATTGGCTGTATGATTTCGGGCTGATGCTGTGCCTGACGGGCGTTATGCTTGCGGTTACGGCCAACATCGCGGCGGCGGGATCGTGGATATATTATACGATGCTTGCGCTATCAGTGGTGCGCACGGCGGTGGACGCCGTGGAGGATCTGCTGTTTTTGCGCCTGCTGAAAAGCTTCCCCGAGCGGCGGGAGGGCATGGCGCGGTTGGCCGCCGTTGTGACCACGGCAAAGCATGTGCTGCTGTTTGTCTGGGTGGCGCTGCTGTTTGTCCTGCTGCTGCTTTCCGCGTTCCACATCGCCAAATAAATGAATGGGAGAGAAAACACCATGAACAGCAAGGGTTTGAAACGGGAGCATTTTTCAAACGGGCAGACCTTTACCCAAAAAACGCTGGATAACTATTTTGCGGCTCGGTCGAAGGCCTTCAAGGATTTCTTTACGCGCTATGCGCTGTGCCTGCTGGGCGGCGTTGCCGTTGGCTTTGTGCTGTCGCTGTTCCTGGGCGGCATCATCAAGTACCTGCTGCCGGTGGTCTGCGTAATGATCGGCGCACTGGTCGGCACCAAGCTGACCTCTGCCTCGCTGGAGGAATACCAGAAGCAGTCCAAAAAGCTCTGCCTGACCAAAAAAGCCATGCGCGAAGCCAAAAAGCACCTGCGCAACGGCACCGTTGCGTGGTCGGATAAGATCGAAGCGTAGTTCCGGTTCCGGCCTCCCCGAAGGGGAGGCTGGAAGGAATGAGAAATGGCGGAGCAATTGCTTTGCAAGCATCAGCCTGTCAAAAAAGAAGGGTCCAGGGCTGAAAGTCCTGGTCCAGGTGCAGGGGTGAAACCCTTGCCGGGGATTGGGGTGGAACCCCACAAAGGGATAAGCGAGCGAACGCGCCGAAGGCGCTATGAAGCGAGCGGCGATAACGACCCGAAGAGGTTCTTTGACAGGCTGGAGATTGCTTTGCAAGTTTTCCGCCATTCTGAAATAAAGAGAAAACAGCGTTTCCTGTCGTGGGCGAATTAACGCCAAGGGGCTCAAAGGCCAAGGCAGGAAACCCTGTTGATTTCAGTATAAATTCATCCGAGAAAAACCAATAACAGATACTCGTTCAACGGCAGCAACAGCAAAGGGAACAACTTGCCTGAAGAGCACAGAAGTATTTAGGAATAGCAAGTTTTTGAATGACCAGAGGATGCTTATCCCTGAATATCATGGCGCGGATACGAAGGATACTTTATGTGTTAAAAGAGATACCGAGTGTAGGTATCTCTTTTTTAGCACTGAGGCAACGAACATGAAAAAGCTCGGATACAATAAAAGAATGAATAGATTTACTTAATATCAAAACCCAATGAGAAGGCCGCGATACGGCTCAAACAAGGTTTATGGCCATCGGTGGCTGTGTACCAGAGGATGATCCTCCTACGGTTGTGCAGCAACCGTACCGCCATTTCTCATTCCTGATTCCTCATTCGGCATAGCTCCTTATGTCTATGCCTCAAACAGGAAGCTCGTCATCGAAAGCGAGCCGAGCACACAGGCTTCATTGAATACAGTAATCCGGTCGTTGTCATCAGACGCCCCCAGCGCGTACAGCAGCGGAGCATAGTGATCCAGCCCCCTGAACGCAAGCTCCGCCGATTCTCCCGCCTGCCGGTAACGGAGGACGCCGTCGTGGTTGCGGCTTACGACCTGATCCATAATATAGCGGTCGAACGTTTCCGCCCAGGGGTATCCGCCGTCCATGTTCCAGGCGACGCGGGCAAGGTTGTGCACAACGTTGCCGCTGCCCAGGATCAGCACCCCCTCATCCCGAAGCGGGCGCAGGGCGCGGCCCATCGCGTAATGCGCCTGAGGGGAAGCGCCGCTGTCCACACTGAGCTGAAACACGGGGACATCCGCTTGCGGAAAAAGCCTGCGCAGCACAGACCACGATCCGTGGTCCAGGCCCCACGAGGTATCAATCGCCACGGCTTCGCCCAGCAGCTCCCGCGTGCGCGCCGCATAGGCCGGGGCGCCTGGCGCGTTGTAGATTACCCGGTACAGTGCCTCGGGAAAGCCATACATATCGTAAATCATTTTCGGAGCGGCGGCGCTGTTAACCGCCGTACCGAGTGTGTACCAGTGCGCCGAAACCGACAGAATCGCCCGCGGCTTGGGCAGCTTTTGTCCCAGCTCCGTCCACTGCCGGGAAAACGTGTTATCCTCAATGGCGTTCATCGGCGACCCGTGCCCGATAAACAGCGTCGGCATACGGTTCATCATCCTGCTCCCCCATCCCATGTCGGTTCGTTCTTCTCCTGTGCCGTTGCCGAAACTGCCGCATAAAAAGCAAGTTCCGGAAAAAGCCCTTCCGGCAGTGGTATACCCGGAAAGCGCTGTGATGAACCCGTATCGCGGGCACGGTTTAACCGCACTAAAGCCCATTATCTTGCTGCAGCGTGCGGTTTCAGCCGTTTGCCTCCGGCTGCTTCTTCTTTTTCTTTTGGGTATAGCGGTCCTCTTCGCTGAAGACGCAGCCGCAGTACTTTTGCATGTACAGCCCCAGTTCGCGGGCCTCGGCCTGCCCCTCCCGGAAATGCGGCCTGAAATCGCGGTACAAAAACGTGACCCCGTGCCGGGCGGCCGCCTGCGCGGCGAGCTCCTGAATCAGCTCATGGTTTTGGTACGGGCTGATCAGCAGGGTGGTGGAAACGTGCGTAAAGCCGTTTTCGGCGGCGTAGGCCGCGGCGTTGTTCAGCCGGGTGGCGTAGCAATAGCGGCACCGGCCTTCAATATCCTGCGCCACGGCACGCACAAACGGGCGCAGACCGTAGGTATCGTCCTCCGCCAGCGCCATGCCGATGCTTGCCGCATACGTGCGCAGGGTATCGCGCCGCGCGCGGTATTCCGTGAACGGATGGATGTTGGGATTGGCCCAGTAGGCCGTAGGCTCGATACCCTCGGCCCGCAAAGCCTGCACGCACGCCACCGAGCAGGGCGCGCAGCAGGTGTGCAGCAACAGTTTGATGGTTCCTCGCCTGCCTTGTGTTGGAGTGGCATCAGTATAGCACGTTCCGCCGCGGTTTACCAACAGGCGGATAGCTCCGCACAGCCTCGGCCAAGCGTATGAAGCATACTCCGGATGGCGTTATGCGAATGCCTATCCACAATGCCGTTGGTCGTGAGCCCCACACCCTTTTGCAGCCGCTTAACGGCGGACACCCTGGCCGACGCGTACTCCCCTTCGCAGCCCTTCTCCATCTCATAATCACTCAGGGTGATTCTCTCGCTTAGCAGAATCAGCCCTTCGTCGCCATCCTCAGTAAGGCACGGGTTGGTATAGGCACGCTGCACCGGGGTGCCATAGCCGCAGAGGGCCGGATCCGTCAGATCGTAGTGGCGCGCTGCACACCGACCCGACGGTTGCCCTTGATGACGCGGATCAGCATACTGCCGTCCCCGTTCTCGCTCACGCCCTCCGCCTGCGCGTCCCCCGGGGCGAAGAGAGAGGCATCCGTACAGCCGTCAACTGCCTGTATCTCATCAAATACCTGCTGCTCCGTAAAACTCCCCGGCCTGTTCGGCAACGGGTTATTCCTCTGTTCTCTCCTTTCACAGCGGCCGCCTGCCGGGCCGTGGCAAGATTAATAAGCGGCTGAAGCCCCGGTTTATTCCGGCGTCCGGCCGTTGTTTCCATCCGCCGGTTTATGGGTATGCTAAGAATAAGCGCAGATTGCGGCGCACACCTTGACTTCATGGTAACGTGAAGGTTTATGATAAAGGCAAATGGAACAAGCGCAACCGCATATTGAACAACAGAAAGAAGGAAAGCATGATGCTTTACAGACGATTGGGCGGCACAGGGCTGAAGGTATCCGAAATCAGCCTGGGCAGCTGGTTAACCTACGGCAACGGCGTGGCGGATGATACCGCCGTAAAAACCATCAAACAGGCCTACGATGTGGGGATCAACTTTTTCGATACCGCCAACGCCTACAACCGCGGCGAGGCGGAAAAGGTGGTCGGCCGCGCCCTGAAGCCCTACGACCGCAGCTCCTACGTGCTGGCGACCAAGGTATACTTCCCCATGGGCGAAAAGCCCAACGACCGGGGCCTGTCCCGCAAGCACATTCTGGAGCAGGCGGACGCCAGCCTGAAACGGCTGGGGCTGGAGTACGTGGACATCCTCTATTGCCACCGCTACGATCCGGAAACGCCCGTATACGAAACGCTGCGCGCCCTGAACGACCTGATGCGCCAGGGCAAGATCCTGTATGCGGGCATCAGCGAGTGGACGGCCGCACAGATCGAGGAGGCCATGCATGTGGCCGACCGCTATCTGCTGGACCGCTTTGTGGTCAACCAGCCGCAGTACAACCTGCTGCACCGCAACATCGAGGCGGAGATCATCCCCGTAAGCCATAAGCACGGCATGGGGCAGGTAGTGTTTTCCCCGCTGGCACAGGGCATGCTGACCGGCAAATACAAAAGCGCCGCCGATATCCCCGCCGACAGCCGCGCGGCCAGCGATAAAATGAACCAGTTCATCCAGCGGTGGATGAAGGACGATACCTTTGCCAAGCTGCGCAAGCTGAACGCCATTGCCGATCAGCTGGGCATGCCCATGGCACAGATGGCGCTGGCATGGGTGCTGCGCCAGCCCAACGTGGCCAGCGCCCTGGTGGGCGCCAGCCGCCCCCAGCAGGTGGTGCAAAACGCCAAAGCCTCCGGCACGGTGCTGCCGCCGGATGCGTTGGCCCAGATTGACGAAGCCCTGGCATAAGGAAAACCCACGGGCCGCCGGATTTTCTGGCGGCCCGTTTTGTGTTTCAGGGGTTTGTAAGGGAAAGCCTTGATTATTTGTGAAATGGCTGATTCGGAATCTAACGCAACTCCGGCGCTTATCCGAGGTTACTTGGGATTGATCCGGAGCTTTAGCGGGGTTTATCCGGGGTTTTATCCGAGTTTATGCATTCCAATCTTGACGATTCCGCCTTATCAATGATATACTACGCTTCGGTTCCCCTGATAAGGAGAGGTATCGAAGCGGTCATAACGGGGCTGACTCGAAATCAGTTTGTGGGAAACCACACGAGGGTTCGAATCCCTCCCTCTCCGCCACTAGCGGCTTGGATGAGTTATTTGAGCCGCATTTCTTTCGGTTATTGTTTGTTCGTTGCTTGTACTTGTTGCCAACATTCCCGTTGATTCGGCTGCACTCCTTTTATCTATAATTTCTATAGCATTGGAGGTAAACAGCCAAATGAACAATGTTGCAATAACGGCGGGTAACGGCGTATGTGGAGTGGCCTGATGAAGCAGGGAATTTGACACTAAGGGCCTACCGCAACGAGCAGATGATACATATACGCCAAGAAGGTTCAAACCCTTCACACTCCACCATTTGACTTCTGAGAGTTGTATCTCCCAGAAGTCTTTTTCTGCCCTGTCATAATGTCTGCTATACAATCCACTTTTTCTTGCAACAGCCCTTGCGGCTTATTCAGGTTCAACCCGTTCAGCATCGCTTCCGCATACGTGATCTTGGAGCTGTAATCCAGATGCGCGTAGATATTAGCCGTGGTCGAGAAGTCGCTATGCCCCATCCACTCCTATATCTGCTTCATGGGTACACCGTTTGAAAGCAGCAGGCTGGCGCAGCTATGCCGCAGATCGTGAAAGCGTATTCTGCGAAGATGGTTATCCCGCAATAGGCGGGCAAACCCGTCCGTGATATAGTTGGGCTTGATCAGATTGCCCATTTCGTCCACAAAGACATACCCATCGTAATCCATGTTGTACGACTTTCTGCACAACTTACGGTGGTAAGCCTCGCTGTCCTTGCGCTCCAGCAACCGATCACGAAACTCGCTCACCAGCGGCAGCGTCCGCATACTAAACTTGGTTTTCGTCCGGTCGGAAGCGATCAGTATCTGCTTTCCGTCCAGGTGGCAGGTGGTCACCGTGTGGCGGATCGTGAGCGTGTTACCGGCAAAATCAATCGCGTCCCATCTTAGCCCGACGACTTCACTTCGTCGAAGTCCGTAGAACACAGCGAGCATGACGATCAGCTCCAGCTTTGTGCCTTTGGCGGCTGCAAAGAGGGTATTCATTTCATCGCCGTCGTAGAAGCTCCCGATGAAGCGATCCTTTCTTGGACGATCCACTTTATCCGCGGGATTGGTTGGGACCAGATCGATAGCGTACAATAAAGGTTGCAATTTAGGATAGCAGGAATGGAAAAGCCATTTGGGCTCCGAAAGAATTCAATAGTTATCTTCCTCGCTTATATGGCATGCAAACGGCTTGCTTTTCATGCTTTATCATGGTACCGTGATGGAAAACCAAGCGGAAGGAGGGCTACAGGAAATGGAGATCCGGAAATCTGCCGAGGATTATCTTGAGATGATGTTGATGCTTCTGGAAAAACATGGGTATATACGATCTATCGACATCGCGGAGGAACTGGGTGTGAAAAAGCCCAGCGTTTCCTATACTACCAAGCGGCTGAGGGAAAACGGATACATCACCATGGACGAAGATAGTTTAATCACGCTGACCGATTCCGGCATGGAAATTGCCGCGCGTATCTATGCGCGCCATAAGCTTCTGACAGATATATTGATCACTCTGGGTGTGGATGCGGAAACGGCCCGCACAGATGCTTGCAAGATTGAGCACGACCTGAGTGATCAAACCTTTGAGGCTATACGTAAACACGTGAAACAATGAGCATAGAATGATGCGAAAATCCAATAAATATACGGCATCACCGCATGGGGTATACCGTGTTGTTTTACCCTTTGGTTATCTCCTGTACTGGCATCTTGACGGCCTGGTTTTTACATGCTATGATAGTCGCGGTTAGAGGACTCTAACCTAAATTAAGACTCATAGTTAGGTGACGCTAACCATGATGAACCAACGATACTTGATCATCAGTAAAGATAAATATACGGGAAAGCCGTATGCAGCACTTTGATTGAACATGATGATATAAGGGAAGGAAGACAATGTGCAACTATCATTGGATAGAGACGGCCGGATAGAATAAAATTCCGTCGTTGGATCAACAATCCCAGTTGTCGTATTTTGTTGGAATCGTCTGGGTAGCGCTAATGCCGTATTGAAGAAGCTGGTGGTGATTGATATGGAGTCATTATGTGCGATGGGTATCCTTGCCGTGATTCTGTGCGCGGCTTTTATGTTGAAGAGCTATTTAATGAAGGTCGCATACGGTTTTGCAAAAAAAAACAGAAAATCAGCGATCCCTGCGCCGGCCGGTATCCATATCAGGCGATCCTGACGATTGACGGCATAACGGAAGGCGGCGATGCCAAACGTATCGAACGCGCATTGGAGGGCATCGGCGGTGTCCGGGCCGAAGCCGATGTTTCCAAACGGCGGATGATTGTACGAATGATGCGAGCAATGGATGACAATACCATCCGCAGTGCTGTGGAAAGCCTTGGTTCCTATATCGTTAATAAAATCGAACGAACCATCTGACGGATTGGCACTTTTATCAGGTTATATTGTTGGTAGCTACCCTGTAAATAAAAGTGGAATGAGGGCACGGGGATGACAACGCTAAGGGTAGAGGATATGTATTGTGAGAGCTGTATGGAACGCTTTATAATTGTATTCGGCATGGCAAGCTTTCTTTTTCGATATCGCTGACGGACAAGACCGTTACAGTTGACGGAGACGAACACAGTGTGCAAACGGCAATCGAAACACTGGAAAGCACGGGATTTGATGCGGCACAGCAAGCATCATAACCCGTGCCACATCAAATAACCGTTGCATAACGTCTGTGCAGATCACTATGCGATAGTGGATCAAGCGCTTTGCGGGACCTGCTTCTTTTTTTGCCGCAATGCGCCGAACTCCTTTTTCACCAGCAATACGGTCCACAACACGATGATAACGTCGATGGCAAACGAGCCGTAATAAATACCGGATACGCCGATGAAGCGCGGCAGAATAAGCATCACGGGGACATAAAATATAAACTGCCTCGCGATGCCGATCATGGCCGCGGGTTTTCCCTTGTCTACCGAAGGGAACAAGGTCATCGCCATGAAAATAATCGACAGGATGGGAAGGATTGCCATATATACGCGAAATTGCGTAAGCTGCACGACTGTAAACAGCTGGTCCTTGAGCATCACGCCGAGGATAGCCTCCGGCATGGCCATGGACAAAATCCAGAACGGCAGGGTGAGGAGCATTGCGGCAAACGCAAAAATCTTATAGGAGCGGATCACCCGGTCATATTGCTTGGCCCCGTAATTAATCCCGATCACCGGCTGCAGCGCCCGCATCAGTCCGAATACGGGGGTGAGGAAAAAGGTGAAAATCCGGTAGATCACGCCGTAGAAAGCGATATCAGCCGTCGTGCCGTAGTTGGAAAGCGCGTTGAAAACGAACACCGCCTGAATCAGCGACATAACGCTCATAATCAACGACGACATTCCTAAGCGAATAATAGAGGTGCCAATGGCTTTGTCCCAGCGCAGGGAGAGCAATTTGCTCTTGAAGGTAGCAAAGCCCTTGCCAAAGTACAGCCAGCCGATCACCGTATAGACCAGCATGCCCAGATTGGTGCCCCACGCCGCACCTTTGACGCCGAAATGGAATACACCCATCAGGATATAGTTGGCAATGGCGTTTACCACCATGCCGACGCCCATCATCACTGCGGCGGATTTCATTTTGCCCTCTGCCCGCACAATCATATTGCCGGCAAGCCCATAAATCCAGAACGGCGCGCCATATACCGTGACGCGGAAGTACTCGTTGCCCAAGGCCAGGGTTTCGCCGGTTCCGCCCATCACCGTGATCAGCTGCTTTGAAAAAAGCAGCGCGAGCGCCATATAGAAAATGGTGATGATGATGGTAAGCAGGTTGACGTTGCCCATCAGCTGCTCCTGGGTACGCTTATCTCCGCTGCCCAGCGCGATGCTCAGCACCGAGCCCGCACCCACGCCGATCAGCGACCCGAAGGCGACGCTGATCTGGGAGAGCGGGTACGCTACGGAAACGCCGGCCAAAGCGGCTTCCCCCACAAACCTGCCCACAAAGATAACATCCAAAACCGTATTGAATCCATACAGTACCATCGCGATGATCGCGGGCCATGAAATGCTCGCCATAATCTTCCATAAGTTTCCCGTGGCGATGTACTGCTTTTGCTTCTCCTTGCTGATTGCTCCTGCTGTACTCATGTAAAATCCTCCTTATTGTTTCTCTTCCTTTTCATTATCCTGTAAAAGCCCGTTCATTCGCACAAGCGTTTCCTCACTGACCACATGCTCCAGCGCACAGGCGTCGTGTGTCGCACTCGTTTGCCCAACGTGAAGCACTTTCACCAGAAATTGCTGAATGAGCTTGAAACGGCTGGTCAGTATCACCGCCTTGTGCCTGCCCTCGTTAGTCAGCACCACCCGATGCTCCGAATCCCGACGGATGAGCTTGCGTACCTGCAAATCATCCATCGCCATGCATACGCTTGCCTTGCTGACAGATAACGCCTCCGCGATGTCGGAAACCCGTGCGCTCCCCTCCTTTGCTGACAGCGTGTGGATCGCCTTGAGATAGTGCTCCTTCGATGGCGTAAGGTGTTTCACAAAACTCCTCCCGTTCTGATTCGGCAGAACAATGGCGGCGTTGTCTGTATTTGCTACAGCTTCCAGCCGAGCGCCTTTTGCCGCACAGCGATAAAATCGGCATACGTACCCGGCACCCGGATCAGTTCGTCGTGTGTGCCGCGCTGGGCGACGCGTCCTTCGTTGATCACGAGAATCTGATCGGCATGCTCAATAGTAGCCAGCCGATGGGCGATAATGATCATTGTTTTGCCGTGCACCAATTCCTCAATGGCCTGTTGGATGGCGCGCTCGTTTTCCGGATCCACACTGGCGGTCGCTTCGTCCAAAATCACGATGGGCGCATTTTTCAGTATCGCGCGCGCGATGGAAATGCGCTGCTTTTCTCCGCCGGACAGCGTGGCACCGCCCTCGCCAATCACCGTTTCATAGCCGTTTGGCAGCGCCATGATGAAGTCGTGGCAGCGCGCCTTTTTGGCCGCGTCCATGACCTCTTCCAGGCTTGCGTCCGGCTTGCCGAAGCGGATATTGTTCAGGATCGAATCGTGGAACAGGTAGACCTTCTGGAATACCATGCTGATGTTTTTCAGCACGCTGTCGCAGGTCATCTCCTTCACATCGACGCCGCCCACCAGAACGTGCCCGGTATCGGCATCGTAAAAGCGGGCAATCAGGCTGCAAATCGTGGTTTTTCCGCTGCCTGAGGGGCCGACGATGGCCGTGGTCGTGTTTTGCGGGACGGAAAAGGAGATGTCGCTGAGTACATTTTTCCTGTCATACGCAAAGGTGACATGATCAAAGCAGACATCGTAGGTTTGGACCGCGATGGTTTGTCCGTTTTGATCGATAAACGCGGCGGTTTCGATCGTTTCCAGCTTGTCGAGTGTCGCGTCAATAATCTCCATCACATGGGTTGCGTTATTGATCGCCTCCACATGTCCGAAGATCACAAAGGAGAAAATGACCATCATCAGCATCTCTGGGATCGTCATCGCCCTATGCAGCGTAAGCAGCGCCGATACCAGCACAATTCCGATTGATGCGGCCTTGAGCGCAAACAGGTGCATGCAGTTATACGGAACATAATTTTTTTCGATTTTAATGTTGAATTCACGGCTCTCCCGGTACGCCTTTTGAATGCCCTGTATGGAAGCGCCGCCCTGCTTGAACGCCTTGACCACAGGCATCCCCCGGATATACTCGATGGTGGCCGCGATCATCTTGTCCTGCGCCTGCTGGTGCAGCGGCGCGTTTTTATGGCTGTGGTTACCCATGATCCGTAAAAACACAGCGGAAAGCGCAATTCCCGCGGCTGCGATCAGCGCAATCCAGCCGTTGAAAAACAGCATGCACAGCACGATCGTGAAGGCGCTGATGTAGCCGTTGACCACAACGTCGATCATTTTCATGCCGAACAGCTCGAAAAACGAAAGATCCGTGGTAACTGCCGAGGTGATTTCCCCGGTGCTCTTTGTACTGAAGAAACCCAGCGGCACGCGTTTGAGAATATCACCGATTTGGATTCGTTTCTCCGCGGTAACCTCATACCCGATGCTTTCCTGCGCCACAGCGCGAAGGTAGGCAAACAGGTACCGGCCCAATACGACGGCGATCATAAACAACAGCATATACAACGCGTCCGTCCCGGTAACCGCCCGCCGGCCTTGCATATCCTCCACGATGAGGTTGAGGCCATAGGCCGCCCCCATGATGGACATGGCAGTAAACAGGGTGTTAAAAAACGAATAGACAAAACCGATATATAACCTTTTTTTCCGATCGCCCGACCATTGGATGATCCGTTTCATCGTAGCCATCATATGCTTTGGCCTCCTTTCCCGCTCCCCGCAGCCCAGGCATTGGCGCCGATATGCGCTTCCCACATGCTCCGGTAGAGCGGACAGTTTGCCAGCAGCCCGTCATGCGTCCCCGTGTGTACGATCCGTCCCTGATCCATCACGCTGATTTGATCTGCGTTTTTAATCGTGGACAGCCGTGTGCGCGATAACCAGCAGCGTTTTACCCTTGGTAAGCGCGGCGATGGATTGTTGAATTTTATCCTCGTTTTCCGGGTCGGTAAACGCGGTAGCCTCATCCAAAATCACAATCGGCGTATTTTTCAGAATCGCCCGGGCGATGGCGATGCGCTGCCTTTCGCCGCCAGAGAGCCTGCCTCCGGCCTCACCGGCGAGTGTTTCATAGCCGCCGAGCAGCGCGCGGATGAAATCGTCACAGCAGGCGGCTCTTGCCGCCGCGTAGACCGAATCATCCGATGCTTGCGGGTCGCCCAGGCGGATGTTCTCCTTCAGGGAACAGTTGAACAGGAAATTATCCTGCGTTACGAAGCTGACCGTATCGGCAAGCTGGCTCATCGGCAACCGTTTGATGTTCACGCCGCCGATTTTGATTTCCCCGCCATCCACATCCCAGAAGCGGGCGCACAGCCGCGCCATGGTGGATTTTCCGCCGCCGGACGGGCCAACGATCGCCGCAAAGGTTCCCTGCGGAATTTCCAGGCTGATATCGCGCAACGCAGCTTTGCTGCTTTGCATTTCGGTCTGTGCATCATAGGCAAAGGATACGTTTTGAATCGTTAAATCAAAATCCCGCAGCCGTATTGGCGTATCGCTGCACGCAAGCACCGGAAGGCTCAGTATTTCCCGTACATCCTTGACGGCGAATTGAATTGATTTCAAATCGTTGACGAACACCGTAAACTTGGTCAGGCTCCCCACAACGCCCAGCGACAGGATCAGGCACATCACAAGCTCTGCCGGAGCCAAAGAGCCCCTGCTGTACAGGTACATGCCCACCGGCATGGTGCCTAGCATGGTGGATGGCAGCACCGATGCGCCAAAGGTCATCAGCTTCCAGGTACTGTGGAACCAGTCCAGCGTGTATTCCTTAAACGAGCGAACCGCCTGCTCATATTTTGCATAGGAGGCGGTGGCTTGGTTGAAGGTCTTGATAACCTCAATCCCCTCCGTGTACTCCACGATTACGCTGTTGACGTGGTTGCTCGATTCCATGTAGTCGTCGTATTTCTGGTTAAAATTGCGCATCATCACGCCGTATGCTACGCCTGCGATCGGCACGGTAATCATTGCCGCCAGCGCCATCCGCCAGTCGATGGACACCATATAGCCGAATACGCACGCGGACAGCAGCAGCTCCGAAAAACCCTCGGGAATTATATGCGCCAGCGGCAGCTCGATGGTTTCCACGCGATCGATCATCACGCTTTTCAGCTTGCCGATCGTCCGGTTCAGCACGGCGCCCAGCGGCGCTTTCATCAGCCTTTCCGCAAGGCGTAAGCGCATTCCCTCCAGGATGGTGTACGCGGAGATATGCGCAAGCACTGTGGACAGCGCATAAAACAGCAGCTTTGCCGCATAGCCCGCCAGACCGACTGCAGACCATAGCCATATACCGCCCGCCGTTTGGGTTGCCGTAAAGAACATGATGATGATCCGGTATACGGCGAGGTAGGGAACGATCCCGCCGGCAACACTCAGGCAGGCGCAGACAACCGATACGATCACCCTTACCCTGCATGCGACTGCAAACGACAGTACCGTTTTCAGCCAGTTTTCCTCTTTCATGGTAAACTTCACCTCTCTATAATCTTTGCGTGGTTAGTCTTGGCTAACCTTCGCCCATTATAAAGGGCTGCCATCCGGTCATCCACTCCGCAAGAGCGACGAAGGCTCCATTTGGACAGTGAAATCCTTTGCACCGGTTTCCAGAAAAAAAGCTTTCAGCCTGGCAACGCCGGTATCGTCGAGCGGATACATATCGCGTACGCGCCCGCCTTCCAGATGCAGAACGTCGGTGCAGCTTTTCAGGATAAATTCCAAATCGTGCGAGATCACGAACTGTGTTTTTCCCGCGGCCTGCAGCTGCCGGATATTGGCGGATACCTCGTGCATATGACGCAGGTCAAGACCGCTTGTGGGCTCATCGAAGACAATAATATCCTTTTGTGAAGCAATAGCGCTTGCAATGGCAACGCGCTGCTTCTGCCCGCCGGAAAGCGACATGGGGTGCCGTTCCTTCATTGATAAAAGATCCAGCTCGGAAAGGATTTCCCCGGCTTTGGCTTCGTCCTTCTCCGGCATACCGAGCAGCACCTCATCCAGCACGCTTTCGGTAAACAGCTGATGGTTCACATCCTGCATGACCATATAGCAACATTTCAGGCGTTCCTTGCGGTTGCACACCCGACCGTCGTCCGTAAGGGTTCCCCGGCAATGCTTGGCAAGGCCGCACAGGCATCGGGCAAAGGTGGTTTTTCCCGCACCGTTTGGCCCAATCACCGCGATCACGCCGCCCCGGGGAATACGAAGTGTATCGATGCTGACCGCCGGAGGCTGCCGCTTATAGGCGAACATGAAATCCGAAAGCACCAGTTGACCGCGTGAAGCGGAGCACGGCATCCCCTCCCGCCGCAAGCACTCCAAGCACAGCGGACGCAGCCCCATACGAGCCAGCTTGCTTTCCGACAGCAACTTCAGCTCTCCGGCCGTATAGATACGCTCGATCCTGCCGTCCTTCATATACACGATGCGATCCGCCAGCCCCCGCAGGTAATACAGCCTGTGCTCCGCGGCGATCACCGTTTTTCCCTTGCGCTTCCACAACGCAACAAGCTTTCGCAGGTCCTCAATGGCGGCGGCGTCCAGATTGGAGGAGGGCTCGTCCAGTACGAAAACATCAGGGCGGCAGGCTGAAACCGAAGCGCAGGCGATTTTCTGCTTTTCGCCGCCCGACAGCTGAAATATGCTTCGATCTGTAAGCGATTCGATCCGGAAATCGGACACGGTTTCCGTAATTCTTTCGTTAATTTCGTCTTCGGGCAGGCCTCTGTTTTCGCAACCGAAGGCAATCTCGCTGGTGGTATCTACGTTGAAAAACTGCGAGCGGGGATTTTGGAAAACGGAGCCAACAAGCTTTGCCGTTTCATACAGCGGAAGCGCGTGTATATCCTGCCTGTCGATCAGCACCTCGCCGGAAAGCGTTCCCTCGAAATAGTGGGGGATCAATCCGTTGATCAGCCGAGTCAGGGTTGTTTTTCCGCAGCCGGATTCGCCGCACAGCAGAACCATTTCGCCATCGCCTATGGTGAGATTGATATCGTGAAGGCCGCTCATGCCTTCGCCGAGGGCATAGGAAAAGGATACGTTTTTAAGTTCAATCATCCATGCACCCTCCTACAAGAACCAATAAACCGCCACGGCACCCAGCACGACGAGCGTAAACGCCACGTCCCACGGGCCAAAGCCAATTTGGCAGATATTGGTGCGCTTTTCTGGGCCGCCCAGCCCGCGGGTCAGCGCGGAAGCGGAAAGCTCGTCACCGATTTTTACCACGGACATCAGCAGCGGCACCATACGGTATTCCAGCATCGACATCGGGCTTCCGCCGGCGCTTCCGATGCCTACGCCCCGCATGCGCATGGCATCGTTGATGCTGCGGGATTCCTCCGCGACCGTCGGGAAAAACCGGAACATGACGGACAGGGGAATGACGATCTTCTGCGATACGTGCATGCGTGCCATCGATGCCATAAACTCGCTGACGCGCGTGGTCGCCATCAGATAATAACCCATCACCAGACAGGGGAAAAAGCGCGTAACCAATCCTGACAACATCACGGCGACGATGTTCAGGGCTCCCGTCGTATTGTAAACCAGAAACACTTCCGCATATTCAGCCAGTACAAAGGCCACGGCATAAAACACAGCGACCCTTATCCTTCTGCCCGTAAGCAGAAGGACGAGAGGCACACACGCCAGCACAAGCCGCGGATAGACAGCGTTGCCTTCTATGCTGCCGCTGAGCATTACCGTGCTGATCATAAGCATCACGAAAAGCTTCGTACGGGGATCCAGCTTCAGCCTCGTATGGGTTAAACCGTTTTGAAAGACCTTGACTTCCATTTATGCTATCCCGGCTCTTTCGAAGTGCTTTTTCAGTGTCGTACGTCCGAGATACGCGCCGATGACCGCGCCGATGATCGTTAATACGACCAAAACCAGCAGCATCCACCCGGACATCAGCGCCATGAGCTTGTCCGCATATTCATTGCCGTAGCTGGCGCGCATCTGTTCGAAATAGGTATCCCGCATAATCCACATCGGAAGCATCGCCCCGAAGGACCACAGCGAGAATACGCAGTAGCCGACAACGGTCTTTTTCCAGCTTTTATACTGGCCGAATTTGAAAATGAGATCAGCCAGCAGGCCCGCTACGCTGCCGATCAACAGCATCGGCCAGCCGTGCCCTGTCGAGAACATCAGAAGGGCAACGATCACGCCGCTGATGGTAACCATGCCGAATTTGTTGACCTTTGTCAGGTACAGCATAAAGGGAATCCCACCGGCGACAGCGATCAGCAGGGGCAGCACAACCATGAAGACGGGAATATAGCCCAGCATGCCACAGGCGAAAAATACCACGATGTAGATAGCGGTAAAAATACCGACGTTGATCAGGTCCTTGGTGCTCAGTTTATTGTCCATCCTGAATCAATCCTCCATGTTTTGTTAAGAAAAGGCGATTACCTTTGTCGGAAGTTAGATTACTCTAACCATCTGCTCAAATTTTTGCTGCCCACCGGAAAGCAAGCAGCAAAATTCTCTGTTAGTATAGAGGAAATAGCGTGGTTCGTCCGCTCCGATTGGACAAAGCCAGCTCCGATCAGACAGCGTTTTTTCGGTATTCGCTGGGGGAAACGCCGGTTTCGGCCTTGAATACCGATGCGAATTTGCTGGCGTTGTCGTATCCCACGCGCCCCGCGATGACGCCGACCGTTTCCCTGCTTTCCCGGAGCATCCGGGCGGCGGTCTGCATGCGGTAACTGCGAATAAACGCATAGATGGACATGCCGTAAACGCCCTTGAAGCAGAGTTTCATAGAAGTTATCGGGATGGAGAATTTCCGGGACAGCTCTTGCTGTGATATGCGTTTATCCATATGATCGGTGAGATATTGCATGATTTCCTTGATAGTGCCGACCTGCATTTTAGGGAAATAGGCGGGCTTTTGCTCGGCGGCACTTGCATCCATATCTCGCAGGTAAAGCAAAAGCTCCAGTACCTTCAGCTTCAGGTAATCGGCCATTGCGGCTTCCGGTGCGGCATAGATGCCATTGAACAGCCGGATGATATACGCTTCATCACGCAGGATAAACGGGATTGTGCCGGCGCAGTACTTTTCGCGCAGCGCGTGAAGATCCACGGGGAAGCCGCCGAGCAGACCGGCCAGCGTGGTTTCCGCTTCTTCCGCATAAATGGCTACGGTGATGCCGTGGTAGTGGCTTAGGGGGAACCCGAAACCGAGCGTATGGTGTTGCTTGGCGTTGATTTGCAGGTTCCCCTTCTGAATGTACAGGCACGCGTTTTGGTACTCCCACTCGATGCGGCCATAGCGGCAATAATCGATACCGATCATATCCACCTTGGGCTGGAACTTGGAAAAACAAGCCTGCATATGAAAATCGTTAAAGATGACGTCAATACCCGGAAATAATTCATAGCAGGTCATTGTGCCCTCGCCGGTTTCATCCCGCATTTGATAAACGGTGCAAACCGCCGTGCGCCTGGCAATGGTAATGTTGTCCCCCAGATACAATTTATCCCGCAGGTTGTTTCCCATAGCGTACATCGTTAACCTCTTATAGCTTCCAGCCGATGGCTTTTTGCCGTACGCCGATGAAATCGGCATAGATACCCGGCTGTTGGATCAGCTCGTCATGCGTGCCGCGCTGCACAATTTTACCGTCGGCAACCACTAAAATTTGGTCGGCGTTACGTACCGTTTTCAGCCGGTGGGCGATCATCACGATGGTTTTGTTCCGGGTCAGCTCGGCAATAGCGGCTTGCAGTTTGCTTTCGTTTTCCGGGTCTACGTTGGCGGTCGCCTCATCCAGAATGACGATCGGCGCGTCCTTGAGCATGGCGCGGGCGATGGAGATTCGCTGCTTCTCGCCGCCGGATACCGTGGCGCCGCCCTCGCCGATCACGGTATCGTAGCCGTCCGGGAGCGCCGAGATGAACGCGTGGCAGCTGGCCTTTTTCGCGGCCTCGATCACTTCGTCCATCGTGGCGTCGGGCTTGCCGAACTTGATGTTGTTGGCGATTGTATCGTTGAAAAGGTATACGTTCTGGAACACCATGCTGATGTTTTTCAGCAAACTGTCCAGCGTATAGTCCTGTACGTTTTTGCCGCCGAGCGTCACCGTGCCCTCGTCCACATCCCAGAAACGGGCCATGAGGTTGCAAAGCGTGGTTTTCCCGCCGCCGGACGGGCCGACGATGGCAGTCATGGTGCCCTGCGGGATTTTGAAGCTGACGTCGTCGATGATCTTTTTCCTATCGTAAGAGAAGCCGACGTGGCTGAACTCGATATCGAAACGTTTGGGGGTCAGCGCGCTGCCGCTTTCATCCATGACGGGGGTTTTGTGAATCTCATCCACGCGGTCCATGGAAACGTCGATGGAGCGCAGCAGTGACGACATGCTGCCGGCCACCTCCAGTTGGCTGTAAATGATGAACGCGGAAATCATCATCAGCAGGCCCATAAACAGCTCCAGCGTGCCATTCAGGCAGAAGATAATGGACGCAAGCACCACGGCGACGCTGGTCAGCCGCAGAATAAGCTGCTGTACCCCAAAGAACGGAATGTAGTTCTTTTCCAGACCGAAGTTGTTCCTCTCACAGTCCGCAATAGCCCTGTCGATGGTTTTGTTGGCGGTTTTATCCAGATGAAAGGCTTTGACCACGCTCATGCCTTGCACATACTCCAATACCGCCTCCACAAGCTTCGCCTGTGCCGCCTGCCGCTGCGGGGCCAGCTTGCGGGATCTGCGCTGTAAAAGCGCGTTGACGCCGATAAACAGCACGATGCCGCCGATCACGATCAGCCCGATGCGCCAGTCGAACAGTGTAACCGCAATAGCGATAATCACGGCGTGGATCAGGCCGTTGATGCTCTTGTCGATCACGCGGGGCGCGATCTCTTCAACGTCCGCCATGGTGGTAGTCACGGCGGCGGTGATATTGCCCAGGCTGTGGCTGTTGAAATAGCCCATGGGCATATACTTCATCCGATCCCCGATCCCAATGCGCTTTTCCGCGCACATCAGATAGCTGCCGTCGATCTCGCTCATGCGGGAAATATGGCCGGTTACCACCGTGCCTGTGATGCTTAGCACCATGATGCCCAGCGCGGTCCAAGCCGTGGAGGCTGCCATATTGCCTTCGGTGATGGCCCGGAGTACCACGGCCAGCGCCAGCAGCTGCACCGCCTCGAAGATTGAATGCACCACGGCGAAGACAATGCCTTTTTGCAGCCGGCCTTTCTGCTCGCCCGCAAAATCAAAGAATTTCTTAAACGTTTTAAACATCTTGCTCCCGCTCCCTTACGCTTCGTCTTTGGCGTCGATATGGGATTGCCACATACTGCGGTACAAATCGCAGCCTTTCAGCAGCTTGCTGTGCTTTCCCTCGGCCAGAATGCGGCCGCTGTCAACGACGACAATCTTATCCGAATTCGTGATGGTGGAAAGCCTGTGCGCGATCACGATCAGCGTCTTGCCCTGCACGAGCTTTGCTACGGCTTCCTGAATCACCGCTTCGTTTTCCGGATCGGTATAGGCGGTCGCTTCGTCCAGAATTACGATCTGCGCGTTCTTAAGCATCGCACGGGCAATGGCAATGCGCTGGCGCTCGCCGCCGGACAGGTGCCCGCCCGCGCCACCGGCCACCGTATCGTAGCCGTGCTCCAGCTTCATAATGAAATCGTAACAGCCGGAGGCCCTGGCGGCGTCCTCAACCTGGGCATCAGTGGCGGAAGGATTGCCCATGCGGATGTTGTTGCGCACCGTGTCGTCAAACAGGTAATTATCCTGCGATACATAGGCGATGGTGTCCATCAGCTGCTCCAGTGGGATGTCCTTCACATTCACGCCGCCCAGCGTGATGCTTCCGCCGCCGACATCCCACAGGGAGGCTATCAGCTTGGCGATGGTAGATTTCCCGCCGCCGGAGGGCCCCACAAACGCGGTTACGCTGCCGGCGTCGATAGTCAGGTCAATCCCGTGGAGCACCTGCTCGTCCTTATAAGCGAAGGTAACGCTTTGCAACTTAAGCTCCGAGCCCTTGAGCACCCTGTTCATCCGTGGCCGGTCGAGCTCCGGCGTGTCGAGGATCGCGCCGATATCACCCACGATCATGCCGATTTTCGCCAGATCGTCCACATAGGTCATCGCCGCGAGGATCGGAGAAATGATACCCAGCGACAGGATCATAACCATAATGAAAGTCGCCGCGCTCAGCGTGCCGTTCATATAAAAGATGCAGCCGATGGGCAGCACGCCCACCAGCACAGCAGGCCAGATGCCAAGGCCCATCGCGTAGTACAGCTGCACCTCGTGCATCCAGTCCAGCGCCGCGCCGGTGTTTTTCTTCACGGCGTCGGTAAACTTGCCGTAGGAGGCCGCCGATTGGTTAAACGCCTTGATGACCTCGATCCCGTTGACATATTCCACGGTCGTGGCACTCATGTGCTTGCCGGCGTTTGTATAATAGGCAAACTTTTCCGCATAGCCGCTCATCATCTTCATAAAGCATAAAAACCCCAGCGGCAGCGTGATAAGCGACACCAGCGCCATGCGCCAGTCCAGTGTAAACAGATAGATAACGATACCCAGCGGCACCAGCAGGTTGGAGGTCATCTCCGGCAGCACGTGCGCCAGCGTCGGCTCAATGCTGTCCACCTTTTCCACCATCGTGGTTTTCAGCTTGCCGGACGGGGTATCCAGGATGTATCCCATCGGAACCCGCGTAAGCTTCGAGGTGAGCTTATAGCGCACCTCGGAGATGACCGCGAAGGTAGCCTTATGCGACAGCGTGGTGGAAATGTTGGCAAACAGGGTTTTCAGGGCAAACCCCGCCGCCGCAATGCCGCACCACAGGAGATAATAGGGCAGTGCCGTCTCGCCCCCGAGCAGGGCGATGATCATTTGCGCCACAGCGAAGTAGGGAGTCAGCCCCGCCGCGACGCCCAGGAGTGCCAGCAGGACGGATGCGATGTATCCGCCTTTGTGCGGCCCGGCAAATTCCTTCAGGCGGGCGAATGGGCTGGGAGTTTCAGTTTGTTTCATGGATGGAATCCTCCTTGTTATAGTTAGATATGTCTAACCGTAGTGTATAAAAAAGCTGGAACATGCGTTGCCTTTATTCCAGCTCGAAAACGGTGTTCCAGCCGCTGATGAAGAACTTGAGAAGCGTATCGGTATACGACAGCGCTGCTTCCTTGGGCATATCATGAACCACGATTTCAAAAATCGCGGAATAGTGGGCGTTGGTGAGGATATGGAGCAGGTTGCGATCCGGCTTGTGAAATGGAATGCCAGCCTGCTCCAGCCAGTCGAAATAACGGTAGAATGAGGTTACGTCCAGCTCGACCAGTGTATCCATAAAATTACCGAACACCGTTCCGGCAGCGCAGGTAAACAGCAGCTTGAACGCGTCGTAATGATCGTAGATATAGTCGATAAAGCATCGGATGCTGAAGCCGTCCATGCGGTAGGCGCCGGGGTCGGTGCCAGCGTCCAGCCCCTCCAGAAAATCCGTTTCCATTTCCGAAAACATGTTGAGGATACCGTCGGCCACAGGCCTCACCAGCGCTTCGAACAGCGCGCCCTTATCGGGATAATAGCCGTAAAACGCACCGGTGGTTACACCGGCACGCTTTACGATATTGCGGAGGGAGGCATCCTTGAAGCCCTTTTCGAGGAACTCCCGCTTTCCTTCGGTTTTGATTTTCTGCAGCGTGGTGCCGTCGATATCCGTCAAGCGATTGTCTCCTCCCGATGTAGCAGTGCTATATAACGGTGTTACATTACTGCGGAATCGGTAAATTGTCAATACATTCTTCGGATATATTTTCCGAATCGAAGTGTTTTAGCAAATTCCGGCCCGGTCGAAGTGCTTTTTCAGCATTTTCCTTCCGAGGTATACGCCGAGCAGCGAGCAAAGAACGGAAAGAATCAGGCTGGCGATCACAACGGGCACCGTCATGAATGCGATGATACGGTTGACCAGATCGGGCTCCATGTTGGTGATGCAGCTGTTGTAGTAATAGTCGCAGGCAATCAGCGGCGGCAGGTTGGCAATCGCCGTGTAGAAAACGCCGAACAGGACATATCCAACGGTAATTTTCCGGATGTTTTTCTGGCGCGGCTGCGTAACCAGCTCCACGATGATGCTCGCAACGGCCATGATAAGCAGCTGCCACCAGGCGCTGCCCAGCAGAAGATAGATCAGCAGCATGACGATCACCTGAATAAAAACGCTGCCAGTTTTCGGCACCTTGGCCCGCAGATACATCCACACAATACCGCATGGAATCAGGCTGATGCCCGCGGCGAACGGATGCAGCACGGGAATCGCACCGATGAAGTTGATCACCATCATGATCAGAGAGAACAGCACCGTGAATACAGCCAGTGTGATGAGGTCCCTCGTTGTCAGTTTTTCGTTTCCCTGAGCGCCCATCATTTACTCCTCCCCGGGAACAAAGAAGTCCCGCAGCCAATGTAGATGTGTATGATCAAGCATATAGTCCCGGCTGATCGTTCCGTTATCCATATGCAGAATTCTGGTACAGGTCTGCAAAAGCAACTCGTAATCATGGGAGACGATGATCACGAGCTTGCCTTGCTCCCGAAGCTTTGCCACCAATTCTCCCACTCGCAGCATGTTGGCGTAATCGAGCCCGCTTGTCGGCTCGTCCAGGATCAGGATGTCCCGGTTCTGCATCATGGCCACGCCGATGGACAGCCGCTGCTTTTCGCCGCCCGACAGGCTCATGGGATGCTTTTCCGCCAGCTTGCCGAGCTGAAGGAACTCCAGCGTTTCTTTGATTTGTTCGTCGGACGGGGAAGCGGCGGTCATCCGCATTTCCTGCTCCACGCTTTCGGTAAACAGCTGATATCCCGGCTCCTGCATCACGAGGTAGGCGGCGGCGCGCCGCCGTTTCGCGGTAAGCTGCTTACCGTTTATGATGACGGTACCGTCCTTTTGCCGTTCCAGACCGCACAGAATTCTGGACAGGGTGGACTTCCCCTGTCCGTTTTTCCCGATTAAACCAACGACTTCTCCCCGGCCGAGCCTGCAGCTGATATCGGATAAAACAGGCGTATTTTGTTGATAAGAAAAGGCAATCGCTTCGGTTTCCAGAATATGGCCAGCCGGTAAGGCTTGTTTTAGCCGGGCCGGTTCAAGCATTTCCAGAAACGGCGTTCGCAAGCACAGGCTTCGCAGCTGGCTTTCGGGAAGCGCCGCGAACTCACGGGCGCTCCATTGGTGTGTGACTTCTCCCTTTTCCATATGGATCAGCCGATCCGCGATGTCCATCAGGTAATACAGCCGGTGCTCCGCGATAACGATCGTTTTTCCGGCCCGCTTAAGCCGCCGGATTGCGTTTTGCAGCTCCCGGATCGAAAGAACATCCAAATTTGCGGAGGGCTCGTCCAGCACGAGGATTTCGGGTTCGTTCGTCATGGCGGACGCCATGGCAACCAGCTGTTTTTCGCCGCCGGAAAGGCTCAGGATATCCCTTCCCATCAGGCGCCGGATGCCCAGGGTCTGCACGGCATGCGCCATATTGCGCCTGATTTGCTCCGGCGGCCGGGCGAGGTTCTCGGCTGCGAACGCCACCTCGCTGTCGGTATCCAGCGTAAAGAACTGGCTTCGCGGATTTTGGAATACCGAGCCGACGGTATCTGCAAGGTTTTCAGGCAGCAGCCGCGCATCCGATTCTCCCATGATTTTGACAGAGCCGGAAAAATCCCCGTGGTAAAAGTGCGGCGCAAGGCCGTTGATCAGGCGAGTAACCGTTGTTTTTCCGCAGCCGCTCGCGCCCACGAAAACGACGCACTCGCCCTTTGCGATGCGGAAGCTGAGGTGGGAAACACCGCTGCCGTCGGCATACTGGAAGGAAACATCGTCAAACCGGATCATTTCCGCAGCCCTCCCAGCAAATGAAGCGCCGTGGGCAGAAAAAACGCGGCGAGGCAAAGCCAGTCGATAGGCCGAAACCGCAGCTCCTCGATGCTGGTGCGCTTTCTGCCGCTGTCCAGCCCTCTGGTGACGGACGACGCGGACAGCTCCTCGGCGATGACGGCGCTTCTGAGCATCAGCGGAATGATCGCACCCTCCAAAACGAGTCCGGGGCGGGTGATCAGGTTTTTCGGGCCGGCCTGTATGCCACGCAGTTTCATGGCATCCCGGATATTCCGGTTCTCCTCAAGCGCTGTTGGGATGAACCGCAGCGCCGCCGCCAGCGTAATGGTGATTTTCTGCGGTATTTTCATGCGCTGCATTCCGGTGATCAGCGAGCTGATTTTGGTTTTCAGCAGCACACAGAACGCGAACATCACCGCCGGCAGCATCTTGCACAACACCGCGCAGATCATCATGAGGATCGCTCCCGCGGTATTGGGATGGGTTGCGCACAGGGCCAGGATCACCCGCAGGCCGGCATAGGCCGCAAGAAACAGAAGCCCGCGCTGATACGCCCTGTGCAGAAATGCCGCAACGGCGATCAGGGCGATCATCGTAATCTCTTGCGCAAGCGTCGGGGAAAATACCGTAAACAGGATAATCAGCAGCAACATCAGCATTTTTGTTCTGGGATCCAATGTTATCTTCGGCATAGCATTCTCCGTTTTACGTTATATACGGTTATCCAAGGCTTGCGGACGGCCGCTGGCTCCAACCCTTGCTTTGATGGCGAACCGTAACAAAATCATGGTAGATGCCGTCCGCCCGCATCAGCGTTTCGTGCGTGCCTGCCTGTGCGATTTCGCCGTTGGCGATCACCAGGATTTGATCCGCGTTTTGGATGGTATTCAGCCGGTGCGCAATTACCAGCAGGGTTTTCCCCCGGCAGAGCTCGCTGATCGCCTCCTGAATATACCGCTCGTTATCCACGTCCACGCTGGCCGTAGCTTCGTCCAGAATCACGATGGGCGCGTCCTTTAAAATGCAGCGTGCAATGGATATCCGCTGCTTCTCTCCGCCGGACAGCGTTTCGCCGCCCTCGCCGATCACGGTATCAAAGCCGTTCGGCAGCGCCGTGATGAAATCGTAGCAGCGCGCCTTTTGGGCTGCGGCGATCACCTCTTCACGGGTCGCGTCCGGGCGGCCCATGATGATATTGCTGTATATCGTGTCCTGAAATAGGTACACCCGCTGGAACACCATGCTGATGTGATCCATCAGGTCACACAGGCTCACGTCGCGCACATCCCGGCCGCGCACCAGCACCTGCCCGCCGCCGACGTCCCAAAAGCGTGCCAGCAAATTCGCGATCGTCGATTTTCCACCGCCGGAGGGACCGGCAAGCGCAACCATTTGGTTTTTTGAGACGGTGAAGGACACGTTGTGCAAAACCTCCTGTTCCCCGTAGGAAAAACTAACGTTCCGGAATTCGATTTCCGGGGCGTCTCCGCTTTCCGGGATCGTTTGCGTGCAGCCGTCCGGCAGCTCCTTCTCGGCAAATACAGCCTCAATCCGGTCCATACAGCTGTTCATCACGGTCAGGCGGGCCGCCTGCCCGTACAGTGCCTTGAGCGGACCGAACAACTCCAGAACGAACAGCATAACGCCCACGGCGTAGGTTACGTCCAGCCGCGCGGCGCCGTTCAAAAACAAGGCTACGGCGGCAACGGCGGCACAGCCGAACCCGAAGGTAATGTTCAGCCTGCGCTGGTACGGCGAATACTGCTCTTCAAAGCGGATGTTCGAATCGCAGCTTTCAATGAAGTTATCCGTCAGCTCCCTGGATTTTTCCCCCAGCAGGTTATAGCTTTTGATGATCCCGATGCCCTCGGTGAAATCCAGCACCGCTTCCGTCAGGTTTTCGCTCTGCTCCTGCCGTATGGTGGAGTTTTCGATGCCGGCTTTTTTCAGGCCTTTACCGATCCATAGGATGACCGGCATGAACAGGAGCGCTGCAAGGCCGATCCAAACGTTGAAGAACAACAGAAATACGATCATGATCGTTTCGGAAAGGATGTAGCTCATCATATCCGCGAGCGTCATCATGCAGTTTTCCTCGATGAACACCATGTCGGTGGACAGCACCGAGCTGATCTTGCCGATATTCCCTTCGGTGAAATAGCCCATGGGCATTTTCCGCAGGTGCGCGCCGAGCCGCATGCGCATATCGGAAAAGATTTGAAAGCCCGCCGCCGATTGCAGCCTGTCCGAAATATGGTGGAACACGATTTGCAAAAGGAGGCACGCAAGCATCGCCGCGCCCGCCAGCCAGCAGCTTCGTACGGACATCTGCCCGTTGAAAAACGCGGCGAGCGTGAAGAAGCCGATCATGATCGGTGCCTTGGCCAGAAACGATTTCAAAAACGAAAAGATGAACGCGGACTGGATCCTTGTTTTGTATTTTCCCGCGACCGAGAGAATGCGTTTCATAAGAGCAATCATTGAATATCGCCGCCTTTCCCCGCACTGACCGTCCATTGCGCGCTTTCCTGTGCCGCCGCCCACAGCGTTTGATACTCGCCGCAGGTTTGCACAAGCGCTTCGTGCGTCCCCGCTGCCGCGAGCTCCCCGTTCTTCAATACGCAAATGGTATCGGCCTGCGTGATGGATTGCAGCCTGTGCGCGATTACGACTACGGTTTTGCCCCGGATCACTTCCGCGATCGCCCGATTCATTTTCTCCTCGTTTTCCGGGTCCATAAAGGCGGTAGCCTCGTCCAGCACAACGACGGGCGCGTTTTTCAAAATAGCTCGCGCCAGCGAAATCCGCTGCCGTTCCCCGCCGGAAAGCTGCTTGCCGCCGTCTCCCGCCATGGTATGGATGCCCTTTTCCAGTCGCGCCAGAAACGCACCGCACTGCGCCTTTTCGGCGGCCGCCAGCACCTCCTCGTCGGTAGCGTCCGGCTTGCCCAAGCGGATATTCTCCAAAAGGCTGATATTGAATAGAAACTGCTCCTGCGCCACGTAGGAAATCTCGTTGTTGAGCGCTTCCACGCTCATCTCCCGGATGTCCTGCCCGCCGAGCTTGATGCTGCCCTCCGTGATATCGTAGTAATGCACCAGCAGCTTTGCAAGCGTCGATTTTCCGCTGCCGGATTCGCCCACCAGCGCCGTCAGCGTTCCTTCCGGTATGTGCAGGGAAACGCCGTGGATCACCTCGTCCTCGTTGTACGCAAACCGCACGTTCTCAAAGGAAATGTCGTGGCCGCCGCCCTGAAACGGCGCATCTGTCTGCACAAGGGCCGGGGCGTTCATCATCTGTTCGAGGTTTTCGATTTTGTAGTTGATCTGCGGCATCAGCCCCACGAAGCTAAGCCCGCGCAGAAGCGGCGCGCCGACGCCGAATGACATGCACAGCACAAGCGCCAGGTTCGGCAGCGTGGAATAGCCCGTCAGCACGAGATATGCGCCGACCGGCAGCGTGAAAAGCGCGATGCAGGGAAGAATGCTGTTGTACAGCGCCATCCACGGCCAGCAGATTTTGTACCACGCGAGCGTGAAATCGCGGTAGCTTCTCACGTCCTTTTCAAAGCGCCTGTAGGATTCGCCGTCCCGGTTGAAAACCTTCACGACCTCCATGCCGTTGATGTACTCCACGATCGTGTTGTTCATCTTCCGCGCCGCGGTATAGTATTCGTTCATTCTGTTTTTTCCCGCGCCGTACATCCCGCCCATGGCGAAAAGGCCCAGCGGCAGCGAGCAGAGCGAAAGCAACGCAAGCCGCCAATCGACAAAAAACATAGCGATGAAAACCATCGCGGGGACCGCGAAATTGGCCAGCCCCTCCGGCAGCGCGTGGGCAAGCAGCAGCTCGATGCTTTCGATATCGTCGATGAACATCTTCTTTACGGAGCCGACGCCCTTTTCCTGGATCGTCCCCAGCGGGAGACGCTCCATTTTCCCCTGCAGGGAAATCCTGATATTTTTCAGCGTATGGTATGCCGATTCATGTGAAAGTGAAAGCCCCCAAATGTAAAACACCGCATACAGCACACCACAGGCCGCGATGGCGCAAACACGCCATATGATGCCGGACGCCGAAAGCGTTTCGTGCAGCAAAAGCGGCGCAATAAGCTGATAAACAAACCAAAACGGCAGCACATTCAGGATGATACCGACCACCATAGCCGCCGCTGCGCCGAAGGTAAGCCGGCGGTATTCTCCGGCGTACCCCAATACCTTTTTAAACAGAGTGCATTCCTCCTCGTCTGTAGTTAGAAGTGACTAACCGTGAGCCAAAATAAGATCCCTCCGTACAGAGGGATTCCAGAGAAACGGCGTTTTTCTAAGATGGAGCTTGCAGCTCCAATGCCTCCTTCCAATGCAGGAAACGGCACGTGCGCTTGCAGTGCGCTTCGATCTGCCCCCAGGAAAAGCCGTGGATAAACGGTTCGTAGATCGTCGTCCAATAGGCGGATTGCAGAATGTGCAGCTCCGCCTTGGAAATGAGTGTTCGCACCAAGTTCCTTTTATAGAGCTCTTCAAGAAAGCAATAGATTTTATCCGTCACCATTTCCACCCATTCGTGCTGAAAATTGGAATAGGCCGTGCCCTCCGAGCACTTGATCAGCAGAACAAATCCATCATGATACTGATACAGGAACTTGAACCAGGCCATCATGGCCGCCTCGTCCATTTCCCACAGGTTCACAAGATCGCTGTCGGACAGCGCTTCGGGACGGAGCTGCCTTTTTTCGTCCGCATAGGCGTTCAGGGCGCCAAGCGTATCAGCCACTACGGCGGAAAACAAATCCTCCTTGCCCTTGTAGCGCCGGTACAGCGCGCCGGTGGTAACGCCGGCGTTTTCGCATATCGTTTTTAACGAGGATTTTTCATAGCCGTGAAGCAAAAATTCCTGCTTTGCGCTTTCCAGAATTTTGGGATCCAGGGTGTGATCCGGGTTCGACACTGCAATTCTCCTCTTTACTGATAATTCAATTATCGGTAATGCGATTATCACTGTATCATCGCTTTCCCGGTTTGTCAACACACAATACGGCAATTTCTGGAATTTATAATGACATGATGATATTGGGAGCGTATTTACTTATGCAGAAAAATATGCCATACTGTTAGACGTATCTAACCTCCGCGGAAGCCACCGCACAACAGCGGATTGCAGGAGGAAATACGATGCCGAGAAAAGAAGACGCGGTATGGAGCCGGTTTGCGGGGATATACGACCGCTTTATGCGATCAGACATGGACGCATACCAAATCATGACCGATCGGATGAAGGATATCCTGAAGCCGGGGGATCAGGTGCTGGAGGTTGCCACGGGCACGGGGCTGATCGCCCTTGGCCTCTCCAGCCACGTTAAACAGATCGACGCTGTGGATTTTTCGCCCGGGATGATTGAAGCGGCGAAACAAAAGGCACGGGGAGCGGGCGTAACGAATGTTCGGTTCGGCCTGCAGGATGCCTGTGCCCTTTCCTTTCCCGATGCAACCTTCGATGCCGTCATTATCGCCAACACCCTCCATATCATGCCGAATGCGGAAAAGGCCCTACGCGAAATCCGCAGGGTTTTGAAGCCGCACGGAAAGCTGATTGCACCAACCTTTGTTCATGCCGGAAGCAAAAAGGCCGCCTTTTTATCAAGGGTGATGTCGGTTACGGGTTTTCGCGCCTATCACAGGTGGACGGAACGGAGCTATCACACATTCCTTGGGGAAAACAGATTTACCGTTACGGATTCCGTTTTGCTCAACGCTTCGTTCCCGCTGGCCTATGTCGTAGCAACGCAAGGAGAATACAATGCAGCAGAAAACTAAAATTCAGGATTCTTACCGGCAGGCTTCCAAAATTTACGACGCGCAGATGACCTGGGCGAAGCTTTACTGCAAAATCGTTTGGGGCTTTCAGGATACCGCCTACACCACCGAGCTGCTTCACTGGCTGCCGGATGCCTTCGGTGGGAAAATACTCGATGTGCCCGTGGGCACCGGCGTTCTCACCTGCCCGAAGTACGCGCGGATGAAAGATGCGCAGATCACCTGCCTGGACTATTCCGCCGATATGATGGCCCTCGCCCGCGCCCGTTTCCGTACGGCGGGAATTGAAAACGTGCAATTCCTGCAGGGAGACGTAGGGAACCTGCCGTTTGCCGACGAATCGTTCGATATCGTGCTGTCCATGAACGGCTTTCATGCGTTCCCGGACAAGGACGCCGCGTTTCGGGAAATCAAGCGCGTGCTGAAAAAGGGCGGCAGCTTCATCGGCTGCTTTTACATTGCGGGAGAAACAAAGCGCACGGATTTTTGCATCCGGCGCTTCTATGTGCCGAAGGGGTATTTTACGCCGCCGTTCATGACGAAGGCGGAGCTATCCCAAAAACTTCGGGCGCTGTATGGCAAATGCGAGCTGCATTCGATTGGGTCCATCGCGTATTTCATATGTGAAAAAGAAACCGGATAAACGACCAGGGCCAGAATGGTTATCCGCGAGGGTATACGCCGGTTTCGAGAATTTGTTTCAAATACCGGTTATCCTCCTCCATGTCGTTTTGAATAAGCTGCCAATCGGCTCTTTTTTTGGCGATAACGTCAAACAGGAGCCAGTTGAATATTTTTCCGAAAAAGGTGTCCGGCTTTCCAAATTCTTCGATATGCGTAAAGCGGCAGCTGTCCGCTGTTTTTTCGCCGATGAAATGGATGTGCGCAAGACCGGACATCGTTTCAAACATGATCCGAAATTCGTTCGCGCCCTTCGTGTGCGTTTGAATGATCCCCTTGATATCATACGGAACGCCCATGACGACTTCCTTGAACTGGATCGTATCGCCGACGTCGAGACCGCCGGACAGCTTTATGAAATACTCGTGATAGGGGCTCCATTTTACGAAGTTTTCGTCAAGCGTGCGGAGCCATTCGTATAGTTTGTCGAGCGAGGCCGAAATATCGATGGAGTCGCTTACGGTAATCATTTCAATCCTCCGATTCTGATTGTACTCTCCAAGGCTGCACGCGGCGTTTATTTGATACCGTATAAAATCGTTGAGCCTGTAAGCTTCAGCCGTTTGGCTTCTTTCGCGGTCATGAATTTGCCGGTTGCCGTATCGATCAGATTAACCTTTTGGTAACCCTGTTTTTGTAACCTTTCCGCAAACGCGCTTATGTTTCCGTATCTTCGCGGGGACATGATATCGTGAATTGCGAACACGCCGCCTTTTTTCAGTACGCGGAGCGTTTCCAAAAGTAATTCCTGCTTGTTTATACCGGGAATATTATGGTACACGTAGTTACTGGTAACAGCGTCAAAGCTCTCGTCGGGGAACGGGAGCTTGATCGCGTTCCCGGCTACAAAGCGCACGTTTTTTACGCCTTCGGCTTTTGCGTTGTTCTCGCAGAGCTGAAGATTGTAAGCCGCGTATTCCTTGCCCCATCGGTCAAGGCCAACCACCTCGCAGCCCGGGCTCCTTTTAGCACAGGCGATGGTCAGCGCGCCGCTTCCGCAGCCGACATCCAGAATTCTTCCGCCCTGCGGCGCCGATACATAATCCGCTACGCCTTCGATGATCTGCCGGGAAAGCTGCCGCTTGCCGTTGTAGGAAAAAGCGCGGTACGCATCGATGCACCATAGGGCAGTCCCTGCGCAAATGAGGAAGGCCACACTGAGGATGGCGGTGAATATCCACCGGAGCGTACTGCTTCCGATCAGGGATGTGAATGAAACAGTGAGCGTTCCGATAAGCAGAAACGCTGAACCGGCACCAAACCCGGTAATCATTCCCTTTGGCACCCAGTTTTTATAGTCAGGTTTCACTGTATTGGTATTCCTTTCCCGCGAGTTAGATAAATCTAACCTATCGTACCACCCGATCGATTCGGCGTCAAGCGCCGAATGCGAAAAATACGGCAGTGCAAGTATGCTGTTTCCAGCCAGAGATTACGGGTTATGCAGATTTGATTTCTGTGAAGCGGTTTCTTTTACTTTCTCTGGTCTGACCTGAGAAGAATTAATAAGAGTACACATACGGTTCATCAGGCGGCTGACATTTTTCTACCGTATCTACCAATATACGCAGCTCCTGATATTCCTCCATATCCACCATGGCAAGCGTGCCGGTGACGGATACCCAATCCCCATCGTGTAAGGTTTCTATAGGGTCGTATTGGCAGGCAAACCCTATGATAAACATATCCGCCACGCAGCAGGTCATCAGTTTGCGGGTGGGAGAGAAGCAGCCGTAAGACAGACGGTCCGATTCCGTTAACACCTGTCCCATCGTGCGGATGGTGTATCCCAGAAACGGTGTCGGATCGCTATAAATCTCTACCAGCCACTGGTAGGTTTCTGCTTCCATGACGGTGATTGTTTGATTTTCCGCATCATATCCGTGTAATTCCCTGCCCGCATAAACGGGTGTCTGCATGGTATAAACCTCGTCAAGGCATTTCGGATCGTTGAAATCACTATCATGGACGCTTGGGAATAACGGCGTGCCTAACAGATCCTGCTCATAGACGGACGCGAATAACAGCGCAAGCGGGATGATCAGCGCAAGCAGATGCCGGTAGCGGCGGGTATGCGTCAGCTCGCGGAGCTTGTAAAAATTATAAATTCCCATGGCGAGAAACAGAGCGCCCGCAAAATAGAGATATGGCATTGTTCTGGGCGTTACGTAATATTGATAGCACCGGGTAACGGCCAGCCATAAAAACGCGAACGCCGCCAGCAGTTCGATGAGGCCCTGTATAAGCCGGGAGCTGTTGATTGTTTTCTTCATTGTATCAACCCCTGCAAGCCAAGAGAAAAGGCGAGATATACCGTTAGGAAGCTGACGAGAAACGTTACAATCAACAGCTTGATCATAAATCGTTTTGTAAAGCTTGCGGACATAAGGATGATGTTTTTCACATCAATCATCGGACCGAATACCATAAAGCTCATCACCGCGCCCATTGGCAGGGAGGCGCCCATATTCTTACCCACTACGGCATCCGATGAGGAGCACAGAGACAGGAAAAAGGCAAGTGCCATCATCACCAGCATGGAAACAGCCAGGTTCGTAATACGCAGGTTCATAATCCGGCTGCCCATTACCAGCTGCAAAACGGTGGATACGCCGACGCCGATCAACAGGAAGCGGACTACCTCAAAAAACTCCGCCTGGAAATGCACAAGCAACGCCGTCAGCTTTCCTTTCCATCCTGCGGTGTGGTGCTCAAGCGTGTGATGGCACGCACAGGCACAAGCGGCTTCTTCGTTTTCGTGATGCTCGTGCGTATGGTGATGGGCGGTTTCACAAATCGCATCCGCCTCTCCTTGGTGGTCATGTGTGTGCGTGTGACCGCAAGCACATACCGGTGCGCTCGCGCCGGCCAGAAACACTGATTTCTTTTCCCGTACAAAGCAAAGGCCGATGATAACGGAGCAAACGATGCCAAATCCCATCCGCATCAGCATGATCGGTACGCTGCCGCCGAAGGCATAGTAGGTGGAAAGCAGCACGACGGGGTTGATAATCGGCGCGGCAATCATGAAGGTGACCGCCGCGGGCAGCGGTACGCCCTTTCGCACCAGGCTTCGGAATACCGGAATGGACGCGCAGTCGCAGATCGGCAGCATGAACCCGCCGAGTACGCCGAACAGCATACCTGTCAGCTGCTTTTTGGGGAAAATCCGCTGCAGCAGATCAGCCGGTACAAACACCTGTATCGCGGAGGAAAGCAGAATGCCCAACATTAAAAACGGCAGCGCCTGCAGATAGGTGCCCAGAAAAGTTGCCATGGTTTCGGCTGCGGTGTAATTAAGCAGGTGTAATATGAAAAACAATGCGGCAACCACGAAGGCCAGCAGAACCAGCTGCAGGCCGCGCTGTGCGTCGCGTCGTTTCAGCGCGGCGGATATTTCGGATGGATCTTCGATAGAGAAGACCCTGATGCCGGGTTGCAGCGGCACTACGCGGCGGCGAAGCTTGTGCAGCTCGCGGGCATTGGTTTGTGTAACGGCCAGCAGATCGCATTGTGCCAGCAACTGTGTTGTAACAGGCTCGTTCACAGCGGTGATCAGGGCGTCTGCGTCCCCGCAATACAGGATTCGCTTCAGCGTGCAAAGGCGGCTGAGCGCCGCGTGGCGGGTTATCATCAGAAGCAGGTCGATGGGTTGGGTACTCCATTCCACCCAAATGCTGTCGTATTGCTTTTTCCGCAGGTGTTGAGCAATCGTTTCCCCGGCCGCATCCGGAGAAAGCAGAGTAGAAAGATAAAAACAGTTCTCCATATTATCCGGTGCGTCAGACTCGCCATATTGTATGTGAAGCGGATTTCGGGCAAAACAGAATCGACGGTAAAAATCGGATCGGTTTTGTACACTATCGCCGCAAATCACATAGATTGGTATTCTGCGATTTTGCATTCTATGGTCTCCTTCTGGTAAAACAATTCTTATATTCGTCCGGTAAAGTTACAGCATGAGCAGCCGGAGCCCATGCAGCAGGGGCATACGCCGGGATTATTCAGCATCCACTGGTCCCAATTGAAATTTTCGTCAGTGCCAAACACGGTGGTTGAGCTGGAAGATGATACGATATAGCTACTGGTTGTTACCTTCGGCAGCTCTTCCGCATTGACGACGGCGGTATCCGCAAACAGTTTTGCCTGCACCTCTGGGGTCGCGATTCCGTCCATATTCAGGTCGTTCTGCCGCTGAAACATCTTTATGCGTTCCACACAGGTTTCGTTGTACTTGTTGTTCATTGTCGATCCCGCAAGGTAGTACCCAAGATCCATCAGGCGTTCCTTCAGTGCCACCACATCGTCTCCCGTGTTGCCGCGATAGAGCAGGCGGTACGCCAGAACATCGGCTGTGTAGTCGGTCATCGTTAGAAATTTACACATGACATAGCCATGGTATTCATCGTATTCAACTTCCCAAAATACATCGCCCTGTGAAACCACGGTGACCAGACTGCGGTTTGGAATGTGCGCCAAAATAGTTGCATCGCCATTTGCTTGCTTTCGCAAATTCAGCGGACCTACCTCCGTGGTAACCCGTGCGATGGAACCTGTTTGGGTAGCGCTTTCTTCGGCTGCGGTATCGTCTGTGAGAGCTTCTTCCGCTAATGGTTCTTCCGCAGTATCCGCGGAAAGTACGAGAGTCAGGTACTTACCCATGACATACCCTTGCGTATTTCCATATTTAATTTCCCAAAACACATCGCCCTGTGCAATTACTGTGACCATGCTGCCGTTGGGGATGCGATCCAGAATGGTCGCGTTGTTTTCGGGCTGGCTTCGCAGGTTGAGCGAGCCTTTTCCAGTTGTGACTTGTGCCTGACCGGTTTCAGCGCTGATTGCTATGCCCCAAAAGCAAACCGCGGCAACTATAAAAATCACAAGCAACGTGAATTTTTTCATTTTGGTTATAACTCCCTCCACATGGAGAAGAAAGAGCATTCTATCGGCTCGATATCTAGCGACACCAATAATGTATACGCGCGAATGTACCATGAATACGCGTGGTAAACGTTGTCAAATATACGCTACCAAATCGTGCTGAAACATGGTTTTTTATAGCCGGTGGCCTATGCTCTTTGTTTTTGTAAACGATATGCCGACCGGCGTATCTCAATCGTTCATCCGGTCGAATAGCTGCACCGGAGACAAGCGAAGAACAATCATCATTTGCTGCGGCCTTGCAGTTAACCGCAGGGAATGAAATAGCAGGAAAAATATTGCAATAAATCCAGCTTCAGCGATATACGTTAAAAGCGACCAAAGCGTATGAATATTGCGGCATATCGGGCAATGCTCGCCGATGCAATCGTGATCGATATTGATGACGGAATAACAGGCGGCTATTAAAAGAAGCGTGATAATAAGAATCGCAAAAAAGGTTGCGGCGGCGCGGGCTTTCCGACTACATGCTATGTACTGGATACCGCCGCCTCCCTTCCTCGGATTGTCGGAACAATGGAAAATTTTCTTCCTTAAGGTTAATACAATATAGCACTGTTACGAAAGCGTGTCAATAATGTGTCAATTTATTAAAACAACGGCAAGAAGCCCATCACAAACAGGCCTTGACAGCTCTTGCCAGATTGTATACAATAACCTTATTCATGAGGGAGTAGTTGGCGCCTTGCGCGTGTAAGTCAACATGCTGACCTGTTATCGGGTCTGGCTTACACGAAACAACAAGACTCATGTACGGCATATGCTGTACCTGAGTCAGATACGATGATGTTATGATCGGGTACCGTATACGGCACCCGATTTTTTTGTGAGGTGAAAGCCGTGGGATGGGCGGAGCTTGTTTTAATCGCCCTGGGTTTGTCGATGGACGCGTTTGCGGTATCGCTGGGCAAGGGGATGTGCATGGACCGGTTGAGGCCGCGAAGCGCGTTGCTCATCGCCATGTTCTTCGGGGGTTTTCAGGCGTTAATGCCGCTGCTGGGGTGGCTGCTTGGCAGCCAGTTTGAGCAGTACATTACCGCTGTGGATCATTGGATCGCGTTTGGGCTGCTGGGCTTTATCGGCGGCAAAATGATCTATGATGTGTGGAAGGCCAACCGGGAGCCGGACACCTGCGATTTCGATCTTCGGCTGCGGGAGCTGTTGCTTTTGGCTGTGGCAACCAGCATTGACGCGCTGGCCGTCGGGATCACCTTCTCCTTTTTACGCATTGCCATCCTCCCGGCTGCCAGCCTCATCGGCAGCATAACCTTTGCAGTATCGTTTGCGGGCGTTTTCATCGGCAGTAAATTCGGCACGAAGCTGAAATCCAAGGCCGAATTTCTGGGCGGTGCTGTGCTCATTTTGATTGGCGCTAAGATTTTGCTGGAGCACCTGGCATACTGACGTAATCATATCCTTCCATATACATTTTTATTTTAGCTGCTAAATAATATTGACAGGCATCCTTTACTGCGTTATATTTAAGTTGCTAAAACAAATATCGAAATGAGTGATTTGATTGCCAACGCGAAATACAAACAATACGGATACCCTTAAAATTGCCCTCCTATTTTTTTCGGCCACCGGCAATACAAGGAAAATCGCGGATGCGATTGAACGCCATCTGGCAGGATACGGCAATGCGACCGTGACAAAGCTTGATATTACATCCTTTGAAAGCAGGAAAACGCCTGATTCTTTGCAGGCGTACGACGCGTTTATCTTCGGCTTTCCCATTTATTCGATGCGCGCGCCGCGCGTATGCAGGCAATGGCTGGAAACGCTGGATGGCGAAGGCAGGAAATGCTCGGTGTTTTTCACCTTCGGCGGATTTGGCAAGGATCCGGCTCACTACTTTATTAAGGAGTTGCTGGACAGCCGCGGCTTTACCCTTGTATCCACCGCGGAGTTTTTAGCGGCGCATACTTTCAACCGCTGCGGCTGGCAGGCCGCCGAGGGACGGCCGAACGCAGCGGATTTCAGCGCTGTGGAGGACTATGCGCTTCGAACCTTGAAACGATTCACGGGAGAGGATTCAGGCCTCGTCGGCGGCTTTCCGAAGCCCGCGTATACACCCGAGCAGTTCGACATGGCCGAAAAATTCCGGTTCGGTCTGATCACACAGCTCCCAGGCCGGGACGCGCAGGGTTGCTCCCTTTGTATGCGGTGCGAAACCCTCTGCCCGACGCAAGCCATGGACGCCGTTAAGGGCATCGTGAATCCCGCACGCTGTATCGCCTGCTTCCGGTGCATTGCCAGCTGTCCGGACGGGGTTTTGCACACAAACGACATATCCGGCACCTGGGAGAATAAATTACAGATGCACCATACGACCAAGGAAGCAATCGACCGGATGGAAAGCAAGCTGTATTTTTGATACGGAGTATGTAAAAATGGACGATTATCAAACCATCCTGCGGCGCATGGCGGCCCTGCAATATAAGATCAACTCAAACGATAAAAAACCCAACTGCTTTGGAACGTCCGCGCTGCTGTACCAGTCGGAGATCCATTGTATCGACGCCATCGGCATGGACGGGGAAAGCAACGCCTCGCAGCTCTCCGCCAGGCTGAACATATCCAACGGCGCCGTAACGCAGGTTACGAATAAGCTGCTCAAGAAGAAGCTGATTGAAAAATATCAGAAGGCCGCCAATCACAAGGAGGTCTATTTCCGGCTGAACGAGGAGGGCCGGCTTGCCTATGAAAGCCACCGTCAGTTTCACCAGGCCTTTTATGATAAGGTCGTCGCCTATTTGCAAAGCCTGACCCCCGAACAGATCGAGGGCATTCTGGGTTATATTGCCGTAGCGGATGACAACCTTCCGGATCTTTCGGCATCCGATCAATCGGTAAAGCCGTAGTGTTCCTTTCGTATCGCCTTCGCCGCGGTCACAAGGTTTTGAAGGCTTGCGAACGTCTCGGCATTCCCGCGCGTCTTTAAGCCACAGTCCGGATTAATCCACAGCTTGGACACCGGCACCACCTGTAAAACGCTGCGGATCGACGCCTCAATCTCCGCTTGCGGGGGTACGCGGGGGGAATGGATATCATACAGGCCGGGCCCGACGGCCGTTTCAAAGCCGGAGGCTTGAATCGCGTCCAGAATCGTAAGTGAGGAACGGCTGGCTTCAAATGAGATCACGTCGGCATCCATGGCGTCTATATCGGCGAGGATGTCCTGAAATTCACTGTAGCACATATGGGTGTGAATTTGCGTTTCCGGTTTTACGCCGCTGTGCGTCAGGCGGAATACGGGTATGGCCCAGTCCAGGTAGTGGCTGTGCCAATCCGCCTTGCGCAGCGGCAGCTTTTCACGCAGCGCCGCTTCATCAATCTGGATGATCGGCAGGCCCGCCTTTTCCAGATCAAGCACCTCATCGCGGATTGCGAGGGCAAGCTGTGTCGCCATCTCGCGATGGCTGATATCCTCGCGCGGGAACGACCAGTTCAATATCGTGATCGGCCCGGTCAGCATTCCCTTCATCGGTTTTTGTGTCAGGCTTTGCGCGTACTTCGATACCGCAACCGTAATCGGCGCGGTACGGCGGATATCCCCGAAAATAATCGGCGGCTTGACGCAGCGTGTGCCATAGGATTGCACCCACGCCTGTTTGGTCATCAAAAAGCCCGAAAGGTTCTCGCCAAAATAAGCCACCATATCCGTCCGCTCGAATTCACCGTGCACCAGTACGTCCAACCCAAGCGTTTCCTGCATTTGCACGCACTGGGCAATCATGGCCTTCAGCGCATCATCGTACTGCGCTTTTGTGATTTTACCGCTGCGAAAAAGCATGCGGTTTTCCCGCACCTGAGGGGTTTGCGGAAACGAGCCGATCGTGGTGGTGGGCAAAGGCGGCAGCCCCAGTTTCCTGTGCTGTATATCCGCGCGCTGGCTGCGCCGGGGCAGGCGGATATAATCACTTGGCTGCAGGCTGTTTACCCGGTTGCGCACAGTGGGATCACCGCCTTGCCCGCCGGAACGATCCGATTTATTCTCCATGGCCGGAACGGTGGCTTTGGTGTTATCGGCAAACCCGGCCAATTCGGTCAGCTCCGTAAGCTTCTCCTCAGCAAAGGCAAAGCGCCGCTTGACGGCTTCTTCCAATCCGGTTTCCGCTGCAACGGTATAGGGAACGTGCAAAAGGGAGCACGACGTGGACAGTACAACATGGGCGGCGGTTTCCCGTATAGCCGCAAGTGCCCCCAGGGTTTTTCCATAATCGCAGCGCCAGATGTTTTTGCCGTTCACCACGCCCGCAAACAGAACTTTATCGTCCGGGAATCCCCATTCCTTCACCAAAGCGGCGGACTGCTCCCCTTCGACAAAATCCAGCCCGATACCGTCAACCGGCAGCGCGACGAGCGGTTGGTAAACATCCCGCACATCCCCGAAGTACGTTTGTAAAAGCACCTTCAGCGTGCCTTTTTCCGATAGGATCGCAGGATACAGCCGTGCAAACAGCGCAAGGTCATCCGCATCCATATCGGTGACCAGCGTGGGTTCGTCAATCTGCACCCACTGCGCTCCCAGCGCGGCCAAACGCTTAAAAAGCGCACGATACGCGAAAACGAACGCGTCCGCAAAATCAGCAGGCCGCTTTGTGCCGTGAAACCGGGCGAGCTTCAAAAAGGTAAACGGCCCGATCACGACGGGCTTGGTGAGGATCCCGCTTTCGCGGGCTTCCAAAAATGCGTCGAATACCGCGGTACCGGAAAGGGTGACCCGGGTATCGTCCGCCATTTCCGGCACCATATAATGGTAATTCGTATTGAACCATTTACGCATGGGCAGCGCCTTCACATCTCCGGCCGCCCCCTGATACCCCTTTGCCATGGCGAAATAGGTATCCAGCTCGCTCAGCCCCAAATCGCGGTAGCGCGCCGGTACACAGCCCAGCAGTACGGCGGTATCCAAAACGCCATCGTAAAACGAAAAATCACCGGACGGGATGAAATCAATCCCGCTTTGCTGCTGCTTGCGCCATTGCGTTAGTCGCAAATGTTTACTGTTCTCCTTTAATTCCTCCGCGGAAAGCTTCCCCTTGAAATAATCCTCCGTCCAGAGCTTCAATTCCCGATGGCTGCCGATTCGGGGATACCCGACGACCGATGTTTTCATTTCCGTTTCGCCTCCGCCCATTATTCGCCCCAGTACTGCAGCGCAATGCGTTGCCCCTGGTCGATTTTATTCCATTGCTCGTCCATGGTCAGCTCGTTGCCGCCGTCGCAGGAGGCAAAGCCGCACTGATGCGACAGCAATAGCCGTTCCCTGGGAAGGATCGCAGCCGCCTCATCCAGCGCGGCCAGTACGCGGGCTTCATCATCCAGCGTATTCGTTTTGCTGGAAAGCAGGCCCAGCACAATCTCGGTGCCCGGACGATCTGCAAACACATCCAACGCGTCCAGCGAACCGGCACGGTCATCGTCCCATTCCAAAAAGAACCGGTCGTAGTCCAAATTTTTCAAAAACAGGTTCGCGATTTTCTTGTAGGAGCCGCCGCCCATGTTGCGGGAGGCGTAATTGCCCCGGCAGTTGTGTGTCCACATGCGCAACCCCAGGCTGTGCCCAAACGCAATGATCTCGTTATTGATCTCAACAAATTCGGCCGCCAGCGCCTGTACCGTTTCTCGATCGACCCTCTCGCCTGTATAGGGAGAATTAGGATTGTCATCCGCGAAAATCTGCCACAGACAATCGTCAAACTGCAGGATTTTCCCGCCGACTGCGGCGTATTCCGCAACAAACTCCCGATACGCATGCAGCAGCCCGGCCTTCAATGCCGGCGTGCCGGCGTATACGGAATCGGCGCCGCCGATATTGTCCGACCAGGACAATTCGCCGAAAATATGGGAAGGAGAGGGAACGCACAGCTTGGTTTCACTATCCTCCGCCAGTGCCTTGAGCGATTGGAATATCTTGATGAAATGATGATTTTTCCCGCTTAGTTCTCTGGTGATTCGCAGCCCGATGTCCCTGCGCGTTTCATATTTCGTACAGCAGTCCTTATCACGAAAGAAATATCCGTGTTCGGCAATGTAACGGTCGATTCCGCCAAGCCCCCATACAAAATCCAGATGCCACATCGACTTGGAATATTCACCGTCGGTTAAAACCGTAATGCCATGCGCCTTCTCCTGCTGAACGACAGCCTGCGTGGCCTGTGCTTCGCAGGCTTTATACCCCGGAAACGCATCGTAAAACGGATACCGGATATCGTCGCGGCTCTCGATCTTCCGTTTATACGCAAGCAGGTCGGCAGGCCGCAGCAGGCTGCCGACAATTTGAAATCGTTTGCTCATTCTAAAACCCTCCTGATCGTTATCCTCTTGCATAACAACAGCATACCCGAAAAGGAGGTTATAGAGTAACACAAATGAACTATATCAAACTATAGTTATAGGCTATATCACGCTTCCGAAAACACGCCATACTCCCGTACAACATTTTTCAATTCTTCCACATACAGCTTCGCTTGCGCGGTAAGCTGCAAAGCGCTGTGCGCAATCCATCCGATTTGCATGGAGCCTTCCGTCTGCAGCGGGATCGCCGTGATATTGCTTCCGTTCAGATCGGCGCTTAAAACTCCCGTAGAGATGGTGTATCCGTTCAACCCGATCATCAGGTTGAATATTGTTGCCCGATCGCTGACCTTGATGCTCTTTTTATGATGTGTGGTAGAGAGAATCTCTTCCGAGAAATAGAATGAGTTGTATTCTCCCTGTTCAAATGAAAGACAGGGATACTCCGCCAGATCGTCCATCGTGACATACGGCTTGGCGGCCAGCGGGTTGACCGTGCTCACAAAGATATGCGGCTTTGCCGTAAACAGCGCATGAAACGTCAGCTTGTTTTCCCGCAGCAGCTTTGTAATCACCTTTCTGTTGAAATCGTTTATGTACAGGATCCCCAGATCGCTGCGCATGTTTTTAACATCGTCGATAATTTCATAGGTTCGCGTTTCCCGCAGCGTAAATTCATATTCGTCCGCGTTTGTTTTTTGCACCATGTTCACAAAGGCGTTTACCGCAAACGCATAATGCTGGGTGGAAATGGCACACAAGCGCCGGGACGGCTGTATATGCCGGTACCGCTGCTCCAGCAGGCTGACCTGCTCCACCACCTGCCGGGCGTAGCCCAGGAACTCCACGCCGTCGGCCGTTAGACGAATGCCCTTTGCGGTACGGGTAAAAAGCTCGATGCCGATATCGTTTTCCAAATCACGCATGGCGTTGGATAAACTCGGCTGGGCGATGAATAACTCCTCGGCAGCCCGGTTGATGGATGCGCACCGGACAACCTCAATGAAATATTTCAGCTGTTGAAGCGTCATTTTGTTTTGTTCTCCTCCCGTGCCTGCAAGGCCCGTAAACGGCTGATCACCAGCGTATAATGGGCGCGCTGATGGGGTAGCAGACAGACGCTGCAATCTTTGATCCCGCTGCGTATGAGCGTGTATACTCCGCCGCACTCTGGGTAAGGATACAGCGGGCAAAAGCAGAACAGGCAGTTGAACTGCCCAGGACAATCTGTGGGATGACAGGGGAAATACTCACACTGCTTGTTTTGAAAAAACGCATAGTGCTTGTCCTGCCACGAATCAAATTCCGGATTTTTCTTTTGCTGCATGCAATCCTCCCATTTGTAAGTCCTTGGATGCTGCATATCGTATAGATAAAGTTATTGTCTGCCTTTCCCCTTGATTATATCTGTTTTTGGATTATTTTCCAATGTACCAATGCCCGGTTTGTTATCCACACCGTATAGGACCACCGGTTTTCAGCGATCGGGATATTTGGCCCCGGTTGATTATGCAGCGCCATGAGATATTGTCAACGCTGCAATACCGTTTCACTGGGAACGGGAGCAAGGCGTTCCGGTTGGGTATCGTCTGTTTCTGTTGACCGTCTGTCCACTTTGCTCCCGTGGATCAGCGTGCGCGTGTATTCCGCTTTCGGGTTTTCCAAAACATCCTCCACCGGCCCATGCTCGATGATCGCACCCTCGTGCATCACGTACACCTTATCGGATATCTTTTGCGCCAGCGCTAGATCATGCGTGATGTAAAGCATTGCAAATCCTTCCGTGTTTTGGAGACCTTTCAGCAGACGCATGAGGTTAGCCGCCGTGGAAGGATCGAGCATTGCGCTGATCTCGTCGGCAATCAGCAGGCGCGGGCGCATCACCAGCGCCCTGGCCACCGCCATTCGCTGGCGCTGCCCGCCGCTGAGCATGAAGCCCCGCCGCTGTAAAAAGGCATCGTCATTTATAAGCTGCACGTCTTTCAGCGCCTTTTTCACCCTTTCGGCGCGTTCGGCCTTCGTGCCCTCGCGCAGGATATCCAGCGGCTCCCGCACGATATCCGCAATCGTCAGCCGTTCGTTGGTGGAGGACAACGGATCCTGAAATACAATCTGAATACCCTCCGGCCGGGAGGTAGCACTGTTGCCGTGTATCGGCTTGCCGTCGAACACAATGCTTCCTTCATCCGGCGGGAGAATGCCCGCCAGCATTTCGGCCAGCGTGGTTTTGCCCGAGCCGGATTCGCCGATCAGCGCGCATACCTCTCCGGCTTTGACCTCGATATCGCAATTCCGGCAGGCCTGCACGGTATTCCCCTTTGCAGCGTACGCTTTAGTAAGGCCGCGCCCCGTGAGCAGCGTTACGATGCCGCCGCGCAGACAGCAAATTTTCCGCCGGCCGGGCAGCGCCTTCAGCACCGGATGCAGCTGGGTACACGCATCGATCCGCTGGCTGCACCGGCTGTAGAAGGGGCACATACCCTCCGCAGTGGTTTCGATTTCGCCGGGAATGCCCCACATATCGCGGTACGGGTTCACGGCAGGCGAGGCGTAGATCAACCCCCGCGTATAAGGATGGAACGGGTCCTTGAGCAGCGCTTCGGTCGGCCCTTCCTCCAGAATGCTGCCCAGATACATTACCAGCACGCGTGAGGTCATGGCTGCGATCACCGGAAGCTCGTGGGAAATAACCAGCATGGCGAAGCTACGCTCGGCCTTCAGTCGCAGCAGCAGCCGAACGACCTCCTGCTTGGACACCGAATCCAGCGCCATGGTCGGCTCGTCCACCAAAAGCACATCCGGCTCGCAGCTCAGCGCCATCGCGATGAGCGCCTTTTGGCGCATGCCGCCGGAAAGCTGGTGCGGGTAGGCTTTGGCCCACTTGGCCGCCAGTCCGGTCATTTCAAGGTATTCTTCCGCTTTCGCCCTGGCTGCCGCCTTGCCGCCGCCGAGGTGTTTTATCATGCACTCGACGATCTGTTCGCCGATCGTGAGCACGGGATTGAGCACGTCCAGGCTGTTTTGAAAAACAATCGCAATCCGCTTCCAGCGGTAGCGCTCCATTTCCGTGTCACGCAATTTCGTGAGCTCGACGCCATTAAAGCTCACGCTGCCGTCCACCTGTGCGCCGCTGCCCAGCAGGCCCATCACGGCAAGCGCCAGCGTGGACTTTCCGCTGCCGCTTTCCCCGATCAGCCCCACGCTTTCGCCGCGCATGAGCGACAGGCTCACTTTGCGCACCGCGTTCTGCTCGCCGCCTGCGCGGTACCGCACGCTGAGATCGTTAATCTGTAAAACCGGCTCGTTCACCGGATCGCCTCTTTTCTTACACGCATTGACTTCTTATAGCTTCCGGTCCACCGCTTTTTCCAGGTCCCGGCCGATCAGCGCCACAGAGGCCACCAACAGCGTCAATGCCACCAGCGGCGGGAGGATCCACCACTTCCAGAAATCCGTAAAGTAAATGCCGCTGAAACTGATGGCACGGTTGAGAATCACGCCCCAGCTTTTGGACGTAGGATCGCCGAGACCCAGAAAGGTGAGGCTCGCCTCCGCCACAATGGCGTGGCTCACGATGCGAATCGTGCTCACCATCATCACCGGCAGCAAGCCGGGCAGCAGGTGTTTTGTTACGATATGCCAAAACGGCGCGCCATAGCTTTGGGCCGCGGCGATATACTTTTCCTGCTTGAGCGACAGCACGCGCGAGCGCGCGATCCTCGCGGGCCCCACCCACGATAAAATGGCGATTACCAGAATGATATTGCGGATGCTGGGCCCGAAAAAAGCGCCCAGCACGATCATCAGCGGCAGCTGCGGCATCACGGCCATGATATCGCACAGGCCGCAGATGAGTTTATCCGTGCGGCCGCCGGAATACCCCGCCAGCATCCCCAGCACGCTGCCGCCGAGGCCCGCCAGCGCCGCTGAGCCAAAGCCCACCAGCAGGCTGATCGCCGCGCCGTGGCAAATCTGCGCCAGAATATCCATGCCCAGATCGTCGGTGCCCAGCAGATGCGCAAGGCTCGGCGCCTCCAGCGAGCCCCCCGAGGGAATGCGGTAGGAGTTGCCCAAAAACAGCACGGAAACAAGCCCCATCGTTAAAAAAGCACCGATGATGCTCAGCCCGATCCATCCATAGAGAGATAACACGCCGAAACCGTGCTTCTGACCTGTCTGTACGCTCCGCTTTTTATTTCTTTGCCCCATAAGGAGCGCTGTCTTTGCCTGCATTTACGGTAACCTCGGGTCAAGCTTTTTATAGACGAGCTCTGCCAGCCCGTTCATCAGGAGTACCATCACGGCGATGATCAGGAAGATTCCCTGAATCAGCACATAATCCCGGGCAATCACAGCCTCACGCATCAGCTGGCCGAGCCCTGGGTACGCAAACACGTTCTCCACAAGCACCGCGCCCCCGAGCATCGTGCCCAGGCTCATGAAAATGCGGGCGACGATCGGCGGCAGGGCGTTTTTAAGCGCATGGCAGAACAATATCCGCCGTTTGGAAAGCCCTTTGGCTTTCGCCGTGCGGATATAGTCCTTTGTGAGCACGGTAATCATGCTGTTTCTGGATAGCAGATAAAAGCCGCCCAGCCCCGCAAGCGTGAGCGTGAGGATGGGCAGCGCCGCGTGGCGGAGCCAATCGGCCAGATAGCCAAATATCGAATCATACGCAGCAAACGCCGTGATGCCGCCGGAAAGCGGAAACCACCGCAGCCTGGCCGCCAGGAAGATCAACAAAAGCATTCCCACCAGAAACGACGGGATTTCGGAAAACACGATCATGAAGAAATAAGTGAGCTTATCCGCCGGCTTCTCGCGAAGCCGGGCGGAGATCGCTCCAAGCATTGTTCCAAGCAGGCTTGCCAGAAACAGCGAGCACAGCACGATGGAGGCCGTCCACGGCAGACGGGCGCCGATCATCCCGAGCACGCTGGTTTTATAGTAGATACTATAGCCCAGGTCGCCCTTCAGAATGCCCCACAGATAGTTGAAAAATTGTTCGTACAGCGGTTTATCCAGCCCGTAATAGGCCTTGTACGCCTCCAGCTGTTCTTCGGTATAGGTCACGGTCACATCCCCGTCCTGTACCGAAAGGTACAGGAACGGGTCGCCGGGCATCAGCCGCGGCAAAATGAAATTGATGACCAGAATTGCGAAGAATACGAGGAGATAGTGCTTTTTCATCCGTTATTTTTCCCGGATGAGATACGACATCTTATTGTGATCAAGCATGTTGTGATCGTAGCGGCACATCCAGCCATCGTACTTGGCGGGACGGTATACGTAATTCATCGTCTTGCCGTACAGCATAATGATCGGCAGCTCTTCGGAGATGATCTCCTGCGCCTCATCAATCATGTCCGCACGGGCATCCGCATCCGTTTCCGTAGTCTGTGCGCTGAGGATGTCGAAAAGTTCCTCGTTCGTCCAGCCCAGGATAATTCCAGCGTTGGCGCCGTAAACGTCGCTCAGGTAATCGGGATCGCCGCCCATGCCGCCGATATAATTGAGCAGCAGCTCATATTCGCCAGCGCTGATCGCGTTATCGCGGGTTTTGCTTTCCACGCTTTCCACTGTTACGTCGATGCCGACTTCGGCCAGATACACCTTGATCAGCTCCGCCGTTTTGGTGGAGTCCGTGGAATTATCGGTAAGCAAGGTAAAGGAATAGGTTTGGCCGCCCAGCAGCTCCTTGGCTTTTTCGGGATCATATCCGTATTGCATGGTATCGGGGTTATACCAGGCGCTGTCCGTGGGAACATAGCCCATGCTGCTTAGGGTGCCCGCGCCGCGCATCACGGTATCGATCAGCGTTTGGGTATCGATGGCGTAGGCGAGGGCTTTACGCAGATTTACATCTTGCAGGGCTTCCACCGATTCCATGTTCATCATCAGCCGGAAGCTGTGCAGGGAGGAAACGCTCTTGACGACGTACTCGTCGTCATTCTCGTAGCGGGACAGCAGATCGGCGGCCACCGTGGTGAGATCGATCTCCCCGTTTTCAAAGGCCAGCGTGTTATCGCTGACGGGTACCCACTCAATCGCGTCGGCCGCGGGCTCCAGACCCCAGTAATCTTCAAACGCGACGTAGCGGTACGCGCCCTGTTCCGCGTTGTAGGTATCCAGCTTATACGGGCCGCTGCCCACGGTAACGCCTTCGCCGTCGTAGGTTGCGGGATCGTCCACAGTTTCCCAGATGTGCTTGGGCAGGATGCGCGCAAGGCCGATGCTTTTGAGGCAGGTGCTATCGAAATGGGTCAGCGTAACGGAGACCGTATAGGTATCGATCACCTCGCAGCTTTCCACGATGTATTCGCCGTCCGCCTGCAGGCTGTGGTACACCGGAAGGTGTTCCCGGTAATAGCCGAAGGTAAAGGCCACGTCCTCGGCGGTCAAGGGTTCGCCGTTGTGCCAGAGGGCGTTTTCAACCAGATGGAAGGTATACACGGTGCCATCGTCGCTTACCTCCCAGCTTTGCGCCAGCCACGGGATTTCGCCGGTCTCGTCCACCTCAAGCAGAGCGTCGTACAAGAGCCACGTGCGGAAGATGCCCGGACCCCGGGTGGTGTGCTGGAAGGGATTAGGCGTGCCGATGTTGCTGCCTGCCAGCCGCAGGGTGAGTCCCTCGGCCGTGTCCGTGCCTTCGGCAACGGCGGGGGATCCCAAAGTGAAGAGAAGGCTAAGTGCCAGCAACAGGGAAATGAGCTTTTTCATTTTTTGGTTCCTCTTTCTATTTTGTCAGGCTTTCCAAAGAATCAGCGCAAGCGTGGTTTTGCTTGTCACAATGATCTTATCGCCTTTGATATGGTTGGCAAGCAGCCGCAAAAGATCCGTATTCTTGTCGGCGGCGGCTTTGCCAAAGCGTCGGGTGTAGGAAGCGATCGTTTCGTCGGCGGGCAGCGCGCGGATGCGCGAATCCTTCAGGTAGGTGATCTCCGGCTCGTAGCCCTGTATCCACAGAAAATTGAAGATTCCTTGCACGGCGTCCCGATCGTTGTGGGGATCGTAGGTCTTTTCCATGGCAAGCTCTTTAGTTAACAACTGCGACAGATCATCCGTCATTTCGATCAGCTGGTTGATCTGGCACCAGCCTCTGGAGGCCGCCGTCATCTTATCGATGCCTGCTTTGCTCATCACAGCAGGGCACATGGAGGCAAAGGTCAGGTCAAACCGATGTTCCCAATCAAGCGCTTGCAGGTTGGCGGTTTCCCAGTTGAGATGAACACATTTTACGTTTGCGCGACCGGCGGTTTCGGCGTTTTCCTCGGTTACCTTCAGCATCTCCGGGGAGATATCCGCCACGGTAACGCTGCCCACATGCGCCGCAAACGGAATGGCGTACCGGCCGGTCCCGCCGCCGATATCCAGCACCTTTCCCTGCAGCACATCCTTGCCCAGCAGCCGCATCGTTGTTTTTTGAGCATGGTCGTTGGGGCTGGCTTTCAGCCTTTCCTTGAATCCGGCAGCATGGGCGTCCCAGCGCGCCTGGGGATCAAGCTTGCCGACATCGTGTTTTTTTAGCAATGATTCATAAAACCCTTCGTCCACTATCAAACCTCCTTCTCATGGTTAGTTGCATCTAACCTTGGCGCGCAAAAGTACGGATACTGGAAAGCCATGATGCCGTACGCCGCTCAGAATTGCTTTCTTAGAGCAACGGTATTTCGGCGCTATCTCCGACAGTTTCGCGGTTAGAGGCGTCTAACTTCGAGAAGTATAACTGATTTGTTTTTTAATGTCAATAATACTTTGGTAAAATTCCCGTACTTATATGTATCTGTCTATGTATCTGTCACGGCGCTTTAACTTTTATTAAACTCTCTGATTGACAACAGCAGGTCAATGATGATAAACTGTCGATAAGGTTAGATGTATCTAACCATTTTCTGACTCTTATGGTTAGATACAACTAACTTAAAAGCAATTTAAGGAGTTTGTTATGAAGAAAAGAGGAATCACAATTCTGCTGGCATTGACCATGCTCTTCACCTGCTTTGCGGCGGCCGCAGAAACTGAACAGGATGCCGAAAAGATACTCGTGTACCTTTCCGGCCCGGAGGAGATGCTAAACGCGCTGGAAGCGGGCTTCGAAGCGGAACGCGGGGATGTGGCGGATTTTCTGATTATGAGCTGCGGAGAGGTTCGCAGCAAGGTATGGACAGAAAAGGAAGCCGGGGCCATTCAGGCCGATGTGGTGTGGGGTTCCGATCCGCTGATTTACAATCGGCTGGACGATGAGGGTCTGCTGTGCGATCTGTCCGGCATCGAAAACGCCGCGGCGATCAACGGTGAATACGCGACCGACCATCATTACCTGTACGTCAACGAGCGCTATATCGTCATCATGTACAACAGCGACGCTCTTAAGGGCGACGCGGTTCCCACCAGCTACGATGATCTGCTCAGCGAGCAATATGCCGGCAGAATGGTCATCGCGGACGCCACCCAGTCCTCCACAGCGCTGGGTATCACTTCCTGCTTTTATCAAATCAAGGGTATTTCGTTCTTTGAAGGGCTGAAGCAAAACGGTATAATGCTGACCAAATCCAACGGACAGGTGCCTTCGCTGATTCTGGAAGGTCAGTACAATCTGGGCGTCGCACCGCACGACGCGGTCATTCGCCTGCGCAACAAGGCGAAAAAGGAAGGGTATAGCATTTCACTGGAAATCGCGTGGCCCGAGGAAGGTGCCATCGCGATTCGGCGGCCCGTGGCAATCATCCGCGACGAAGCGCGCAGCGAACAGAAGCAGGCGACGGCGGAGGCGCTGGTGAACTATCTGCTTTCCAAACAGGCGCAGACTATCACTGCGAAATTCGGCTTCGTCAGCGTTCGAGACGACATGGAGAACACCTATCTGCCGGAAGGCGAAAACAAGATTAACATCGATTGGGAGGAAGCTTCCCAAAACGAGGATTCGCTGAAAACGCAGTATGAGCAGATTTTCCAGAACTGACGCTGTCGGAACCCGGAAACCTTACGGGGCAAAATTGAGCTGGAACGGGCAAAGCTCAATTTTGCTCGTTTCCATGCTTGCGGTTTCCGCGGCGGTCGTTTACCCGCTTCTATGCATCTTCAAAAACAGCCTGGTATTGGACGGCGTATTTAACCTGTCTGCTTACGTTGAGGTTTTCACCTCCGCCAAGACCTATAAAGCGCTCGCTAATACGCTGATCGTGGCGACGGGCGTGCTTTGCCTGACGGGCGCCGCGGGCGGTGCGCTTGCGTTTCTGGTGGAAAAGACGGATTTCCGTTTCCGCAGGCAGGTTCGCTTTCTGGCGTTTCTCGCGTTCTGCATTCCTTCGTACATCCTGTCTGTATCCTGGATTCAGGTAACTGCACGCGGCGGCTACCTGCATCGACTGCTCCGGCTCATTGATATGGATTACGCCTATTCGTTCAGCCCGTATTCGCTTAGCGCGGTGATTGTAGTGCTGTCGGTGCATCTCTATCCGCTGGTGTTCTTCGGTGTCAGCGGCGCGCTGCGCCGCAACCGCGGTTCGCTGGCAGATGCGGCACGCGTTTCCGGCGCGACGCCGCCGACCGTGCTTCGCTCGGTACTGCTTCCGCTTGTGATGCCCTCGTTTCTGTCCACGGGCCTGCTGGTTTTCAGCCGGACGATGGCGAACTTCGGCATACCGGCGCAGCTTCTGCTGCCGGTAGGCGGCGAAGTGCTGACGACGCGCATCTACAAGGCGATATCCGAACTGGATATCGCTTCACTGAGCGTGCTGTCCATTCTGTTGATGGCTGTTTCCGGCGCGATGTCGCTGTGGATGGAACGGTGGATTCGGACACGGGCGTTTGATGCGAGCGGATCGGGCCGCGCATCGAACGCCGACGTGCTGCACCTGGGCGGCAAAGCATGGATTGTCAATGCCATTGTTGGCGTTTTCTTTCTTACGGTGCTGGCGATGCCGCTTGCGACGCTGCTGTTATCCTCCTTGATGAAGCGCTGGGGCCTTGCGATCAACCTGGGAAACATGACGCTTCATAATTACGCGCTGATTCTGTTTGAAAATCCGATGATGAAACGGGCCTTTGCCAACAGCCTCATTTTCGGCCTGCTTTCCGCCGGTACGGCTACGGCGCTCGCCGTGGTCGTGGTGTACCTGAGCCGCTACGCCAACACCCGCGCCGGAAAACTGTTGACGTTGGTCGCGTCGCTACCATTGGCGATGCCCAACATCATTCTGGCGGTGGGTGCGGTATTTGCATGGATTAATCCGCCGTTTAAGCTGTACGGAACCAAGTGGATCCTGATCCTTACGTACACCGTTTTGTTTCTGCCGATCGTGATTCGGCAGATCGGCGGACTGTCGGCAAACGTGGAGCCTGCGATTGACCTTTCCGCCAGAACGCTCGGGATTCCGGCGTGGCGGCGCATTCTCCGCCTTTTCCTGCCGCAGGTCGCTCGCGGAGCCGCGGCGGGTTTCATGATATCGTTTCTGATTGCCTTTCGGGAACTGCCTATTTCGCTGCTGCTGTACTCCAAAGGGAATGAAACGGCGGGTGTGCTGCTGTTCACTATTCAGTCCAATTCCTACGGGCTGGAAATGACGTCCGCCATCGCCGTGCTGGTGATTCTGATTTGCGTAACCGGCAATATCATCGTAGATAAAATCAGCGGAAAGAGTATGATAGATGAAGATGCTGCAGATTGAGAAGCTGGGGGTGTCCTACGCGCAGGCCGCCGTCATCCGGGATCTTACGCTCGCCGTGCGCAGCGACGAGCTGCTCGTGATTCTCGGGCCCAGCGGATGCGGGAAAAGTACGCTGCTGTACGCCGTGGCGGGGTTGTTGAAGCCATGCGGCGGCCATATCGCGCTGGGCGGCGAAACTTTTTTCGGAGGCAGAGTGAACATCCCCGCAGAGAAGCGGCGTGTGGGGTTTGTGTTTCAGGATTATTCGCTTTGGCCGCATATGAACGTGTACGACAACATCGCCTATCCGCTGCGCGTACGCAAATGTAAAAAGACGGAGATCAACGCGCGGGTGGGAGCGCTGCTGAAAGCCGTGAATCTTTCGGGGAAGGAACGGGTATTTCCGCATTGCCTCAGCGGGGGAGAAAAACAGCGCGTCGCGCTTGCGCGGGCCATTGTCGCCGATCCCGTGCTGCTACTGCTGGACGAGCCGCTGGCCAATATCGACGCGGCGCTGAAAACGCAATTGCTTTCCCTGATCCTTCGGCTGCGAAGTGAATTGGGCATACCGGCGGTGTACGTGACCCACGATCAGCGGGAAGCCTTTGAAATTGCCGACAGCATCGCCGTGATGGACGGCGGGCGTATACTGCAGCGGGGAACCCCAAGGCAGATTTACGAACAGCCCGTTAACCGTTTCGTGGCGGAATTCGTGGGCGAAAACAACCTGCTTTGCGGCACTGTTCCGGGCGGCCCGCGCTGCGGGACCGGAAAGGTGCTGATGGCGCGGCCCGAAGATATTCGCATTACGGAAAACGGCCGATACCACGGGAAGGTGGAAAGAATCGTATACCGGGGGAACCGATCGAGCTTGTATATTGCTGCGGAAGAAACGAGGCTGGTGGTTGACGCGGCCTGCGGGAACGCCTCCGTGGGCGGCGAGGTGCGGTTCGAGTTTGACAGACTTCGAGAATTGGACGGATAGGGAGAGTACAGCGAAGCGGGCGCACCGGTTTCAGGCGGGTTTTCAACCGGACGTCGATTTGTTACAGAGGCTAAATGATCCGTACCGGGTTTGACTTCGTTTTAACAGATCGTTATGATGTTGACCGATACGAAAGAGCGAGTTTCTACGGAAAATCTGTTAAAACCGGCCTGTATCCGGTTCTTATACAAACGAACCAACGTAACGACAAGGAAGCGATGATAACATCCGATACTTTGCGAATCATCGAAGCCGACGTGCCCTGTCCACTTTTTTCGCACTTTTTTTGCTGATTTTCGTCTGTACGGCGCCAGTAATTTAACCCAGGCACCGAAAAAGGAAGGAAAAACTACATCCCGAGCCGTTCAGTTCCATCAGTCGAATTATTCTCGTATAATCCGACGATTTTACCAGTTGCTGCATTAAGGAACCACTGATCAATGGCACTCATCGCAAAGCGGACACGTGATATAACATGAAACGATAAATCTCGTAGGCCAAAACGCGTCCCTAAGCGTGGAATAGAGTTCTGCCAGGGTTCTGCGGCACCTCTTGAGCCCCGAAGGGCAGAGTTATCCCCTGCAAACGCCAAGTCTTCGCCCTGCACGGGCGCACATCCAGATATTGTTGCTGGCGAACAGCACGAACAAACGATTCAGGTTTTTGGCGATTCCCCGGTACGCCGTCTTACGAAAACCACACTGAACCTTGACAAACCGAAAGGGATGCTCCACCTTGCTGCGAACCGATGATTTCTGACGTTCTATCACCCGTTCCCAATCTTGCCCGCCATTGTCCTTCATACGGTGCAGCTTGCCCGGGCGGCGGTTGGTGCGATAGTCAATGCTGCAAAGATGTTCGTTCGCAAGGATTTTTTAACGCTTCTCAAGACCCAGATACCTGGAGTCACCATAAACGACGGTATCATCCTCGCGAATCAGTTGCGATGCTACCGTGATATCGTCTACGTTGGCTGGCGTTGCGGCGACGGCGACAACGTAACCGGTGCCCGCATCCACGCCGATATGGGTCTTCATGCCAAAACGCCATTCCTTGCCCTTCATGGTTTGGCACATCTCAGGGTCACGGGTCTTTTCGACGTTCTTGGTGGAGGAAGGCGCATTGATGATGCTTGCGTCTACGATCGTGCCGCCGTGCATGATGCAGCCGCCATGCTCTAAACCGATCTGGATGGCCTTGAACACGGCTTCGCCCAGTTTGCTTTCTTCCAGCAGATGGCGGAAATGCAGCAGGGTGGTTGCATCCGGAACCTGCTCCTCCATGAAGTTGATGCCCATAAACTTACGGAAAGCATAGCTGTCACAGATCGCGTCCTCCACGCCTTCGTCTGAAAGGCTGAACCAGCATTGCAGCAGATACATCCGTAGCATGGTCTCGATTCCTCTGGGCGGTCTGCCGCGGTTCCCCTTGAAATACAGGGGCTTGATGAGTTCCACCCATTCATCCCAGGGAATCATGTCCTCCATGATATCCAGAAAATACTCACGTTTGGTTTTCCGTTTGCGACCGCTGTACTCAACATCGCTGAAGGTCTGCTGTTTCATTACGCTCACCGCCGTTGTTAGATGGCTTTATTATATAATGATTGGCGTTTGAGGGCATTTAATCAGCGATTCCTTAGTATATCGCCACACTGTGATGAAAACCCACAAGAGCACGAAAGGTCGCTTTGCCATCATAATTACTGAAAAAACTCTCGACTAGGTACATTCCTTCCCCAAAAAAAGAAAAAAGGTGCTAGCAAACATGATGGACTGTAACGTTTCATATCGCTTATGACATATAAGTGTAAGAAGGGGGTCTTTGAAAGATGATACAAGGGCATCCACATACTTGCTATTTCTTTTGGAATAGAGATAAGATTAAAACGAAACTACCTATGAACGGAGAAAAACTTGTGAAACACCGCTATCTACTTGCATGCATTTGCGCAACGCTTCTCATCGTACCTTGGACGGCTTGGGCGCAAAGCACTACCCATTCTTTCCTTAGTCTTCCAGCAGACACCCTTACCACTGCCATCGTGGAGCAGGCCTTGCTAGATCACTATGGCGAAGTGCGCCTAAACGACTATGGCAAGTACCTGATCAACGATCTGGGCGGGTATGAATTTGCAGTTTCAGTGGAGTATAATGACGAAAGCAAAGTCGGTGTTTCTCGTATCTTCATGTCCAGCACGGAGAGCGGATGGGGAAAGGGCGATGAATTCAAGGAAGTGATTTCACGAGACATTGCTCAATTTCTGGTCATGGAGCAAGAACTGATGAAGCGATATGGCGAGCCAGACGAACGTTTTTTCTATACGGATCCATCTCAATATAAGCTCAGCGGGTGGACGAGATTTATGTTTCCTAGTGGGAGTTGGACATTTGATGACCTGATGGGTGTATGCGAAGCGGAGGGCTTGCTGATCGCGTATACCCGATGGGACAATTTGCGAATCCGGCTATGGGTGGATTGGCAAAAAGAGAAGAAGCCTGGCTTCCTCAGTATGCTAAATTGGTATTATACGCATGCGTCTGTGCTTACGGATGTATCACCGCAAATCATAGTTAACGAAGAGCTGGTGCCCTATCCACCCGTTCCCTAATCATGTTTTCCACCCATGAACAGCAACGGCATTTCAGACAAAGAAAAAACGAACCGTGAAAGGTATGCGTTCAATCCCATCGACCGGCAACCAGTGGTTCTCTGATTTAGTTGAGCAAAACAATGCCCTTCTCTATCGAATTGGACATACTTTCTTGGGAGAATCGCCAGCACAATGCGGAATAATTGAAGATCAAATTCAGGAAACCTTCGTGCTAGCCTGGCGACATACGCGAAAACCGCAAGCACATCCTAATCCCAACGGGTGGCTGGTGGAAACCTTCCGCCGCTGCCTGATGGCACAATGCTGGAAATTGGGAAAGGAACAAAAGCGACAGGCGTTTTCACTGGACGATGAGCATCGGCCACCTGTTTAGTGGTTGATGGCATCTGTAGCTATAACATAAAAACGAAGCTTTTAGAAGAAATAATTAACCTTCCAGCCAGTTGTGTCCCTGTACAATAAATTTGTGATACGCTCAAATAAGCCTCAAGGTATTTGTTGAACATACAACCCGAGGATAACTGCATAGCTGCAGTTATCCTCGGGCTTTATGGTTTTCTTATTATACACACCACCATACAGAATAATAAAACCTCACGGTTGCTGTCCGGGCTCAGGACAACGCCCATACGCTTTTACGGCTTGAGCATGGTTTTATGGATGACCACCGTGCCGACACCCAGGTTGATGACCCGGTACCTGCCGAAGGATGCGGGAACGACCACAATATCCAGCATGTTGAGCTCAAAAAAGCGGCTGGAGTCATCCACAGATTCTACGCGTATACGCTCGCCGTCCACCAGCGCCAGCACATGGAAATCATCCGCGGTATCGTCCTCCATGGAGGTTTCGAACACCAGATTGCGCAGAGAAAAATACAGCAGGTCGTGTTCGCCTACGATCTTTTCGCACCAGTCCTTCCCCTCGCGTACGATCCCTCCGTGGTTGACCAGGTTCTCCTCGATAAACGCGTCGGAATGCTCCCTGCGGATTACCTCCCGGCCCATGGCGAGATGGATGGGGCGGGGCAGACCGGTTTGGGGATCGATGCGCTGGTAATCGTACAGCTTATAGGTGTAGGAGCCTACGGTCAGGCTTCCGATTTCCAGAATGACCTGATTGCGGCCGGAGGCGTGCACGGTGCCCGCGGGGATCATCACCTGGGTGCCGGGCACCGAGGGAACCGCGTTGATGTATTTCGTGTAATCAATCAGCTCGTGCGTGGTCTGCGCTTTGTCCGCCATGGCGAAGAATTCTTCGCAGGCATCGGCGTTTTTGAAGCCCAGATAGGTTTTCGCGTCCTGCGCCGTGACGCAGATGTAATAGCTTTCGTCCTGCCGCCCGAGCTCGCCGTGGTTGCCCATCACATAGGCTTCGTCCGGGTGGCACTGGATGGACATATTGCCGTTGGCGTGATAGGTGTCGTCGTAGTTGAACCGCACGGGAAAATAGCCGCCGAAGGCTTCAAAGGCCCGCTTGCCCAGCAGCTTTTCACCCATGGCCTGCACATAAGTGTAAAAGGGCACCTCAAATTCCGTGCCGTCAAAGGCCGCGGCCAGCGAAACCTCCATCGGGATCATGTCAAACACCCAGGCGCAGTTGCGCATTTCCTTGGGCAGATTGCGCAGCTTGTGGATATAGAAGCCGCCCCATACGCCCTCCAGATAGACCGGGCGGCAGCGCAGGGGCGCGCGGTTGAGCTCCTCAAACAGGTCCAGAAGCGCGGCATACGGGAGCATCTTCATCGCGGCGGGATCATCCATAAAAAGGTAATCGTCCAGCGTGCCTTCACGGATCAGCTGCCAGCGCAACTCCAGTGCGGTTTCAAAATCCACGTAATAATTCCGGCGCATTAATTGTCCGTAGGGGCGGGAATGCGTGGAACCGTAATTCATCGCCAGTCCGTTTTTAAAGTTCAGCGCCGCCTGGCGCGGGGAAAGGTCCGCCCATACCCGAAGGTCATACAGCCCCCGAAGCGTATCGCACAGGGCGCCCATGCCGTACACGATGACCGGATGGCCGGAAACGGTTTTCAGCTCGTCCGCAAGGGCGGCTGTCTTGGCCGGATCCTGCAAACCCTTATATCCTTCCAGAAAGCGGCGGCCATAGAGCAGCACCGGGTCGCGCTGCCGGTCCTGGGGCAGGAAAGGCGCGAGCTTGGCGTCCAGCGTTTCCTCGTCCAGCGCCAGCGTGCGGGCGTCAATCAGCCGGGCTCCCGGCACAAATTGCTCCAGCAGCCTGGCGAGGGAAGCGATCTCCACGCCGGGGTAACAGTCAATGCCGACGCGGACCGCGCCCTGCGCTATTTTTTTGGCCAGAGCCTTGGCCACCGCCTGGGGACCGGCGACCAGTCCGTTTTTTACGCTGGGTGGCGCCTGAACGGGATTGACGGCTTCGGGATCAACATACGGATACGGGTGAAACATGAAACTCATAGGTTGTCTCTCTTTTCTATTCAAATTGCAGCCGGGGAACAATGCGGATGCATGCGCTTTTCCCCTGGCAGCTGTACCAGGCGGCGCCCAGCAGCGCCGCTTCGTCGGGATGGCCGGATACTTTCCAGGGTACGGGCAGGTCCAGGGGCATCAGGTCGGCGGCCTTGGCTATCTGCCCGCCCAGCGCAAACCGGTCGCAGCAAAGCCGCTTGAGAAGCGGGGTCAGGATAGCGGACAGGTGGCCCGCGGTTACATGAAATGCGTCCATCGCCTTGGCCTCCCCGGCCCTGGCCCGGTCCGCTATTTCTTTGACGGACAGGGTATTATCGTAATACTTGCGGATGGCGCGGGTGGACACGTAATCCTCCGCGATGCCGCCCAGATAGGGATACCGCCACAGCGGCATGGCGGGCGTCTGGTTATCATCCACCATCACAAGGCCGCTGCGGATCCACGCAAAGCCAAGCCCTGTACCCAGCATGACGCAGCATGGGCTTTGCGCGCCTTTCAGCACGCCCTCATGATACTCACCCAGGATAAACGCCGTGGAATCGTGCAGAAAGGTTACGGGGATGCCCTCGCGCTCGAAGGGGATCCGAAGGCTTTTTCCGTATAACGCGGGAAACTTGTGTTTCATGTACGATATGCCATTGTTATAATCAAACGGGCCCGGTATGCTCACGCAGGCGCCTGCAATGGGATAATCACGCTTGACGAAGCGGATAATCTCCCCCATCGCGCCGTAAATTTCTTCTTGGCTTCCCGCTGCGTTGGCTTTGGCCTGTGCGACGCTTCCGGGCCGGAGCTCTCCGTGCAGGCTGGCGGTTCCGTACTTTATAAAACTGCCGCCGATGTCCATAAGAAGCTGATGGTTTTGCGGCACTCCCTATACCTCCTGATGACAGAGGCTGCCGAATGCCGGTAGCCACAAGCCGTCCGAAACCGGTGGGTTTATCAAACCGGAAATTTCTCCATTTTTTGGGAGAGGGTCCATGGATATCTCCTCCTTGACGCTATACTTCCAAAAACTCCATATCCAGCATCATTGCCAGATCTTTTACTGCCTGTATCACATTACCGTCCGTGATTCCGTAATGCTGTGTCACACCCTGGCGCAACAGCTTGGTGAACAGCTGCCCGCTGTTCTGGCGTATGGGCTTGAATATACTGTGTGAATAGGTCGCCAGAAAATGATCGGTGGTCTGGGCTTCCACGCGGGTCGCCACCAGTTGGAACCTTCCGGACTGAGAGGAGCAATGCAGCATGGTTTTCTCCCCCGGAGGGAATACATACCAGGCAAACGGCGCGCCCGCATATTTCCATTTTGTCCTGGCAAAGCGCACATCCGAGGAGATTTTGCATTTTCCGCGGGGGTCCGTATAATCATTGGGCCCCGCATGCCCGCCCGCAAAGCATTGGTTCGGAAGATCAATATGGAAAGGCTCGATATAGTTTACATGTCCGCCGGAAAGCAGTGTAAGCACATAGCAGGCGATACCGCCGCCGATGTCCCCCTCCGGCACGATGAATGTTCTCACCGCGGATGACGTGGGCCAGAAGCCGGGGCGCAGACCAACCCGCTCAAACAGGACCCGGTCGATATCATTGAGCACCAGCAAATCGATCTCATGCTCTGCGGCCAGCCGCTCCATGCCCATCGTGGCCCTGACGGACGCGATGAACTTCTCCTCATCCACATTGGCAAGCACCTCATACCGCCCGGCAATATCCTGCATCACGTCACGGGCTTCCTGGAGCGTAACCCTGTCAATACGGTCCTCCAGCTCCGCGACGGATAAGAAGCGCACCTCCGGGCCCACTTGGCTGAAAACCGCATAGGGATCAACATACGTGCTCCACATGGCTTCGTTCATGCAGGCAAGCAGGCCGATGCTGCTTTGCCGCAAAAGCGCACGCGCACGGGCGGCGGCGCCGAACACGCGTGTACGCTCCAGCACTTCCTTCCAGGTACCCGCGAAGGTTTCCACCATCGCCCGGTTGCTTCGCTTTACAGAGCCGCTGGCCTCCAGTGATCCCACCAGTCCCCCGCAGCAGAGATACTCGGTGAACTCGTCATCATCGTGCGTATCCTTCAAGCAAATCTCATCCCGCATGCGGTGGCAGAACAGAATCGGACAGGGAGGCATATCCCGGAGGAACCGAATCCAGGCGAAATCCTCCGCCCAGGACAGATAAATGGCCAGCACATAGTCTACCTTGTCGCGTACAAAGGCGTCTATGGCAGCAATGATATCTTCTCTTCTGAACACGATATCCGTATAGGTAACATCCGCCAGCTTTTCACAGTCGGCGCGTATCCAGTCGGCTTCCGCAAGCTTCCGTTTCAGGTACGTGCCTCTTGCCGTTCCCTCCCCCAGAGAACAAAAACGTTCCGCACCCAGCAGCAGCAACCCCATCTTCGGTTTTCGAAATTGCTTTGGCAAAACCAGCACCTCGTTTTATTTAAGTGGTTTGGAATCATATCGAATTTACATCTATACAACGCCGCGTATACCTCCGCACGCTGCCGGTATCCCGTCGCACGGGATTCCCCGGGCCGTTGCGGAAAATCCCCGGCAATCGCGCAGCGTTCAACCGATACCAAACGGCATCCGTCGTTTTAACCGGAAATATGCCGCCTGCCCGTATGCACCAGGCCAACACAAAGCAATAGCATCCCGTCCGCCAAAGCTCGCTTCCCGGCTATTGCAGCAGCGCCTGCAGCATCGGCAGTACACAGGCGGCTATCTTCTCAAAGCCAGCGTCATTGGGATGCAGCATGTCCGTTAAGCACTCGTCCGGCAACGCACCGAACACTTCCGACCCGTTCAGAAAGCCGGCGTGAATTCCACGTTCGCCAATTGCCCGGGAGTAACTTTTCTCTACAGCTTGTCTGCACTCCGCACGCAGCTGTTCATCATCGTTAATCAAGGCCGGTCGGATCCGCGACATAAACAGCACAGGCGTTTGCGGAGATTTCTCCACTGCCTGCTCATAAAAACGCCAATGGGTGTCCCCCAGCCATTGCGCATCGGGAGCGTTATGGTCATAATCCATAACCAGCGCTTTCATCGGCAGGGAGGCTATATATTCCGCGATTGCAGGATCTCCCCTGCCCTGTCCCGCAAATCCAAGGTTGATAAAATCCGAATCCAGCATCCTGCATACACGGGCAGGATATGTCAGTGACGGGCGGGAAGCGCATGCGCCTTGCGTAATGGATGAGCCATAGAAAACCACCGGCAGCGCAACCGTATAGTCCGGGGCCGGTTCGGCCGCATATCCTTCAGGAAAACCGATGCTCAGCTTTTCCAGCGCGCAGAATACCGGGAGATACAGCGTATACAGCCGCTTGCCTCCCGGCAGCGCAACCGTTTGGTTCAGGATACGATCCACCGTAAATCCGTCCAGCGGCTCAAAGGGAACATCCCCCTGCGCTGCGGGACGCACGGCCGCGATGTGCCGGGCTGCCGGGCCTGTGCCTTCGCAAAGGTCAAATCCGGAATGCAGGAGCAGCGTCATGTTCGTTTTCAGACTGGCTTCCGCCAGAACGGCTTCAATCCGGAGCTGCGGCGCATCCGTCACAAACCGTATACGGCCTCCCGAGGTCATGCGTGCCAGCCGGTGCAGCTGCGGGCGCAGCGAAGGAATCAGCGCTTCCGGCAGCCTTCCGCGCTCCCCGCAAGCCAGCCCATGCGTGCGAAACGGTTCAGCAAACGCATCCAACATGATAAAATGTGACATTACCCGCTATCCTTTCAGTGAGCCGATCATAACGCCCTGAATAAAATAACGCTGCAGAAAGGGATAAATCATCATAATCGGCGCCGAAGAAACCACGATCAGCGAATACTTAAGCAAATCCGCCATACCCTGCATTTCTTCCTGCAGGGACGGATCGGAAATCATTTCCGTATCTACGGAATTCATAACAAGGATTTCTCGCAGATAGATCTGCAGCGGATACAGCTTTGCATCATGCAAATAGATCAGCGCCTTGAAATAGGCATTCCAATGAACCACGGCATAATACAGCGTGATCACCGCGACAACCGCTTTGGACAGCGGCAGCAATATGGAGAAAAAGAACCGGAAATCACTGCAACCGTCAATCTCTGCCGCCTCCAGCAATTCGCTGGGAACATTGCTTTGGATAAAGGTACGGGTTACGATAAGGTTATAGGCGGAAATCGCGCCCGGTATTACCATAACCCAGACGGTATTGATAATATGCAGATCCCTCATCAGCAGATAGTTAGGGATCAAACCGCCGTCAAACAGCATGGTAAATGTAAACAGAAAGGTAAAAAACTTGCGGCCGGGCAGAGAGGACCGCGCCAACGGGTACGCTGCCAGCAGTGTCAGGGAAACGTTGACCGCCGTGCCAAGCAGTGTATAAAAGATGGTATTGCGATACCCTACAAAGACCGAGTTGTAATCAAACACCGCTTCATACCCGCGAAAACTGAACGAGACCGGCCACAGCACCACTTTGCCGGTCGTCACCGCAGCGGGCGACGAAAACGAAGAGGATAGAATATAAATAAGCGGGTAAATCGTAATCACCAGCAGCAGCGCCAGAACCGCATTCACCACGCCATAAAAGATTCGATCCCGGCTTGCTTCACGCGGCTGAGAAGGTTTGCGCAGCGCAAGCGTATGGGATTTCATTATCATGCGATTATCCTCCTTACCATAAGCTGGTATCGCCGGCTTTGCGGGCGAAAACATTGATGGAACAGATAAGCACCAGGTTGATGATGGAATTGAACAGCGCAATGGCCGTGGAATAGCTGTAATCCGGAAGGCTTGCCTGAAGGCTGACTTTATACACATAGGTGGAAATAACTTCACTGACGCGCAGATTCAGATCGTTCTGCATCAGATAGATCTTTTCAAATCCGATGGTCATTACAGACCCCGCGCGCAAAATCAGCAAAATGATGGCCGTTGGCAGGATCGCCGGAAAATCGATATGGATCACGCGCTGAAACCTCGTAGCGCCATCCAGCTGTGCCGCTTCATGCAGCTCCATCGAGGTTGACGCAAGCGCCGCCATATAGATGATGGAATCCCATCCGAAGCTCTGCCAGACGCCGGTCCATACGTATAAGTGAGGAAACGTGGCACAGGAGCCCAATGCGTCTCTCGCCATATTGCCGTTGTTCAGCGCGGAATAGAGCTTGCCGTAAATACCGTTCACAGGATTGGCAATCTGGATAATCATACCAACAATTACAACGGTGGAAATGAAATGCGGCATATAGGTTATCGTTTGCACCGTCTTTTTATACCGCTTGCTGCGAAGCGTGTTTAGCATAAGCGCAAACAGCAGCGGCAGCGGAAAACCGGCGATAACGCTATAAAGCGAAAGTTTAAGGGTATTGCCGATTACCGTATAAAACTGATAGGAATTGAAGAATTTGATAAAATTCTTCAATCCGACCCACGGACTGCCCCAGATGCCCAGCAGCGCGTTGTATTTCTTAAAGGCAATCTGCACGCCAAGGATGGGATAGTAATGAAAGATAAGCACATACATCATCGGAAGGAGAAGGAATACATATAACTGCCAATACTTCGCGATACGGCGTTTCCGGAAGGTCCGTTTGGAGATTGCTTTCATACGTTGTCTTCCAATCCAAAAGTCCTGGGAAACAAACCGGAGGGAGAGGCCGAAGCCCCTCCGCCCGGTTTGAGCGTCAAAAGAGGATGGAGGCGCAAATCAATGGCTGCGGTCGTACACGGTCTGCATAACGGCCAGCACGTCCCCGATGCCCATCTGATTGAGTTCGTTCAGATAGGTATCCCAATCGGTATCAATGTTCATCTCGCCTATGGTGAACAGCGCAAAGCACTCATCCACATAGCTCTTAATGGTGGTCATCGGCTCCGCGATCCGGTCATTTTCTTCATCGGTATAGATCAGCTTGGTCAGATATTCCTTCGGGCCTTTGCCGAAATATTCCGGCATGATCTGCGCAATCATATATTCGCTGTTGAGCGGGTCACCGTTCCAGCACATGCCGGCGGAAATGCTGTAGCCACGAACCATGGGGCCGGTTACATGCCAGCACTTGTTCTGTCCGGAGCCAAAGGAAATGTTTCCGGTTTCCTGCAGATAGGCAGAGTAGCCCATGGCCGCATAGAGCGCTTCCGTGCCTTCCGGCGGGGTAATCCAGTCTACGCCTGCCTCGCCCCAGCGATTCATAACTGTATATTTTTCAGAGCAAAGCATATCCAGGAAACGGAATGCAGCCTCGGGATTGGCACAGTTCGTTGTAATCACGCCGGCAATGGATGCCTTTGTGGGATTAATCGGCGTTGTAACCGTTCCATCCGCCGCCGCAAGCGGCGCAATCCCCACATACTGGGCTCTGCGCACGTCCGTGGAAGGCATCAGGGTAGCGGCGCTGGGCGCAATCGTCATGCCGACAACGGTTTCATCCTGCGACATCAGCGTTTTCAGCTGTGCGTTGTCCTGTGTGAACGTCAAGGGGGAGATCAATTCCTCGGCGATCATTTGGTTGAAATAACGTAAGCCTTCCCGGTAACCGTCCGTCATATAGGAAGGAATGAGCGTTCCGTCCGATACGGCGATATAGTTTGACACATCGCCGACATCGGTAAACATGCTCATCAGGCCACGGCGCCAGTAATACGGAAGCGAGTTCTGAGAAGCGAAGGGAATCTCATCTGCCTTGCCGTTGCCGTTAGGATCCTGCTCTTTAAACGCTTTCAGCACCTGGTAAAGTTCTTCGGCGTTCGTTGGGGTTTTCAGGCCCAGCTGATCGAGCCACGGCTGAAAAATCCACAGCTTGGTGTTATAATCGTTGGGCAGCGCACGGCAGTAGCACGGCAATCCGTATACTTCTCCGTCCGGAGACGTGATCTGGGAGAGAATCGAATCCATGCCGCCCGCGTTTTCCGCGGATTCCTTAAAATATACGGACGAATTCTGGATGTACTCCGTCAGCGGAACCAATGCCCCGTTCATCGCCCAGTTATAAACAGCGATATCGGAGGGCATGCCGCTGGTCATCAGGCCAAAAAGAATGACGTCCGGCAATTCCTGGTTTCCACCGGCTACCATGATGTTGATTTTTTCTTTCATCTCACTGGCAGCATAGGTGACGAACTCGAAGTTTACATTCAGCTCTTCACTCAGCATCTCGGTCATACGGTTGGTAGCCAGGTCCGTAATGCAGGCATCTACCGGCAATCCTACGGTTAACGTAACGGTCTCCTTACAAACAGGAATTTCACCCGGTGCGTTAAGGTTTGGATCCTGCGCATATGCCAGCGCCGTGCCGCACAGGGGCAGTACCATGGTCAGACACAAAAGGAAAACGAGTATTTTTTTCATGGGAGGGACCTCCTTCAGTATTCTATGTGAAACCAGCATACCTGAGACTTATTGGGCTCACAAGTGCGCAAAAGGCAAAACAAAACGCCTCCGGAATGGAATAAACAAAAGTTTCCCGCTTATTGGATATTCCGAAACAATGGATATTCCGTAAGCAACACCGCCGCATGTATTGCCCGTCCTATGGATTTTTGTTATGCTGTACGCATCAGGTAAAGGGCAGAGAAATGAATATCACATTTTGCAATGGAGGATGTAAATGTATGACAGAAGAAAAAACCTGTTCATCTATAACTATTTGCTGATCGTACTGGTTTCCGCGTTAATGCTGTTTCCTCTGTATTACAGCTGCGTTCGGTTATTTGAAACGCGCCAGCTTACGCTGAACCAGTCAATTTTAAAAAACGGAGTCGATCAGCTTTCCCAGCAGCTGTCAAGCCTTTCCACGTTATCATCCAATCTGGGCAGCAATATTGATTATCGTATCCTGGCGACGCGAAGGATGGATCAGCTTTCAGCCCGCGATATTCTGGTACTTGACAAGCTGAAGAAAGAATTTCAGCAATTATCCAGTGCGCAGTCTCTTGCAACGCAAGTAGGCCTGCTCATGCAGAACGGAACCCTGTTTCTGGATACGCGCTTATTTACCCGGGATCAATCCTATTATGGCAGCTACCTCGCCTATCGGGGTATAAACCAGGCACAATGGATGGAAAAGCTTCGCAAAGTCGGCAGCATGAACGTTTTCTGGCCCGGCACCGAAGTGACCTATCTGCCTGAGCACGCCGATGAGTCCCTTGCGCACTCGTATCGCTGCATAACCTGGGCGTCCAATATCTCCGGCTTTACTACCAGCGACCCGCTGGGGATTTTTTTCGCCACCTTTTCCGAAGATACGCTGAAGAAACTCCTCCTGACAGGGTTGGACAGCGGCGCCGGTGTGTCTGTCTGCACGGTTTATAACGGTGAGGAAATGATCAGGCTCGGTGACGAGAGCGTTTTTTCGGATCAGAATACACACGTTATAGAATATGAAAATCCGTCCTCTCCGCTCCGCGTGCGCCTGCTCATTACCGGTGAGTTGTTCTACTCACAAACAAAGCCCATCCGCAACCTGTTGCTGCTGTTCATCATCCTGCTTGTGGCCATCGGCACGCTGGCGGCGCTATCATTGTCCAGGCTCAGCATGCAGCCAATCAATAAACTGTTCTCTTTGGTAAACGGACAGAAATTTGTGAAACCTGCAGGCCGGAGCGGTTTTGGATACCTGGTTGACGCATTCAGCGGAATGGTTGATTCGGTTAACCGCTATCAGATTGCCCTGGACGAACAGCACAGGCGCGACGCAGAGCATACCTTCGAGCATTTTATCATTACCCCCTATATCGACACGCGAAGCGTATCGCAGGCGAGGCGCGATCGTTTTGCGCGCTATTTTCCCACGTTTCCGGCGGCTTTCCGCCTGGCAATCCTGACCGCTGTGGAGTATGAAGAAAATTATCTGGAGAAGCTGAACATCTGCCTGAACGACGCGCTGCAGGATGTGTACACCGAAGCATGTCCGTATGCTCAGCGGTATGAGAATACCTTTATTCTGGTGCTGGATGCAAATACGCCCATCGAAAAACTGCTGGACGTGCGCCGGCGGCTGGCCAAAGCGGCTCCAGGCAAGCTTCTGGTTACCCTCAGCGAAACATTTCAGGGCTTTGACCACCTTTTTGACGCCTTTCGGCAGGCTACGGAGCTGGCCTATCTGGCGCGTACCCAGGGAGAAATCCTTGAGGTATGGTGCGTGGACAATTTCCCGAACGCCTCTTTGAAAACAAGGCAGAGCGGTTTGCTGTCCTACCAGGAGCTCAGCCATTTTTACGATGCGCTTGTGCGCGGAGCCTCGGAAGAGGTGTACGCGTTTCTTTCTTGCATCAAACACTGTTTCTCTCCGACCTGCGTAACGGATGTAGCGCTGACACAGCAAATGTTTTACAACATACGCGGTATCCTCCTGCAGATCAAGCTGGAGCATTTCAGCGACCTGTATTCGCTGGATATTCCAAACTTTCTCCACATCAATCAATCGTTGAGCGGAAGTTATCCGGAGCTGGAAAAATGCTGTGTGGCAATCTGTGAAGCGATGCAGCAAAACATCAACAATATCATCCCGTTTTCCAAACAGCTATGCGAGTATATTGACCAAAACATTACCAATCCCGAATTATATGCACGTATGGTAGCCGATCACTTCAACATTTCAGAAACAACACTCCAGAAAATGGTCCGCTTGGAGAAGAAGTGCAGCTTCTTTCAATACACGGAGAACGTCCGCTGTGCCATGGCGGTTCGGTTGCTGATTGAAACGGAGGATACCATCGCGCAAATCGCCACAAGCTGCGGATATCATTCCATCAATTCGTTCTATAAGGCGTTCAAGCGCCATAACGGCGAAACGCCGCGTACCATCCGCACACGCCAGCGCGCATAAGCCAAGGCCGGGCGCGAATCCGCCGCCGCGCTGTGGAACCGTGTCTTTTGCTCCGCCCTCAGGCAGATCTGCCCGTCAGCCCCCGCGGGATCGGTTGCCGCCTCATCCGGATGCGGATACTCCGTTCTCCCCATCAATCACTTTCATTCCAGTGGTGCCTGCCATCATCCGGCAAGCCTGACCCTGTAAGGGAAACACCGTGTGTTTCCCTTTTTTTGCCGCAAAGCGCTTCCCTCCGGGTTTTGTTTCTTCCAATCGCGCTATTGATATTTCCCATTGACGCGTAAAAACCAACCCTCTAGAATGCGAAATAGCATAACGCTCAACACAGGAGGAAACAGATTCATGTACAGCCTGAAGGGGAAATCACTTTGCTATTCTCTGGATGAACACGGAAGGTGTGCGTCTTTCAAAAACCGTCTTACCGGCCATGAGTATATCCACACGCCGGGTGAAGTCTGGAAGCTCATCTATGCAATTCACGGTACCGAGCGCGCGGAGGTTCCTGTATGGGCCGACCGGCAGCAGTTCAGCGTCTCGGCAACCGCATCGGAAATCACCTTGACGTATGACGGCTTGATCGGCGAGGAGAACCAAAGGATTGACGCCGGGCTTACCCTGCACTTTCGTATGACCGATTCCGGTTTACAGGTATCCGCCGACCTTGTCAACCGCGATCCGGCCGTACAATTGGCGGAGCTGCAGATTACCCCCGTTTCAGGCGCGCGCAGCCTTACGGGACAGCCGGCAAACGATTATATCGCATGGCCGCGGGACCTGGGGCGGCGAGTGCGCAATCCTGCCTATGCGGACCTTTCCGCTTATGCGGGGTTCCGTAAATACGAACGCCATGACCAGTTCCATACAGATATGGACGCGCTTTACCAGGACGGCAAGGCATCTATGCAGTGGTACGATTGGTACAACCGGGAAGAAGGCCTGTATTGCGGATCGGAGGATACAACGCGTCAGGCGCTGGGCCTGCATATCGAACGGGATGTGGCGCTGAATGTGCTCCGTTTCGGCTTCATTCGCTATCCCATGCTTGAGGCAGGGGAAGCCTGGTCCGGTCAGGCCATGAGCTTTTTCCCTCACGAGGGCGACTGGCACGCAGGCGCCCGGTATTACCGCGATTGGATGAACCGCAAAGGCGGCTTTGTTCCGCCTGAGCGTCCGCAATGGAGCCAGGATTTTACCGGCTGGCTTCGCCTGATCTTCAAGCAGCATCACGGGGAAATCAACTGGGATTACTCCATGATCCCTGCTCTATACGACGAATTGGAGGCCGCGGGCCTGAAGACGCTGTATATTTTAGGCTGGGAACAGGGAGGCTTTGCCCGCCTCTGGCCCGACTTTGTACCCGACGAACGGATGGGCGGCGCGGCAAAGCTCAGGGAGGGCATCGAATATGTCCATCGCAAAGGCGGTAAGGTTCTGCTGTTCCTGAGCTATGCGCTGATCGACCACCAAAGCGATTTCTGCCGTAACCAGGGCGGGGATCAGGCGACCATCAAGTCCATCTGGAACGAGGATATCCCCTTTGCGGAAACCTACTGCGGCGAAGGCACCTACCGAAAGATCTGCAATCCGGCCATGCCGATGTACCTCGCCTGCCCCGGTGCGCCCCTGTGGCAGAAGAAAATGAAGGAAGCCGCCCAGATTTGCCTGGAGCTTGGCGCGGACGGCGTGCTGTATGATATCGGCGGGTGGAAACCCTACTTCTGCTACGCGCAAGGCCATACCCATCAAAAACCAAGCCATTCACACGAAAGCAAGGCTGCCAACTACGCAGACCTCCGGGCTTATGTAAAATCTTTCGGCGACGAAAAGATCATCCTCATGGAGCATAATGTTGATATCTATGGACAGTCCATGGATATTTCCCAGGGCAGCGCCACCCTGCCGGACGCACGGCTGCTGACGCCCGAAACCGCCGGGAATCCCCTTGATGCCGGGAATGATACCATGTTGCTGGAAATGTACCGTTACACCTTTCCCGAGCTTGTGATGACCAATCGGGAGTGCGGTGAAGACGAGACGCATTACAAGGCCCTGGCGGGTTACTCTTTCCTGCTGGGTCTCCGGTTTGATATGACCATCTACCGCTGCTGCGGTTCCCTGAAAGATATCCCGCACTACGCCGCGTACCTGAAAGAGCTTGTTGGGCTGTATCAAACATACTCGGACTACATCCTCCGGGGCACCTTTGTGGATACCGAGGGCTTCTCAGGCTCCAATCCGCTGGTCTTCGCCAAGGGCTGGCGCAGCGCCGCCGGAAAACTGGCCGTTACCCTTTGGAATCCCACAGGCTGTGACCAACAGATCATCCTCACAAAGGAGGGCGCAACGGAGGGAAAAACCGTGCTTGTGCCGGCCGAAAAAGCCACGGCGGTTTTACTATAAACAAAGCGCGTTTCCGGGTAATGATCCGGGTTGCGTGGGACATTATCCAAAAGCCCCTACTCTGATTTTCTCTCTCTCAGTCCTCCGGCCTCTGCCGCTGTTCATCCACACGTACCGCCCGCCAAGGCCTACCGGTGATGCTTTCACACGCGGTACACGCCGTATCCCTTCCGCGGTATTGTCAACGAGCACGATCCGGCCGTTCACAGGCCGGATTGTGCCGGATCAGCTTTTGCCACCCTGCGCGGCTTCGTTTTAATCCTTACGGTTTCCCGCAGATCAATTGGCCTCCCTGCGCCCGCCGGAACAGCTGTGCAGCCTGTCTGCCGTCCCGCCCTTCCCCGCAATTATGGCCATGTAAAGCAAGACTGCCATCAGCTTATCTTCCAAAAGAAAAAGCGCGGGCAAGCCCCCGGAACCGGAGGTTTGCCCGCGCGGCAGCTAAGGTTTCAGGGTCAAGGGTCCGGCCGATTAACCCGATGATGCGATTACGGTCTGGCCTTTTTTTTGTCAAAGCGGAGCTGGAGCGAGTAGATGACCGTACCGAGCACAAATAAAGCGATTCCGTAGCTGTGGAACATAAAGCCGTATCCGTGTGCCGTGGCAACCATTCCTCCAACAATCGGCGCCAGACTGTTGCCGATGTCCTGCCCGATAAAACAGGTGCTGGTCGCAACACCGGCCCGTTCTTTCCCGACCATTTTAATGCTGTTTGCCTGAATGGACGGAATTCCCGCGCCCAAGCCAACCGCTTTTAAAACAGAAGCGATAACAATCATCCACAGCGTGTACGCCGATCCCACAAAAATCATCCCCAGCGCCGCAATGGCCAAGGAAGGATACAGGATAACCGAAAGACCCTTTCTATCCAGCAGCGAACCGATCGGCGGGCGAATCACCGTGACCACAGCGGAGTATACGATGAAGAAAAGCGCGATATTGACGATCCCCCGTTCTTCGCCCAGCAGGGCGATATAGGTGGCGATCAGCCCGTTCCCAAAGCTGAGGAGCACCAGGAGCAGCATATACCCCAACAGTTCTTTTGCAAACAGATTGGAAAGCAGCGGCTTTCGCTTTTCATCGGGCTTTACCGCAGGCCTGGATGCCTCGTTCGGGATCAGGCAAACCGCCGCACCACCCAGTACCATGATCACCGCCGCAATGAGAAACGCAGTCCCGTATCCGAAGCGATTGGTCAATTCCAATCCCAGCCCGGGGCCGACTGCCGTCGCAAATACCATACCCAGGCTCAGGTAGCCAATCCCGGTACCGATTCTTTCACGTGGGATCAGGGAGCTCGCCAGCGTCATGTTCGCAATGGACATAAACGAGAAGGTAATGCCGTTAACGACGCGGATTACCATCAGCACCGTAATGCTTTTGACAAACGCGTTTACGACGATCGTAACCGCCGAAACCGCAATGGATATCAGCAGGATCACCTTGCGGTTCATCGTATCGGAAGCATACCCCGTAATCGGGCGGCACACCAGCGCCGCTATCGACATCATCGCCGCCGCAACGCCCGCAACCGTCAGCGACGCACCCAGGCTCAGCGCGTACTTGGAAATCAGCGGAATGGTCATGTAGGAAGCCACCGATGTGAATATACTTGAAAGAAACAGAAGAATAAACGATCTATTCCAAATCGTTTCCGTTTTTTTGACTTGTCTATTGCCGCTTTGATTCATATCGATTCATACTTCCTATTCTTCGGTGTGTTCATGGCAGACGGTTTTCCTGCCTGTTTTCCGCTTCGATGTTCTTCCTCGGCGCAAAGCAGGAGGGCCGCTTGCGTGGCTTTTCACTTTTGGAATCCAGTACGTGGTTTTGCCCGGCAAAAGCCGCAAATGCGCAGACCTGTAACATACCTTGCCGCTGCTGACTTTCCCGCAGCAAGATCAATCGTATTTATCTACTTGTGAGAATGGGGATGGTCCGCCCCGAGCCGGAGCTGACAATGACCCTCCGGGTTCCCGCAAATGTATGTTTATTTTGTGATTTCTATTTGCTTCGTCTGGGGGTCTCTGCGGTAAGCAGAGAGGAATTCCCATTCGAATTCGGCAATAAACGGAACCGGGAAATGCGGCAGATTATCAATTCCAACAATTTTCATCATGTTGCGGCCCTGTTCGTCGTAATAATTCCCGATACAGAAATCCCGGCCGCCATGCTGTTCGATCTCCGTATCGTCGAAAATCGTTCCGATCATGCGTTCCACCCGGTCGGCGGAATGACATGAATCCAGCATCTGCGCTTTGGTAATGCGCCTTGGGCAATGGTTGAACTCCAGCCACGCGTTGAGGCCCTCCAAATTGGCCTCCACCCTGCGGTCCGTGTTGGGAATGGCTGTGATATAGGAAAAATCCACGTTCATCGGCAGCGTACGCCCTCCCTCGGCGTCGCCCTCGATGTTGAGCATCGGCATCGTCATATCTTTCATATGCTTCAACTGCTTTTCCGTAGGCCGGTTCCAAAACCCGGTCCGGATCAGCTGCCCAAACAGCGAAACCGCCGCGAAGCGCTCCGGCCGGGCGATTGCGTTATCCGTAGCCATAGCGGAGCCGTATGAAAAACCGCGCATGTACACGCGGCTCTCGTCCACGGGATAGTGTGTTAAGGCATACTCATAAATTTCCGACACATAGTGCTCGTCGCAGTTCTGCGGAGCAATCAGGATGTACTCTTCCTGCGCCGCTAAATCCACATGCCCGAAAAGCTCGACACTGTAAACCGGGTCGGCGCCGCCATGAAAGCAAAACAGCAGCGGATATTTCCGCTCGGGCTGTGTACGCGACGATAGCGGAATATACGCGCTCCACTTCGTGTTGCGCTGGCATAGTTCTTCCATGGTTTTGCCCAGGCCCATTGCAAAATGTTTCGCCGCCATTGCCTCGTCAATCCGGCAATAGGCGGTATGGTGCAATTCTTTCACCAATCCGCGCCCGAGCCAGTACGCCAGCAGTTCGGGATCCATTTCCTGCGGCCACTTTTGAAAACGCTGAAGGCGGTTATGCAGCACATCGCCCATTTCGCTGTCGATCAGTCTTTCCACGTCGAATTTCGGGCTTCCAAGCGCCTTTAAAAAAACTCGCGGCGGCGAAAGATCGACCATTCCTGTCATTTCCGCATCCCAAACGGGCGAGCTTGCATATTTACTCACTTTGCTTTTCCTCCCTGTCGTTTTCCGGGGCCGTGTATCCCAGCGAATCCCGCTTCATCAGCTGCACCGGCATACACAGCGTTTCCGTATTCAGCGGCTTGCCCGTTTCCATCATGCTCAGCAGTTCCTCCACAATAATGTCCGCGGTATCCGATACCACCAGACGTACGGAGGACAGGCTCGGCCCGGAAACAACGTCGCGCAGAAAATCACCGGCGCCCACGAGTTTCAGGGCTTCGGGCACCTGAATATTCAGGTTGCGTATCGCCAGCTGCGCGCCCAGCGCCAGCTTGTCGGTTGCGCAGAACAATCCGTCCACTTCGGTATGCTCCATCAGATATTTCTGCACGACCAGCGAATCGCTGCGCGGGCTCGTGCCCGGCGCTATGATATACTCAACGTCACTGTGCTTGATACCCGCCTGCTGGTACGCGTGCTCAAACCCGAGGCAGCGCACTTTGTGCGCATAACAGTTTTCTGCCAGATAGTTAATTGCGATGTGACGGCAGCCCGCGGCAATCAGCGCTTCGGCCGCAATTTTGCCGATGTTGAAATTATCATTGTGGATATGTACGCATAGCTGGCCCTCCGGAACCTCGCTGTCGTCCCGGTCAATATACACGCGCGGAAGCTTCTTCACAGGCAGATCCAGATTATCGGATCCGCTGATCCGGATCAGTCCGCTGATTTGAATCGAATTGAGCATCTTGAGATGATTCAATTCCAGCTCGCGATCCCCGTTCGTATAACAGATTAAGCACAGATAGCGGTGCAGCAGCAGTTTCGACTGGACAACAAACACCAGCCGTTCGTAATACTCATCCATAATATTGGGGACGAGAATCCCGATCATCCGTGAGTTGTTCTCCCGCAAGCCCTTGGCAAGCTGGTTGGGCTGATAGCCGGATTCGCGGATTGCCTTCGTTACTTGCAGGCGTTTCGCTTGCGAAACGCAGTCGTCGCCGTTGATCACGCGCGAAACCGTCATCGGGGAAACACCGGCGATTCTGGCGACATCCTTGATATTAATCTTGCTGCGCATGTTCGTTTCACCGGCACCTTTCCCATTATTCATCCGCGTGTTCCAGCTTTCATCTGCAAAGTTGATCTTTGTTCCCGGCGGCGCCGCGGCCGGGAGAGGCGCTGCTAAGCGTTTCTCCCGGCAACGCTGCCGCTTGCTTGCTTACCGGTTTTTCCGTACCGTGGTTATTTGAAATACCAGGTTGCGAAGCGAACGTAATTGCCGTTGAAGTAACCGGGCTGCAGATTATCCACATGCGCGATGTAGGAATCGAAGCTTACCAGCGGCATGAAGAGGCAGTTATCGGTTACAAAGTTCTGATATTCCTGTGCTTTTTCAAGCATTGTAGCTTCGTCGCCGGCGGCGATCATCTCGTTGTACACATGGTACTCGGCATCAAACTCCGTCGTGGTCTTGCTTTTGCCGGTCCAGTCCGGGCTTGCGCCGGGCTTGGCATACCGCAGGTTGTACGTCGGATCGGCTGATACGCTCAGGCCGAGGCCCACGGCGATATCTTCTTCGCCGCCCAGAAGCGCCGGCACATACGCGGCGCCTTCCAGCATGGTAATATCAACGTTGAAGCCCAGCTCACCAATGTTATGGGAGATAATCTCCGAAATCGCCACAGAGCCCGCGGAGACGTCGCTGAGCACTTTCAGCGTGATCGCGCTGGGATCAAGGCCGGATTCGGCCAGCAGTGCCTTGGCATTCTCCAGATTGTACTTGTAGGGGTAGTTGGCTTCATAATCCGGATCATAGAAAATCGAGGACGGAAGTGCAAAGCCATACATCGGTTTTGCCAGTCCCTGGAACACCGACTTGGCAATGCTCTCGCGGTCGATAGCCGCGCTCAGCGCCTGACGGTATTTCGTATTCTGGCCCATCTCGGTGTTCAGGTTGAACACGATCATGGTCGCGCCGCCGTAGGTATAGGTAATCTTGATGCCGGGCACTTCGCCTTTCATCAGATGCACCACATCAAAAGCGGCGGGATCCAAAACGCAGTCCACCGTGCCCACTTCCAGTTCCAATTCTTCCTGGGAGCTTTCGGTGATGTACTTGCAGGTAACTTTCTTAATCGCCGGTTTCACGCCCCAGTAATTTTCGTTTGCCGTCAGTTTGACGTAGCTGCCGGAAACCGCTTCTTCGATCATGTAGGGGCCGGTGCCCATCGCGTCCGTGTTGAAGTTATCCTGCGCTTCGCACCAGGTTTTTTCCATAATTCTGTACTGCTGGTTGGCCAGCACATACAAAGCGACAGAATTCTTTTGCTGCAGCGGGATATGCACGGTGTAATCGTCTACCTTTGAGATGTTCGCGCAATCCCAAACCGTATCGCCCGCGTAAAGAGATGCGGAAGGATACCGCACGCCCATCGACCACACAACCGCGTCTGCGTTGAAAGGTTCGCCGTTGGTAAAGGTAACGCCTTCCCGCAAATGGAAGGTATAGCCCAGACCGTCCTCGTCGATTTCCCAGCCGGTGGCGAGCACGGGCGTAAGGGAACCGTCTTTTTCAGACTGCAGCAGGCCTTCGTACACGCTGTCCGTAACAACGGTGGTGCCGATGTTGTAGCCGCAGTTCATGGGATCCCAGCCGTTGCCCAGAGACGAGCAGCAAACTGTCAGGGTATCTTTAGCGGATTGCGTGGCGTTTTCCGTTGCGCCGCCGCCTTCCTCATAATACCCGTCCGCACCGATGCCCGCATCTGCTGCGAAAGACACCGTGGAGACAAAGCACAGCATGAAAACAATGAGCAGGGATAACAAGGTTTTCTTCATGGTGAGACCTCCTGATTGATTTGTTTATTTAGATGGCAGGCGACGAAGTGCCCGTCTTCTATTTCCTGTAAGGGGGGCATAGTCGTATGGCATAGCTCCGTTGCGTATTTGCAGCGGTCCGCAAACCGGCATCCGGGCTTGGGGTTGATCGGCGAGGTGATCTCCCCGCGCAGCAGCACCCGTTTGCTGCGGTCCGCATCCAGATCGATGGAAGGAACCGCCGTCAGGAGCGCCTTCGTATAGGGATGCAACGGATTTTTGAAAAGACGCCGCGTTTCGCAGTATTCCACCATCGTACCCAGATACATAACCATAATGATGTTGGAAATGTGTTTAACCACGGACAGGTCATGCGTAATAAAGATATAGGTCAGTTCGCGTTCCTTTTGCAGGTCCATCAACAGGTTCAGTATCTGGGCCTGAATCGAAACATCCAGGGCGGAAACCGGCTCGTCGCAGATGATGAACTTCGGCTTGAGAATCAACGCGCGCGCTATAACGATCCGCTGCCGCCGGCCGCCGTCCAGCTCATGGGGGAAGGTAGACTTCAGCCGGCCGGACAACCCGACGGTTTCCATGATCTCCGCGGTTTCTTTTACCGCGTCCGCCTTTTTGGTACCGTTGATAAGCAACGGCGCCATAATGTTCTGCGCAACCGTCATTCTGGGATTCAGCGAGGAAAACGGATCCTGAAAAATAAACTGCATTTTGGTGCGCAGTTCCCTTTCGTCCCGTTTGCCCGCATTGGAATAGTCCTTGCCGTTAAAAACAATGGTACCGGATGTCGGCTGGGTAAGCCGCATCAGCGTGCGGCCAAGCGTGGACTTGCCGCAGCCCGACTCCCCGACCACGCCAAGCGTCTGCCCCTTTTCCAGGCTGAAGCTGACGTCATCCACAGCGTGCAGATAGCCGTTGGGCACGGAGAAGTATTTCTTCAGGTGTTCTACCTGTAAAATCGCACTCATTTTGACACTCCTGTTGTAAGCGGGTGGTAACACCGTATCCAGTGCCCGTTGCCGGCATCCACCAGCGGAACGGTGGCCGCACGGCATTCTTCCGTGGCATAGGGACAGCGGTCGGCAAAGTTGCAGCCCTCCGGCAGGTTGGCGGGATCAGGCATTTGGCCCTCGATGGGCTTGAGGCGGTTGAATTCGTCGTCGTTGATGTTTGGCAGCGAATCAAACAGCCCCTGCGTGTACGGGTGCATCGTTTGCGTGAAAACCTGCCTTGTCGTTCCGGATTCGACCACTTCGCCGCTGTAGATTACCGCAACGTTGTCGCACATTTCCGCGATGACGCCCAGATCATGCGTGATCAGCAGGTTCGACGTTCCTTTGGCTTCCTTCAGCTCATTGATCAGGTGCAGGATCTGCGCCTGAATGGTCACGTCCAGCGCCGTCGTCGGTTCGTCGGCGATCAGCAGGCTTGGATTGCACGCCAACGCGATTGCGATCACCACGCGCTGTTTCATCCCACCGGAAAACTGATGCGGAAAATCCCCAAACCGTTCCCGCGGAATGCCGACCATTTCCAGCGTATCGCCCGCCATTTCGGCGGCCTTCTGCTTGCTGACATGGTTATGCAGGCTGATAACTTCCACGATCTGTTCCCCGACTGTGTCTACCGGGTTAAGAGCGGTCATCGGATCCTGGAAAATCATCGTGATCTTATCTCCGCGGATTTTTCGCATTTCCGATTCGGATATCTTGCGGATATCCTGACCCTCAAACACAACCTTTCCGCTTTTTACAACAGCAGGCGGCGTTTGCAGCAGCCGGCAAATGCCCAGCGCAATTGTGGTTTTCCCTGCGCCGGTTTCGCCGACCAGCCCGAGCGTTTTGCCTTTGCCCACATTCAGGCTGACATGGTTAACGGCTTTGATAATGCCATAATCCGTTCTGTATTCGATGGTCAGGTCCTCGACCTGCAGACAATACTCTTCTTGCATGTTCCTACCTGCCTCTCATGCGGGGGTCGAGCGCGTCCCGAAGCGCATCGCCGATCATATTCAGTGAGAATACCGTCAGGGAAATGATGATACCCGGGGACAGCACCATATAGGGGTTATAACGCATATATTGGCGCGCGTTCGCCAGCAATGCTCCCCACTCAGGCGTGGGCGCCTGTACGCCCAGCCCGATAAAGCTGAGTGTTGACGCAGTCATAATCGCAACCGCCAGGTACATGGTAATGGCTACCACGATAATGGAAGAGATGTTGGGAAGGATGTATTGCCACATGATCCGCACAGTGCCCGCGTTGCAGGCCTTTGCCGCCTCGATGTACTCCTTGTCGGTCTGTGTCATCACCTGCCCGCGCACCGTGCGTGCGTTGCCTGCCGTCATGGACACGCTCATGGCAATGATCAGGCTGAAATAGCCTCCGCCCAGGGCGGCGGCGATTGCGATCGCCAGCAGTACGGGCGGCACGGACAGCAGCACATCAATAATCCGCATGATGATGTTGTCCGTATGGCCGCCGTAGTACCCCGCCACCATGCCGATGATAATGCTGATGATAATGGAAACGGCGGTTACGATAATCCCGATGCTCAGCGAAACCCGGGAACCGTAAATGAGGCGGCTGAGAATATCACGGCCCAGATTATCGGTCCCCAGCGGATACTCCCAGCAGGGCGGCGTCAGCATCACGCTTACGTTTTGGTCGTCAAACCCATAAGGCGCAATCACATCCGCAAAAATGGCGCAGATCACCACAATGGCCATCCATACCATGCCGAAAACCGCAAGCTTGTTTCTGCAAATGCGCCGCCACATCTCATGTGCGTGGCTTTCATTGCTGTCATACAGGCGGACGCCGTCAACAATTCTTTTAGGCATAACGTTTTCCCCCGCTTTTTGCTGATGAGCGCTTGAATTGGGCGCTGATTCTGGGATCAAATAACGCATAGGCCAGATCCGCAAACAGATTAAACACAGAAATCGATATGGCCAGTATCAGCACGCTGCCCTGGATGATTGGATAATCCCGCGTACTAATTGCCAGCAGCATGTTGCTGCCGATCCCGGGAATGGAAAACACGCTCTCAATAACGACGGAGCCGGCAATGATATAGCCCAATCCGTTGCCGACCAACGTGATAATCGGTATCATCGCGTTTTTCAGCACATGATGGGTTATAACCTTGAATTCGTTTTGCCCTTTCGCCCTCGCCGTCTGCACATAATCCATACGAATGCAGTCCAGCATGGAAGAACGCGTAAACCGGAAAGTGCCCGCCGCGCCTGTTAAGCCCATGGTCAGCACAGGCAGCACATAGGATCGGACCCCCTGATCAATTCCCGTTGCGGGCAGCCACCGCAGCTTCAGCGCAAAGAGAATGCATAGTTCCATCGCAAACCAGAACGCAGGCATCGACGCGCAGACCACAGCCACCAGATTGGATATTTTATCCGTCCAGGTGTATTGCTTGACCGCCGAGAATATACCGGTAATGATCCCGATAAACGTTGACACGGCAAGGCCCAGGATGCCCAGCGTCATCGTAACCGGAAATCTTCTGGCGATTTCCGCCGTTACGGATTCTCCGGTCCTGAATGAAGTGCCGAGATCAAACTTGGTCACAAGGTTGTAAAGATATTTCCCAAGCCGGACGAAATACGGGTCGTCAAGACCCAATTTCAACCGAAGCGCGCTTACCTGCGCATCCGTCGCCGTCGCTCCAAGGATTAGCCGCGCCGGGTCTCCCGGTGTGATATACAACAGGGAAAACACCAGAATAACCACGCCCAGAATGACGAACAGCATCATAAAGACTCTCTTACCAATGTATCGAAGCATGTTCTACTCTCCTCTGTTAAACAACTGTAACCAGCGGTTTCTCACAGGTCTTCCGGCTCATAAATGGTAACGTTACCATAATTGCTGTGCCAGCATAACATGTACTTTCTGGCTTGTCAAGTGCCATTATGGTGTTTTTTATCCGTGTTTATCCCTTGTCCATCCCGCGTCTGCTTTTCCGCGCCGCCGCAAGATCCACGGTTTATACCATTTACTTTATGGTACAAAAACGGTTGCCGCGCCATAGCGTAACGCGGCAGCAGCGCTGCGTCAAAGGGCACACAGCCCCAGCCCGCCGGAAGGATAACACGGCAGCGCATGGGCGATTCACTCAGCGTATACCGTGAACTGCTATTTTGTTTTCTGCTTGCCTGGCAAGCGCGCCATTTCTCCTGCGCTATCAAGAAATTATAGGAGGTTATCTTTCTGTTCTAATAAAATGCCTGTCAGCCCAAATCCTCATGCTTATACTTCTCAAGCCATAATTCGTAGAGCGTATTGATATCATCCGCGAATTCAGCGGCTGTTTGGGTCTCCTTCTTTACAAGCTCTTCCAGAATAACAAAGGAAAACGATCCGATTCCGTATGCCGTACACTCGCGCAGCATTGCCGGCTCGGGGCAGCTCTTCGTTTGAACCGCATACAAAAATCTGCTTTTTGAGCCCGCCATGTCGGTTGTTGATTTTATCCACCTGCGTTGATTCCCGCTGCATTGAACGCAATAAACGCCGCCGGTAATCGTTCGGTTTTTGTAAGAATCCATGAGTTCTCTCTTTTTTCCCTTATCCATACCCTGCACCTTTTCTCACTCTTGTAATTTTTCAACCGGTAATTATTCCGCTTCCCTGTGCGCCATCGGTATAATCCCTTTTCGCCATTTACCCCATCTGAAATAGACAAGGCTGTTTATTGTGCTGGCGGCAAAGCTACTCACAATCGCTATCCAAATGCCCCGGATGCCCAGCCTTGTTCCGGACAAAACAGCCGCTAAGGGAACCCGCACCACACAGAGGGATATAAAGGACAGAAGCATGGTGGGCAGCATTTTTCCTGCTCCGTTTATAATGCCATTTGATACATAAAACACGGTATAGAAAAGGTATCCGCCCCCCACAATTTGTAAATAGCCAACGCCGATTTCGATAACCGCTTCGTCTTTTACAAAAGCGTGCATAATTTCGCGCGGAAACATAACACATAAGAAGGAAATCAATACAATAGCAGGTAGGTTGACCAAAATTCCGGATTTGAGAATACGCTTGATCCTCTCGGGTTTTCCGGCGCCAATGCTCTGTGCGGTTACTGCGGAAGCCGCCATCATTACGGCCATCGCAGGCATGGCCGCAATCGCGTCAATTTTGCTTGCAATGCCAAACGCGGCAATGGAAGCCGAGGAAAAGCGATTCACAATAACGGTGACAAACGCATACCCAACAGACACCAGCATCTGTTGAACAAAGGATGGAAAACCCATTCTGACTATTTTGAAAATCACGCTTTTTTCAAACAGAAATCGGTTCGGGTTCACAGGTTGATTGCGATACCTGCGATGCAGATAAACCATACCCAACACGATTGTCATTGCCGTTGCAATCAGGTCGGAGTAGGCCGAACCGTTCAGCCCCAGCTTTGGAAACGGGCCGATGCCTAAAATCAGCACAGGATCAAGCACAGCGTTCACCGCAGTGGAAACGATGATACAGATCATGGGAATGACGGTATCGCCTACCCCGCGCAATATTGACGAGATCAAGTACGACAAATACAGACCGGCAAAATTGATAACCATAATCCGCAAATAGCCGCTTGCCATAGCCATTATTTCGGGCGGTGTTTTCAGAAGCGCCAGAACCTTGTCACAAAACAGCACACCGTTGACGGAGATCACCACTATGATAACAATGCCTGCCGTCCAGGAATTGTTGACAATTCTTTGTATTTCCGCGTAGTTCCTGGCCCCGTATTCCTTCGAGATTAAAACGGATGTGGCCAAGGTTGCCCCAGAGCAAAGCGCCACCATCCCGAGAAAAACGGGGAAGCTGACCGCGATTGCGCCAACCGCGTCTTTACCAATCAGATTACCGACCCACATTGTATTGATAACGCTATATCCCGTTGAAAGGAGGTTGCCGATTAAAATGGGCAGTGCAAAGTGAATAAGGTTCTTCTCAATATTGCTTGTTGTAAGGTCTTTGCCAAAATGATTATTCAAAACGGTTTTTCTCTTTCCGGTCTTCGTCGTCAGGCATCGTCAGCTCTTTGAGAACTTCTTCCATATCGGTTTTGACGATCCTCTCATCCAGGGGAATTCTTAACGCCTGAAGATGATAGACACAAAACGCGTAACCATAATCAGTCAGCGGAACACTGCCGTCAGACGCCAGCCAATCGTTGACGAGACAATCATATGAACCGGCATAAATCAGCGCGGCTATCCTTTCATCCGGAATATTGACTTCATGATGCTGCTGAAAGCGTTTAAACCAATCCGTCATCACCCTGGCGGACTCTTTGATTCTGTCCGCTTCCAGCTTTTGAAACGCCGGATCGGCCGCCGCAGCTTCCAGCAGCATCATGCGCGCAATTTCACGCTTCTGCCCGTACATCCACAGGGTAGCCATCATCACCCGGACAAAGTTTTTAAGCATGGAAAAGTTTTCCACATCCAAAACACGTATCGTAACATCGCTGAATTCTTTGACGATGCTTCTGTACAGTTCGGCAAACAATTCTTCCTTGCTGCTGAAATAAAAGTAGAAGCTGCCTACCGATATAGCGGCTTCATCCACAATATCTTTAACGGTCGTCTTGTGATATCCCTTGGAAGAAAACACTTTTGCGGCCGTATCCAGAATCAGCTGCCGTTTTTCATCCTTGCGCCTTTGCGTATTTTCTTTCGTCCTGTACATAGTCAAACCCCTTCCAAGCATAGAATGAATGTTCATTCTATGCTTGGATACTAGCACAGGTACAGCAATCTGTCAACGGCTATTGGAGGGAAAGCATTCCGTATCGCGTACAGGAACGCATCGCCTGCTCCCTGCCGCGGCCTCTGGGCGTTTTCAAAAATCCATACGCAAGCGGAGGTTTTCACTCCCCGCCATAGGGATGGCGGCTCAGCCATTGGCTCGGGGTCAGATCAAACTCCCGCCGGAAGGCGCGGATGAAGTTGGCGCCGTTCTGGTAGCCCAGCTTGTCCGCAACCTCCACCACATGCACGCCCTCCCGCATCAGGCGGCAGGCTTCCTTCATGCGCCTGTGGGTGATGTAGTGGTTGAAGGTATCGCCCTTGAGCGACCGGAACAGGCGGCTGAAATAGGAATAGCTCAGGTTCAGCTGGTTGGCAACGGACGCCATATCAATATCCTTGTAGATATGCGCATCAATGTAGGCGTCTACCTGGCTCAGAAACGCGAAGGAATCCGGCAGCTCCGCCATGCGCCTGCAAGCCTCGCTGTACATGCTGTGGAGCTGGTCTCCCGGATCGCTGAAGGCCACCGGCACGCCCGCGCTGCACAGCGCCTGCATTTCCTTGCCGTCCACCAGGCAAAAATCCTTGGAAGCATACCGGTAGCCCACTGCCGCGGGCAGCGTGGCATCCGCCCGGCACACCATAACGCGAATATCCTCCGGCAGTATCTGGCCGTATTGGAAAAAGCAGGCGCGCACAGAGCCATCCGGCTGCGCAAGCCCCGCGCAAAGGCGTTCTTCAAGCTGCTGCTCCCAATAGGTGCGCGCCGTATTCACCTTGTGGATGGCCTTTTCCACGCAGGCCCGCATGGCGGCTTCTCCGCACGGTTTCAGCAAAAAATCGTCCACGCCCAAACGAATGGCGTCCTGTGCGTATTGAAACTGGCCGTAGGCCGTGATGATCACGCAGACCATCGGAGCCTGAATCGCCTTGGCCCGCGCAATCAGCTCCAGCCCGTCCATCTCTCCCATGCGGATATCCGTCAGGAGCACGTGGACACGGTTTTCGCGGATAATCTCCAGCGCCTGCTCGGCAAGGACGGCGGTATAGATATGGCCGATCTCCGGGATGGCCATACGGCGAAGCCGCTGCACCGTACCCCGGCAGATGGTTTTTTCATCGTCGGCAACAACAATATTCATGGTGTGGTCTCCTGTTCCTTTTGGGGCATCGCCAGGGGAATCGACAGGCGAACGGTGGTCAGGCTGTCGTCGGAATCTATGGCGATCTTCACCTGCTCGCCGTACACCAGGTTCAGGCGGCGCTTGAGGTTGCTCAGCCCTACGCCCATACTCTGGTCGCCGTCTCCCCCGTCGTATAAAAAGCGCTTGAGCTGTGAAAGCTTCTGCGGCGTGATCTGCCTGCCGTCGTTATCCAGGCGGATATGCAGCCTGCCGTCCGCCGCGCTGAAAACAATATGCAAATGCAGCGGCTTGCCCGCGATGTAGCCATGCGTAATGGCGTTTTCCAGCAGCGGCTGCAGGGTAAACCGCGGAATCAGAATTTCCGAAAGAGATTCCGGCAGGGTCATTTCCAATAAAATCGTACCGTCTTTCACGGCGCTCATAAAATCCACATAGGCTCCGGCCAGTTCCTTCTCTTCCCGCAGAGAAGCGGAGAACTTGCTTTCCAGATTATAGTGCAGCACCTGGCCCAGCTGCGCGATGGAATCGCTGAGCCCATGCTCAACCTGTTCTTCCTCCATGCGCATTTGCAGCCAGTACATCGAGTTGAAAAGGAAATGCGGATTGATCTGATACTGGAGCGCCAGCTGCTGCGCGTGGCGCTTGGATTTTTCCGCCTTCAGCAAACGGCCGTAATACTCGTTCACCCGCGCGTTCAGCGATGAAAACGCTTTGGACAGCTGTCCTGCCTCGTCCGGCCCCACCTCCGGCAGGATTTCCGACAGGGTTCCCGACTCCGGCATGTTATTGACGGCTTTCGTCATCAGGTTGAGGCGGCGCAGCATCTTCGAAATCAGGTATCCCGCGCCGACCATAACCAGCAGGCCGACGCCCAGGATCGCCCCCATGTTGAGCAGGGCTTCGGTCAGCGCCTGCCGCCGCAGGGGTGAAAGATCCTGCCGGAGCAGCAGCATGGCGGACAGGTTGGTGATATCCACCTGCGTATACTGAAAACCGCCCTCCTGCCAGGTTCCGGCATGCAGGGTGTCTGGAAAAAGCCATGGGTCGCTTTGGGAAAAATAGCGCGGCTGTCCGCCGATAACCACATACACGCCGTCCTCCCATTGCTTGAGGCACGCAAACAGCTTGTCGGCCGCCACGTCGCACCGGATGACGCCCAGCGCCTTTCCGCTGCCCGAAACGATCTTGCGCAGCAGCGGGATCACTGCGCTTTCCACCTCCACGGTGGCAAGAGAGCGGCCGATGTCGCCCCATTTCTGCATCACGCCGCTTTGCATGAAGGCCTGATATTCGGCGTCGTCCAAAAAGCGCGATGCGTCCAGGGTCAGATCGTAGCTTTCGGGACGGCCGGACAGGATCATCACGATATCGGCGCCGTAGGCGGACAGGTGGCTTTCGCTGGTGCGTATCGGCTGCTCTGTGCCGGAAATCAGCTGCAGTATGAACATATCCGGATCCGTTTCATTCACCGCGAGGAGAATCTGGCGGTTGTATGCCAATTCCTCCACCACCTTCTCCACCTGCGCCGTGCCGATGAGGATTTCCTGCGACATGGTTTGCTGTATCAGCGCCGAGCGCGCGTTGTTGTTTTCGGTCAGGCGGCTGTAGGTCGCCCGGTAGGAATATACACAGATGGCTGTACAGGCGGACAGGATGATGGCCGAGGACAGCAAAATCAGCTTATTCATCAGCGAAACATTCTTTATTGCCCGCATGCAAACCCTCTCCTTTCCCGCAAACCGTTATTATTGGGCCGCTTCCGCAAACGTAAGCGCCGTACCGTTGCGCCTGTTGTACGCCTGAAGCAGCGATGTGCGCACCGCTTCCCCGCCCCGGGCCAGGTAATCCTTCACATAGGCGTTCCAGTCTTCCTCCAGATCCGCGATCCCCATGATAAACCGGATGCCCGATTCCTCCACGAACGATGCCAGGTCGTCGTTGCGGGTAACGTACGCCTCACTGGACAGCCCAAAAAAGAGATCCGTATACACCGGCACCTGCATGTAGCTTTCCGACGACTGCTGATACAACCGGTTCGCCATGGTGTCGCTGAGGTGCCACACCGAGTTTTCAATCGGGATGTTGTAGAAGAAGCGGTACGCCTGCATATCGCCGATGCTGTTGCCGTACTTGTCCGTACCGTTGATGCCGGTATACCAATCGATGTTGCCGTCCGCGTCCTGTGTCCAGAACTGCCCCTCAACGCCCCACATCAGGGTGCGCTGGCCCTCTGTGGTGCATGCGTAATCGATCAGCCTGAGCGCCGCGTCCACCTTATCGCTCCTTGCGCTGACGGCAAAAAAGTTCTCGCAGGGCTCCTGCGCGATCACGCCGCTGAGGCCGTCCGGCCCGATGGGGGGATTGAGGATCTGTATGGAATCCACCGGGTTCTGATCGGTGTAATGATACCGCACCACCGCGTTGCCCGCGCCGCTCCACCAGCTGTTCCAGATGCCGAACCTGCCGTCCACCCATTTCCGGTTGATCTGGTAATCGTTGGCGATCAGCATTTCCGGGTCAATCAGCCCCTCGGCGTAGATATCCCGCAGGTACCGCAGGGCGCTGCGGTACGCCTCGCTGATCACGTTGGTAACCACACGGCCGTCGTCATCCAGAAAATAGCATTGGTCCGGGCGCGCGCCGAAGGCCCCGAAAAACGGCGTGAGCGAGTTATACTGGCGGCTGCCGGAAAACCCGTACGTGTCGTCCAGCCCGTTGCCGTCCGGATCATTATAGGTAAATGCCCGCATCACGTTTCGCCAGTCCTCCAGCGTCTGCGGCACGGAAAGCCCAAGGCGCTCCAGCCAGTCGCTGCGGATGCTTTCCGTGTAGTAGGAGCGGACAACCGTAATGCTGGGCAGGCCGAAAATCCGGCCGTTCACGGTCGTCCACGAGAGCATATCCTCCGCGGAATAACCGTCCACGCCGGACAGGTATTCGATGATGTTGGGATAGTCCGCCAGGAGATCCGTCAGATCATAAAACGCCCCGGCCGCGGCATAATTGCGAAACGTGCCCACGTCCATCAGCGCGACGATATCAACCGCCTCGTCATCATCCGCCATCAGCAGGCTGAGCTGCTCTTTCCAGTTGTCGCCGCCGCGGATCAGCTGCATATCCACGCCGATCTCCCGGCCCACCTCCAAACGGGTCAGCTCCGTAAACGCGTTCATGGGCCGGGTATTGTGATAAAACAGAATCACCGGCACCCTGGCGGACGCGCAGCCGCACAGCAGCACGCCCAGCACAGCGGATACCAATAAAGCGGCAGTTTTTCGCACGGCAGAAACCTTTCTCCGCCCTCCGGCGGTTTTGCGGGCTGTTTATGGGCTGTTACACTGTAATCTCTTCGCCGTCAAAGGCCAGGCGCATGCCATAGTCCCGTACGGTTTGCGCATACGCGTCGTGCGGGGGCGCCCAGTGCGGGCAGATATGCGTAAGGTATACGGGCGTATCGGGGCGAATGCATCCGTGGCGCATAAGCAGGTCGCGGAACTGCCGGTTTTTCTGCAGGTTCATATGCCCCGGCACATCCGCGCCCAGGCCGAACGTGCCCTCCTGCACCACCAGATCGTACCGGTGTGCAAGCACCAGCGGCAGCACATGAGTATTATACCCTCCCATGTCCGTGGCGTACAGCAGCGTTTTCCCTTCCCTGCGGAGGATGAAATTCTGCGTGTACCCGGCAACCTCCCCATGGATACTGTCCACCGGCGTCACCTGATACGCACCCGCCTGAAAATCCTCCCCCGATGTGATTTTGCAAAATTCGAACCGGCACCGCTGCGCGCCCTCCGGCAGGCCCGGCACGGCGGCGATGGCCTGTGCAACGTGCTCGCTGCCGTATACCGTAAGCAGCGGCAGCGAAGTAAAGCAGGGGGCTACCCGGCCGTACAGCGCCTCCCCCCGCATACCGGCAGCGGCAGGGTCCGCGGCGCGCTGGCTGAGCAGCCAAGGCGTAAAATGATCCGGATGGGGATGCGTCACCAGCAGGTGGCGTATCGCTGCGGGATGAATGCCAAGCCGCGGGGCCATTTCAAAAAAATGCGGGTTCATATCCAGCAGCAGCTCACCATCCAGCAGGGCCGTACAGTTGCCGCGCAGGTTTTTTCCGCCTTTTTCACGGGCGGCCCGGCAATTGTCGCATTCGCACCACAGGCCCGGATATCCCTCGCCCGCCCCCGTTCCGATCATTTGCAGCTTCACCGGCGTATCCCTTCCCTTCTCAAATCGTATTGTTGCGCATTGCCCGGAATTGTGTTACGCTGTCCCCCGATTTTCGACCCTGATTGTTGGATTTCCATGGTCCGGGTCAAGCCAAGCGAGGAGGAACCATCACATGTATGCCTGGGAAAAAGGCCTCTCCCTGAGTTTTTTCGGCACAATGGACCGCGATGTTCTGGAAACCATCCACAGCCGGGGCATCCGCTGGGTGGAGCTTTCCTTCAGCCATGAGGACTATATGGACCGTTTCGATCTGCCCCACCGGGCGGCGGAATGGAAGGCGATGATCAACGGTGCGGGGCTCCAGGTGTGGAGCATCCATTTGCCGTTTTCCGAGCGCTGGGATGTATCCGCCCCCGCCTTTGAGGATACCGTCACAACCGACATCCGCCTGATGCAGGCCGCCGGGCAGATGGGCGCGCAGGTTGCCGTTGTCCACCCGAGCTATGAGCCCATCCCGGCGGAAGAACGCGCGGAACGTTTCCACCGGGCGCGCGCGGGTATCTGCCGGCTGAGCGGCGCCGCCGCGGCGCTGGGGATGAAGCTGGGCGTGGAAAACCTGCCCCGCACCTGCCTGGGCAACACATCGGAGGAGCTGTGCCGCCTGCTCGCCGGTACAGGCGCCGGGTTTCTGTTTGATACCAACCACTCGCTGGAAGAGGATAACCTGCACTTCCTGCGCACAATGATCGGCGCGGGGTACTGCCCCGTATCGGTCCATCTTTCAGACTATGATTTTGTGGACGAGCGGCACGAGCTTCCCGGCTGCGGCGTCAACCGCTGGCGGGAGCTGCTGGACATGCTCCAGGCCGCCGGATACGCCGGGCCCGCTCTGTATGAAATTCGGCATATCGTCAACGCGCAGCGCGTGATCTCCTTTGCGGAGATGGCCGACAACATGGACCGCCTCCTGAGCGGCGAAATACGCTGACGCCGCACCGAAAAACAAAGGAGAGAACTTCCGGCAACGCGGAAGCTCCAGGCCGTCAAAAAAGAAGGGTCCAGGGCTGAAAGTCCTGGTCAGGGTGCAGGGGTGAAACCCTTGCCGGGGATTGGGGTGGAACCCCAAAGGCTTGCGTCATAAAAAAGGATAAAGCGAGCGAACAGCGCCCAAGGCACTATGAAGCGAGCGGCGATCACGACCCGAAGAGGTTCTTTGACAGGCTGGAACTTCCGGTAATTGCGGAAGTTCTCTTTTTATTTGTTGACCGCTTCCAGCTGCCCTTCGATAATGTACCGCTGGAGAAACAGGTACAGCAAAATAACGGGCAGCAGCGCGATCACGCATTTGGCGCAGGCCAGGGGCACGTTCTTCACCGCTCCGGCCGCCACATAGAACGCCTTGCGCACCACCATAATCACCGTTGCCTTGGAGGTGCTGGTCAGCAGATAGGTCGGCATGGCGAAGTTGTTCCACGTACCGACGGCGATCATGATGAGCCGCGTCACGGTGATCGCCTTCATCTGGGGCATAATGATCCCAAAAAACGTCCGCAGGATTCCCGCGCCGTCCAGCCCGGCCGCTTCGTCCAGCTCTTTGGGAATGGTGATCACAAAGGACGTGTAGAAAAACATCGTGCCCGCCATGCCGATTGCGGCCGTTTGCAGCGACAGCGCCCAGATCTTGTTGACCATGTTCAGGTTCACCATCAGCGAATAGGTACCGACCAGCAGGGAGAAGGTCGGGATCATCATAATGGTGATGTTGAACGTGCGCAGGAAACGGGGAAAGCCTGCCGCCCGCGCGGGCCAGCCCGTACGCCGCCAGCCCGCCCAGCACAAGCTCCAGCAGGCTGACCTCCGCCACATAGAGGAAGGAGTTGGCAAACGCGCGGAACAGATCGGCGGAGGCAAACGTTTCCGCATAATTTTCCAGCGTCCATACGGCGGGCAGATACAGCCGGGGCGTCAGATCCGATACATTGCGGAAGGACTGGTTGAGCATTACATAGATCGGCAGCAGATACAGGATGATCAAACCCAGCGACACCACGTAATACCGCGCCTTGTCGGTTTTGGTCGCGGACATCAGTACTCCACCTCCCGGCTCCGGAGATATTTGTTGATCGGCACCGCAACCATGAAGATCAGCGCGATCAGCGCAATGCCCACCGCGGCGGAATAACCGGCCTTTTCATCGTTGAAGTACAGCAGGGATATGTAGTAGGACAGGGACAGGGATTTGCGGTTCGGCCCGCCGTTGGTGAGGGTCACGATGATGTCATACAGCTTCAGCCCGCCGATCAGGTTGGTAATCACAGCGATGGTCATCGACGGGATTAAAAGCGGCATCACGATACGGAAAAACACCTGCCGCGGCTTGGCGCCGTCGATGTGGGCGGCTTCCCGGTACATGCCGGGTATGTTCTGCAGACCGGCAAGATAAATCAGCATACAAAAGCCCATCGTCTGCCAGCTGTTGATCAGCGTGATGATCAGCACCGAGCCCCAGCCGGTCTTCATCCAATAGATGGATTCGACCCCCATGAGGTTAAGCAGGTTGTTCAGCACACCGTTGCTGAAATTGAAGATGTAGTACTGGATTGCGCCCATGATGACCCCGGCGATCATGATCGGCATATACAGGATCAGGCGCACAGCGTTGCGTCCCCTGAACTTCTTGTTCAGGAACACCGCCGCAGACAGGCCGAATATATTCTGCAGCAGCGTGCTGCCAAAGCCGTAAACCAGCGTGTTGACGGTTGACTGCCAGAACACCTTATCCGAAAACAGGGCGGCATAGTTATAAAGCCCGATAAACTTCATCTTCTGCGAATATCCGTTCCACTTAAACAAAGAAACGCGCAGCGCGTTTCCCAGCGGCACGAATATAAACAGCACGATCAGCAAAAAGGCGGGAATGATCAGCGAGAGCAATTTCCATTTTCTTCTTTTCTCCAAAAGGCATATCCCCTTTCCGGAAAAAACGGGACACTAAGGAAGCTTAGTGCCCCGTCTCCTGAATGATACTCAGCTCCCTGTCGGGCCCGGCGGTTATTCGCCCTTGGCAGCCTCATACAGGTCGGTGTAGTTCTGCTTCAGGTATTCGATAACCTCCATCTGGCTGGCGTCGGACTGATCTTCGCAGAACATGCCGGCCGCCACCTTGAAGATGCCCCACATGCCGGAGGGCATGTATTTGCGGTCCCACAGGTTGTCAAAGAATACGTTGGGATAATGGGATTCCATTTCCTCCAGCAGTTCCATGCCGTAGGACTTGGTGGTTTCGGAGGGCAGGGTGCTCAGCTCACCGGCCGCAGCGTTGAGCAGATCGGCATTTTCGGTGATGTAGGTAAGGAAGGCTTTGCAAACATCCATCTTCGCGGTATCCTTCCAGATGCCAAAGGATGCGCCCTCGCCGATGCCGATAAAACGGGCGCCCTCGTCGGTGCTGGCAAAGATCGGCAGCAGCGCCATCTTCACATCGGGGTTGGTAGCCACAACGGCGGCCTGGAAGGAAGTGCCTACGCCGACCAGGAACGCGCAGTCATTCGTCGCGGTACGCTCAATCGCGTCGCTCTGGGTGATGGTTGCGCAGTCCTCGTACAGATAGCCGTTGGCAAACCACGTGGACAGGTATTCCAGCACATATTTATAGTCCGCCCAATCCCAGGTGCCGTCCAAAATGGCCGCCTTGTCGTCGAACATGGCTCCCTCATAGGTCAGCCAGGAACCGGCATTGTTGGCCAGGGCACCGGCGGAGGTGAAATAGTTGGAAATGGGCGTATACCCGGCCTGCTTGATCGTTTCGCAGGCAGCGTTGAAATCGTCCCAGGTATTGATCGCCCACACGTCCACACCGGCCGCTTCGCAAACGTTCACGTTCACGGCAACGCCCAGGCAGGAGCCGGTGGTCATCAGGGTGTAAAACTTGCCGTCGGTATCGCCGATTACGCCCAGGGCGGCCTTGCTGATATCCCCGGCCCACGCTTCGCCGCTCAGGTCCAGAAGATATTCCTTATAACGGATCAGCGACCAGCCGTGGGTTTCAAACACATCCGGCAGGGAATTGGACGCCATACGGGTTTTCATGGTGGATTCGTAGTCGTCGCCGTAAATATCCAGCACAACGGTCACGCCGGTTGCCGCTTCGAAGTCGGCGATGATCTGCTGGTAGGCGGCCAGCGAGTTGCCGCTCAGGTACGTTGCCACCTCAATTGTTTGTCCGCTGATGTTGGCTTCTGCCAGCGCGCTGCCCAGGCTGGTAAATACCAAAACGACAGCCAGCACAAGAGACAGCCAGGAAAATTTGTTTTTCATGAACTGGGACCCTCCTCTATTGGGAACGCTTGGATAAGCTGTTCCCTTTCTTTTGGCTTATCTTATCATCCTGATCGCGCCAAACCTATATCACCGTTTGTCATTTTGTTGTCAGTTTTCTCCCTTTCGGAACAAAAGGAAGGGCATAACGGCTGTTACTGCGCAAATGGCGCGGTTGCTTGGCTGTTGGTACCGCCGTTCCAACAGCGCCGTTATCATGGTTCCGCTACAGCCGCCCGCCTTGCGCGGCCACCGAAACGGACTGTGCCGTTTAAATAAACATCCGGGGTGCGAGAATCCGGGGTGTGAGCGCCCGGATGCGGTGGGAAAGACGGGAATATGTCCGGCTTTCGGTTGGGCTACCGTGGATACTCCATCCCTATTCAGGCTACACATTCTCCCTCTGGAAAGAGACGGTGATCAGAAAAGCGCCGGAAGCCCTCGCTTTACGAGGTTTTCCAGCGCTATTTCGCTTCCCCTGTTTCCCTTTATCCTCCCGATTGAATCCGGTTAAGCCGCCAACATCCTGTGAAAACCCCCATAAAGAAACAGCCCGCGGCAGCTTTCATCAACTGCCGCGGGCCGCCTCCCGGTTTCACATCTCCACACGATTGGAATGCCGTCTATTTACACTTCTTCGTATCCCAATCTTCATAAAGCAATCTCCGTGTTTCGCATCAACCGTCGGCAACGCCCTCACCCCTCCGCGCCCCGGTCAGCCAGCAGCTCATTCAAGCGCCAAATCCTGCAGCCCTTGCTTGCATAATAGCGCAGCATTTCGTCCATCTTGCGTTTATCATAGCTGGTAACGCAATCCGCCAGCACCGTAACGCTGTAATTCTGTTTGCGCAGGTTATAGCAGGTTGATTTCACACAGGCCACGGCGTCGGCGCCCGCGATGTAGAAATCCGTGATTTCGTTTTGATGGATGAAGTCCGCGAAGGCCTCGCTGGTCAGCGCGTTTTCCTTGTGCTTCGTAAAAACATTCTCCGATACGATTTTCATTTCCGCAACCAGCTCGGCCCCCGGCGTGCCGGGTTTGAATGTCCTCGTACCGGCCGACAGGTTTTCGTGCCGGATATAAACCACGGGAAGCCCCTGACGGACCGCCCACGCTACCGCCTGATTGATGTTGCCGACGATCTCTTTATAGTTCTTCGTGATGTCATTTTGAATATCGATGATAACGAGCGCCTGATTCTGCATGGGTGTCTCCTCCCAGCCCATTGAATGATTTGTTTACGATCGTATGATACCACACAATTGTTGCCACCAGTATGTCCACAATTCGTATCGGTTGCCGAATCCCGAAACGCCGAACAGCGGCCGGGATCAAAAGAACTTGGCACAGTAACGGCCCTTAGGACCACCGAATGATTTCAGACAAATACAAGGCGATGCCACATCAGCGGGATACGTTTGATCATCCTGCATTGTCTGGCTCCTGTAGGGGGAAAGCCCATTACGGATTTTTCCGCCGTTCTCCGGCGGATAAAACCTACAATGGGCCTCCGCACGTTCAGCCGTCCGTTACCATCCGTGGGTAAATCGATACCCGCCCGCCTGTATCCTTTGCAGCCAAAGGCTTATATGAAATGATAATAGATATTCTTCGCATGGGTGCATGCAGCCAGATCGCGCCGCTCTTCCTCAATCCAGCCCTTGTGGGATGCGGCCGCCGTAATCTCCAGACTTTCGATGGGCTCTTTCATGGACAGGTTGTTGGTGGATTTATACCTGCGCATGGTCTCAAGCGCGGTTTTCAGCTCCTCGCCAAACGAAAGAATATCCTCATCCAGCCCCTCCACTTTCTCCCATTGCAGCAGATGAACCGATTTTTCGCCGACAAAGGGCTGAAATCCTTTGAGGTAAATAGCTTCGGTGATGTACGGAATAAAAATTGCGTACAGCTTGAGCACGTTGAGCAGCGTATTGTACAGCGCATACTGCGCACCGGGCGCGCTCCGCCGCACCATGGATGGACGGCTCGTACAGGCGTTCCTTCACAACCTCCACATAGTCGTCGCACAGATCATTCCAGAACAGATCGTCGATGATATGCCGCGCCAGCCCAATCTCGTAGCTGTCCAGCTGCTGGCGGGCCATCCGGGTGGCCTGCCTTGTCCGCTCCCATCATCCAGCGGTCAACGGGCAGCAGCTTCTTTTCGGCGTCCGGATTGAAATCCGTCAAATGGGACAGGCAGAACCTGGACGCGTTCCACAGCTTGGTCAGCAGCCGCCTGCCCGCCTCGTTAAGCTCGCGCTCGTCAAAAAACGTGTCCGTGCCCAAGCGGGAGCTTGCGGCCCAGTACCGGATCATATCCGCCGGATAGGCCTCCATCAGGGCCTGCGGCGTCAGCTTGGAGTTTCCCTTGGATTTGCTGATTTTTTCACCCGGCTTGGCCAGCACAAAGCCGCAGATCATGATATCCTTCCAGGGGATCTCATGGCGGTGGTACAGGCTGCGCACGATCGTATAAAACGCCCACGTCCGGATAATCTCATGGGCCTGCGTGCGCATGCTCATGGGGGAGAAGGGCCCGGTATACTCAAGCTCCCCGATGGTCTTTTCGTTGATCATCGGGCTGAGCGATGAGGTGGCCCAGGTATCAAACACCGCGGATTCCGGGATAAACTCCCGGCAGCCGCACGCGCAAACGCCGGTATACGGCGTTTCCAGCGGGTTCACCGGCAATTGGCTTTCGTCGGCAAAATGCGCCTTGCCGCACTCCCTGCAATACCACACGGGGAACGGCACGCCGAAATACCGCTGCCTGGAAATACACCAGTCCCACTTCAGGTTTTCCACCCAAACGCGGTAGCGGTTCTGCATCGTCGGCGGATACCAGTGGATCTCGTCCCCGGCGTCCAGAAGCTGCTGTTTTTTGGACAGAACGTCGATATACCACTGCTTGGAGGGGATGATCTCCACCTCCGTGCCGCAGCGCTCGTGCACGGAAACGGTATGGGTCAGCTTCTCGCTCCTGAGCAAAAGCCCGTTTTCCTTGAGCAGCTCAATCATCTTCCTGCGGGCCGCCCGCACGCGCAGCCCCGCGACAAACGGCACCGCCTCGTCCATGATGCCGTTGGGCAGGATCGCCTTTTTATAGGGCAGGTGATACTGGTTCACCCACTCCAGATCGGTTGTATCGCCGAACGTGGCGCACATCACCACGCCTGTGCCCTTTTCCATACTGACCTTTTCGTCCGCCATGATGGGAACGAGAAAATCATACAGCGGCACCTTGATCATTTTCCCAATGAACTTCTTATACCTGGGGTCCTCGGGATTCACAAACACGCACACAACCGCGTACAGCAGCTCAGGCCGGGTTGTGGCAACCTCCAGCACCGTATCCTCCACTGTAAAGGGGATATAGTTGAAAACGGAATCCAGCTCTTTAGTATCAAGCTCCGCCTGGGCGATGGAGGTTTGGCATTCCGTGCACCACAGCACCGGGGAGTTCTTTGTATAGGCGGCTCCGCTTTGGGCCAGCTCCATAAACCTGGACTGTGAAATCTTCTGCGCCTTGGCGCTGACCGTGGAGTACTGAAGGTTCCAATCGCAGGAAAAGCCCATGGCTTTCCACAGCTCCTTGAACTCCTCCTCGTATTTCCCGGTTGTGGCAATGCAGTCGGAGATAAACTTGCCGCGGGACACCTCCGAGGCGCGGATGCCGGTTTCCTTCTCCACCAGCCGTTCGGAGGGCAGGCCGTTATCATCAAAGCCAAAGGGATAAAATACGTTGTATCCCTGCATCCGGCGGTAGCGGGCGATCATCTCAGCCTGCGTATAGCTGAAAATATGGCCGATGTGCAGGCTTCCGTTCACCGTGGGCGGCGGCGTATCGATAGAGTACAGGGGTCCCTGTTTTCGGGGGTCAAACGCAAACACCTTGTTTTCTTCCCAGTATTTCCTGATCTCTTTTTCCTCGCGCAAGCCGTCGTAGCGCTTTTCAAATAGCTCCATATGTCCTCCTTATAACAAAATCGCCCCAAGCATTTAACTACTCAGGGCGATCAATCGCGGTACCACCTAATTTCCTGCAATTACCTGCGTAACTGCAGACACTCATTTCGCTGTAACGGGCATACCCGGCCGGTTCTACTAGCATTCGTTCTTCTTACGCTCACGGGCGACTTCGGCTTTCGTCGATCAAGAATTTTCACCGGCCATTCTCTCTCTGGGATCCACGGAAAAGCGTACTGCTCCCGGTCATCGCTTTGGATATGAAATTTTACTTACTATATCATTGAGCATCGGAAAAAGCAAGAATTGCCCAGGCTGTCAAAAATGAAGGGTCCAGGGCTGAAAGTCCTGGTCAGGGTGCAGGGGTGAAACCCTTGCCGGGGATTGGGGTGGAACCCCAAAGGCTTGTTTAACAACAAAGGGGTAAGCAAGCGAACAGCGCCCAAGGCGCTATGATGCGAGCAGCGATAACGACCCGAAGACGTTCTTTGACAGGCTGAGCAAGAATTGCCTTGTTTTAACGCCCGCGGCGCACGGCGAACACACGGCCCGGCCAAACTCTACGGAGCGTTGCTTGTTTTTTCCGCACGGCTTGCTACAATGGAAATCCGGAGGTGAAACCCCATGGACTGTACAAAAATCGGAGGGCTGATCCGCACCCTGCGCAAGGAGCGGCGTCTTACCCAGCAGCAGCTGGCCGCCCGCATGAACATCAGCGACAAAGCGGTTTCCAAATGGGAACGCGGCCTGGGCTGCCCGGATGTGTCCCTGCTGCCCGCATTATCCAAAATCTTTGATGTGAATCTGGAGGAGCTTCTGTCCGGAGAGCTGACCGCCAACGCGCAGGTCAGGGGCAACATGAAAAAGCTGTCGTTCTATGTATGCCCCAGCTGCGGCAATCTGCTCACCGCCACGGGGAGCGCCGCCGTAAGTTGCTGCGGCAAAACGCTGCAGCCGCTGATCCCCCGCAAGGCCGGGGAAGAGGACCGGCTTTCGGTGGAGATGATCGAAAACGAGTACTATATTTCTTCCAGCCACGACATGACAAGGGAGCACTCCATCACCTTTGTGGCCCTGCTGACCGGGGACACGGTCATGCTGCGCAAGCAGTACCCGGAATGGACCCTGCAAACGCGCATCCCCTGCTTTGCCCACGGCCTGCTCGTGTGGCACTGTTCGCGGCACGGGCTGTTTTACCAGCCCGTGTAAGGGGGCACGCCGCCAAAGGCCTGACAAAAGGGTTTTCTCCTGCCTGCGGCATTCACAAGGCTGACAAGGCTTCCCCCGCCGAACCCTGATCCGCTTCCCACGCCGGACGCGATGGCTATTGCAGCCTGCCGCGCCCGGCGTTTGCGTTCTTCCGGCGTTTTGTTCAGTGTGTTCCTCTATGTGCCCTTATGTGATCTCTCCGTTTTGATTCCACATTTACAAACCAAAAATTTGTCTGATACAATAAACCAAAAGCAAGCAGCGCCGCGCGGCCATCCGCCACGCATCCGGCAGAATCCAACTCCCCACCGACAAACGGAGGTGCCCGCCATGTCAATCCGGGATAAATTGCGGTATTACGGTAAGGACCTTTGGGTAAGCCTGTGGTATGAACACCGGGTCAGGCATTTTCTCAAAACCAGACAGGCCGACCGGCTGATGCAGCTGTACAAAAAGGACCGCTGCTGGACGGACGATCTGCTGGACGGTTTGGCCGCGTTCGGCGGGGCGGCGTATCTGGATTTCTTCATGGAAACGCTGTTTCCGAAATCCAGCGGCTATTTCGCCGCGGACAATGCCCTTTACCAGGTTACGCGATATGCCGACTATAAAGACAAGGCGAAGCTGGCCATCCTGCAAATCGGCATGCAAAACCCGGCGCTGGTCGGGCCGAAGCTTACCGCCGTGCTGAAAAACGCCACCGACAGCGCCTTCGTGCTCTCCGCGGAGATGCTGATCTTGCTGAAGGACCCCGGCATCCCCTCTTTGCTTTACGACGCCCTGCAAACAGAGGACCTGAAACGCTTTGCCCTTTGCAAGGATATTTTGCAAAACCTCGGGGATCCGGGCCTGCACCCGGCGCTCCGCGGCATTATGCAAACGGCAAGCGACCCGCTTTACAAGTACTGCGCGGAAACCCTGAAACAGACAAACCACCTGGATGCCGCCCTGCTCACCCAGCGCCTGATCGCGCCGCCGGAAATGCGCCGGTGGACCGGGGCGCTGCTGAGCGAGCTGGGCGAAACCGGGCTGAGCGAACAGCTCCGGGGCGAGCTGATGGATTACCGCCGCATCGCCGCCCAAAGCGGCCTTGACTGCGGCGCGCTGGAAGCGCACGCGAGCAGGCTTTATCAGGATCACAGCCTGCACGCGTACGGACAGGAGCTGGAAAAGTTCCGCCTCCTGAAAGCCAGCCTGACAGAAGGCAAAACGCCCCTGATACAGCTGTTCACAAACTGCTATTCCGGTTCCTCGGCCCTGCCCGAAACCGAGCGTGACGAGCTGATCACCCTGCTGTGTGAGGCGGACGGCGGCCATTGGGCGCTGATCTTCGGCGACGGTAAAACGCCGGGGCAGCTTGAGCGCATGGCGGAGTTTGAGGCGCTGCTGCCCAAAAAGCTGATCCTCAGGGTTTTCAACGCCGCTTCACAGCAGGACCGTCAAAAAATCGCGCAGGCCTTTATGGATTCAACCACGGATTTGCAGCGGATCAAAAGCCTGTGCTACCGGCCTTCCGAGCATTTTGATTCAACCTCGCATTCGGATGCAGCCGATGCGTATTCGCATGAGGATTATACCGAATATGACGACGGCGGCTACCGCAGAGGCGGCTGGTTTCACACAGATGAAGGCGGCCATGAGGATGTGGAAGAGCACGAGGACGGGTGGACGGACAGCAAATACGCCGACCTGAACGAAGCCGATTTTGATTTCTGATCCGCTTTCCGGGCGTACATGGCTTGCTTGTGGCAGCCGTGCCCGGCCCATGGCCGAAAGGATGCGCAATGAACGATCTCTATCACGAATACGCCGCCCTGCCCCTGCCGGATTTTGAACGGCTGCTATCGCAAAAAGCGCTGGATGCGCGGCAGCTCATCGGGATTATCGGCGGCTATCTGGACGCGGATCCCCGGCCCCGGTACGCCGGGATTGTGGATCTGTCCCTGCTGTATCTGGGCAGGCTGCAGGCGGCAGAGGCGCCGCCGGTGATCCGGCGGCTGCTGTATGCCGAGGCGGCATACGCGCAGTACGCCATCCGGGCACTGGGCGAGATCGCCAGTCCCGAGGCGCTCTCGCTGCTGTTGGAGCTGCTGGATTCACAGGAAAGCGGCGCCTTTACCGATAAGGCGTATCTCCCGCAGGCGCTGGAGCAGATCGGAGGGCAGCGGGCCGCCGACGCGCTGGCCCGCTGCCTGGGCCCCGGGGACACGAAGCTGGACAAGGCCGTGCAAAAGGCGTTCCGGGCCATCGGCCATCAGGCGTCCCCGGAGGCGCTGTGCGCCGCGCTGGAAAAAGCGCGGGGCGGCGCAACCGGCCCGGCGCTGGCCGCCGCCGAACAAAAGGGGGACGCCTGCGCCATACCGCTTGTGATTCCCAGGCTGGTGCTGCCGCGCTATACGCGCGCCTTCGCGGCAGAGGTCCTTACAAAGCTCGGGGAACCGGCCTACGCGCAGATCATCCGCGGGGAGGACGGCGATATCGACCGCCTGCTGGCGCGCGAGGGCCACAGCCGGGTCATCGGCTGGGTGTGCAGGGAGCGCGCGGAGATCGAAAGCATCATGAAAAACCCCTACAGCCGCGAGCCGGGGCTGGCGATGGCGCTCGCGGCGGCGGGCATCCCGGCGGGCCGGGGCTACCTGCTGGATATGCTGGCGGATGAGGAGGGCGGCGTGCGCCTGGCCGCGGCGGACCGGCTGTATTCGCTGGGCGAGCCCCGCTTCCGCGCCCTGTTCTGGGGGGACGACGGCGATGCCCGGCGGTTTGCCGAGGGCTGGGAGACGCTTTCAAAGCGCGACGTGATCCGCATCTACAACGCCTCCGGTTACGATATGCGAAACCTTTTTGCCGCGGGCTTCCTGGCCTGCGGTGCGCCCGGCCTGTCGCGGGCGGTTTCGGCGCACCATAAGGATTTCCCCCACAGCGACGAACCGCTATGCCCTGTGGACGCGGAGGGAGAAGACATCCGCGAACCTTTCCTCGCCCATCCTGCCGACCACGGCGAGAGCGGGCATTTTGATCTGGAAGCGTCCTCGTATTACAAAGGCCTGTCCGACGGCGATTTCTGAAACGCAAAGAAGGAACAGCTATGATCTGTATCAACGGCGACCGTGCCCGGCCGTTTACGCCGCGCTTTATGGTCATCCCGTCCCTGTCGTGCCCGGCGGCGTGCCGGTACTGCTTCGGCCCCAACACAGGCCCCGCCATGCGCCGGGAGGACGCGGCCCGCACGGTGGATTTCATCCGCCGCATCGCGGACGAAACCGGACAGACAGACATCCGCGTTACCCTGCACGGCGGCGAGCCGCTGGCCGCGGGCTACCCGGTGCTGGAGGCGCTGCTCACGGGCCTGCGCAACGCGTTTCCCGGTAAGCGCCTGCGCCTGTCCGTGCAGAGCAACCTCTGGCTGCTTGATAAACCGCTTTGCGCCCTGTTTGCGGCACATAACGTTTCCATCGGCACCAGCCTGGACGGCCCCAGGCACTTGAACGACCCGCAGCGGGGGGACGGCTATTTTGACCGTACCATGGCGGGCATCCGCCTTGCCAGGCGCAGCGGGCTTACCGTGGGCGTGATCGCTACCATCACCCGCCAAACGGCGGGCCACGCCGCGGAGATTTTCGGTTTCTTTGCCGGGCAGGGACTGCCGTTTTCTACCCATGTGGTTTCCGCCTCGGACAGCGGCACGGCCGCGTTCGCGCTGCCGGAGGAGCAGCACAGGGCCTTCTTCCGGGAGGCCTTTGCATATTACCGGGAAAGCGGCGACACCGTGAACATGTCCACGCTCAACACCCTGTGCCGCGCGGCGGCCTGCGGCGCAGGGGATGTCTGCACGTTTTCGGACTGCTTCGGGCGGTTTCTGGTCATCGGGCCGACCGGCGAGCTGTACTCCTGCACGCGCTTTGCCGGAAACCCGGCCTTCTCGCTGGGCAACCTGGCGGATCAACCGTCGGCGGCCGGGCTGCTGGGCTGCCAAACCGCGGCGCGCCTGCTGCTGCGGGAGCGGCAGGTGGCGGAGGCCTGCGGCGGCTGCGAGCATTACCCCTACTGCAAGGGAGGCTGTCCCCAATCGGCGTATGCCGAGGGTACCCTGATCAGCGAATCGTTCTGCCATGTGTATAAGGATGTGTTTGCCTCCGTCAAGACCGGGCTGGTGGCCGAGTGCGCCGCCGAGCCCAACCGGGACGCGCTGGCCCGGTACGGCCTGAGCCCCGGCGGCAGCCCGCTGCTGCGGGCGGGCCGGATGATCTCGTTTGCCAAGCCGGAGCCGCCCTGCCGCGCGCTGCGCAGCGCCAGCCGGGTGATTGCCGCGCGCGAGCTCGCACGCGGCGGGGATGATGTGGAAACCGCCGCCGCCGTGCTGGCGGGCCTTGGCATCGGCCGGTCGCAAACATCGCTTCAGCTTTCCCTGCGGCGGCTGATCAGCCGGATACACGGCGAGGGCTGCGCCCCGCCCGCCGTATTTCCCGATACCGGCCAGTGGGCCGCACCGGACTATGTGGAACAGCTTTCGTTTGAACCCGCGGAGATGAAAACGGATGCCTCCGCCATGTGCGGCATCCCGGGCGGCCCGCCTGCGTGCTGCCCTGCCTGCGAATACCGTTACCTCTGCGGCGGTCTGCTGCGCCTGTACGGCGCGCAGCCGCCGGAAGCCGCCGCCGGGCTGCACGCCAAAGCGGAGGCGCTGTACCGCTACGCGCTTTCCCTGTGCGGGGCCCGGCAGGCCGATGCGCCGCTTGTGTCCGCCGCCGACTGAAGGCTGCGGGCACGCCCTACGGCACATCACACCGCCGCCCCTCTCCTGTGGAGGGGCCGCCCACCCCGCTCTGCCGCAATCCGGCTTCCCTTGCCCGGCCTCCTGATGTGGATTTTTCACATTCCGTCTCCACATAATGTGAATTGATGTGGAAAGATGTGAAAAATCCACATTTACATATTCCCATGAAAAATGTATATTGATAGCATCCAATCCAAACCAAGGGAAGGCGGCGATCCGATGGCGAATCCGTACGTGATGGCATACAGTGAACTGCACGACCGGCTCAAGCGCTGGGACACCTATCCGATAAAAACCGAGGCCCAGATAGAGCATTATCCCTGCGAGCCCTTCAAGCTGACGCAGCTGGGCAACGCCGTAACGCCCACAGGCGAGGACAGCCTCCGCCTGTTGAAGGACGACGGATGGGATGGGGACCATGTGGGCAGTGTATCCCCCACCACCGCGTCGCAATACGGCTGGCGCAAGGAATACCCCGTGAACCCCAAGCCGAGGGATTTGCTGCGGTTCGGCCTCTTCTTCCATCTGGGGTTCTACAAAACGCTGATCCTGATCGTGAAGAGCAGCTGCGAGCAGTACCTCTACAAGGCGCTGTTGGAGGCGGGCGAGGCGGGCGACCTGCCGATGATCCTCCTCATCGAAAAGCTGACCACGGGGGACGCCCGTCTGGTGGACTACGCCAACGACTGGAGCCAGCACCTCAAGGCGGCGGAGCTTTTCCAGCTGTTTCAGGCCCATCACGCGTGGGCGGCCGAAAGCGGCTATGGCGACGAGCGCACCTTCGCCCTGCTGATCGGCGATATCGTAACCGAGAAGGTGCAGGCCTACCCGCTGGACAGCGAATACACCGACCGCTTTATCCTCAACCGCGAAACCGAGCGCACCGGCATCAGCCATAGGGACAGCGAGGTACAGGATCAGTACTATCAGCTCAAGCAGGAATGGACGGAGCTGAAAAACGGTGTGGAGCTGCTGCTGCTCCAGCTGGAAAAAATACAGGATAAGTACGCGCAGGTGCAGCTGATGTGGTCCCGGCAGTTCGGCGAAACGGAGCTGCGCATCCTGTCGCTCAAGTGCCGGAGGGAAGAGCTTGCCTATATCATCAACATCAAGGAAAGCAACAGCGGCATGGACTTTGAGGAAGTGCAGAGGCTGGCGGAAAAAAGCATCGCCGAAAAACGCGAGCGCTACGAGGCCGAGCGCAGGCAGCTGGAGTGGCTGCTGACGACCGCCAAAATCATGGACCGGAAAGAAGCGCTCACCCACTTTGCCGCCGGGGGCATCTCCGGCGAGAGGCTGGCGGAGTACGACACAAAGATCACCGAGATGCTGCGCAAGCTCCGCAACAAGGTATTTTTCCGCACCCATCCGGATTACACCGCCCGCGAAAGCTTTACCGACAAGCAGCGCCAGGAGCTTTTAGACCTGTACCAGAGCCTGGACAACCTCATGAAGCTCAGCGGCCTGAGCGCGCGGGACAAGCTGCCCTTTGTGGACAGCCTGCTCAAAAAGGCAGAGCGGATTTGGAAAACCGTCGGCGTGGATACCGATGAGTACGACCTGACCGTAATTCTGGAGGAGCCCGCCAAGATGGTGGAAATCCTGAAGGCGAAGATCAAAAGCATGGAGGAGGAGGATTCCAACCTGCGAAACGATATTTTCCTCCTGCTGTGCGACCCGGAATATACGGAAAAGGAAGCCATCCTCTCCAACAGCGAAACCCTGGCCCTCAAGGAGCAGGAGCTTGCGCTGGAGCTGGAGGCGCTGGAAAGGCAGACCGCGGAAGCGGAGCAGGCCGTGAACGACCTGTTCGCAAGGGAGTAACGCCGTATGGAATTGACGGAGCTTCGCCGCCAGGCACGGGAGCGGCTGCGGCGCACGGATATCGATCTGCTGGATATGCTCTGCGTGCTTCTGGGCGAGGGCGGAAACGAAGCCCTGCAGGGGCTGCTTGCCGATGCCGGGGTTGCCGTGGATGCGCTGCTCACGCTCACCGCGCGCTATCAGGCGCAGGGGGGCTTCCTGCCGCAGTCCGCGCTGACCCGGGCGATCTGCGACAAGCAGGGCGCGCCGTTTTGCGATACCGACCTGCTGGATTTTCTGTTCACAGCGGACAGCGATTACCTGTTTTACCTCTCCCAAAACGGCTTTGATACCGCCGCGGTGCCCGCGCTGCTGCGCCGCGCGCCGCGTGCCGGGGAAAAACCCGCCGCCCCGTCCGGACCCCCGCCGGACGCCTGCCTGACCGATCTGTCCGCCCTGGCCAAAAAGGGCGCGTTCGATTCCCTGTCCGGCCGGGAGGACGAGCTGGAGGCCATCGAAAACATCCTGCTGCGCAGGGACAAGGCCAACGTCATCCTGACGGGGGAAGCCGGCGTGGGCAAAACGGCAGTGGCACAGCTGCTGGCCAAACAAAGCGCGCAGCCCGGCGGCAGGCTTTCCGCCTATACCTTTTATAGCCTTGATCTTACGGCCCTGCTCGGCGCGCAGCCCTACCGGGGCGAGCTGGAGCGCAGGGTTTCGGCGCTGATGCAGGCGGTATCGCGCCGAAAAAACACGGTGCTGTTCCTTGATGAAATCCACCGCATCGGCCAGCCCGCCGAAGGCCAAAGCGAGGGCGCGCGGATGGCGGACCTGCTCAAGCCGTATCTCACGCAGGACAACATCCGCATCCTCGGGGCCACCACCACCGCCGAGTACCAGAAAACCGTGGCCCGCGACCCGGCGCTGGAACGCCGGTTTCAGCAGGTGAAAATCGCGGAGCTTACGGGAGAGCGCCTGTTTGCGGCGGTACGCGCCTATGCCGACGCGCTGGAGGCGCACCACGCCGTGATCCTTGACGGCGATACCCTCGCCGCGGCCATCACGCTGACCGGCCGGTATCTGAAAAACCGGCGCCAGCCCGATAAAAGCAACGAGCTGCTCGACAGCGCCTGTGTGGCCGCCCTCCGCGACGCAAGCCCGCGCGTTGAGCAAGCGCACCTCCACCGGGCGCTGGCCGCGGCCACCCACATCCCGGAAGCGATCCTTGCCCAACGGCCCGGCAGCGGGGAGGATGTGGAGCGGCGGATCAAGCGGCAGCTGTTCGGCCAGGATGAGGCGGTTGCCCGCGCCGTGAAAACCCTGCGGGTGAAAATGGCCGGGTTCAAGGAGGCCGACGCGCCGCTGGCGGCCATGATCTTCGCGGGCGACAGCGGCGTGGGCAAAACCCGGCTGGCGGCGCTGCTGGCCCAAGAGCTGCTGGGCGGCGAGCACGCGCTGACCGTGCTGGATATGGCGGAGTTCAGCGAGCCCCACAGCGTCAGCAAGCTGGTGGGCTCGCCGCCCGGCTATGTGGGCAGCGACCGGGAGGGCGTCCTTACCGCCGCCATCGCCGCCCATCCCTTCGGCCTGGTGCTGTTTGACGAAATCGAAAAGGCCGCCCCGGAGGTGCACCGCCTGCTGCTGGGGGTGCTGGATTCGGGCCGGGTGCGCAGCGGGCTGGGCACGGAGTACGACGCGGGAAACACCGCCTTTATCTTTACGACCAACGCCGTTTCCACAGCGCGGCTGCAAAAGCCCGCGCTGGGGTTTTCCACCGGGCGGCTGCCCGAAAGGGATCCGCTGCCGGAGCTTGCGAAAACCTTCCCCACGGAGTTTCTGGGCCGTATCGACGAGATCATCCTCTTCAACGCTCTGACGGACGCGGAGTACCGGCGGATCATCACCCATCAGCTTATGCAGACCGCCGCGTGGTTTGAGGGCCGGGCGGTGCGGCTTTCGCTGGATCCGCAAGCGGCGGCGGACCGCATCCTGAAACACTTCACGCGCCGCTCGCTCGGGGCCAGAGGGCTTTTCAACGAGCTTCGCACCCTCGTTACCCTGCCCGTAATGGAAGCGGCCCTGCGCCTGGACGGAGATGCAGCGGAAATCGACGTGAACCGGCTGTTGGACGAAAGCCTGAGAACGGAGGTCCCCTCATGAACGAGCTATCCACATCCCGGCAGGAGCAAACCCTGGGCCCCGCCGCGGAACCCCGCGCGCTGGCCCCCTACGGCGACAGGGTATTCCACCGCTTGCGCACACACGCCGCCATCGGCATGCTGAATTCGGATTTGGATTACACAATAGAGCAGCAGCAGCTCTCCCGCAGCGGTCTGAACACTGTGACACAGATTGTGATCAAGGATATCCGCACGCAGCAGCCGCTTAAAACCGTGGAGATCCGGCTGGAAAGGGAGGTATCGCTGGCCCCGGAGCAGTTCTATGTGGTGCGCAAGGCGCAAAGCGACCCGCGCCGCCTTGTGCTGCGCCACAGCCAGGTGCGCCATCTGTTCTACGAGGTCGATATGACCCGGCAGGACGCGGCGTACACCGTTCACTCCCTGCAGGCCGCGCAGCCCCCGCACCGGGTTTTCGTCCAGTATTACGAGTACGAGGCCAATACCCCCATCTGCTACCGGGACAAAATCTATTATCTGGGCGCGGATTGGGATTCCGACCAGCACATGACACAGCAGATTACGCTGTGCTGGCTTCACCTGCCGGACAAACGCTTTTTCCGCTACCGCGCGGGGCTCTTCCTGCCCGGCTATGTGGTGGAATGGGCCTTGCGCATAGAACCCCAAAGCGGCCTGCTTACCGCCTGGTGCGGCGTACAGCATAAGCTGACGCAGATCGACACCGCAAACGACACCATCCGGTTCAGCCGCGTGCTGGACCTGAAGAAGCACAAGGTCCGGAACCTCTTTCCGGCCGGGGACGCGGAGCACTGCCTGTTCCTCCTTTTCGGAAACATCGTCTGCTGCCTCGGCACGCAGACCGGGGCTCCGGTGTTTTCGCTGAATCTGGACGTGTATCTCAACCTGCCGCAGGGCGCGGGCCGAGATCTGAAGGAGATGTTCCGGGTACATCAGGCCGTGCTCAACCGGGATCAAACGTTCCTTGCGCTCGTGGTTTCCTCGTCCCGCGTTAAATGCCTGTTCCTGTACGACGTTGCAAAGCAGGTCCCCGCGCTAGCCTGCGACCTGAGCGGGCACCATGCCTTTCCGCTGTATTGCAGAAAGCGGCTGGAGGCGGAAGGCTTTTCCCCGGACGCGGTTGAGAAAACCGAGGCCGCGGCCCGGATGCTGTACTGCGCCGCGCCGCTGGGCAGGCAGCTTACGCATGGGGGACAGGCGGCCTATTCCCTAGGCAGGCACTCCGGCTACGGTGCCCCGGGTCAGCCCGTGAATTTTTTTGATCACTTCACCCTGCGTCTCCACGCCGAGCACACGGAGATTTCAAACAGCAGGTGGCCTGTGCTCGGGATGGGCGAAGCCCGTGGCACCGTGCTGTTTGAAAAAAGCGAAAGCGGCGGCGCAGGGCAGCTGCCGGTTATCCTGTGCGCCTATCATATCCCCTCCCATACCGTGCTGGACACGCTGGAGATCGGCGGTCTTATTGATACGGACGACACCGCGGAGGGCGGCTTCACCTGCCCTGCCCTGCGTTTCCGCGGCAAAAACTGGCCGCTGGGCGGAAGCGTTTTGGCGGCCCTGAACGCGCAGGGCAAAATCGAGCTCATCCCGGACGCGGGCGCTGTGGAGGACATTACGGAGAACGCCTGCCTGCGAAGCTCCCGGGACAGGCGCAGCCTGTATCTGGTAGCGCGGCCAAACGCCCCGGCGGTTTCCCTGATGCCGGAGCCGGGACAGCCGTTCCTGCGTGCGATGTTCTCCCGCAGGCAGGGCTGTGTGGATGTTTTCTACCTCAGCCCGGACCGCATGCTGCGGTTCGATCTATCGCGGGTTGCGCTGGGGGACCGCGCCCCGCTGGCGGCCTTGCCGGTGGCGGAGCTGCGCAGCGGCCCGCTGAGGGATATCGTGCGGGAAAGCCCGGATGGGAGATATCTGTATCAGCTGTATGAAACCCGGAATCAGGAGCGCCGCCTGCGCGTATCGGAGGTCGAAACAGCGCAGGTTATCCGCGATCTGCCGCTGAAAGCGATGGATACCGGCGCGCTGCGGCTGGGCTACGTGGAGCCGGAAAACCGGTTCATCACGCTGGTCGGGAAGGACGAAACCGTGTATCTGCATCCGTTCACCGGGGATATCCTGGCCCGGTTGTCCCTGTACGGCGGGGAAAAATTCCTGCTGCGCTCGTGGCAAAAGGACGGGGAAGGCAAATATTTCTATACCAACGCCCCGGAGCTCATCAGCGTATACGAGCGGGATCTCACCGGGACCGTCCGTCTGCTGGAAAAGGGCGATGCGCGGCGCAGGCAGTACCTGCAGCTTTACAACAGCCAGCAGAAAATGCAGGAGCTTTTATACCGCCCCCACCTGTTTGCGCAAGGGCAGCAGCGCCTGCAAGCTCTGCTGCGGCTGTCCGCCGCCGGGCAGGATCAACCGGAAACGGCCGCAGCCCGACCGCCCCGGCTGGAGTCCTGAGGAAGCCTTTCCCCGCCCATGCAACAGATACCGGCAGGACAACGGAGGCGTTACGATGAATGACCTTACCCACATCCCGCAGCAGCAGGCCGTAACCGCGCCCACGGACGGCGCCGTCGCGCCGTATCACGACCGGGTATTCCATACCTACCGCACCAGCGTCAGCACGGATACGCTATGCTCCGATCCAGATTATTATATCGGGCAGCGGCTGCTGCGCAATGACAGCGAGGAACATGCAACGCGCATCTTCATCCGCGATATCCGCACCCATCAGCTGCTGAAAACGGTGGACATTGTGATCCGAAAGGGCCGGTTTTGGTCCGCCTATGCGCTACAATACTTTGTCATCCGAAAGGCCGAGAGCGACAAAAGCATCCTCCTGTTAAACGCTACGGGCAACAATCGCCAGTTTCTATCCATCGATATGCAAAGCGACGGCACAGCCTATACCACCCATTCCCTGCAAAGCGGCAGTCAACAGTATGCGGTCTACAGCCATAATAACGAGCTGTTTCATTACAGGCCCCTCTACTGCCGCGGAAAAATTTACTATATCAGCACAACAAGGCCCCACGACCCGGATCATCCCGGCACGCTCAGCCTGCACTGGTTTCAGCCGCGCACCGGTGAGGACTATACCTATCCCGGCGAGCTCTTCAAACCCAACTCGAAGGAGACAAAAATGATCGCGGCGGATCCGGATACCGGACGCCTGATCGTCTATTGCAACGCGCTCGGCGTACTGACGCAGATCAACACAGCCGATGATACCATCATTGCCCGCAGCGCAGTCCCCAACGAAGATCCCTACAGCCGTTTCCTTTTCCCATCCATGCACGCCGGGCGGATGTTTTTTGTTTCAAATCTGGGCATAATCCGCTATGTTGACCTTCAAACCGGAGCCCCGGTATTTACCGTGGATCTGAAATCCCTCCTCGACCAGTTGTCCGGCGGCGAAGACAATCCCTTCTTTTGGCACATCGTGCATCAGATTGCAGTCAACGGGGATGAATCGTGCCTGGCCGTCGTATGCGCCACCCTGAACCGCAAGTATTTCCTGATCTTCGATATGAAAAAACAGACCCTCGCCCTGCAATGCAACCTGATGGAGCATCAAGCGTTTCCCCTGTACTGCAAAAGCAAGCTGGAGACGCTCGGGTTTTCCGGAAAAACCGCCGCCCGGATGGAAACCGCGGTGCAGTCGCTGTATTTCCGAATCCCGTTCCACTCTCCCGCCGATCTTCTGGCGCACCCCCTTCATAAAACCGATCTGCCGGTCGCGCAGACGCCGCCCGGCGGCGAGCCGGAGGAAGCCGGTTTCAGGCTGTACCCTACGAGCCGCAGCCTGGGAAACGCCACGGAGAACGATGTCGTTTTACATGCCTGCCGCATGCCGTCCAAGGCAGAGGTTGATACTCTGGATCTATCAAACCGGGTTCTCACCGGCAGGGTGGAGGAAAACGAATATACCTGGCCCGCGCTGCTGTACCAGGAAAAATACCGGAGCCTGGATAACCGCTTCCTGGCAACCGTCAGCCGGCAGGGCAGGATAGAGATCATCGAGCATGCCCGGAATATCGCGGATATCTCCGGCGAGTATATCGCGCGGCGGTCGGCGGACGACCGGAAACTGATCCTCTATACCCGGGAGCACGTCTGGGTAACCTCGATCGCGCTGAACCCCGGCAGGCTATTTTACAGGGCCCGTTTTTCCCGCAAGAACGGCTGCATCAACATTTATTACTATAAGCCCTGCTTTATCGAGCGGTATGCCATCGCGCGGTACGCAAGCGGCGACCGGCAACCGGAAGCGGCGGTACAAATTCCGGATTCGTTTCACTATCCCTTCCCCAGGCATAACCGGGAAAGCCGGGACGGACGGCTGCTGTACCAGATTTACATCAAGGAAAACCTGCACCGCTGGCTTAAGGTAACGGATATGGAAACCGGCGAAGTGCGTTCGGACCTGCCCCTGCCCGGGGAAGAAATTACGGTATACCATATCGAATCCGTGGATATGGGAGATCCGGTGATCACGCTGTCCTGCAACAAGCACGTTTACTATGTCAATGCCTTTACGATGGATATCCTGGCAACGCTTTACCTGTATCAGGGCGGCAGGTTTCTGATCATCGCCTGCGAGCAGAGCCGGGAGGGCCGGTACTTTTATACCAACGCACCCGAATTGGTCAGCGTATACGAAAAGGATCTCTGCGGCCAAATCCGCCTGCTGGAAAAAGGCGATTCGCGCCGCGTGCAGTACCTGCGGGTTTACAACAGCCAGAAGAAGGTGCACGACCTGATTTACAACCCGGCGCAGTTCCGGCAGCAACAGCAGCGCCTGCAAGCCCTGCTGCGCCTGTGCGCCGCCGGGCACAGCCTGCCGGACCCATCCGGCGCGGGCGGCCCGCGTCTGCTTAAGCCCTGACAAACCCAAGGCATAAGAACGGAGGCGTTACAATGAACGAGCTTACCCACCTGCCGCAGCAGCGGGCCATCGCCACCCATGCGGACAATGCCCTTACCCCTTATCACGACAGGGTATTCCACACCTTGCGCACCGATACCGCCGGAGGAACGCTGGGCGCGGATTTTGATTACTATATCGAACAGGAAACGCTTGCGCGCGGCAAAAACGAAATCACGCTGCGGGCCACCATCCGGGATATCCGCACGCACGAGCGGCTGAAAACCGTTGTCCTTCCGCTGGCCGTGAAACCGGTGGAGCTATTCAGCCCCCATCTCGTGGTGATTGCGAAGGCGGAAAGCGACAAACGCATCCTTCTGCTTCGCTCCAGAAACCTGCGGGACCGGTTTTTTGAAATCAATATGCAGGGCGACGGTACGGAATATAATACGCATTTTCTGGGAGACGCCGAACCTCGTCATCAGCTGTATTATCTATATTCAGATGAAGAACCCCAGAACGCGGTGTATTACCGGGATACGCTTTATTATATCCATGCCGGAGCCCATCCCCTGGAGCGAACGCCGCCGGATTTTTCCCTCCATCGGTATCACCTGCGCACGCAGCGGTGCTTTACCTACGCAAGGGAAATCTGCAATTCCTCCGCCAAAGGCCAGGCCATGATCGCCGTAAACCCCGAAAGCGGAATCCTCTGGGCAAATTTTTACGGAAAGCTGACGCAGATCCATACGGCGGATGATACGGTAATAGCGTCCCGTGTGCTGCCGGACACCGAAGCGGAAAGGATGGAGAACATCTTCCCGACCGGTGGTAAAAGCCGGGTGCTGCTCAGTGCGCGCGTGGAGACGCTCCGGTATTACGACGTGAAAACCGGCGCCGATTTGTTTACGCTGGATACAAACGCGCTGTACAGACAGCTGCTGGATACCGGCGGCAGTGATTTTGTTTGTTACGACGTAGATCAGGCCGCGGTCAACGAGGCGGAAACCTTCGCCGCGGTTCTTCTGTCCGGCTGGCACGGCAGGGTGTTTTTGATATACGATCCGGAAAACCGGGCCGTTATACTGCAATGCAGCCTGACGGAGCATCATGGATTTCCCGCGTACTGCGAAAGCAAAATGCGGGCGCTCGGTTTTTCGCAGAGCTCCATCCGGAAGATTGAAGCCGCGTTTTTGCACCTGTATTCCATCAGCCCTTTATATTCCCATCTGTACCCTATACCCAAAGCGGCGCAGTCCGCCGGCACATACTCCTGCTATTGCGGTCAGAACGGCCCAGTCTGTTTTTTTGATAACAGCCTGTTTCAGCTGCACACTGAAAAAGAAGGCCGCGCTTTCGGCCGGGCGCTGTCGGTCGGCGCATCGGAAGAAACCGGATCGGCCCTGCTGTGCAAGGAGCGCGGCAAAACAAACGGGCTGGAACCCGCCACGGTTTTATATTCCTATCATATCCCTTCGCAAAAGCTGCTGGATTCTATGGATGTTACCGGGCTCGTGAACACGGGCGAAGCCATCGACAACAATTTTTTCTCACCTGCGCTCCGGTTTTCGGGAAGAAAAAGACCGTATGGGGACAAGGTACTGGCCGCCGCAGGGCGCAACGGCAAAATACAGGTCATTGAGGACGCGTTCAATATTACCGATATTTCCCCGGACTATATTGCCAGACTGTCAAGGGACCATAAAAAACTGTTTGTATTCACGCGGGAACATGCGCTTGTCGCCTCGCTGGTGCTGGACGGCGACAAGCTGTTCAACACCGCCCGCTTCTCCCGCAGGGAGGACTGTATCAATGTCTTCTATTTCAACCCGCGCTGCATGAAGCGGTACAATATCACAGAATACGCAGACGGACAGCACACGCCGCAGGTTGTGCTGCCAGGCGACGAAATATTCGGCACACAGCATGCCACCAGTCTCCGGGAGAGCGCGGACGGCCAGTACCTGTATCACCTGTACCACGAAGTACTGCAGGAGGACCGGCTGCGGATCATCGAGGTTGAAACAGGCAGCGTACTGTCGGATCACGCCCTCAGCGAACAGGGAATCAAAGCGGCGCGGCTGGGGTTTATAGAGCGGGAGAACCGGTTTATTACGCTGGTGGGAGATACGGAAATCACATATGTCAATCCCTTTACGCTGGATATCCTGGCAACGCTGCAGCTGTATCGGGATGGCAGGTTTCTGCTCCTTGCCCCCTCGCAGGGCGGGGAAAGCCGTTATTTTTATACCAACGCGCCCGAGCTGGCCAGCGTTTACGAAAAGGATCTCTCCGGCCATATCCGCCTGCTGGAAAAAAGCGACCCGCGCCGCAGGCAGTATCTGCAGGTTTACAACAGCCAGAAAGCCTTGCACGATCTGATTTACAACCCCGCACAGTTCCGTCAGGAGCAGCAGCACCTGCAAGCCCTGCTGCATATCGCCGCCGCAGACCGCGGCCTGCCCGTAGGCGCCGTAGCGAAGCGGATTGCGCAGGGGGAAACGGAGAGGGAAGAAACGTAAGCAGCGGGATGTTTCCTATTTCTTTGACTGTAAGACGCAGCGGAGCGTTTTTCCCGGCATGCCGGAATCCATCCCGGCTGCGGCAGGAACCGCTTTGCATGGGTCAGCCCGGCATAATCCATGGATTGCCTTACGGCTATACACAAGATACAACGTTTTCCGTTCTACATCTTGCGGTTGTTCTTACAAGAATTATTATGTACAATGAACGCACAAGTACTGTGTGCGTTTTTTCTATTCCGATCTATGTTGAATACTTCCGATAAGACCGATGAGAGAATTGAATAAAGGAGAGTATTCTCATGAAAAAATTCATCGCCATGCTATTGATCGTTGCTTTTTGCGTGGTCTCGTTCTGCGTGGCCGCTTTCGGTTCTGAATACCAGTACGCCGAAGTTGTAACTCAGAAAGGCCCCCTCAATATGCGCAAAACCGCTTCCGTCAAAGCGGATATTGTCGAGAAAATTCCTCGCAGCACGATCGTTGCGGTTACGCCGGTTGATGATCTATGGTGTCAGTGTACGTATAACGGCACACAGGGATACCTCATGAGGGAGTATCTATCTTTCATGGACCTTTCCCAGTTCAGAAGCCTGGCCCGGGATGACTCGGGACCCGATGTTCTGGCGCTGAAAACGAAATTGAAGGAGGACTACTTCATTGACGCCGATACAGAGCTGAACGATCGTTACGACGACGATACCGAAACCGCGGTCACGCTTTTTCAGGCTGCGCAGGGCATGGAAGAGACGGGGATCGCCACCCCCGGGCTGCAGGCGCTTATGACCTGGGGAAACCCTAAAAACAACCTGCCGACCATAAGGATGACCGTGACCCTTTCAAGCGTCTGCTCCGGTTATAACCATGTGGGCGAAAACTGGTCGAGATATTACAGCATCAACGGCAAGAGCATATCCTCGGGGGATACGCTGGATATTGTGCTGGGCGAAAGCCTTTCCATTTATACAAAGATAACCGAGAAGGATACGTCCCCGGATGTCGGATCGGCCCAGGAGGATGTGGAAATCACACAGGAATATTTTGACGATGGCTTTACCGTTACACAAAAAGTATCGGTAAAGGAGAACAAAGGCCGCTACTCGGGCAACAAGGCCTATTGGACGGTCACCTATACGTTTGCGCCATAACCGGATATCCCTCGGAATACTTCTATAACGGAGCCGCCATTTTGTGATCGCTGCTGTACCCGCCGTATGGAATTACCTCCGCGTCCATGATACGGGAAATACGCTCAAGCGCAGCAGCGCCTGCAAGCCCTGCCGCGGCTGGCCGCCGCCGACCACGGCCTGCCCGCGGGCGGCGGAGCGACGCGGCTTTCGCAGGGGGAGGAAAAGGAACCGTAAGCGTTGGGACATAGGCCCCGCCGCCTATACCTCCGTCCGCCGGTACGGGCGGCTGTGCTCCACCGCCTCCAGTATCTCCTGTGTTCCCAGCCCATACGCGCCGTGGGCCTCCAGATCGCCGCGGCCCAGCAGCGTATCCACCACCTGGGTGATCAGGCCCTGCTGCACATGCTCCGGGGCGGCAAACGCAAGCTCCTCCGTTTGCCCGTCGGCGGAGATCACCAGCGGCTCGTTATCCATGATGGAAAACCGCACGCTGCCCCCGCTGCCGTACACCACGCATTCATCCTGCTTTTCCGCCGCGCAGAAGCACAGCTGCGCCGCACCCTGCACACCGCCCATAAAGCGCAGCGCGATGCTGTGGTCATCGTTCACCGCATAGGCCCCGCTCTGGTTTTGGGAGAGGCCGTCGGCCGCCTCCACCTCGCCGAAGAGAAAGCGGAGCGTATCGATCATATGGGAGCCAACGTCGTACAGCATGCCGCCGCCCGAAACGGCGGGGTCCATCAGCCAGCCGCGATTAGGGTTCAGCTCCGGCACAGGGCAGCTGAACCGGTAGGCAAACGCGCGCACTTCCTTAAGCCTTCCCCCAACCAGCAGATCCCGGAGGGCGACGAACTTTTCCATGCCCCGGCGGTAGTACGCCGTAAACAGCGGCACCCCGGCCATCTGGCAGGCGGCGATCATGGACCGGCACTCGGCCGCGGTCATCGCCATCGGCTTTTCCACATACACCGCCTTGCCGTATTTCGCCGCCTCCAGCGTGTAAAAGCAATGCTTGTGCGGAGGCGTGGCGATGTACACGGCGTCGATCTCCGGGTCCTTCAAAATGTCCAGATAGTCCGTGGTGTAGTGCGCAACGCCGTGGCGCAGGGCATAGTCCCGGGCCTTGGCCTCGTCCCGGCGCATCACGGTTTTCAGCGCGCTTCCCTTCACCTTCTGCAAGGCGGGGCCGCTTTTACTTTCGGTCACGTCTCCGCAGCCGATGATGCCAAACGTAACGGTTTTCTTTTCCATCCCGGTTGTCGCTTCCTTTCCTGCCGCAATCCGGCGCAAGGGTGCTTACACAGCTTATCCTGATTCCAATCATAAATGCGATAAGGATTTCAAGTATTTTGTTCGTGGTTGAAGAGAGATAATGCAGGGGTAGCCGCTGCTGCATCAAGCTTTCACGACGAAAAGCACGGGCAAACGACGAAGAAAGACGAGTGCGTTACTGGTTGGAATTCGTATTAATACGGTACTTCCACAATGGCGTAGCCGTCCACCTGCGGCACAGTCACGGCATTGTCCAGGATTTCCAGCGGTTGGTTTTCCGGCACAAGGCGGGCGGCCGCGGGGGCGTGCGGCAGGCGCAGCGCCAGCGTCAGGTTGTACAGCGTTGTCCGCTCCTCAATGCTATCAATCGTCTCCGATTTGCGCACGGGCACATAGCACAGGATATGAACGGCGTACCGCCGTTGCTCCGGCTGGTGCAGCACCGTAACGGTCACGGTGCTGGGGCCGTTGTGGCGCACCAGGCGGCCGGGCAGCAGGCGGTTCACCGCGTTGCCTACGATTGTTTTCACCCAGCGCGGCGCGTTGGCGCGGTACTGGGAAAACAGGGGATGCGTCAGCAGGATCACCCGGCCCTTTTCAAACCCCACGGGATAGCCCTCCCCGTGCGCGGACGGCGTATACAGGTGGGAGCAGAAACGGTTCCCTTCCCGGTTGAAGTACGGCGCGCACGCATACAGCAGCGGCTGCGCGTCCACCGCCTGCGCCGCCTCGCCGCGCTCATACACCACATACTCGGTATCCGGCTCCAGCCCCTGCGCAAGCGGCCCCTGCGCGATCAGGAAATCCGGATATGTCTCCGCCATGCCGGTATGGCCCGTCCCAAAGCACGCCGGGTACGCCCCGGCGGCGTTCAGGCCGCCCCCGCCGCACGCCAGCACCGCGCCGCCCGCGCTTACATACGCGTTCAGCCGCTCCTGAAAGCGCTCCGTCACGGTCAGCCCGTCCGGCAGAATCAGCAGCGGGTAGGAATCAAACGGGGCATCCGGGGCGATGATATCAAACTGAAGGCACAGCTCGTCCAGCAGCTGCTCCGCCCCCAGCATCACCCGGGGCACGCGGCCCTCGCACAGATCGTCCTCCGGGGTGACCACCGCCGCCTCCACCACCGGCACGGAGGGTCTGGCCCATGCCTCGCACTCCGCAAAGCGCTTGTACACGTTGCCGATCAGGCGGTAGGTGGCAGGGTTCAGACGACCGTTTGGCTCCAGCTGGTCGCCGATGGAGCAAGCAAACCCGTAGCTGAGCATGCGAAAGCACTCAAACTCCAGCGCCGCCTGGTTTTTCAGCGAATGGAAATCCCCCCAGGTGGTGTGAAATTTGCCGGTCATGCCCAGGCAGTCCAGCCCCAGGGTGCGCGCGTAACGCGCCGTAACCGGGAAGTGCAGGTAGCCCCAGCCGCCGGAGGCCAGGCTTTCCAGCTCGAAATGCGAATAGCTTTTCGCCGCCTCCCGGTCCATATACGGGCCGATATGCCCGGCGTTAAAAAACACCGTGCCGTCCGGCGCACAGCGGCGCACCCGCGCGCTCATGTCCGCCTTGAAGCGTTCCATCACCGTTTTGGCAAACGCCCGCACCGCGCCATCGTCGGCGGTATCAATGCCTCTCTCCTGCATTTCGCCCCGGCAGGCGGCGCACCGGCACGGCTTGATGCCCACGATATCAAAGAAAACGCCGTCCAGCTCCCCGGAAAGCAGCGCGCAGATTTCCTCCGTCTGCGCCCTGAGGAACGCCGCGTAGCCGGTGTTCACGCACAGCGCCTGATAAAAGCCCGGCTCATCAAAGCCGCTGCCCATATGGCTGCCGTCGGCGTTGCGGATCAGCCACTCCGGATGCGCCCTGGCCTGCTGGTAATCATACTGCACGGTAACGTAGACCGGCGCTTTGATGCCCCGTTTGTGCAGCGAGCGCACCTGCCGGAGCAGCAGATCCTTTTGCGCAAGCTGGGGATGGACGAGCTCCGGAAACCTCTGGGAGGGGTAATACAGCCAGCCGTGGTGGCAGCGGGCAAACACCGTAACGGATGTCACGGCCGCCTCCGCCGCGGTATCGGCAAATTGATCCGCGTCAAACTGCCGCGCAATGCCGGGGATATCCTCGCTGGTGTGAAAATCCAAATGCACTTGTCGGGGCGATAGCATGGGGTTCATCCTTTCCGGTTTCGGCCATTCCAACGCATGGCTGTTTTGGTTGTCTGTATTCGGTCCGCGGACGGCCTTTCCCTATGCGCCCGGCATTTTTCATATCGGCCGATCCCTGTGCACAGCGGGGATAGATTGACAAACGCCGTTGTATCCAATACAATATAGATTACTGAAGTCGGATGAAAAAATGATCCATACCGTTATCATCTGGAGGATAGATATTTTGAAAATCCTGCTGACTGGTATCCTCTCCCCGTTGGTTTGGGGTATGGTGGACAGACTGGTGCGGAAGGGCATCAGGTATCGCTGCTCGGCCACAGCCTGCCCCCTGCGCCCACGCAGGCAAAGATCACGTTTCACGAGATGTCGCCCGGAAGCCCCGAGGCCACGCAGGTCGTCAAGGCGGGGCGCTATGGGCTGATCGTGTTTTTTTACGCCTATCAAAGTGAGGATTCAAGCGCATACGGTTCCATACAGGGCTCCATGCTGGACGCGCTGTTCCAGCTGCAGCACACCGCGGCCGGCGCCGGAGTGGAAAATTTCTATCTGATCTCGGACGCGCGCGTTTTCAACCCAGCGCAGGCCGGGCGGGAGGATGAAACCCCCCTGCCGGAAACGCCGACGGGCATCCTGATCAACGCGGCGGAGGAGGTGCTCCGCTGCATCGAGCCCAGCGCCATGCGCACACTGCTGATCCGTGTCACCCACCTGTACGACCCCGGCCTGGAGGACTCGTTTTTCAGCCGCGCCCGCCAATACCGGGAAAACGACAGACCTTGATTTTAAACGGCACGCCCGAAGAGCCCTGCGATTTTCTGCATGTTGACGACCTGGCCCTGTTCCTCACCCTCGCGCTGGAGCGCAGGCTTGCCGGGGTAACGCACCTGGCCTACGGGGAAGCGTTCTCCTGCGGGGAAATGGCCTCGCTTCTGCATGCCAGCCTGCCGGGGCTCAGAATCACGTTCATGAATAACCAGCCCACCCATCCCATGCTGCAATGCAAAGCCGCCACCCAGGCGGGGTGGCTGCCGCGCCACCGCTGGATGGGAGAGATGGACGAAATCTTTGCCAACGCAGGCGTATCCAAAGCCAGGCGCCCGGTGCGCCAGCGGGTGCAAACCACGCTGCGCCGCCTGTTCGGCAGCGCGCTGCCATGGGTGGAGCTGATTGTGTTCGCCGCGCTGGCCGAGCTGCTGGTGCGCTATTCCGATACCAACGCCACCTACCGCTTTTTGGATTACTGGCTGTTTTACGTAATCCTGATGGGCAGCCTGCACGGCGGCCCCATCGGCATGGCCGCCGGGGTCATCGCCTGCGTCGCCTACAGCTTCAGCTGGTTTGAGGACGGCAGGGACGTATACCTGCTTTTGTACAACACGGATAACTGGCTGCCGCTGATCATGTATATTCTGGGCGGCGGTTTTTTCGGCTATCTGCGCGACCGCCATGCCGAGCAGCTGGTTTCCATCCAGCGGGAGATGAAACAGCGCGACGAGGAAACCGAGTTTATGCAGTCCATGTATAAGCAGGTGGATGAGGACCGCAACCTTCTCCAGGAGCAGGTGCTGCGCTTCCGCGACAGCTACGGCCGCATCTACGCCATCACCCAGGAGCTGGATACCCTCCAGCCCGAGCAGGTGTTTTTATCCACGCTGGACGTGCTGGAGGACGTCATGCAAAACAACAGCGTAGCGCTGTATTCATACAGCGGCGCGTCCTCCTTCGCGCGGCTTGTGGTGCACTCCCGCGCGCTGACCGACCTGCCCAAATCCATGGACATGCAAAAATACCCCCTGCTGGCCAATATGTACGAAAAAGGGGAAATGTTCGCCAATACCAATCTGGAGCCCGGCTATCCGGCGTTCTGCGCCCCCATCTCGCAGGACGGCAAAACCATCGCCATCATCGCCCTGTGGGATGTGCCCTTTGAGCAGCAAACCCTGTACCGGCAAAACCTGTTCAACGTGGTATCGGGGCTGGTGCAGTCCTCCATGGTGCGCGCGCTGCATTACTTTGATTCGGCGCCGGATATGTACATCCGCAACACGCACATCCTGTCGGACAAGGCCTTCCGCTCCACGCTGGGCGTGTACAGCCAGATGCGCAAAAAAACGCGCCTCCGCCTACCTGCTGCTAACCGTGCAGAGCGTGGACAACATCTCCTCCATCGAGGAGTTCGACCGCCGCATCGGCCGCGCCACCCGCAGCACCGATATCGCGGGGAGGCTTTCCAACGGCCAGTACTATGTGCTGCTGCCCCAGGCCAGCCTGGAAAACCTGCCCCAGATTGAGAGAAACGCTTCCGCAACTCCGGGCTGATCTGCTCGGTCGCCTCAAAGGAGGCCTAGCATGTCGAGCACCGATATCGTTTTGCTGGCGCTATCCTTTCATCAGCTGGCTGTGCGGCGTGCTGCTGATTGCGGTGCGGGGAAAACACCACCTTTTCAACTTTGCGCACTTCGGCTGGATTCTGCTGCTGCCGGTGTTCGGGCCGATCGCCGGATACGCGCTGATCCGCTCACTGGGCACCCGGCCGCCGGACGCGGACTGGCTGTCCCAGCAGGAGGAAAAGCACCGCGTCCGCATCGTGGCGCGCACCGGGGTGGAAAGCGCCGTGCCGCTGGAGGAAGCCCTGCTGATCAACGATCCGCAGAAGCGCCGCACCCTGGTGATGAACGTTCTGCGCTCCGATCCCATGCGGTATCTGGATTTGCTGCTTGTCGCCCGCAACAACGACGACAGCGAAACCGCCCATTACGCCACCGCGTCCATCATGGAGATCCAGCGGCATTTTCAGCTGGAGCTCCAGCAATTGCAGCTGGAGCTTGCCAAGCGCAAAACCTCGCTGGATACGCACCACCAATATATTGAACTGCTCAACCGCTACTGCACCAGCGGGCTTTTGGAGGGGCAGCTGCTGCACCGCCAGCGGCTGGTGCTCCAAAACGCACTGGACAACCTGCTTTCGCTGGAGACCGATCCGTCCATTCTGCGCATCAAGGTGAGCAACTCCCTGGCCCTGCAGGACGCACAGGAGGCCAAGCGTGCCGCCAACCAGCTGATTGAGCTGTACCCCAAGGATGAAAAATCCTGGCTGGAAGGCATGCGCGTGTACGCGGAAACGCGCGACCAGGAGGGGATGCGGACGCTGCTGGGGCGCGTGCAGCAGAAGAATGTCGATTTTACGGCCGCCGGGCGCGAGCACCTCAACTTTTTCCGGGGGCTGATGCCATGAAACAGAGATCCATCCTCCGATACCTGCTGCCGATGGTCGTGATGATCGTATTTGCCGGGCTGCTGCTGGCCGAAATGACGGGCATCAGCATTGAGGCGCGCGGCATGTCTATCGCGCTGCTGGAAGATCCCGTCCCGGCCGCCGCCGCGCAGACCGGCCCGGCCCGGATTTTGGTCGCCTATAATCCGTCGGATACGGTGGAACTGTCGTTTTCCACCGCGTTGACCAGCACACTGAATGAAACACGCTACGCCTACCAGACCTTTGATGTTTCCGCCGATCCCCTGCCGGACCTCGCCGCCCTTCGATACCTTTCTGTATTGCAGCCAGTCCCTGGTGCCGCTGCAGGGCCACCTGGACGCGATCTTTGCCTGGGTAGAAAACGGCGGCCGCTTCGCGCTGATGATGACCCCCGTGATCGACAATGTGTTCCGGGTGATCTCCCGTAAGCTGGGCATTATCGAATACGACCATGATTACCAGCCGTACGGGTCGCTTCGGTATTATCACCGGCCTTCTGCCGCTGTGGGGCGACGCCGAGTACAGCGAAAGCGGAGGGCTGGCCGACTACGCCCTTATCGTGCAGCTGGACGCCGCCTGCACGGTGCACATCGTGTCGGGCGGGGATATCGCCATTCCGCTGCTGTGGGAGCGGCCCTCCGGCCTGGGCCGCATCGCGGTGCTCAACACCCACGCTGGATGGTCAACCGGGGCGGACGCGGGTTTGCCCTGGCGGTGATGGCCGCGCTCAACGATACGCTGGTCTACCCCATCATCAACGCAGGCATGGTGTTTATCGACGATTTTCCCGCGCCGCAGCCCGAAGGCTTCAACGAGCAGCTCAAGCGGCAGTTCGGCTACAGCATTCAGGGCTTTTTCCGCAATCACTGGTGGCCGGATATGAAGCAGCTTGCCTGGGATCACGGTATCCGCTATACCGGCGTGCTGATTGAAACCTACAACAGTAACGTTTGCGGACCCTTTACCACCAAAGGGGTGGATGATTCGCTGCTGAAATACTACACGGCAGAGCTGCTGCACTCCGGCGGGGAGATGGGGCTGCACGGGCTACAACCACATGCCCCTGTGTAATGGCGGACTTTGATTACAACGGGGTGGACTACATGCCGTGGCCGTCCACCAACGCGATGAGCCACAGCCTGATTGAGCTCTACCGCTACGGCAAAAACGCTGTATATCAACGCGGATTTCCAAACCTATGTGCCGCCCTCCAACCTGTTGAGCGAGATCGGGCACAGAACGCTGCTGCGCACCCTGCCCAACATCCGGGTGATCTCGGGGCTTGTACCTGCGCGAGGAGGGCGTGGACGCCCTGGTGCAGGAGTTTGACGAGGGCCGACGGCGCCATTAACGTGCCGCGCATAACCTCCGGCTTTGAAACGGATGAGTATATGGATTTCGTCGCCGCACAGGAGCTTTTGCTCCACGGCGTGTTCTCCCACTTCATCCACCCCGACGATATTCTGGATACGAAGCGCAGCAAGAACCTCAGCTGGGCCGAGATGTTCAACCTGTTTGAGGAGCGGATTGATCAGATTGCCGAAACCTATCCCGATCTGCGGTACCTGACGGCGTCGGAGGGCGCGGGCGCCGTGCAGCGGTTTTCCCGGGTCGGCGTGCAGCGCGAGGAGGACGACCGGGGCCTTACGCTTACGCTGTCCAACTTTTTTGACGAGGGTATGGCTTGCGCTGCGCACGCGGGCGGTTCCGGCGTCCGTCACCGGCGGCGAGCTTATTAAAATCTCGGACGGGTTTTACTGGCTTCGCGCGGACGAAGCGGTTGTCCGTGTGCTGTGGGAGGCCGGAACGTGAGAATATGCATTATCGCCGAGGGCTGCTACCCGTTTGTGGCGGGCGGCGTATCGTCCTGGCTGCAGGCGCTCATCCAGAGCATGCCCCAGCACGAGTTTGTGGTATGGGCCATCGGCGCGCAGGAAAAAGCACGCGGGCACTTTGCCTATCAGCCCGCCCGGCAACGTGGTGAAGGTGGTTGACGTTTATCTGGATTCGGTCATCCACGAAACCCTGCGCAAGAACCCCCGGCGCTACCGCCTGACCAAGCCGCAGTACGAGGCGATCCGCGAAATGCTCTCCTCCCAGAACCCGGACTGGAACGAAATTTTCGCGCTCTTCCAAAACGACCGGCACAAGGGGCTGGAGTTTCTGCTCAACCCGCGATTTTTTTTGCCATCCTGCAGGAGATCTGCACGGAGCGCTATCCCTTTGTGGGCTTCACCGATCTGTTCTGGACCATGCGCTCCATGTTTTTGCCACTGTTATACCTGCTGGGCGGCACGCCGCCCAAGGCCGACCTGTACCACTCGGTATCGGCGGGGTACGCAGGCGTGCTGGGCAGCATGGCGGCGCAGTATTACCGCAAGCCCTATGTGCTGACCGAGCACGGTATTTACACCCGTGAGCGTGAGGAGGAGATCCTGCGCAGCGATTGGGTACCCTCCCATTTCAAGGACCTGTGGATCAACATGTTCTATATGTTCACACGCTGCGCCTACCGCTATGCCGACCAGGTAACCTCCCTGTTCCAGCGCGCCAGCTACATCCAGCAGGAAATCGGCTGCGACGCGGACAAGTGCGCGGTCATCCGCAACGGCGTGCACATCGAGCGGTTTGAAAGCATTCCCCTCAAGGAGCCGGACGGGTTTGTGGGATATCGGCGCCGTGGTGCGCATCGTGCCCATCAAGGACATCAAAACCATGCTGTACGCCTTTTCGCGGGTCAGCGCGGAGTTTCCCCAGGTTCGGCTGCACATCATGGGCCCCACGGACGAGGATGAGGAGTACTACAACGAGTGCCTGCAGCTGCGCCAGGACCTGGAGCTTACCAACGTCACCTTTACGGGCGCGTGAACGTGCAGGAGTATCTGCAGCGGATTGATTTCACCCTGCTGACCAGCATATCGGAGGGCCAGCCCCTCGCCGTGCTGGAGGCGATGGCCGCGGGCCGGCCGGCGGTAACCACCAACGTGGGCAACTGCCGCGAGCTGCTGGAGGGCGACGACGACAGCCTGGGTATCGCGGGCCTCTGCGTGCCCGTGATGCACCAGGGTGAGCTGGCGGACGCGATGCTCACCCTGTGCCAGAACCCGGAGCTGCGCCGGGAGATGGGCGTAGTCGGCCGCCAACGCGTAAACGCCCTGTACGGGCACGAGCAGATGATCGACGCGTATACCAAAATCTATGAAAAAGCCGAAAGCATCGCGGCGGGAAAGTGGCAGGCATAATGGCAGGAATCGGATTTGAGCTGAAAAAGCTGTTTGTGGGCCGCGGCGCCATCTCCAAGGTGCGCGCCTATGCCTATGCCGGTATCGTAACCACCGGCACCATGGTGCTGGCCATCGCCATGCTGCTGGGTGTGCAGCTGCTCACCCGCGCGTTCGGCGCCACGGACATCGAAACGGAAACCATGGTCGTGCTGATGGTATACGCCATGCTGGGCTCGCTGATTTTAAGCTCCCTGCTGCAAATGCTGTTATCCCGGTATGTGGCCGATATGCTGTACCAGAAGCTCAACGAGCGGATCCTGCCGTCGCTGTTCGGCGGCGCGCTGCTGCTGATCCTCCCCGGCGGGATCGCCTACGGCGCGTTTTTGTGGCACGCGGACCAGATCGACATTCTGGACCGGGTCATCAACCTGTTTTTATTTGTGGAAATCCTCGTGGTGTGGCTCCAGATGGCCTACATCACGGCGGCCAAGGATTACCGCCGCATCCTGCTGGGGTTCCTGGCCGGGGGTGGTTACCGTGTTCGGGCTGAGCATCGCGCTGCTGGCCGCGGGGATAAGCCCGGTCACCGCCATCATGCTTTCGCTGTTTTGCGGCTACGGCGTGATGCTGGTCTCCTTCACCCGTGTGCTGCTCACCATTTTCCCGGTGGGCAAGGGCAGCATCTTCGCGTTTGTGGAGTGGATCGGCAAGTATCCCGATCTGGTTTTCACCGGCTTTTTCAGCATGGCGGGCGCGTTTGTGCACATCATCGTCATGTGGTTCTCCCCGCTGAGCGAGGTGGTGGCGGGGCAGTTCCGCCACGCGCCGCTGCACGATTCGGCAGCCTTTTTCGCCTATCTGGTGGCGGTTCCCACGAGCATCAACTTTGTGATCTCGGTGGAAGTGAATTTCTACCAGAAATATAAAGAGTATTTTTCCACCATCACCACCGGCGGCACCCTGGCGGAGATCCGCCTGGCTCGCGACAACATGAAAAGCATGCTGTCCCAGGAAATTTTCAATCTCACGCAGATCCAGGTTTTCGTAATGGTGCTGTTTACGGTGCTCATGCGCTACGTGCTGGAATCCCTCAGCTTTACCCGGGATATGATCGGCATGTTCCAGATCATGTCCATCGGCTACAGCGCCTATGCCATCGGTAACTGCATGCTGCTGCTGCAGCTGTACTTCAACGACCGCGCCGGGGCGCTGATGACCTGCCTGCTCTACTTCACCCTCAACCTGGCGGGCACGCTGTTTATCAGGAATCTGGATTCCCTGTACTACGGTCTGGGGATGACCGCTGCGGGCTTCGCGATGTACGCGTTCGGGCTGTTCCGGCTTTTGCACTACGTGCGCAGCATCGATTACCATGTGTACTGCGGGCAGCCGGTGCTTGCGGTGCAAAAGGCGGGGCCGCTGGGCCAAGCTTGCCGCAAGGCTGAATACCCGGGCAGGCGCCGTTGGAAAATAACACAAACCGCGGGAACTTCCGGAAAAGGAGATATACAGGGATGAGAACCAAACGCTTACTGTTAATCGCCGGGGTGCTGGCCGTCGGCCTTTTGCTGACCGGCTGCGTACCCCAAACCCAAACGGAAACCGCCGATCCGTCCGCCGCGGCTTCCACGGCCGCGCGCACTGTGGCAAAAGTGCCCGTGGAGGATATCGCCGACCTGTCCCTTACGGATGACGCTGCCCTGTACAAGGATCAGGATCCGGCCTCCCTTGCTCATTTTTACATCACCGTCAAGGGCGGCACCGCGGCCAGCGGCACCAACCATACGTTTGCGGAGGTCAACAGCTACAAAAACCTGCAAAGCATGGGCAACGTGCCCAAGATCAGAACCGAGATCCTTTTCCAGCCCGGCGACGCCTACGGCCCGCTGCCGGGGGACATCGGCTACGGCACGCAGACCGCCAACGCCACCCTGAACGTGCGCGGCCGGTCCAGCACAAACTCGCCGCAGAAGTCCTACCGGATTGATCTGTACGATACCGCCGGGCTATGGCGCGGCCAGCGCGCCCTGGCGCTGAACAAGCACCCCTACGATACGACCCGGCTGCGCAACATGCTGTTTTTCACCCTGCTGCAAAGGGTGCCCGGCATCACCAGCCTGCGCACACAGTTTGTGCAGGTGTTCATCAAGGATGAAACCGCGGGCGAAACCGCCTTTTCCGATTACGGCCTGTTTACACAGGTGGAGCTGCCCAACGGCCGCTATCTGCGCAACCACAGCCTCAGCCGCGACGGAAACCTGTACAAGGCCAACATGTGCGAGTTTTTCCGCTATGAGGATCAGCTGCGTTTGGCCACCGATCCCCTGTACGACGCGGAGGCGTTCAACCTGGTGCTGGAGCCCAAAACCACGGAGGACCACACCAAGCTGCTTGCCATGCTGGACGCCGTGAACGATTATACCGTGCCCATTGAGAAAACAATGGATACCTATTTTAACCTGGATAACGTCACCAGCTTTCTGGCCTACAATATCCTGATGGGCAACACCGATACCAACTCCCAGAACTACCTGCTTTACAGCCCCGTCAACAGCGACGTTTGGTATTTTATCTGCTGGGACGGCGACGGCTGCCTGACCAGCAGCGAGCATGATATACTGGGCAAAACCTACGGCGCGAGCGACTGGCAGACCGGCGTATCCAATTACTGGGGCATGGTGCTGTTCAACCGCATGCTCCGTGTGGAGGCCTACCGCAACGCGCTGGCCGACAAGATGGAGCGGCTGCATGACCTGATCACCCCCGAGGTGATCAGGGCCGAGATTGCCCGCTACCGCACGGTGGTGGATGCCTTCACCCGGCGGATGCCGGACCTCGTGAACCTGACCTGCACCGTGGAGCAGCAGGAGCTGATCTACCAGCGCATGCCAAACGATGTGGAAACCGCCTACCAGAGCTTCCTGCTTTCGCTGCAAAAGCCGATGCCGTTCTTCCTGGGCAATGTGACGCGCGAGGATGATACGCTCGACCTGGTCTGGGGCGACGCCTACAATTTTTCCTCCGAGATGGTTTCCTACACAACGCAGATCGCCACGGACTGGTCCTTTGCGGGGGACGCGCTCGTGTACGACGGCGAACCGCAGCTGTTTATCGGCACCACCGCGCCGATGCTTCCGCCCGGCACCTACTACTGGCGCGTAACGGCCGAAAACGAGAGCGGTTATACGCAGATCCCGTTTGATACGGTGTCCACGGACGCGGAGCATTACGGCATGCGGCGCTTTACCATCACGGACAGCGGGGAGGTGCTCAATCTCCCATGAGCGAACTCAAATACCGCCACGAGCTCAAGTACCTGATCAACCTGCCGGACTGGGCGCTGCTGAAAACGCGTATGGCCGGGGTGCTGCAGCGCGACCAGAACGTGGATCAATACGGCGAGTACTGGATTCGCAGCCTGTATTTCGACGATTACTGGAACACCGCCTACGACGACAAGGAGGAAGGTGTTCTGCTGCGCAACAAGTACCGCCTGCGCGTGTACGATTGCCGGGACACGATGATCAAGCTGGAGCGCAAAAGCAAGTACGGCCAGTACATCTGCAAGGTGGCCGCCCCCCTCTCCCGCACGCAGACGGACGCGCTGCTGGCCGGGGACTACGATTTGCTCAAGCACAGCGAGCACAGGCTGCTGCAGGAGTTTTATTACGAGTGTACCTCGCGCATCATGCGCCCCCGGGTGATGGTGGATTATAACCGCGAACCGTATACCTTTGCCCCGGGGGATGTGCGCATCACCTTTGACAAGCACGTGCGGGCCGGGTTTGGGCGGTTTGATCTGTTCGACCCCGCGCTGCCCACCGTGGAGGTGCTGCCCGCCGACCAGATGATCATGGAGGTCAAGTACACGGAATTTCTGCCGCACCAGGTGCGTTCGCTGCTGCCGCCGCGCGCCAGCATCCTCACGGCGGCGTCCAAGTATGTGCTCTGCTGCAACGCGGCGGTACGGGATAAGAATATGAATCGAACGGAGGGGCTTGTATGTCAGGCACGTTAACTTTTCAGGATATTATCAAAAAATCGGTGCTGGATGCCGGAGGATACCTGCAGGGGGTAACCTGGGAAACAATCCTGAGCGCCGCGGGAGCGATCCTGCTTTCGCTGCTCATGGGCCTGTTTATCTTCTGGATCTACCGCAAATCCTACATGGGCGTGGTTTACAGCCGTTCGTTCGCCGTTTCGCTGGCGGGGATGACGGTGCTCACCTGCTCCATCATCGTCACCATCCAGTCCAACGTTGTGCTGTCGCTGGGCATGGTGGGCGCGCTGTCCATCGTGCGTTACCGCACGGCCGTAAAGGATCCGCTGGATCTGTTATACCTGTTCTGGGCGGTGGCCAGCGGCATCGCCATCGGCGCGGGGATGTTCTATATTTCCGTGCTGGTGCTGCTGGTTATGCTGCTGCTCATCTTCCTGCTTTCCCGGCGCGGGCACGCGCGGGACGAGATGTACATCCTGCTCATCCATTACGACGGGGCCGACGTGGACATGGCCATCCGCCGGGCGCTGGGCACGCGGCCGTACAAGATCAAGTCCAAAACGATGCGCAAAACGGATATGGAAATGGCGGTGGAGGTGCGCGTGCGCAAGGGCGACCTCACCTTTGTGGATTATATCCGCAATCTGGAAAACGTGTGGGACCTCACCGTGGTACAGTACGACGGCGACTATATCGACTGATAACAGGGGGATCTATGCATAAGCGCTTGCGCCGCGCGGCGCGGTTTCTGGCAATCCTGCTCCTGACCGTTGTATGCGCTCCGGCGCTTGCGCTGACCGTATCCGTGCCCTATGCCGCCAGCGACGAGGAGCTGCACAACCCCTTCATCGGCAACGCGGTATGGGCCAATGACGATTCCGGGCACGACCAGGCCTTTACGCTGGTCTACGCCAACCTGACCTGGGCCGATTTTGAGCCGGAGCAGGGGCAGTACGCCTTTGCCGCCTTTGAAAAGGAAAACCAGTTTGAGCACTGGCGGGCGGAGGGCAAGCGCCTGATTCTGCGCTTTGTGCTGGATGAGCCGACCGGAAAAAAGCACCGCGATATCCCCGACTGGCTGTACCAGGCGATGGATAAGGACGGAACGATCTATAGCATCCCCTACGGCCGCGGCTTTAGCCCCAATTACGAAAACCCGCTGCTCATCCAGGCGCACGCCGAGGCCGTTGCCGCCCTGGGGGCGCGCTACGGAAACGACTCCTTTGTGGCCTTTGTGGAGCTGGGCTCCATCGGGCACTGGGGCGAATGGCATATCCACGAGGATATCGGCAGCATGCCGCCGGATGATGTGCTCCGCCAGTATGTAACCCCCTATGTGGAAGCCTTCCCCAATACCTTTCTGCTGATGCGCAGGCCCTTTGCCGCCGCCGCGGAGTACGGCCTCGGGCTTTTCAACGATACCGCGGCCGAGCTGAAGTCCACAGAAACCTGGCTCCAATGGATTGCAAACGGCGGCACGTTTCCAACGACCGACGGCGCCGGAACCATCGTACCCATGCCGGACGCGTGGCAGACCGCCCCCATCGGCGGGGAGCTGTCCACCAAGGTGGACCGCGAGGAGCTGCTGATCCATTCGCTGGAGCAGACGCTTTCCCTGTTCCGCCGCTCGCACACCAGCTGGGTGGGGCCCGGCAGCTTTGCCGATGTGGCACGCAACTGCGATATGCAGCCCGCGGTGAACCAGGTGAACCGGCTGCTGGGCTACCGGCTGCGGGTGGCGCAATGCGACGTGCGCCAGACCGGGGAGGACATCCAAATCACCCTGCTGTGGGAAAACGACGGGGTCGCCCCGTTTTACTTTGGCTGGCAGACTGTGCTGGCCCTGGTGGATGCGCAGGGCGCCGAAACCCGCCTGCCGCTTGCGATGGATCTGATCGATATCCTGCCGGGCCAGCCCTATCGCGTAAGCCTGACCCTGCCGCCGCCCGACGGGGCAACGGGCCCGTACACATTGTGGGTGGGCATACTCGATCCCGAAACAGGCGAGCCCGGCGTGGCGCTGGCAATGAAAGCGCCCCAGCGGGATCTGTGGTACGAGCTGGTTACGCTTAGCGCGCCCTGAGCGCGGAGGGATTGTTTGAAACGGCAGGCCGGTTGGCCTGCCGTCAGGCTGTCAAAAAAGAAGGGTCCAGGGCTGAAAGTCCTGGTCAGGGTGCAGGGGTGAAACCCTTGCCGGGGATTGGGGTGGAACCCCAAAGGCTTGCGTTACAGCAAAGGGGTAAGCGAGCGAACAGCGCCCAAGGCGCTGTGATGCGAGCGGCGATAACGACCCGAAGAGGTTCTTTGGCAGGCTGACGGCAGGCCGGTTGGCCTGCCGTTGTTTTTTATATTGAAACCGTTTAGGAACCACTTCAGGCGTGATCGCCGCTCGTTTCACCGCGCCTTTGGCGCGGTTCGCCCGCTTTGGATACATAGTATACTATAAGGATTTGAGGATTCTCCCATACTCCGGGCAAGGGGTTCGCCCCTGCACCCTGACCAGGCCTTTCCGCCCTGGATTCATTTGCAGTCGTTTGACATTTTGTCCGAAAAAGACGTATGTGTGTCAGTGATCGCTTTACCGATAAAGGTTGTGTTTCGCGGGCCGCCATGCTATAATCCGCCCGAGAGCAAGAGAACAAAAACGATGCCGTACCGGCGCATTTCCGCCGCCGTATGTTTGCGCGGGGTTTCACCCCGGGCGTTTCGCTGCCGCAGGAGTGCCGGATCACGTGATGGGAGGAACTTTTTCATGCGTTTGCCTGCCCTGCCCCTGGTTGCCAACGATCCCTATTTTTCCGTATGGTGTGCCGCCGACCGCCTGACCGATACCGATACCACCCACTGGACCGGCGCGGTGAAGCGCCTGCGCGGCCAAGCGGTTGTGGACCGCGCGCATTACCGGTTTCTGGGCCTCGGCCCGGAGGCCGCCATGGAAACCGTCAGCGTAACGGTTACCCCCACGGCCACCCGCAGCGTGCTGCGCGGCGGCGGCGTGCGGCTGGAAATCGCGTTTACCACGCCGCTGCTGCTGGATGATCCGGAGCTGTTTTCCGTGCCCATCACGATGGTGGACTGCACCGTATCCTCCGAGGACGGCGGCCCGCACAAGGTGGCGCTTACGCTCTCGGTGTACGACGATCTCTGCTTTGACGGCGCCGATCGCCCGGCCTTCTCCCGCGCCGCGTTTGCCCTCGGCGGGCTGAACATCGCGCAGACCGGGCAGAAGCGACAAAAGCTGCTGTGCCACGCGGGAGATCATATCACCATCGACTGGGGCTATCTGTATCTCGCCAGCCACGGCAGCGTTACCTGTGAGGAAAGCCGGTTGGAAGCCGCCGCTTCCCTCGCCGTAACCCCGGACAGACCCGAGGCGTTTTCCGCCCTCATCGGCTACGACGATGTGGCGAGCATCAACTATTTCGGCGTGCCCACCAAGGCCTGGTATGCCCGCCACGGCAAAACGCTGTGCGACTGCCTGACGGCGTTTGATGAAGCCCATGACGAGCTGCTGCGGCGCTGCGCCCGCTTTGATGAAACCCTGACCGCAGAGGCCATGGAGCGCGGCGGGGAGGACTACGCCCTGCTGTGCGCGGCGGCCTACCGGCAGAGCATTGCCGCGCACAAGCTGATTGCCGACGAGCAAGGCCGGATGGTGCTGTTGAGCAAGGAAAACGATTCCAACGGCTGCACCGGCACCGCCGACGTCAGCTATCCCTCCGCTCCGCTGTTTTTAAAGTACAACCCGGAGCTTTTGTACGCGCTGTGCCGCCCCATTTTGCGGTTCGCGCGCATGCCCGTGTGGCCCTTCGCGTACGCGCCCCACGACGTGGGCTGTTATCCGCAGGCCACCGGCCAGGTGTACGGCACCAATCCGGCCTGCTACCCGGATGGTGAACCGCAGAACGGCGATCTGCGCCTGAACTTTTACCTGTTCCCCGCGGAGTTGAACTGCTATGACGAAGCCATGCAGATGCCCGTAGAGGAATGCGGCAATATGGTGATCATGCTGTGCGCGGCGGCCGGGGCCGACCCGGCCATAAGCATCCCGCCGGAGGATATGGCGCTGCTCACACAGTGGGCGGATTATCTGGCACAGTACGGCGAGGACCCCGCCAACCAGCTCTGCACGGACGATTTTGCCGGGCATCTGGCCCGCAACGTAAACCTGGCCGCCAAGGCCGTTGTCGGCATGGCCTGCTTTGCCCGGTTGCTCACGCGCCAGGGCGACGCCCGGGCCGACGGCTATGCCCTGCAGGCCCAGCGTATGGCGGCCAGCTGGCTGCGGCGCGCGCAGCTGCTCACCCGCACCGCCCTCACCTTCGACGGGCAGGGCTGGAGCCTGAAATACAACCTCGCCTGGGATAAGGCGCTGGGGCTTCAGCTTTTCAGCGATTCCTTCTATGAAAAGGAGCTGGAAAGCTACCTGCTCCACATCAACCCCTACGGCTTGCCGCTGGACTCCCGCCGGGACTATGCCAAGTCCGACTGGATTGTGTGGGTCGCCAGCCTGACGGATTCGCCCGCGCTGTTCGCCCGGCTGATCGCGCCCCTGGCCCGCTACCTGCGGGAATCGGACACGCGCGTCCCCTTCGGCGACTGGTACGATTCCAAAACCGGCCGGTCCATCCAGTTTGTCGCCCGCAGCGTGCAGGGCGGCATGTGGATGCCGCTGCTGATCCGGCAAAAATAGCCTGTCTGCATCCCACAATGGGCGCCAGAAAGGAAAAGCCTTGTATCACAGAGGATGCAAGGCTTCAGGCTTTCAAAAAAGAAGGGTCCAGGGCTGAAAGTCCTGGTCAGGGTGCAGGGGTGAAACCCTTGCCGGGGATTGGGGTGGAACCCCAAAGGCTTGCGTTACAACAAAGGAGTAAGCGAGCGAACAGCGCCCAAGGCGCTATGAGGCGAGCGGTGATAACGACCCGAAAAGGTTCTTTGACAGACTGAAGCCTTGTATCACAGAGGATACAAGGCTTTTCTGTATCGGTTCCATCCCGCCGGACAGCGGCCGGGTTTATGCCCGCCGCACCAGCACCGCCGCGACATCGTTTACATTGGTGCCCGTCGGCCCGGTGATGATCAGCCCGCCGCTTTTTTGCAGGGCGTGGTAGCTGTCGTGGTCGGCCAGCGCCTGGTTGATATCCATGCCCGCCGCCTTGAGCGCCTGCACTGTGCTGCCGTCGGCAAAGCCGCCCGCCGCGTCGGTGGGGCCGTCGGTGCCGTCGCTGCCGAAGCTGAACACGGCGGCGTTGGGAAGGCCGGAAAGCACCGGGGCGGCGGCCAGCGCCAGCTCCTGGTTGCGGCCGCCCAGCCCGCTGCCCGTGACGTGAACCACGGTTTCGCCCCCCGCCAGAAACGCGATGGAGCGGTTTCCTTTTTCATAAAACTGCGCGATGGACGCCAGAAAACGCCCCGCCTCGGCCGCCTCGCAGGCCAGCCGGTCGGTCAGGATCACCGTCTCGTAGCCCCGTTTGCGCAGGGCCTCCGCCGCTGCGTCCACCAGCAGGCCCACGTTGCCGATGATCACCGCCTCGGCGTTTGCCAGCGTTTTGGGCGTTTCCTCCCGCATCAGGGCGCGTACCGTATCGGGCGCGTCCGGCATCACGCGCAGCAGGGTGCGCTCCGCTTCCTCCGCCTGTACGGGGTCGGGGGAAATCGGGCCGGAGGCGATGGTCTCCAGCGCGTCGCCGATCACGTCGGACAGGATCAGCCCGATCACCTTCGCCGGGGCGCACAGCTGCGCAAAACGGCCGCCCTTTACGGCGGAAAGGCGTTTGCGGATCACGTTGAAATCCGTTATATCCGCGCCGGACTTGAGCAGCGCGTTGGTCAGCGCGATGTATTCCGGGAGCGGGATCAGCGGCTTTTCAAACAAGGCCGATCCGCCGCCCGACAGCAGGAACAGCACCGTGTCCTCCGCGGTCAACCCCCGCACCATCTGGATGGCCGCGTCCGCGGCGAGCACGCTGTTTTCATCCGTCAGCGGGTGCCCGGCCTCCAAAATGTCAAAACCCGGCAGCGCGCCCTGCGAATGCTTGTATTTGGTGATCACCAGACCGCGCTCCACCGCGCCGCCCAGCACCTCCTGCGCGGCCTGCGCCATGGTCCAGCCCGCCTTGCCCACGGAAATCACCCGCAGCCTGCCGGCCGGTTTCAAATTCAGTTTTTCCAGCGCCACCTGCACCGCGCGCTTGGGGTTGGTTTTTTTCACGGCCTCGCCGATCACAAATTGCATATCGTCCCGCAGTGTATTCAAAGGCATCCCCCTCTTGCTTTCCCGCCGGTTTTCGGTTTCCCCCGGCCTAAAAATTCAAAAGCTTTGGTATTCCCTTGTATACCACAGGTCGGCCAAATCACGCAAGACCCCGTCCGAAACTTTTCATTCCCCGAATTCAATCTTCCGTGATTTTCTCTTCTCGTACCTGCCGGAACCGCAAAGGACGGCAACTCCAATAAACAGCAATATATCTCCGTAATTCCCCTCTCCCAAACCCAAGCCGCGACGGGGCGAATGCGGGTGAAAGCGCTTGTGTGATGGCGCGCTAGATTCTTGTCAGATTTCGTTTGCGGAGGCCGCAGTAGTAGCAGCGCTACGTCAAGGCCTCCGCAAGCGGAAGCTGGCAAAATATAGCGTGCCAGCGCGCAGGCGATTTTGCCCGCATTCGCCCCGCCGCGGTAGACAAAAAAACTCCCCCATGCTATAATCTGGCCGAGAGATGATGAAGGTGCCCGGCACGGCACAGAGGGGAACGGCAGTCCCGCGGGGGGCTGTGCGTTTGTCTGTGTATCGCGGCGGGCCTGCGGTATCTGCAAGAGGAGTCAAAAGTAACGGAAAACCCGGCGGAAAGCCGTTTCGCAAAAAGGCGCGCGCCTGACGGCGGAAAACGGCTTAACCCGGGGCAACGGCTCATTCGAAAGGAGTACCGCATGAAAAAGTATAATATGGCAGTCATCGCCGGCGACGGCATCGGCCCCGAGGTGATCGCCGAGGGTGTAAAGGTGCTGGACGCCGTGGCCGCGCTGGACGGCGGCTTTACGTTTCAATGGACGTATTTCCCCTGGGGATGCGAATACTATCTGGAGCACGGGCAGATGATGCCAAAGGACGGCATCGAAACCCTGCGCGGCTTTGACGCGATCTATCTGGGCGCGGTCGGCGCGCCCGGCGTGCCCGACCATATCTCGCTGTGGGATTTGCTGCTGGTCATCCGCAAAAGCTTTGACCAGTATGTCAACCTCCGCCCCGTCAAGCTGCTCCGGGGCGCGCCCTGCCCGCTGAAGGACGTGAAGCGCGAGGAGATCGACATGGTTTTCGTCCGCGAAAACAGTGAGGGCGAATACGCGGGCAGCGGCAGCTGGCTGTATAAGGATAAGCCCAACGAGGTCGTCATCCAGAACGGCGTGTTCTCCCGTACCGGCTGCGAGCGCATTATCCGCTACGCGTTTGAGCTGGCGAAAAAAGAGGGCAAAACCCTGACCTCCGTCAGCAAGGGCAACGCGCTGAACTACTCCATGGTGTTCTGGGACCAGATTTTCAAAGAGGTCGCCCGGGATTACCCCGGGGTGAAAACCTATTCCCTGCTGGTGGACGCCGCCAGCATGTTTATGGTGAAGGACCCCAAGCGGTTCCAAATCGTGGTGACCTCCAACCTGTTCGGCGATATCCTCACCGATCTGGGTGCGGCCATCGCGGGCGGCATGGGGCTGGCGGCGGGCGCCAACCTGAACCCCGAGCGGAAATACCCCTCCATGTTCGAGCCCATCCACGGCTCCGCGCCCGATATCGCGGGCAAGGGCATTGCCGATCCGCTGGCCTCCATCTGGTCCGCGAGCCAGATTCTGGATTTCTTCGGCCATGAGGAGCTGGGCCGCCGGGTGCTTGCCGCCATCGAAACACTGCTGGTGGAACAAACCGTGCTGACCCAGGATGTAGGCGGCAGCGCGACCACCGCGCAGGTGGGCGACGCCGTGGTTAATTTGCTCAAAACCATGAACCCCTGAGCCGGACAGCGCACCCAGCGGCCCCGCGGGTGCGCTTTTCCTATTTTTGTCCGCCCCGCGCGTAGGAGCAGGGAATGCCCATGGCCTCCCGGTGCTTGGTCACCGCGCGGCGCGAGATGGAAATGCCCTCCTCCGTCAGCCGCTCCGCCACGCGCCGGTCGCTCAGCGGCGCGGCGGGCGGCTCCTGCCGGATCAGCGCGGCAATGCGGCCGCGCACAAAGGCGATGGGCCGGTCGCCCCCGCTGCTTGGGTAGGAAACCCGCGTAAAGAAGAACGCCAGCGGAAACACGCCCAGATCACAGCGCAGGGATTTATTTTTCAGCGTCCGCGTAACGGTGGAGGGATGCAGCCCCAGCTGCTCCGCCAACGCCTGCATGGGCACGGGATGCGGGTATTGCAGCTCGCCCCGGAAAAACTCCCGCTGCCGGGCGGCAATCGCCTCGCCGCAGGCCAGCAGCGTGCTCTCCCGCTTGCGCAGACTGTCCCCGATGCGCCGGGCCGCGGCCAGCCGCTCGCCGATATAGGCGGTGTGATCCTCCTCCTGCCCGCCGCTTTGGCGAACGTGCCGCGTATCGTCCGCATCCACCTGAAAACGGGAGCAGAGATCCGGGTTCAACCGCACGGTGACCGCGCCGTTTTCCTCCGCGGTAACCAGCAGGTCGGGCGGGGCATAGGGCGTATCCTTTGCGGAGGCAAAGCCGTTGCCCGGCTTGGGATTGAGCGATACGATCACCTGCTGGACGCGCAGGATATCCGCCTCCTTCACCCCGCACAGCTCCGCCAGCCTGCGCAGGCGGCGCTTGGCCAGCAGCGCCAGATGATCGCGCACGATTTTCACCGCCAGCGGATCGGGCGAGGGCATGCGTTTCAATTGCAGCAGCAGGCACTCCCGCAGGGAGCGCGCGCCCACCCCGGCGGGCGTGAACGACTGCAAACACCGCAGCGCGGCTTTGGCCTCCTCAACAGATACCGAGAGCGCCGCGGCAATCTCCTGCGAGCGCATGGCCAGATATCCGTTTTCATCCAGATGATCGATCAGAAAGCCCACGTGCCCGCGCAGCTGCGGCGTGAGCCCGGCCAGCTCCGCCTGCTCGGTCAGGTGTCCGTGAATCGTTTCCCGGCTGTGCGCGTCGGCCAGGAGGTCCAGATAATCGCCGTCCTCCCCCGCCGCGCCGCCCGGCGGCGCGCAGCCGGACAGGGCGCCTGGCCCCTCATAGCGGATGAACGGGTTTTCCAGCGCCTGCTTATTCAAAAAGGCATGCAGCTCCGCCGCGCCCATTTCCAGCACGCGCAGCGCCTGTATCTGCTGCTGGGAAAGAACCGGCTTCTGCTCCTGCGAAACGCCCAGCTGCACCCTGTTCACATCCTTTTTTCATCCGGCCCCATAGGCCGGTAAACGCAGCTCAAGTATAGCAACGTACTTTCCAAAACACAAGGAGGGTATCCCGATGGAACCAAACCTGCAAAAACCCCGGATCGGCATCGTGCTGGGCGACCCGGCCGGTATCGGCCCGGAAATCGTGCTGAAGCTTTTGATGCGCCCCAGCACCTACGCCTATGCCAAGCCGGTGCTGATCGGCAATTATGATCTGCTGTGCCAAACCGCCCGGCGGATCGGCTGCGAACTGTTTTTTTCCAAATCCACGGCCGAAGCGCTGTGCGAGGAACCCGATCCCGCCTATCTGCGCGGCATCCCCGTGGTGAATATCGAGGGCGATACTGGGGCGGTGGTGCTGGGCGAGGTCGGCGCGGCCGCCGGGATGCTGGCCTATCACTCCATCGTGCGCGGGTATGAAATGCTTGCACAGGGTTTGATCACCGCGATGATCATGGCGCCCATCAGCAAGCAGGCGCTGGCGATTTCCGGCTGCGGCTACCGGTCGGAATACGAGCTGTTCGCCCATCTGGCCGGGGTGGCTGAGGTGCAAAGCGTGGTCAAGGGCGGCTCGCTGTTCCGCTCGTCGGTGATCGGCCATGTGCCGTTCCGCAAAATTATCGAGCTGCTGACCACGCAGCGCATCGTGGATACCGCCATGGGCCTGCACCATGTGCTGCGCGATATTCTGGGCGTACCGGCGCATATCTGCATTGCGGCGCTCAACCCGCACGGCGGCGAGGGCGGCATTCTGGGCGAGGAGGAGGCCGAGATCATCATCCCCGCCGTGGAGGCGCTGCAGGGCCGCGGCATCGACATCAGCGGCCCCTACCCCAGCGACACCATTTACCAGCGGGCCGTGAACAACGGCTACGACGGCATCATCTACCTCTACCACGATCAGGGCAACATCGCCATGAAGGCCAAGATGTTTGAAACCACCGCGCTGATTTACACCAACGTGCCCTACTCCATCCTGTCCACCGGGCACGGCAGCGCCATGGATATCGCGCCGCTGGGCATTGCCAACGCGACCAACCTGTGCTATGTGATGTCCACCCTGACCACGATTTTGCAGAAGAAGTCCGCCTTGACGGAGCAGGCCCGCTGATCGGAAGGAGGCGTTACCGTGGCAAAAGAAATACAGTCCATTCAGCCGGAAGCCCTGCTTTCGTTCATCCATACGGCGCTGCGCATCACCGACGCGCAGGGCAGGGCGCTGTACCAAAACCAGAGCTGGGAGGCGCTGCTGCCCCAGCTGGAGGGCATCAACGCGGACCGGCTGGCCGCCGAAGCCCTGCAAAACGGCGCAGCCCAGGAGCGCAGTGGCATTTTGATGATCCACAGCCTGGCCGTAACACAGCCGGACTTCACCTATGTGGTCACGGAAATCTATCCCGCCAACCTGGATGAGCTGGTGCAGGAGCAATCCTTTACCAGCGCGGATATCAGCGCCCGCCTCAACCGCTTGAAGCTTAGGGATTGCATCGCCAATTCCACCAGCATGATCAGCGTGTTTGAAAAGGCCAAGCAGGTGGCCAACTATCCCACCACGGTGCTGCTCGTGGGCGAAACCGGCGTGGGCAAGGAGGTGGTCGCCTCCTTCATCCACCGCAACAGCCGCCGCACGGACAAGGCGTTTATCAAAATCAACTGCAGCGCCATCCCCGAGCAGCTGCTGGAAAGCGAGCTGTTCGGCTACGAGGCCGGGGCCTTTACCGGCGCCAAGCTCAAGGGCAAGCCCGGGCTGTTTGAGCTGGCCAACAACGGCACCCTGCTGCTGGACGAGATCGGCGATATGGCGCTGTCCCTGCAGGCCAAGCTGCTGCGCGTGCTGCAGGAAAACGAGATCATGCGCCTGGGCGGCCAGAAGGCCATCCCGCTCAACGTGCGCATCATCTCCTCCACCAACCGCAACATCCGGGAGATGATGGACCGGGGGCAGTTTTCCGAGGCGCTGTATTACCGGCTGAACGTGGTGGAAATCTGCATTCCCCCGCTGAGGGAACGCCGCGAGGATATCCTGCCGCTGTGCACGTTTTTCTTAAGCCAGTTCTGTGAAAAGTACAAGCTGGAAAAAACCTTCTCCCAGGAGGTGAAGGAGTATTTCGCCCGGTATGACTGGCCGGGCAACGTGCGCGAGCTGTGCAACACGGTGGAAAACACCATCGTGTCCTCCGATTGCGGCGTGATCGGGCTGGAGGACGTACCCCAGCGCATGATTACCGCCCGCCCCGCGCACGCCTCCGCCGCGCCCGATGCCGCCAGCATGCAGGACGCCGTGGAGGGCATGCAAAAGGAGGTCATCAGGGCGGCGCTCCAAAAAAACGGCAGCCTGCGCAAGGCCGCCAGGGCGCTGGATATGGACCCCGCCACGCTGCACCGCCTGGCGAAAAAGCTGGGCATCCCCACCGGCTGACCGCAACACAGTGTTTCAATATTCAAACATGTTCATTTTGCCTGACCGCGAAATGAACATGTTTCATGTAGAAATCAGATTGACCCGGAACATATTTTACATGCTCAACCCGCTATGCCGCAACGGCTTGCGGCAGGGATGAAACACCATCCAGAATTATTTTCACAAAAAGCAGCGCACTTGGCACGCTACTTGCTACATATCAGGGTGTAGATACCTGTTCATCATCTCATCCTCTCCTCTCAGGAAAAACCCCCGTATCTATGCATCTCATCAGCGCGAAGGAGGACCCTATGAAAAGTGTACCTGTGCTTGGGATTATCCTTGGAGATCATGCCGGCAGCAGCCCGGAGCTCGCGGCCAAAACGGTATTGGCGAACGACGGCCGATACACGCCCGTGTTCATCGGCAGCCGCGACCGTTTTGAAATTTCCAGACAAGTGGTTCCGGGCGCGGAAAAGCTGGAGATCAAGCCGCTTTTGGGCAGGCCGGATTTTGCCGGTGCGCAGACCGTGTATTTTCAGGATATCCCGGCAGGACCGGATATCGAGTTCAGCAAGGTAACCGCCGACAGCGGCCGCCTGATGTATGATTCGATCGCCAAAACCATCGAGCTTTCCCAAAACGGCATCATCGACGGCATCGCCATGGCGCCCATCACCAAGCAGGCGCTGCACGACGCGGGCTATGCGGAGTGTACGGAATTCGATATCTTCGCAAAGTTCTTCCACACCCAGGGCGTGCGGGCCGTTATCCAGGGCGGGCACATCTTCCGGTCCACGGTGGTGGGGCACTGCGCCTTTGCGGATATCCCCGCCAGGCTGACCACGGAGGGCATCGTGAACACCGCCGAAGGCCTGCTCCGCGTGATGCGCATGTTTGATCCCGGCAAGCAGCCCGCCATCGCCGTTGCCGCCTTAAACCCCCACGCGGGGGAAAACGGCCTGTACGGCAACGAGGAAAAAACCAAGATCCAGCCCGCGATTGATATCCTGAAGGCCAAGGGCGAGAACGTGATCGGCCCCAGCCCGGCCGATACCGTGTTCCTCAAGGCCATCAACGGCCAGGTGGGCGGCGTGGTGTTTATGTACCACGATCAGGGCAACATCGCCATGAAGAGCGTTTACTTCGGCGACGGCGTGCTGATTTACACCAACGTCCCCGCGCACATCGTGTCCGTGGGCCACGGCCCGGCCTATGGCAAAGCGGGCAAGGGCACCGCGGACCCCACCAACATGATCGCCAGCATCGAAACCCTCTTAAAGATCGTAAACAGCGGATGGAAGGAGTAACCAAACCACTATGTGCGAGGTGATTCGCTTCCGGTATCCGTACCTTGGCATCTACGTCAACAGCTTCGGCGTGGACGCGGGCGGCAAAACCCTGCTCATCGACAGCGGTCTGGCCTCCGGACGGGCGATGCTTGCCCCCTACGCCAACCGCAACACCGCGCTGCTTGCCACCCACGGGCATTGGGACCACACCGGCAGCCACCGGTTTCTGCAATCCCGCGGCGCGGCCCTCTACGCCCATGCCGGAGACGAGGCCTACCTCGCCCAGCCGGATTGGCAGTGGCAGATCCAGTTTCAACAGTTTGCCGGGGACTTCGCCCTGCCCCCCGCCCGCCGTGCCACCTACCTTGCCGAAACCGGCGAGCCGGTGCGCCCCGACGTGTACCTGCGGGGCGGCGAAACCCTGCAGATTGGCAGCTGCCCCGTTACCGTGCTTGCCACGCCGGGCCACTCCGCGGGCAGCGTATGCTTTCTCCTGCCGGATGACGGCATCCTGTTTACCGGCGACACGCTGATGGGCGACGGCTTTTTCTCCGGCCTGCCCCAGTGCGCCGATCCCGCCGCCTACCGCCGCAGCATGGAAACGCTTGCCGGGCTCGCGGTGAAAACCGTGTACTGCGACCACAACGACCCCCTCCCCGGCGACCGGCTGGCCGCCAAGGCCGAAGCGGGCGCCGCCTGCATGGCGCGCATCGGCCGCCGCGTGGAAGCCTTTGTCAACCGCTTCCACGGCGCGCCGGGGGCGCTGCTGTCCGAGGCCGTGCAGGACGTTTGCCAGGCCGAAAACAGGGCCGCGGGCAGCGGCGCGTGCATCACGGTGCTTGCCCACCTGAAAAACTATCCGGACCACCCGGCCGTCGCGGCCTGCCTGCAAACCCACACCCCCCTGTAACCTATAGATCCTGATCGGGCGAAGTCCCGATAAATGATAAAAGGAGGATAACCATGAAAAAACTACTCAGTACCCTTTTGTGCCTGGCGCTGATCCTGACCGCCTGCTCGGCGTTGGCCGATGCGGTCACCATGAAGTTTGCCGGTACCACGCCCGTCAACGAAGAGCTTGGCGAATACCAGGCTATGGTGAAGTTCGCGGAACTGGTGGAACAATATTCCGCCGGAACCATCACCGTGGAAGTGTATCCCGCAAGCCAGCTGGGCGGCTCCGTGGAGTTTACGGAAGGCACCGCGCTTGGCACCGTGGAAGCGTGCGTCGTCGGCTTTGACGGCATCGGCAACCTGGCCCCCGAGTGCTACGCGCTGGCCATGCCCTACCTGTATGACAACATCGACCAGATGCGCCCGGTGCTGGAAGGCGATACCGCTGCCCGCGCAGCCATCGACGCCGTTTTGTCCGGCACCAACCTGAAGCTGGTCGGCATCCTGTACCGCCCGATGCGCGTGACCGCCAACATCAAAAAAGCCGTCACCTCTCCCGCGGATATGAGCGGCCTGCAGGTCCGTTCTCCCTCGTCCGAGGCCAATCAAGCCATCATCGCGGCCATGGGCGCCATCCCCACCACCATCTCCTGGAGCGAAGTGTTCACCGCCCTGCAGTCCGGCGCGTGTGACGGCGTGGAAAACGCCATCACCGAGCTTGCCTCCATCAACCTGCAGGAGGTTGTGAAGTACGTTTCCGAAACCAACCACATGGCCTCCCCGATCGCCATCATCGTGGGCGAAGCGTGGTTCAACGGCCTCACCGCCGAGCAGCAGGACGCCATCCTGAAGGCCGGTACGGAAATCACCGAGTGGCGCGCCCAGAACGTAGCCGAAGAAACCGCCGCCGCTTGGGCCAAGTTTGAGGCGGCCGGTGTGGAAGTGCTCTATGCCGACCAGATCGACTTTGCCGCCTTCAAGACCGCCTGTGCCGATGTGTACAAGCAATTCGTGGACAAGGGATACTTCACCGAGGAGTTCTACAACACGCTGAAGAAATAATCCCTGATCAGGGCGGAGATCCGCCCGCAGAAAAAATCCAAGGGCAGACGGAGCCGCGCACGCTCCGCCTGCCCCTTCCCCGCAGGAGGTGAACCGTGGTGAAATTGAAACATGGAATAGACAAATTTTTTGACGCCGTTGTTTTCGTACAGAAGAAGATTACCGGCGCGCTGCTGCTGCTGATGATTATCACCGTCAGCTGGCAGATTGTAGGCCGTGTGGTGTTCAAGGCGAGCACGCCCTGGACGGAGGAATTGGCAAAGCTGTCGCTGATCTGGTTTACCTTCCTGGGCAGTATCGGCGTGCTGCGCAACAAGGAGCACCTGACCGTAGACCTGCTGCTGGCCCGCTACAAGGACAACACCCGCAGGCGCGTACGCATTTTTATCGATCTGGTGGTCGCCGCGTTCTGCGTGATGATGTTTATTTTTGGCATCACGCTGTGCAAAAACCCGATCATTATCCGGGGCATTACCACAGGGCTGAACATTTCCCGTTTATACCTGTATTTAAGCATGCCCATCTGCATGTTTTTTTCCTCGCTGATTGCGATTTATGATTTGGTTCTCGGGGTTATTGATCTCATCCACCCCGATCGGTTCAAAGAAGAAAAGGGCGGTGAAACGGCATGATTGGTACGATTATCTGGATCTGCCTGATCGGCTTCATGCTCATCGGCGTGCCCATCGCGTTTTCCATGGGCCTGTCGGCTACGGTGATGCTGCTGGTCAACAACACCGCCAGCAGCATCGTGATCGCGCAGAAGGCCGTAAACGCGCTGGACTCGTTTACCATCATGGCGATCCCGTTTTTCATGATGGCGTCGTCCATTTTAACGGGCGCGGACATCGGCAAAAAAATCTTCCGGTTCGCGGGCACGCTGGTGCAGCATTTTCCCGGCGGGCTTGCGCATGTGAATATCCTCACCAGCATGATCATGGCCGGGATGTCCGGATCGTCGGTATCGGATGTATCGGGCATCGGGCGCATGGAGATGGACGCCATGACGGACGCCGGATACGACCGTGATTTCAGCGCGGCGGTCACTGCCTCGTCCTCCACGGTCGCGCCGATCATCCCCCCCAGCACCAGCATGATCCTGTACGGGTCCATCACCGGCGTTTCCATCGGCAAGCTGCTGATCGGCGGATTGCTGCCGGGGCTTTTGATGGGCCTTGGGCTGTGCGTGCTGTCCTACATCATCAGCGTGCGGCGGCATTATCCGCTGCAGCAAAAGGCCACCCGCCGGGAAATCTGGGTTTCCCTCAAGGACAGCTTCGCGGCGCTTTTGATGCCGCTGATCCTGATCTTCGGCATTATCAGCGGCGTGTTCACCGCCACCGAGGCCGCGTGCGTGGCAACAGTGTACTCCATTCTGATCTCGCTGTTCTGGTACCGCAAGATCAACTTTCGAAAGCTGTTCAAAATTCTGGAAAACACCTCCGTGTTTGCCAGCTCCACCCTGTTTGTGCTGGCGATGGCCGGGGTGTTCGGCCTGGTGCTGACACACAACCAGGTGCCCGCCAAGATCAGCACGTTCTTCATGTCGCTGTCGGATAACCGGTACGTGCTGCTGTTCCTGATCAACGTCATGCTGCTTGTGCTGGGCTGCCTGATGGAAGGCAACTCCATCTACATGATTCTGGGCCCCGTACTGGGCGTGCTCGCCATCCAGCTGGGGTGCGATCCCGTGGCCTTCGGCGTGATGGTGGTGTTTAACCTCACCCTCGGCCTGATCACCCCGCCTGTTGGGCTATGCCTGTTCCTCACCCAGAAGGTAGCCAACATCACATCCGCGCAAATGATCAAGGCCATCATGCCGTTTGTGGGCATCCTGTTTGTCGCGCTGCTGATCGTTACCTACTTCCCGCAGATCAGTTCCTTCTTACCCAATCTGCTGATGTAAAGGATACGCCATGTTTGATTACACCGATAAAATCGTCGCCGTCACGGGCGCGTCCAGCGGCATCGGCAAGGCCATCGCCAAAGCCTTTTACCAGGCGGGGGCGTGCCTGGCGCTGTGCAGCCGCTCCGCCGCCCGCGTGGAGGACGCCGTACGCGAGTTTGCCGATCCCCGCATCCGCATCTTCACCGCCGACACCAGCCGCGTTGCGGATATCCGCGCCTTCCGCGACGGCGCGGCGGAAGCCTTCGGCCACATCGATGTGTGGGTGAACAACGCCGGGATTGAGCATCCGCTGCCCACGGTGGAGATGACCGAGGAGATCTTTGACCAGGTGGTGCACACCAATTTCCGGGGCTACTATTTCGGCTGCCAGTGCGCCGCGCAGGATATGCTGCGCCGCAACGCGCCGGGCTGCATTGTGAACATCGGCTCGGTGAACGCCGTTACGGTGGTGGTGGGGCAGGCGGTATACGCCGCCACGAAGGCCGCCATCTCCCAGATGACCAAAAGCTTTGCCCGCGAATGGGGCAAGGACGACATCCGGGTCAACTGCATCGCGCCCGGCAGCATCCCCACCAAAATCAACGAAGAAAAATACCGCGATCCCGCAGCCCACGAGGCCATGTGCCAGAAAATCCCCATGGGGCGGCGGGGCGGCACCGCCGAGGTGGCGGATGCCGTGCTCTACATCGCGTCGGACGAGGCCAGCTACATCACCGGGCAAACCCTGTTCGTGGACGGCGGCCTGACGCTGGTGCACGGATAGCGGTTCCGCTCCGCAGTTCACCCGTTTCCAAACAGGAACACACCTGCCTTTCGTCTCCCTGCCCGCGGGCTTTCTCCGGAAATCCGGGTACGGCGAACTTGTGTTTGCTATACCCTTGACGTAGGCAGAAAACCCGGAACGCACACCCTGTTCCCGTGCGGAAACCGTATCCAAACAACAAGGAGGAAAACCCAATGGAAACCATCAAGGTCGGCGTAGTGCATACGTTTCTGTACTCCGTGGAAGATTTAAAAGCAATGTTTCGCAAATACCTGCCCGGCGTGGAGATGATCAACATCATCGATGATTCGCTGTTGCAGGAGGCCCTGCGCAACAAGGGCGTTACCCCCGGCATCATCAGCCGGATGTGCGATTATTACACCAACATGCAGGAGCTGGGCTGCGCCTGCGTGCTCAACCAGTGCTCCTCCGTGGGCGAGGCCGCGGATATCGCCGCGAAGCTGATCGGCATCCCGATGGTGAAGATCGACGGGCCCATGGCTAAGAAAGCCGTAGAGCTGGGCAGCCGCGTGGCGGTGATCGCCACGGCGATTTCCACCGTGGAGCCCTCCAGCCGCCTGGTGGAGCACTATGCCGCGCTCGCCGGCAAGGCCGTGACCGTGGACCGCTGCTATGTGGACGGCGCGTACGATTGCCTGTTAAAGACCGGCGACAAACAAAAGCACAACGAAATGGTTTGCGACAAGGTGCGCCAGGCAGCCGCCGACCACGATGTGATCGTGCTGGCGCAGGGCAGTATGTACCACCTGATGCCGCTGCTTGCGGATGTCAAGGTGCCCGTGCTCACCAGCCTGGAAACCGGCGTGGAGCAGATCCGCGGCGTGATCGGCTTATAAAAAGGAGAACAGCATGGCAAACACAATCGGATTTATCGGCCTGGGGATTATGGGCAAGCCCATGGCCAAAAACCTGCTCAAAGCGGGCTATCCCCTGAAGGTCTACGACATCAAACAGGAGGCCGTGCAGGAGCTGGCCTATGAGGGCGCGGCGCCCGCCGCCTCCGTGGCGGAGGTTGCCAAAGCCTGTGGCACCCTCATCACGATGCTGCCCAACAGCCCGCATGTGAAGCAGGTTGTGCTGGAGAAAGGCGGCATACTGGAAAACGCCGCCCCCGGCACGCTGGTGATCGACATGAGCTCCATCGCCCCCGCCGCCAGCCGGGAGATGGAAAAGGCGCTGAAAGCAAAGGGCATGCGCATGATCGACGCGCCGGTATCCGGCGGCGAGCCCAAGGCCATCGACGGCACCGTGGCCATTATGGTCGGCGGCGACGAAAAGGACTTTGAGGAGGCGCTCCCCCTGCTGAACGTGATGGGCGCAAGCTGTACCCGGATCGGCGGCATCGGCAGCGGCAACACCTGCAAGCTCGCCAATCAGGTGATCGTGGCGCTGAACATCGCGGCGCTGGCCGAGGGCATGATGCTGGCGAAAATGGCAGGCACCGATCCTGAGAAGGTATTCGAGGGCATCAAAGCCGGGCTGGCCGGTTCCACCGTGATGAACGCCAAGGCCCCCATGATGCTCCGGGATTTCTATGATCCCGGCTTCCGCATTGAGCTGCACATCAAGGATTTGAAAAACGCGATGGAAACGGGCGAAACATCCCACGCGCCGCTGCCCATGACGAAGGAAATTCTGGCCGTCATGGAAGAGCTGGCCAGGGGCGGGGACGCCGCCAGCGACCACAGCGCGATTGCCAAACACTACGAGGCGCTTACCGGCGTCAAATTCAGCGATTAGGGTTAAGGAGGAACAAACATATGCACAAAATCAAGGTTGGGGTAGCGGGATACGGCACCATCGGCCAGCGCCTGGCGGACGGCGTGGCCCTGCAGGGAGACATGGAGCTGGTCGGCGTGGCGGATGTCGCGCCCACGCTGAGCATCCGCGCGCTGAAGGAAAAGGGCATGCCCTACGACCTGTATCTGGTCGGCGGGGCGGACAAGGCCGCGTTTGACGCGCTGTCCATCCCTGTGGCCGGCACCTTTGACGATCTGCTTTCCAAGGTGGACATCATGCTGGATTCCGCACCCGGCGGTATCGGCGCGAAAAACAAGGAGCTGTACGCCAAAAAGGGCGTCAAGGCCATCTTCCAGGGCGGCGAAAAGAACACCGTGGCCGATGTGTTTTTCCACGGCTACGCCAACTATGAAAAAGGCGTCGGCGCGGATTACCTGAAGCTGACCAGCTGCAACACCACCGGCCTCATCCGCGCCGTGGACGCGCTGGACCGTGCCTTTGGGCTGGACCGCGTGGCCATCACCATCATCCGCCGCGTGGCCGATCCCGGCGATTACCACCGGGGGCTGACCAACGCGCTGCAAATGGAAAAGGCCCCCAGCCACCAGGCGGTGGACCTGATGACCATCATGCCGCATGTGGAGGCCACGGGCATTCTGGTGCACACCCCGGTCACCCACGGCCACATCATCACGGTGCTGGCCACCGGCAAGGACGGCCGCAAAATTACCCGCGACGAGGCGCTGGCCTGCTTCAAAAAGCATCCCCGCATCCGCGTGGTCACCATGGCGGAAGGGTTCCTGGGCAACGCGAGCTTCTTTAAATACGGCCGCGATCTGGGCCATCCCCGGGGAGACCTGTACGAGATCGGCCTGTGGGCGGACAGTATTGTGGAATCCGGCAACAACATCATGTTTGCCATCAACATCCCCCAGGAATCCGTCACCATCCCCGAAACGATGGACGGCATCCGCGCCGCGATGAAGATGCAGCTCACCGGGGCCGAGGGCACGGCTGAGACGAACAAATACCTTGGCATGAAGGTGCGGGACTAGTCGCACGGCAGGCAGGAACGGGCGGGCGTTGTGGTGCACGCCCTCCGCTTGTTAAAGAGCCTCAGCGGTCTGTGATGGAGCCTTACCGGTCTGTAACAGACGCTCGCTTTATAGCGTCTGCGGCGCTGTTCGCTCGCTTTGATCGTTCATTTTGGTGCTCCGCCCCAAACCCCGGCAAGGGGCTCGCCCCTTGCATCCTGACCAGGGCTATCAGCCCTGGACCCATCTTTTTACTTGACCCATCTTTTTACTTGACCCATCTTTTTATCAGCCGGGCGCTCTTTGGGGCTGCCCGCCCTTTTTGAAAGGAAGATCGATTTATGCGCTTCGGAATCCATACGCTGGATGATTTTGCGGTGCAAGGCAAAACCGTGCTGTGCCGCGTGGACATGAACCAGCCCGTGAACCGGGAAACAAAAACGCTCAAGAGCATCGCCCGCATCAAAGCCTGCGTACCCACCGTGAAGGAGCTTGCGGATAAGGGCGCAAAGGTGGTGCTGCTGGCGCACCAGGGCTCGGATATCGAGTACAAAAACTTCTACACCACCGCCCCGCACGCCAAAGTGCTTGCTGATCTGCTGTGCAGGCCCGTGCAATTTATCGACGATGTCACCGGCCCCGCGGCGCGCGAGAAAATCAAAGCCCTGCAAGATGGCGACATTCTGCTGCTGGACAACGTTCGCTTTTGCTCGGAGGAGCAGACCCTGTTTGAATTAAGCCTCAAGCTCACCCATGAGCAGCAGGCCCAAACCCAGGTGGTGGAAAAGCTGGCTCCGCTGGCCGACCTGTATGTGTGCGACGCCTTTGCCGCCGCGCACCGCGACCAGCCCTCCCTGTGCGGGTTTGAGCAGGTACTGCCCTCCGCCATGGGTCGCCTGTTTGAGCGGGAGTACTGTGTGGTATCCGAGCTGATGGAAGCGCCGCAGCACCCCTGCGTGTTTGTGCTGGGCGGCGCGAAGATTGCCGACGCCTTTCTGATGATGGACACGGTGCTCGCCAACGGATCGGCCGATACGGTGCTCACCGGCGGGCTGGTGGGCGAGATCCTGCTGGCCTCGCAGGGTGTGGAGATCGGCAAGGGCACGCTGGACTTCATCCTTGACTCCGGCTACGGCGAGTTTATCGACCGGGCTAAAAACACCTATCAACAATACGCCGATAAAATCCTGCTGCCGGTCGATCTGGCACAGGTGAAAAACGGGCTGCGCGAGGAAGCCATGCGCGGAGCCATCCCCGCGGATTTCAACGCTGTGGACATCGGTACGCAGACGGCCGCCCAGTACCGCAGCCTCATCCTCGCCTCCAAAACCGTGTTTGCCAACGGCCCCGTGGGCGTGTTTGAAAAGCCGGAAAGCGAGCTGGGCACCAAGGCCCTGTTCGAGGCCCTGGCGGACACCGAAGCCTATACCGTGGTCGGCGGCGGCGACAGCCTGACTGCCGCGGCCAAGTACGGCGTTACCGACAAGATCGGCTACCTTTGCACGGGCGGCGGCGCGCTGATCCGCTTTTTAACGGGTGAAGAGCTGCCCGTGGTGAAGGCGTTGCGGTTTGCGGCGAAGAAATCCTGAACCAGCGCAGCCGCCGGTTTAACAAACAACAGAGAATAAGCGTTTCTTACCCCCTTTACCGCCGCGGACGCCGGGTGCGTCCGCGGCGGCTTTTGTCATCGCTGGACTTGCTCTTTGGGTTTTAATGGAATACTTTTCCGCCGCTACTATTTGCACATTTCCGCCCCAGCGCGTATGATAATACCGACCCGAAAATTCACTTGCGCATCTCCGCCGCGCGCCGCGCGGCCGTTGCCATACGACCACAAAATGAGGTACATCCTATGCATGAAATCAAATGCCCCAACTGCGGCAAGGTGTTCACCGTGGATGAATCCGGCTATGCCGCGATCCTGTCCCAGGTACGCAACGAAGAATTTAACAAGGAGCTGGAAGCGCGCGACCGGCAGTTGAAAGCCGATAAGCAGGCGGCGCTCCAGCTGGCCGCCTCCGAGGCGGAAAAGAATCAGGAGAGAACCGCGTTTCAGTTCAGGCAGGAAATTGAGCAGCTGAAAGCCCAGCTGGCCGCGGGTGAGAAGGAATTGAAGGAGCGCGACCGGCAGTTAAGGGCCGACAAGGAGGCGGCGCTCCAGCTGACCGCCGCCAAAGCGGAAAAGGATCAGGAGATCGCGGCGGCCCAGCTCAGGCAGGAGATTGAACGATTGAAAGCCCAGCTGGCTGCGGGCGAAAAGGATAAAACCATCGCCGTGCAGCAGGCCGTATCCGTCCAGAAGGACGAGCTGACCGAGCGGGACAAATTGATTGTCCAGCTGCAGGGCCAGCTTTCCGAAACCCAAAAGGACGGCCAGCTGCAGGTGCAGTCCCTGAAAGAAAATTTCTCCGTTCAGCTGAAAACCAAGGATGAACTCATCGATTACTACAAAGACATGAAAACCCGCCTGTCCACCAAAATGCTCGGGGAAACGCTGGAGCAGCATTGCGAGACCGAGTTCAACCGCCTGCGCGCCACCGGTTTTCAGAACGCCTACTTTGAAAAGGACAACGACGCCAAAACCGGCAGCAAGGGCGACTACATCTTCCGGGAGTTTGCGGCGGACGGCACGGAGTTCATCTCCATCATGTTCGAGATGAAAAACGAGATGGATACCACGGCCGTCAAAAAGCGCAACGAGGATTTCCTCAAAGAGCTGGACAAGGACCGCACCGAGAAGGGCTGCGAATACGCCGTGCTCGTGTCGCTGCTGGAGGCGGACAGCGAGCTGTACAACACCGGCATCGTAGATGTTTCCTTCCGCTATCCCAAAATGTACGTCATCCGCCCGCAGTTTTTTATCCCAATGATCACAGTGCTGCGCAACGCGGCCCTGAACACCGTTGCCTACCAGCGGCAGCTTGCTGAAATTAAAAACCAGAACCTCGACATCTCCCGCTTTGAGGACGACCTGAACGATTTCAAGGACAAGTTCGGCCGCAACTACCGCCTGGCCAGCGAGCGGTTTACCAAGGCCATCGAGGAGATCGACAAGACCATCGACCACCTCCAAAAAACCAAGGAAGCCCTGCTCTCGTCCGAAAACAACCTGCGCCTGGCCAACGGCAAAGCGGAGGATTTAACGGTGAAGCGCCTCACGAAAAACAATCCCACAATGGCGGAGAAGTTTGCGGCGCTGGAGGGGGAACAAGATACCGGGGTATAACGCCATTGCTTCCCAAAACGCACAGCAGTTCCACGTGATCCGGCATTGCACAGCATACAAAGCAGATAAGCTGCATTGGGCACAACACAATACTGTATAGTACCAGCCGATACGGGTAAGGTTCCCTATATGCGGGCTTTGCCATACCCGTGGTGGTTTCAGTTCTCTCTATTTTTCGCATCCGCCTGCTTTTCGGCGTTCATCGGATCGGATTTTCCAAACCCGGCCGGTATCCAGCCATCGAACAAGCAACAGGATGGTACGCGAAAAACCTCTGAAAACTATTGTATTATTGCTTCCAACGGTTTACAATAGTACATTATATTGTACTGATGGAAGATTTTTGAGGTTACGTTCGAAACCCTTATACTGGAAGCCTCCATCCTTCCCGGCAGCAATACAACAATTTCACATAATAAACCGGAGGGAATAAATGAATCCGAATCCCCTATATGCGCGCCGGTCAGATACACGTCTGCAAACGCTCAAGGAGCACTGTGAAGCCGTAGCTGCGCACGCCTCCCATATGGGTGAAGGGCTTGGGCTGGGAAATATGTTCCGGTTGTGCGGGCTGTTGCATGATTTGGGTAAAGCATCGCCCGCCTTTCAAGCCTATTTACAAACCGGCGATCCCTCCCTGCGGGGCACGGTGGTACATGCGCCGCTGGGCGCCGTGTTTGCGCTTCGCCGCTGGGGAAGGGAGCGCAACCCCGTTACCGTGCTGCTCGCCGCCGCCATTGCATCACACCATGGCAAACTTCCCGATTTGATCAACGATCAGGGCGACGACTACCTGGCAGGCACGCTGCCAAACGACCGGTTTGCGGATTTAGAGGATACGGCTTCCCGCTTCCTGGCAGAAGTTACGCCGGAGGTACAGCTGGAAAGCCTGTTTCAAGCGGCCTGCACCGAATTTACGGCATACAGCAAACGGCTAATTGAAGCCTGCAGCGGCCTGGAAAGAGCCAATCAAACCGCCGCGGTGCAAAATCTTCTGGGTCTTACCCAGCGTGCGCTTTTTGGGGCGCTGATCGATGCAGACCGGTGGGACGCCTATACCTTTGAGGTCGGCCAAATACCGGTAACCTCTGTCCCGCCATGGGATGCCTGGGCCGTGAAGCTGGAGGAGAAGCTCCTCAGCTTTCCCAGGCAGAGCCCCATCGACCGTCTGCGCGCCGCCATAGCGGACGATTGCGCGGCCTGCGCGCCAGGCGGCGCGGGTATATACCGGCTCAACGTTCCCACGGGCGGCGGTAAAACCTTCAGCTCCCTGCGCTTTGCGCTGGCCGCGGCGCAAAAGAGCGGAATGGAGCGAATTGTATATGTTGCTCCCTATAAAACAATTCTGGAACAAACAGCCCGCGTTTTCCGGGAAACGCTGGGGCAGGAGGATCAAATACTGGAGCACCACAGCGATGTAAACATCGATTCTGACAACAGCGAAGCGCTGACCCGGCAGCAGGTGCTTTCCCAGCGCTGGAACGCGCCCTTGATTCTCACCACTGCCGTACAGTTTCTGGATACGCTCTTTGCGGGCCGCAGCGCCTCGGTGCGTCGTTTTCCGGCGCTGAACCGCTGTGTGATCCTGCTGGATGAAGTGCAGTGTATCCCGGTACGGTGCTGGTATCTGCTAACCCTTGCCATCCGCTATCTGAGCAGGCTGGTGGGCTGCGCGGTGGTGCTGTGCACCGCTACCCAGCCGATGTGGGAGGAGCTTCCCATGTTTCCCCTCCCTGCACCCATCCGTATGGTATCCAACGAAGCCGCCTTGTACGCCGCTTTCAAACGCGTGGAGGTAACGGACCGTACCCTGCACGGCGAGCTCACGCCCGAAGCCCTTGCGGCGGATGTAATCGAACACCTGTCCGCTGCCGGAAGCGCACTTTGCATTCTGAACACCAAAAAAAACGCGCTGGCCCTGTATGACGCGTTCAAAACAAAACTGCCGGACCATGTGCTCCTCTATTGTCTCACAACACGGCAATGCCCAGCGCACCGACTGCAACTGCTGGACGAGCTCCGCGCGCACCTCAAGATGGGCCGCCCTGTGGTTTGCATAGCCACACAGCTGATCGAAGCGGGCGTGGACATCAGCTTCGGGCTCACAGTACGCGCGCTGGCGGGACTGGAAAATCTGGCGCAGGCCGCGGGCCGCTGCAACCGCAACGCGGAACGGGAGCGCGGCGAGGTTTGGCTGGTGCGCATCGCAGATGAAGCGCTGGGCAATCTGCCGGAGATCCGCAGGGCGCAGAGTGAAACGCGCTCCGTACTGGCTGCCTTCCGCGCCGACCAGACCGCTTATCAAAACGACCTGCTCTCTCCGCAAGCCATGGAACGGTATTTCCGTACGTTCATCCGCGACAACGCACGGGAGATGCAATACACTGACCCCCATCGAAAGGATGGCTGCACCCTGCTGGATCTGCTTTCCACCAATCAGTACGGCCGCAAGGCATACCTTGATTTTCACGGCCGTTCATATCCGGGGCTGATGGCGCAGGCCTACCGGCAGGCAGGCAGTACCTTCCGTGCGCTGGACAGCCCCACCACCCCCGTCCTTGTGCCCTGGGGCGATGGCGGGCTGTTGATTGAAGCACTTGAAACAACAACAGATCTGCACGCGCTCCCCTCGCTCCTGCGCCGCCTGCAACGGTATACCGTTTCGGTATATCAGGATGATCTGACCCGGTTACAGGCCAATCACGCGCTCTCACAACCACAGGACTTGGGCGTGTGGATTGTGGATAAGGCATATTACGACAAAACGCTGGGCCTTACAACCGATCGGCAGGCCATGACGTTTTGGGATGTATAAGGCCCTTTCAATGCAACGAACCCCGGCAACCCTTCCCTCTGCATACACGGTTTTCCCAACATGATTTTACAGAAAGGAGACACAGGATGGAAAATCCAAATATCATCACCTTCCGGCTATACGGGCGGTTTGCGCTTTTCAGCGATCCGGTTACGCGCGTAGGCGGCGAAAAATGCAGCTATCTGGCGCCAACCTATGAAGCGCTGAAGGGCGTATGCGAGAGTATCTATTGGAAACCAACGTTCACCTGGGTTGTGGACAAGGTCCGCATATGCAGTCCTTTCCGCAGCCAAAGCAAGGGCGTGCGTCCCATCAGTCTGGGCAAAGGCGCGCCGACCCTGTCAATCTACACCTACTTAAGCGACGTCGATTATCAGGTAAAGGCGCACTTCGAATGGAACGACCTGCGTCCGGACCTGCAGCGAGACCGCAACGAAAACAAACACTTCTACATGGCCAAGCGCAGCCTGGAAAAAGGAGGGCGCCGGGACATCTTCCTGGGTACGAGGGAATGCCAGGGATATGTGGAACCACAGGCTTTCGGCGCAGGCCCGGGTGCGTTCGATGATACGGAGGAGCTGGCGTTCGGCCTGATGTTCCACGGGTTCGATTATGGCGACGAGGGCGAGGGCGGCCAGCTGACCGCACGCTTCTGGCGGCCGCAGATGTGCCATGGCGTGATCAACTTCGTACGGCCGGACGCACAGGAGCCGCACTTGCTGCGCAGACACATCAAGCCCATGGAGCCCAAACACTTTATGCTGGGTGAAACCCTCCGCTCTGTTGAGGAGGAATGCCCATGAGCTGGATACAGAAGCTATGCGAGGTATATAACGCATGCGAAGCACAGGGGCTTGCGGGCAAGCGGGATAAAAATCCCATGCTGCTGCCGCTGTATCACACAACCCTGCGGGCACAGCTGGAGGTTACGATAGATCAGGATGGCAATTGGCTGCCGGGAAACGCGGCGGCCATTGCAAAGGATGATCAGGAAACACTGGTTATGGTTACGGAAAAATCAGGTAACCGCACCAGCAGCCCGGAGCCTATGCCGCTGTTTGATAAACTGATCTATCTGGCAGGCGATTACCAACAATACTGTCCGCAAGAAAAAAACAAGGAAAAAGATGAAACGCCCTATACGCTGTATGTAAAATCACTCCGGCAATGGTGTGCTTCGCCCTGCACGCATCCGGATATTCAGGCATGGCTTCGCTATATTCAAAAGGGATGCCTGATTGCCGATTTGATAAGCGAGGGTCTCTTTGAACTTGATGAAGACGGCCGGTTGCGGGAAAAATGGAAGGGTTCGGGCAAAGCGGCGGATGTGTTTGTGCGCATCCGCGTACAACAGCCGGACGGCAATGAAGAAAAGCTGTGGATGAAACCTGATCTGTCCGAGCAGTTCATCGCCTATCAAAACAGTCTGCCCGTGAAAGACGACCTTTGCTATGCGATGGGGCGAGCAATGCCTGCCTCGGGCATGAGCCCAAAATACATCCGCTATCCCGGAGACGGCGCCAAGCTGATCTCCGCCAACGACAGCGGCGGCTTCACCTTCCGGGGGCGCTTTCAAACCGCAGAGGAAGCGTATTGCATCGGGCGGGAGACAACCGAAAAAGCCCACGCCGCGCTGAAATACCTGATCAGCCGTCAAGCCTACCGAAACGGCGATCAGGTTATCCTCACCTTTGGCACGGGCGGAACGCGGCTGCCTGGCGTTGAGGAGGACACGGCTGCGCTGGCCGACTGTGCGCTTACTCTGGAGGCGTTTCGCCCCGAACCTGAGTTCTCCCTCAAGGAGGGGTTGGCGCGGGAGGTACGCAAGGCACTGGCGGGATATCAAAACCTTCTGGATCCCAGGACCGAGGCGATTGTTATCGGGTTGGATTCCGCCACAACAGGGCGATTGTCCATCTTCTACTACCGCGAGCTGACCGCGGAGGATTTCTTTGCAAGGATTCTCAAATGGCACACCACCTGCGCATGGGAGCACCGGTATCTGTTCTTGCCAAACGGCACGGATGAAACAGGCAAAACACGGTATCGCCGTGTTGTGTTTTACGGAGCCCCCGCGCCCATGGACATCGTGGAAGCCGCTTATGGAAGCAAAGCAAACGACAAGCTTAAAAAGAGCGCCGTGGAACGCCTGCTCCCCTGTATCATCGACGGCGCCCGTCTGCCGCGGGATATCGTTTCCGCCGTGGCCCGCCGTGCCGCACAGCGCGGGCATCTGAGCGAAGGCGAAAGCGACAAGGCTCTTTCCATCGCATGCGCACTCATCCGCAAAGCCATCAATGATTTCAATCATGAGGAGGTATGGGATATGGCATTACAACCCGAGGTTAAAAACCGCAGCTATCTGTTCGGACGCGCGTGGGCATATGCCGAAGCCATCGAACAATACGCGCTTCGGCAGGCCGGTGAAAACCGCAGTACCAACGCCGAACGCCTGATGACCGCCTTTCCGCGCCACCCCAAGCGCAGTTGGGGTATCCTGATGGAGCGCTTGCGCCCCTATCAGCTCAAATTGGGCGCGCGCGCAGGCGTCCTGAACAACGGCATGGATGCCGTCATCGCACAGCTGGAAACCACCGGCTTTACCGACGATATGCTGGATGAAACCTATTTGCTTGGCTATGCCTGCCAGCGGCAGGCCTTCGCAGCGGAACGCGCCCAGCGGCTTGCCGGCAAAACCGAACTAAAAAATGAAAATGAGGAGGAATAATCCATGACAGCGCTCAACCACAAAATTGATTTCGCGGTAATTCTTTCCGTCCACAACGCCAATCCCAACGGCGATCCGCTCAACGGCAACCGTCCCCGTGAAAACTATGAGGGGTTCGGGGAAATCTCCGATGTATGCCTGAAACGAAAAATCCGCAACCGGTTACAGGATATGGGATACACCATCTTTGTCCAATCGGATGATAAAAAGACGGATGCCTTTGCCTCGTTGCACGACCGGATGAACGGCGATGAAGCCTTGAAAAAAGAAAAGGACAAGGATGTGTTTTCCAGGCTGGCCTGCGAAAAATGGATGGATGTGCGCGCCTTTGGACAGGTGTTTGCCTTTAAAAATGCAACACTTGCCTCCGTGGGCGTACGCGGCCCCGTATCGGTGCAAAGCGCGTTCAGCGTAACCCCGGTGGATATCGACAGCATTCAGATCACCAAGAGCGTCAATAGCGAAACCAGCGAAAAACGCTCCAGCGATACCATGGGCATGAAGCACCGTATTCCCTTTGGCCTCTATGTGTTCAAAGGCAGCATCAACTGCCAGTTGGCGGAAAACACCGGCTTTTCCGACGAAGACGCCGAAGCGGTACATCAGGCACTGATCACACTGTTTGAAAACGATGCTTCCTCTGCTCGCCCGGAGGGCAGCATGGAAGTCAACCGCGTGTATTGGTGGCGGCACAACTGCAAGAGCGGCCAATATTCCGCCGCCAGGGTACACCGATCCTTACAGGTTCAAAAAAAGGCAGATATCGAAAACCCCCGGAGCTTTGATGATTTTGATATCACTCTTGCGGAACTTCCCGGCCTGGTCCCCCAGATTGACGATGGCCGTTAACGAAGAAGACTGGCTGCAGCTCAGCGGCCTGCAGCACTTCGCCTACTGCCGCCGCCAGTGGGCCCTGATCGCCATCGAAAACCAATGGTCGGAAAACCTCCGCACCACGCTGGGACACCTGCTGCACGAGCGGGCGCATCAAAAGGAAGCGCGCGAAAAGCGCGGCGGCATCCTCACGGTGCGCGGGCTCAGCGTGCACTCCGGCACGCTGGGTGTCAGCGGCCAGTGCGATGTAGTGGAGTTCCATCAGGACGACGGCGGCGTGCCGCTGGACGGCGAGGACGGCCGCTGGCTGCCCGTGCCCGTGGAGTACAAAAAGGGGCGGCCGAAAGCGCACGACGCCGACCGGCTGCAGCTGTGCGGCGAGGCAATGTGCCTGGAGGAAATGCTGCTCTGCCCGCCGATCGCCGAGGGCTATCTGTTCTACGGCGATACCATGCGCCGGGAGGCGGTGCCGCTGACCCGGGAACTTCGTGACACGGTCACCCAATCTCTTGCGGAGATGCACGCCCTGATGCGGCGGCAGTACACCCCAAAGGTGAAACCCACCAAGGGCTGCAACGCCTGCTCACTCAAGGAGCTCTGCCTCCCGTTTCTGATGAGGCGGCCCAGCGCATCCGCCTACATCCGCGGTCGGCTGTTGGAAGAGGAGGAAGCCCTGCATGCGAAAACTGAATAACACCCTGTACGTTACCTCTCCCGACCGCTACCTGGCACTGGAGGGCGAAACCGTGCTCGTGCTGGAGCAATCGGAAAGGATCGCGCAGTTCCCGCTGCACAATCTGGAAGGCATAGTAACTTTCGGGCATGCGGGCGCCAGCCCCGGCCTGATGGCGGCCTGCGCCAGCCGGCAGATCGCGCTCACGTTTCTAAGCCCCGGCGGCCGCTTTTTAGCCAGCGTCACCGGCGAAACCAAGGGCAATGTGCTGCTGCGCAGGCAGCAGTACCGCATTGCCGATCACGAAGCCGAAAGGACGGCCTACGCCCGGTCCTTCCTGACCGGGAAGCTCTTCAACGCGAGGTGGGTTATCGAGCGCACGCTGCGCGACCATGCCCAGCGCGTGGATGCCGCGCGCATGAAAGCCGCATCCGGCGCGCTGTGGAACAGCCTGCGCGCCCTGGAAACCGCCGCCGATACCGACGCCCTGCGCGGCATCGAGGGCGAGGCCGCCGCGCGCTATTTTTCCGTGTTTGACGAAATGATCCTTCAGCAAAAGGACGCCTTCTATTTCCGGTCGCGGTCGCGCAGGCCGCCGATGGACAACGTAAACGCGCTCTTGTCCTTTGTGTACGTCATCCTGTCGCGTGAGTGCGCCGCGGCGCTGGAAACCGTAGGATTGGATCCGTATGTCGGTTTCCTCCACACCGACCGCCCGGGCCGCGCATCGCTGGCTACAGATTTGCTGGAAGAGCTGCGCGCCCCCGTGGCGGACCGGTTTGTGCTGGGCCTCATCAATCTGCGTCAGGTAAAGGACTCCGGCTTCGACCGCGAGGAAAGCGGCGCGGTGCGCATGACGGACGATCAGCGCAAAATCATCCTGACCGAATGGCAAAACCGCAAGCAGGAAATCATCACCCATCCGTTTCTGGAGGAAAAGATTGAGTGGGGGCTCGTACCCTACGCGCAGGCGCTGCTGCTGGCGCGCACCATCCGGGGAGATTTGGATGCCTATCCGCCCTTTATGTGGAAATAGTGAAAGGAGCGCATCCCAATGCTGATCCTGATTACCTATGATGTTTCCACCATGGACGACGCCGGCAAGCGCCGCCTGCGCCAGGTAGCCAAGTGCTGCCAGGACTACGGCCTGCGCGTGCAGAACAGCGTTTTTGAATGCGTACTGGATGCTTCCGAGTTTCAGCTGGTGCGCCACAGGCTGGAAACCCTGATCAACCCCAAAGAGGACAGTCTGCGTTTTTACAATCTCGGCAACCGCTCCGCCGCCCGGGTTACGCACATCGGGGCCAAGGCCGTGGTCGGGATGGAAAATCCGCTGATTCTGTAACTCCGCCGCCGTGCGAAGGGCAAGCTCTCACGGTTTGCCCGGCAGGTTCGCACCTTGAAAACTTCATTTTGCGTGTTCCCCATAGCTTTTTTATCGCTGAAATGGTGGGATTTTGCCCGGTAATTGTACAACAAGCACAGAAAATGAAGGGATAATGCTCCGCTATTTTGAATAGTTTTGCTGTCGTCCCCCGCGTGGGGACGTGGATTGAAATTCAAGGTCGACGAGAAGGAAGCTCAACGGAGGCTTGTCGTCCCCCGCGTGGGGACGTGGATTGAAATCAGACATCATTCGGTTCTCCGAAAATATTCGTGCTGTCGTCCCCCGCGTGGGGACGTGGATTGAAATTACATACAGGCCGTGCGCAAGTCAGGATTTATGCTTGTCGTCCCCCGCGTGGGGACGTGGATTGAAATCCGTATTCCTCGTTGCGCTGGAAAACGGCCTGAGTAGTCGTCCCCCGCGTGGGGACGTGGATTGAAATCGCTTTCTGGTCGCTTTGTGGAATTTTCACGTTTGTCGTCCCCCGCGTGGGGACGTGGATTGAAATAGAAGTTGCTCGGGCGTTCCAGTCCATAGCATAGGTCGTCCCCCGCGTGGGGACGTGGATTGAAATAAGTATGTGGGTTCCGTCATGAGCACTGATTTTAGTCGTCCCCCGCGTGGGGACGTGGATTGAAATTCGCAAGCAACGAAACGCAGGAAACCACTACACAAAAGTCGTCCCCCGCGTGGGGACGTGGATTGAAATATTCTTCGTAGCGATACCTAAACATCCTCAAAAAGTCGTCCCCCGCGTGGGGACGTGGATTGAAATGGCTTCCATCACGTCAATCGGTTCCCGCTGGTCTCGTCGTCCCCCGCGTGGGGACGTGGATTGAAATCCAGAAGCGGCTTTGACTGGCCCAGAGAGGACCGTCGTCCCCCGCGTGGGGACGTGGATTGAAATCCGGATACGCCGATGCGGAAGGTTTCCCCGGCCCGTCGTCCCCCGCGTGGGGACGTGGATTGAAATTCAAAGTATTCCGAGGTCATAACCGGTTTGGGATGTCGTCCCCCGCGTGGGGACGTGGATTGAAATTCTTGCAAAATCACGCCATAGCGCGGCGCGCAGGTCGTCCCCCGCGTGGGGACGTGGATTGAAATCAGTCCACAGCTGCCTGCAGCACAATCGCCAATGCTGTCGTCCCCCGCGTGGGGACGTGGATTGAAATTTCCCGAGTTGGAACTCGTTGACGTAACTGTCAAGTCGTCCCCCGCGTGGGGACGTGGATTGAAATACTACCCGGCCGGGCGGGACTGTTGCTGCCGGGATGTCGTCCCCCGCGTGGGGACGTGGATTGAAATTTCGCAGCATCGACATGAGCGCGACCGGGTTTTAGTCGTCCCCCGCGTGGGGACGTGGATTGAAATTTCCTTGGTTGTCGTGATGATCTCCGGCTTGCTCACGTCGTCCCCCGCGTGGGGACGTGGATTGAAATCCAGTCCAGAGTGTTGAATGAGCCGAGCATGCCGTCGTCCCCCGCGTGGGGACGTGGATTGAAATGCCAGCTGAAGCGCCGTATCCGCGGTTCTGTCCGTCGTCCCCCGCGTGGGGACGTGGATTGAAATAACCGAGAAAGACAATCTGATTATTGCCATCTCAGGTCGTCCCCCGCGTGGGGACGTGGATTGAAATATCCGGACGGCGCATGCCCTGATCGACAGGGACACGTCGTCCCCCGCGTGGGGACGTGGATTGAAATGTAATGGCTTGGTATACGGTGTCGTAAGATATAAGTCGTCCCCCGCGTGGGGACGTGGATTGAAATCCGCAATGCGGCTATCCGATGTTTACAAATTTCGTCGTCCCCCGCGTGGGGACGTGGATTGAAATCCCATCAACGCCATCTATGCCGTCTTGACCATTTGGTCGTCCCCCGCGTGGGGACGTGGATTGAAATATCGACAGCAAAGCCGACATATACCAGCAGTCTTGTCGTCCCCCGCGTGGGGACGTGGATTGAAATCCCAGTATGGTTTGATATTTTACGGACCGACGTGCTGTCGTCCCCCGCGTGGGGACGTGGATTGAAATCGCCTCTGCAATGAGTGCGTTACTGTGGTGCAGAGTCGTCCCCCGCGTGGGGACGTGGATTGAAATGAACAACAGATCACACCGCTGATCACCGAAGCGATGTCGTCCCCCGCGTGGGGACGTGGATTGAAATTTCATCGCAGCCGATCTCTCTCTTACGGACGCGTCCGTCGTCCCCCGCGTGGGGACGTGGATTGAAATAATATCGTTAGTTAAATCAAACAGCGTCGGTGTGTCGTCCCCCGCGTGGGGACGTGGATTGAAATGGCTTTGATTGGCCCAGGGAGAACCTGCCCGAGAAGTCGTCCCCCGCGTGGGGACGTGGATTGAAATGTCCGGCCACTCGTTGGATTCGGCGCGCAGATTAAAGTCGTCCCCCGCGTGGGGACGTGGATTGAAATCCAGAAACGGCGTAAATACAATCTCGCCTGGATTGTCGTCCCCCGCGTGGGGACGTGGATTGAAATGCTGTACTTATCAGTCAAGGCCTGCGCGTTGTTGGTCGTCCCCCGCGTGGGGACGTGGATTGAAATATCCGGACGGCGCATGCCCTGATCGACAGGGACACGTCGTCCCCCGCGTGGGGACGTGGATTGAAATTATAATAGCAAGCAGGCGCGGGATGGCGGCGCGGGGTCGTCCCCCGCGTGGGGACGTGGATTGAAATTTGATCAGGAAAATACCACCAGTATCCAGCGGCTTCCGTCGTCCCCCGCGTGGGGACGTGGATTGAAATTCCGATGATAGTAACAATAGCTCCGACAACCACATGCGGTCGTCCCCCGCGTGGGGACGTGGATTGAAATCTTGGAATGGTTAACAATCACGATATCCGTCCTTGTCGTCCCCCGCGTGGGGACGTGGATTGAAATACCCTTGCCGAGGTAAACCTTGTGCAGCCAATGGGTCGTCCCCCGCGTGGGGACGTGGATTGAAATGGCTTTGATTGGCCCAGGGAGAACCTGCCCGAGAAGTCGTCCCCCGCGTGGGGACGTGGATTGAAATCAGTATCACAGCGAGGTGGTGATCTGGACCGATCCCGTCGTCCCCCGCGTGGGGACGTGGATTGAAATTTTTGTGATCTGGTGCCTGATGAACGAGGAGAGTGGTCGTCCCCCGCGTGGGGACGTGGATTGAAATAGCACGTCGGTCCGTAAAATATCAAACCATACTGGGGTCGTCCCCCGCGTGGGGACGTGGATTGAAATATCTTCCTGGCCCGAAGCCGGATGATGATCTCCGGTCGTCCCCCGCGTGGGGACGTGGATTGAAATCATCTCGCGCTGCGTTTGCTCCCACCTGGCGTCGTCGTCCCCCGCGTGGGGACGTGGATTGAAATTCCTCGGTCCAGATGTCCGCCGTCATGGGCGTGCGGGTCGTCCCCCGCGTGGGGACGTGGATTGAAATCTTTCAGCGTCAGGTCGAACGCCTCGCCGATCATGTCGTCCCCCGCGTGGGGACGTGGATTGAAATATCTAAACAGGCTTTTTGTTTCAGCACGTGCCATGTCGTCCCCCGCGTGGGGACGTGGATTGAAATAACCATCCGCTCCGATAGGTAGCATGACAATCCTTGTCGTCCCCCGCGTGGGGACGTGGATTGAAATAATTATATCGCCCTGCGTGTGCAAAAGGGCGGCGTCGTCCCCCGCGTGGGGACGTGGATTGAAATAACATTACTCCTTATTTTTGTCGGTTTGGGCAGGAGTCGTCCCCCGCGTGGGGACGTGGATTGAAATCCGTGTTGTATACCCACGGAGTAACAACGCGGCGCGGGTCGTCCCCCGCGTGGGGACGTGGATTGAAATGTATCGCCAAACAGCGTGCTTGCATTGGCTATCGTGTCGTCCCCCGCGTGGGGACGTGGATTGAAATCGTTCAGCATCCCGTCACAGCAACCATCATGCCGTGTCGTCCCCCGCGTGGGGACGTGGATTGAAATCTCTTCGAGCTTAGCGATGGCGGTTTCAAGCTCTGTCGTCCCCCGCGTGGGGACGTGGATTGAAATGTTTGTACAGGATTTGAGGCAGGATTTAGTGGACGTCGTCCCCCGCGTGGGGACGTGGATTGAAATGGCCAGTCTTACCAGATCGGCCCCGGCCTTTTCAGTCGTCCCCCGCGTGGGGACGTGGATTGAAATCCGATAAAGCAGTCGCGCGCCGCCTGGATCAGCTGTCGTCCCCCGCGTGGGGACGTGGATTGAAATCCGAATGGATCAACGGGATCAAGGTCGGATTTGAGTCGTCCCCCGCGTGGGGACGTGGATTGAAATGTATTCGGCTTCCGTGATGTATGCCATATGCACCTACGTCGTCCCCCGCGTGGGGACGTGGATTGAAATCTTCGAGAAAATATAATCCTGCGCCGTGTCGCCAGTCGTCCCCCGCGTGGGGACGTGGATTGAAATGTATTCGGCTTCCGTGATGTATGCCATATGCACCGTCGTCCCCCGCGTGGGGACGTGGATTGAAATCGTTATCCTCAGGCGTAGCGTCCGACGCTACCGGGGTCGTCCCCCGCGTGGGGACGTGGATTGAAATGTCCGGAAGAACGCCCTCCACGTACCGGATTTCGGTCGTCCCCCGCGTGGGGACGTGGATTGAAATAAGACGCCGGGAACAAGATCGCAGGCGTGTCTGGTCGTCCCCCGCGTGGGGACGTGGATTGAAATAACAATGCTGCCGACACCGGTACGGTTACGCCTGGTCGTCCCCCGCGTGGGGACGTGGATTGAAATTTGGGGACGATGGGAGCCCGCATGTTGTCGAGGATGTCGTCCCCCGCGTGGGGACGTGGATTGAAATCGATAGAGTTGCCGCCACCGCCGTTACCGCTGTTGTCGTCCCCCGCGTGGGGACGTGGATTGAAATTTTACACGGTGAATTTGTAGAACGTGAAGAAGAGTCGTCCCCCGCGTGGGGACGTGGATTGAAATTTTGAACGCCGATATAATGTAGTCCTGCAAGTTAAAGTCGTCCCCCGCGTGGGGACGTGGATTGAAATGTATTCTATCCTTGCTAGTTGTGCGTATCCGTCATGTCGTCCCCCGCGTGGGGACGTGGATTGAAATTACCCTTCCGCGCACAAGCAGTTTGCATACACCGTGTCGTCCCCCGCGTGGGGACGTGGATTGAAATCCTTTAGCTCTGTTTCCCCGTAATTGCCAGTAAGGTCGTCCCCCGCGTGGGGACGTGGATTGAAATCTTTTCGTCCGGCGCGAGCTTCCACCGCACAAAGCGTCGTCCCCCGCGTGGGGACGTGGATTGAAATAGAGAGTACCATCAGATCACTTTCAGCCATGGCCGAGTCGTCCCCCGCGTGGGGACGTGGATTGAAATATCTATCGTAATTGAATTACGTGTACGATCTTTTCGTCGTCCCCCGCGTGGGGACGTGGATTGAAATAATCTGGCAGATCAATGCATGGCTTACGCCAACCGTCGTCCCCCGCGTGGGGACGTGGATTGAAATCCCTCAATCTGCGCCTGGTCCATCACCAGCCGCAGGTCGTCCCCCGCGTGGGGACGTGGATTGAAATACACCTGCACAGCTTAACAGCCTAAAATCAGTGGTCGTCCCCCGCGTGGGGACGTGGATTGAAATTGTACAGATACCCATAATCGCGCCAGAATGCATCAGTCGTCCCCCGCGTGGGGACGTGGATTGAAATCTTTCCGGCCTTTACTTCGTCCGGAGACAGTTCCAGTCGTCCCCCGCGTGGGGACGTGGATTGAAATGCTGCAAAACCAACCAAGTCCGATGTCGAAGCAGCAGTCGTCCCCCGCGTGGGGACGTGGATTGAAATACTGCATTGCCGCATTATGCTCATACTGTTTTCGGGTCGTCCCCCGCGTGGGGACGTGGATTGAAATTTTTACCCGACCGGATCATCATAACTATTATACAGTCGTCCCCCGCGTGGGGACGTGGATTGAAATACCGCCGTGAGCGGCTACACCGGACAGAACGGCGTGTCGTCCCCCGCGTGGGGACGTGGATTGAAATATCCAAGTTCGAAACCGCCATGCAAACCGCGCTGGTCGTCCCCCGCGTGGGGACGTGGATTGAAATCGCTTCCTGGGCGGCGGGAAGCCGGAACGGATACCGGGTCGTCCCCCGCGTGGGGACGTGGATTGAAATCCCTTGAGCCAACCGCCTACTGTCTCTGCGGTTCCGAGTCGTCCCCCGCGTGGGGACGTGGATTGAAATTAGCCATGGGCGACAAGCGCACCCGTACCCGCGTGGTCGTCCCCCGCGTGGGGACGTGGATTGAAATTGGTGGAAGGCCGCGTGCGGTTTGACGCCTTCGTGTCGTCCCCCGCGTGGGGACATGGATTGAAATGTCTGGTCGGCGGACGGGGCAGCGGGTTCCGGCTTGTCGTCCCCCGCGTGGGGACGTGGATTGAAATCTTGAAGCCAGGATGATATCCAACAGCCTTGTCGTCGTCCCCCGCGTGGGGACGTGGATTGAAATTATGATACAGCAAAACAAGCCGGAGAGGACATACCGGTCGTCCCCCGCGTGGGGACGTGGATTGAAATAGTTACGGGGAACGGACAAACGGCGGGATGGGCATGTCGTCCCCCGCGTGGGGACGTGGATTGAAATTCATCGTAAATGTCTGCATCCTGCGGAACTCCGGTCGTCCCCCGCGTGGGGACGTGGATTGAAATTCCATATCGCTGAAAGCACCAGACCCGAACTGGCGGTCGTCCCCCGCGTGGGGACGTGGATTGAAATCGAAGGCAACAATAGGCTGCGTATACCCATCTTGTCGTCCCCCGCGTGGGGACGTGGATTGAAATCTCCTTATGCTTCGGCGGGGCTGACAACGAGCGTGGTCGTCCCCCGCGTGGGGACGTGGATTGAAATATTGATGATGTGTGTAAAACCTTAGGCGTTTACGTCGTCCCCCGCGTGGGGACGTGGATTGAAATTTGAGGCTGAATGCACAGCATACGCAAGGCCGGTTGTCGTCCCCCGCGTGGGGACGTGGATTGAAATACCGGAGGTAACATTTTGCAGGAATACGCCGTCCAGTCGTCCCCCGCGTGGGGACGTGGATTGAAATTGCTTATCAATATATCCTAAAAGAGGCAGCAATCGTCGTCCCCCGCGTGGGGACGTGGATTGAAATTCGTCTGCGGTCGCGCCATGAAAACAGGAAAAGCAGTCGTCCCCCGCGTGGGGACGTGGATTGAAATTTGGTGTCCATCAACTGCAAATAGTCAACCACCAGCGTCGTCCCCCGCGTGGGGACGTGGATTGAAATTGATTTCCTGCGGTCAGGCCATGGGAGATCGTCCGTCGTCCCCCGCGTGGGGACGTGGATTGAAATGCTAAAGGCGGTCTTTAACGAAAAGTTTGTGCCGTCGTCCCCCGCGTGGGGACGTGGATTGAAATACCCGTATTACCGTGAAGAGCCGCGAGCTGGAGCGGGTCGTCCCCCGCGTGGGGACGTGGATTGAAATGCCGATCTGCCCGAACGTATTGTCTACCCGTCCGCCGTCGTCCCCCGCGTGGGGACGTGGATTGAAATTGAATAGCTGTCGGCAATATCGGCAATCGCCGCGTGTCGTCCCCCGCGTGGGGACGTGGATTGAAATGGCTATCCGCTCGCGTACCGAGGCGGCCCCTTCTCGTCGTCCCCCGCGTGGGGACGTGGATTGAAATATCTCTTGCGATGATATCATGATAGCACACTTGCGTCGTCCCCCGCGTGGGGACGTGGATTGAAATCTTTTCTACTTCCAAGGCTGCAACTCTATTTGTTGTCGTCCCCCGCGTGGGGACGTGGATTGAAATGCTTTTCATTACGATTGCGCGGCATTTCCGGTGGTCGTCCCCCGCGTGGGGACGTGGATTGAAATTTCCGACAACCCCGCCATCTTGCCAAACCAGAGAGTCGTCCCCCGCGTGGGGACGTGGATTGAAATCGGTGCGGAATAATAATCCTCAATATCGTCAGCGGGTCGTCCCCCGCGTGGGGACGTGGATTGAAATTTTAACAGCACAAAAGTCGGCGCAGAAATTGAGGTGTCGTCCCCCGCGTGGGGACGTGGATTGAAATTCCACTCCCAGTTGCCACCCCCACCATGTATTAGGTCGTCCCCCGCGTGGGGACGTGGATTGAAATCGTTACAGTCGCGCGCTCCTGTAGCATGTCAAAGTCGTCCCCCGCGTGGGGACGTGGATTGAAATTTTAACCTTGCATATGCGATATCGCCAATGCCCTTGTCGTCCCCCGCGTGGGGACGTGGATTGAAATCCGTTACGCTAATCAACCAAGATAGAAAGGACAAGTCGTCCCCCGCGTGGGGACGTGGATTGAAATATGGGATGCCTCCAAGTAAATCATCACAGGTTAGGTCGTCCCCCGCGTGGGGACGTGGATTGAAATCCCCATATCCTAGTGATACGGCAAGGGCATACGCGTCGTCCCCCGCGTGGGGACGTGGATTGAAATGTAGTAGCGGTTGCCGTGTCTGTCTGTTTTGTACGTCGTCCCCCGCGTGGGGACGTGGATTGAAATACAGTTCCTAGTAGCTCTACGAACCTAGAATCTCCGGTCGTCCCCCGCGTGGGGACGTGGATTGAAATATCCATCGGCTCAAACCGCATATCGTCGTAAAGCGGTCGTCCCCCGCGTGGGGACGTGGATTGAAATATCAGCGATACAGCAACCGCCAAATCAATCCTTGTCGTCCCCCGCGTGGGGACGTGGATTGAAATTTCATCAGAGCTATCCTCCATCACGTCATCAACAGTCGTTCCCCGCGTGGGGACGTGGATTGAAATTTCGGCTTGCTCCGCTGTTGCCGTAGACCAGATCAGGTCGTCCCCCGCGTGGGGACGTGGATTGAAATACCCATCAGGGGAGCCGACAGCCGATGTACATGGTCGTCCCCCGCGTGGGGACGTGGATTGAAATTGGAGTTCTACGGCTATAACCTGCAAAAAACAGCCTAGTCGTCCCCCGCGTGGGGACGTGGATTGAAATACTCCGCCGTTGATAATCGCAAACTTAGGCCGGATGTCGTCCCCCGCGTGGGGACGTGGATTGAAATCGCAGTGTCCCGGAGTCCTTCGGCGGTTTCCCGGTCGTCCCCCGCGTGGGGACGTGGATTGAAATCTCAACACTGTTTTAATCTGCCCGACTGGCTTATCCGTCGTCCCCCGCGTGGGGACGTGGATTGAAATCCTCGCGGCCATATCAGCAAGCGTTACAGGTGATCGTCGTCCCCCGCGTGGGGACGTGGATTGAAATCAACGAGCGCCGCCCAACAGGAGGCAAGCTCAACGTCGTCCCCCGCGTGGGGACGTGGATTGAAATCGTTTCACGGTGATCTCCATGTACTGGTGCCGCGTCGTCCCCCGCGTGGGGACGTGGATTGAAATCTCCAGGGTTTCGTCGTCGCCGCGCGCGCCCGATGTCGTCCTCCGCGTGGGGACGTGGATTGAAATGCAGAAGGCGGAGGACGCGCTTGCGAAAGGCCAGGTCGTCCTCCGCGTGGGGACGTGGATTGAAATTTGTCCATCTGAGGGTGTCAAACTTCTGCACAAGTCGTCCTCCGCGTGGGGACGTGGATTGAAATCTTATCTGGACGCGGATACAATCGGCACCTGGGGCGTCGTCCCCCGCGTGGGGACGTGGATTGAAATATATCTCGGATGCTCGACGTAAGGTGCGCTACAGTCGTCCCCCGCGTGGGGACGTGGATTGAAATACACATCGCGGGTACAATTCATGCCTGATTGACCGTCGTCCCCTACGTGGGGACATGGATTGAAATTTTGCTGAAACCCTGCCTATCAGCTTGTGGTTGCGTCGTCCCCCCCGTGGGGATATAGATTGAAACGGCAAGGCAATCAACACCACGGCCTTCCATGGCGGTCATCTCCTACATGGAATGTGCCGCTGTGTATGAATCACGGCAAAGCAAATATATAACCCTCATCACTGTGTATGTACGCAGAATGGAAGAATATTGAAATAATATAATCCTGCGCGGGAGAGAAAAGCTCTCCTGCACAGGATTCGCGGTGTGTTTGAACAATTTTGCGTTCTATACGATTTTCTTTAGATTCGGATTGCGCCCCGTCCCCTTACTGCCGCTTCGCCCACGCAATCGCCAGATTGATCCAGCCCGCGTCGTCGGCAATCACCATTTCCGGCGAGTAGGAGGTGGTTTCGTCGCACAGGGACAGGCCGTGCGGGCCCTTTTGGTAAATGTGCAGCTCAAACGGCACACCGGCCTTGCGCAGTGCGGCGGCAAAGAGAAGGGAGTTTTCCACAGAAACCGCGGCATCCTCCTGGGTGTGCCATAAAAACGCCGGTACCGTATCCGCGGTCACCTGGTCTTCCAGCGACAGGAGGCGCTTCCGGTCCTCCGGCGGATCGGCGCCCAGCAGGCAGTCAAACGACCCGCGATGCATCGACGGGCCTATGGAGATCACGGGATAGCACAGCAGCATGCCGTCGGGCTTCCATGTTTTGGGGCCCGATGACCAGCCGAGGGCTTCTTCCAGCACCGGATGGTTCCACAGTGTGCCAAGCGAGGCGCACAGGTGCCCGCCCGCCGAAAAGCCCATCATGTAGATGTGATCGCTTTGCACATTCCAATCAGCCGCGTGCGCACGCACCTGACGCACGGCATCCGCCAGCTCCGTCAGGGCCGTGGGGAAACGCGCCGGGGCAACGCTGTACTGCAGCACAAACGCGTGAAACCCGGCGGCCAGAAACCGCATCGCCACCGCCTCACCCTCACGCTCGGACACAAAGCGGTAGCCGCCCCCGGGGCAGATGACGACGGCCGGTCTGTTTTGAAAGTACGGATTCTGCTCCGTCGTATCCAGAAGATACGCATCCATGTAAGGCTGTCCCGGTTTGTACGCGTCGGCAAGGATTGCTATTCGTTCGTATCGCATGATGACCTCCGCTTTATGTTGTGCTGTTTCCGTTGGTAAAACCGGCTGCCCCGAAGCGAGCTTCGTTCGGGCCGTGGCAGCCGCTTGCCTTTGGGAAATCGGTTTATGGATAGCCGCCGTCCACGGCATCAGAGGATTTCATTATAGGGATTCCATTCCCAAATTGCAATCCTTCCCGGCCCAGCCAAGTCAACGATAAAGCAGGATCATCCCTTCTGCAAGCCATAAACGGCTGATGAACAACGATACACACCGCCCAGCCTGATCTAAACCGTATTCCCGCTCAAACCATCTGCCAAGGCGGCGGGCAGCCAGCCCGGACAGCCGCGTCGCCCGGTGTTTTCCGGCACGGTTCAATCCGGCTTACACGGATAGATAGCTTTCGGCTCCGCGTTTTCCAACCGGCGGTACATCTTGACAAGCGCGCACAACCTTTTATACTGAAGCAATACCCTGCAAAGCACTTCAAGATCAGGAGATGGAACAGAATGCGCCAATTGACCTGCGCGGATGCCCCGGTACAGGTGTACGGTTTGCTTTGGGAATCGTTACCCGATCATTTTTACAGGCTGCCCCCGTCGCTGGATTCCGTATTGCCGCAAAAGCTGTCAGACCGCGGTAAAAGCGCCGCGGGCGGACGCATCCGCTTCCGCACCGACGCCGCGGAGGTGACCATCCGCATGGAGTTGGAAACACTGACCGTGGACTGGGCCATCGCCCTGTGCGGCAGCGCCGGGGCCGTGGCCGCGGTGGGCACAGGCGAAAGCATGCGCTACGCGGGGCTTGTATCCCCCAAGCAATACAATGAAACGTCACCGGTGCTCACCCTGCACAAGGAGCCGGTTATGGAGGACGTCACGCTGTTCCTGCCCCGCAACGAGCGGCTGCGCTCCGTAACCTTTGAGGTAGCGGACGACGCCAGGGTAGAACCCCCGACGCCCTACCGTGTTCAGAAGCCCATCGTTTTTTACGGCTCCTCCATCACCGAGGGAGGCTGCGCCAGCCGCGTGACGAACGCATACACAGCGCTGCTGGGCAAGTGGCTGGACGCCGATACGGTAAACCTTGGCTTTTCTGGCGCGGCCAAGGGCGAGCTGCCCGTGGCAGAGTTCATCGCGGGCCTGTCTATGAGCGCGTTTGTGTACGATTATGATCACAACGCGCCCTCGCCCGAGCATCTGGCGGCCACCCACGAGCCGTTTTTCAAGGTGATCCGCGCCGCGCATCCCACACTGCCGATCCTCATCCTGTCCAAGCCCGATTTTGATTCCCACCCCGCCGATGCCGAGGCCCGGCGCAACGCCATCCGCCGCACCTACCAAAACGCGGTGAGCGCGGGCGACGCCCATGTGTTTTGGCTGGATGGGGAAAGCTTTTTCGGTGTCAGCGACCGGGCGGAGTGCACTGTGGACGGCTGCCACCCCAACGATTTGGGTTTTATGCGCATGGCGCAGGCGGTTTATCCGGTGCTTAAGGCAGCGCTGTAATAGAATCTTTGATAGCATTGCCCATAAAGCAGGTGGCGGAAAAGCCGCCTGTCAGACTGTCAAAGAACTTCTTCGGGTCGTTATCACCGCTCGCTTCATAGCGCCTTGGGCGCTGTTCGCTCGCTTACCCCTTTGTCGTAATGCAAGCCTTTGGGGTTCCACCCCAATCCCCGGCAAGGGTTTCACCCCTGCACCCTGACCAGGACTTTCAGCCCTGGACCCTTCTTTTTTGACAGCCCGGCAGGCGGCGGAAATGCCGCCTGTTTTATATTTCTTCTCCATGACGTTTTTCAGCCGCCCTGCCGCCACGGGCAGAAAAAAGTGCGATAAAAATGCATTCCACAAGCACAGTGCTGCCTTGACATCGTTTTTAACAGATGTTAACATAAACTATTGGAAAACCCGATAACGCCGTCTTCATTGTCGGCACGCATACAAGCCAACGCACAGATCCATTCCCTTCTTGAAGGTACGAGCGAGGAACTGCATGTTTACGTGCGCCAAAACGTATGCGTTTTTTGCTGCGGACAAAAAGCCGCAAACCGGATGCCGCACCCGCGGCGGCAGGCGGCGCGCAAGCCCTGTTTGTGCGGCGCGGACCCGGAGAAGCCCATATCGAAGTTGCCTTTCCGTACCGAAAGGCAATATCACGGTAACAAAAAAACGGGGAGGGGTATCTTCATGGAAAACCAAAAACCAATCCACGCCTACCTGCCGGACGAACGGCCGCCGCTGGGAAGACTGCTGCTGTACGCTTTGCAGCAAGTGATCGTTATGTTCCCTGCCACCATCGCCGTGGCTCTGATCACTGGATTTCAGGTATCGACCACGATCTTTGCCAGCGGCCTTGCCACCCTGTGCTTCGTGCTGATCACCAAGGGCCGCATCCCCATGTACTACGGCTCCAGCTTCTCGTACCTGACCGCCGTCATCAGCCTGATGACCAGCCAGCAGATCACCGATAAGCTGAGCCCCGAAGCGCTGACGCAGCTCACCGCGTGGCTGAACCACACCACCTCCGTGATGCCCGCCGAAGCCATCGCGTTTGCGCAGTTCGGCATCGTGATGTCCGGTCTGGTGAGCGTGGCCGCCGGTTTCCTGGTCAGGATCAGCGGCAAGCACGCCGTGGAGAAAATTCTTCCGGCAACGATCACCGGATCCATCGCGCTGATCATCGGCCTTACGCTGGCAGGCAACGCCCTGTCGGACGCCGCCCCCGCTGCCTCTGCCGCTGGCCTGGTAGCCGGATCCGGCTGGGTATGGATTGTGTCGCTTTCCACCCTGCTTTCCACCATCCTGTTCTCCCGTTATTTGAAGGGCTTCCTCTCCCAACTCCCCCTGCTGCTGGGCGCGGCGGTCGGCTGCGCTGTCGCGGGGCTGCTGTACCTGTTTGGCGGTAAAGACATGAGCCTGTTCCGCGCCATCCCGCAAGAAGCGCTGGACGCCTCCCTGTGGCAGGTGGGCGGCATCTTCGCCGTACCGGCCTTCACGCTGCCTAAAGCCTCGTTTGCGGCCATCTTCGCTATTATGCCCATCGCCATCGCTACCATTCCGGAGTCCACCGCGCATATCTACCAACTGGATATCTACGTCAACAACGTGGCCAAGGAAAAGGGCAAGCCCCGCTATAAGCTGGATGAGCTGCTACACTTGAACCTCATCGGCGACGGTATCTGCGATATGATTTCCGGCTTTGTAGGCGGCCCCGCCGGCACCAACTACGGCGAAAACATCTCCACCATGGCCATAACAAAGGTCTTCTCCACGGCCGTGATGGCCGCCGCCGCGATCATCGCCATGGTGATCTCCTTCTTCACCCCGCTGGTGAAGGCCATCTACGCCATCCCCACCGCGGTCATCGGCGGCCTGGAGATCTACCTCTTCGGCGCCATCGCCGCGCAGGGCATCGCCATCATGATCGACAAAAAGGCCGACATGTTCTCCTCCAAGAACATCGCCGTGATCGCCACCATCATGATCATCGGCATCGGCGGCCAGTACGCCTTCGGCGGCAATATCGATTTCTTCGGCCTGCAGGTCCCCTGCATCGCCGGGGCCGCCATCGCGGGCATCCTGCTCAACCTCCTGCTCTCCATCGGCGAAAAGAAGGAAGCACCCGTAAACGGAACCGAAGAAGTGAAGGAAATGATCCCGTAACACGCTTCACTATTCAACATACAAAGGGAGCATATCCTAAAACCGGCATATGCCAACCAAGGTCCTTGCCGATACCAAACCCATGCAGGCCCCGTGTTTCATCTCCTGAAACACGGGGCCTGCCCATACCCTGTTAAATTTTTATACTACTCTCAGATAGAAACGCAGGCAAGAAACCGCTTATTTTTGTCGTAACCGCGAAAACAAACCGCAGGCATAGTGGAACTATGGCAAGGTTGGCCGACAAAGGGTACGGCGAAAAGACGAAAGTTACCGCCTGCATTTCTATCTGAGATGCGTATTATACAGCACATGCAACCGCTTTGGCACAGGCAATGGGGCAAGGTAAAGTCATCGCCGTCGCGTGCCGCCAACTGAACCGCACTCCCCTATGCCCTATCACCGAGCAGCGCCGTTCTGCGGCCAGTGTAGGTAAGCGTGAGCCTGTGCATGGCGCGTGTACAGGCAATGTATAACAGGGCGCGGTCATATTCGGTTCGGTAGGCAGTGTCGTCGGCCGACGGGATAATTACCGCGTCAAACTCCAGCCCCTTGGACATCGCAACGGATGCCACGCATACGCCGTTTACAAACCGCCTGCTGGCGGGGGAGAGCAGCGTAATCCCCGTAAAGCCCGATAGCGCCGCAAACAGCCTTTCCGCTTCCTGATTTGTTTTAGTAATAATCCCAAGCGTTGCAAAGCAACCGTTTTGAAAGCTTTGCATCCGTTTTTTCAGGTAAGCAAGCTCCTCCTCCGGCGCAGCAAAAGGGAGCACCGCAGGCACTTCCCCGTGACGCGCAACGGCCTCCAGCGGGAATGCCTGCTGGAGGCGCGCCGCAAACTGCACAATTTCATAGGTGGAACGATAGCTTGTATTCAATTCCACAAACACCGCCCCGCCATACAGGCGCCGGATATCCCGCAAGGTATGCCGATGGTCCGGGTGCACCCGCTGCCCAAAATCGCCGAGGATGGTTTTGGGGCAGGGAAACAACAGATTGAGCACAGCAAACTGCACGGGGGTATAATCCTGCATTTCATCAATTACAAGGTGCTTGATTCCGCGGTTTTCCGTGAGTCCCGCAAACGCCGCGTGCAGATATAAAAACGGAAACACATCCGCCCACTCCAGCGTCTTGCTGTCCGGCATCGAAAGCAATCCGGCAAGGCCGGGTTGCCGGTAAAAATCCTTGTACAACGCCAGGCTGGTTTTGATACGCAGCATGCCCTGCAGCGCCTTTGCGATTTCGCTCTTTTTGGGCAAGTCGCCCGGCAGATAGCTCTCCGTTTCAAACCGGCTGTACAGATCATCCGCAATCCGGCGCAAGCGCTGCTTTACCGGATATTGCGCATAGCCCGCGAACCGTCTTTGGATCCAGCCGCTCTCTGCCGTGAACGCGCCAAAAGCACAATCCGAAGCCAGCAGTACATGGTCCGCCATGTGCCGCTTGTACTGCTCCAATCGTTCCAGAAATTCCGGTGTGGATTTCACCCGGATGCGCTCCGCCCGTTTTGTATCCGGCGTGGCAAACGGATCGGGTTCCTGCGTAAAACGGATTACCCCGCCCAGCTGGATTTCCGCAATCTCCGCAAGGCTCACCTGAAGCACAGGCTCTTCCCCCAGCTCCGGCAGCACCTGGGAAATATAATCGCCGAACACCTTGTTGGGCGAGAGTATGGCCACGTTCTCCGCCAGCAGGCTGCCCTGAAACCGGTACAGCAAAAACGCGATCCGGTGCAGCGCGACCGAAGTTTTCCCGGATCCGGCCACCCCCTGAATGATCAGCGTGTCCGTTGTTTCATTCCGGATAATTTTGTTCTGCTCCTTTTGGATGGTGTGGATAATGGACTTCATCTTTTCATCGGATGTATGACTGAGCTCGCGCTGCAACACAGTATCCTGTATGTTCACGTCGCTTTCCAGCACGTATTCCATGGCCCCGCCGCTGATTTTGAACTGCCGTTTGCGCGTAAGCCGCCCCTGCACGCGCCCTGTCGGGGTAGTATACGCCGCCGGGCCGATCTCACAATCATAAAACATACCGGCAACCGGAGAGCGCCAATCCAGAATCAACCGTTCGTGATCCTGTAAAAACCCAAACCGCCCGATATAATAAGCGTCCGCCTGCTGCCCGTGCCGCGGCACAAAATCCACGCGGGCAAAATATGGCGAATCTTTCAGCTTTGTAAGCCTGTCCCGCTGGTCCACAGCCCGCACACCCGATTGGTCGATCCGCATCAAGGATTGCTCGTTCTGGAACATCTCATGCGGATCAATTTCGCCCCGGTTTTCCACCATGTACCGCTTAAAGGTGTTGTATTCCTCGTCAATCCGGTGCACCGCACGATCTGCCGTGCGGCAGGCGTCATCCAGCTTTGTATTGATCTCGTGCAAATGGGCAATTTCATCGGGAAACGCGGCGCCGGCGTCCGTGGACGCCGCTTGCGGTTTGTGTGGGGCGGGCGGCGTGTGCCGCCTGCCGGACTGGCAAGCATTATCCATGGCTCCGCTCCTCCGGCAGCACAAACCGCTGCGTGGGATACCCAAACTCCACCAGCAGCTCGGCCTCCGCAAACCCCAGCGCCATAATTTCCCGGCGCTGGCCGGTATCCGCCTTATCGTTTTCCCGGTAGGTAGTAATACTGATCCGTTTGCCCTGCACCAGTTCTCCCATCACATATGTTAGAAACGCCTGCGGAATGCCTCTGTTGCGGTACAGGGGATGCGTGCCCAAAAAATTGATGCTCCCGCTCCGCCGGGAGAACAGCAGGATGCCGACCGCCGTTTCCCCGTCTTTTAAGATCAATGCCTGTCCGGCATCAATGTTCCGCTCCAACACGCGGATATGTTCCGCTTCCTGTAAATTCGGAAAACCGTCAATCACCAGCCGCACCAGCCGCATCCAGCTGGGGATATCCTCCCGCGCAGCGGGCTCAATCCGCCATTCCCCGGACTCGGTAGCGTGCAGCGTACCGTAGCTCCCTTCCAGCGCAAAACGCAACTGCAACGGGTAAAATTTCTCGTTCGCTCGGTATTGGTTAGGCGATTGCTTGTACATCGCCGTAAACATGGCGGTAAAGGATTGCTGGCTCCCATACCCCGATGAAAGCGCGATATCCAGAATGGACTGCCCGGAGAAAACCAACAGCTTTGCCGCTTCCGTCAGCCGCCACCTTTGCTGGTATTCGTGTATCGTCATCCCCAGCGTTTCGGAAAACACCCGGTGCAAATAGTATTTGGAATAGTGCACTGCTTCTGCGATCGTATCCAAATCCGCTTTTTGGTTCAGGTTGGTTTCAATATAGTCAATCACCATCGATACCTTTTGAATGCGGTTCAAGCCATGCACCTCCTATCGGGATTACAGTATACGGGGTTTTGGGCAGAATTGTTTGATTTATCTTGCGGTTTTTACCTGCGAAGTGAATATTTCAAGGATGCCTAGAATCAGTCAAAAGCATGCTTGATGCCAAGACATGGCAGCAGCCTTCACCCTGTAGGGCAACGAAAAACGCAATCAGGCCGCGCAATGCGCGCCGAGATTGCGTTTCTTCATACCAATCATAAGAATATCAAAGGAAAGCAGATTTGTATAATTTCAGCAGCACCAAAACCCAATCCGACAAAAATTGGTTTTCTTTTGCTTACTTCTTTTTTTCCAAAGGAGAAGCAAGCCACACCATCCTGTTGGCAAACTCCTCGTCAGTCGCCAGCACCCCGTGGGTACCATCCACCAGAATCAAGTGGTTTTCTCTTGCTTACTTCTCTTTTTTCCAAAAGAGAAGTAAGTTACGCCGTCCAGTTGGCAAACTCCTCGTCGGTCGCCAGCACCCTGTGGGTGCCGTCCACCAGAATCAAGTGGTTTTCTCTTGCTTACTTCTCTTTTTTCCAAAAGAGAAGTAAGTTACGCTGTCCAGTTGGCAAACTCCTCGTCGGTCGCCAGCACCCTGTGGGTGCCGTCCACCAGGTGCTCGGTGCCCTTGGTGTAGTCCACACCGAACTCCCGGTAATCGTAGCTCATGGCGACGCGCTGCTTTTCCACCACGGGGTTGGGATGGGGAATGGCGGATAGCAGGCTTTGGGTGTAGGGGTGGATGGGATTTTTAAAGATCTCGTCCTTGGCGCCGGTTTCCACAAGGTGGCCCATGTGCAGCACGCCGATGCGGTCCGAGATATACTTGACCATGCTCAGGTCGTGGGCGATAAACAGGTACGCGCAGCCGGTGTTCTGCTGAATGTCCTTCATCAGGTTGACGACCTGCGCCTGTATGCTCACATCCAGCGCGGAAATGCACTCGTCGGCAATGATCAGCTTCGGCCGCATGATGAGCGCGCGCGCAATGCCCACGCGCTGGCGCTGACCGCCGGAAAACTGATGGGGATAGCGGTCGGCATGCTCCGGCGCGAGGCCCACCTGCTCCAGAATCTCCGAGATTTTCGCGTTGCGTTCCTTCTGTGTTTTGCACAGATGGTGGATGTCCAACCCCTGGGCGATGATATCGCTCACCTTTTTGCGCGGGTTGAGGCAGGCCATGGGATCCTGAAAAATCATCTGCATGCCTGTGCGCAGGTGGCGCTCCGCATCGTGGTTCAGCTTGCCACTGATATCCTGCCCGTCAAAGGAAATCTTTCCGTGGGTCGGATCGTACAAGCGGATCACGCTGCGGCCGATAGTGCTCTTGCCCGAGCCGCTCTCCCCGACCAGCCCGTAGGTTTCGCCGGGATAGATTTCAAAGCTGACGCCGTCCACCGCTTTCACGGTAAAGTTGCGGCTGATGCGGAAATGCTGTTTCAGGTTTTCCACTTTCAGAAGCGGAGTTTTGTCGCTCATTGTCCCGCCTCCTTTTTCAAGCGTTCAATGCGCTGCATAAGCTCCGGCGGCATCTCCACCTTCGGCGCTTTTTCGTGCAGCAGCCACGTGGCCGCGTAGTGCGTGTCCGTGATTTTGAACATCGGCGGCATCACGCGGTCATCAATCTTGAGCGCGAAGATATTGCGGGGGGCGAAGGCGTCGCCTTCCTTTTCGTGCATCAGGTTGGGCGGGCTGCCGGGAATGGCGTACAGGCGCTCGTCCGCGGTATCCATATCGGGCATGGCGGAGAGCAGCCCCCATGTGTAGGGGTGCCGCGGATCGTAGAAAATCTCGTTGATCAGGCCCTTTTCCACAATGTTGCCCGCGTACATCACGTTGACGTAGTCGGCCACCTTGGCGACCACGCCCAGATCATGCGTGATGTAAATCACGCTGATGCCCAGCTCCTTTTGCACGCTTTTGATCAGTTCCAGTATTTTAGCCTGGATGGTTACATCCAGCGCGGTGGTCGGCTCATCACAGATCAGTACATCCGGGTCGCACGCCAGCGCGATGGCGATCACCACACGCTGCCGCATACCGCCGGACAGCTGGTGCGGATAGTTTTTCATGCGCTTGTCCGGCTCGGGAATCCCCACCAGGCGCAGCAGGGAAATGGCCTTCTGCCATGCCTCGTGGCGGCTGATGTGCTCGTGTAACAGCATCCCCTCGATAATCTGCTTGCCCACGGACATGGTCGGGTCCAGCGAGGTCATGGGGTCCTGAAACACCATGGCGATATGCTGACCGTTGATGGTGTGGCGGATGGCCTTGCGGTCCATCTTCAGGATATCGACCGTCTTTTTCACGCCGTTTTCCGTGTAGGTATACAGGATCTCCCCGCTGTTGATCACGCTGTTGCGGTCCAGGATACCCATGACGGCCTTCATGGTTACGCTTTTGCCGGAGCCGCTCTCCCCGACCACCGCTACGGTTTCGCCCCGATAGAGGTTAAAATCCACGCCGCGGATGGCGTGCACATCGCCCGCGTTGGTGCGAAAGCTGATATCCAGTCCGCGGACGGACAGGATCAATTCTTTATCCGGCATGGGCTCACCTCTCCTTCATTTTGGGGTCGAACGCATCGCGCAAGCCGTCCGCCAGCATGTTGAAGCAGAGCATCAGCAGCGCCAGCACAATTACCGGCGGCAATATCTGGTACGGATGCGTGGTAAAGCTCTTAAACGCGTAGCTGATCAGCGAGCCCAGCGAGCACATAGGCTCGGGAATGCCCAGACCCACAAAGCTCAGAAACGCTTCGGTAAAGATGGCGTTGGGGATGGAGAACATCGTGTTGGTGATCAGCTGCCCGATGATGTTGGGTAAAATCTCCGAGAAGATCACGCGGAAGTTGGACGCCCCCAGCGTGTGGCTGGCCAGCACAAACTCCTGCTCCTTCAGTTTCAGCATCTGCGCGCGCGCAATGCGGCTCATGCCGATCCACCCGGTGATCATCAGCGCGATGGTGATGGTCGTCAGTCCCGGCTTTAAAATCAGCATCAGGAGTGTAACGATGACCAGCGTGGGAATGGAGTTGATGATTTCGGCAATGCGCTGCATCACGGAGTCCACCTTGCCGCCGAAGTAGCCGGAAATCAAGCCATAGCTCAGGCCCAGCAGCATGTCGATCAGCACGGCGACGATAGCGATGTACAGGCTTATGCGCGTTCCCGTCCAGGTGCGGGTCCAAATGTCACGGCCCAGCGTATCGGAGCCGAACCAGTAATAAGTATCGGATTTTTCTCCGGTTTCCTTGTTGACGATATAGGCGTTTTTCTCCTTGGAGCCGGTGGAGGTTTTTAGGGTTTCACTGCCATTGAAAATCCCCAGATCCTCCAGCCCCTGCACGCGCGGGGCCATATTGGTTTCCGTGATATGCGTTTCCTGATAGGTGTACGGGGATATCATGGGACCGAAAATAGCCAGCAGCACAATCAGCAGAATGGTGCACAGGCTGAACATCGCGCCCTTGTTTTTACGGAAGCGCAAAAACGCGTCCTTCCAAAAGCTCTGGCTGGCGAAGTTCATATCCAGCTTGGTGTTTTCCGCGCCTTTGAGGATGAAGTCGTCCTCCTGGAAGGCGATCTCAGCCAGAATGTTCTCGTTAATCATGCGGCGCCTCCTTGCTGAGCCGGATGCGCGGATCGATGACCCCGTAGAGGATATCCACGACCAGCATAATGCCGATATACATGGCGCTGTAGATAAAGCTCAGCACAATGATCACGTTGTAATCGTTGGACTGGATGGCGGTTACCAGCAGGCTGCCGATGCCCGGAATGGAAAAGATCTTTTCCACCACCAGGCTGCCGGTCATCAGCCCCACGATCAGCGGGGCCAGCACCGTTACGATGGGGATCAGCGCGTTGCGCAGCACGTGGCGGAAGATCAGCTTGGGACCGTACACGCCCTTGCTTTCCGCCAACAATATATAATCGCTGCCCAGCACCTCCAGCATTTCGCTGCGGGTGAAGCGTGCGATAGACGCAATGGTAAACATGCACAGCGCGATGCTGGGCAATACGGAGGAATTAAACGGCGCATCCATCTGGTAGAGCAGGGGAAACCAGCTCAGCTCATACCCAAACAGGTAGGCCAGCCCCAGCGCAAACACATAGGAGGGCACGCTGACGCCCAGAACCGAAATAATAGTGGCAACGGTATCCCAGAACGTACCGTGCCAGATGGCGGCAATAATACCGAGTATTAAACCGATCACGGCGCCCAGCAGCACCGCCTGCCCGCCGATGCGCAGGCTGACCCCCAGCCGCGTTTGCAGCAGTTGGGCAATCGGTGTGTTTTTACTGATGGTATAACTTACGCCGAAATCACCCTTGAGCATATTGACGACGTAATAAAAAAACTGTACGACCACAGGTTTGTCCAACCCGTATTTTTCGAACAAAACGGCTCTTTGTTCGTCCGTTAGCTTTTCATCGTTGAAGGGAGAACCGGGCATAAACTGCAGCAGGGTGAACAGCAGCAGTATGACGACAAAAAGCGTGCCGACGGAAATCAGCAGCCTTTTTGCGATGTAGCGTCGCATGCAGTACGCTCCTCTCGCTTTATAGTAAACAGGACAAAAACCGCGCAGTGGCCGTTGCGGGCCGCTGCGCGGCTAAACGTGTTACCGTTTATTTTTCAAGGTAGGTATCCTTGAACACGCGGTTGAGGGCGATGGAGTGGCACTGCAGGTTCTGCACGCTGGATTTCACCATCATGGCATTCGCCTTCTGGTATACAGGCAGGATGACCATTTCGTTCATCACGATTTCTTCCGCCTGGTGCAGCGCGGCCCAACGGCCAACGGGATCCATTGCCAGGTCACCGCTCACGGAACGGCGAATCAGCTCGTCGTACTCGGCATTGCTCCAGAAACCGTAGTTGTTGGAGTTGTCGGTTACCCACATGCCAAGGTACGTCATCGGGTCGGCATAGTCCGGGCCCCAACGGGTAAGGCAGGTGTTATAGTTGGAGGTCTGGATGTCCTGGATGCGCTGCTTCTTGGTTTCCACCTTCAGCTCGACGGTGACGCCGGAGAGGGTGTTCTGCCATTCCTGCTGGATGAAGGCGGCGATGTTCTGCGCGGTGGCATCGTCTTCCACAAGCAGGGTCAGCTGGAACTCGTTCTTGCCGAGCTCTGCGCAGGCGGCATCATAGAACGCAACGGCGGATTCCTTGTCAAAGCCTTCGAAGGTTTTGGCGGTGGCGCGGAAATCCATGCCATCGGGACCGGTGGCAAGCTGCTCGGGCACGGCAAAATATGCGGCCGAGGAGCCGTCCTTGATGATGGAAGCACAGATGGCTTCGCGGTCATAAGCGCCGGCCAGCGCTTTGCGGAAGTTGATGTTGGCAAGCTCCGGCACATCCTTGGCGTTGACGGTGATGTACCACAGATAGCCGGCGTTGACGACCGTAAATTCGGGATCGTCTTCCACCAGTTCCACCTGATCGCCGGACAGGGTGACAACATCCAGATCGCCGTTCTGGTAGCTGAGCAGGGACGTTTGGCTGTCCTTGATTACCTGATAGTTCAGGCCATCCAGCTGCACGCGGGCGGCGTCATAATAGTTGGGGTTCTTGGTCAGCATAAAGCTGGTGGCGGCGGGCTCGTAGCTGGTGAGGATGAACGCGCCGTTGGACAGCACCGTCTCCGGGCTGGTGGCGAAGTTGTCGCCGCAGCTTTCACAGAAAGCGCGGTTAACCGGATAGAAGGTCGGGAAGTACATCAGGCCGGTGAAGAAGCTGACGGGGCTTTCCAGCTCCACCTGCAGGGTCTTCTCATCCAGCGCCTTCACGCCCAGGTCGGTTACGGGCAGTGCGCCGGTGTTAACGGCAACGCTGTTTTTCACCAGACCGATGTCATAAATCATGTAGGAATACTCGCTTGCGAAAACGGGATCGCAGGCGCGCTGCCAGCCGAACACAAAGTCGTCCGCGGTCACGGGATCGCCGTTGGACCAGAACGCATCGTCACGGATGGTGAAGGTGTAGGTCAGGCCGTCTTCGCTGATCTCGGTTTTCGCGGCCAGCGCGGGCACCGCAGCGCCGGAGGCGTCCATCTGGTAGAGGCCGTCTGTAAAGTCTGCAATGACTTCAAACGACGTACCGTCCGTTGCCACCTGAGGATCCAGTGATTGCACTTCCGTCTCAATCTGTACCTTGAGCACGTTGTCGCCTTCGGCAACGGCAAAGCTGCCGACCGTTAGCACCATCGTGAGGCACAGCACAAGAGCCGCAAGTTTCATGGCTGAGTTTCTCATTAAACCTATTTCTCCTTTTTCTTTTTTATTTCTTCCGGTTCGGATTGAACGAGCAACTATATGGAAGATTACCTTTAATTTTACATCGCATCGAACGCGTTGTCCAGCGCTCTTTGCATAAAATTTTTCGTTGCTGCATAAACGCCCCGGGCTACCGCACAACGCCCTTCATGGCGCTGCCGCGCTCCCGGCGGGCGATGCCGGAAAACAGGCGGTTGATCACATAGTAGATCATGGCGACCAGCAGGTATAACAGCAGGATATCCTCCGCCGTTACGATGGTGCGGTGCGCCGCCACAATTTTACTGGTGAAGGAAAGCTCGTACGTACCGACCACCGCGCAAAAGGACGTATCCTTGATGGTGGTCACAAACTGGGAGATCAGCGGCGAGCGGATGCGGCGCATGGCCTGGGGGATGATCACGTGCCACATGGTCTGGATACGGCTGAACCCCTGCGAGGTGGCCGCCTCCCATTGGCCCTTGTCCACGGAGTTGAGGCCGCCGCGCACGATCTCGGCGATGATGGCGGAGGTAAACACCGTCATGGCGGCGACGCCGCTTGTGAGCGGAGGCAGCTTGGTTAAAAACCGCATGGCGATGATGAACAGCGCCAGGGGAATGTTGCGTACAATCTCAATATAGCCTGTGGCAAGCCAGCGCATGCCGCGCTCCTTTGTGTTGCGCATCAGGCCCAGAATGGTGCCGAAGACCAGGCTCAGCGCAATGGATACCGACGCGATATACAGCGTGTTGAGCAGGCCCTTGCCCAAAAACAGGAGGATGTTGGGCGCGAATACGTTGGTGAAGGCATTGGCCCATCGATCAAACATGGCGCACGCTCCTTCTCTCCAGCCAGCGGGCCAGCAGCGAGATCGGCAGGCAGATGATCAGGTACAATACGCCGGTCATCACAAACGTCGGCCCGTAAATCAGGTTATCGCCGCTCCAGCTGTCCGCGCGGTACATCAGCTCCCCGCCCGCGATCACCGCGAGCACCGAGGAATTTTTAATCAGGTTCACGGCCTGGTTGGTCATGGGCGGCAGCCCGATTTTGATGGCCTGGGGCAACACGATGTGCACCATGGACTGCACATAGCTGAAGCCCTGGCTGGAGGCCGCTTCCATCTGCCCGGTGGGCACAGCTTTGATGGCGCTGCGCACGATATCGGCCGCGTAGGCGCCGGTATACAGCGCCAGCCCCAGCACGCCGATGGCCACCACGCCCAGCCGGATGCCGACCTTGGGCAGCACATTGTAATAGATAAACACCTGGATCACCAGCGGGGTATTCTGGAAAAAGGACATGTACCCCTTGCAGATCGAAAGCACAAGACGGTTTTTTCCGCACAGCAAAACGCCCACGACCACGCCGATGATCAGCGTGAACACAAGCCCCAGCAGGGAGATATACACCGTACGTAAAAAGCCCTCCGCAAAATAGGTCCAGTCGCTGAACCACGTTTGCCAGTTGTATAAAGAAAACGGCCCTGTCACTGCTTCACATCCTCCGCAAGAACGCGGCACGCCGCAGCGGGCGCGCCGGGGAGGTTACCCCAACGCGCCGCCGCGGCATTCCGGTTGTAAATCGATTTGATTACGGCGTGGTGGCGGGGGCAGCCTCCAGCGCGGCGGCCTCTTCCCACAGGGAGTCATACGCGTCCACATCGGACCAGTCCACGGCGGCAAGGTTGTTTTTGGCAACCAGCTCATCCAGCGATCCGTCCGCACGCATGGCGGCAATGGTCTCATCCACGAGGGCCAGCAGGCCGTCGTTGCCCTTTTTAATCGCAATACCGTAGGGCTGCTTGGCAAAGCTGTCCGGCAGCAGCACGGTGGTGTCGTCCAGATAGCCCATCAGGATGGCCTTATCCACAGAGAAGCAGGCCACGCGGCCGCTTTCCAGCGCGGCTTTGATATCGGGATAGGTGGGGAACTCGGCAAATTCCACGGCCATGCCAGTGGCATCGGCAGCGGCCTGCAGCGCGTCCTTGGTGGTGGCGGCCTGCGCTACGCCGATGGTTTTGCCAGCCAGATCGGCAAAGGAGGCGATGCCGGAGTCTTTCAAAACCAGCAGGCCGACGGCATCAACAAAGTAAGGCTTGGAGAACCCGTACTGCACAATACGGTCGGGCTTGATGGTGAAGGTGGCGATGACCATGTCCAGCTCGCCGGTATCCAGCAGCGGGCCGCGGGTTTTGGCGGTCACAGCGGTGAACTCCACCGCGTTTTCGTCGCCCAGGATAACGCCGGCCAGCTTTTTCGCCAGGTCAATTTCCAGGCCTTCGAAATCGCCGCCCAGTTCCTGATAGCCAAATCCGGGCACATCCGCTTTTACGCCGACTTTCAGCACGCCGGCTGCTTTGATGGCGGTAATATCGGCCGCTTCCTCGGCCAGCGCGGTCATGCAGAAGACCAGGGTCAGCGTCAGGGCCAGAACAAAACAGAAAAGCTTTTTCATTTGTCTCCATCCTCCTATAGTTAGTGTAATATTTTCCCAAGGAACGCTTTGGTGCGCTCGTTCTTGGGATGATGAAACACCTGCTCGGGTGTGCCATCCTCCAGGATCACCCCGTCGTCCAGAAACAGGACCCGGTCGGCGATGTGCTCGGCAAACTTCATCTCGTGGGTGACGAACAGCATGGTGATTTCCGTATCGCGCGCGACGCGCTCCATGATGTCGAGCACCTCCTGGATCATCTCTGGGTCCAGCGCCGAGGTAGGTTCGTCGAACAGCATGATTTTGGGGCGCATGGTGAGCGCGCGGGCGATGGCCACGCGCTGCTGCTGCCCGCCGGAAAGCTGCGCGGGGTAAGCGTCCGCCTTATCTTCGATGTTCACCTCGCGCAGGTTTTTCATCGCGCGTTCCCGCACCTCGTTTTTATCCTCATGCCGCAGCACGATGGGCGCCATGGTGAGGTTTTCCAGCACGGTTTTGTGGGGATAAAGGTTGAAGTTCTGAAACACCATGCCGATGTCCTGGCGCACCTCGCACAGCATTCGGTTGGACATGCTGGAGATGGCGACGCCGTCGATAAATACCGCGCCGCTCTTGGGCCGCTCAAACATGTTGATGGTGCGCAGCAGCGTGCTTTTGCCGCTGCCGCTGGGCCCGATGATTACGGTTTTGGAATCCGTTGCGATTTCAAGGTTGATGCCCTTGAGCACATTCAGGGAACCAAAACTAACGTTTACGTCTTCGAAAGCGATCAAATGACGCTCCTCCATTTCAGCTGACCATAAATAAGAAAAGCACGAAACACACAGGGGCGCCATTGCCCACAGCGTAACGTCGCGCTGTATAATAAAAATATTGTACGGCAGCGCCTGCCCCCTGTCAATAAAAGGTACTCAAAATACAAGACAAATACAAGTTGGGGGCGGGGGAAGGCGGCTTTTTCAGCCCGCCGTTCTTCCATTGTTAATACAACAACCGCAGCCTATGCGCCCTGTGTGCCCGCCGGGAACCGGCCCGGTTTCCATCGGTTTCCGTCTCCCGGTACTCATTCTTTTCCCTGCTGTATGTGCTGTATTCAATCCCCTGCCCAAAACAAAAAACCGGCCCCACCGGACCGGTTTTTATTCTACGATTCAATTCCGTATCCCCACAAACCCATACCCCCACCAAACCCAATCAAGGGCAGGGAAACGGCGGTGAAAACCCTGCGCGCCGCCGTGCCAGATTTTCGTCAGGCCGGGTTTGTGAAGCCTGAAGGCGTAGCGGCGCTACGTCGAAGGTTTCACGGGCCCGGAATGGCGGACATATGGCGCGGCCGCGCGCAGGGGCTTTCGCCTCCGTTTGCCTAACCGACCTGCGTAGTCAGGAAGATCGGCAGGGTCATCTGGCTGATCTGGCTTTGCAGCTCTTCGATATCGTCGAGGTGCTTGTCCTCGTCCATCAAAATCTGCTCCAGCAGGTCGCGGGTGGCAAAATCCTTCACCTCGCCCGCGAGGGCAATGGCGTCGTTGTAGGCTTTGATGGCGTCTCTCTCGGCCACATGGTCGTTGGCCACCTGCTTTACAACATCGCTGCCGATGTGGATTTTGTTCAGGTTGGTTACAATGGGGATGCCTTCCAGAAACAGGATGCGGCCGATCAGCTTTTCGGCGTGCTTCATCTCATCAATGGAGCGCTTCTCCAGCTTGCCGTGCAGCTTGCTGTAGCCCCAGTCTTCGCACATCTCCGCGTGCACCATGTATTGGTTGATCGCCGTCAGCTCGTCCGCGAGCAACGAGTTCAATACTTCAATCAGTTTCAGGTCGCCTTTCATCGGGATAGCTCCTTTCACATTTCGGGTTATTTACCGGTCGGTTTTGCAGTGAATGATTTTGGGGATGCGGTTGTTGCCATCCTTCTCCTTACATACTGTACCCGCGTTGCGGGCCGATGAAGCGGCTATTCATGAAGAAATTTCCAATACGTCGCCTCCCCGGCCGCGCGGTTGCGCACGTGCGCAGGGGGATCAATGGGCCGCCGGGGGCTCGTCCGCGTCGGAAAACATCTGCGCGATCCGGTTGAACTGGTCGCTGACGGATAGAAACGCCTCCACAAGCTCCGGGTCAAAATGCCTGCCGCTTTCTTGACCGCGATGATCTTGACCGCTTCCTCGTGGGAATACGCCCGCTTGTATACCCGCTGGCTGATCAGCGCGTCGTACACATCCGAAATCGCCATAATCCGGGCTGCGATCTTCCCGGTCTTGAGCACATGCCGGATGCCGCAGTCATCCGTTTGGCAGACCGTGGTGTGATAGATATTGTAGCAGTATTCGCCAAGGATCTCCTCTTTTGTCCTGCCCGCCAGCGCGGCTGCCTGGCGGTTGACATAGATGATCCTCATGTTTTTGTCAAACGCCATCACGGGAGACGGAATCTGATTGAGGATCTGATCCTTGATCAGGCTGTCCGCCTGCTCAAAACGCTTGTCTGTAGCCATGCTGTACCCTCCGTTATGCTTTTTTCACAGGAAAGGAAAGAGAAAACGATTCAAAACTGCGCGGCTATTTGCATGCCGGTCATGAATGCTCAACGATTCACGGGTTTGCTGTTCTTGACTATTAGTTTCAATTATATCGGAAAGCCATTGGGAAATCAAATCCTTCTTGGAAAAAGCTGCTTGATTTTCAGGAACAACGCGCACTTTTCTGATGCGAAAAACCCTGTGCCGCAACGCACAGGGTTTTTCGTATGAAAATTCCGCTTTTCTGTTCTGTAAAACAGGCCACGGCAGGGGGGCGGCGGAGCTTACGGGGTTTCCAGCATACCGGCGAGCGAAACGATCTGCATAAACTCGGCGCGGTAACCGAAGGTATCCTCCCCGCGGTTTGCCAGGGCGCGGGCCAGCAGGCTATCCATGCTTGCGTCCGCTTTATATTCGGAATCGTAGAGCAGCAGGCCGAACTCCGCTGCCGCCGAGGCAAAGGCCATGTCGGCGCTCATCGGGCCGAAGGCCTGCGGCGCGGTCAGCGCGGCGCCGGTCTGGAGGATCTCTCCGGTGTCCGGCAGCTGATAACGCACCGATACATAGGCCATCTCGTCCGAAGCCTTGAGCACCGCCTCCTGATAGCGGGATGTGGTGGCGGATTCTGCCGTGCCGTCCACAGCGGGTATGATCTCGTACAGGGCGATCATCCGGTGACCCGCGCCCATCTCGCCCGCGTCCTTCGTGTCGTCGGTAAAGTCCTCGGTGGCAAGCAGCCGGTTTTCATAGCCGATCAGCCGGTACTCCGCCACCTGCGCCGGGTTGAACTCCACCTGCAGCTTTACATCCCTGGCAACGGTAAAGATCGTGCCGGTCATATCGTCCACCAGCACCTTCTTGGCTTCCTTCAGGGTGTCGATGTAGGCGTAGTTGCCGTTGCCGCAGTCGGCCAGGGTTTCCATTTCGTAGTCCTTCAGGTTGCCCATGCCAAAGCCCAGCACGCTCAGGTAGATGCCGGAATCGCGTTCGCCCCCGATCAGCGCCTCCAGCTCAGCCGCGCTTTGCACGCCGACGTTGAAATCGCCGTCCGTCAGCAGGATAACGCGGTTGTTGCCGCCCTCGATATAGGCCTCCCGCGCCTGTGCATACGCGGCCTGGATGCCGCCCGCGCCGTTAGTGGAGCCGCCCGCGCGCATATTGTCGATGGCGCGTTCGATGGTCTCCGTTTCATCCGCCGGGGTAGGGGCAAGCACCGTGCCCACGGTGCCCGCGTAGGTTACGATGGTCACGGTATCCTTATGGGTCAGCTGTGTCAGCAGCAGCTTGAGCGCCTGCCGCGCCAGCGGCAGCCGGTTTGACTGCTCCATCGAGCCGGATACATCCACCAGAAACACCAGATTGCTGCCGGGCAGATCCTCCTTGTCCGGCTCGTAGCTTGCCAGCGCGACCATCGCCAGCAGGTGGTCCTTGTTCCAGGGGCATTGGTTCAGCTCGGTGGTCACGGCGATGGGCTCTTGCGCGGTGGCCGCCGGCAGGTCATAATCAAAGTAGTTGAGCATTTCCTCAATGCGGACGGCGCCCTTGTCCGGCCAGTAGCCGCCCAGCAGGCAGCGGCGGATGTTGGCGTACGAGGCGGTATCCACATCCAGCGCAAAGGTGGAAAAGGGGCTGTTCACGGGGTTTAAGAAACGGTTCTCCCCGGTGTTGCCGTAGGATTCGTCATTAAGGGCGTTGTAGTCCGTCTGGCCGATTATCACCGGGATGGCAATGCTTGTGTTGGCGCCGTTTGGGGCCGCGCCCGAGGCCTGCGTGGTGCTGGCCATGGGTACGGTGGACAGCATGGCCATTTCTCGGGTTTGTGTTTCCTCATCCAGCTGCTCCACGCGCAGGGCCGCAAAGGCGTCGATCATCTGCCGCGCCTCCGCCGCCGATACCGTGCCGCCCTCTGTTACGGCGATGCCGCTGATCAGGTCGCCCTCGATGGCAAAAGCCAGCGCCTCCGCCGGGGTAAGCTCGCCTATGCCCAGCGCACGGCACAGCGCGACGAGCGCAAGCTCGTAGGTCAGGGGGGTATCGGTGTTCAGCCCGGACGCCGAGGCGTCCGGAAACGCGCGGGTCAGCAGAGCGGCGAACTGCCGCTGCGTAATCGCCTGCGCGTCGGCTTTCCCCTGCTGCGCAAGAGCGGCGGGGGACATCGAAAGCGTCAGGCACAGGGCAAGCAGGATACAAAGCCATTGTGTTTTCTTCATCATGGGTTCTCCCTTCCTTCGTTTCAGGATCGTTTCCATCGGCATGTCTGTGTGCAATCCGCAGCGCGGATAGATTTCATCAGGATCAGGGGCTTCTATCCATATAGACGGATGAAACGGCCCGAAAGTTCCAGGCGGCGGGCGGGAAAATTACCGCGCGCGCCGGGCCCGCGGCAGGAAGAAGCCGGGCGCAGCAGGAATATCCCTTTTGATGGAACGATTGATATTGGTCAGACCCACGCCCGGCCACCGCGGGCAGGCGGAGGACTACCGGGCCGAGCATACGCTGGCCGGGGAGGCACACCTGCACGGCAGCGCGATGCTGGACCAAATGGAATACGGCGCATGGCTTGAGCAGGTGCGCGATAACAACGACCCCAAAACAGCGCGCACGGGCTGGGTATCCGCCGATACCTTTTTTGCGGTGCGAAAGACGGACGGCCGCCTGATCGGCATGGTAGACATCCGCCATACCCTCAACGAGTTTCTGGCCGCCTACGGCGGGCACATCGGTTACGGGGTGCGCCCCTCCGAGCGCCGCAAGGGCTACGCGACGGAGATTCTCCGGCTGGCCCTTGGGCACGCCAAAGAACCCCTCGGCCTTCCGCGTGTGATGATCTCCTGCAACCAGGACAACGAAGGCTCCCGCAGAACCATCCTCGCGTGCGGCGGGCGGCTGGAGCGGGCGTTTACGCATACGGACGGGCACAGGGTGGAAGTATACTGGATTGCGCTGTAACCCTTTTCCCATCGGCGACGGAAGCATTCCCATCCCACCTCATGAACAGGAGAGACGGCTATGTTTTTTACAGAGGATCAGTTCCGGCAGATCAACGCCATTTTTGACCGGGCGGCGGACGACGCCCGCGACACCCTGTACGAGTACGAGGTTTACGAAATCCTCCGGGCGGCGGGCCTATCGGTGCCCCGCTACCTGGCCGTGGCAAGCGCCGCCGCGCTGGACGCCGCCGCCCTTGCCGCCATGCCGGATACGCTGGTGCTCAAGGTGATCTCCCCGCAGATCGCCCACAAGCAGAAGGTGGGCGGCGTCAAGGTGCTGGGCAACACGACGGCCGGCTCGGTGCGGGCCGCCATCCGCGCCATGGAGGCGGACATCCTCTCCCATTTTCCGCCGGACGCTCCCCCGCGGATCACAGGCTTTCTGCTGACGGAGTTTATCCAGTTTCCCCACGCCATCGGCTACGAGGTGCTTTTCGGCATTCAGGATGATCCCGCCTTCGGCCCTGTGCTGACCGTGAGCAAGGGCGGGGACGACGCGGAGTTTTTCGCCAAGTATTACGATCCCGCCAACCTTATCATGCCGCCGCTGGACGGACGCAGGCCGAGGCGTTTGTCAACGGCCTCAACATCCGCCACAAGTTTGAAAACATCGGCCATACGGAATACCTGCATCTGTTTGAAAACGCCGTATCGGTGCTCAGCCAGCTTGCGTACGCCTACTCCGTAATCGCGCCGCGGCGCCCGCCCTACATTATTTCCGAGATGGATATCAATCCCTTTGTGATCACCGGGGACGACCGCTTTGTGGCCGTGGACGGCTTTGCGAAGTTCACGGCGGCGGCGCAGGCCCAGGCTGCCCCTGCCGGACGCGGCGCCAAGAATCTGGAGCCGTTTTTCAGCCCCAAAGGCGTCGCGGTGATCGGCGTATCCGCCAACCTGCAAAAGGACAGCATGGCGCGGGAGATCGCCCGCCTGCTGCACGATCTGAACCGGGAGGACCTTTATCTGGTCAACCCCAGCGGCGGCCGTTTGGTGTTTGACGAAACGGAATATCCGATTTACCCGTCCCTTGCGCAGATCAGCCCCATGCCGGAGCTGGCAATTTATGCCGCGCCCGCGCGGTTTTTTGTGGACTTTCTCAAAAACCTGCCCGCAAACGCCCCCAAGGGAATCATCGTGATCTCCGGCATTCCGTCGGACATGAGCTACGACGAGTTCAAAACCCGGATCGACGCGGCGCTGCCCGAGGGCATCCGCGTCATCGGCCCCAACTGCGTGGGCGTGTTTCAGGCGCCCGGCGAAAACCGCAAGGGCCTCAACTCCATTTTCATCGTCAAGGAGAAGCTGCAGATACTCCACTCCGAACGCAGCAACACCGCGCTGATCACCCAGAGCGGCGCGCTGGCGATATCCGTGATCGATAAGATGAAGGAAAGCCGCCTGTTCCAGTCGGTGGTGAGCATCGGCAACAAGTACGACGTGCAGATCCCCGATCTGATCGACTATTTCAACCGGCAGCCCGGGATTGACCTGATCGCCCTTTACGTGGAGGGCATGGCCCCCGGCGAGGGACGGCGCTTTTTTGAGCTGGCCCGGGACGTGCAAAAGCCGATCGTGGTCTATAAATCCGGCAAAACAGCGGCCGGGGCCAGGGCCGCGGCCTCGCACACGGCCTCGATGTCCGGCAGCTACGAGGTGTTCAAGGCGGCGTGCGCGCAAGCCGGCGTGGTGCTGGGCGAAAATCTGGAGGACTTTGAAAACTACGTCAAAATCTTCTCCCTGCTTTCCGGCAAAACCGTTAGGGGCAACCGCGTGGCCGGGGTGCTGAACGCGGGGTTTGAATCCACCGTCGGCGCGGACGCGCTGCACAGCCTCACCCAGGCCGCGCTAGCCCCGGCCACTGTGGAAAAGCTCCGCGCGCGGGATAAATACGGGCTGGCGGACCTTTCCACCTCGTTTTTGGATATCACCCCCTCGTCGGACGACGAGGTGTTCGCGGGCTTTGTGGAGGCGCTGCTGCAGGACGACGGCGTGGACTGCGTGTTTGTGGCCGCCGTGCCCCATGCCAACGTCCTGAAAACCGCTCCCTCCACCTGCCACGATCCGGACAGCATGGCCAGCCTTGTTCCGGCCCTGGCGGCGAAATACCAAAAGCCGGTGGTGGTGTCCGTCAACGGCGGGGACTACTACAAGGAGTTCACCCATGTGTTTGAGATGGGCGGCCTGCCGGTGTACCACGATATCCGCTCCGCCATGAAGGCGCTGGATACCTTTATTGCCTACCGCACCAAGACGCGGAAGGAATAGGGCGCCGCGGCGGGCAAACCGCCCGGCGACTGGATGCAAGCCCGGCCGTTTTATCTCGCGGAGGGCGGCTGGCGCGGCGTTTGGATAACTGAATGATCTTGCTGAAGGCGCGGCAGCCGTATAGGTGCCGCGCTTTTTCATACGGAACGGATATTTTCCTCCAAAATGAATAAGGTTTTTATCTATCCGGGATTGACAGTTTGCCTTTTTGATTTATAATTGACTTAATAGTCAGTCAATAAAGGAGGCGGCCGCCGTGCCCCGCAGCGAACAGCGAAACGAGCAGATCCGCAGCGTCCGGAGGGAGCAGATTCTGGAAGCCGCGCTGACCCTCTATCTGCAATTGGGCTTCCACGGAACCGACATGGACGCTATCGCCAGCGAGGCGGGCCTGGCCAAGGGACTTTTATATTACTACTTCAAAACCAAGCGCGATCTGTTTGCCGCGCTGTATACGCGGATGCTGAATAAGGCGGACGCCTTTTCCGCGCAGCTGTTTTCGGATACGCGCGGACAAAGCCCGGTGGACCGGCTGATGCGCTATACCCACGGCCTGTTCTGCGAGGGGGAGGATAACCTCCGCCTGATGCGGTTCTGCATCCGCATTCCGTTTGACGCCTATGCGGTGTTCGGCCCCGAGGGCTGGCGCGAGGGCGTGCGGAAATCCGACGTACACCGCAGAGCCCTGACGGAGATCATGGCGCAGGGCATGGTTCAGGGGGCGATTCCCGCGGCCGACCCCTCCCTGGCCGCCAATAGCTTCTGGTCCGTGTTCGTGGCCAACGCGGTTGCCTATGCCAAGCTGATCGAGGGCAGGCCGGAGGCGCCGACCCGCGCGGCGGACGATTTTCAATCGGTCGTACAGTTTTGTTTTCAGGGGCTGGGCATTGAGCGGGCCGTGTGGACGGCCGCCCTGCACAGCGTACGCACCGCACAGACGGCAAAAGGAGAGTGCCATGAAAATTTACCGGAGTGAAAAAGTAAAACGCGTCATCTGGGATACCTATGATCAGCTGCTGCGCCAATGGGGTGTGGAAACCCAGGAACGCGGTATCCCCACAACTTACGGCACAACGCATGTGCTCGTCTGCGGGGAGGCAAGCCTCCCGCCGCTGGTGCTTTTCCATGGCGTGGGAGATGATTCCGCGCTGATGTGGCTGTATAACGCCAAAGCGCTGGCGCAGCGCTTCCGCCTGTACGCCATCGATACGCTGGGCGGGCCCGGCAAAAGCATTCCCAACGAAAACTACAGCCAGGGCTTTAACGACGTGCAATGGATTGATGAAACGCTCGCGGGACTGGGATTGGATACGGTTGATCTCGCGGGGGTGTCCAACGGCGCGTACCTGACGCAGCTGTACGGGCTGCGCCGGCCCGCGCGGGTGCGGCGCATGGCGTGTATCTCCGGCACGGTGCCCGTGGGCGAGGGCAGCCCGATGAAAACCATGATGAAAATCTTCCTGCCCGAGGCGCTATTCCCCACCCGGCGCAACACCGTGAAGCTGCTGGAAAAGATGAGCGGCAGCCATAGCCAGGTGTTTACCGGAAATCCGCTGATCCTCACGCACTATCAGGCGCTGCTCAAGGGCTTTCGCCCCATGGCGATGCGCTGGCACACCATCGCCCGTTTCACCGAGGAGGACGCCGACGCCATCCGCGGCAAAACGCTGTACCTGATGGGCGAGGACGATCCCTTTGCCAGGCTCGGCGGCAAGGCCGCGCTGCTTGCGTGCCATATGAACGCCACTTTCTACCCGGACGCCGGGCATGGCTTAACCATGAGCTGGCCGGGGAGATCAACCGCGATTTACTGAATTTTTTGCTGGCGGACGGCTGAATGCCCCAAATCCATCCATGACATCCTATGGCGAAAGCGAGCGAGCCGCGCCGAAGGCGT
>CAXXOK010000005.1:0-103432 GCA_963664595.2 Candidatus Limiplasma sp. | reverse complement strand
CGGCGCGAACGCACCGCCTGCAATACGGCCTCCGCGCCCTGCCGCGCGGCTTCCACCGAAACGACGGGGATGGCGTGCTTTTGGAGATATGCCTGTTCTTCTCCATCCAGGTCGCGCGCGCCAACCATGATCACCTGCCGCGGATGCAGCGGCAGGGGGATTTGTGCAAGGAGCCCGGCGTCGCCCTCTCCCAGCAGGGTACGCAGCGGCATGCCGTAAAAATATCCGCTGGGGGAGGAGGCGGGCGTATTCAGGTCGCCATGGGAATCAAACCACAGTACCGTCAGATCGCCGTGCAGCCTATGGTTGAGGTAGGCCGCGGCGGGGATGGCGGCGTCGCATCCGCCGCCGAGGGTGAATACCGTGTCCGGGGCCTGACGGCGCACCCAGCTGTGTGTGTGCCGCAGCTGCCCGGCGATGGTGGGATAGGCAAAAATCGCGTGCTCTCCGGCGGTGGCGGCTTCGGTATCCACATCCATTTCCGTGGTGGGAACCTGCCCCAGGTAAAGCCCGCGGAATTCCGCGGCCCCGTAATAGGTGGACAGGTCCGGCCCGCCGCCCTGCCATTGCGGAAAAATGAGATTCAAATGGTTGGAAGCCATAAACACTCCTTCAGCGGTTCTGGAACCGGATATAGAACCCGGGTTCGTTTTTGCGTAATCGAATCAATCCGTCGATACCCCGATAATAAACCCCGCGGCGAGGATCGGCAAGATCTGTCAAGCTCCGGGTAAATGCTTGAGCGATGGGCGCAAGAGAGGAACCGACAGCCTTATCCGGGACTATACATAATAAACGCCGTCAATCCGCACGGTGGCGCCGCCGCCGAAAAGCACCGCGCCGCCCAGAGTAGACAGGCGGATATCGTTAAACACACGGTCACGGCCGCCCTGCTCCAGGCAGATGTCGCGGCCGTCCCACAGCTTGTTTTTGAGCAGGTAATACCCAAAGGCGCTGTTGCCGGACCCGGTGGCGGGGTCCTCCAGGTAGCCGAATTTCGGGGCAAACACGCGCGTGTGCGCATGGTGATCCGGCTGCTGCGTTTGCAGGCAGAAGATCAGGATGATATCGATTCCGCTTTCCCGACAAAACGCCTTCAAACGCTGCTCATCGGGAAAGATGGAGATTTCCGTTTCCAGGTCGCACAGGGGCACGATCAGCGTGCGCAGCCCCGCGTCGATGAGGTCGATGGGGAGCGCGGTATTTATGGCTTGCAGGGGTAGGCCCAGCTGCCGGGCAACCTCGTCCGCGGGCAGGGAGGTGCCAGCCATCACCGGCGCGGGCGCGGTGATCAGCACGGCGTCCTGCTCCGGGATTTTATTGTACACCGTCAGTGCGCCCTTTTTGCGCGTGCTGATGCGGATCTCCGGCTGGGCCAGCAGCGCGGGGGTGCTTTTAATCAGCTGATACATACAGGCGATGGTGCCGTGACCGCAGAAATCCACCTCGCACTCCGAGGAATAGTAGGTCAGCCGGATGCCGGCCTCACCGGTTTGGGCAGAAAACCACCTCAGACACAAATCCCTTGTGCTGCGCGGCGACCGCGAGCATCTCCGGGTCGCTCAGGGTTTGCCCCGCCGCAAGATACAGGCACGCGGCGGGATTGCCCAGCGAGCCCCGGGCGGTGAAGGCGTCGATTTTATAATATGAATAACTTTTCATGGTGTAGCGTATTCCTTTCAGCAAGGCAAGCTTTCGGGGTATCGCTTTGGCTTTTTCACAGCGCTATGGCTTCCGGGCCAGATACATCGTAATGTTGTCATACAGCGTAATCTGCCCGCCCGCGTTGAGAATGGCCTCCCGGATACCCTCGAAAAACCGGGAGCGGTGGGGCTCCGGCAGGGTGATATGGTCCGAGTGCGTGCCGATGAGCGAAAGATAATCATCCGCGCTGTAGGTTCTGGTTTTACGGTACTCGCGCTTTTCCAGATCGGTAAATCCATACCGGCTGCGTGCGTCATAATCCAGACTGCATCGGTAGGGCATCTCCGTGTGAAAGTGCTCGGCATACACCTTCTGGATGGCGGCATACAGTGGCGCGTCGGTATATCCGCCGCCGGGCTGGATATCCGGGCGCATCATGAACATCGCACACGCGCCGCCGCGCCGCAGCAGGGCGTAGGCCTTCGGGTATCCGATGGTCTCCGGAATCCATTGGAAGGCGGCCGCCGAATAGACCAGATCGAACGGCTGGTTTTGAAAAGCGTGGGTTTCGAAATCGGCGTTGACGATGTGGAAGTTGGGGTACGCGGCGAATTTCTCCCGCATAAACGCGGTGAAAACACCGCTCAGCTCAATCGCCGTATAGGAGCAGCTGGTTTTCAGCACCGGCTCGGTGGCTTGCCCGGTGCCGGGGCCGATTTCCAGCGCGGTTTTGCCGGGCGCGAGCGCCGCGTACTCAATCAAATCCGCAAAAAGCTCCGGGCAGTAGCGCGGCCGCCACTGATCAAACTGCTCGGGAATGCGGTCAAAAACGGTTCGGTTATCCATTCTCTTGCCTCTGTTCGTTCATGCCTGTGAAAAGGCGGGGGAGGAAACTACAGGATCAGCTCCGAGGCAAACGCGATCACCGCGTGCCCAAGAATTTTCACTTCCGTGGGCTGACCGCCGCTGATTGCCACCCGTACCTCCATTGCGCCCGTCCGCCCGATTGGCTTCGCCCTGCACAACCTGGAACGAGAGCAGAGCGCCGTTGTGCCGTACCAGCCCGCAGTGAACAAGATACGCGCCGAGCGGCCCGTTGGCGTTGCCCGTAACTGGGTCTTCCTCAATGCCGATGGCCGGGGCAAACATGCGGCCGTGAACCATGGGGGGTTTCCTCCGGGTTCAGGGTAAACACATAGTAGCCGTTGCACCCGATGGCGGCGCTGAGCGCGGAAAGCCTGGCCATATCAAGGCTTCAGGGCGTGCAGCACGCCAACGTCGCGGATCCCGATCATTACCTTGGAATGCCCGGTGGAGGCGATGACGATGGGACAGCGTTCCAGCCTGTCCGCATGGGTGATTCCGAGCGCGCTCAGCAGCGCCTCCTGCACCGTGTCCGGCAGCGCGCCGCCGATCTCAATCTTTCCCTGGGTCATGATGATTTGGTAATCCCCATGCTCCGCGATAATCTCCACCGGCAGGATGCCCGCGCCGGTTTTTTGCAGCACGCGGGTTGTAGGCAGGTGGTTTTCCACCGCCCGCACGTAGTGCGCGGCGACTGTGGCATGGCCGCAGATGGGCACCTCTCTGGACGGAGTGAAGAAGCGAACCCATACATCGTGGGAAGGGTCCTGCGGGCTCAGGATAAACGCGGTTTCCGAGTTGTTCATCTCCCGCGCAATCTGCTGCATGCGCGCTTCGGTCAGGCCGTCCGCGTTGGTGATCACACCGGCCGGATTGCCCCTCAGCTTTTCTTTTGTTAACGAATCAACCTGATACAGGCGGTATTGCTTTTGCATTGCTTTCTCCGGATCGGGTCGGCCGCCGCAATGTACGGCGGCGGGAGAGGGGAGCGGACCTCAGATATGCTGCTTGATAAAATCAAAAATCGTATCAATCAGCGGCCAGCTCCAGAAGGTGTCCTCGTGCGGAGCGTCGGTCACGGTCAAAAGCCGCACGTCCTTGCCGCAGGCATTCAGCTTTTCGGCCATGTCCGTTGCCTGGAAATAGGGCACAACGGGATCGGCCGTGCCGTGGGCCAACAGACAGGGCGGATAGGGCGTATCCCGGTCAACGCGGTAGAGCGGGCTCATTTCCCGCAGAACCGTTTGCGTGTCACCCTGGCCGATCAGGCTGATGAACACGTTGTCCATCGGCTGCTCCAGATGCGGTATCATGGTGAGATCCGTCGGGCCGAAGCAGGACACCACACAGGTAACCGCGTCGGATACGCCCGGATATTCGTCGGTTTGATAGCGGGGATCGTCGCCCGTAGCGCCGACCAGCAGGGCCGTGTTGCCGCCGGAGGAGGTGCCGTAGATGCCCACATGCTCGGGATCAATGGAATATTCTTCCGCGTGCGCGCGAAGATAGCGGATTGCCGTTTTCACATCCTGCAAAAACGCGGGAAACGGATTGCCCTCAATGGCGCTGCGGTGGCTGACCGTGGCAACCACATAGCCCTGCTGCGCCAGGCGTGAAAGCTGCGGGATTTCATAGCCGAGGTTCGGGGTTGTCCACCCGCTGCCCTGCACAAACACGACCAGCGGATAGCGCGCGTCCTCTTCCCAGGGCTTGAGCAGGATGAGCCTGGTTTTGTCCCCGCCGGCGGCGGAATAGGAGATGCCGTCCACCAGCCGCGCCATGCCGGTGCGGTGCGGGTTATGGTCAAAGGTTTGCTGTGTAATTGCCATACTACTGCCTCCCTATGTTATTCGTATCCAAATCATAGCCAACAGCATATCACCGTCGCTTGTGCGGGTCAATGCCGGGCTCGTCGGAAAAAATCAGTCCGCAATCCGGTACCCCGCCGCCGCGAGCGCGGAAAGCGCCGCAGCAAAGTGATCCGCTTTGGTAAAGATATAGTCCGTATTAAACGTGGACACGGCGAAGATGCCGATGTTGTTATCCGCCAGAACAGCCGAGAGCTTGGCCAGGATTCCAACAAGGGAGAAATCCAGAATGCCCTGAATCCGAAAGCCCCGCCAGCCCGCGTCCCTATCGGTCGCGTTTGCGGGGATATCTTCGGAAAGGCAGACAAGGGAAAGCTCCTCATCGGTTTTGGACAGGAAATAATAGGCTTTGTCTAAATGAACGGCGGACAGATCCGGCACTTTGCAGATGGAAAAATCGTGCTCGATGATTTTGAGCTCCACAGGCTTGCATCTCCTTTTGGCTGGGAACGGCGGATTGGATTTACAATCATAGCAGATTCCCGGGTAAAAAGAAAATACCGGACATCCGGCAGCCGCCCCGCGCTGTTGGCTGGGGATTGCCGGATGCCCGGTAATGATACCGGAGATATCCTGTTTTCCATAAGGGCACATGGGTCCGCCGAGGGTGAATTTTCGGACATGGCAGGCCGGATAGGCGGCCATGGGCAAGCTGCCCGGCGCATGAACCGGGTTTTGGTCAGGGAAGCTCCACGCTGAACAGATAGGCGGTGCCGGTGTTGCGGAACTCGTTCAAAAACACTTCCGCGGTCCAATACTGATCCGGGTAGGGTATGCCGATGCCCTGCCCCAGAATGATGTTGCGGGTAACATCGTACATGGCGTCACAATCGTATCCCTCACGCCGGTGCAGGGCATCCGCACTGCCGGAGAAAGTTGCGAATGCAAACTGCGGCCGGTAGGGCGGGCCAGGTTGATCGGCGTCCGGCACAAAGTCAAAGGATAAAAACCCGTCCGGCACGGGAGTACCGGCTTTCAAAAACCGTCCCCACACGCCATGCCACGGACCAACGTCCACACCCAGCCCATAATGGTGCATGAACAGGAGATCGTAATCAAAGCCGGACCGATACGCGCTCAGCCCATCCAGCGTATGGAACAGCGCCGCGCGGGCCTCCATATTTTCCAGGGCGTCGCCCTCCTGCCCGATAAAGCGCATGGGGGGCAGGGTTTGATAGGTAAAGCTTTCAACGGTAAAGCCTTTTTGCTGCTGCTTGACCATATCCGGCATAAACAGCGCCCACTGCACGTGCGCGTCGCTGTCCTTCAGGCAATTGATATAGCCGAAGATCTCCACGCTGTCGGTGCCGGTCGGTCCGGTTTTTTCACCTGCGATCATCCGGCGAACGTCTCGATCCCGCATGACCGAGAAATCGGCAAACAGGCGGGCAACCACATCGTGCAGAGGCGCTTCGGCAACCCGGCCCGACAATTCTCCGTCGAATCTGTCCAGTGCCTCAAAAACCGGCGTGTTTACCAGGGCTGTGGGATTCAGACTTTTCAGGCAGGCCCGCAGCCGGGCGTTCTGCTCCCGCAGCCGCGCCAATACCCCGTACATCATAATCTGTTCGTTTTCCTGGAGCTTTTCCTCGCTCCACTCGGAATCATCCAGAATCCAAGCGGTCAGCTCGTCGAACACGGTGGGGTTCTGCTGCCTGGCACCGGCTGCCCAGGCGACGATTTTTTTGTACTTTTCTGCGTCCGAAAGCGTTTTGCCCTGTTCTCCTTCGATGGCGTCCCAATCGAACAGATAGAATTCATCCAGAAATTTACCGGACATATCGAAGCCCCCCTGAACGGTTACTTTGATTTTCAACGGATGATACTGCCGCAGCTGCCCTTGCCGCGCCCTGGAGGGCGCCACACCGTGAAACCTTGTGAAGGCTTTGGAGAAGCTCTCCTGCGTATCGTACTGATAGCGCATCGCCACATCCAGCAGCTTTCCATTTTTCCGCAGCAGATCCTGCCCGGCCAGACTAAGCCGCCGGTTGCGGATATACTCGCCGATGGTGATGCCCGTTACGGCGTGAAAAATGAACTGGAAGTGCGAGGGGGACGTATAGACGTGCTTTGACACCTCATGGATGCCTATATCGTCGGTCAGATGGCTTTCGATGAAAGCGATGGCTTGGGACAGGCTTTGTACCCAGTACATAGGCAATCCTCCGTTCAGGAACCACTTTACGATCAATAAGCCTAAAAGTCATGTCATGGAATACGGGGGTTTGTCCGATGGCGATTTTCACAAGCTGCCGGGAACCATAACAGCCGCGGAGGCACGCCCGCACAGGCGAATCGCTGTTATAAGTATTAAAGATTTTGTCTCGGACTGGGAATTGCCGGACGGCTGAAGGACAAGAAGCTTGCAGCCGCTTGATTCGCATCGGCTGATCCAACGGTCGGCCGATGTGCCGGGGCGGCTGCTGGGGAAGAAGCGGATTTACTTGATGTATTTGCGCATAAACCGGTCGTTGACGCGCTGGAAGCCGTATTGCTCATACAGCCCATGGGCGTCCTTCGTTCCCAGAATGCCGGAGCAGCCTGCGAGCTGTTCGTGGCCGACCACCGCTTCGATCAGCGCTTTGCCAAGCCCCTGCCCACGGTACGCCGGATCGATGATCACATCCGCAAGCCAGTAGATGGTGGCGTAATCCGTAACGCAGCGGGCAAACCCAACCTGCCTGCCCCCGGTGTAGATTCCAAAGCAAATCGAATGGGCGATGGATTTTTCAATAATTTCTCTGGGCCTGCTGTTGGCCCAATACGAGCCGGACAGTAATTCACACACGCGGTTCAGCTGAATTTTGTCTTTGTCATCCGAGATGATGAACGCACGAAAGGCTTTCTCCATAACGTTTCTCTCCATCTATCGCTTTTTGCGGTTTGTTTCCCGTCGCTATCAGAAAAGACTGAAATCCTGATCAAATCGCAATCCACCAGCAAACCCCGTATTGATCCATCACCGTCGCGCAGCGTTTACTCCATGGAACTTCATGAATGGGCTGGAGTACGATGCCGCCGTTGCTCAAAACAGAAAAGGCGTTATCAACCGCTTCTTCGGTTCCCATCTCAAAAACATTGAAGGTCATCGTTTCCCATTTGTATTTATGGACGATGTCTATGTCGCAGGGATTCGCCGCTTCCCCCAGCGCTAAAAAGCCTTCCCCATTTACAGATAATTCACAGTGGACATAGGCGGTATTGTCGTCATTCTTGATGGCAAATGTAATTTCCGCACCAAACGCTTTGCAATACAGCTCGGCCGCTTCAAAACTGTTTTTCACATAAACCTGAGCGTAGTTTTTCATGGTATCCCTCCAACGCAGATAAAAATGATCAGTAGACTATAGGATTATGAGGATTATAGCAAATCGGGCATAAAAGGAAAAGAAATAAACAGGCCGACATCGTCAGCCTGTTTATTACATCACCGTTTGGGGGCCGCTTGTTGCGGCAGGGTGTTGATGAAAACCAATACGGAACCGTTGTAAGACGAATACTTACGGCACCGGGCAGATCAGTGACACACCGTCCGGTCAGTTGTACTTGAGGGTGATGAACACGGCCGTATAATCGTCGTCATCGGTTATGGTAAGACCGTTGATGTGTACTGTACCGCCGTCAATATCAAAATTCTCAAAATAGCACTCACCAGGTTCGTCATATACTGTCTGGATATCGGGAAAGGCCTTCTGATAGAAGCTTACCACCGAAGCATAGGGCACGGATACCATATAAACGACCGTATAACCATGCTCGCCGTAGGCATCCGCCTCAAGTATCTGCGCGTCTTTGTAAATGGGCAGGCTCTGCGGGAAGCCTTCGGGCAGGCCCTCGATAACAGGAAGGGCTCCGCTTAGCTCCGCCTGCATTGCCGCCGCTGTTTCCTCATCGATCGTTTCGTTGTTGATCGTGGTTTGCGTGGTCTCTTGGGTGCTCTGAGCCAGAGCCTCGTTGGAGGATACACCGCTGATGGATCCGGCGTTATGGGTTTCCTTTGTGCCACAGGCGGCCAGCGTAAGCGAAAGTGTGAGTATAATGCAGAGTGCCAACAGTTTTTTCATCGTTTGCTCCTCGGTTTGTGTAATCAGCGGCCGCACACGCAACGGGTGCTTCCACACAAACCATTATAAGGGCAAAAGGCGTTTCTTCCTGTTGCAGGGTTGCTGAGTTGCTGTTGCGATATTGCGCTTTGGCTACCGCCGCTGCTCGAGTATCCGCGTGCGGTATTCGGTAGGCGTAAGCCCGGTACGCTCCCGAAACAGGCGCGAAAAATGACTGTGATTCGTAAACCCGCATTGCAGCGCAACGTCGATCACCCGGTTTGCCGGATTGGCAAGCAGCTCCAGCGCCTTCATGATGCGAATATCCTGAAAGTACGCATAGGGCGTTTTGCCTGTCATATCCTTAAACCGACGGGCGAAGTGATATTTGCTCATATTAACCATTTCGGAGAGCGCGCTGAGGGAGAAGCATTCCTCATAGTGCGCTTCAAAATGCTCAATGGTTTTGGTCACAAAGTCTTTTGAAGATTGTATGGCAATCTGTTGGGAGATACCCGTCCGCCGGAATATGGCGATTGCGAGCTGAACACTGAGACTGCTGAGATTGAAGGGATATCCTTCGCGGCGCTGCTCGTACTCATCCATAAACCGACGCGCAAGCGCGGGAATCTCATCTCCGCAGGGTACAATCCCATTGGGGAAACGGATATCCCGTACGCCATACACACCAAAGAAAAGCTCCTCAATGAACTCCGCTTCAAACTGAATATTCATAAACGATACGTCGGACAGCAGAAAGCGCGTTCCATGCACCTGCCCGGAATGAATGGGAAGCAGAGTGTCTTTCGGCATGGAAATGGGTTCCCCGTCCACAACGAAACCGGAAACGGGCGAAAGCGAAACGATAAACTCGTAGCTCCTGTGGGAAAACTCCCCCTTCAGCACCGGGCAGGGCCTGCGTGTGATGAAGATCGTCATCTTCTCGCTGGGGTAAACGGAAAAATAGTCGTTATCACATATAAAGTCGGGCAGCGCCTGTTTTGCCATATCGCTCGTTTGCCTGCTCATCGCACGGTTCCGCCTTTCAAAGACCATTGCTCCCGCGTATTTTCTCCATGCAGTATATTGTTTGAACTGTCTGTGTGCAATCTGAAGATGGGTGGGCTGCGCAAGCCCGGGTGAAGCGGCCATACAGGTGTTATGCTTCCGCGAAACTGAATAAAAAGGGAGCGGCCAATTTCAGCTGCTCCCTTGTTTGGTGCCGGTGAAGGGACTTGAACCCCCACGTGATTGCTCACAAAAGATTTTGAGTCTTCCTCGTCTGCCATTCCGACACACCGGCACAAACGGGATTATAACAAAAACAGGCGGTGATTTCAAGTACAATCGTATGGAATTCGCATTCAGGCGGAAAGGGAGGGTCAGGCAGCGAAAAAATGCAGTATCTTCCGGGAATCCGCAAAGGGCAGCGCTTGTCCGCATTGGACGGGTAAACGGTGAAAAATTGCTCCTGAAATTGACAAAAGCATAGCCTGTGCATAGAATAGTAGGGAAGAGGGCGGGGCCTTCCCGCTGTTTTTTGTTTATAGGATTATATTTTGGAGGCGACGATGCTTACAGCGCTTTTTCTGCTATGGATTGCGTTCAACGGCCGCATCACCCCGGAGATCGCCGTGATCGGGATTGTGATCACGGCGGCGTTGTATTGGTTTTGCGCCAAATTTTTAAACTACAGCCTGAGGAACGAGCTCCGCGTCCTGCGCAGGCTGCCGCAGGCGCTTGGCTATCTGGTGCTACTGATCTATGAAATCGCAAAGGCCAGCTTCATGGTAACGCGCATCGTGATCAATCCGCACTATCAGGTAAAACCCCAGCTGATCACGTTCCGCACGCCGCTTGCAACCACCTTCGGGCGCAGCGTGCTGGCCAACTCCATCACCCTGACCCCCGGCACCATCTCGGTGTTCTGCGAGGGAGACAGGCTGACCGTGCATTGCCTGGATTCCATTTTTGCCGAGGGAATAGAAGACTTGGTGTTCCAGCAACGGCTGCTGAAGCTGGAACGTTTGGAGGGATAACCATGCAGGAAGCCTACCATACCCTGTATACCATCGTGCTGATCGTGCTGAGCCTGATGACGCTTTTGTGCCTGGAGCGCGCGGTGCGCGGCCCCGGTATCGCCAACCGCATTATCGCCATCAACATGATCTGCACGCTGACGCTGTCGATGATCTGCGTGCTGGCGCTGATGCTGCACGAGGGCTATCTGGCGGATGTGGCGCTGATCTACGCGATGATCGGTTTTCTGGCCGTGGTGGTGCTGTGCAAGGTGTACCTGGGCGTGGCGATGGAGAAGCTGGAAAAGGAGGGGACGAAACGTGATTGAAGGGATTCGTTTCGGGCTTACGGCACTGTTTCTGCTGGGCGGGCTTTGCGTGCTGGCGTTAAGCGTGCTGGGGCAGTACCGCTTTCATATTGCGCTTAACCGTATCCATGCCGCCTCCATGTGCGACACACTGGGGCTGTTTGTGCTGCTGGTGGGGCTGAGCATCAGCGCGCAGGATGGCTGGATTGTGCTCAAGTTCGGGCTGACCATGGCCTTTTTATGGATTGCCAGTCCCACCGCCAGCCACCTGATTGCCCGGCTGGAGGCGACCACCAATACCCACCTGGACCATGATATGGAGGTGCTGGAGAAATGAATGTGCTTACGGTGATCGTACTGAGTTTCCTGCTTTCCTGCGCCATTGCCACCTGCCTTACCAAGGACCTGCTCGTATCCGTGATTATCTTCATGGCGTACAGCCTGCTGATGAGCATCGTGTGGATTTTGCTGCAGTCGCCCGATCTGGCAATCACCGAGGCTGCCGTGGGCGCGGGCGTGACGAGCATCCTGTTCTTTATTACCCTCAAGAAGCTCCATGCGATCAAGGTGAAAAATGACGATGAAAAAAATCATTAACGCGCTTCGCCGCGGTTTTTTACGGGACGAAAGCCCGCTGGATGAGGATATGATCGCCTCCCTCAGCGAGGAACCGCAGGAGCTGACCCGGTCGTCCAACAAAGCGCTGGACGTGATGGAAAAGGTGCGCGAGGTGAAAGCGCAGCAGGCGTATAATCAGGAACGCGAAATGTACCAGCAGATCCACACCTGGTCGCATTCCGCCGGGGTGCGCATTTTAAAGCGGCTGTACACGGTACTGGCGGTGTTCACCTGTGTGGGCATCATCCTGTTCCTGCTGTGGACGGTGAACACCCTGCCGCCGTTCGGCAACCCGAACAACCCCGACAACAACGAGGTGTCCCAGCGGTATATTGAGCGGGGCCCGGAGGAAACGGGCGCCGTGAACATGGTCACGGGCATGATTCTGGATTACCGCGCCTTTGATACCTTCGGGGAATCCACCGTGCTGTTTGCGGCCGCCTGCAGCGTGCTCTTTTTGCTCAAGCTCAACGATACCAAGGACGGCAAGCCTACCAAGAGCTGGAATGAGGCGGAATACGCGGACCGGTTCCACGAGCCGAAAAACGACCAGATCCTGCAGTTTGCCGCCCGCATCCTGGTGCCCATCGTGCTGCTGTTCGGCTTTTATGTGGTGCTCAACGGGCACATAACGCCCGGAGGCGGGTTCTCCGGCGGGGCCATTATGGGCGCGGGGCTGATTTTATATCTCAACGCCTTCGGCTTTCAGAAAACCGAACGGTTTTTCACCTACAAAACCTTCCGGTGGATCACGTTCTGCTCATTGCTCACCTATGCAGGGCTGAAAAGCTATTCCTTTTATACAGGGGCCAACCATATAGAAAGCGGCATTTCCCCCGGCACGCTGGGCAATATCTTTTCGGCGGGGTTCATCCTGCCGCTGAACATCTGCGTGGGGCTGGTCGTGATGTGCACCATGTACACGTTTTACACCCTGATCCGCAAGGGAGGAATTTGATGGACGGTATTTTGAAACTGCTGTGGGAGCATCTGGATGTTACCGTGGCCATTCTCCTGTTCGGCATCGGGTTTACAACGTTGCTTTTGCACCACAACCTGATCAAGAAAATCATCGGGCTCAACATCATGGATACCGCCGTGTTTTTGTTCCTCACCTCGCAGGGCTTCATTGCCCAGCGCGGCGCGCCCATCCTGGCCGAGGGCGCGGAGGCGGCGGCCGGGTATGTCAACCCCGTGCCCGCGGGCCTGGTGCTGACGGGCATTGTGGTATCCGTAAGCGTTACGGCGGTCATGCTTGCGCTCACCATCCGCCTGTACCGCCGCTACCATACCCTGGATATTGACAGCATGACCCTGATGATGAAGGGGGAAGAGCAGTAGCATGCAGTTGGTTCAAAATGTGCCGTTTTTTGGAATTATGCTGTCGATGATCGCAGCCATTGTATCGCCGATGCTGCCGCGCCGCGCCGCCAAATGGCTGAGCATGGGGCTGGCGGGCGCCGTAACCTGCCTGCATATCTGGTTTATACAGTTTATGATCGGGTTTAACGGCAGCTATACCTACATGATGGGGCATTATCCCGCGCCATGGGGCAACGAGCTGCGCGCGGGGCTGCTGGAGGCGGTGATCGGGCTGGCGCTGAGCGTGGTAATGCTTTTATCCCAGCTCAGCGGTATGAACAAGCTGCAGCGGCAGATCGACCCGCAAAAACAGGTGTTCTTCTATGTGATGTGCGATCTGGTAATGGCGGGTATGCTGACGCTCACCTACACCAACGACCTGTTTACCGCCTATGTGTTTATCGAGATTCTGGCGCTGGCATCCTGCGCGCTGATGATGGCGCGGCAGGTGGGGCACACGATGGTGGCCTCCATGCGCTATATGATTTTGAGCCTGCTCGGCTCGGGCCTGATTTTAATTGCCATCACGCTGACCTACAACCTTACGGGCCACCTGCTGATGGAAAACATCCGCGTGGTGATCGCCCAGCACGTGCAAAACGGGGAATACGCGCTGCCGATCTCGGTCATCATCGGGCTGTTCATTGCGGGCATCGCCATCAAATGCGGCGTGTTCCCGTTCCACATGTGGCTGCCGGACGCCTATGCCTATTCCACCTCGGCGGCCAGCGCCGTGCTGTCCAGCGTGGTGAGCAAAGCGTATTTCTTTTTGCTGGTGAAGATTTTCTACCGCGTGATCGGCATGGACGTGATCGAATCGGACATGGCGCTCAACCTGCTGCTGGCGCTGGGAGTATTGTCCATGATCCTGGGCTCCATCGGGGCGATTCGCTGCCTGGATATCCGGCGCATGGTGGCGTACAGCTCCGTATCGCAGATGGGTTATCTGTTTGCGTGGCTCGGGCTGGGCTCCACCATCGGCGTGGCGGCGGCGCTGTTTCACCTGATTGTGCACGCGCTGTGCAAGAGTATGCTGTTTTTATCCGTGTCTCCGCTGTCGGATGCGTCTGGCGACAGCAAGCGGTTTGAGGACCTGCGCGGCGCTGGCTACCGCTATGTGATCCCCGGCATCGCGTTTTCGATAGGCTCGCTGAGCATGGTGGGCATCCCGATTTTCGGCGGGTTCTTTTCCAAAATCTTCTTTGCCGAGGCCGCGCTGTTTGCCACCCGCACCACGCGGATTGTACTGCTGGCGGCGCTTGCGCTTTCTACATTGCTGAATGCGTTCTATTTTATGCACACGGTGCTCACACTGTATCGAAAACCCAACGAAGGGTTCATCCGCCAGCCGTTCCAAAAATCCCGGCTGACCATCGCAACGCTCAGCGTGTTCGCGTTCATCAACGTGGGAATCGGCTTTTTCGCCAAAGATATCATCAACTTCATTACGACCGGGCTTCTGAATTTCGCATAAAGGAGAACCATCGTTCATGCAAAGCATCCTGTTTATCATGGTACCGGCCCTTCCCCTGCTGTTTGGGGTCTGCTTCCTTGTGATGCGCAGGTTCCGGGCAGCGGTCGCGGGCACGGGGCTTGTGCTGACGTTTGCGGCGGTCGTGGCGCTGGCGCTCACCGGCGACGGGATGCGGCCCCTGTTTTCCATTGCACCGGAGATACAGTTTATCTTCCGCAGCGACAGTGCGGGCCGTCTGTTTGCGGTGCTGTTTTCCGGTATATTTATGGTGGCCGGGTTTTTCTCGTTCGGCTACTTCCGGCATCTGGAAAACCCCGTGCGGTTTTATGCGTTTTATTTTTTCTCGCTGTTTGCGCTGCTGTGCCTGAGCATGGCGGGCTCGCTGCTGACGATGTACCTGTGCTTTGAAACCCTTACGCTGTGCTCCTTTCCCATGGTGCTGTTCGACCGCACCAAGGAGGCTGTGGCGGCGGGCATCAAATACATGCTCTACTCCATCTCCGGCGCAATGATGGGGCTGCTGGGCGTGATCTACCTGACGCTGCATACCACCTCGAAAACCTTCGTGGCCGGTGGCTCGCTGGATCCGGCGCTGCTGGCGGATCAGCCGTGGATATTGCTGCCGATCCTGTTTGTATGCATGATCGGGTTTGGCACCAAGGCGGGGCTTTTTCCCATGCACGGATGGCTGCCCACGGCGCACCCCATCGCGCCCTCGCCTGCCAGCGCCGTGCTCTCCGGTGTGATTGTGAAGGCGGGCGTGCTGTGCATTTTTCGTGTCCTCTATTTCGCGGCGGGCCCGGAGGTGCTGCGCGGCACATGGGTACAAACCGTATTGCTGTCGCTGTCGCTGCTGACGGTGCTTATGGGCTCGGCGCAGGCCCTGCGGCAGAAGCATTTGAAGCGCAGGCTGGCGTACTCCACGGTATCGCAGATCAGCTATATCCTGTTCGGACTGTTTTTACTCAACGGCGAAGCCACCTCGGGCGCGCTGCTGCACACGGTGTTCCACAGTGTAATGAAAACCTGCCTGTTCCTGTGCGCGGGTGCGATTATGGTGCGGACCGGTACCCTGAATGTGGACGAGATGCGGGGGCTGGGCAAGCGCATGCCGGTGACGATGTGGTGCTTTACACTGGCGGGCATCGGGCTGGTGGGCATTCCGCCGCTGAGCGGGTTTATGAGCAAGTGGTATCTGGCGCAGGGCGCGGTACAAAGCGGCATGCCCGTGTTTTCATGGCTGGGGCCTGTGGTGCTGCTGATCAGCGCGCTGCTTACAGCCGGGTACATTTTTCCCGTGTCGATTGACGCGTTCTTTCCCGGGCGGCAGGCAAACACGCTGGAGGCGAAGGAAGTGTCCGTGGATATGCTGGTTCCGCTCGTCCTGCTGGCGGCGCTCACGCTGCTGCTGGGCATGTACGCCGTTCCGCTGCGAAACGCTGTTGAAACCATCACCCAAACGCTGCTATAGGGGGACGCCATGTTACTGATCGCCTTTGCCATCCCGCTGCTGGGCAGCGCGCTGGTTTTCACCTGGGGCCGGAAGGGCCGGCGCATTCGCCGCTGGATCAGCTTCCTGTCCACGCTGGCCACCTCGGTGTTTGTCGGCTTGGCGCTGTTTGTGCAGCCGGGGGCAAGCTACCTGCTGCTGGAGTTTACCCCGCGCATGACGATCGCCTTTTCGCTGGATGGGCTAGGCTCGGTGTTTGCGGGGCTGATCGCGTTTCTGTGGCCGCTGGCGATGCTGTACGCTTTTGAGTACATGGAGCATGAGGGCGGGGAGAACTCGTTTTTCGGCCAATACCTGTTAAGCTATTCCATTGCGCTGCTCATCGCGGCGGCGGAGAACCTGTTTACACTGTTTTTCTTCTTTGAAGCGCTTACGCTGGCGACAGTGTTTCTGGTGGCGCACGGCTTCAGCGCCCGCAGCATGTACGCGGGGCGCAAGTACCTGTATTACTCGCTGGGCGCGGCCTCGCTGGGCTTTCTGGCGATGATCGGTGTGCTATCCTATTGCGATACTACCACGTTTGTGTACGGCGGCATTCCCGCGCTTTCGGAAGCGCCGCACACGATGATGCTGCTGTTGTTCGTGCTGGGCTTCCTGGGCTTTGGGGTGAAGGCGGCGGTGTTTCCGCTGCACGGCTGGCTGCCCACGGCATCCGTCGCGCCCACGCCGGTCACCTCGCTTTTACACGCGGTGGCGGTGGTCAACGCGGGCGTATTCTCGGTGGCGCGGCTGGCGTACTATATCTACGGCCCGGCGCTGATCTCGGGCACGTGGGCGCAGACGATGTGCATGGCCATTGCGGTGTTCACCATCCTGTTTGCCAGCTCCATGGCGGTGCACGAGCAGCACCTGAAGCGCAGGCTGGCGTATTCCACGATCTCCAACCTGAGCTACATGCTGTTCGGGCTGATGCTGCTGACGCCGCTGGGCTTTCGGGCGGGGCTGATGCACATGATCTTCCACAGCCTGATCAAGCTGACGCTGTTCAGCTGTGCAGGCGCGATTTTGGTGCAAACAGGCCGGGAGTATGTGCAGCAGCTGCGGGGGCTTCGGCGGCAGATGCCCATCGTGATGACGGTATTCACCTTCTGCGCGGTAGAGCTGGTGGGCATTCCGCCGTTCATCGGGTTTCAGAGCAAGTGGGCGCTGGTTACGGCAGCCTTCCAGAGCGGACATGTGGTGGGCGTCGTGGGCGTGGTGGTGCTGCTGACCTCGGCTGGGCTTACGGCGGCGTACCTGCTCAAGCCCGCGGTAACGGCCTTCGCGCTGCCGCTGGAGGATGGAAAGATTGAAAACAAGGATCCGGGCTGGCAGATGCTGCTGCCGTTTATTGTGCTGGTGGCGGTGATGCTGGCGCTGGTGATCGGCTCCAAGCCGCTGGTGGACTATCTATCCCAGGTTGTGCAGTTATAACCGGCGGATTCCGGGTCCCCGGTATAGAGAAAGGAGGGGCGTGCGTGCAGGGAAACTACTGGCTGTTGCTGGCCGTCGTCCTTCCGGCGGCGGGCGCGTTTGCCGCGTACAGTGCGGGACGCAGGCAAGCGCGCTTTGCCCTGACCTGCATGCTGATCGCGGCGGCGGCGACACTTGCCGTGCTGACGGGGCTGTTATGGCAGGCGGCGCATGGGCAGGCGCCTGTGTTTGTGTGGGAGCGTTTCTGCGTGATGGGGCTTGCGTTGGCGGCGGACGGTTTCCGCGCGATGTACGCGTGGATTGCGGCGCTGATGTGGCTGGCGACGACGGTGTTTTCGTTTGCGTATTTTGAGAAAAAGCACAGCGTGCCGCGCTACGTGTTTTTCACGCTGATCACGCTATCAGCGGTGATCGGGGTGTTTTTATCCGATCAATTACTGACGACGATTGTGTTTTTCGAGGTCATGTCGCTGGCCAGTTACCCGTGGGTGGCGCATGAGGAAACGCCTGAAGCGATGCGCGCGGCGCAGAGCTACCTGTGGATCACCGTGATCGGCGGGCTGTGCCTGATGCTTGGCATGCTGCTGCTCCCCCTGCCGCTGCTCACAGCGCGGTTTTCCGCGGGGTTTTCGGTGGATGGATACACGGCGGAACAATTGCTGCTGCCCGCCGTGCTGATGCTGATCGGCTTTGGGGCCAAGGCGGGCGCGTTTCCCCTGCATGTGTGGTTACCCAGGGCGCACCCCGTGGCCCCCGCCCCGGCCAGCGCGCTGCTGTCCGGGATGCTGTTGAAAACCGGGGTGTTCGGTATTCTGCTGCTGAGCGTGAAATTTTTATGGCGGATCCCCGCGTGGCATATGCTGATCTTCTGGATCGGGGTCGTTACCATGGCGGGGGGCGCGGCGCTGGCGCTGTTCAGCGTGGAGATGAAGCGAATTCTCGCCTGCTCCAGCATGAGCCAGATTGGGTTCATTTTGCTGGGTGTTGGGCTGTACGGGCTGCTGGGTGACCAGGGAGGGCTGGCGGCACAGGGAGCCGTGCTGCACATGGTCAACCATTCGCTGTTCAAGCTGATCCTGTTCCTGTGCGCGGGCGTGGCTGCCATGCGGTCCCATGCCCTGAACCTGAACGATATCCGCGGGTATGGACGCGGCAAGCCGATGCTGCACTTCATTTTCCTGTCGGGCATGATCGGCATCACCGGCGTGCCGCTGGGTTCCGGGTTTGTGAGCAAGTCGCTGCTGCATGAGGGTTTGCTGGAGTATATTGAACTGCTCCACGGCCATGCGGGGCTGTATACCGCGGCGGAGTGGCTGTTTCTGCTCTCCGGTGGGTTGACGGTGGCGTACATGCTGAAGCTGTACATCTGCCTGTTCTGGGAGCGCCCCGCCGGGCAGCCGGAGGGGAAACCCTACCTGACCAGGCCGTCCGCCGTGATGCTATGCGGGTTTGCCGCCGTTCCGTGGGCGCTGGGGCTGTTTCCCCAGGCGTTTCTTGCGGGCGTCGGCAGGCTGAGCGAGAGTTTTATCCAGGCGGAAACGGAAACCGTGCAGGTGTTTACCGCCGAAAATCTGCTGGGCGCGGCAAAATCCATCGGGATCGGACTGTTGATCTACGGGCTGGTGGTGCGCGGCTGGATGATCGAAAAGACAGCAGGGATATCCCGTTATATCGATCGCAAGCCCGCGTGGCTGGACTTGGAGGAACAGGTGTACCGGCCGCTGCTGAAAGGGCTGACCGGGATCGCCTGCGCCGTGTGCTGGGCAATCGGCTCGCTGCCGGAGCTGTTGATCAAAGGCCTCCGGCGGGCGCTGCTGCATATGCGCGCCTGGCATGTGCCCATGCCCGGCAGCAACCGGTTTACCTTTGCTGTGGGCGGCTTTTTGAACGGGATTGTTTCGCTGCTCAATAAAACCGTGCGCAGGAAACGACCGGTTGAGGTGGACTTCTGCTGTGTAATGGCGGCAAGCAACGAGGAAATCAACCAGTCCATGCGGCGGCTGAAACGGTCCATGAGCTACAGCCTGCTGTTGTTTTGCATCGGACTGTTTTTGATGCTGGGGTATTTGGTGCTATGGTGAAGGGCGCACCGGGATTGAGGAGGATGAAGCGTGCAGAATGACCCATGGCTGATGATGGTGATTGTGTTGCCCCTGCTGGGGGCTGTGTTTGCGTACTTCGGCGGCCGGAAGAACGTGCGGATTGCGCTATGGAGCATGCTGGGGTTCTCGGCGGCTGTGCTGGCGGTTTTATCGTGGCTGCTGGTGCGGGCCGCGCAGGGGCATACGGCGTGCTTTACCGCCGATAGTTTGTGCTTGATGGGCGTCGCGCTGTGTGCGGATGGCTTTCGTGCGCTGTACGCATGGCTGACGGCGCTGCTGTTTACCCTTGCGTCCGTGTTTTCCTTTTCCTATTTCAGCAACAAAAGCAATGTACCGCGCTTCGCGTTTTTCACGCTGCTGACCCTTTCTTCCACGCTGGGGGTGTTTTTATCGGACCAGTGGCTGACGACGATCCTGTTTTTTGAAGTCATGTCGCTGGCAAGCTACCCGTGGGTGGCGCACGAGGAAACGCCGGAGGCCCTGCGCGCCGCGCAAAGCTACCTGTGGATTGCCATCATCGGCGGGCTTTGCCTGCTGATGGGCATGCTGCTGCTGCCGCAGGCCCTGCTTACCGCCCGCTACCCGCTGGAGAGTGCCGCTGTGGAAAACGTGGACGGCGCCAGCCTGTTCCTGCCGTGCCTGCTGATGCTGGTGGGCTTTGGGGCAAAGGCCGGAGCGTTTCCCCTGCATGTGTGGCTGCCGAAGGCCTATCCGGCGGCCCCTGCGCCCGCAAGCGCGCTGCTGTCGGCGGCGCTGTCCAAGGCGGGGGTGTTCGGCATCCTGCTGCTGTCGGTCAAGCTGATGCGCGGGGTGGCGGCCTGGCATGGGATGATCTTCTGGATCGGGATTGTGACCATGGCGCTCGGCGGGGTGATGGCGCTGCTGTCGGTGAACCTTAAGCGTATCCTCGCCTGCTCCAGCATGAGCCAGATTGGGTTTATTCTGGTCGGCGTAGGGCTGTACGGGCTGCTGGGACACCATGGCGGCATCGCCGCGCAGGGGCTGACGGAGCACATGGTGAACCACTCGCTGTTTAAAATGATCCTGTTCCTGTGCGCGGGCTTGGTGGTGATGGGCCTTGGGCAGGCAAACCTGAACGAAGCGCGCGGCTGGGGGCGTGGGAAGCCGATGCTGCATTTCGTGTTTCTGTCAGCCATGCTCGGGCTGGCCGGCGTACCGCTGTGGGCCGGGTTTGCCAGCAAATCGCTGCTGCATGAGGCGTTGTTGGAATACATTGCCCTCACCCCGGGCCATGCATGGCTGTACACCGGCGCGGAGTGGGTGTTTCTGCTTTCCGGCGGGCTGACACTTGCGTATATGCTGAAACTCTATCTTTGCCTGTTCTGGGAACGCCCCGCGCAGCCCCGGACAAGCGAGAAGTACTGTACGCGCGGCTCCGCCATGGTGCTCGTCGGTTTGGCCGCTGCCGTGTGGGCGCTGGGACTGTTTCCCTCGGTGTTCCAGAATGGTATCGCCCAAATCAGCGCCGGTTATTTACAGGTGGAAAGCTTGCCGGAAGTCCGGTATTTCAGTGCGGAAAATCTGTTGGGCGCGGCCAAGTCCATCGGGATCGGGCTTGTGCTTTACCTGCTGGCAGTGCGCGGCCTGCTCAGCCGCAAAACGGAGGGCGGCCGCAGTTATTTTGCGCCTGTGCCGGAGGGATGGACGCTGGAGGATAAGGTATATATTCCGCTGCTCAAGGCGCTGCTCGCCGTAGTATCGGCGTTTTCCTGGGCGGTCGCATCCCTGCCGGATGCTGTGATTGCCGGGTTCCGCCGGGGGTTGCTGCATGTAAGATCATGGCGTGTGCCCATGCCGGGCGGCAACCGGTTTACCTGCGCCGTGGGCGAAACGCTCAACGGAGTGGTAGCGCTGCTCAATAAAACGGTGCTTAAAAAACACCCGGCGGCCATCGATTTTTCCTGTGTGCTGGCAGCCGGAAATGAAGAGCTGGACCGCTCCATGAAGCGGCTCAAACGCTCGGTCAGCTATACGCTGCTGCTGTTTTGCATCGGGCTGTTTGCGATGCTTTCGTATCTGCTGTTTTGGGTGCGGGGTTGATTGTATCTCCGGCATTTTACCGGACTCCGGTACGGAGAACATAGAAAAAGACGAGGGCGCAAGCCCCGTCTCAGGCTGTCAAAGAACCTCTTCGGGTCGTTATCGCCGCTCGCATCATAGCGCCTTCGGCGCTGTTCGCTCGCTTTATCCTTTGTTGTTACGCAAGCCTTTGGGGTTCCACCCCAATCCCCGGCAAGGGTTTCACCCCTGCACCCTGACCAGGACTTTCAGCCCTGGACCCTTCTTTTTTGACAGCCTGAGACGAGGGTGCAAACCCCGTCTTTTTTTATAAAAATTATCAGGGAAACCGGATAGGCTGCCGCTATGCCTTCGGTTTTCTGGTATAAACCAGCCGCTGGTTTACAAAGGTATATTGTACATTGAAATGCTCATCCAGCACTGTAAGGTCCGCGTCCATGCCGGCAGCGATGCGGCCTTTTTGCGCGCCGAGGCCCATCAGCGCGGCCGGGTTGGCTGTCATCGGCAGGATGGCTTGCGCCAGCGGAAGGCCGGTGAACTGCATAAAATAGTGCAGGGCGTTGCGCAGCGTCAGCAGGCTGCCAGCACGGGTTACGCCGTTGCGCAAAAGCGCGTCCAGCCCTTTAACAATCACATATTGCGAGCCCATCCGGAACCGGCCGTCGCCTAGGCCGGTGGCCAGGATGGAATCCGACACCGCCACAAGGCGATGAAGCCCCTTGGCTTTCAGCAGCAGCCGTACATTGGCGGGGTGCAGGTGCAGCCCGTCGCAGATGAATTCGCAGTAGGCGTCGCTCTCCAGCGCCGCGCCGAGGATGCCGGGTTTGCGGATGTCCAGCGGACGCATGCCGTTCATCACATGGGTAAAGCTATTGACTCCGGCTTTGATACAGCGCATCGTTTGATCGTACCCCGCGCCGGAATGCCCAAGTGAAATCTGCATGCGTTGGGATAGCATAAACCCAAGCAGGGCTTCCATGCCCTCTGCCTCCGGGGAGACCGTCATGCGCAGCTTACAGCTGCCGGCGGCCTGCAGCAGCCGCGTGACCATTGCTATATTGCCTGGCTGCAGATACCGGCCCGGTATAACGCCCTTATACTCCTGGGCAATAAACGGGCCCTCCAGATGACAGCCCAGTATTTTAGCGCCCTGCACCATACCGCGCGCCTCGGCGATGGTCCGTACCGCTGAGATCATCCGGTTTGGCGAATCGCTGATGACGGAAGGATAAAAACCCGTGATGCCTTCAGACGCCATAAAGTCGGAAAATGTTTTCAGATTTACTCCGGCGGCATGGTTTACATCCACACCCATGGCGCCGTGGGTATGGATATCAATCATGCCGGGGATGACCGTGCATCCGTCGGCATCATATTCGGTTTGATATCCGGTAAGCGAGGGGGCGATGCGGTCAATCTTTCCATGTCGCAGGCCGATATCCACCTGCCGTGGGCCATCGGGCAGCACAGCTGTGGCGTGGCGGATTACGGCAGAAAATTCCGTATTGTCGGGCATACTAACTCCTTGAAAGGCCTCGGGCTGGAAAAAGTGCCTCAAAGCCTGAATCATTCAATCCGGGTAAAAATAACAGTCTGTTCCTTCAAGGAAATCTTCCCGACCTGATACCCATACTCCTGCAATTCTTTTTTATATCGCAAAAATGAATGATCGATCGGAAACCCAAGAATTTCCTCAACCTGCGTGAACGTAAGCTTTTGGAACGGGTCCGCGGTATGCTGTATGTGCCGCCACAGCGCGTCATACTTGCTCATGATTGCCTCCAGTATCATCAAGATGCGGCGGATCCGGTTCCGGCCGTAGCGCTTTTGTTCCGTTGCCGCGGCGTTTGCGCAGCTACACGGCGCTTGTCCCGGAAGGCTGCTCCAGAATGCTCACGGTATTTCCGTCCGGGTCCAGAAACCAGAAGGAGAAAGCGCCCCACGGACGGCGCTGGGGCGGAGACACAACGCGGAGGCCGGGCAGTTGTTTTAGCAAGCGCTCATAGGTTGCCATCAGGTTCGGCACGGTGTAGATCAGCTGCATGTTTTTATCCGCGGCTACCGTAACGCCGCCCGGATCGTACACGGAGAGCTGAGCCTTGGCAAAGCTGTAATGCGAGCCTTCCACCAGGGGAGCTTCCTCAAGCACTGTTTCGTAAAACGCGGCCAGCCGGGGCGCGTTATCGGTGAGAATACAAACGGAACGAAACTCCATAGCATATCTCCTTACTGCACGGGCTGCGGCTTTGCCACCGCTGTTAAAAACAAGGCTTCAAATACGCCGGGCGGCATGGGCTTACCCAGATAAAAACCCTGTATCTGTTCACAGCCAAGCTTCAGCAGCAGATCGAACTGCTCCTTGGTTTCCACACCCTCGCAGAGGGTCTTCAGCCCGAGCGACTTGGCCAGCAGAATGATGGAGGTGACGATTTTCCGGCAGGAATCGTCGAAGGTTATTTTATCGACCAGCGGTTTGGCAATTTTCAGCCTGTCAAAGGACAGGATGGTCAGATAGCCCAACGAAGAATATCCCGTACCGAAATCATCAATGGAAATGGTTATGCCGCTGTCCTGAAAAAACCGCTTGATCTTTCCCGCGTCGTCTTCGTTATCCAGAGCGACGCTCTCCGTGATCTCAATATCGATCCAGTTGTACCGGGCATGGTATTGCTCGATCAACTCTCGAAGCTCCTCCAGCGTGCCGATCTGCCCCAACTGCCGGGGAGAAAAGTTGATGCCCATTCGCAGATCGGTTTGATGGGCTGTGTTCCACACGGTGATCTGCCGGATGGCGTTTTCCATCACCCATTTGCCGATGGGGATAATCAGGTTTTCCTCCTCCGCGATGGGGATAAACTCCGTCGGGGATACCGGGCCCAGACCCGGGCAGTTCCACCGAAGCAGTGCTTCCACACCCACCAGGGCACGGTTATCCATACAGAACTGCGGCTGGAAGCACAGGGAAAGCTCCTTGTCATAATGAGCTGATTTGAGCTGATTGGCGATCTTGATTTTGCGTTTGACGGCTTCATTAACATCGATATACCGCGCAATACGGCGGCCGGAGGGATCCTTCTTGGCGCTGCGCATGGCAATGTCCGCGTTTTTCAGCAGCGCTTCCGCATCGGGCGAGCATTGGGGAAACAGACAAGCACCCGCGCTGACTGTGATATTGAAAACATACTCGCCGATATGCAGTGGTTTTTTGCAGGCGTCCAATGCGCGGGCAGCAACAGGAATCACATTGCTGGCTTGAAAATTGCCTTTTTCGGCATAAGCAAAATCATCGCTGCCAAGGCGTGCCAGCATGCCCGAATCCTGAAATTGTTCCTTCACTTGCCCGGCGTGCCAGGCTAACAGTCTGTCGCCTGTGGCATAGCCATAGGTGCTGTTGATGACCTTGAGCTTATCGATATTCCAAATCACCAATACAACGCTTTCACCTGCGCCGCAGTTGCCTACCAGCTCCTCCAGCCACTGCAGAAAATAGGCCCGGTTATAAAGGCCTGTCAGCAAATCATGACGATTGATGTATTGCAGCTGTGTGTTTTTATTCTGCAGATCGGTATTGATATCCTTCAGGCTTTGCGTCTGCTCCGATACGCGCTGCTCCAGCACAACATTCATTTCATGTTCCTGGTGCAGAAGCTTTTTTTGGTTGATGCCGCGCTGGATGAACGTGGTCGTATATTCATGAAACAGCACCAGCAACAGATAGAACACAACATCATACAGCTCCAGGTACCCAACCGCATAAATCAGCAGCGGACATAACAGCAGCAGCACCCCCTTGTGTCCGGTTCCGATATTGGTGCTCGGGTGCGGATTTCCGTATGCAATGGGATACCGATGATAGAAATGCTGGATGGAAACCGAAAGCATCAGCAGCGTGCCCAGATACACGATATCCACCAGCTTATCCGGAGTATAGAAACCATGGATAAACTGGTTATAGTAGAATAGATCCGCGATAGCAAATAATACGATTGCAGAGATAATGCTGCGCAGGAACAGGGGAGTTTTTCCCATACGGATGGACAGGTACCAGGTACCGGCGGCTACGATCAGAAACGCGTCCATGATAATTTCGATCGAATTGAATACGCTGTTGTTCATCAGCAGATAAACGATATCTGTCTGCTTTTTATACAGCATAACCCAAAACAGCCATAGCACAGCCAGCGAAAACGACAGGCTGTCTGTCACCAATTGAAGCATGTCCCACTTTTGCAGCCAGTTGAAGGCAAAATAAACCGCCGCAACGACAAAAAGCAGATTGGTACAAAAGTAGAAAGAGGAAACCAACAGATCGTTGCTTGGATTGACGTGGAAAACAAAGAGATCGATAAACCATAGCGTGTCGCCCAAGGCCCATGCAATAACAGCAGCTCCGCATAGGATAAAAAGCTGCCGGAATGCTTTGTTTTTTGATGTGAGTATTGCGCGAAAAATCAACCCTGCCGCAAGCAGATCAAAGACCGGCGCCATGAGACCAGCCCAAAGCGTAACCTGGAATAGGGCGCCCAGAATATACAAAACATAGGCAAGGACAACAAGGATAAGGAATCGTTTTGAAAAGTTGCTCATTGAATCTCTTCCTTTTACAACCTTTCAGGTTTTATGTTTCGATGTACCCAGTGCATGATCAGTGAAAAAAACCATTGTGCTTGAAACAGAAAAATACAGAAACAGAACTGGCAAGGTATCGCATTTTTCTTCATGAAACCGATTACCATAAACGCAGTTCGTTTACAATTTTTAAATTTCACCTGATGATTATACTATATCCTACCCCTGATAACAATCATCGTTTCGTTAGATTTATCAAGAATATCATAATGAAATAAACCCATAGAAAGCGGAATACGGCTGAAACACTCCGGTGGCCGTCTGTAATTACTCCGCGGCGGTACTACCGCCCGCACAGCTGTAGTGCTGGGAGTATACCGGAAAACATTGTTCGTGGCCACAGGCAATGCAGGCGCTGGATTTATTCCCCTTACGGTTCGCTACCGTTTACTGGTTTGAAAAACGTGGCTTCGAAATCGGCGGCCGTCATGGGCATCCCCAGATAAAAGCCCTGAAGCTGGTCGCAGCCAAGCTCCAGCAGCAGATCATATTGCTCCTTGGTCTCAACGCCTTCGGAGATGGTTTGCAGCCCGAGCGACTTGGCCAGCAGGATGATGGAGGTGACGATTTTCCGGGAGGATTCATCAAAGGTGATTTTGTCTATCAATGGCTTGGCGATTTTCAGCCGGTCGAAGGACAGGATTTTGAGATACCCCAGCGAGGAGTATCCCGTACCGAAATCATCAATGGAAACGGAAATGTCGTTATTGTGAAAATACCTTTTGATTGTTTCGGCGCTGTCCTCGTTATCCAGAGCAACGTTCTCGGTGATTTCGATATCGATCCAGCGGTGCTTAACCCGGTAGCGGATCATGGTATCACGCAGCAGCTCCAGGGTGCTTGCCTGATTGAGCTGCTTGGGCGATATGTTGATGCCGATTCGCAGATCGGTTCCATAAAGCTGGTTCCAATCGGCAATCTGATGCACGGCATGCTCAATCACCCAGTTGCCGATGGGGATAATCAGGTTTTCCTCTTCCGCAACCGGGATAAACTCGGCCGGCGATACGCAGCCCAGATCGGCGCACTGCCAACGCAGCAGGGCTTCCATGCCGACCAGTTTACGGTCCGCTATGCGAAATTGTGGTTGAAAATTAAGGGAGAACACACGGTCGTACCGGGCGGTTTTCAACTGGTCTGCGATCAGGTATTTCCGCTTGACGGCTTCATCAATATCAAGGTACCGGGCAATATGATGGAAGGAAGGATTGTTTTTAGCGTGATTCATGGCAATATCCGTGTTCTTCACCAGCGTTATCGCGTCCTTGGCGCAATGGGGAAACAGGGATACCCCGGCGCTGACCATGATGTTGAACACATATTCCCCAACCGAGAATGGTGTTGCGCAGGTATCAATGATGCGGCCGGCGAAAGGCAGCAGATCATCGGGCAGGAAATCCCCCTTGACCGCATAGGCAAATTCGTCGCCATCCAGCCGTGCTAAAACACCCTTGCCGGGAAACAGCGCCGCAACCTGGCCGGCATGCCAGGCTAAGATCTGGTCCCCCGTCGCATAGCCATAGGTATCGTTAATGCTCTTGAGCCGGTCGATATTCCATAGGAATAACGCGATGTGATCATCATCGGAGCTTTCTCGAATCATGGTTTCCAATTGGGTAAAGAAATAGCGGCGGTTGTAAAGCCCCGTCAGCGAATCGTGGTCGTTGATATACTGAAGCTCGTTATTGCGTTTTTGCAGCTCCTCATTGGTGGATTGCAAGCTTTGCGTCTGGCGGGAGACCAGCTGCTCCAGCTCTTGGTTTACAAGCTGCTCCTGACCAAGGAGCAGCCTGTTGTTGATTGCGTTTTGAATGTAGCTGCTGGCATATTCATGGAACATAATCAGCACAATGTACAGGACGATATCGGTAACGCTGATCGTTTCCAGAGTTGCGATCATCAGGGGAAAGAAAATCAGAATCAGGCTGCGGTGCCGCTGCCCGATGTTGGTGCTTTGGCTGGCGTTGGCAAAGGTTTGAGGATACTGGATGTAATAGAGCTTGACGGCGAAGGCAATCCCGAACAGGGAAGTCAGATAACAAATATCCAGATAGGAATCCGGCACATAAAACCCATGGGCGTGCAGATGATAATAAAACAGATCAGCGAAGGAAAAAAGGGTAAGCGACACGATGATAATCCATTGAAAAGACGGCAGGCTGCCTTTGCGAAGCGACAGGTACCAGATACCGATGACGATAATCAGGAACACATCCATTGCGATGGTCATCGAATTGATCACACTGTAGTCCAGTAATTGTTCCAAGTGGACTATATCTTTATGATATAGTACGGACCACAGCAGCCACAGGATGGCGATGGAAAATGTAACGCCGTCCAAAATTAATTGAACCGAATCCCACTTTCGCAGACTGCTGATCGTATAATACAATACGGCGGCAAGCATAAAAATGTTGGTGCCGGAGTAGAAAAGCGCGATCAGCCTGCTGCTTTCGGGATCGATATGCAATAGGATGTCGAAAACCAGCCACAGGATATCCGCGATACCCCACATCAGGATGGCGATGCCGGAGAGAAGGAAGCTGATCCGGAAAGTCTTATTTTTTGAGGAAAACACAGCCTGAAAAACAAGGGCCGCCGCCAGCAGGTCAAACACCGGCGCTGCGATTTCAGCCCACAGGGGTATTTGCAGCAGAGCGACCGCCGCATACAGCACAAGCGCCAGTGCGGCTAACACAAGGATCCAAATGGAAGACTTGTTCATAACAGGCTTCCTCTCTATTCGTCCAACAGGCATAACACAAGAGCGATGGTCAGACGGTTACACTTGAATGCAGCGGAGCAATGCAAAAAAGCGATCATGAAGAAAGACGAAGATGTATATCATTATGCGATTCTTGCGGATACGAAAAATATCGAATGGGTGGCTTTTCCTTCCACAGTATACTATATTCAGGTGTGAACGACAAGGATATGCGGCGTTCCCTGATCCGGCAGACAAGTACCTCGGTATTTTTGGCGGTTATCCATATTGCCCGTTTGATGGACAGTGGGAAACGGGTTATTACTGCCCAACGGGTATAGTGTTTCTGCTGTTTAGCGGGTGGCGCCGCAAATCCGGTTGCCGCTGCAAGGCGGGCAAAAAGCATAACGGCCGCGGTCATCGGCTTTCGGGTTTGTCCTCCCGTAAAGGCAGTTCCACAGGCAATCGAAGCAGCCGGGCTATAAAAGCCGGGAGCATGGCCGGAATCGGAAACAGGAACATGGCCAGGAGCATGGCAATTTCGTAGGCGGGAGTACTGCGGCTGTCCACATGAAAGCGTTTCACACCCATGCGGCGCAGCAGCGAGCCGGAAGGAATACCAAAGGCATTGCCCGCCGTGATAGCGCGGATGGCCCCCAGCATGGCCAGTGCCGCATCCCTGCCGTACTGGCTGCAAAGCTTGTCCCACGCAGCCCGGTCGGGAACACAGCGGGCATCGGCATAATGCTGCGCAAACAGGATGGCCGTCATTTCGTCCGGCGGAACATCGTGCAGCTCACCCTCCAGCATATTGCGGATCTCATCCTGCCGCATGCCGCTTTCCAGCGCCATGCGCGCATGCGCGTAGGAGCACATCGCGCAGCCGTTTACCTCCGTAACAGCAATCATCAGCCGTTCGCGCAGGATGGGGGACAGCAGTCCCTTTCGTTCTCCCCGCGCCATATAAGGCATGGTTTGGATGGCATGATAGAGAATGCGGAAGGTTTCCGCCAGGCTGAAAAGTGGCTTTCCCGGTGCTTTTGACATTACAGCAGCTCCTTTGATGGATATAATACGGTCACCGGCTGCCATCTATGCAGACCGGAAAAGGATCCTGAGTATTTTTATACACGAAAATATCCTGCCTGAAACCCTGATCCGCCTACTGCACTGGTAAACGTGGCCGCTGCCATCAGCAACAATTTATGACGCAGCCTTTATATATAAACCTGTCATATCGGTGCTTTGTCTGGGTAAGCGCTGAATCAATCCCCTGCACGCTGGCGCGTTATCTTTCTGCCGGGTTAGGCTCGCAGAATCCTTGCCGTAGCGCTGCTACTACTTCGGGTTCCGCACACCCCAACAAAAATCTAACGGGCCATTGGATAAACGCTTTATTTAGCGTTTGTCTATAGCTTTTGCCAAGGCTGCCGCGGTGATTCCCGTTTCCGTTTAATCGGGGATTGCCACCCGGCATGGCATGCGCTGAGGATTGCCCTCAAAAAACAATCCCCGCCGATGATTGAACGGCGGGGATCGCATGGAAAACACGGCGGAAAACGCCGGGGCGGAGGATATCCTGCCGCCCCGGCGTTTTCTGTCAATTGCTTTGTCGCTGACGGTTACATTGCCGCGCCGGAGGCGAGCAGGGTAAAGGTCACTTCGATGCTCTGATAGGAGGCAAAGTCGTCCGCGTTCACCGCGGTGGAGGTATAGTCCGCTGCCGCTCCGGCCATACGGGCATCAGAGGGGATGACGGGGGCCCATTCGTTGAAGATGTTGTTGCGGGTCGTGATGCCGTTCTTGGTGAAGGTATAGGTTTTGCCAAGCGCAACGGCAACGCCGTCCACTTTGACTTCGGTTACTTCATAGATGGCATTGGGCAGCAGCGCCTCGCCGTCTACAATGACCAGTTCCAGGAGCGAAAGGCCTTCCACCGGCTCGCTGAACGTGAGGCTTGCGGTGTAGGTGCCGGGGCCCGTAACGGTTGCGTTGGCGGCGGTGAAGGCTACTTCGTCCGTGCTGTGCAGATATTGGTGGGTGTAGCTGCCATCGGCATACAGCAGGAATGCCACGGCTTCCACTTTTGCGGCTTCGGCGGCGGCAGCGGCTTCCGCCTCAGCTTTGGCGGCGGCTTCGGCGGCAGCAGCGGCTTCGGCTTCTGCCTTGGCGGCGGCCTCAGCTTCAGCTTTGGCAGCGGCTTCAGCGGCAGCGGCAGCTTCGGCTTCGGCCTTCGCAGCGGCCTCAGCTTCTGCTTTTGCGGCGGCTTCGGCAGCAGCAGCAGCTTCGGCTTCTGCCTTGGCGGCGGCTTCAGCTTCTGCTTTTGCGGCGGCTTCGGCGGCGGCAGCGGCTTCGGCTTCTGCCTTGGCGGCGGCTTCCGCTTCGGCGGCTGCTTTGGCGGCTTCTACCTCGGCGGCAGCCTCGGCAGCCTGGGCGGCCGCGTCTTCGGCAGCCTGCTTTTGCTGTTTATAATCTGCAATCTGAGTGCTTAACGCCTCGGACTTAACGGTAAGTTCATCTACTTGTTTGGACAGCGAGGATTGGCCCATGAAGCCGATGACGGCAAGTACGATGGCGGCGATTGCCACGATGCTGAGCAGAACGATAACGGTAGAATTGCTTTTTTTGCCATTTTGTTTTTCCGACATATAATCTCTCTCCTTCTTGATCTGTACGATTGCCGAATCATTCGGCTTCTATCGTTTTAGTATAAAGAAAATAGCTGGCGCAGTCAATGTAAATCATTCTTATTGTAGACTTTTATTGCACATCAGGAGAGTGTGATCTCCCGTGCGTCCGGCGCAAGGAAGCCCCGTGCCTGCTCCGTGCCGTGGAGAATGATGGAAATCCCCGGGTGGATGCCGTCCACGCACAGACGTACGCGGCCGTTTTCCTGAACCATATCGGCGGTCAGGCGGACAATGCCTGTGCTGTCCACCAGCGTACACTGCGCGGGCGTGCCCTCCACAGGGCTGTACAGGTGCAGCTCCAGCCCCGCCAGATAATCATACGCCACCTGCGTGTCGCTTTGGCCCAGCGGCAGGATGGTGTTTTCCCGCACAAACACGGGCAGGGAGGTGAGATCATAGGTATCCTGCTGCCATGCGCCGCCCTGGCGCACGTCCCCGCTGAGCAGATGCACCCACCGGCCCTCGGGCAGATAATAGTCCACCGTGCCGTCCTTGCGGAACACCGGAGCCACGAGCAGGCTGCTCCCCAGCATGTATTGCCGGTCCAGCCCTTCGCAGGTGTGGTCGCCGGGGAACTCCATGGCCATGGCGCGCATCACGGGCACGCCCGTGCGGCAGGCTTCCACGGCGGCGGCATACAGATAGGGCATCAGACGGCATTTGAGGCGGGTGAAATCGCGCACGGCCCGCACCGCGTGCTCGCCGAACAGCCACGGCACCCGGTAGCTTGAGGACCCGTGCAGGCGGGAATGGCTGGACAGCAGTCCAAACTGCGCCCAGCGCACGTACACATCCTCGGTGGCCGTATCCTCAAAGCCGCTGATGTCGTGGCTCCAGAACGAGAAACCGCTCATACACAGCGAAAGGCCCGCGCGAAGCGATTCCGCCATGCTCACATAGGTGGAGGAGCAGTCGCCGCCCCAGTGTACGGGGTATTGCTGACCGCCCACGGTGGCGCTGCGGGCAAACACGCAGGCGTCGCCCGCGCCGCGCTCATGTTGCAGCAGCTCAAACACGGTGCGGTTGTACAAAAGCGTGTAGTAGTTGTGCATCAGCACGGGATCGCTGCCGTCGAAATACGTGCAGTCGGTGGGGATGCGCTCGCCGAAATCGGTCTTGAAGCTGTCCACGCCCATATCCAGCAGCGCCTTCAACCGGCGCTGATACCACGTGCAGGCTTCGGGATTGGTAAAATCCACAATCACCATGCCCGGCTGCCACATATCCCATTGCCATACATCGCCGTTGGGCCGTTTGAGGAAATATCCGTGGTCGCGCCCCTCCTTGAACAGCGGGGATTTCTGCGCTACGTAGGGATTGATCCACAGGCAGGTTTTCAGGCCCTTCGCCTTCATCCGTGAAAGCATCCCCGCCGGATCGGGAAATCCGCAGGTATCCCAGGTAAGGTTGCACCACTCGAACGCTTTCATCCAGAAGCAGTCGAAATGGAATACATGCAGGGGAATATCGTGTTCGGCCATGCCGTTTACAAACTGGTTGATGGTATCCTCGTTGTAGTCGGTGGTGAACGAGGTCGTCAGCCACAGGCCGAAGGTCCAGGCGGGGGGCAGCGCGGGACGGCCTGTGAGCGCGGTGTAGCGGCTGAGAACGGCCTTCATGCTTCCGCCGCCGATCACCATAAATTCCACACTGTGCCCGGGCACGGAAAACTGTGCGCTTTCCACGGCCTCGGAGCACAGCTCAAAGCTCACCTTGCCGGTATCGTTCACAAACACGCCGTAGCCCTTGTTGGTGAGATAAAACGGGATGTTTTTGTAGGCCAGCTCCGAGGCTGTGCCGCCGTCCTCGTTCCAGATATCCACCACCTGGCCGTTTTTCACAAACGGGGTAAAGCGCTCGCCCAGGCCGTAGAGCTTTTCGTCCACATCCACATCCATCTTCACGCGCATATACCAGCCATCCGGCGCTTTAACGCAGCCCATGTGCCGGTGCGAAAGCCCGGTCAGCAGCCTGCCGTCCTCATAGAAATGCAGGCCGAAGGTCTCCCGGGTGATGACCGCGGAAAGGGAACCTGAGGACAGGGTGATGGTATCACCATCCTCCTCGGCCAGCAGGGGGGTATCGTCCGTGCTGAGGGCAAAGCGCGGCTCGCTGCGGCAGATGCCCTCATAGTTCGTCAGCCTGACGGACAGGATACCCGCGCGCGGCGCCGAAAAACGCAGCGTAAGCATGGGGCCGGCCAGCGTCTGGCCACGGTGGCGGATGGGGAGAACCGCGCAGTAAACGGCATATTCGCCGTTTTCCCATCGCGCGTCCTGCACCTGTGCGCAATTGAAAAGTTCGTGTCCCGGTTTGCTTACCCAGAAGCCGTCCGTGAATTTCATAGGATCACCTTTTTCTGTTTAGTTGTTTAGGATAACAGTGTGCGGTGGGAATACAGGCTGGGGGTAACCCCCTTGTGCGCGCAGAATACCCGGATAAAATAGCTGATGTTGTTAAACCCGCAGGCCATCGCCACCTCGCTGACGCTGTTCTCGGAGGCGGACAGCAGCTCGCAGGCGCATTCCACACGGTAGTAATTCAAATACTGGATGGGGGTTTTGCCCATCATTTCCTTAAAATAGCGGCAGAAGTAGCGCTTGTTCATGTGCGCGCTGGAGGCCAGATCATCCAGTGTAATATCCTCCTGATAATGGTTGCGGATCAGCCGCAGCACATCCTTGATGCGCGCCAGCCGCCGCAGTTCCGCCTCCTGTGGCTTTACCACACGGGTTTGGGTGTAGCCGTCCAGCAGAAGGCCGATAAACGTGTACATGGCCCCGATGGTGATAAACGGTCCGTACTCCTTGGAAAGGGAAAAGGAGGAAAACAGCGTGTCTCCGGCTTTACGCAGCGCTTCGCCGGGCTGGCAGATATGCTCGGTGAATTGGGAACCGCCGAACAATACGGGCTGGATTAACTGCTTGCAGGTAGGGTTGAGCTCCGCGACGGAATGGATGTCGAATACGATACACTCGTAGTGGCATTGCTGCGGAAGGCCGCCGTGCAGCGCGCCGTCCTGAACGATGAAATAATCACCCGCGCTGCCTGTATGCTGATGGCCGTTCAGCGTAAACTGCAGCACGCCTTTGTTGATCCGGATAATCTCATACTCCGGGTGCCAGTGGTCCACCATAAAATACCGCGGATGACCCGAGGATATATGGTAGTAGCCAAAGGGAAAATCAAAGGTTCCGTGTACCCGGCTTTCGCGCTGCTCCAGATATTTCATGATTCCTCCAGAAGCGAATATCCTGTTATGATGAACTATATCATATGGTTTTTGCGTTTGTAAAGAACGATCACAGCAGGTTCTGCGGTGGATTGGCACGGTGTATGTGTGCAGTCAAACCTTCGCCCGGATCGGCGTGCCTTCTTGCGGCGGCAGCCAGGTATGGGCGCCGCAAAACCGGCGGCATATCCGCACGCCGGAGTGGGACGGTTTGGTCTTTGCGTGAGTCGTTGTTTGCCGGAGCTCCGCTTTATTTTTCTGATCAGATGTTATATAAAAGGCAAATAAAGCATGCATTTCACAGGGGAAAGACAGTAAAAATGGGGGTTTGGCAACCAAAATATAAATTTGTTATGGTTTATATAAATAAGCATTGACTTACTTTACAAAAATATATATCATGTTATTTGTGGGAGATTGCTAATTCTTTTTGAGAATTGGCAAAATAGGGCACTCTATTGAAAAGGAGAAATGGATATGAAGTATGACGAGATGCTGAAAAACCTGATGAGTAGCGAGAGTTTTGAAAAACTGACTGCGCTGAAAAACGACAAGGTAATGGAGTTTGTCGGTTTTTTTGCTGAGCACTGCGAACCTGCGTCAATTTACGTCTGTACGGACAGCGAGGAAGATAAGCAGTATGTGCGCGATCAGGCCTTGAAGCTGGGCGAGGAGCTGACGCTTGCAAACGACAAGCAGACCATCCACTGGGACAGCTATGCCGACCAGGCACGCGATAAGAAAAACACCAAATATCTGGTTAAGCAAGAAAACTTCGAAAGCATGAAGTCGCTCAACTCCGTGGAGTACGAGCAGGGCTATGCCGAGATCATGGAGATTTCCAAAGGCATCATGAAGGGCAAGTCCGCCGTTGTGCTGTTCTTCTCCGAAGGCCCCACCGAAAGCCCCTTCACCATTCCCTGTGTGCAGTTTACCGATAGCTGGTATGTTGCCCACTCCGAATACATCCTGTACCGTTCCGCCTACAGCCATTTCCTCAAGATGAAGGATTCGGAAAAGGGCGATTTCTTCCGCTTCGTCCACTCCGCAGGCGAGCTGGATGAAAACAACAACACCAAAAACCTCGACAAGCGCCGCATCTATATGGACACCCAGCATAACATCGTGTATTCCATGAACGACCAGTATGCGGGCAACTCCGTGGGCCTGAAAAAGCACTCCATGCGCCTTGCCATCAGCAAGTCCGGCAAAGAGGGCTGGCTGTGCGAGCACATGTTTGTGATGGCCGCCGTCAACGAGGACAAGAGCCGCAAAACCTATTTCTGCGGCGCGTATCCCTCTGCCTGCGGCAAAACCTCCACAGCCATGATCCCCGGCGAAAAGATCGTCGGCGACGATATCGCGTATTTCCGCAACATTGACGGCGAGTTCCGCGCGGTGAACGTGGAAGGCGGCATGTTCGGCATCATTCAGGATGTCAACGCCAAGGACGATCCCGTGATCTTCCAGAACCTGATGCTTAACCAGGAAGTCATCTTCTCCAACGTTCTCATGGGCCCGGACAAGAAGCCCTACTGGCTGGGCATGGGCGTGGATACTCCCGATGAAGGCCGCAACCATTTCGGCGAATGGCACAAGGGCGTTAAGGACGCCGCCGGCAACGAAGTGAAAGTTGCCCACGGCAACGCGCGCTACACCATGCGCCTTGACTATCTGGATAATATCGACCAGGCCGGTTTTGACGCCAAAAACGGCGTGAAGGTGGAAGGCATTCTCTACGGCGGCCGCGACAGCGATACCACCGTGCCCGTGGAAGAATCCCCCAGCTGGAAAGACGGCATCCTGCTCAAGGCCTGCACCCTGGAATCCGAAACCACCAGCGCCACGCTGGGCGCCGAGGGCGTACGCACCCCCAGCCCCATGGCGAACATGGACTTCGTGTCCTACCCGCTGGGCCGCTACACCATGAACAACATCAAGTTCGGCGAGAGCGTAAAAGACGCTCCCAAGATTTTCTCCAACAACTACTTCATGCGTGATGCGCAGGGCCATTTTATCACCAGCAAGCTGGCCAAAAAGGTCTGGCTGCACTGGGCGGAAGGCCGCATCCACGGCGAGTATGAAACCTATGACACGCCCACCGGCAAAATCCCGCTGTACAAGGATCTTGCCCCGCTGTTCAAAAAGTATCTGAACGAGGATTTCTCCGAGGAAACCTACACCTATCTGTTCACCTTCCGCTGCTCCAAGTGGATTGCCAAGCTGGAGCGCACCAAGGCATTCTATGCCAAGATGGACGCCGCCACGCCCAAGGAAATCTTCGAGTACTGGGATGCCGCCATCGCCAAGATCACCGCGGCCAAGGAAAAGTACGGCGATGAGATTCTGCCCGGCAATTACAAAGGCTGATCGCTTTTCGTAATGGTGTAAACCGGACACCATCCAACACAACCCTGTGCGCACAAAATGCGCGCGGGGTTTTTTGCTGTGCTGTCACTGACGGTGGTTATGCACACGGCGTGATATAAACGGCTTGTGCTGTCGGGGTATTCGGAATATAATCATTCTGTGATTGAAAAAAAGAAAAGCCTCAAACGAAAGGAGCGATGCCGATGTTTCGCAAGATGCTCTTTCAGGAAAGACGAGTGGCGCAGTTCCATACGATCCTTCTGTTTTTGATACTATCAGTGATATTTTTTACCATAACATTTCTCATTCAGTTAAATGCCAACCGTATTAACCGGGTGGAAATGGAAGTAAACGAGCAAAGCATGATTGATATCCTGCAAACGGTTATTGCCGGCGATATCCGGGGGAAAACAGCCGATCTGCTGTTTATTGCGGATACCCTGCAGTTGTATGGCTATGAATCGGACAGCCTTTCCCAACTTGAGGAGCAATGGACCGCGTTTTCCAGCCGGAAGCGTTTCTATGACCAGATCCGCTATATCGACCGGGACGGCAACGAAAAAATCCGGGTCAACTATACCGATAACGGTGCGGAAGCCGTTACGCAGGATGCGCTGCAGAATAAAATGGACAGGTATTATTTTATTGATACAATGGCGCTGCAGCGCGATCAGATTTACATTTCCGAGTTGGATTTGAATGTAGAAAATGATGAAATCGAACAGCCGATCAAGCCGATGCTCCGGCTGGCAACGCCGTTGTTTGACCGGGATGGAACGCCGGAGGGCATTGCGATTGTAAACTATTCCGCGGATAATACACTTCATAAGATACAAAGCATTTCTTCCTCCGGCTTGGGGGAGCTGTATATTTTAAATGCAAACGGATATTGGATGTTCAACAGCGCCGACAGCAGCAAAGCATGGGGATTCATGTATGAGGACCGGCAGGCGGACAGCTTTGCCAATGATTTTCCTGCGGAATGGAATGAAATGGTTACCAACGGGAAGGGAATCTTTGAAACAAACAACGGGATCTTTATCTTTACAAGGTTTATTCTGGACGATGTAATGCGGGATGATAAGGATGCTGTATCACTGATTTGTGATATGAATACCTACTACCTGATCTCCTATATACCCGCCAGGCTGGATAAAAGCACCGCATATTCCCTTCATGCCATTGATGTGGCACGGCTCGTGCTGGAGGAATACCTCTCCATTTATTTCCTGCTGTCTGGGGTTGCCTTTGCGATGGCGGCATTTATTGCCGTGAACAAAGGGCAGCGAAAGCAGATCAAGTACTATTCCGAATATGATACGCTGACCGGAGTGTACAACCGCCGTTCCGCCTATGAAAAAATGCAGGAGATGAAGAAGAGCGACACGAAGAGCTGCCGCGTATTTGCCGTGTGCTTTTTGGATATCAACGGACTGAAGGATATCAACGATTCACTGGGGCACGACGCGGGGGACGAGTTGATTAAGACTGTGGCGGAGGGCATACAGCACAACATCCGCGACCTGGATTTTGTGGCGAGGCTTGGGGGCGACGAGTTCCTGATTGTGTTTGAGGGGCTTCCCCTGCCGGAGGCGGAAATGATTTGGGAGAGGATTGTCCGTTATTTTGTGCAGATTAACGAGCAGGAAAACAGGGCCTATCGCATCAGCGCAAGCCATGGCATCAGCTTGTTTACCTGTGACGAGTCCATGTCCATCGACGATGTTGTCAACCAGGCGGATGCAAAGATGTATACGGAGAAACGGGAAATCAAAAAATCGCTGCGGGTGATCCGGGAGAAGCCGTAAGGCAAGGTCCGGTGCGAAGGCGTTCACCGTTTGCTTCCGTATGGCTTTTCAGCCAAAGCATTTGGCTTATATCGTGCTCGTTGCGCGCTCAGCAATTGATTCGATCCCGGAAGGTATTCCCGCGTTGCTGCAATATGATGGATCGGGCATGAAAGAGCTTAGCGTTGCGGCTGAAGGGGTATCCGCTATTTGGAAGGCGATTGGCCTGTATCACTGTACCCGGATACCCGTTGCCGATAAGGGCGGGCAAGGGTTACGGGCGCCGAGCTGCGGGATGGCGGCCCGGAGTATATCAGGGGTGCACAGCGCATGGGAAAGCGTGGTATACTGGTGCATCCGTGCTTTGCGGGATTTCAGCCCGCAAGGCGCGCGGGAACCGTGAAAACAGAAAGGAAACGAAACCTATGAAGAAACAGGCCTTCAATCCCTACCTTCCCTCGTGGGAATATATACCGGACGGCGAACCCTATGTGTTCGGCGACCGGGTGTATGTGTATGGCTCACATGACTTTTTCAACGGCTATGTGTTCTGCATGGGCGATTACATCTGCTGGTCGGCCCCGGCGGACGATCTGAGCGACTGGCGGTATGAGGGCGTAATCTACCCGAAGGTTTCCGATCCGATGAACCGCGACGGCAAAATGAACCTGTTCGCGCCGGATGTTACCGTGGGGCCGGACGGCCGGTATTATCTGTACTATGTGCTGGATAAAGCAAACGTGGTGGGGGTCGCTGTGTGTGATGCGCCCGCGGGGCTGTACCAGTATTACGGGGTTGTGCACTATGCGGACGGAACGCCCCTGGGCGAGCGTGCGGGCGACGAACCGCAGTTTGACCCCGGTGTGCTGACCGAGGGAGAGACCACTTATCTGTATACGGGCTTTGCAGGCTCTGGGGATAAAGGCCGCCACGGCGCAATGGCGACGGTTTTGGAGCCGGACATGCTCACCATCCGGGAAGCGCCTGTGTTTGTGGTGCCCGGCTGCGAGTATGCACAGGGCACGGAATATGAGGGACACGCTTTTTTTGAGGCGTCCTCCATACGCAAGGTGAGCGGGAAGTACTATTTCATCTATTCCTCCACCGTGATGCATGAATTGTGCTATGCGGTGAGCGACCGCCCCACCGGCGGGTTCCGGTTCGGCGGGGTGATCGTGAGCAATAACGATTCCCATATCGCCACGTATAAACCGGCGGATATGCCCGCAGCCTACGGCGGCAAACAACCATGGAAGCCTTGTGCAGGTGCGGGGACAATGGTACATTTTCTACCACCGCCAAACCAATGGTTCCTGGTTCAGCCGGCAGGGATGCGCCGAGGCGGTAGAAATCCGGGAGGATGGAACGATCCCGCAGGTGGAGATTACCTCCTGCGGCCTTAACGGCGGCCCGCTGCGGGGCGAAGGGGAATATCCCGCGTACATTGCCTGCAACCTGTTTACCAAGGAAGCATGCACCCTGTCCGGCGACCCGTCCAAGCCGAAAATCACACAGGACGGCTGCGACGGCGACGAGGTGGACGGCCATATCGCAAATATTGAGGACGGCACGACGATTGGTTTTAAATACTTCCAGTGCAAGGGCGTTGTCAGCGTAGCGGTTACCACCCGCGGCTATGCGCACGGCGCGTTTGATGTCCGCATAGCCTGGGACGGGGAAACCCTTGGCTCCATCCCGGTCGATTCCACCAACGGCTGGGAAGCGTATCAGGCGGATATCCAAATCCCGGATGGAAAACAGGCGATCTATCTGGTGTACCGCGGCAAGGGCCCGGTGATGCTCAAGTCGTTTGCGCTGATAACGAACTGAGGCAGGTACCGCCTGAGAATGAAAGATTAAAAGGCAATCAAAAAAGATGGGTCCAGGACTGAAAGGCCCGGTCAGGTGCATGTGTGAAATCCTTGCCGGGGATTGGGGGTACTACAATCCTTCCCGCGCGGCCCATGGCGAAAGCGAGCGAACAGCGCCTGAGGCGCTATGCGGCGAGCGGTGATAACGACCCGAAGAGGTTCTTTGACAAGCAGAGCAGGCTGCCCAACGGCAGCCTGCTCTGCTGTGATTTTATTTTAAGGAATGATTGGTTTGCCTTGGCCGGAAATTGCTGTGAGACCTATCCCTTTATATAATCCAGGTATCTGCATCGGCCATAACCAGGCCAGTCCGGGGCTTAAGCCGCATAAAGTGCAGGCGGGAGCGTTTTCTCTGCAAGGCTGAGCGGCGCAAAGGTGATCGGATTGTACCGATGTTTGGCGCTAGTGCTGGCTCTTCATCGCTATTCCTGGTGGCCGGTGCGTAGCAAACCTCCGGTTACCGCCAGCAGATATGGGGCGGCGTACACCAGCGGAAACGCGTACCGCGTGCAGCTGTAAAAGCCGGGGGCAAAAATGCAGGCGATGAAAACCCCAAGAATGGGGAGATACAGCAGGCGCGCATACCACAGCCCGGGCTGGGAAAGCAGCAGGAAGCCCAGCAGCAGCAGCCACGGATAGAGCCCCACATTGTTGAGCTGGCTGATGAAGGGCAGCTTCCGCCAGATGGCTTCCAGCCCGGCAAACCGGTTGCGCAAGCCGCGCAGTGCCTCCGGCTGGCTGAAGCCGACGGCGGCGGGGTATTTGGAATCTGTGGAGGGCAGCGTGTTCTCATAATATACGGAGCCGTCGGCCATCGGATCGAAATACCCGGAGCTCAGCGCCCAGAACGCGTGGAACGCCGTTACGGGGTGCTTGGCGCTCAGGGAAAACCACGTACCCAGAAAGCTCAGCTTGTCAGACAGGGGAACATCGTCAAAATAGCGGTACTTGACCCGGATGGGGTCGGTGCTTATCCAGGAATACTTTGGCGCCAATTGATCATAATCATAAAGGTTTTCGATAGTTTCCCTGTCCTGCGCGGTCAGACTTTCCTCGTGATCCCGGATAATACGGGCGGTTTGCTGCAGCGGCACGCCCAGCATATCCGCGGTGGAATCCACGGGGATCAGCGCGGGGGCTACAACCAGCGTTTGGAAGGCAAAAGCAATCACCAGCGGCGCAGCCAGCAGGACGCCATACAGGGCCTTTTTCCGAAGCGCAGTGTTTTGCCAAACCCAGAAGAAAAGGGCGAACGTCATAGGCCACACAACCATTTTGCCGTTATGCCGGAGCAGCAGCAGCAAACAGGAAAAGCCGATAAAGGCAATCCACCAGAGCGGCTTGACGCGGTATTCCTCCCGGTGGAGCACCATGCGGGTTACAACGAGCATATAGCCGACGAACACCGCGGAAAACGGTATATCCTTTAGGATCACGCTTGTGTTGCTGCTGATGATGGGCAAAAAGGCGTAGAAGCAGAATATGGCCAGCTGTACGCCTGTCGAATATCCGCTTTTAACCAGATCCCGCAGGGTAAAGGCAAAGACGCCGGACAGAAAGAGCATCTGCAGGGCAATGAACAGGGCGACGCCCGCATTGCCGCTGCCCAGCCACAGCCCGGCCTGCAGCACGCCGCCCAGTAGCAGCGTATATCCATAGGGGTGATCGGCGGTGCGGACCGTTTCATAAAAGAATTGCTGTATGGCGCGCCCGGCATCGCCGGTTACCACGCCCGGAAACCGGGCGATCCACTGGGGCAGCCAGCACAGCATCAGCAACAGCCAGTACAACAGAAAGCGCTTTTGCAGCGCCGTTTTCTGCGTGAGCGGCGGCGCGCTAAACAGGGCTTGATAACGCTGTGAGTGAAGGTATATAAGCAGCTCCCGGTACAGTGCAAACAGCAGCATGGCAAAACCGGGGCCTTTGAACAACATCAGGCCCACGTGATAGGGCTGGGTAAACAGGGCAAGCGCGTCTTCTCCCATCCGGTAGGCGGGGCTCAGGGTGAGCACAAAGGCAAGCGGAAGGCTGAACCACAGCCCGTGCGAGATCTCCCGTTTCCGCCACGCATAGGGCTTGAAAAAGAACCGGTGATACAGAAAAAACAAGGCCACCCATGCGGCAGCGCCGAGCGGGGCCGACAGCGCGGAGGCCGCAAGGCAGTCCCGGACATAGAACAGGGTACAAGCGGCCGTCTGCACGTCTGTATCCATCAACAGCAGGGTGACGGCAGACCACAGGGTGAATAAAAGGATCCATCCATACTTTATGGATTTTCGCATGGGCATGCTCTCCCCAACGGCGTGGAATGCAGGAATGGCTGACTGCCGTATCGTAACGATGATATCATAAAAATCCGCGCCTGAACAGCGCCGCGCCCCGGCTGCGGCGGGCCGGTTGTTGAAGGGTTTCAAGGTATGATATACTCATACGGAGTTTTATTCAAAACAAATACAGCAGAGGTAACGGATGTCCAGCATAAAGCACCGGAAAAAACGCAGAATCCTGATCTGCGCCGCAGTGGCGGTATTGCTGATGGCGGCGGTGGCCGCCTTGTGGACCGGCATTTGGCATGCGAATTTTTCCCGGACGGATAACAGCTATTTTGATTCTGATTTTATGAAAAACCGGGAGGTACTGGTGCTTATTGCGCATCAGGACGACGAGATCAATCTGGCGTATGGCGTGATCGACGCGTTTGTGCAGGCGGGCAGCCATGTAACCGTGGCTTACACAACCAACGGCGATTATGGCGGCGACGCGCAAACCCGTGTGGCGGAGGCGATACAGGCCGAAGCCCTGATGGGCGTTGACTGGAATGATATCGTTTTGCTGGGGTATGGGGACCATACGGTGCCGCCGTATTTTTTGTGTGCGGAAAACGAAGTGCGCCAAAGCGAAATCGGGCGCGCCGAAACGTACGGAGCCGTTGGAATACCGGATTATCATACGCTGCGCACTTCGCAGGCGGCGGCCTATACGCGCGCCAATTTCGAGGGCGATATCCGCGCCCTGATCCTCAGCCTGCGGCCAGATCGTATATTTGTAACCGATACGGATTACAACATTGACCATGTGTCGGTCTCCCAGTCGTTTGACCGGGTGATGGGGGAAATCCTGCGGCAAGACAATACCTATCGGCCAGCAGTGTTCAAAGGATTCTGCTATGCGTTCGCCTGGCATGCCAACAATGATTTTTACCATTTCCTCACGCTGCAAAGCGCGGTCATCCCGTGGTCGGAGACCAGCTATCATCCCGCCTATGCCTGGGAGGAACGGGTGCGGTTCCCGCTTCCGGGCGAGTATCTGAGTTATACGCTGCGCAGCTCCAGGCTGTACCGGCTGTTGGAAGCCTATCAGAGCCAGAAGGGATTGGAACATCTCAATAGCCTGCTGAACAGCGACCGTGTGTTCTGGCAACGGAGCACAGATGTGCTGTGGGCCGATGTTACGGCCAGCAGTGGCAACGCGGTTTTACTGCAGGATTTCCTGATCGGCGATACCATGGAAGCGTCGCTGGCCAATTGCTGGATGCCGGACCCGGATGATGGCGAGCCCACGATACGGTTTGAGTGGACGGAGCCGCAGAACATTGCCGAGCTGGTGTTTTATGATGCGCCCGCTCCGGCAGGCGATATCCTGCGCATCCGGATTTCGGACGACAGCGGCTTTGACATGGAGTATGCACTGCCAAATGGCAGCGGAGCGCCCTGCCGCCTGGCGCTGGAGGAGCATCCGGTTCAAAGCCTGACGATTCGTATCCTGGAAAGCCGGGGCGGCCCCATCGGGCTGTCGGAAATTGAAATCCTTCCCCGGCAGGACCAACCAACGCAATGGATACAATGGACGGATTCGGACAATACCTTTTTGTATGAGTACAGCCATCCCGCGCAGCAGGCGCTGGCGCTTAACCTGTATGGCTATCCGGCGGCGCCGGAGGAGGCAACCGCTTACCTGACAAAAGAGGGAAGCGAGGAGCGCGTCGCGGAGATACCGAATACTAACCAGGGGTTTCTGATCCCGCCGCTGGACCGGGGCCGCTATCGCGTGCACGCGGCCGCGGGCGGCTGCTCGGCGGATATCGTGCTGCGGATTGGGGATTCGATGATCTGGGAACGTGTTCTCCGTCTTGTGGAACGGAAATACGACGGCTTGGTGAATCACAGGTAAGGATAAGCATCTGCCGCTGAACGGGGCGGCAGCACATAGGGCTATCGCGGCAACATGGAAGAATGGGCACGCGTTACCGCCAGTGTGCGCGGTTTGCCTTTCAAAAAGCCACCGGGCCGGAAGCAAACCTCCCCAGCGGCTCTCCAACGAAGCCCAAACTGTGACGCTACCCTCTTTCATCATCTTTTCTTTGGATGCCGCGTCAAGAAAGCTTGAGGCAGCACCGCTACGACTGCGGCTTTCACAAACCCAACCTGGTGAAAATCCAGCGTACCATCGCACAAGCGCGTTATTCATCGTTTACCTGGGGCGGATGTTGGCGGGACCGCGAATAATCAAAGGAGAGCGTGTGGCCATGAGAAATTACGTGATAACAATTTCCCGTGGGTTCGGGAGCGGCGGCAAACAGGTAGGCTTGCAGATTGCCGGGGAACTGAAGATCAAATTGCTGGACAAGGAGCTGCTGCGGCTGGCCTCCGATGAGAGCGGCATCAGCGAGGAGCTGTTTACGCTGGCAAACGAGAAGTTCAACCGGAGCCTGCTGAAAAAGGTGCCCAACCGCGAGGCGTACGGTAACGTGCTGACACCGGAGAACCGGAAATTTGTGTCGGAAATCAACCTGTTCAATTATCAGGTGAAAATCCTGAGAATGCTGGCGCAAACGGAATCCTTTATTGTGATGGGCAAAGCGGCCAACTATGTGCTGCGCGATCTGCCAAACGTGGTCAGTGTCAGCATCCATGCCCCCTGCGAGGATTGTGTGCAGGCGATCATGGCGCGTACCGGCATGCCCGAGCAGGACGCCGGAAAAATGGTCCGGCGTACCGATAAATACCGCGCGGATTATCACAAATACTATACGGGCGAGGACTGGAAGGACGCGCTGAACTACGACCTGTGTATCAACAGCTCGCGGGTGGGGCGCGATAACTGCGCCGGGATCATTAAAAAGTGCGTCAGCGAAAAACTGGGAATCCGGCTTGCCAAGCCGCGCGCATAGGGGTACCTTCGCACTTGCCCGCTACGGCCGTACCGCTGCCCGGCAGCGCGCGGCAATCCGGGCAGCGGCAAACGATAAACACAGGGGGACGGCAAGGATTGAATATACAGGTCAGGGAGTTCCAAAAAAAGGATCTTGCGGCTATGACCGGCATCTGGAACGAGGTCGTGGAGGAAGGCATCGCCTTTCCGCAGGAAGAAACGCTGGACTTGGAAAACGGGTATGAGTTTTTCCGGAGCCAAACCTTTTGCGCGGTGGCGGAGGACACGGATACCGGAGCGATTTTGGGCCTTTATACGCTCCATCCCAATAATATCGGGCGGTGCGGGCACATCTGCAACGCCAGCTACGCGGTGAGCGTACAAAGCAGGGGACTGCATATCGGGGAGAAGCTGGTTCGGCACTGCGTTGCGCAGGCCGGGGCGTGCGGCTTCCGGGTGCTGCAGTTTAACGCGGTGGTGGAAACCAACCTCCATGCGCGGCACCTGTATGAGCGGATCGGGTTTGTGCAGCTGGGTGTTATCCCCGGCGGGTTTCGCATGAAGGACGGCCATTATGAGGCGATCTGTCCGTACTATATTACGTTGAATCCGTAACGCTATTTATTTTCCACGGCGACCCACGGCAAACCGGGCAAGGAAGCCCCGGAAACGGAATATTTCGTTTCCGGGGCTTCTTTGTTCACGCCTGTTTCCGGGGCTTTCTTGACGGCTGCTTCCCGCAATGGTATCATTTCAGGCAGAAACGGGCATGGATATGCTGCCTGGATGCATGGTGATACCAGAGAGAACTGCGGTTTGTTCCGGGTTTGCCGCTGTTGTATGCTGTTCTATTTGAATATTTTCCGGGAGGATGAAACCCCATGAAAAAAACCATCGCGCTGCTTGCCTGCCTGGTTTTGCTGCTATGCCAAGGGACTATGGCGGCAGCGGAGATTACCCAGGAGGAGCAGGACTATTTCTATAACGAAATCGAAGCCCTGACCTATGATATCGGGAACCGCTACATGACGATGGAGGGCCAGGCAAAGGCGACGGAATACCTCGTGCAGGCCTATGAAAGCCTTGGCTGCAGCTTTGCAAACGGCACGCTGGTGCTTGGCGCCGTAAAGGGGCTGGATTCCAACGACGACACCTTTTATGCCTCCAATGTGATCGGTATCCGGCAGGCACAAAACAGCGATCCGAACATCATCATCCTCTGTGCGCATTACGACAGCAAGGGTCCCGGGGCCAGGGACAACGCCAGCGGCGTGGCCGGGGTACTGCTGTATTTACAGCGTTTTTACCAGATGGAGCCCTACGAAAACACAGAGCTGCGCTTTATCGCTTTTACCGCCGAGGAAACCGGCCATCAGGGCTCGGCTGCTTATGTGCAGGGGCTGTCTGAGGAGGAGCGAGGGCGGATCATCGCCGTATTCAATCTGGATATCATCGTGGTGGACGATTGGGCGGAGGACTACTGCCTGGCTTGCGATACCCTGGGCGGCAGAACCGGCGGAGGCTATGCAGACGGGCAGGGGGACGCGGTGGTGAGCAACAGCGTTTCGATGGCGTTTTTGCAGGCGATTGCCGATCTAGAGGCTTTTGACCCGCAGGAGGAGGGCGAGCTGTATGCCGTACGCCATAAGGGATCAAGCGACCACGACGCTTTCCATCTCGCGGAGATTGACGCCGCCAATATCAGCTTCCGAGGCAATGTGAACACCGCGGGGCTGTGGACGGATCTCATCCATACGCCGTCCGACGTGATCGGTGATTTTGATTGGGACCGCACCTGGCAGACGCTGGATATCGTGTATACCGCGGTGGATGGCCTGGCGCGGGACGCCGAGTACGGAAGAAAATAAAGAAAACGGCAGCGCGGGGGAGTTTGCCGCAACGCCGTACCCATACCGGGAAGTAAAAAGCAGCAAAACTGCTCCAGGATGACAAAAAAGAAGGGTCCAGGGCTGAAAGTCCTGGTCAGGGTGCAGGGGTGAAACCCTTGCCGGGGATTGGGGTGGAACCCCAAAGGCTTGCGTAACAACAAAGGGGTAAGCGAGCGAACAGCGCCCAAGGCGCTATAATGCGAGCGGCGATAACGACCCGAAGACGTTCTTTGAAAGGCTGAAGCAGCAAAGCTGCTCATACCATAAGAGGAGAAACAACCGCAAAATGGTTGTTTCTCCTCTTCGTGGGATATATGTAATCGCTTACCTGCTCCTTGCTTCGCGCCGTAAATTGCATGCGGGGTTGCCTGCGTGCAGAGGACGGAGAAAGAAAATGCCCTGAGGACAAAAAACGGTAAAGCGGCTACAACAGGGGGATCCGGCACGGGACTGCGGCCGGTAACATAAGACCGTCAGCCGATTGTTTTCAGCAGCCGCTCGTAGGTTTCTTCATCGATTTCGCCCTTGGCAAGCCGTTCTTTCAAAATGTTCACGGCGTCCACCGCGTAGCGATTTGCGGTGTGCCGGGGGCTGCTGGCCAACAGATAGATCACAACGCCGATCAACACGACGCCAATCAACATGGCAAGCCCTCCAATCCATCCAAACGTAGTCATACCATATCCGCCGTACAGGCCTCTGTATAATGCAACCATCGGTAAAAGTCCTTTCGTGGCTTCATCCACCGTGATCATACCGGATAAAAATGGAGAAATTATGGAGATCACTGACATTGCCTTCCAGTACTTCATACAATCTCCATATCGGTTTGCAATACTGCAGATGCTGCGATAGAATAGGTGGTGATTGCAATGCCGATGCGTTTACAACTAAAGAGGAAACATGGCCTGCCCCGATGGATCCGGGCGGACCGCAAACCCACCCGTATGCCGTGCTCCGGCCAGCCGCAAGGCGAGCCTGACGGCGGCGGGGATGGACAAAAGCACGAGGTCATTATGGAGGATGCAGCGCACACCGTTCTGGTGGTGGACGATGAAGAGAGAATTGTAGAATTTGTAGAATCCTATCTGGTTAAAAGCGGCTATCGGGTGCAAAAGGCCTATAACGGCGAGGATGCGCTGCGGCTGTTTGAAACCCATAAAATATCGTTGATCGTGCTGGACCTGATGCTGCCGGACATCGGCGGGGAAGAGGTGTGTAAAGCCATCCGCAAGGTCTCACGCGTACCGATCATCATGCTGACGGCCAAAGCGGCCGAGGAACAGATTTTAACGGGGCTGGATATCGGCGCGGACGACTATGTGACCAAGCCGTTCAGCCCCAGGCAGCTGATGGCCCGCATCGGGGCGCTGCTGCGCCGCGCCGAAGGCGGCAATTACAGCGTGTCCAGCGTGCTGGCCTTCCACAACCAGGAGCTGGTGATCGACACCATCGGGCGCGAGGTAACCAAAAATGGCGAGAAAATCAGCCTGACGCCCATCGAGTTTGAGCTGCTGGTAACCCTGGCAAGGCGGCCTGGGCGCACCTTTACGCGGGACAACCTGATTACCTATGCACTCGGCGGCGATTATGAGGGCTATGACCGGTCGCTGGATTCACATATTAAGAACCTGCGGCGTAAAATTGAAACAGATACAAAAAACTGCCGCTATATCCTCACCGTGCACGGCGTGGGATACCGTTTTGGAGGCAATTGAATGAAGTACAGCCTGCGGACGAAGCTTTCAGTCTCCTATGTTCTGATTACGCTTACCTGTGTTACCCTCCTCATTGTTTTATCCAACCTTGTGCTGGAAAGACAGTTCAGAACCTATGTCACAGGACAGCAGCAACAGAAGGAACAGGACACGGTTCTGATGCTTTCCCAAAGCTATGGTAAAACGCAGAGCTGGAACACATCCGCCGTGGCGGAAATCGCCGCGGACGCGATGGAGAAGAATCTGATCCTCCGGGTAATGGATACCGAAGGTACGGTGGTATGGGACGCCGCTGCGTGCCATATGGGTATGTGTAAGCAAATGATGGCTCACATGAGCAGCAACATGAACAGCCGGTATAAAAACTGGCAGGGCGGCTATGCGGAAAAAACGGTGGATATCTCCTATGGCGGGCAGACGGTCGGCACGGTGAACATCGGCTATTACGGGCCGTTTTATTATACGGATGCCGATTTGCAGTTTATCAGCACCCTCAATACGCTGATCGTGTGGGCCGGGGTGATTTCCGCGGCGCTGGCGCTGGTGATTGGGATGATTGTTTCCGGCCAGATGAGCCGCCCGATCGCGCGGGTGATTGATAAGGCGCGGCGGATAGCCGATGGATCCTACGGGGCGACAATCACGAACAAAACCAAAACAAAGGAAATCAAACAGCTGGTGGACACCGTGAACAAACTGGCCGATACCCTGCAAAAGCAGGAGGAGAGAAGCACGCAGGCGTCCAACGATATCGCCCACGAGCTGCGAACGCCGCTTGCGACCATGCAGGGCAATCTGGAGGCCATGATGGACGGCGTAATGGATGTGACGCCGGAACGGCTTAAAGTGCTGCACGATGAGATTCTGCGTATCAACCGCCTTGTGGGAGACCTGGCCGAGCTGGCGCGCTACGAGCGCAGGGAAGCGGCGCTGCACAAAACCCCGGTTGATCTTTCCGAGCTTGTTGCGCAAGCCGTTGCCGTTGTCAAGGATGATTTTATTAAAGAGGGGAAGAGCCTGCACTTTGAAGGAACCCCCCAGACCCTGACGGCGGACCGCGACAAGCTGAATCAGGTGGTTTTGAACCTCCTGTCCAACGCTTTGAAATACTCGCGGCCAGGGGATGCAACCAAGGTTACGCTGACCGGAGACGCACATAAGGTATGGATAAAGGTAGCCGATACGGGCATTGGAATTTCCAAGGCTGATCTTCCCTATATTTTCGAACGTTTTTACCGGGCGGATAAATCCCGCAGCCGGAAATCCGGCGGGTCCGGCATTGGGCTGACGATCGTGAAATCCGTGGTTGCCGCGCACGGCGGCACGGTTGAGGTGCAAAGCAGGGCGGGGGAGGGAACGGAGTTTACCGTTACGCTGCCAAGGCAATAACCGCGTAGAGGCGGGAAGCGTTTGGCGGTGTGGAAGCAGCATAAGATATCAAGAATTAACAGAAGCCCTTCCATTGCGAAGGGCTTCTGCTGTAATGCGCTATGCGGCCTGCGCAGGGCTACTCGATGATAATCGTTGCGTACATGCCTTCCTATGCATGGCCCGGATACTGGCAGAGGTAGTAGAATGTGCCTGCCGTGCTTGCCAGTAAGGTGATATCCGCCGCAGGGTGGGCGTCGGCTGCCGCCGCGGGCAGGGTGGGAATCAAGCTGTTGGCATAAACTCCCCCGGTTATCATAGTTCTATAGGGATAGGGGGTGTACGGCGGTGATTTCAAACGCGTGCGGCATGCCCGCGCTTGCGCTGGCAAACGTTACGGTAACCGTTGCATCCTCAGGGATATAGATCGTCGGGTTAATCAGACCGCCGCTGACGAATTTTTCATCCCCCCTTTCGGGGTTGCCCATAATGATAAAACGGGCTTCGCTTCCCGTGTACTGGATGGCATTGGTTTGCTCATCGATTTGAGCGGATTCTTGCCGATAGGCAAAATACCCAGTGTGGAGGTTTTATGGAGACAGACAGGCGGCGCGGAGGATTACGAAGGATTACGCAAACGTGCCTTGTGCCGGTATCCGGCCGCAAACAGGAGCCCGCCCGCGGCGCATAGCCCGGCGCCTAGCAGAAAGGCGGAGGTCAGGCTGCGCTCCGCCAGGGCACCGAAAATAACGTTGGTGCCGACCCCCGTGCTTTCGATTATCATCGCGTTGATACTCAGGGCGGTTGCGCGGCTCTGGGTTTGCACCTGCTGGTGCTGCAGCTCCGTTTGCAGGGGCTGGAACAGGCTATTGGCGATGCGCAAAACCAGAATGGCGGCAATGGAGAGCCAGGCGCTGCCGGTGAAAGCCAGCACAAGACAGGCCATAACCGCCGCCGTGTAAAGCATTCCGGCCGTTTTGCCGGGGCCCAGCCGCTTGGTAATGCGGGAGGAGAACGCGCCGCACAGCCCGGCCACGGTTACAGCAATATAGATATAGCCGATTGCGGAGGCGGACAGACCGCATTTCACATATTGCAGCTGGTTGAAGAACACGGTGAAGGTTTGATGTGTTTCGGACAGAAGCGCTACGCCGATCAGAAACAACAGCAGCTCTCTGTTTTGCAGCGTGCTGCGCAGCAGTGAAAGGAACGCTTTTACGGGTGGCTGCCGATCATCCTCCTTCGGCTTTACCTCCACAAGGCACAGCGCCAGCACCGCCGCAATGCCGTAGCTAATTACTGTCAGCAGGCCCGCGAGCTTGTAGTGACTGCCGATGAAGGTGGAGTACACCAGCGCTGCGGCAAGCAAGCCGGTGGTCATTAGATTATTGTAGATGCCGAACGCGCGCTGGCTTTCGCCCGGCTTGCAGGAGAGAAACAGCACGCTGGTTTCCACACCGGATAGTCCGGCCATGACGACGCTGAGCAGGATACGCTCCAGCAGAAACGCGGGGAAATCCGTCGCCTGCCAGAATACGATTTTGGAAACGAAATACAGCATGCAGCAGAAAATCATGGTGCGGCGGTACCCGATTTTATCGGCCACAATGCCCCACGGTATTTCCAGCAGCAGGCAGAGGATCAGGCATATGCTTTCGATCAGGGTGATCTGGAAAACCGAAATGCCTTGCGCCTGTCGGTACAGGGTGGCGATGGGAGCGTAAAACACCATGCCCTGCAAAAGCGCAATCGCATACATTAGGTGTATATTCTTTTGTTTCATTGTCAGGAGTTTCCTTTCCGGTTTTTACATACAGCAACCAGGCGTTGCAGAAACTGCGACGCATCCGTTATGGTTCTGCCATGCTTCAAATCGGCAAATGCATAAACGCCTCCTGAATTCTATTTCGGCTCATTATAAAGGCGGAGGAACCACTTGTCAAGATTATGCACGATGGGGTATGGAAGCGTGAGCAATGGCTGGAGAAACAATGGGTGTGAGCGTATCTGAGGGGTAATACAAGGATCGTTACGATCGTTTCTACAAAAACAGCGAGCGTACGATAAGCTGTACGCTCGCTGTTGCCATCGGGCAAAGCGGTTACCGGCCGGGCAGGGGATCGGTCTGGGGATACTTGTAGCGCTTACCCTGAAAGTTCTCCATGACAACCTCATGGTTATCCTTGGAGAGAATGTAGTTGTAATTGATGGGGATTTTTCCGCCGCCGCCCGGCGCGTCGATCACGAATTTGGGCACGGCGTATCCGGAGATGTTGCCGGTCAGGGCGTGCATGATATCAATCCCCTCATCTACCGTGGTGCGGAAATGACCGATGCCGCGGGAGAGGTCGCATTGGTAGAGATAGTAGGGCCGCACGCGCAGGTGTACCAATTTGAGAAACAGCTCCTTGAGCGTTTCCGCGCTGTCGTTGATGCCGCGCAGCAGCACCGTTTGGTTGCCTAGCGGAAATCCGGCGTCCACAATCGCGGTACAGGCTCGCGCCGATTCCGGTGTGATCTCCTGCGGATGGGCGAAATGCGTGTTGATCCAGACCGGCTGGTACTTACGGAGCATGGAAAGCAACTCATCCGTTATCCGCATGGGCAACACCACCGGCACGCGGGTGCCGATGCGGATGATATCCACATGGGGGATGGCGCGCAGCTGCTGAAGGATGTGCTCCAGCTTTTCGGTTTTCATTACCAGCGGATCGCCGCCCGAGATGAGCACATCCCGGATTTCCGTGTGGCTGCGGATATAGGCGACAGCCCTTTTCAGCGCCGCCTCGGTGATGACGCGGTCCTCCTCACCCACAACGCGGCGGCGGGTGCAGTAGCGGCAGTAGGTGGAGCAGCAAAGCGTGGTCAAAAACAGTACGCGGTCGGGATAACGGTGCACGATGTTGGGTACGGGGCTGTCGTGCTCCTCGCCGAGCGGGTCGGCCATATCGTTTTCACAGGGATAGGTTTCCTGGATACGCGGCACGCAGATCTTGCGAATGGGATCGTCCGGGTTTTCCGGATTGATCAGCGAAGCGTAATACGGTGTAATGGCCATGCGGAACGAGGAAAGGCATTGTTCTACGTCCGTTTTTTCCGTCTGCGACATGGTTAAATACGAGGCGACTTTCTCCGCGGAGGTGATGCGGTTGGCGTACTGCCATTTCCAATCGTACCAGCCCGGATAGTGCGCGGGATAATCCTTGCAGCGTTTCATTACACCGTCTCCATTCCATATCGGCAAATGCCCGCGCGCAGCACGGAAAGCACCAGATCACGATAGGATACGCCCGCAAACTCCGCGAGCATGGGATAGTCGCTGTAACCGGGCGCAAGGCCGGGCAGGGGATTGATCTCAATGAAATAGAGCTTTCCGTCCTCCGTGAGGCGGAAATCCACACGCGCAAAATCACGGCAGCCCAATGCCTGATAAATACGGTGTGCTGTATTTATCATCTGTTTTTCGGTTTCCGGGTTCAGCTTGGCGGGGCACTCGTAGCTGACAAACTTTTTATAATCCTGTTTTACGCCGAAGCTGTATATCTGATAGCTGCCGTTTGTGTTGCCGTGAAAGACAATCTCCATGGGCGGAAACACGCGCAGGGTATCGCCGTTTCCCAAAAGGCCCACGGTAAACTCACGGCCGTGGATGTATTCCTCCACGAGCACCGGCCCCCCGTACAACCGCAGCTCCCGTCCCGCCAGCTCCCTGAGCTCCGCTTCGTTTGCGGCTACGCAGGCGTCGGGGATCCCCTTACTGGAGCCTTCCGCGTTGGGCTTGATGATCACGGGGGCGTGCAGGCCGCCCATGCGGATATCCTTCTCCGAGGAGATGATCCGGTACCGCGGCGAGCGGACGCGATAGGCGGACAGCAGTTTTTTGCAAAGGGCTTTGTCCAGCGCGATACAAAGGGCCGTTTCGTCCGAACCGGTAAAGGGGATTCCCAGCAGGCTCAGCAGCGCCGGGGCTTCGGCCTCCCTGCCTCTGCCGCTCCTGCCTTCCGCTATATTGAAAGCAATGTCGATGTGTGTGCTGGCCAGCTTCTGCGGCAGCGTTTCGTCACATTCCAGAAGAACTGTATGCATTCCGGCCGCGGTAAAAACATCGCGGATTGCATGGACCGTGTCCAGGCTGTCGTACTCCGCCTCCGCGTCGGGAATTTCATGCTCTGTTTCCCTTTTACAGTTGAAAATAATCCCTACCACAATACGGGCCGGAGGCAGCGGTACATCTTCGTTTTTTTCTTCCATCCATATCACATCTTTCCTGTTTCAGCTATTGGGTCAGCGGCCTGCCAAACAGGCGGGACGATGACTTACGAATAGGTTATACATCACATATGCTTCCACGTCAACACAATTTTTTCAGGGGATGAAACCAGAGGAAAGAACACACCGCAAACCCTTGAAAAATAAGGGAATCACGATATTCCTCATGCACGGCTGAGGGGCCGTATGTGAATACATGACACGGGTGTTTTAAACCGGGATACAGAGGGCATGCGACAGCATGGCGCAGCCGAATTTTTATGGTTTCGCTGCCCGTGCCGGGCTGCGCCCACGCTTTTTATTCAGCATGCTGGACCTATCATCGCTTCTACTTCCGTATTTAAAACCGGATGGTTGTGTTTGTGCCAAACCGAATACATGCTGCACAGAATAGCAGTAAACATCTTTATTCTTCAACGCGGATTCCGCGTCCCCTTTTCGGCTGGGATACGATGCGGGTCTATCGCCTTGTTTTCGGACAGGGGTCTTCACGCCCGTTTCCAAAGATTACACAGGAAAACATGACCGATCTGTGGTTATGCCACGGGAAGCACCGTTGCGGACTTTCGCGCCTTGTTCCGGTTATCGTGGCCGGGCCGTATGCGGCGTATACCGGTCTTTTCCGGAGCCGTTTATCCCGGCTGTGAATATCGGAATATCAGTAGCCATTAAGCCTCACGCGGCTGCGCACCCCCTGCGTGAAGACTGTAAATGCTTCCTGTTGCCGCGCCGTTAGGCAGTATCCGTACAAAGCGACTGTATCGAAAATGATACGGCTTCATGGCGCAGTTTCCTGGCTGCCCTTTGGTGGCATGGCGGCCAGCTTGCTTTTATGCCTCGTTTCTCTTTTTGCGCTTTTTGTCAAACAGATAAAACTGCAGCCGGTCGGCCATGCCGCCCACAATCAGCCCTATGGCGATCGACGCGGCCAGGCCGAGCGTGCGCGCGCCCATTTCGGCGAAATTTGCCCAATCGCCCAATACGGCGTACTGCATCGTTTCAAAAAACGCCTCGCCGGGGATCATGGGGATAGTGGCCGGAAGCGCAAACAGCGTGGCGGGCGTTTTGAATAGGCGGGCCATCAGGTGCGCGTAAACAGCCGCAACGATGGCGGCCAGCGTATAGCTGGCGAATTCGTTTCCGATAAACGAGAAAAAGGCGAGGTAGCCCGTCCAGGCGATCGCGCCGCCGAGCATGGAAAAGAACAGGTGCTTTTTCTCCACATGGAATAAAACCGAAAATCCCAGCGTGCCGAGCCCGGCGCACACAATTGGCACAACCCATAATTGCACAAAGCTCATCCGATCACCCTCCGGGCCAGCACGAAGCCGAACGCGATTGCCGATGAAAACAGCAGCGCTTCGCACAATCGTTGAATGCTGGAAATCAGGTCGCCGTAGAACATATCCCGCAGCGCGTCGGTCAGCGTGATGCCGGGGATCAGCAGCATGATATCGCCGATGACGGTTTTGGCATAGCTGTCGCAAAGTCCAAGCCGCAGGGCCAGCAGTGCCGCCGCGCCGCCCGCGAAGGATAGGAGCACGTTGGACACCACGCTGTTAAGCCGGAAACGGATGGAAAGCATCATCAGCTTTTTCAGCAGCACGCCGATCACCGCGGAAACCAGCGCGTCCGCAAGGCTGCCGCCGAAGAAAACGGTGAAGGCGCCCGCGATCAGCGCGGACGCGGCATACAGCATCCACGCCGGAAAGGCGCGGCGGGCCAGCACCGCCTTGATCTGCGCCTTCATGGCGCCGATATCGGGCTTTTTTTCACAGATTTCGCGGGACAGGGCGTTCAGCCGGTTCAGACGCTCCAAATCCACGGCGCGCGTGCGGATGCGCCGGGTCTGCGTGAGCGTATCCTCCGGGCTGGTCCACGCGGTTACCACGATGCTGGAGGTGATGGTGAACACATCCACCCGCTTAAACCCATAGGCCAGCCCGATCCGCTCCACCGTGTCCTCCACCCGGCTGATTTCGGCCCCGCAACAAAGCATCTGCTCGCCAATATCCAGCATGCCGCTGAGTAATGCATTTTGATTCATGGGTGTTATCATGTCCGTTCTTATATGATTCCGGGGTTGACTTTGCGATTTAATAGATAAGAGTATGGTTGCTTGTTTCAGCCTGTCGGCTGGCGGGATGAATGCGTCGAAGGAAAGGCGGGAGATCATCCGTTTGATATCTTCAATCCGATGGGGGACTGATACCGCACAGCACATACCGAACCAAAGGAAACCTGTAAAGGTGAGGCTGTGCCATCATGGAAGGAAATGAATAACCATAGAGGATGTATATCCGATTATCCTATTTCTACACGGGAATACCGGATTTCCTCGCTGGTGGGGGATGGAACGGTAATTTTCTTTACGTATTGACGCAAGGTGCAGAGCTCAAGATCACAGATTTCATGTTTGTCAGATGAGATTATTGTTAACTATGAATAGTGGAGAACGGAGAAATATAGACTGGACAGCAACTAATATCAAAAGCTTAGTATAACAAGAAAACGGCCATTTCTGGCCGTTTCTTGTTTGGTGCGGGAAACAGGACTTGAACCTGCATGAAGGAAATCTTCACTAGAACCTGAATCTAGCGCGTCTGCCAATTCCGCCATTCCCGCAGGCGGTAAAAGTGGTGGATGGGGATGGATTCGAACCATCGAAGTCTGCGACGGCAGATTTACAGTCTGCTCCCTTTGGCCACTCGGGAACCCATCCAAGGATTGCGGCAAACGATTTGCAAGGGGGGGAGAGGTTGGGAATCGCCTGTGCGGCAGGCGGTAGGCAACGGGGGGATGGAGCCGGCGATGGGACTCGAACCCGCAACCTGCTGATTACAAATCAGCTGCTCTGCCAATTGAGCTACACCGGCGGACGCCCAACCAACAGGGAAAATGGCGACCAAGAAGGGGCTCGAACCCTCGACCTCCAGCGTGACAGGCTGGCATTCTAACCAACTGAACTACTTGGCCACACTTGGTGGGCCTTCAGGGACTTGAACCCCGGACCAACCGGTTATGAGCCGGCCGCTCTAACCAACTGAGCTAAAGGCCCGTGTGGGTGAAAGGTGGTGACTCCTGGGGGACTCGAACCCCCGTTACCGCCGTGAAAGGGCGGTGTCTTAACCGCTTGACCAAGGAGCCACGAGAACCCGGCGGGTTGTATTGGTCGGGGTGAAGGGATTCGAACCCCCGGCCCCATGCTCCCAAAGCATGTGCGCTACCAGACTGCGCTACACCCCGGCTTGTTCAAGCCCATATAGGCGACGAATAGTATTCTACCTAAATTGTGGGGGGTTGTCAAGAGCTTTTCTGCAGTCAAGTTCCAATAATTTTCAGAAAGTGAGAATATTTCAAAAATATTAAGGAATACTTGAAGTGTTAATATTTGTGTGGTATACTTGCAAAACACACTGAATATCTATGTATTCGCTATCATATAGGAGATTACCTATGCATGAGCAGGGAAAGATCAGAGCGCTGATTGTGTTCGGAACGCGGCCGGAAGCGATTAAGATGTGCCCGCTGGTAAAGGAATTCCGCACCCGAAGCAAAATCGAAACCATGGTATGCGTATCCGGACAGCACCGTGAAATGCTGGATCAGGTGCTGAAACTTTTTGATGTTACGCCGGACTATGATTTGAATATTATGCAGCAGGAGCAAACATTATTCGATATTACGGCCAAAACGCTGTACGGCGTACAAAAGGTGCTCATTGAGTGCAAGCCCGACATTGTACTGGTGCACGGCGATACCACAACAGCCTTTGCCTCGTCGGTCGCGTGCCTGTATCTGCAAATCCCGGTGGCCCACGTGGAAGCCGGCCTGCGTACCCATAACATCTATTCGCCGTTCCCCGAAGAATATAATCGCCAGGCCATCAGCCTGGTGGCAAAATATCATTTTTCGCCCACGCAGATGGCCCGCTATAACCTGCGGCTGGAGGGCCGCGCGTCAGAAAGCATCTATGTAACGGGCAACACGGGCATTGATGCCCTGAAAACCACCGTACGCCCCGATTTTCATTCGGAGATTATCGACTGGGCCAAAGGCAGCCGCCTGCTGGTGATGACGGCCCACCGGCGCGAAAACATCGGGGATCCGATGCGCAGCATGTTCAGGGCGGTGCGGCGCATTGTGGAAAAATATGAGGATGTGAAGCTGGTATTCCCCATGCATAAAAACCCGGTGGTACGCACCATTGCCCGGGAAATGCTCGTAGACAGCCCGCAGATTCGCCTGATTGAGCCCATGGAGGTGGATGAGTTCCACAACCTGATCAACAACGCCTACTTCATCCTGACGGATTCGGGCGGCATTCAGGAGGAAGCCCCGTCGCTGGGCAAGCCGGTGCTTGTGATGCGCGATACCACGGAGCGCCCGGAGGGTCTGGATGCCGGTACCCTGCGGCTGGTGGGCACGGATGAGCAGATTATCTACTATGCCTGCAGGCAGCTGCTGGACGACCCGGAGGAATACCGAAAGATGAGCACCGCGCGCAATCCGTACGGAGACGGCACGGCGTCGGCGCGTATTGCGGACATTATCGAAAGAACGCTGTCCTAAGTAAGCGATGGTTAAATTCCCTGCACGTTGGTGCGTTGCCCTTCCGCCAGATTGAGTTTGTGAAGCCTTCTATGTAACGCTACTACTGCTGCGGTTTAACAAACCCAAACCGACAAGCATTCAGGTCACCATTGCATAGGCGCAGTATTCATCGTTTATCGGGCAGATAAAAATGTAGTCAAAGGCATAATCGGCACTTATCGCTATATTCAAAAGAGGAACCCCCGCATTGCAGCGCTAGGCAGGGGTTCCTCTTTGTTGTTGCGGGGAGGAGATCCTTTTCATTTCCCGATTAAACGGTTTGTTCGGGATAAGCCCGCCATTTCAGATAACCAGACATTGAGCCCGCCGGGCTATCTCCAGTTACCGGCGCATACAGGCGCTTTACAACAGAGGGTTTTCTAATTGAAGAGGGTAAAATCATCCTCGTCGTCCACGGCTCCGCCGGGGGGAGAAGCCGTGGATTTGTTGTGCTTTCTCTTTTTGGTCCTTGCCCGCTCATCCTCCTGCGCCTGTTCCTCCATAGGATCGTCGGACGGCGCTTCCTCGGGGAAGAACATATCCGACGGCGCTGTGAAGGCACTGTTGGTAAAGGCGTATCTGGCTTCATCGTCGTCCTGCTCCTCGGCGATCTCGGCCACAAGGTTTTCCATTTTGGATAACCACTGCTTTTGGCTGAGCTCGGTGTGAAAATCCTCTTTGGCAATGGTTTTGGAATCCGTTTCACAGCCAACATATCCGAAAACCATGGCGGTTTCGCATAGTACGATGCTTTTTCGTGCGATCAGGGATTTGATTTTCCGCTTGACTCCGATTTCCACACCGGGGCCGACAAACACGGAATCCTGTGAAAACACCGAGCCGAGAACCCGCGCGCCCTCTTCCAGAATGATGATCCCATCGGCCACGAGATTGCCGTTGATGCGCGCGTTGCGGTGAACATAGACGTGATGGTTGGATTTTATACTGCCCATAATCACGGCGCTTTCCCCGATGGACAAGCTGTATTCGGCAACGATGGTTGATTTGACGGTTTCATGAGCGCTGATCGATTCGGGATTGATCAGCCGTTCCGAAAAAACGGCGGTATCCGCGGGCGTGTGCTTCGGCCTGACCAGGCTGGAGCCGATGATGATTTCTGGCGAATACAGACGGCGGAAGGTACAACCCTTTGCAATAAGCAGGCGCTCGCCGCTGGATATGCTCATGCCCAGCGCGCATCCGGCGGCAATGGTCATCTGTCCGTCGGAATCCGCCCAGCGGACGATCTCGCAGTTCTGTCCGATCTCCAGCCTGTCCAAACAGGCGATGGCGCGCAGGCGGGTATCGGGCGGGATCTGCGCGGAGGAAGCGGCATAAATCTCCTTGGTAAAACAGGATACGCCCACGGGCTGAAAATGGCTTTGCGCAACCACGATGCAATCACAGACCGTGTTCTGCAATTCTCTTGCATAAACAAACGGTTCTGATTTGGACATGGTAATTGTGCGCGTCTGCGGGTCAATCCCCTTTTCCACAAGCGAGCGGAAGGAATTGGAAAAATACCGCGGATCGCGTATATTGTCGCTTTTTACATACAACGATACATCCTTGCTCTTGCGGAGGGACAGTATCGATACCGCGAAGGGCAAAAACAAAAGCGCAAGGAATACCACTGTGATGCCGATAATCAATGCCATGTGTCAGGTCCCTTCCCCTTGCGGCATATCGTCGCCGGAGGCATACCGCTCCGTCTTGGCCCATCGGGTTTGGCGACGGGTGATGTTGTCGATCAGCGCCTGCAAAAATCCTTTGGAAATATGCCACATGTAGAAATAGAACGAAAAGCAAAGCATGGGCAGGAAGATCAGCTCCCGGTCCATCCCGTCCAGCAGGGCGCCGGCCGATATCTCATAGAACGGCGCAAAATTGCCCCAGGCGTTGTACATACCGATAAACATCAGCACCCACCAGCCGGAAAAGATGCTCATCCGGCCCAGAAAAAACAGGGCGATGCAATCCAGAAAACCCAAGCCCAGAATGAACGGAACCATATAGATGCACAGCAGCAGGAGGCTATCTACTTTCTTCCAGAAGCGCATGTTTTTTGCCGAAAACATGTGAAAAAAATACCGGAACATCACATCGTTGTGCCCGCGCGCCCACCGCGCCACCTGCCGGCCGCGGGTAGACCACACCTCGGGGGATTCCTCATAGCATTCCGCGCTGTTGTCGTAGATTACATTCCAGCCCTTCACGGTGATGCGGTAGGTAAGCTCCGTATCCTCAGTCAGGTTTTTGGTGTCGTATCCGTTATCCTCCGTGAGCAGATGCTTGCGGTAGCCGCCCACCGTGCCGCCGTACTGGGGCACCAGATGCAGGTTGTAACGCGCTTGCTGGTCCACCTGATAGCCGCCGGAGCGCTCCAGATTTAAAAGCTCCGTCAGCATGTTGGAATGCGGATTGACGGGGATTACGCGCCCCATCACGGCCCCTACTTGCGGATCAATAAAGGCGGAGGCGATCTTCTTCAGCAGATTTTTGGACGGACGGTAGTCCGCGTCGAACACGATGATGATCTCGCCCTTGGCAACGTCCATCGCTTCGTTGAGCGCTACAGGCTTGCCGCGCTCGGTGTTTTCCTCGGTGCGGTGCAGGGGGCGCACAAACGGATACTGCGCGAAGTATCGGTTGAGCATCTGGGCCGTTTTATCCTGGGAGTGATCGTTGATTGCGATGATTTCCAGCTTGTCGTGGTCGTAATCGCATTTGAGCAGGGCTTCGATCACGTAACGGAGCACCAGCTCCTCGTTGTGCATGGGCACCAGCACGGAGATAACGGGCAGCTCGCTGTCGTACAGGTCGCGGTAGGAGATCATCTGCTCTCCGTATAGCCGGTTCACGGTAAAAATCACGTGCCGGATTGAATAAATAATCATCACGCAGATAACGAAGATAAAGTAGATATGGAGGATCGTTACGACCACTTCCATAGGGTTCCCTCCCTTTGCGAGCCATACTTTTTGCTGGCATAGCGAACGTACAGGATATACACGAAGACCATCTGGAGGAAGTCAAACAGAACGCCAAGCGTAAAAAACAGCGTGGCCATAAACAGTGAACTGAAATAATGCAGCAGCAGTAAATACACCACATACCGGGTAATGCCGTATACGGCGCTATAGGCAAGCGTTGCCAGATAGGTGATGAGTTTGGAAATGAAGGAAGAAAAAATCAGCGCGATAGCAAACCCGCTGATGCCCGCAATGCAAATCCAGATGGCGATCTGCTGCTCCATGTACAGTGTGGAGTAATCCACCAGCGCATAGGGGAAATACTCCGGAAAAAAGATGAAGAACAGCGAGGATATCACATGCACGAACATGGCCATGCAGATGTAGATGGCAAACGAGCGCATGCTGCTGCGCCGCATCAGCATGACCAGAAAGAGCGTTGCCAGGGCGACGACCAGATTGATAATGGAAAACAGCAGCGTTGGCATGCTGCCCGCCATATCCACCAGATATACCGGCCCGATAGCCGGGATAAACTCCGCCGAGGTTACCGTGGAAGGGACGCCCGTGCCGCTGGTGATTACATGGCTGGTCCATACGGAGATCGCCATGGATAATTCGGGATAAAACAGCAGCACGGCCAGCACGGCCGGAACCACAAAAAGCAACACAAAAAACCACATCGAGATTTTTGGCTTTGGTAAGTGCCTGTAATCCCTTGTGTAGCTGATTTGACGCTTCTCGATTGTTGTCGGTTTCTTATTGCTTGTTGCGACGGCCATGGCATCTACACCTTTAAAAAATCCCGGTTAAACGTTACGGCTGTAAATTCAGCGTCGATCCTCAACCGTATACAGGAACAGAAAACCAATGCGGTCCTTACTATTGATCATACGTCATTATAGCATAGGAAAAGCGGGAAAGTAAAGGAAATTGGGATTTGGCAAGGGCTGGGCGGCGCAGGGGGCCCAAACGGACAAAAAATGGGGCAGGATGATTCCTGCCCGGAGATGATGAAAACACAAGGTGTTGTATACATCAACCAAACAGACGGCAGATGCTGTACTCTGAGAAAAAACCGGGTGTGACTGGGGATGAATATGACCTGTATCCCCAAACAAGGCAGCGCTTTTCTGCGCGTATCCGCCGCAGCCGGGTCCGGTCAGGTTTCTGAAAGGAGAAAAGCAGAGATTTATTGGCTCCAGCTTTCGTATATGGCCTGCATCCAGCCTGTGACATCCATGCCGTAGACTTGTCTGAGCAGCGCGGGGGTGAGCGCGTCCGCGGGCGGGGCATCGGCCGCGGCACGGCCGTGGGAAAGCAGCAGCACCCGCGTGCCGAAGCGGCGGGCCAGGGACAGGTCGTGTACCACCGAAACCACGGCGCGGCCCGGCTGCCCCAGCCAGCCCTGAATCAGCTCAAAGATCTGCTTTTGATAGGCGAGGTCCAGGTGGCTGGAAGGTTCGTCCAGCAGGAGCAGCTTCGGGTTCTGGGCAAATAGCTGCGCCAGAAACGCGCGCTGTGCCTCGCCCCCGGAAATTTGCGAAAGAGGACGGTGCCGGAGGGCCAGGGTGCCCGTCTGCGCAAGCGCCTGTTCCACGGCCTCCTCATCCGCCGCGCTGAACCCGGCGAGCGCGTCGTGGTGGGCGTAGCGCCCCAGCCGCACGATCTCCTCCACGGTAAAGGCATAGCCTGCGGTATAGCTCTGGGCCAGCAGCCCCATATACAGGGCGCGTCCGCGCGGTTTGATCGCCGGGACGGGGATACCGTTCAGCCGTATGTCCCCCGTGTAGGGTATGCCCTGCATCAGCGCTTCCAGCAAGGTGGATTTGCCCGCTCCGTTAGGGCCGGTGATCATCAGCCATTCGCCGCTTTGCACGGCAAAGGAAATATCGTCGAGCACCGGCTGATCCTCGTAGCGAACCGATAGATGGTTTACCTCAAGCATGCACATCCCCCTTCCGGCTGCGCAGCAGGATAACGGTGAACACCACTGCGCCGATCAGCGAGGTGACCACGCCGATGGGCAGCTCGACAGGGCTCGCCAGCGTGCGCGCCAGCAGATCGGACAGCAGCAGGAAAATGGCACCGCCAAACACCGTGGCGGGCAGCAGCCGTTTATGGTTGGGGCCGGTTAAAAGCCGCAGAATGTGGGGTGTGACCAGCCCCACAAAGCTGATGGTGCCGCCGATGGATACGCATACGCCGATCAGCACCGAAGCGCAGATCAGCATCAGCAGCTTCACCCGCCGCACGTTGACGCCGATAGAGCGCGCGTTGGCCTCGCCTACGGCAAAGGCGTTCAGCTCCCGTGTGTGAAACAGCATGATGCTGCCAAAGACCAGCAGTGCGATCAACAGTGTCAGCGCGTTGAGATAGGTGGAGCCCTGCAGGCTGCCCATCGTCCAAAAGGTGATGGTGCGCAGCTTATCGCCCGAAAACGCGATGATCAGGCTCAGAATGCCCGACACAAACATGGAAAAGATGATGCCGATCAGGATGATCGTATGCGTGGCAAAGCTGCGGTCCAGCCGATACGCCAGCGTAAGGATCAACAGCAGGGAGGCCATCGCCCCCGCGATGGCCATGATCATGGTGCTGGCAAAATGGAAAAAGGGGATGGTGATCCCCAGCGAGATCGCAAGGATTGCCCCCAGCGACGCCCCCGCTGTAACCCCCAGGGTGGATCCGTCCGCCAGGGGGTTGCGCAAAAGCCCCTGCATCACGCCGCCGCACAGCGCCAGCGCCGCGCCGGAAAGCGCCACGCACAGCACCCGCGGCAGCCGTACCAGCAGGATGATGGAGGCGCGCGCCCCCTCCTGTGGCAGGCCGAGCAGGGCGTTGCGGAGGATGGCCAGCGTTTCGCCAAAGGGCAGGGCGACGCTGCCGGCGCTCACGCAAAGCGTGAGCGTAAACAGCAGCGCCCCGGTAAAGCCCAGATAAGCGACCGGTGAAAACCCTTCCTTATGCATACTATTTGGCCAAAATGGCGTTCAGCAGCTGCTGCGCGCCTTCCACCAGGCGCGGGCCGGGCCGGGTGAGCGAATCGCTGAAGCCGGAATACACCGCGCCGTTTTGCACGGCGGTTATGCTGTCCCAGCCCGTGCGGCCCAGGATTTCATCAACAGGGGAGGGCTCTATACCATAATCCGCCGCCGTGGTGACAATATAATCCGGGTTTCGGGAAAGCACCTGCTCCTCGGATACCTGTGCCCAGCCCTCCAGATCGGCAAAGAGGTTGTCAAGGCCCAGAATATCCGCGATTTCCTGCAAAAAGGTGCCGGTACCGGCGGTCCACAGCCCGTATTGCAGCGGGGATACCTCAAAGTATACGCTGCCGGACAGGCCGCTTTCGCCAAGCGAAGCAAAGGCAGCCTGCATCTGCGCGATCAGAGCGTCGGCCTCGCTGCTGCGGCCAACCAGCGTGCCGATCATGGCGATGGCCTCGTATACGCCCGCGATATCCTGCGCGTCGCTGACGGCTACGGCGATGCCCGCCGCCTCCAGCATGTCAACCTGCTCTACACTTTGGTTCATCGTGCCCGTGAGTATCAGTTGGGGCTCCAGCGCGATGATCTGTTCGATATTGGTTTCGTAACCGGATTCCACGGAGGGAACCAGCAGCACCTCGGCGGGGTAATCGCAGTAGGCGCCCCGGCCCACCAGCAAATCGCCAGCGCCCAGCGCGTAGAGAATTTCACAGTCCGCCGCCGTGAGCGCTACCACGCGCGTCACGGGTCCGGCCACAGTCACCTGCCTGCCCATCATATCCATTGTTGCGGTCGCGCCGGTTTCCGCCAGTCCGCAGCCGGCCGTGAAGAGCATCAGCAGCGCGAGCGCCAGTCCCAGGGTTCTTTTCATGAGAACCACTCCTTTCGTTTTCCGAAAAATGCCGGGCGGCTTTTGCTTGCAAACAAAAAGCAGTCTCCGCTGAGACTGCCAAAGGGTGCCCGAACTACAGGAGCACCATTTTGCCCAATCCCAGAGGTCGCCCCGCGAACAGGTCTCCCGGCTTGGCTTCATCCTGCAAGGGCGCCTTCCCGCCGGAAATCCGGCAGTGGCATCGTGCCCTCTCGTCCGCCACACGGTTACTGGGATAGCCCGGAATTCTCATCCGTGTTCCCGCGGGGTTGCCCCCGGCATCGTGATTGATGCATTCGCGCGCTTTCTTCGGTTGTGGTTTGAGTATACGGGGAGAAGACGAACGTGTCAATGCGGGCTGATCACCGCTTCATACTTGTATCAATCCGCGCAATGGTAAATTCAAGGCAAACCTTTTAGGTTCTTTTCAGCTACGCCCCCTACACTGTGCGTGAATGGAGGTGCCGCAATGGACAATCAGAACCTATTCCAGCGCATCGAGAAAAAATACCTGCTCACCCCGCAAACATGGCGGCGGCTGATGCATAGACTGAGCGAGACCATGATACAGGATAAGTATGGGCTGCATACGATCTCAAGCGTGTATTTTGATACGGGGGACTTCGATATCATCCGTGCCTCTGTGGAGAAGCCGCTCTTTAAGGAAAAAATGCGTCTGCGCTGGTATGGCATACCCAAGCCGCAGGATGATATTTTTCTGGAGCTCAAGCGCAAGTATAAGGGCGTAGTGTATAAGCGCCGCATTGCCGTACGCTATTCGCAGGCGGAACAGCTGCTGGATTGTGACGATACGCTGCTCCAGCAGGGGCAGATTGCCCGCGAGATGGATTGGTTCATCCGCCGCTACCGGCCCCAACCCAAGCTGCTGATTTCGTACGACCGGGAAGCGCTGGTGGGCCGGGAGGATGAAAACCTGCGTGTGACCTTTGACCAGAACATCCGCTGGCGCAACAGCGACTGGGATCTTTCCCGGGGCAGCTTCGGTGCGCCCCTGCTGCCGCAGGAATACGTGCTGATGGAAATAAAAGCCTGCGGCAGTCTGCCCCTCTGGCTTGCGTCGCTGCTGGCGCAGGAGCATGTGTATCCGTCGTCGTTTTCCAAGTACGGCACATGGTATCAGCAGGTGTATTTACAGAAAGGATGGATGCACAATGTTGGCTAGTATTTTTTCAAACGCCTCGGAGGGAGCGACGGTTTCGGAGGTGATGATCAGCCTGCTGCTTTCCATCGCGCTGGGGTTTGTGATCTCCCGGATCTATATGTGGAAAAGCAATCCCTCGTCCACGCTGGCTGTCGGCATTGTGCTGATGCCCGCCGTGGTATCCGCCGTTATTTTCCTGGTCAACGGCAACCTGGGTACGGGGCTGGCCGTGATGGGCGCGTTTGCGCTGGTGCGTTTCCGCTCGGTGGCCGGCAGCGCCAGGGACATCACCTGTATTTTCTTCGCCATGGCGGTCGGGCTTGCCACCGGCATGGGCTACGCGCTGTACGCCGTGCTGTTTACAGCGGTTGTCGGCGGGGTGTATTTTCTGCTGGGGTCTCTGCACTACGGGGAGAAAACCAGGGTCAAGGGCCTGCGCGTTACCATCCCCGAGGATTTGGAATACGAGGGCGTGTTTGACGACCTGTTCCGCGAATATACCGAGAAGGCGGAGCTTTACCACGTGAAAACCACCAATTTGGGCAGCTTGTTTGAATTGCAGTATCGTATTATTATGAAAGATGATACCCGGCAAAAAGCGCTCATCGACGGGATACGCTGCCGCAACGGCAACCTTGGGGTTGCGCTGGGCAATGCGGTCCCCTGGAAGGAAGAATTATAATGAGAAAATATGCGGGTTTACTGATAATGGCTGTAATGCTGCTGGTCATCGGCGGCTGTGCCGCCGCCGGGCTGGAGATTGACACCAGCTCCCACGCCACGGCTGAAACCAATACGACCTACATTACCCTGACCGGTTCCACCGCCACGGCGGATGGCGAGGGCGTAACAGTGGACGGAAACACGATTACGATTACGGATGAGGGAACCTATGTGGTAACCGGCACGCTGACCGATGGCCAGATTGTGATTGACGCCGGGAAGAAGGACGATGTTGAGCTGGTTCTGTCCGACGCGTCCATCAGCTCGTCCACCACAGCGGCGGTTTACGCCGTGAAGGCGGACAAGCTGACCGTAACGCTGGCGGAGGGCACGGACAATATCCTTTCGGATGCTTCCGCCTATACCTATCCCGACGCGCAGACCGATGAACCCACGGCCGCGCTGTATGCCAAGTGCGATTTAACTCTTGACGGCGATGGCACACTGATGGTGTATGGCAATTCCCAAAACGGCATCGTATCCAAGGACGACCTGAAGATCAGAAGCGGCGCCATCACGGTACAGGCGCAAAACAACGGCATCCGCGGCAAGGATTCCGTTGAGATCAAGGGCGGCGTAATCACCATCAACGCGGGCAACGACGGCATCCAGTCCGACAACACCGGGGATGAGGACAGCGGTACGGTTCTGATCAAGGGCGGCGTTGTGAACATTGTTTCCGCGCATGACGGCATACAGGCCCAAACCGAGCTGACCCTGGAAGGCGGCGAGATCAGCGTGATGGCGGGCGGCGGCTATACCACGGAAAGCTATTCCGCCGACGAAAGCTATAAGGCGCTCAAGTCCGCCGGAAATATCACGATTACGGGCGGCACGATGACCGCCAACAGCCTGGACGACGCTATCCACGCCGCCGGTACCGTGGCCATTGAGGGCGGGGTGCTGAGCCTGATGTCCCACGACGACGGCATCCATGCCGACGGAACCGTGAATATCAAGGACGGAACGGTAGATATCCAGACCAGCTACGAGGGCATTGAAGGCGCTGTGGTGAACATTTCCGGCGGTACCGTCAGCCTGCTGGCGGCCGACGATGGCATTAACGCGGCGGATACGGCATCCGGCGGGCAGGGCGACAGCATGGGTGGCTTCGGCGGCACCGGCGATACCAGCCTGCAGGTGAACTTCTCCGGGGGCACGGTGTACGTCAACGCCTACGGCGACGGTATCGATTCCAACGGCATCATCACCATGACCGGCGGCGAGCTGTATGTATCGGGGCCCATCACCTCGCAAAACGGCGCGCTGGATTACGACAACGCCTTTCAGATTTCCGGCGGGGTACTGGCGGCGGCCGGGGCTGCCGGGATGGCACAAACGCCTGATTCCAGCTCGTCGCAGCCTTCGGTGATCGTGTACTTTCCCCAGTCGGAGGCGGCCGGTTCCACCTACCTGTTGACGGACGAAAGCGGAAACATCCTCCTCAGCTATGCCCCGGAAAAGGAATTCCAGTGCATCGTGTTCTCCGTGCCACAGCTCAAGAGCGGCAGCAATTATCAGGTGTATGAGAGCGCGGACGGCACGCTGACGGGTGCGACCCTGTTGTATGATTTCACAATTTCTGATACAGTGACAGCGGTAGGCGACACGGCCCAGAACACCTGGAACACGCAGCAGAATTTCGGGCCGCAGCAAAACAACAGGAGGAGGCCATGATGCAGTTTACGATCGTTCACACCAATTTGAATGTTCTCAATCTGGATAAGAGCCTGACCTTTTACCGGGATGCGCTGGGATTAACCGAGGTACGCCGTAAAAAGGCGGCCGACGGCAGCTTTGTGATCGTATTCCTGTCCGATGGCACGGACGGCAGCCAGCTGGAGCTGACATGGCTGAGGGACAAGGATACCCCCTATGAGCTGGGCGACAACGAAACCCACATCGCTTTCCGCGTGAAGGAGTTCGAACAGGCCCATCAATTGCATAAGGACATGGGCGTGATCTGCTACGAGAATGAGAAAATGGGGATTTACTTCATCAACGACCCGGATGGCTACTGGCTGGAGATTATCCCGGTGAGGGAATAGCAGACAAGCGCTGAACGCGCAGGACAACCGTTGATAAACCAGCGTAGAAAGCCAGACACCCGGCCTTTTTAAGCCGGGTGTCTGCTTGTTAATGGCCCAATCTGCGTTATCACCCTTGCTTCCTGGCTTCCGGGTTTTGAACAAGCTGACATCCCGTTGCCAAACAGGGTTTGTCGGCGGTATGAGCCGCCCTTACGTATGGACGGATTATTGTATCACTGTTGTAAAACCATAAGGGGATGCCGCCCGGTTCGTAAAACAAAAACACGTATGACCCTTTCGTCATACGTGATAGTCTGTCAAAGAATCTCTTCGGGTCGTTATCGCCGCTCGCTTCATAGCGCCTTGGGCGCTGTTCGCTCGTTTTACCCTTTGCTGTAACGCAGCCTTTGGGGTTCCACCCCAATCCCCGGCAAGGGTTTCACCCCTGCACCCTGACCAGAACTTTCAGCCCTGGACCCTTCTTTTTGACAGCCTGACACGTATGACCCTCTCGTCATACGTGATAGTGAGCTTAATTTTCTTGCTGCTATAGGAAGCCGCCGCTGGTCCTGCGTTTCAGTCGCAATCGTTGTGCCCCGCCGTTCGTCAGCGGCGTTTTCGGCGCATGGCAAGTACCGCGCCTGCTGCGAGAAGCAGGCACGCCGCGCCGATCCCCGACCACAGCCACGGAGCGCTGCTGTCGCCGGTTTGCGGTGTTTCGGGAAATTCACCGAACTGCACAAAGCGAAATGTTGAAGTCTTGCTCAGGTATACGTCTCCGGCCAGTATGCCGTCAGCGCTCGACGTCCATCGCCGCATATCCGCGCCGGATGCGTATTCCGACACATAGACCGGGATCCCCCCGGCAATGTTGATTACATATGGCTGCTGATTAATGCAAATCGCTTCCCAATCTCCCATAAAGCGAAACGAGCCGCCCGTCACATACAAAGGGCCATCGGCTAAAAGCATGCCTCTTGTCCTGCCCGGGCCGGTCGCCCTGAAAATGCCGGTTCCGCCCTCCAAATATGCTTCTACGGCATAAACGCCCCGTGCGTCATTCCCTGTAGATTCGGCAATTCCATTCAGGCTTCCGCCGGTCATGCGGAAATATACACCGTCTGTATATACAATTCTGGCGTTGGGGCCTGTGCTCATCACCGCCGCTTCCCCGCCTGCAAACAGTATATTGCCAAAGGAATAGAATCCATAAACATAGGTGGAGCCTTCAACGTTTATTCTGATCCTTCCGCTTTGTATCAGCAGCGCCCATTCCCCTGCTACCGCACGGGTGTAATTCGGGGAACTGAGATTTTGCAATTGGATGTCCACGCTTCCGCTGCCCGTCACGGTTAAGCTTGCTGTAGAGAAGATTCCGTATACATAGCCCGTTGTTGCCGTGTTGGTATATTGCAGTCTGCTGTCGCCGGTCAATACAACCGTAAGATCCCCATCAGCATAGAGTAGCGCATTATCTCCGGAATACGTATTGTATAGAGTATTGGTTTGGATTACGGCGTTTTTCAGTGTAACCGTAGCGGTGGCGGCGTTAAAATACGCGTTCCATTCATCATCAGGAAGCCAGCTGACGGCCGACGCGCTTCCATTTTTCCAATAGGGCGTTGCCGCGTTCAGCACTGCGTTGTTCAGATACACTTCCGTCGCTCCCGCTGCAAGCGCGGGAGGCAGCGCAAGGGAAAAAACCAGAAGTACTAAAACGGCTGAGAACAGTATTCTTGTTTTGTTCATGACTTCAAAATGCTCCATTTCGTTGGTCGCATACGAGGAGATCGGTTTGTTTCTATACGGGAGACGATACCTATTTCAATACGCTTACTCAGAAGTATATCACTGTTAAATACATGAAACAATACCATTTCCCAGGTAAACGCTGAATAAATTCCCTGCACACTGGCACGTTATCTTTCCGCCAGCTTGAGCTTGCGAAAGCCTGACGCAGCGTTTCTTCTACTGCGGGTTCCGCAAACCCAATCTGACGAAAATCAAGCGTACCATCCACAAGCGCTTTATTCTTCGCTTACCCCGGTAAAGTACATGTGCTTAAATTTTGCTGTTTTCTTTTTTCGGTTCTCCTTTGGCATAAAATAACCCCAATTGTTTTCAGTGTATCATACTGTCAAACAATTGGGGTACGGTTCATTTGGGAGCCGTGGGTTTATTTATTTGCATTGCTTTGTCCGGGGTTCGGTCTGCCTTGTTCAGTCCTGTTTGCTAAGCCTTGCTTAGTTCCAGCGGGCGCTTCCGCGGCCGCCGCGGCTGCCCACGGCGCTGTTGTTCCGGGTCACGGTCTGGGTTTCCTGGGCTACGGCCGCGCCGCCCCGCATCATACCGCTGCCGGCGGCGGCGTACTGGTGCAGCGCTTCGCCGTCGTTGCCAAGGCCGGTGCCTTCGGCGGTGCAGTCGCAGTCTTCTTCGTCACAATACTCCGGGTCCTGCAGGCGAGTTCCGCGCACAGCGGTGGCAGGATCAACGGTCTGGGTGGAGCGGCCGTGCATAAAGCCGGTGCCGTCCAGGGGCTGGAGCGCGGTTTCGGTTTCCGCCAGAGCGAACACGGGGATGGTTACCGCCAGCACCAACGCGGCGATCAGGATCAAAGTGGATTTACGTTTCATGGATTTACCCTTCTTTCAAATGTTGTTGCGCAATTCCTTGCTGCAACTGTATTATCCTCAAAGGGTGTGGCAAAAGTGTGTCGATTGCCGCAACAGACTGTGGAGAGTGTGGACTTTCAGGGGTATTTATCATAGAATAACATCAGAAGGGGGGCGTACGCATGGCCAAGATTCTGGTGGCGGACGACAACCGCCAAATCGCCTCGGTGCTGGAAGAGTACCTGAAAAAGGAAAACCATACACCCGTTATTGCCACGGATGGGGAGATGGCGCTGTCGCTGTTTCAAAAGCAGCCGTTTGACGCCGTACTGCTGGATGTGATGATGCCTAAGATGGACGGGTTCTCCGTTTGCCGGGCCATCCGAAAAACCTCTACCGTGCCGGTGATCATGATCACCGCGCGTGGCGAGGACTTTGAAAAAATCATGGGTCTGGATATCGGTGCGGATGATTATATCGTCAAACCCTTTTCGCCGGGCGAGGTGATGGCGCGGCTGCGCGCGGTGCTGCGGCGCATGCAGCCCGCTGAAGCGGAAACCGCAAAGACCCTTTCCCTGGGCAACCTGTGGGTTTCGGCGGATGATTATCTGGCGAAGATCGGCGATCAGCCGCTGACGCTGACCAAGAAGGAATTTGAAATCCTCTGGACGCTGGCGGAGCATCCCGGCAAGGTATTCTCCCGTGAAAACCTGCTGGAGAGCCTGTGGGGGTTTGAGTATTTCGGCGATACGCGTACCGTGGATACGCATATCAAGCGCCTGCGCGCCAAGGTGGAGGCGGCGCAGCCGCAGGGGTTTGAAATAAAGACCATCTGGGGCGTGGGCTACCGGCTGGAGGCGGACGGCCATGCGTAACCGCATCGCGCAGAAGCTGTTGATTTATTTCATCATCCCGCTGTGTATTTTTGCGGTGATGAGCGGGGTGCTGTTTCAAACGCTGTTCACCCGCGCAATCATGGAAGAAAAGCAAAACGAGCTGCTTTCCCGGGCGTCGGAGCTGGCCAATACGCTTTCCACAGCCGCGGGCAACGAAGGTGCGGCGTCAAGCGGCAACGGCATGGGCAAGGGCCCAAACCAGGGCTTGAGCAACGGCATGGAGGCGGGGCTGGGTGCCTATCTGCCCGCGCTGAGCCTGCTGGATGTGGATGTGTGGGTGCTGGACGCGAACCTGAACTTCCTCACCACGGGGCGGCGCAACATGACGATTATGTATCAGGATCTGCCTGCCGATGCCGACGAGGTGGTCAGCCGGGTGTTTAACGGGGAAACGGTGATCAGCCGGGGTTTCAGCGATTTGCTGGGCACGCCGACGGTTACCATAGGCGCGCCCATCTACCGCGGCAGCGGCGTGTACGGCGCGCTGCTGATGCACGACGCGGTTTCCGGCATGCAGACAGCCATCACGCAGGGGGTGCGTGTGCTGGTCTACTCGGGCGCGATCGCGCTGGGTATCGCGGTGCTGCTGGCCATCTGGCTGAGCTACGCGTTTGCCAACCCCCTGAACACCATGAAGAACACCGCTCTTACCCTGGCGCAGGGGGAGTATACAGCGAAAACGGGTATCGTGCGCAATGATGAAATCGGCAAGCTGGCGCAGGCGATGGATGTGCTCAGCGTTCGCTTGCAGGAAGCCCGCAGGCAGCAGGAGCAGCAGGAGCAGCTCAGGATGGAGTTTCTCTCCAATGTATCGCACGAGCTGCGTACACCCGCCACGGTGCTGCGCGGCTCGCTGGAAGCCCTGTGTGACGGCGTGGTGACCGAGCCTGCGCAGGTGCAGCACTATCACGAGCAGATGCTCCGGGAAACGCTGGGCCTCCAGCGCCTGACCAACGACCTGCTGGAGCTTTCCAAGCTGCAAAACCCGGATTTCCCCATTGAGCATAGCGAGGTCTGCCTGCAGGATGTGCTGGGCGACGCGCTGTACGCCGCTGATCAGGTGGCGCGCCAAAAGCACATCACCATTGCGCGGGAGATGGCGCAGGAGCAGGTTACCCTGCAGGGCGACTACGGCCGACTGCGGCAGATGCTGATGGTCGTGCTGGACAACGCCGTGAAGTTCTCTCCCGAGGGCGGCACGATCGAGGCGGCGCTGACCCCAGAGAAGATCACCATTCAGGATCACGGCGCCGGGATTGACCCCGAGCTGCTGCCGTTCATCTTCGACAGATTCCGCAAAACCCCCTCCGAGGAAAACCGACAGGGCAGCGGCCTGGGGCTGGCGATTGCCAAACAGATTGCCGCCCGGCACGGGATTGCGATTGAGGTGCAGAGTACGGTGGGCGAGGGGACACGGTTTACGTTTTCCCTGTAGCGTGTGTTCCCGGTCTTTTCATGATGGATTTATGGTGCCTGGCCATGGGCATAAACGGATGGGATAAAGCATGGCAGAAAAGAAATCCGCGAAGATTCTCATTTTAATCATATGGATAGTGCTGCTGACCGCGGCAAGCCGGGCAGCATTTGCCGGTGCGTATCGGGAAGCTTATCAGGATCTGCCATAGGTGATAATGCAGGAGGTTATGGAAGCAACGCAACCGGAGCTTGCCGCGCCCATCAGTACGCAGGACGCGGCGGCCTCTGCCGGCGCCATGGCAGACAGCAGCCCGGCAAAGGAAATGCCGGTGATGATCCTATGTGATTGCGCGGACTATAATCAGGTGGACAACGACTGGTTTGAGGTTTTCACTGTAAAATCCCAGAGACTCTCCTCCGGCGACAAGGTGAGAATTGTGCCGGAGGAGAGTTTTTATCTGTTTACAGCATTTGTTGAAATGGACACCTATCCGGATGTTGGGTATCACTGGACACTTGTTATAATTACGCCGGAAGACTATGAGCGGGGGTTTGTTGCAGAACAGGAAATCTCCGTAACGGAAAACCATGGGCGGTATACCGGAAACACGGTATTCTGACGGTTGCCTATATCTTTCTTTCTAGCTTGTCGGACGGAGTGTTAGGCGTTTATCCGCGGATAAATCGGGAATATCTGAAATGCTGTCCATACTTCCGCTTGGTGATAATTACTGCGCTGCGGTTTCGGCTGTGCAATGGAGGGGATATCCTGAATGACGTCAGGGGCTTTTGCCTTTTACTGGATAAACGGTTATAATGAAAAAAGGACTAAAAGCAAGATAGTCTGCCCAAAAGTACAACTATTCGACAAATGTATGCCTTGCATACTCACACAACGACCATGCAGGAGGGTTAAGAATGGATAATTCTGCAAAGATTACAATAACCAAAAGGGTTAAGGGCAGCAAAGGAGCCATGCACAGGCTGCGGAGGGAAGGATTTCTTCCGGGGTCCATATCCCGGAAGGGCAGCGACGCCGTTAGCTTTTCCGTAAACAGGATCGATTTCAGAAAAGCCTTTTTCGCCAATGGGATGTCGGGTATCTATACGCTGCAAGCCGATAAAAAGACCGTTTATGCAGCGATGATCCGTGAAATCCAATACGCGCCGGGATCCGAAGAATTTTCGCACATAACGCTGCAGGCGGTATCTCTTACGGAAGAAACGACGGCGGATATCCCCCTGCACATTATCGGGCGGGAAGAATTGCAGCATAACGGATTTGAATTGATCCAACATTTGGAGTCGGTTCATCTCAAGGGCTTACCGGGCGAGTTTCCCACAGCTGTCGAGGTGGATGTAAGCGCCATGAAACCGGGAGATCAGCTGAGCATTGCGGAGCTGAAGCTGCCAAACGGGGTTACCAGCCAAACGGAAGAGAACCGGCTTGTGCTGTCCGTATCCCACCCGAAGCTCAAGGAAGAAAAGACCGATCAGGAGCAGGAAGTATCCGGCGAGACGCATGCCGAACCGCAACGTGGTAGCGCGGATGCGCAAGCAAAGCCTGAGGGCGCCGGAAAAAAGTGATCAACAGGCACCCGTTTCTATATCGCCTTCACGGTATGGGCATCACGGACGTTTGTGTACGCTCAAATCCGCGTTATATTTCGCTTCTCCAATCCGGTGCTTATTGAACAAGCGGCCATCCCGTTGCCAAACGGGGTTTGCCAACGGTCTGAGCCGCGGGATTACTCCCGCGGCTCAGTTTGTTAAAGAACCGCTTCAGATCGTTATCGCCGCTCGCCTTATAACGCGTGCGGCGCTGCTCGCCCGCTTTACCATTTGCTAACGCAAACCTTGAGGGTTCCACCCCAATCCCCGGCAAGGGCTTCGCCCCTGCACCCTGACCAGGACTTTCAGCCTTGGACCCATTTATTTAATGAAAACAGCCGCGGGGCTAATCCCGCGGCTGTTTTCTTTGATGGGAAACAGGAAATAACGGCTACATCTTCACAATCGTCGTAACCTTCCCCATCTTGATCAGCTTCTCGTTCAAAAGCTGCACAATGATGGCGCGTTTCAGAATGCCCATCTGCTTAAAGGTGATGTCGTCGTGGGCGGTGTTGACCGCCATGCCCTCAAAAAAGCGCACGATATCGGCATTGCGGATGAGCGAGCAGAGCTTGAAGATACCCTCCTCGCCGCTGTCCGGGGCGTTCTCATCCAGAATATTATAGGCCTGGTTGAGCGTTATCGCGCCTTCCATCACCAGATCAATGCCGTCGATGGAATACTCCGGCGGCGCGGTGAGGGAATCCGGCATTACTTCCATCTTTACGCGCTTACCCATCACGCGGGCGGCCAGATCGGCGGTGGTGGAGCCGCAGACCACCTTCAGGCCGTCGGCGCCCAGAAACTGCTTGATAAACTTTTCGTCGTCCTTCTTGCTGGCGGGCGGGCCTGTGAGAATGTTGATTACGCTTGCCTTGCGCAGTGTGAGCAGAGCGATGGAGGTATCGTCCCCGTGCTCGTTGCCGGAGAGCGATTTGGTTTTCATCAGGATGATGTCCAGCGCGTCGTCAAAGGTCATACCGGCGCTGATGCACTTTTGCAGAAGGTCCTGAAAGCCGTCCTCGCCCCAGCCCATGCCATGGCCGCGCCCCAGCCCCGCCTGGGTGACGCCGTCGGTGAAGAAAACCATGGAATCGCCCTCCTTGAGCAGCACGGAGGTTTCTCCGACTACTTCGTTGGAAAGCGTATAGTGCGTGGTGCGCAGCTTTTGCACAATGCCGTCGCGGATTAAAAGCGGCATCGGCGCTTCAAACGACAGGGAGGTGAACTGTCCGCCCTTCATGATGCGGGCCACGTTGAACGCCGCGAAGGGCACCTTCTCGCTGCGGGCGCGGTGCATCAGCGTGAGCACCTTTTCGCAGGCGGGGTGGATGGAAACACCGCTTTGCATCAGGTGCAGCATGCGGCTGTTGCAAAGCCGCGCGGCGATGTTGGCATAGCTGCCCGAGCCGATGCCGTCCGACAGGATGAAATCGGTATGCTCCATCATGCGGATGATCTCGGCCTGATCGCCGCACTCGCGGTAATGGCGTTTGTTCACCTGCTTGAGCAATAGCTCCGTATACAGCCGCGTCTTTTCTTTAGTCATCGGATTGTATCAGTTCCTCCAGCAGCGTTTCGGCGCGGGCCGCGCTCTCGCCCAGATAATCCGCCATTTTCTGCGACATCTCCAGGTTCTGCGCAATCAGCTTCTCCACCCGGCGGATGGTTTTATCCCGCGAGCTTTGAATTTTGGCCTCGTTGAGCTTGATGTTGGACAGATCCATGTAGATGCCCACATAGTGCTTCTCCATCGGCAGATAAAAAACCACCTGATGGAACTCCTTGCCCATGTACTCAATGATTGATTCCATATACTTGGCCGGCTGGGCCAGCACGCGCTCGTAAAGCGTGGAATCCAGCAGATACGATATTTTGCGCCCGATGATGGCGGAGGAACAGGAGAAATATTTCTCAAACGCGGGATTCAGCGACTGGATGGTAAGCGCCTCATCCAAAATCACAACACCCTCGGGCGCGTTCTCCAGGATGGTATCGGCGCGGTTTTCGGCGCGGCGGCGCATGTAGGGGATACACATGGAGTACTCCGCCATGCCGTTTAAAATGGCGATGGCGTTTTCTTCGCAGCTGGCATAGCCGCAGGCGCCGCAGTTGAGGCGGTTTTCGGGTGCGGATTTATAGGTGCGCTCATACACATCCAGGATATCCTGATCGGTGTATTTCACGGTGGGGTAAGGCTTCTTTTCAAAGGTTGTGGAAAGGTCCACGGTCGGCATGGTTTCCTCTTGGCCGAACGCGGGTTCCTTCTCGTGCGCGTACTCGATAATATCCTTGCGCTTTTCAAAGATGTTGTTGGTATTGTCATTGCCCGCGCCGCTGATGCAGCCGCCGTTGCAGAACAGCGGCTCGATGATCTCCAGCTCCTTGGATTCCACGGCGGCCTTGAGCAGGGTAATGGTGTTTTCCGGGCCGGAGGTGTGTACGATGTTGACGGAATCAATGCTGTCGTCCAGGCCCGCGGTTTTGATCATGCCGCCGGGCAGGGGAAAGAGTTTGGCGGTGTCCAGATGCCCGATCTGGTCAAAGCCGGAATCGCAGCACTCGTCCAGCACAATGCCTTCTTCGGCAAACCAGCCGCTCAGCTCGCGGAAGGTGAGCACACCGTCCACAATGCCTTTATATTTTTCCTGCTGCGCCTCGGCTTTTTTAGCAACGCAGGGGCCGATGAACACCACCCGCATATCCGGGTGCAGCGCCTTGGTGATCTTGGCATGCGCGATCATAGGCGATACTACGGGCAGCAGCAGGTCGATGTGCTTGGGCATGTAGGTTTGTACGTAGTCCACCACCGCGGGACAAGCGGTGGAAATACCGCCGCAGCCTGTGCAGGACACCAGCTTTTTGGTGTAGGCGGCTACGGCGTCCGCGCCGATGGAGGTTTCCTCCACGCGCTTAAAGCCGAGCCCCCGGAGCCCCGCCACCAAACGGCGGCGGAGATACCCGGGGTACTCGGCGGCAAACGAAGGGGCGACGCACGCAACCACATCGCCGGACTTGACGATCTTTTTGATGTCGTCCAGCTGGCTTATGTCCACCTTCGCCTTTTGCAGGCAGGTTTTCACACAGGTGCCGCAGTTGATGCAGCGATCCTGGTTGATAAACGCCTGATTGTTTTTTATCCCGATCGCCTTCACGGGACATGCGCGGACACATCGGTAGCAATCCCGGCACATGGCTTCCAGCGTTTTGACGATACTCATGGGGCAGCCTCCCTACAGATGCAGTTTCTGGGTGAGCGCTTCCACCGCCTTCAGCCGTGTGCAGTGGGTAATCAGCTCGTCGCCGATTTTCACCACCGGGCCGCGGTCGCATTTTTCAAAGCAGAAAGTGGCGCCAAGCGTAACCTTGTCTTCCAGTTTATTCTGCGAAATGAATTGCGTCAACTGCGACAGCAGCTTTTGCGAACCGCGGATGAAGCAGCCCGTGCCAAAGCAGATGGAAACCGGCAGCTTGTTGGCAACGGTCTCAGCTACGGTCTCGGGTACGGTTTCGGTGCGGTCGGATTTGATGCGCGAGCGGGCGTGATAGTGCGTGTGCAGCAGATCGTGGGCGGTGCTGCTGCCCGGTACGCCCAGCAGGGTATCATACAGATCCTTGATATAGGGGTTCTCCTGCGGCTTGTGCAGCTGGAGCATTTTATCGGTGCGGTACAGGGCCTCGGTCCGCTTTTTGCGCACCAGGCGGTCGGCGCTCACAGGCTGGCCGCCGCCGTTGATGCAGCCGGAGGGGCAGGCCATCATTTCCACAAAATCGTATTGCGCTTTGCCGGCCTTGATGTTGTTCATCACCTCGCGCGCGTTGCCCAGGCCGGATACCACGGCCATCTTCACCTTGGTGCCGTTGAAGTCGTATTCCACCTCGCGGATGCCTTCTTCGCCGCGCACCTCGCGGATGATGTAATCCTCGCTCTTTTTGCCGGTCAGCTTCTCGCCCGCGTAGCGGATAGCCGCCTCGCTGACGCCGCCGGAATTGCCGAAGATGATGCCGCCGCCGGTGTTGAACCCGTAGGGCATATCAAACGCCTCGGGCTCCATCTCCGCGAACATGATGCCCTCTTCCTTGATCAGGCGGCTGAGCTCATGCGTGGTGATCACATAATCCACGTCCGGCTCCTCCGCGGATTTGAATTCCGGGCGCTTGGCCTCGAACTTCTTGGCGGTGCAGGGCATCACAGACACAAACACGATATCCTTGCGGTCCTTGCCGAGCATGCCGGGCAGCATTTCCTTGGCGAGCGAACCCAGCATCTGCTGCGGGGAGCGGCAGGTGGACAGGTTGGCGGCGTAATCGCTGTAGTACTGCTCCATAAACTTGACCCACGCGGGGCAGCAGGAGGTGAACATCGGCAGGTTTTCGCCCTTGTCTACACGGTGCAGAAACTCGGTGGCTTCTTCCACGATGGTAAGATCGGCGGAGTAGGATACGTCGTAGACCGCGTCAAAGCCCATCAGCTTCAGGGTGGCGATCAGCTTACCCACGGCGTTGGCACCGGATTCCATGCCGAATTCCTCGCCGATGGCCACGCGCACGGCGGGTGCGATGGCCGCGACCACGTACTTGCTCTCGTCCTGGATCATTTTCAGTACGTCGTCGGTATCGGATTTAATGGTCAGCGCGCCGGTGGGGCACACTTTGGTGCACTGGCCGCAGTCCACGCACTCCACGGTGGCAATCTCCCGGCCGAAGCAGGGGGTCACGATGCTGTTCGCGCCGCGGTTGGCAAAGCCGATCGCGCCTACGCCCTGGATTTCCGAGCACATACGCACACAGTCGCCGCAAAGGATGCACTTGTTGGGGTCGCGGGCGATGGAGGGGGAGGAAAGATCCAGCGGCAGGTTTTTGCCCGTCCGCTTGAAACGGATATCCTTCACGCCCAAGCGGGTGGCCAGCGCCAGCAGCTTGCAGTCGTCGCCCTTGGGGCAGGTTTGGCAATCGCCCTGATGGCTGGCGAGCAGAAGTTCCAAAATCATCTTGCGGGTTTTACGGATCTGCGGGGTGGAGGTCTTTACCACCATGCCCGCGCGGGGCAGCGTGGAGCAGGAGGGAACCATGCCCATGCCCTCGATATCCACCATGCACAGGCGGCATGCGCCGTAAATGCTCATTTCGGAATGGTAGCAGAAGGTGGGAATTTCGATACCGGCTTTGCGGATGAGCTCCAGCAGATTGCGCTCGCCCTCGATGGGCACCTGCTTATTATCAATGGTTACGGTTTGGTTGCTTTTCATATCGTAGTCCGCCCCTTTCTTACACGAGCACGGCGCCAAATTTGCAGGTATCTTTGCAGGCTCCGCATTTGATGCACACTTTGCCGTCGATCACATGCGGCTGTTTCTTTTCGCCGGAGATGGCGCTTACGGGGCACTTGCGGGCGCACGCGCCGCAGCCGATGCACTTCTCCGGGTCGATGCGGTACTCCTTGAGCGCCTGGCACTGGCCCGCGGGACAGCGTTTGTTGACGATGTGCTCAATGTACTCGTCGCGGAAATATTTCAGGGTGGAAAGCACAGGGTTGGGCGCGGTTTTGCCCAGGCCGCATAGCGAGGCGGTTTTCACCACGCCGGCCAGCTCTTCCAGCAAATCCAGCTGCTCCATGGTGGCGCGGCCCTGCGTGATATCCGTCAGGATATCCAGCATTTGCTTGGTGCCCTCGCGGCATACCACGCACTTACCGCAGCTTTCGTTCTGTGTGAACTCCATAAAGAAGCGGGCGATTTCGACCATGCAGGTATTCTGGTTCATCACCACCAGGCCGCCGCTGCCCACCATCGCGCCGATGGACGTCAGGTTCTGGTAGTCCAGGGGGAGGTCCAGGTGTTCCTTGGTCAGGCAGCCGCCGGAGGGGCCGCCGATCTGCACGGCCTTGAAACCGTCGGGGGATACCTGGCCGCTTTCATCGGTTACGCCGCCCGCGATGTTGTACACGATCTGGCGCAGGGTGGAGCCGAAGGGAACCTCGATCAGGCCGGTGTTCACCACGTGGCCGGTAATGGCGAAGGTCTTAGTGCCGGAGGCTGTATCGGTGCCCAGCTCCTTAAACTTCTCCACGCCTATTTCCATCACGATGGGCACGGAGGCCAGCGTTTCCACGTTGTTGATTACGGTGGGTTTGCCAAACAGGCCCTTCTGCGCGGGATAAGGGGGCTTGGGGGTGGGCATGCCGCGCTTGCCTTCGATGGATGCGATCAGCGCGGTTTCCTCGCCGCACACAAACGCGCCGGCGCCCTCCATCACGGTGATGGTGAAGGCTTTATCCGTGCCGAAAATGTGCTCGCCGAGCACGCCCGCGGCCGTAGCCGCAACCACGGCGGCACGGATACGTTTAACTGCCAGCGGATATTCCGCACGTACGTATACATAGCCCTCGTCCGCGCCGATTGCCAGCGCGGCGATCATCATGCCCTCGATCACGCTGTGGGGGTTGCCCTCCATAACGGAGCGGTCCATGAACGCGCCGGGATCGCCCTCGTCGCCGTTGCAGATGATGTATTTCTTGTCGCTTTCGTTAATGCGGGTCAGATCCCATTTGCGGCCCGTGGGGAAGCCCCCGCCGCCGCGGCCCTTGAGGCCAGAATCCATCATCAGGCTGCAAATGGCTTCCGGCGTCATCGCCAGCGCCTTTTCGGCTTGGAGGTAACCGCCCGCGGCAATGTACTCGTTGATGTCGCCGGGATCGATATTGCCGCACTTTGCCAGTACCATACGGTGCTGGTTTTTGTAAAAGGGCATTTCATCCTTGTGGGGATAGGTTTTGCCGGTGGACTTGTGCTTGAACACCAGGCGGTCCACAATACCGTCGCCCAGCACGCTCGTTTCGATGATCTCTTCCACATCGTCGGGCTTTACTTTGCAGTACATGATCTTTTCCGGGTAAATGGTCACCAGGGGGCCCATCTGGCAAAAGCCCTGGCAGCCGCTGCCGGACACCTGAATGCCGTCCTCGTGCTTATCAATCACCAGGGCAACGTGCAGGCCCTTGGCTTTGATCAGCTCTTCAAAACGCGCAATGATCTTCATCGCGCCGCCCGCCATGCAGCCTGTGCCTGCGCAAACAATGATCCGCTTCTGGATATCCTTGGTATTCTCCTGATAGGCAGCCGCACGCGCCTGCAGATTCACGGTTTCACTCATGGCTCACCTGCTCCTTTTCCTTTTCCTGAATGTCCTTGATGATGGCAACCGCCGCTTCGTCGGTCAGCAGCCCGTGCACCTCGTCGTTGACGGTCATGGCGGGGGCAAGCCCGCAGGCGCCAAGGCACGATACCGTTTCCACGGTGAAAAGGAGGTCGGGCGTTGTATCCTTGCCATTTTCCAGCTTCAGGTAATTGCGGATGGCATCGCGGATATGCATGGATTTCTTCACGTGACAGGCAGTGCCGTCGCAGACCTTGACCACATACTTGCCCTTGAGTTTCAGCGTGAAATAGGAATAAAACGAGGCCACACCGTATACCTGAGACGAGGTCGTGCCCAGCATCGTGGCCACGTACACCATCAGTTCCTCGGGTAGGTAGCGGTATTCATTTTGAATTTCCTGCAAAATAGGGATTAGCTTGGCTTTGTTATACCCATATTTTTCGATGATCTGTCCGGCCTTTTCAAACGCTAGGATGTTTTGCACGCTTCGTCACGCTCACTTTCAAGATTGCGGGTCCGGTATTTATTGAGTAGAATGGATAGAGAGGCGGTCAGGTTTTCATTGTGCACGATCACCGTGTCCGGCACATCCAGGGTGACAGGGGCGAAGTTCCAAATGGCTTCGATCCCCGAGGAAACCATGATGTCCGCCACGCTCTGCGCCGCTTCCACCGGTACGCAGATGATGCCGAATTTCACATGCATGCGCTGGCACAGGGACGAGAACTTGGCCATCGGCAGGATGGGACGCTCGTTCACCTCGGCGCCGACCAGAGCGTCGTTTACGTCAAAGGCCGCGGCAATACCGATGTTGTAGTCCTGAAAGCGTTTATAGCCCAGTAAGGCTTTCCCAAGGCTGCCGGCGCCGACCAGAAACATTTCTGTCTTGTTGTCGTAGCCAAGCGTCCTGGACAACGCTTCCAATAGCTGCTTTACCTGATACCCCGTTTTGGGGCGGCCTACGGCACCGGTTACCTGCAGGTCCTTGCGCACCTGCACGGCCACAAGGCCCAGGTCCCGCGCGATGGTCGCGCAGGATACGTCCCGGATCCCTTCGTGCGCCTTTTTGGTAACATATTGGTGGTAGATCGGCAGGCGTTTCAAAGTCGGCAGCGGGATCTGCAGTATCCGCTTATCGTTGTCCATGAAAGCCTCCCTTCCTATCGATCCCTCAATATCGATAAATTTATATCGATATAAATATAACGATAATATCGGATTTTGTCAATAGACAAAGCGTACGAAAAGTTACCGAATCGACCATGTGCAAAACGATGAAAAGGATAGTTATCCCTGCACGGCAAACATGTCGGGTTTGCACGGAGATAAGAAAGGAAATCAGGCAGATGATCATCAGCGCAAGCCGCAGAACCGATATCCCGGCCCTGTATGCACAGTGGTTCTTTCAACGTTTACGGGAGGGATTTGTTTACGTACGAAACCCCAGAAACCCCCGGCAGCTCAGCCGCATCAGCCTGGCGCCGGTGGTTGTGGACGGCATCGTATTCTGGACCAAAAACCCGCAGCCGATGCTTGCCAGGCTGCGGGAGCTTGGGGACTATGCGTACTATTTTCAATATACGCTCACGCCCTACGGCAGAGAGATGGAGCCGAACCTCCCCGATAAAATAGAGATCATCCGGACATTCCAGCGGCTGTCGGAGCAGATCGGCGCGGAGCGAGTCATCTGGCGCTACGATCCCATACTGGTCAGTGCGGCCTATCCGCGGGAGGAACACCTGCGGCAGTTTGCGCGGATGGCGAAGAGCCTTACAGGATATACGGACAAAGTAATCATCAGCTTTCTGGATACGGATTATCGCAACGTGCGGCGCAATGCGGCGGCGCTGGCTGCGCAAACGCTCCCGCCGGAGGAACGGCGGACGCTGGCCGGAGAGCTGGCGCAGATTGCGCGGGGCTGCGGTATGGAGATGAGCGCCTGCGCCGAAGCGGCGGATTATAGCGGCTGTGGCATTGCGCCCGCGCATTGTGTGGATGCCGCGCTGCTGGAAAAGCTGCTGGGATGCCGCCTGCATGTGAATAAGGATAGCGGCCAGCGGCCTGCCTGCGGCTGCGCGCAGAGCGTGGACATCGGCCAATACAACACCTGCGGCCACGGCTGCCGTTACTGCTACGCCAACTATAACGCGGGTGAGATCGCAACAAACAGACAAAAACACGACCCGGCTTCTCCCGTATTGATCGGGGAGGCCGGGCCGACGGACCGTGTATATGAGCGGGAAATAAGCTCCTGCCGTGATCGCCAGATACGCTTTCCGGGGGTTTGATTACAGCACGCTTTTGAGGAAATTGGCGGCCTTTTCGTTCTGGGGATGCTCGAACATTTCCCGGGGTTCGCCCTCCTCCAGGATCATGCCGTCCGCCATAAACACCACGCGGTCGCCCACTTCTCTGGCAAAACCCATTTCATGGGTTACACAGAGCATGGTAATGCCTTGCATGGCCAGCGATTTCATTACGTTGAGCACCTCGCCGACCAGCTCCGGATCCAGGGCGGAGGTCGGTTCGTCAAACAGCATAATCTCCGGGTCCATGGCTAGCGCGCGGGCGATGGCCACGCGCTGCTGCTGGCCGCCGGACAGCTTGGATGGATATGCGTCCAGCTTGTCGGACAGACCGACCCGCGCGATAATCTCCTCCGCCTTCTGCCGGGCTTCGGCTTTGGTGCGCCTGCGGACCAGAATCTGCGAAATCATCACGTTTTCCAGCACGGTTTTGTGCGGGAACAGATTGAAACGCTGAAACACCATGCCCATTTCCAGCAGCATGGCCTTTTGCTTTTCCGGTTCTGCATGGTGAATGGTACGGTTGTGCTCCCGGTGGAGAAACAGCTCGTCCTTGATGTAGATCTTCCCGCTGGTGATGGTCTCCAGCTGGTTTAAGGAACGCAGATAGGTGGATTTACCGGCGCCGGACGGGCCGATGATGCAGATCACCTCGCCCTTTCTCACGCTTAAATCCACGTTTTTAAGCACCTCAAGCGTGCCAAAGGATTTACACAGATTCTCGGTTCTCAGAATATACTCGTAATCGCTCATTTCTGCCTCCTATTCATAGACCGATAGCCGTTTTTCAATCTTGCCGAAGATATACGTGAAAATGGCCGTAACGATCAGATAAATGATGAGGGCAGGGAAAAACACCATGTAGTTGTTCTCGCTGGTCATGATCGTTTTGGAAATCGTTGTGATATCCATCAGGGAGATGGCAAACACGAGGGAAACATCCTTGATCATCATGACAAACTCGTTGCACAGCGGGGGGATCATCCGCCGGATGGACTGGGGGATAATGATGGTGCGCATGGTCTGCCCGTAGGTCATGCTGAGCGCCTTGGCGGCCTCGCTCTGGCCCTTGTCGATGGACTGGATGGCGGCGCGCACAATCTCCGCGCAGTAGGCGGCGGAGTTCAGGGAAAACGCAATCAGCGCAGCCATGAACGCGCCTTTGTACACCGCTTCCGGATTGTTGAAAAGGCCTGTCCAGGCAAACCCGAAGATTTGCGGAACGGCGAAATACACCACAAACAGCTGTATCAGCAGCGGCGTACCGCGGAAGAAGAAGATGTATGCGCTGGAAATCTTGCTGATGAATTTGTTCTTGGATATTTTACCAAGCGCCAGGAAGACGCTGAAGATCGCCCCGATCACCATGGACAGGGTGGTCAGCAGCAGCGTCAGCTTTACGCCATGGAGTATATTCTCCCCGCTGCCGAGCATGCGGTAGGTGTAGTTCACCATCAGTCCGGTGAATTTGGCAAAGCCTTCATCCGCGCTGTAGATGGTTCCCGCAAACCCTACATAGGCTTCCTTTTCCGCGTTCGCGCCGGAGGAGGAAACGGACAGATACTTGATAAAGCCGAAGCTGTTATAGGTAACGGTAACACGCTTCCGGCTGGAATCCTTTTCCGCTTCAATGGTTTGCTTCATCCCATCGGATAGGCCTGCCATCATCTCTTCCTGCGATACGTTGATCGACGAGAGGAAGATCAGCAACGCCACGGCTGCCATAACGATTATGGCAGCCGTTTTGGTGGTGTGTTTCCATCGTTTGATGTCAACAATTCGTTTGATGATATTATTCATCGTATTCCCTTCAGGCTTCCGGATCAGGCCGGTTTATTGACCGGCGCCAAACCAGTATGCAACGCTCTCGTCAAAGAAACCTTCTTCGGTCAGCTCGGCAATTGCGGCGTTAACGGCGGTCTGCAGCGCGGTGTTGTTCAGACCCATGGCCATACCAAAGGACTCGGGCTCGGTCTGATCCTGGAACGCAATTTTATAAGCGTCGGGATTGGCGGCCAGATAGCCTACGGCAACGGTGGAGTCCACCACGACGGCATCCACTTCGCCGTTGGTCAGCTGCGTGAAGCAGGTAACAATCTTTTCGTTGGCGGAGATGGTGCAATCAATGGATTTGGTATCCACATAGTCCGACATCAGGATGTCGGAGGTGGTTTCCTTCTGCACGGCGATGGTCATGCCATCCAGATCGAGGAAGCCGGTGATTTCGCCTTCATAATTGGCGGGCACCACAACAGCCTGATAGTTGTTGATGTAGGGATCGGAGAACAGCATGGTTTCCTTGCGCTCTTCGGTGATGGTTACGGCGGAGATAACGCAGTCGTAGTTCACGTCGATGCCCTGGAAGATGCCGTCCCACGCGGTGTTGACAAACACGATGTCAAGGCCCAGCTTTTCGCCCAGCGCATAGGCAAAGTCGATATCATAGCCGATGGGCGTTACACCGTCGTCCGCAAAGTCCTCGAAAGGAGGATAACCGATTTCGGAACCGATGGTGAGGGTGCCGGGCTGCATCAGGGCAATGGCGGACACATCAATGGTGGCGGCGCTTTCGGCAAACGCCATCATGGGCAGCAGTAACGCAATCGACAGAATAATCGCAAAAATTTTCTTGTTCATTGAAAATTCCTCCCATAAAAAAGAGTAGAGTTGTTGTCTACAACTCCCTTGTATAACTAAGCTACCATAATTTATAAAATGTGTCAATGGTTTATGCATACAGAATAAAAATAATACGTTACGTGATGAATGTGCCTGAAACCCATGAAAGGTAAGGACGGAAGGGCTGGAATGTCCGGAATTGCAATTGTATTATTAATGTTTTTCGGATGTATAATATTAGCTCTTCCGAATATCCATGCAACGAGGCAAGCACCGTTCGCCCTGCGCCATCCGGCGGCAGCCTGTGCGTGGCACTCGACCAATTCCGGCGAAAGTGATACAATTAATCTGACCCCGAAACCCATTTATTTACTCAATAACCGTGATGAAAATACTGACATAATCTGACACCCCTAGGAAAGGAGCCCTTCCCATGAAAATGAGCGATGACGTACGTAAAGTAATGATGGCCGGTATCGGCGCGCTGAGCACAGCCGCCGAAAAGACGCAGGAAACGTTTGAAGTGCTTGCCAAAAAGGGCGAGGAAACGCTGGACCACGGACAGGCGATCAACGAGCGCCTGCGCCATAAGATCAAGCAGATTATCCAAGAGGACGAGCCGGAAAAAAAGCCCGGTAAGGATGAAATCCTCAACGCCCTGGAAAGTCTCTCCCCCGAAGAGCTGAAGGCAGTGAAAGATAAGCTGCAATCCCTGCACCCCGATGGCCAGTGATACGGCAAAGCGGCCCTTGAAGGGCAGGGGCAGCAGCCGGTTCCTCCAGATCGCGGGTATCCTGAGGCGGCACAAAATCATGCTGGGCATCACGCCGGAAAAGCTGCGCGCGATTCTGGAGGACCTTGGGCCTACCTTTGTCAAGCTCGGCCAGCTGCTGTCCATGCGTACGGATCTGCTGCCGATGCCATATTGCCAGGAATTGCAAAAGCTCCGCTCCGATGTCAAACCCATGCCCATGGATGAGGTGACACGCGTGGTGGAAGCTTCGCTTGGCATACCGCTTGCGGAAGCCTTTCTGTCGTTTGACCAGACACCGCTGGGCAGCGCATCCATCGCGCAGGCGCACGCGGCCGTGCTGCCGGGCGGCGACAAGGTGGTGGTCAAGGTGCAGCGCGAAGGGATCTACGACCAGATGGCCAGCGATATCGTGCTGCTGCGCAAGGCGGTAAAGCCGCTTAAATACGTGCCCACGGGCGAAACCGTGGACTTTGATATGGTGCTTAATGAGCTGTGGAACGTATCCCGGCAGGAAATGGATTTCCTGCACGAGGCTGAAAACGCGGAGGAATTCCGCAGGCTGAACGAGGACGTGGCCTATGTCACCTGCCCTAAAATCTACCGCGAGCTTTCCACGCGGCAGGTGTTGGTGATGGAGGCGATCGACGGCCTGATGATTGACGACCGCGAAGCGCTGAAGGCGGAGGAATACGACCTGTCCGAGGTTTGCCTGAAGCTGTGCACCAACTATATGAAACAGGTGCTGGACGACGGATTTTTCCATGCCGATCCGCACCCCGGCAACCTGCGCGTGCGTGACGGGCAGATTGTGTGGCTGGACCTGGGCATGGTCGGGCGGCTGTCGGCCAAGGATCAGGAAGCGTTTGAAAAAGCGCTGGGCGCGGTGGCCGGGCGCGATGCCGAAGGGGTAACGGAGGCGGTGCTTGCCATCACTCACCATACCGCCCCGGTGGACCGCAAGGCGCTGCTCAGCGATGTGAAGGAGATGCTCGACCAATATTTGGAGATGGACATCGGCGAGATGAATATCGGCGATATCATCCAGCAATATCTGCGCATCGCCCAGAACCACCGGCTTACGATGCCGCCCGGCATTACGCTGCTTGGGCGCGGCATCAGCACGCTGGAGGGCGTGGTGGCGGACATCAGCCCCGATACCAATCTGATGCAGATTGTGGCCCAGCGGTTTGCGGCGCGCAAGCTGAAGGATATCGACTGGAAAAAGGTTGTATCCGAAAACGCCCGCTCCATCTACGAATCCTTGCAGAAATCCCTGTCCACTCCGGCCCTGCTCAATGATACGCTGCGCTCTGCGGCGGGTGGCGGCCTGACCGTGCATGTGGAAACGGAGCCTTCCGCTGCGGCCAGGCGGGAAAACCGGAAAACCGCCGGCCGCCATAACCGCACCCTAGTGTTCTGCGGCTTGTTTATTGGCTCCTGCCTGCTGAGCCTTGCCGATATCACGCCCCGCATAGGGGGCCTGCCGTGGATCGCGGCCTGCGGTTTTGGCGCTTCGGCGCTGTACGCGGCGGTCTGCCTGATCCAGCAGAAGTTCAAGCGGGAATAATCCGGCTGGCATTTTACAGTAAATGCGGAACGCCGGATATCGACAGCCGGAATTAACAAACCGAAAGCGAATCGATGGATTCGCTTTCGGTTTTATTGATATTTTGGAAATTGTGTTCAACGGAGAAAGCGCATGCTACAATATCCTTCAGGGAGGGATGCCGATGGACGCCATGGATGAAGAGATTCTCAAGGAACTGAAGCAAAACGCGCGGGCCTCCGCCTCCGAAATCGGCAGGCGGGTAAAGCTGTCCACTCCGGCCGTAGCGGAACGGATCCGCAAGATGGAAACCTCGGGGCTGATTGAGCGGTATACCGTAAAGCTTGACCGGGTAAAGACGGGCAGACCGCTGCTTGCGTTTATCCTGGTCGGCCTCAACGGCACGGAACCGATCCGGTTTTTCCGCGAGGCGGTCACGCAGTACCCTTGTGTGCTGGAGTGCCACCATGTGGCGGGCGCGCACGATTACCTTCTCAAAGTGGCGGCGGAGGATATGCAGGGGCTGGAAATCTTTATTTCCAAAACCCTGAAAACCATCCCCGGCGTGGCTTCAACCAATACGATGATCTCCCTGCTGACGCTGAAGGAGGAAATCAATGCGTGAGAGAATGACCATGGTCCTGAAAGGACTCCGGTTCGGCATGCTGCTGCAGCTGGCCGTTGGCCCGGTATGCCTGCTCACGTTCCGCAGCGCCGCGGACCACGGCTTTTTGCCCGGGCTGCAGGTGGCGCTGGCCGCCGTGCTGGTGGACGCTCTCTTTGTTGCGCTTTCCGGCGCGGGGGCGGCGGCCCTGCTGCGCGGCGAGAAGATCAAGGCGGCGATGCGGTGGCTGGGTTGCCTGGTGCTTGTTATCTTCGGGGCCGATACGATGCTGAGCGCCCTGAACATCCGGGTGCTGCCGAGCGTGTCGCTGTTTTCCTCCGCGTCCGGCGGCAGTCTGTTCTGGCAGGGTGTTCTTCTCACAGCCTCCAACCCGCTGACCATCGTGTTCTGGAGCGGGATGTTTACCGCGCAGATGGCGAAAAACCAGTGGAATAGACGGCAGCTAGGCTTTTTTGCTATGGGCTGCGTGCTGAGCACCCTGCTGTCGCTGGCGGCGGTTGCCGCGTTGGGCAGCATCCTCAGCAGCTTTTTGCCGGTTGCTGTGATTACAGTTCTCAATGCCGCGGTTGGCGCGGTGCTGATCGGCTTCGGGCTGAAAATGCTGCTGCAAAAGGAAGAGACGGCGGCAAAGGTCTGATCGCGGCTAGGCGAGGTGCGTAGCCTTGTAATGATCGCTTTTGGGATTGGTCTCCCAGATCGCGTCGGCAACCGGCGCCCAGCACTCCGCCGCGTGTACGCACTTGCCGGTCAGCTCGCATACGTCCTCGGGACATTGGAAATCCGTGGAGTGCGCACCGGAGGCTTTCACAATCTCGGCCAGCTTTTCGGGGTTGTCCAGCAGCGGGCAGGGGCGCAGCAGGTTCTCGTTCCAGGGGTGGCCCACCTGATAGGCTTTAAACAACGGGCTTTGCAGGGCCTCCAGCAGCGTGTTGTGGCGGATGTTGCAGTTGGAATAGTGGATGAAGGCGCAGGGCTCGTAATCACCGTTGGCGTTGATGTGCAGGTAGCTGGTGCCGCCGGCGATGCAGCCGTGGGAAAACTCTCCGTCGTTCCAGAAATCCAGCGTGAAGATCGGCTTGGTTTTGCGGAAGGCCCGCACCTGCTCGAACATGAATTTCCGCTGCTCAGCCGATACCATCAGCTCGGGCACGGCATCCTTGCCAACGGGAATATAGGTGAAGAACCAGCAGTACTTGGCGCCCCACGAAATCATCCGGTCAAAGTATGCTTCCGATCCGATGGCGTTCACGTTCCGGCTGGTGTAGCAGCAGGAGATGCCGAACAGAAGCTTATTCTTTTTTAAAAGCGCCATCGCCTTTTCCACCTTGGCGTAGGTGCCCTTGCCGCGGCGGGAATCGGTTTCCACTTCGAAGCCTTCCACGCTGATGGTGGGCAGGAAATTCCTGGCCCGTTTCATGTCCTCCACGAACGCTTCGTCAATCAGCGTGCCGTTGGTAAATGCCAGGAACTGACAATCGGGGTGCGCTTCGCACAGGCGGATGATATCCTTTTTGCGCATCAGTGGCTCGCCGCCGGAATAAATATAGAAATAGGTGCCCAGCGCGGTGCCTTGCTTGATGATGGAATCCAGCTCCTCATAGCTCATGTTGAGCTTGTTGCCGTACTCGGCGGCCCAACAGCCGATGCAGTGCAGGTTGCAGGCGGATGTGGGGTCCATCAGGATGGCCCAGGGGATTCGGCACCCGTATTTGTTTTTACACTCTTCCTGCCGGTTTTTACCGCCGAAGCTGGCGTTTACGGCAAAGTTGTGCACAAGCGCTTTCAGCTCCTGATGATCGATATCGTTGCACAGATTGATGATGTACTGGTTCCAGTTGTTGCCGGGATCCTCCGCAATGGGACGGACGCCTTTGATAATGTGAGCATAATCCTTCTGCTTGTCAAATTTTTCAAACCAGTTGACAAGGCGGGGGAAGTTTTTTACGGGGGATCGTAATACGCTGGAAACTGCGAGATTGAGAGCGAGCGATTGGATAGCTTGTTTCAGCTTTTTCATACGGGTCTCCTTTCACAGCCGCACATACGGGTCTGTGAGCGTGCCCGGACCTGTGTCTGCGGTTGATTTCGTGTTATGCAGTAACGGTTTTTCCACGGAAAACATCACCCTTTGCGTAATCGGGTGCGATCTGTTCTGCTGTTCTCTTTTTTCTTATATATCAACGATCGTGCAGTGTAAAGGTTGTGAAAAGGCAGGTCGGGCGGGTTATGGGGTGGAGGGCCGGTCCATCAGGGATAATCCCTGATAGGGTATATTTTGCATTGGAAACAAAAACCCTTCTGAATATTGAATCGAAATTCATTTTTAATTTTAGCGTTTTCAGTTGCTTTGAAAACGGCTTGAATACAGGATAAATTACAGTGTCAGGGTGAGCTCAGCCACGCTGCAGGGCGGCAGGGAGCAGGTGACGCCGCCTTGGGTGAGGCCGATTTCTTCCAGCTTTTGCGGAGTGACGCGGATCGGATGGTCAAAATCGTTACAGGCGCTCATCGCGCCGGTCAGCAGGCGGCCCGCGGCCTTGCGCACGCCGCTGATCAGCAGGCTGAGCTCTGCGGTTTCCGTGAGCGACGGGTTGGAAAGGGTCACGGTCAGGAGGCTCTCTTTTTTGGAGGCCGTCAGGCTGAGGGCGGGTACCTGTGTGTCGCCCACGCCCACAGCGCCCGGCTGCGCCTCGTGCGCCACCAGCGTGGCGTTCTGGTGCGCCTGATACAGGTCGAATACGTGATAGGTGGGGGTAAGCACCATCTGATTGCCCTCGGTGAGGATCACGGCCTGCAGCACGTTCACGGTCTGGGCGATGTTGGCCATCACAACGCGGTCACAGTGTTTGTTGAACACATCTAGCGTCATGGCGGCCAGCAGCGCATCACGCATGGTGTTTTGCTGGTAAAGGAAGCCGGGGTTGGTGCCGGGCTCCACGTTGTGCCAGGCGCCCCATTCGTCCACAATCAGGCCCACACGGTGTTCGGGGTCGTATTTGTCCATCGTCTCCAAATGTTTGGTTACCAGCTCGTCCATCGTTTGCGCGCCGTGCAGGGTTTGATAGTACAGGGCCTCGTCAAACGCGGTGGCGCTGCCCTTATCCTTCCATACGCCGGTGGGCACGGTGTAGTAGTGCAGGGTGAGGGCGTCCAGGTGCGGCGCGGCCATCTTCATCAGCGTGTCGGTCCAGGCATAGTCGCCGGAGTTGGGACCGCAGGCGATGCGGTACAGCGCATGGCTGCCGTAGTTGCGGCAGTAGGTCTGGTAGCGGCGGTATTCGTGGGCATAATAATCGGGCAGCATATTGCCGCCGCAGCCCCAGCTTTCGTTGCCCACGCCCCAGTATTTCACGCCGAAGGGATCCTTGCGGCCGTTGGCCCAGCGCTTGCGGACCACGGTGGAATCGCCGTCGCTGTTTACATACTCCACCCACTCGGCCATCTCGCGTACCGTGCCGGAGCCGACGTTGGCGTTGATGTAGGGCTCGCAGCCGATTTGGGCGCAAAGCTCCAGAAACTCGTGCGTGCCGAAGGAATTGTCCTCCACGACGCCGCCCCAGTTGGTGTTGACCATTCGCTTGCGGGTTTCCCTGGGGCCGATGCCGTCTTCCCAGTGGTATTCATCGGCAAAGCAGCCGCCCGGCCAGCGCAGCACGGGCACGCGGATGGCTTTCAGCGCGTCCACCACATCGGTGCGCATGCCGTTTTTGTTGGGGATGGGGGAGTCCTCGCCCACGAACAGGCCGCCGTATACGCAGCGCCCCAAGTGCTCCGAGAAATGCCCGTAAATGTTTTTATGGATGGTTCCCAGTTCCTGCTCGGGGTGCAGTTTGATCTCGATCATTTGCCTTTACCTCTTTCCATGAATTGCATAGGGGTCTCCTACCATTTGGGGCTTATATGCGGGCAGCGCATGCGCCGTTTGGCTGCGCGGATTTCCACATAGCAGCCGCACTGCGCGCAGGTGCCGCGGCTAAGCTCGGCGCAGCCTTGGCAAAGGGCTAGCCTGCGCCGGTATTCGGTTTCGCCGGTGCGTTCTTCGTCCGTCAGCAGGGCGATGCGCTGGCGGATGACCTCGTAAAGGGATTGCTCCTCCAGAAGCTCTTCCAGCAAACAGCGTTTACACAGGGGGCTGGTCTGCATATCGGTTCCGCCTTTTCTATACTTCCGTTAGATACGTGCTTTCATTATCATGATTGTATCATTGACCGGATATCATAAGTCCGGCGCTACCCAGCCGCGGTACTGCACAATGCTCTGCGGGCGCTGCGGCTTTTGGCCCTGGTGTTCGGGGGTGCGGTAGTGGCGCGGCGTGACCCCCACCATTTGCTGAAAACAGCGGTTAAAGCTGGATACCGATACGAAGCCTACCGTTTCGGCAATGCTCAAAATGGCATCATCGGTGGTTTGCAGCATGGTGCAGGCGCGGGTGATCCGGGTCTGGTTGATGAAGGTATGGGGGTTACTCCCCATGATGGAAAAGAACAGCCGCCGGAAATGCGTGGTGGACAGGTGGCACATTTCCGCCAGCTCATCCACCGAGATTTTACGCATATAGTTTTCGTTGATATAGTTCAGCGCCGGGGTAAGCACCAGCGTATCCTTGCGCTTTTTTACAGGCGTGGGGCCGGCGCTGGCCTTAAGCGCGCGCGTGATTTCAAAAAACAGCGAGAGCAGCAGCCCGCGGGCGCTTTCCTGATAATGCGCTTGCCGGGTTTTCAGCTCGTCGATGATACTGTCCGCCAGAAAGTGGATTTTGGGATATTCGTCACCCTTGAACAGGTGGATGAAATTCTGCGGGTGGAAGGTGGAAAGCTCAAAATCCTCCTCCGTGTGCAGAAACTCCGACAGCAGTTCACGCATATCCACAAACAGATAGCTCCACAGGCTGGTCATCCCGTGGGAGGAATAGGTGGTGTGGGGCACATGGCGCGGCAGCACGGTCACATCTCCGGCATGAAAGGTGTAGGGCTCGTCGCGCACCAGCAGCGTGCCCGAGTTGGTATGGCAAATGCCGATTTCCATGCAGTTGTGAAAATGGAGCCGCTTGCTTTTTATATCAGAAATATGCCACTGTTCCCCGTCCAGCAGCAACGCCGGGAAATCGATATTCAGCTCGTACACCCGGTACTCAATCACCTGGCGGGCGCGTCTGGCCATCGTGATCCCTCCCTGTCTGTACTCTACCAAATACAGTGGGCAAATTCAACCATCTATCAAGAAAAATATCACGCGGATTTGAAGAAGAAATCGCAAAAAGCAAGAAATAGAGGCTGATTACGCTGTTTTTGGAAAAATAAAAAGTAGAATATGCATAATTGTTGGTTGATATTCGATGGATTCCGCCTGTATGGATCGGTATATTATAAGCATAAAAGGGACAAAATGAACTTTTAGTACACGCTGAAGCAGGGAGGATAACCCTTTTGAAGGTGACGCAACCAGCCATTACCCATAACCGCCGCGGACTGATCGCGCGCAGCCTGAGGAACGCCGTAAGGCGGGATTGGCAGCTATATCTTTTACTGCTGCTTCCGGTTGCTTTTGTGCTGATTTTCAAGTATGCCGCCTATCCGGGGCTCCGGATTGCCTTTATGAACTATAAACCGGCCAAAGGCTATGCCGGGAGCGAATATGTAGGCTTCCAGATTTTCGAGAAGATCTTCAAGGACGCTGATTTTCTGCGCTCGCTGAAGAACTCGCTGATTTTCAACTTTGCGGATTTGCTGATCGGGTTCCCCGTGCCGATCTTCCTGGCGCTCATGCTCAACGAGCTGCGCATGCCGCGCTTCAAAAAGGTTTCGCAGACGATTTTGTATCTGCCGCACTTTTTGAGCTGGGTGATCATCGCCAGCGTATCCTACACGCTGTTTCGGCCTTCCACGGGGCTGGTGAACATCGCGCTGATGAACGCCGGATGGATTCAGGAGGGTATCCCGTTCCTGACGGAAAAAACCCACTGGGCCATTACCTACCTGCTGATGGCGGTATGGCAGAACATGGGCTGGGGCACCATCCTGTACCTGGCGGCCATCACCGGCATCAGCGCAGAGCTGTATGAAGCCGCCACTGTGGACGGCGCAGGCCGCATGCGCAAGATGTGGCACATCACCCTGCCGGGCATCCGGCCGACCATGGTAACGCTGCTGATCCTCAACCTGGGCCGCATCATGGGCTCCAATTACGAGCGGCTCGCTTCGTTTGGCAACGTGCTGGTGAAGGATTACCAATACCAGCTCGCCATCTATATCTACGAAAAGGGCCTGGCCGGAGGAAACTTTTCCAAAGCCACGGCCGTGGGCCTGTTCCAGTCGCTGCTTGGGTTCATCCTCGTGCTGCTTGCGGACCGGTTTGCCAAAAAGCTTGGCGAATCCGGCCTGATTTAGGGGGGGTGAGATGATGGATACGACCCATACCAAGCGCGTTACGGGCACAACCGGGATGAAAATGCATACCACAATCGGCGATATCGTGATTGTGCTGATCATCATTCTCCTCTGCCTGACCTGTATTGTGCCCTTTGTGCACATCGCGGTCAAATCAATCTCCGGCAACTCTGCGGTGCTGGCCAAGCAGGTTACGCTGCTGCCCAAGGATGTTACGTTGGAAGCCTATACCACCATCTTTCAGGATGGCCAGCTGACCCACTCGATGCTCTATACGGTGCTGGTGACCGTGCTGTTTACGGTGATCGGCATGATCCTGACCATCTGTGCCGCCTATCCGCTATCACGCAGGCGCCTGATGGGGCGCAACTTTATCGCCCTGATGATCCTGTTTACGCTGTACTTTTACGCGGGCCTGATTCCGGAATACCTGCTGCTCAAGAATCTGGGCCTGATCAACAAAATGTGGGTGCTGGTCCTGCCGCTGTCGTTTTCGCCGTTCAATATGCTGATCATGAAAACCTTTATCCAGTCCACCATCCCCGACAGCCTGGAGGAGGCCGCGTTTCTGGACGGTGCCAGCAACTTCCAGATCCTGTTTAAAATTGTCCTTCCGCTGAGCAAGCCCATCCTGGCAACCCTGTCGCTGTTTTACGCGGTCGGCCGCTGGAACGCCTATGCCGACGCGAAATACTTTATCACCAAAAAGGCGCTGCAGCCCATCCAGTACCTGCTAAGCAATATGGTGCTTAACTCCGGGCGCGGACGCGATCAGTATTTCCGAAGGCATGGCCGTACAGTCCACGCCGGAGGTGCTGCAGGCCGCGATGGTCATGTTTGCCACCCTTCCCATCATCTGCGTATATCCGTTCATTCAGAAGTACTTTGTCAAAGGGTGTAATGATCGGCGCTGTCAAAGGCTGATCATTCATCATATAAAATCATAAAAGGAGAGAAACTCATGAAGAAAATCCTGACCACCCTTGTTGCCGTGGTCATGGCTTTAGGCATGATGCTGCCCGCAGCATCGATGGCTGAAGAAGTTGAGGCTCCCGCCGGCGGCACGATCGCTGCCGAACCGTTTGCAGAAACCGTTAACATCACGGTTCCTGTATACGACCGTTCCAAAGAAGGCTATCCCGCAGTGGATGACAACTATTGGACCCAGTGGATACAGAAGAATTTTGGCGACGTATACAACATCGAATGTTGAAGTATGTCGCCATTCCCGCGCGGCGACGTGATGACCAAGTATTCCCTGCTCATCGCCGCCGGCGAAACGCCCACCATCCTGATGGAGTATGACTATCCCAAAGTCGCCCAGTGGGCCAACGACGGCGCCATGCAGGTGATTGACCTGGACGCGTTTGCCAAAGTCGCTCCTACCTATTATCAGGCGATGGTTGACAACAACCAGCTTGGCTACTCCGACATCAACGGAGAGAACCTACTTCGTGCTCACCGAGCGCCCCTACTACAACACAACGGCATCTACACCTATGCCACCATGTACCGTCAAGGATTGGCTGGATGCGCTGGGCATTGCCGCGCCGACCAATTACAAGGAATATCTTGCCGCCCTGCTGGCTGTTAAAGAAGCGGGCTATGCGGAATATCCCCTGGGCCTGAGCCTGCCCAAAGCGGCGTATGTGGCTAACTTCGCGTTCCGTGATTATCCCGTGATTGAAGTCGAATGGGCGCATGCATTCCAGCCTCGGCACCGCAAGCCTGAGCTGGTATCCGACCTATCAGTCTGCTCAAACGGCAGAACCTTGAATACAATCTGGGTCTCTATTCTCCCGAGTATGAGCTCGACCTGGCCGAGATCCAAGGCACAGGCGGCGCCTCGCAGTGGCAGACCGACTTCATCAACGGCAGCTGCTTCCCTATAGCGGCTATATGTCCGCCAACGTGTGCTGGCTGACCGCGTTCTATGAAAACAACCCCGATGCGGAAGCTGGCTGTTCTCAGCCTTAACTGGGTTGTGGAAGAAGGCGTTGTGGATATGCCGCAGTTCCGTTCGGACAACGCCTTCGGCATGATCGTGGGCTTCTCGTCGCTGGCGACCGAAGACCAGCTCAAGGCCGCCTGGATGTACCTGGAGTGGATGGCGCAGCCCGAGACCCTGGCCGTGATGGAAAACGGCATCGAAGGCATTACCTTTGAGTACAATGCCGAAGGCCTGCCGGTTGTCAACGGCGACTACCGCGGCGAGTACATGCTCAACCACAACATGAACATCGATATGACCTGCTGCGTGCACGCCTCCAAGAAGGTTGGCACCATCGAGCAGACCATCGCCGCCATCGCGCCGCAGGGCCTGCCGCAGGACTTCACCCAGGATCTGATCGACAACTACTATGAGCTCAAGTCGATCGCCGACAATGGCTGGGCTTATTCCGATCCGGTGTTCGCCGTCGCCATCAACAGCGAGAGCGAATATACCGCGTACACTGCTGAGCCTGTATCAGGAATACAGCGTACAGCTCACCAAGTGTGACCCCGCCGAGTTTCGACGCACTGTATGCCGAGCTGAGCCAGAAGTATCTGGATGCCGGTTATCAGGAAATCATCGACGAGCGCCTGGCCGCCTACGAAGCGGGCAATACCACCAAGCTGCCTGTTACCGAGTAAACCCCGTGGCAAGCTTAACGACCTTTGGACGGGGGACGTCCCTTGCCCTTGACAGGAAAAGGGGACGTCCTTTTCAAACTGCGGCTGTTGCGTACAAGCCGCAGCTTTTTCCTGATACACAGCGAACGAGCCTGAAGGAGAAACCCATGAAGCTTACCACACATCAGCCGCCAACAGCTGCCGGAAGCGCTATGGATGCCGTCGTGCGCAAAACCATGGAGATGGACCTGCCGTGGGACTGGCCCTGCGGCGTGGCGTATTACGGCGTTGCCTGCGCGTATGAGGCCACCGGCAAGCAGGAGTATCCTTGATTTGCTGAAAGCGAGGGTGGACGCGCTGATCGCGCTGGGCCTGCCGGCGTTTACGGTGAACACCTGCGCGATGGGGCATTGCCTGCTTTCCCTGCATCAGGCGACCGGCGAGGAAGCGTACCTGAAGATATCGCCGCCTCAGAAGATCGATTATCTCCGCAATCACGCACTGCGCTTCGGCGATCATGTGCTTCAGCATACCGTTTCCGTGAACAACGATTTTCCCGAGCAGGCCTGGGCGGATACCCTGTTTATGGCCGCCTATTTTATGCTGCGCTACGGCGTGCTCACCCAAGGATAAATCCTTGATCAACGACGCCCTTCACCAGTATTTCTTGCATATCGAATATCTGCAGGACAAGGCAACCGGGCTTTGGTACCATGGCTACAACAACATGAACAAAGATCATATGTCCGGCTTTTTCTGGGCGCGGGCGAATGCCTGGGCAGCCTATACCATGGCGCAGGTTAAAGCGCACCTTGCCCGAACCCTATCTCTATCCGCCGTTTATGGATATCGACTGCTCCCTGCGCGATCAGCTGACGGGGCTGAAGAAGCTGCAAACCGAAGGCGGACTATGGCGCACCGTGCTGGATGATCCGGAAAGCTACGAGGAGCTTTCGGCCTCCTGCGGCATTGCCGCCGCGATGGTGAAAAACGGGGAATCCGCTGCACACCGCCTATGTGGAAAAGGCGTATGCCGCCGATCCTTGACAATATCTCCCCGGACGGGCGGGTGCTGAACGTTTCCGGCGGCACGGCCGTGATGAACGATCTGGAAGGCTACCGGCAAATTTCGCGCTACGTGGACACAGGGCTGGGGGCAAGGGCTTCGCGCTGGCGTTCCTTCGCGGCCATCACGTCAACAGAGGAGTAAGGGCATGGACGAGAGGAAGAGCGGCAGCTTTACGCTGCCCGGCGAGGCGGGGTATGAAGCGCTTTCGCTGGCACTGGCCGGGCGCTGGGGCGCCGATGCCATCCGCGACAGTGACGGGACAACGCTTTCGGACAGCATCCTGAATGCGGGCTTTTCCATCTTTATCAACGATTTGTATTATCCGCCAGCATAACCGCTGGATTACGGAGCATCCCGACTGCCGCCAGCAGTGCATCCTGTCTACATCGCCGCGCGTATGCGCGGAGGACGGGATTTCCATTCCGCTGATGGCGGATTTTTTTGCCGGAGCAGTTTCAAATTAACGATACAGCCCGAATCGCTGACCCGCTGGCAGGTGTACGACCGTACCGTGGGGGAGAGCCGCTTGCCCCGGAGGCGTGGGAATACCGCGCGGAGACCGGCAGCGTTTGGGTGCGCGGCAAGGCGTGGCACAGCTACACAGTCAGCTTTTTTGCGTGGCGCATCTGGGAAGAGATTTCCATGTACAACCACACCACCAACCACTGGGACGCGGAACACCTGATGCAGGCGGATCCCGTATATCCCGAGGCGCAGGAACTATTTAAGAGCAATGGCTGACCCGAGTGGTGTGAGCAGAACCCACATACGGATATCGTGCGCTTTACCTCGCTGTTTTACAATTTCGCGTGGATCTGGGGGAGCAGCGAGAGAAACCGTTATCTGTTCACGGACTGGTCCAGCTACGATTTCAGCGTGAGCCCGCGGATGATGGATGCATTTGAGGCGGAATATGGCTATGCCGTTACCGCGGAAGATTTTATCCGGGGCGGCAGGCGCTGCCCCGGGCATGATGTGCCAAGCCGGGTAAAGCTGGACTGGATGGCCTTTGTACAGCGGTTTGTGGCTGCGTTCACGCAGGAGCTGACGGACATCGTCCACAGCTTTGGTAAAAGCGCCTATGTGTTTTACGACGACAGCTGGATCGGCATGGAACCTAATAACGGCCATTTCCAGGAGATGCGGTTTGACGGGCTGATCAAGTGTGTGTTTTCCGGCTTTGAGGTGCGCCTGTGTGCCGCGGCGCCTGTGCGAACCCATGAGATCCGCCTGCATCCCTATCTGTTTCCGGTGGGGCTGGGCGGCGCCGCCTACCTTTATGCAGGGCGGCGATCCCGCGCGCGATGCCAGAGCCTATTGGCGGCAGGTGCGCCGCGCGCTGCTGCGCCAGCCGGTGGACCGCATCGGGCTGGGCGGCTATCTGCACCTGACCGAGAGCTTTCCGGATTTTGTGGAGGCGATTGAAACCATTGCCGGAGAATTCCGCCGTATCAAAGGGCTGCACGAATGCGGACCTGTTTATACGCTGCCGTGCAGGGTGGCTGTGCTCACTGTTTGGGGCAGGCTGCGCACCTGGA
>CAXXOK010000004.1:0-245104 GCA_963664595.2 Candidatus Limiplasma sp. | reverse complement strand
ACAGGCAACGGGCAAGGACGGCCGTATGGTTGCCGCCATACGCCGGGGAACGATGGCAAGCAGGCTTGAAGAACTTATGGCAGATCAAACGGCGACAGACGACGGACAGCCAACCAGTTGGAAGAATGAAAGTGCAGATATTGCGGGGTGCAAGCGGTAAAATGACCAAAACCAATCTGAAAGATGCAACCAAGGATCTTCTCCAAAGCTCGGAATCCGTAATGGAAAGCGTTGCGGATGTCCGCAAGGGCACGGATGTATTGATGCATGTACTGCGGAAAATGGAAAATCAGTATGTGCGTGAAGAAGAGATTCGCAGGGAAGAAGAAATGCAGGCGGAACAGGAACGCCTGGCACAGGCACATACAAAGGCATATACCATGCCGGATACCGAGGATGAAGCCGCTCAAAGGGCAGCGGAGGAAAAGCCTGTGCAGGCAAAGCCCGCGGAGAGCAAGCCTGCCGAAGGCAAAACCGCCGAGGCAAAGCCCGCGCAAGCAGAACCTGCGGCGGAGAAGCCCAAGGCACAGGCCGCGGAAGCACCGCAGGCCGTTGCTGAAGCGCCGAAACAGCCCGCAGTGGAAACGCCCAAGCCACAGGCAAAGGCAGAACCGGTCGCGGAAACGGCTCCGGCTGTTGAAAAGCCGGTTTCCAAAGCCGAGGCAAAGGCCGAAACAAAGAGTGAAGCAAAGGCAGAACCCGTAGAGGGGAAAGCCGCCATTGAGAATACAGAAGCCAAAGCGGAAGCCAAGGCGGAGGTTACGCCTCCCCCGCAGGCAGCGCAGCCCAGGCCGCAGCCCGCAGCGCGCCAGGCAATACCCACGGCACCCGCGGCGCAGCCCAACGCGCAGGGCGCGTACGGCCGCCCGGCGAACCCGCAGCGCCCGTATGGCCGCCCGGCAAACCCGGCGAACACCCAGCAGGGCCCGTATGGCCGTCCGGCAAATCCGGCGAACCCGCAGCGTCCGTATGGCCGTCCGGCGAATCCGCAGGGCCCGTATGGCCGTCCGGCGAATCCGGCAAATGCCCAGCAGGGCCCGTACGGCCGCCCGGCGAATCCGCAGGGCCCGTATGGCCGTCCGGCGAATCCGGCAAATGCCCAGCAGGGCCCGTACGGCCGTCCGGCGAACCCGCAGCAGCGTCCGTTTGGCCGTCCGGCAGGTCCGCAGCAGGGTCAGGGTGGCCCGTATGGCCGTCCCGCGGGTCCGCAGGGCGCGTTTAACCGTCCGGCCGGAGCCCCTGGTCGTCCTCCTGTGCCCGCGCGCGCTGCCAAAACAACGGAGTTGGCACCTGCCGCCGGTAAGGAGCGCGTCAGCAATTACGACCCGAATAAGAAAAGCTATGTTAATAAACGCCGTGATGCGGAAAGAACCAATAAAAACCGCAAACACATGGCCCGGCAATCGTCCGTCGTCGGTATGGAAGACGATATCATCCGCGGCGGCCGCCGCTCGCGGTCTAAAAAACCCAGCCTTCAGCAGCTGATGGCGCCGATCAAAATTGAAAAGGCGATGATGAACACGGAAGCCATCACCGTAAAGGATCTGACCGAGCGCATCGGCAAGCCCGCCGGCGATATCCTCAAAAAGCTTCTGCTGCTGGGTGTGATGGCCAACATCAACTCGGAGCTGGATTACGATACCGCGAGCTTGGTCTGCACGGAATTCGGCGTGGATCTGGAAATGAAGCTGGACCGCACCGCCGAGGATGCACTGACCGAAACCGATGTGGAAGACGCGGAAGAGGATTTGCAGCCGCGCCCGCCGGTGATCACCATCATGGGCCACGTGGATCACGGCAAAACATCACTGCTGGACTACATCCGCAATACCAAGGTTACCCAGGGCGAGGCGGGCGGCATTACACAGCATATCGGCGCGTATACCGTGGATTTGAACGGAAACATGATTACCTTCCTGGATACCCCCGGCCACGAAGCCTTTACCGCCATGCGCGCCCGCGGCACACAGTCCACGGATATCGCCGTGCTGGTGGTGGCGGCGGATGACGGCGTGATGCCGCAGACCGTTGAATCCATCAACCACGCCAAGGCGTCGGATGTGCCGATTATCATAGCCATCAACAAGATGGACAAGGAAACCGCCAACCCCGAACGTATCAAACAGGATTTGACGCAATACAACCTCGTGCCCGAGGAATGGGGCGGCGAAACCATCATGGTGCCCGTCAGCGCCGTCACGGGCGAAGGCGTGGATACCCTGCTGGAGATGATCCTCCTGCAGGCGGATATGCTCCAACTGCGCGCCAACCCGGACCGTATGGCCAAGGGCGTGATCATTGAGGCCAAGCTGGACAAGGCACGCGGACCTCTGGCAACGGTGCTGCTGCGCAACGGCACGCTGCATGTGGGCGACAATGTGGTTGTAGGCACGGCCAGCGGCCGCGTACGCGCCATGATCAACGACCGCGGCGAGCGGGTGGACGAAGCAGGTCCCTCCATGCCGGTGGAAGTGATGGGCTTCTCCGAGGTTCCCACGGCAGGCGACGATATGATGGCCGTTACCGACGACCATCTGGGCCGTCAGGTGGTGCAGGAGCGCATGGACAAGCTCAAGGCTGCCCGTGCCGCCACCTCCCAGAAGGTTACGCTGGATAACCTGTTTACCCAGATCGATCAGGGTAAGATCGTCAATCTGAACATTATTATCAAGGCCGATGTGCAGGGCTCGGTGGAGGCCGTCAAGCAGGCGCTGGAAAAGCTGTCCAACGATCAGGTGAAGGTGCGCGTGCTGCATGCCGGTGTCGGCGCCGTAACCAAGGACGACGTCAACCTTGCCTCCGCGTTTGAAGCCATCATCATCGGCTTCAACATCCGTCCGGATAACAATGCCCGCGTCACTGCCGAGAAGGAAGGCGTGGACATCCGGCTGTACCGCATCATCTATCAGGCGATCGAGGATGTGGAAAAGGCCATGAAGGGTCTGCTGGCACCTGAATTCAAGGAAACCTTCCTTGGCCAGGCGGAAATACGCAATGTGTTCCGCATCACGGGCGCGGGCACCATTGCCGGCTGCTATGTGACCGATGGCAAACTACAGCGCAACGCGCAGGTTCGCCTGCTGCGTGACAACGTGGTGGTATTCGAAGGAAAGCTGTCTTCCCTCAAGCGCTTCAAGGACGACGCTAAGGAAGTGTCGCAGGGCTTTGAGTGCGGCGCGAGCCTGGATGGATATAACGATATCAAGGAAGGCGACATCATCGAGTGCTTCATCATGGAAGAAATCGAGCGATGAGGTAACAGGCTTTGAACAATCAACGCATCGACCGGATCAACGAAGAGGTAAAGCGCCATGTGGACGCCATCCTCCGGGAAGAGCTGCACGACCCGCGAATCTGCGGTACGTTCAGCGTAACCCGGGCGGATGTGACGCGTGATTTGCGCTATGCCAAAATCTATATCAGCATTCTGGATGGGGAAAACCGCGCGCCCATGATGGAAGCTCTGAAAAAGGCAGCGGGCTTTGTCCGCAAAAGCCTCGGCAAGCGGATGATCATCCGCTACGCGCCGGAGATCCTGTTTGAGCCGGACAATAATATTGAGTACGGCATTCATATTGCCGATGTGCTCAGAAAAGTGCAGGCGGAGGAAGGCCCTCATGAAGACGAATAGCCGCGAAGCGATGGACCGGCTGTTTGCTGCGATGGAAGATGCGCACCAGGTGTGCATCTTTCCGCATATCGACCCGGACGGCGACACGCTGGGCAGCTCCCTGGCGCTGCAAAGCCTGGTGAAACGGCTGGGAAAACCCGTGCAGGTTGTGCTGGATGCCCGCCCGCCGGAACGGCTGAACTTTTTACCGGGCTTTGAAACAATCCGTGACATTGCCTCCATTACAATCTGCGATCACACGCTGGCGGTAGCCGTGGATGTGAGCACCATCGAGCGGATGGGGCAGGCGGTAACGCTGTTTAACAAAGCGCCGGTCACCGCACAGATCGACCACCATGAAACCAATCCCGGTTTCGCTGAAATCAATATCATCGAAGCGGACGCCCCGTCCTCCGCTTCGGTTGTTTTTGAGCTTTTCAAAGCGCGGGGGCTCTCCCTGCAAAAGGATGAAGCGACCAACCTGTACATCGGTCTTTCGACTGATACGGGTAATTTTCAGTTTCAGAATACCGACGCCAACTCGTTTCGCATCATGGCGGAGCTGATGGAGGCGGGTCTTGACATCAGCCACTATTCACGGCTGTTGTTTTTGCGTAAGGAGCGGGAGCATATCGCGCTGCTTGGCAAAGCGCTGCCTACGTTCCGCTTTGCGGCGGGGGGTAAGGTGGCGGGAATGACGATTGATTACGATACCCTGCAGGCGATCGATCCCAAGGGGGAGCATTGCGAGGGAATTGTGAATTACGCCATCAACACCAAGGGGGTCCGGCTGGCCTATCTGGTGCGGGAAGCGGGAGAAGGCCGCGTAAAATGCTCGCTGCGCGCGCTGCCGCCTTACCGTGTGGATGAGGTCGCCATGCTGCATGATGGAGGCGGCCACCGGCTGGCGGCCGGGTGCACCCTGTATATGCCGCTGACACAGGCCGCCGATACGATGGAGGCCGAGCTGGTGAAAGCATGCGCGGAGGCGGATGCCCTTGCGCGCTGAAGAACATACGCTCTCCTACTGCGGTTTTCTCAACGTGCTGAAGCCTCCGGGGATGACCTCGGCAAGGGTTGTAGCCTTGGTGCGCAGACAGCTGCAGGGAGCGAAAATTGGCCACGCGGGCACGCTGGATCCTGAGGCGGCGGGCGTACTGCCGTTGATGATCGGCAAGGCGGCCCGTCTGTTTGACGATTTGCAAAACAATCAGAAGGCATATATCGCCGAGATTGCCTTCGGCGCGGCCACCGATACGCAGGACGCGCAGGGGATCGTAACGGAGACAGGCGGGACGGTGCCAACCGAGCAGGAGATCCGCGCGCTGCTTAATACGCTGCCGGGGGAAATGCTCCAGCTGCCGCCGATGTACTCCGCTTTGAAGCACAACGGAAAGCGCCTGTATGATCTGGCACGCGAGGGTAAAACTGTGGAGCGTGAACCCCGCGCCATGACCCTGTTTTCGGCTGAGCTCCTGCACATGATGCCGCGGGAGGGAGCACTGATCCACATCCGCTGCTCCAAAGGCTTTTATGTGCGCACCCTGTGCCGGGACATCGGCGAAAAACTGGGCTGCCCGGCGCACATGCGGTTTTTGCTGCGCACGGCGTCCGGTATCTTTACACTGGATACCGCATATACTTTGGAGGAAATCGCCGATGCGGCAAATGGGGGCGGCCTGCAATCGCTGCTGGTGCCGCTGGAGGATGCGCTTTCACACCTGCCGCAGGCGGAGGTGCCGGAAAGGCTGTACAAGCCGTTTCAAAACGGCGTGCCGCTGCCGCTTGCCGCATTTCCATCGCTGACAGGGGTGGCGCAGGGCAGCCGCATACAGCTGCGCGTAGGCGGGAAAACCGCCGCCGTGGCGTGCGTGCGAAACCAAACCTTAGAACCGTCTACCTGGTTAGGCGAATAAACGGAGGTTTTCATGCGGACTTGTGCTGACGACAGCATTCAAACGGAAGCATCGGTGCTGGTACTGGGGATGTTCGACGGCGTGCACCTGGGCCATCAGGCGCTGATAAAAAAAGCGCGCGAGCTGGCGGACACGTGGAACGTTCCCATGGTGGTGATGACGTTCGACCGCCATCCCCTCAGCCTGATCGCACCGGCCATGGCGCCGCAGATGCTTACCACACCTAAGCAGCGCCTGCAATTGATGCAGGAAATGGGCGCGGATGTGGTATGCGTTACGCCGTTTACGCAGGCGGTGCGTGATATCGCCCCCGAAACCTTTGTGGAGATGATGATCGCGCGGTGGCACCCCAAAGCGATCGTGGTCGGGTTCAACTACCACTTCGGCAGGCATGGCGCAGGTACGCCCGATCTGCTCAAGGCGCTGGGCGCGGCGGAGAATTTTCAAACCGTCGTTGTGCCGGAGGTGCGCGTGGACGGCGCGGCGGTCAGTTCCACCCGCATCCGCAAGCTGCTGGCCGAGGGCGATCTGGCGGAGGCGGAAAAGCTGCTGGGGCATCCGTATCAGGCGCAAAACGGCGAAGAATAACGTAAAATGCGGTTTACAAAACTTTACCCCCGTGTTACAATAACAAATGTGCGTAAAGCATGAGAACCGTGTGCGCAGACGTACGACTGCCAACGACGGACTATGTGCGCGGCGATTAGCGAATTCAAGGAGGCAACCAAACCATGGACAAGCAGAAGACCATCGAAACCTACGCCCGGCATGAAGGCGATACCGGCTCCCCGAAGTGCAGGTCGCAATTCTGACGGAGCGGATCAACCACCTCAACGAGCACCTGAAGATCAACAAGAAGGATCATCACTCCCGCAGAGGATTGCTCCTGATGGTAGGTAAGCGCAGAGGGCTGCTCAACTATCTCAAGAAGACCGACATCGAGCGTTACCGTGAACTGATTGCTCGACTGGGACTGAGAAAGTAAACTTTGGCATCAAAGGGCCGCGTATTCCGGCGGATTGTGTGATACACGCCGATACGCGGTCATTTTGTAAATGCGGCGAAAACGTTTCACAGGGCACAGATCGGTGTAGATATAATGATATCCGCCTTTCTGCCTGAAACGGACAGTACGCAACCTATGCACCTTGCATCCGGGCAGCGCAGACAGCATTCCCGGAGTGCAATATCAAAAAGGCGGAGCCGCTTTTTTGAAACAGATGTCGCTGCGGGCAACGAGGCCCGTCAGCAGGAAGAGGAGAAGTAAATAATGGAGAGCAAAAACTTTACAATGGAACTGGCCGGACGTGAGCTGACGATTGAATTTGGCAAATACGCCCAGCAGGCGGCAGGCAGCGCGTTTGTGCGCTACGGCGATACCGTGGTCATGGTGAACGCCACCATGTCCGAAACCGCGCGGGAGGGCGTTGATTTCTTCCCCCTGGCCGTTGACTTTGAAGAAAAACAATACGCGGTGGGTAAAATTCCCGGCGGATTCATCAAGCGTGAAGGCCGCCCCACCGAAAAAGCAACCCTGACCTGCAGGCTGATTGACCGTCCCCTGCGTCCGCTGTTTCCCAAGGGCATGCGCAATGATGTGCAGGTTGTCGCCACAGTGCTGTCTGTGGATAAGGACATCCCCCCGGAAATCCCCGCGATGATCGGCTCTTCCGCCGCGCTCAGCGTGAGCAACATTCCGTGGAACGGCCCCACCGGCACCGTAGTGGTAGGCCAGGTGAACGGTGAGTATGTGGTCAACCCCAACGAAGCCCAGCGTGAAGCAAGCACCATGCATGTAACCGTGAGCGGCACCAAGGACGCCGTGCTGATGGTGGAAGCGAGCGCCAACGAAGTATCCGAAGAGGATATGCTGGCCGCGATCATGACCGCCCACGAGGAGATCAAAAAGATCGTCGCCTTTATCGAAGGCATTCAGGCTGAGATCGGCAAAGAGAAGAGCGAAGTTACGCTCGTAGTGACCGGCGACGATATCAAGCACGCCGTGCGCGAGTTTGCTTATGATAAGGCCGTGTGGACCTTTGAGACCACCGTGCGCAGCGAGCGCCAGGAGCGCGAGGCGCAGGTGAAGATGGAAGTGATTGAGCACTTCACCGAGCAGTTTGAAGGCCGCCTGGGCGAAGTGACGGACGCGCTGTATTACCTGAACAAGGAAATTATGCGCCGCAAGATTTTGGACAACGGCCTGCGCCCCGACGGCCGCGGCCTGACCGATGTGCGTCCCATCTGGTGCGAGGTGGGCCCCCTGCCGCGCACGCACGGCAGCGCCGTGTTTACCCGTGGCGAGACCCAGGCTTTGACCGTGACCACGCTGGGCTCCATGAGCGAAGTGCAGATGCTGGACGGACTGGGCACCGAGGATTTCAAACGCTACATGCACCACTATAATATGCCGCCCTATGCCACCGGCGAGGCCGGCCGTATGAAGAGCCCCGGCCGCCGCGAAATCGGCCACGGCGCACTGGCGGAGCGGGCATTGCTGCCTGTGATCCCCGATGAGGATACCTTCCCGTACGCACTGCGCCTGGTGAGCGAAATCCTGGGGTCCAACGGCTCCAGCTCCATGGCGTCGGTCTGCGGCAGCACATTGTCGCTGATGGACGCGGGCGTGCCGATCAAGGCGCCGGTTGCCGGTGTAGCCATGGGCCTGATCAAGGATACCGAAGGCGACAAGGTTGCCGTGCTGACCGATATTCAAGGCCTTGAGGATTTCCTCGGAGATATGGACTTTAAGGTCGCCGGTACCGTGAAGGGCATCACCGCCATCCAGATGGATATCAAGATCGCCGGGATCGACCGCGTGATTCTGGACAGTGCGCTTTCCCAGGCCCGTATCGGCCGCCTGCACATTTTGCAGAAGATGCTGGATGTGCTCGCCAAGCCGCGTGAAACCATGAGCAAGTATGCGCCCAAGATTGTGCGCTTCACCATCAACCCCGAAAAGATCCGCGAGGTCATTGGGCCGGGCGGAAAGATGATCAACAAGATCATTGCCGAAACCGGCGTCAAGATCGACATCGAGGACGACGGCCGCGTGTACATCGCAACCCCGGACGGCGATGCCGCCGCCAAGGCCCGCAAGATTATCGAAGGCATTGCCAAGGATGTGGAAGTCGGCGATGTATACCTGGGCAAGGTTGTGCGCATTATGAACTTCGGCGCGTTTATTGAGCTGACGGGCGGCAAGGACGGCATGCTACATATCTCCAAGATGGCCGACCACCGCGTGGAAAAGGTTGAAGATGTCATGAACATCGGCGACGAGATCGAGGTTAAGGTCAACGAGATCGACAGCCAGGGCCGCGTCAACCTGATCCGCAACGACATGACCTATTCCAAGGCTCCGACCACCGGCGCCCGTGATGCCGGCGGCAACGGTGTTCCTCCGCGCCGCCGTCCCCCGCGCCGCGACGGCAGGTAATAAGCCGGCAGGCAGACGCTGATAAAAGCCCGAACGGAATGGCAATCCAGTTTTCGTCCGCTTGAGCTTGCACAGCTTAAAGCAGTAGCAAGGCTACGCTGATGGCTGTGCAACCCCAAGCTGGCAACAATTTGATTTGCCATTCCGGACGTTCTTTTCCCATTGCTTTCCTGCGGCTATGGATAGGAAACGATCATCGACACGATTTATCATTGGCCGCGCTATGCGCGGCCATAATAGGTTCTGTGCTTTTCGCTTCTCCTTAATGGAACGCAGGAAATATACCGTGAAACCAACAAACAATAAAGGAAGAATGAAAATGTTTAATTCTGTTACCCTGCCAAACGGATTGCGTGTGGTGGGCGAGCCGCTGTCCCATTTGCGCAGCTGTACGATCGGCTGCTGGATTAAGGCAGGCTCCATGAACGAGCGTCCCGGGGAAAACGGACTGTCCCATTTTATTGAGCATATGGTGTTTAAAGGCACCGAAAACCGCACTGCCCGCGAAATCGCCGAGCAGATGGACGCGGTGGGCGGCCAGTTGAACGCTTTTACCGGCAAGGACTGCACCTGTTATTACGCCAAGGTGATTGATGAATACCTCCCGCTGGCCGTGGATATCCTCGGCGATCTTGTGCTGCATCCGCTCTTTACCAAGGATGACCTGCGCAAGGAGAAGGGCGTGATTCTGGAAGAAATCGCCATGGTGGATGATACGCCCGAGGATCTGGTGGGGGAGGTGCTTGCCGAGGCGCAGTTTACAGGCTCGCTGCAGCGGCCCGTGCTGGGCACGCGTGAGCTGATTGCCGGCTATACCGTGAACGACCTGCGCAGCTACTGGCGGCGGCATTATCAGCCGGAGAATATCGTGATTGCTATCGCGGGCAAGTACGACTGGGACCAGCTGCTGACGCTGATCAACCAACTCTTTAACACGTTCCCAAAAGCCAATGGCGACGCGCTGATAGAGCCGCAGGCCTTTGCCGCCGGGCGGCTGGCGCGCAGCAAGGATACCGAGCAGGTGCAGATCTGCATCGGCTACCGCGGCTACGCGCTGGGTATGGATGAGCTGTACGCGCTTTCGATGTTCTCCAACGCGCTGGGCGGGGGGATGTCCTCACGGCTATTTCAGCGCATCCGCGAGGACCTGGGACTGGCATACTCCATTTATTCTTTCCCGGGCAGCTATCCCACAATGGGTACGTTTACCATCTATGCGGGCACCTCTCCGGAGAATGCCGAAACGGTGATCCGGGAAATACAGGAGCAAACGGCGCTTGCCCTCCAAAAGGGATTCACGGACGATGAATTCATTAGCGCCAAGGCGCAGCTCAAGGGCGCGTTTCTGCTGGGGCTGGAAAGCTCCTCGGGACGCATGCAGTCCATCGGGCGCAGCATGCTGCTTTTGGATTATCTGCGAACCCCGGACGAGATTTTGCAAAAGATCGAAGCGGTTACGAAAAAAGCCCTGCACGATACGGCAGAGCATGCGCTTTCGGGGCAGGCAAGCGCGGCCATTGTTGGCAAGGATGCGCAGAAATATCTGGCGTTTATTCGGTAAGGGCTTCTGCCTGGTCCATGGCCCAAAGCTTGCCTGTGAGCACAAAGGCAATCACAACCAGCACGAGAATCATCGCAAAGGGCAGCGCCGGATTGATCTCCGCCAGTACGCCCGCGATGGTGGACAGCGGCGAGGTGATCAGCATGCTGATCGCGTAAAAGAAGCCCAGCATCCGCGCACGCTCCTCCCGGTCGATATTGACCATTTGCAGGCCGCTGGAAAACGGGATCAGCAGCGAAAGCGCCGCGCCCTCCAGCAGCACGGAAATCAATACAAAGCCAAACATATTTCCGGGCATCAGCAGCATGCATACCGCCATCAGGGCAAACAGGATCAGCCCCAGCTGAATGGGATGAAGGAAATGCTTCAGATTGAGCCTGGGCACCAAAAACACATAGCTGCCCAGCATGAACAGCGTTTTAATCGTGAAAAAGATCGACAGATTCTCCGCCGCGATGCCTAGCTTCCCGGTAACCAGCAGCGGCCAAAATGTAGTAACGATCCCTTGAAGCCCCGTAAAGCAGGCAATGAACGCAATTGTCAGCATTACGCGGCGGCTTTTGCACATGGTGTAAAGCACGCGGCGGCTGTCCCACAGCCCGCGCAGAACGCTTCTGCCCCGGTTTTCTTCCATGCGGCGCAGCCCCACGGAGGTTTCGCGGGACAGCACATATACAAGGATGACTTTGACCACCATGCTGACGAAGAAGAACCCGTACAGCCAACGCATAGTCGGGATTACGTCATACCGCTGCACAAAGAAATAGGCGATCGGCGCGAAGAAACCCGCGATATGCGCGGCAATCTGGATGATGGAAAACAGGCGGATGAGCTTTTCCTCCTCGGAATCCTCAATCAGCAGCAGCATCCAGGAGCTTTCGGTTACGCGGCGGGCACCGTTTAATAGCGCGGCGAGCAGGAAATAGCGGTAATCCTGCGCGATCATCCATAAAAACGCGGGAAGTACCCACGCGATGAAATCAAAAACCATTGTCGCAAGCCGGCGGCCGTATTTATCGGTCAGCACGCCGCCCAGCAGGGACCATACAACCTGTGAAACAATGGTGATCGTGGCGATAACGCCGATCACCATGGGGGAAAGGCCGAGCCCCGCCATGTACACCGAAATAAACGGAGCGAACAGATTGTACGGGATGCCCCACATCGGCTCGGTCCACAGGCAAGCACGCTCGTTGCCCTTCAGCGTGCGGATGGTGTGCAGTATGGAGGGTTGTGGCTGATTCATAGAGGCTCTCCTTTTGCTTGTGTAAACAAACATGATTATTGTACACATTGCCGCGGGCAGTGTAAAGCGTGAAATTGGAACTGAGAATATTGCGAACATACGTTCTAGGCAAACGCTGTAAAGTGTGATATACTGTCAGTACCCTTTGAAGGAGGAAACGAACATGGACAAAGCAAAGGTTTATTTTACGGACTTTCGGGTACGCGGAACCCGTAACCTGCTGGAGAAGCTGGACCGTCTGCTGCGAAAGGCCGGTATGACGGATATGCCGCTGAAGGGCAAGTTTACCGCGATTAAAATCCACTTCGGAGAGCCGGGCAACCTGGCTTACCTCCGGCACAACTATGCCAAAGTGGTGGTGGACGCGCTCAAGGAGATAGGCGCGAAGCCCTTTTTAACCGATTGCAACACGCTGTATCCCGGCATGCGCCGCAACGCGCTGGATCATTTGGACGCGGCGTATCTGGATGGATTCTCCCCGCTGCAGACCGGCTGCCATGTGATCATCGCGGACGGGCTGCTGGGCACGGATTTTGTCAGCGTGCCGGTGGATGGCGAGTACTGCGATCATGCGCTGCTGGGGCGCGCCGCGGTGGATGCCGAGGCGATCATCAGCCTGACGCATTTCAAGTGTCATGAGCTTACGGGCATCGGCGGCGCGCTGAAAAACCTCGGCATGGGCTTTGGCTCCACGGCGGGCAAGCGCGATATGCATTGCGATGGCAAACCCACCGTGACGCAGTCCCAGTGTATAGGCTGCGGCATGTGCATCCGCGAGTGCGGATCCGGAGCGATTACCCTGATCAACCATAAAGCGGTGATCGACCAGGCAAAGTGCACAGGCTGCGGCCGCTGCGTGGGCGCGTGCCACACCCAGGGCGCGATCGGCGGCGCGGACGGCAGCAACGATATGGTCAGCTGTAAAATCAGCGAATATGCCAAAGCCGTTTTGCAGGGGAAGCCGCATTTCCATATTGCGCTGGTGATGGATGTATCGCCGTATTGCGACTGCCACCCCGAAAACGACGCCCCGATCATCCCGGATGTGGGGATGTTTGCCAGCTTCGATCCCGTAGCCCTGGATATGGCCTGCACCGAGGCGGCCCTGAAAATGAATCCGCTCCCCGGATCGGTGCTTTGGGACCGGGAAAACAGGACGGGGGACCATTTCTGTGACGTGCACCCCACCACCAACTGGCGCATGGGGCTGGAGCACGCGGCAAAGGTAGGCCTGGGAACGACCGAGTATGAGATCGTAGAGGTGCGATGAACTTGCAGGATAAACTCATCATCCGCGGCGCGCGCGAGCACAATCTGAAAAATATCACGCTGGAAATCCCCCGCGACCGCTTTGTCGTGTTCACAGGCTTGAGCGGATCGGGTAAAACCAGCCTGGCGTTTGATACCATCTATGCCGAGGGACAGCGCCGTTACGTGGAAAGCCTGTCTTCCTATGCACGCATGTTCTTGGGGCGGATGGACAAGCCGGATATCGATTCCATCGAGGGGCTTTCGCCCGCGATTTCCATTGACCAGAAAACCACCAGCCGCAACCCGCGTTCCACCGTGGGTACGGTCACCGAGGTGTACGATTACCTGCGCCTGCTCTATGCGCGCGCGGGGGTGCCGCATTGCCCGCAGTGCGGCAAGGAGATCAAACAGCAGACCGTGGACCAGATGGTGGACCAAATTCTGCTGCTGGCCGAGGGCACGCGCATGCAGGTGCTTGCGCCGGTGGTGCGCGGCCGCAAGGGCGAGCATGGCAAGCTGATGCAGGACGCCCTCAAGCAGGGCTATGTGCGTGTGATGATCGACGGCGAACAGTACGAGCTGGACGATACGCCCGCGTTGGACAAGAAAAAGAAACATGATGTCAGCATCGTGATCGACCGGCTGATCATCCGCAATTCCGACGATTTCCGCAAACGGCTGGCGGACAGCCTGGAAACAGCGGCCAAGGCGGCTGAGGGACTGGTGCTGGTTGACCTGTTTGAGCAGGGCACATTGATGTTTTCACAAAACTATGCCTGCGCGGACTGCGGCATTTCCATCGAAGAGCTGTCGCCCCGCATGTTCTCCTTCAACAGCCCCTACGGCGCGTGCCCGGAGTGCGACGGGCTGGGCACCATCCTGCGCATCAGCGTGGATACCATCGTGCCTGATCCCACCAAGAGCATCAACGAGGGCGCCATTCAGGTGATGGGCTGGAACTTTTCGGATAAAACCAGCTTTGCGTGCGCCAGCTCCCGCGCACTTGCCAAAAAGTACGGCTTCAGTCTGGATAAACCGTTTCAGGATTTGCCCCCCAAAGCTGTGGAGGTGCTGATGTACGGAACGGGCAGCGAGAAAATTACCGTGAAGTACGAAAGCGCAAACGGGCAGGGACAGTTTACCACCACCTATGAGGGCGTGATCAACTCCCTGATGCGCCGCTATCGCGAAACCACCTCCGAGGGCATGAAGGCCGCCTATGAGGAATATATGACAGCCGAACCCTGTGAGGCCTGCGGGGGTAAACGCCTGAAAAAAGAGGCGCTGGCGGTTACCGTCGGCGGAAAAAGCATCGCGGAGGTATCCGATCTTTCCGTTGTTAATTCGCGTGAGTTTTTCCGCGATTTAAAACTGAACGAAACACAGACGATCATCGCGGCGCAGATCCGCAAGGAGATCAACGACCGACTGTCCTTTTTGGACAGTGTGGGGCTTTCGTATCTCACGCTGTCGCGTGCGGCGGGCACACTGTCCGGCGGGGAGGCGCAGCGCATCCGGCTGGCGACGCAGATCGGCTCCAGCCTCATGGGGGTGCTCTACATTCTGGACGAGCCTTCCATCGGCCTGCATCAGCGTGATAACCACAAACTGATCGAAACCCTGAAACACCTGCGCGACCTGGGCAATACCCTGATCGTGGTTGAACACGACGAGGAAACCATGCGCGCCGCCGATCACATTGTGGATATCGGCCCCGGCGCGGGTGTGCACGGCGGTTATGTAACCGCGCAGGGCACGTATGACGAGATCGTTGCCAACCCTAACTCCCTTACGGGTCAGTATCTGTCGGGGAAGAAATGCATTCCCTTACCGGAAAAGCGGCGTGTGCCGGAGCAATGGCTCACCGTGGAGCAGGCCGCACAGAACAACCTGAAAAATATTGATGTCAGGTTTCCGCTGGGCGTGTTCTGCGTGGTAACGGGCGTCAGCGGCTCGGGCAAATCCAGCCTGGTCAACGCTATTTTGTATAACCACCTGGCCAAGGTGCTGAACCGCGCCAAAACGCGCGCGGGCAAATTCGGCGCGATCCGCGGCGTGGAGCAGCTGGACAAGATCATCGCCATTGACCAGAGCCCCATCGGACGCACGCCGCGCTCCAACCCCGCCACCTACACGGGGCTGTTCGACCTCATCCGCAAGCTGTTTGCCATGACGCCCGACGCCAAAACGCGCGGCTATCAGGCCAACCGCTTCTCCTTCAACGTCAAGGGCGGCCGGTGCGAGGCCTGCGCGGGCGACGGACTGCTGAAAATTGAGATGCACTTCCTGCCGGATGTGTATGTACCCTGCGATGTGTGCCACGGCAAGCGTTACAACCGCGAAACGCTGGAGGTGCGCTACAACGGGAAAAATATCTACGATGTGCTGGAGATGACCGTGGAGGAAGCGCTGGACTTTTTCTCCGCGCACCAGCCGATTGTGCGCAAGCTGCAAACCCTGTTTGACGTGGGTCTGGGCTACCTGAAAATTGGCCAGCCGAGCACCCAGCTTTCAGGCGGCGAGGCGCAGCGCATCAAGCTGGCCTCGGAGCTCAGCCGCACGGCTACGGGCCGCACCATTTATGTGCTGGATGAGCCGACCACCGGCCTGCATATGGATGACGTGGGCAAGCTGCTCCAGGTGCTGCAACAGTTGGTGGATAACGGTAATTCCGTGGTGGTGATCGAGCACAACATGGATGTTATCAAGTGCGCCGATTACCTGATAGATTTGGGACCGGAAGGCGGCGACGGCGGCGGCACCGTGATCTGTGCCGGTACACCTGAGGACGTGGCGGCTTGCACGGAAAGTTATACAGGACAATTTCTGCGGCAGGTGTTGACCCGTAAACCATAAAATGAGACAATGGAACAACAGAATATTATAAAGCCCATCGGGCGGCATGGAGGCACCGGCATGAAACTTACCTTTCTGGGGGCAGCGCATGAGGTGACGGGCAGCCGTTTCCTGTTGGAAGCATGTGGGAAAAACTTTTTGATCGATTACGGCATGGAGCAGGGCTTCGATCTGTACGAAAATACCCCGTTGCCCATCGCGCCCTCGGCGGTGGACAGCGTATTTCTCACACACGCGCATATCGACCACAGCGGCTGGCTTCCGCTGCTGTACAAGCGGGGCTTCCGCGGGAAGATTTACACTACAGAGGCTACGGAGGAACTGTGTTCTATCATGCTGATGGATTCGGCGCACATCCAGGAGATGGAAGCCGAATGGAAATCCCGCAAAGCCTCCCGTAAGGGTGAAGCGCCGGTGGAACCGGTCTACGATACCCGGGACGCGGAGGAAACCGCCAAGTTGTTTGTCCCCTGTAAGTATATGACGCGTGTGGAGGTTTGCGAGGGCATTGCCATCCGTATGATTGACGTGGGGCATATGCTGGGGTCGGCATCCATCGAGGTCAGCGTTACCGAGGACGGCGTCACACAGAAAATTGTCTTCTCCGGCGATATCGGCAACCTCAACCAACCGCTGCTGCGCGATCCGCATTATTTTACCGAGGCGGATTTTGTGGTTATGGAGAGCACCTACGGCGATCGTTCCCACGGCGAGGTGCCTGATTTTGTGGGCACGCTGGTGGATGTGCTCAACACTACGTTTGCCCGCGGCGGCAATGTGGTGATCCCCAGCTTTGCCGTGGGGCGCACGCAGGAGCTTCTGTATTTCCTGCGCCAAATCAAACAGGATCGGCGGATTACCGCCCATCCGGATTTCCCCGTGTATATGGACAGTCCGCTGGCCATCAAAGCCACGCAGGTGTTCAAAGAAAATATGTACGATTACATGGATCAGGAAACGGTGGCGCTTTGTAAACAGGGCATTAACCCCATCAGCTTTGAGGGGTTAAAAGTCGCGCAGACCGCCGATGAGTCCAAGCTGATCAACGAGGATAAAACCCCGAAGGTGATCATCTCCGCCAGCGGCATGTGCGATGCGGGGCGCGTGCGCCATCATCTCAAGCACAACCTGTGGCGGCCGGAGTGCACGGTGCTGTTCGTGGGATACCAGAGCGTGGGCACGCTCGGGCGCATTTTGCTGGACGGCGCGGACACGGTGAAGCTGTTCGGGGAAACGATCAGCGTCAAGGCCGAGATCCGCAAGCTGGAAGGCATCAGCGGCCACGCAGACAACCGCGGGCTGATGAAGTGGATCGGCGCGTTTGAAAACAAACCCCGTCATGTGTTTGTACTGCATGGCGACGATACGGTAACCGATCTGTTCGCGGGGCGCATTCATGATGAGCTGGGTCTGCAGGCCACCGCGCCGTACAACGGCGAGAGCTGGGACCTGACGCAGGACGTTATGCTCAAGCCGAGGGCAACAGGCAGCGTATTGAGCGATCGGGAAGCCGCGCCGGTGTCCGAGCAGGCGGCGAAACCCGAGAAGGGCGCACAACCTGAACAGGCGGTGCGGCAGCCCGCGGCAAAGGCCGCAGCTAAAAGAGCAAAACAGGCCGGAAAGCGCCGCCTACAGCCGCCTGCTGGAGGCCGGCGAACGCATTGCCGAGTTGATTGAGCAGTATGCGGCGCAGCTCCAAAAGAGAACCAGCATAAGCTGGCGAGCGCGCTGTTTGCGCTTGTCATAACCGCTACCAGAAGCGATGATATAATATGAGGGCGGATCAGCAGATGACGCGAGAAAAGGCGACGTAAGCTTGCCAAAGACGCTTGTCGCACAGATGACGCTGGATGAAAAGGCGTCGCAACTGACCTATCACGCGGCGGCTGTCCCGCGCCTGAACGTCCCCGCGTACAACTGGTGGAACGAGGCGCTCCATGGGCGTGGCCCGCGCAGGCACCGCTACGGTATTTCCCGCAGGCGGTCGGCATGGCCGCTGCGTTTGACGACGCGCTGATGGAAACCGTCGCCGATACCATCTCCACCGAGGCGCGCGCCAAGTACAACATGCAGTCCGCGCTCGGCGACCGCGATATCTACAAAGGATTGACAGTGCCTGGTCGCCCAATATCAACATCTTCCGCGATCCCCGGTGGGGCCGGGGGCAGGAGACTTACGGCGAGGACCCGTACCTCACCTCCCGTCTTGGCGTCGCGTTCGTCAGGGGCCTTGCAGGGTAAGGGCGATACGATCAAGGTCGCGGCCTGCGCCAAGCACTAACGCCGTGCACTCAGGCCCCGAAGCCCTGACGGCACAGCTTCGACGCGATCGTCAAGCCCCAAGGATCTGCGCGAAACCTATCTGCCCGCGTTTGAGGCGCTGGTGAAGGAAGCGGGCGTGGAAAGCGTGATGGGCGCGTACAACCGCGTCAACGGCGAGCCCTGCCTGCGGCAGCAAGACGCTGCTGAAGGATATCCTGCGCGGCGAGTGGGGATTTGAAGGCCATATCGTCAGCGACTGCTGGGCGATTTTGCGATTTCCACGAGCATCATCAGGGTGACCGACTACCGCTACTGAAGAGCGCGGCGCTCGCTATGGAAATACGGCTGCGACCTGAACTGCGGCAGCGTGGTATACCTGCAGGTGCTGGCGGCGCTGCAAGGAAGGGCTGATCACCGAGGAACAGATTACCGCGGCCTGCGAACGCCTGATGACCACGCGGTATCATGCTGGGGGATCGCTTGGCGACGAGGGATCCGCAATACGATACGATTTCCTATGATGCCAGTGCGATACCGACGAAAACGACGCGCTCTCCCGCACGGTTGCTGAAAAGTGCATGGTGCTGCTTAAAAAACGACGGCATTCTGCCGCTGGACCTTGAGCAAGCATGGCAAGCGTCGGCGTGATCGGCCCTAACGCCGACAGCGTCGTCCTGCCTGGAGGGCAATTACATGCCGGTACGTCCTCCCGTTACGTCACCTATCTGGAGGGTATCCGCAAGGCCTGCGAAGGCAAGGCGCGGGTGTTCTATTCACAGGGCTGCCACCTGTACAAGAACCGGTACCAGCGATCTGGCGCTGCCCGACGACCGGCATCGCCGAGGCCGTTGCCGTCGCCAAACGCTGCGACGTTTCGTATCCTCTGCCTGGGGACTGGACGCCACGTTGGAGGGCGAGGAAGGCGATACGTCAGCAACGAGTATTCCTCCGGCGATAAGAAGGATCTGAGCCTTCCGCAAGGGCCAGCATAACCTGCTCAAGGCGGTGCTTGAGGCCGGCAAGCCCGTGGTTGTGGTGCTGTCGGTCGGGCAGCGCGCTGGCGGTGGATGGCGGAAACGCGCTGCTGCATGGCATGGTATCCCGGACAGGCGGGCGGCACGGCGCTGGCAAACCTCCTGTTCGGCAAGGCGTATCGCCAAGCGGGCAGGCTGTCCGTAACGTTCTACAGGAGCGCGGACGATCTGCCGGACGTTTGAGGATTACGCCATGAAGAACCGCACCTACCGCTATTTCGAAGGGCGAAGCGCTGTATCCGTTCGGTTACGGGCTGAGCTATACGAAGTTTGTCTATTCCGACACCTCCTACCAAAACGGCGCGGTGTCCGTATCGGTGCAAAACGCCGGAACCCGATGGACGCCGACGAGGTGGTGCAGGTCTACGTGAAGGATCTCGACGTCGCCCGTACGCGGTCAGGAACCACAGCCTGTGCGCGTTTATGCGCGTTGCGCTTGCCGCCGGGGAGATCGCAAAACCGTTACGCTGCCCATTGATGATAAGGCCTTCCACGCCATCGGTGAGGACGGTAGGCCTTCGAGCCTTGGCAAACGGTTTACGCTGTATGTGGGCGGCAGCCAGCCCGATGCCCCGCAGCGTGACCCTGACGGGAAAAAAACCATTGGAAGTACACATCGGGATTTGACATTCCCACAGCCGTGTGATAGGATCGTTGGGAAACCAGTGGAACTGCCGCAAGGCGGATTTCATGAAACGATGGCTTCTTCGGGGCAGGGTGGAAATCCCTACCGGCGGTCACAGCCCGCGAACCCTTGCGGCATTGCCAACAGGGCCGATTCGGTGAAATTCCGAAGCCGACGGTGAGCAGGCATTTGCTTGCGTAGTCCGGATGAGAGAAGAGCAACCTCTGTTTAACCAGCAGTTGCCCCTGATGATGAAACCATCGGGGGCATTTTAATGGGAGGGATGATCAAGGCAACCGTCATTCACGCTTGCCTTAATCGCCCCTCGGAGACGGAGGAATTTATCATGCAGGGAACAAAGAGGTTTTTTACTACCCAACGGCTGACGCTGATCGCCATTCTGGCGGCGATCTCGATTGTACTGTTCTTGCCGCCGCTGCAAATACCGATCGTACTGTTTTACAAGCTGGACTTTTCCAACATTCCCGTGCTGCTGGGCACCTTTGCCATGGGGCCGCTGACCGGAACTGTGATTTTGCTGATTAAGAGCTCGGTCGGCATCCTGTTCAGCTCGTCGCTGGGCGTGGGAGAGCTGGCGGATTTCCTGATGGGCCTGGCGATGGTGCTGCCTGCCGGGCTGATCTACAAGCGGGACAAGTCCCGTAAAAGCGCGGTTCTCGGCATGGCAACCGGTTCGGTAGCGGCCTCGATAGCCGGTGTGCTGCTCAACGTGTTTCTGCTGATTCCCTTCTATGCGGCGGTGTTCCATATGCCGGTGGAAAGTATCATTGCCATGGGGCAGGGTGTGATACCCGCGATTGACAGCGTCTGGAAGCTGGCGTTGATTATCACGGCGCCGTTCAACGTACTGAAATGGTCTGCTATCAGCCTGGTCGGCGGTGTGATTTACAAACCGCTGTCGCCCATTTTGCACAGCCGGAAAGTGCATCGTGCTGAAGTAAACTGACGAAACAAAGGAGCGCTTCTATGCCGGTGCTGAAAACGGATAGCGCGTCCGCGACCAAAGCCCTGGGGGCGGCGCTGGCGGAGCAGCTGAAAGCCGGAGACGTGATTTTACTGCGGGGTGATCTGGGCGCGGGCAAAAGCGAGCTCGCGCGCGGCATCGCCCGCGGGCTGGGCGTGCGCGTGCACGTACCCAGCCCGAGCTTTACCATTTTGCAGGTGTATGACGACGGCAGGCTGCCGCTGTATCATTTCGACTGGTACCGTATCGGGAGCGCGGAAGAGCTGTACGAGCTGTCGCTGGAGGAATACCTGTACGGGGACGGCGTATCCGTGATCGAATGGCCGGAGATGGCGGAGGAAGCCGTCCCGGAAACCCATCTGCAAATCACGATCTGTGCTGGTGGGGAGAGCGGGCGGCGTTTGAGCGTAGAGCCCGCCGGGGGTTTTCACGCGCTGGATTTTACCAAACTGGAGGCATGGCGATGATCATACTGGCCGTGGATACATCCGGCCCCGTATGCGGCGTGGCAATTGCAAAGGACGATCAGGTGCTGTATGAAGGCATTGCGGTGAACAAGCACACCCATTCCGCAAGCCTGCTGCCGATGATCGACGAAGCGCTGACCCGCTGCGGGCTTACCGTGCGGGATGTGGACCGGTTCGCCGCCGTGGTCGGCCCCGGATCGTTTACCGGGGTCCGGATCGGCGTGAGCACCATCAAGGGTATGGCGCACGGCGCGGGCAAGCCCTGCGCGGGGGTTAACGCGCTGCAGGCCCTGGCAGCGGGGATTTCCGCAACCGACGATGTGATCTGCCCCATCCAGGACGCGCGCGCCGGGCAGGTATACGGCGCGGCCTTTGCATGCGGTATGCCGCCCGTACCACTGCTGGAGGACCGGGCCGCGAAGCTGGATGCGTATCTGGCCGCCGTGCTGGAAAAAGCACGGGACGGACAAAAGCTGATGTTTATCGGCGACGGGGTAACCCCCTACCGTGAGGCGATCGTTTCCGCTCTGGGCAGCCATGCGGTATTTCCGTCCGCCCACCTGAGCTACCTGCGGCCCTCGTCGGCCGCGCTGTTGGCACAGTTTGCGCAGCCGGTGGATTACCTTACCCTGATGCCGCTGTACCTGCGCGCGCCGCAGGCCGAGCGTGCCCGCAAAGGAACCGTATGATGATACGCCGCATGACGATTGCCGATGTGAAGGCAGTCAGTGAAATTGAGCACAATACCTTCTCCCTGCCGTGGCCGGAGGACAGCTTCCGCTACGAAATGGAAGAAAACCCGGCAGCCCGTTACCTGGTGGCAACGGATGATACCGGCGCTGTGATTGGCTACGCGGGCGCGTGGATGATTTATGATGAATCGCACATCACCAACATTGCCGTGGCGGAGCCTTGCCGCGGGCAGGGTATCGGCATGCAGCTTACCAAAGCGCTGATCCAGTATGCCGCCAACCTGGGTGTGGAATACATGACGTTGGAGGTACGCAGATCCAACCTGAGAGCGCAGGCTATGTACGAAAAGCTCGGGTTTATCCAGTTGGGCGTGCGCAAGCGCTATTATACCGACAATCAGGAGGACGCGCTGCTGATGGTGCTCCAGCACATGCCGGAGATCGAGGACGATTTTTCGGAGTGAAACGCTTAAATTCCGATGCGTTATGTACCGCCATATTGCTGTGCGTAACATAAACGCCGGAACCCGAAGGGTACCGGCGTTTCAGCCTGTCGAAGAACATGTTCGGGTCGTTATCGCCGCTCGCCTCATTGCGCCTTCGGCGCTGTTCGCTTGCTTACCCCTTTGTTGTAACGCAAGCCGTTGGGGTTCCACCCCAATCCCCGGTAAGGGTTTCACCCCTGCACCCTGACCAGGACTTTCAGCCCTGGACCTTTCTTTTTTGACTGCCTGAAACGCCGGAACCCGAAGGGTTCCGGCGTTTATTGATTGTTTCAGGCTTGCGGCAGCAGGAGACCCTTCCGGTTTTTAATCCAAGGCCAGGAATCAGGGCTTGGAGGCCTTCGGATAAAGATAGAGTTCGCACTCCAGCCGCCCGTTGTACAGGCGGCGTTTTTGCGCGGCGCGGCGGCCGAAGTACCGTTCAAACGCCGGATCGGAGGAAAGCACGCCCATCTGCCAGGTGGGATGGCGCTGCAACAGCTTACCCATCTCGCGGTACAGCGCGTGGCAGCTTTCCGTATCCGAAAGCCGTTCGCCGTAGGGTGGATTGCATAAAAACACACCGTTTTGCTGCGGGAGCGTCAGCGTACGCAGATCCTGTACCTCCACGGGCATACGGTAGGCCAGATCGGCCTGTGCCATATGCCGCTGGCACAGCTCAATGGCTTCGGCGTCGATATCGCTGCCGCCGATATCAAACGCGGTATCGGGGGCATAGGCGTCCACGGCTTCCTGCCGCAGCGCCGCCATTGCCTCCTTGGGCATAAAAGGGTAACGCTCACAGGCAAAGCTGCGCTTCAGCCCGCTGGCGCGCCGGGTGGCCCGGAAGGCCGCCTCGATCAGCAGCGTGCCCGTGCCGCAGCAGGGGTCATACAGGGGCATGTCCGGCTTCCAATGAGATAGCTCCACCATGGCCGCTGCAAGGGTTTCGCGCAGCGGGGCCTCCCCGTTCCAGGTGCGGTATCCGCGGCGGTTGAGGGCATCGCCGCTCATATCCAGCGTGATCCGCAGCTGGTCGTTGCGCAGGGCGACCTCAATGGGATATTCGACGCCCGTTTCCGGCAAATGGGCTACGCGGTGCTTGGCCATCAGCCGTTCCACAATGGCTTTCTTGGCGATGGACTGGCAGTCGCGTACGCTCATCAGCTGGCTGCGCACACATTTGCCGCTGACGTGGATCAATGCGTCGGGCTGCATAAGGGTTTCCCAGGGGATGCTGGAAACTGCCTGAAATAAGGCTTCAAAGGTTCTGGCTTCGCCCTCGTGCAAAACCATCAGCACGCGGTCGGCCGTCCGCAGCCATACGTTGGCGCGGAAAGCGTCGATCAGTTCTCCGGTAAAGCGCGCGCCGCCGGGCTCTGCTTTGGCGGCGATGTGCATGCGTTTCAGTTCCGCTGCCGCAACGCCCTCCAGACCGAAGGCGGCGGAAGCAATAAAGGTGGTTGGCATGGTATCCCTCCCATCCTGACCAGTGTACGCTGAAATGTGGGAAAAGTAAATCATAACCCAGCGTATCCGCGCAAAACACCGAACCTCTTTTCAATCGCCGCCGAGTTGTGTACAATAGTAACAGAAGCATTTCATATGGGGAGTGAGGGCATTGCGGACGGAACAGGTACTGCTTGCGATGATCCGGTATGACCGGGGGGACGTAAGGCGGATCAACCATCTGCTCAAGGTATACGGATTTGCCCGGGCGATCGGCGCCGGAGAAAAGCTTGATCCCCAAACCCAGGAGATTTTGGAAATCGCCGCGCTGACGCACGATATCGGCATCCATCTCAGCGAGCAGAAATACGGCAGTTCCTCCGGGGCACATCAACAGACCGAAGGCCCGCCCGAGGCGGAAAAGCTGCTGCGCGGGCTGGGCGTAGACGAAATGGTGATCAACAGGGTGTGCTGGCTGATTGCGCACCACCATACCTACCACGATATTCACGACATGGATTATCAGATTCTCGTGGAGGCGGATTTTCTGGTCAACGCATATGAGGACAGCTTGAGCCCGGAGGCCATCCGCGCCTTTGCGCACAAGGTGTTCCGTACCCAAACGGGGCTTTCGCTGCTGCAAACCGTATACGGCGATTTACTGTGAGTGCGGAACTTATAAAAAAACACAACGAATGGAAAACGGGAGGGATGCAAACCATGCGCGTATTTTTGATTGTACTGGATTCCGTGGGCGCGGGAGCACTGCCGGATGCCGCCAACTATGGCGACGAGGGCGCGAACACGCTTGCGCATGTTCTAGAAAAGGAACACCCTGCGCTTCCCAACCTGAAGCAGACGGGCCTGTGCGCCATCGATACCATGCCCTGCGCGCCGCCGGAAAATGCGGCGGGCATCGCGGGCCGCGCCAAAGAAATAAGCCCCGGCAAGGATACCACCACCGGGCACTGGGAGATGGCCGGGGTGACGCTGGTCAAGCCCTTTCCCACCTACCCGGATGGCTTTCCGGCGGATGTGATCGCTGCGTTTGAGCAGGCCATCGGCCGGAAAACGCTGGGCAACTATGCCGCCAGCGGCACGGTGATCCTTGAGGAGCTGGGGGAGGAGCATCTGCGCACGGGTTATCCCATTGTGTATACCTCGGCGGACAGCGTATTCCAAATCGCCTGCAACGAGGAGATCATCCCGTTGGAAACCCTGTATCAATGGTGCGAAGCCGCCCGCGGTATTCTGATGGGCGACCACGCCGTGGGGCGGGTCATCGCCCGGCCGTTTATCGGGCAACACAAGGGCGGCTTTACACGCACCAAAGGCCGCCGGGATTTCAGCCTTGTGCCGCCTTCACCAACGATCCTGGATGTGCTCAAGGAAAACGGATACTTTACCATGGGCATCGGCAAGATTGAGGATATCTTCGCGCACCGGGGCTTGACGGAAAGCGTGCATTCGGCGGGCAATCCCGCGTGTATGGACGAGTGGATGAAGATGATGCAGCGCGACTTTAACGGGCTGACATTCATCAATCTTGTGGATTTTGACATGCTCTACGGCCACCGCCGCGATGTGAAGGCCTATGCCGACGCACTGGTGGCGTTTGATGAAAGGCTGGGCGTGGCCAAGGCGGCCGCGCGGGCGGATGATGTGTTCCTCATCACCGCCGACCACGGCTGCGATCCTACCTTCCATGGCACCGACCACACCCGCGAGTATATCCCGATCCTCGGGTGGCGAAAGGGCATGACAACCGTTACCTCCATCGGCACGCGGGAAACCTTTGCCGATATCGCCGCCACCATTGCCGATCTGTTCGGCCTGCCGGAGCGCTTCAATGCCACGTCCTTTGCCGATACACTGAAATAGGAGGATGAACCGATGACCTATCTGGAAAAAATCGATCAGGCAGCCGAGATGATCCGCCGCGAGTGCGGCGAAGCGGATATCGCCGTGGTGCTGGGCAGCGGGCTGGGCGATTATGCCGAGCGGCTGACCGACGCGGAAACCCTTCCCTATTTGGAAATCCCCAATTTTCCCGTATCCACGGTGGAGGGCCACGCAGGCAACTGGCACGCGGGCACCCTGTTTGGCAAGCGCGTATACCTGATGCAGGGGCGCTTTCACGCCTATGAGGGCTACAGAATGGAGGAGGTTACCCTGCCCATCCGGGTGATGGCAAAACTTGGGGTAAAAACCCTGATTCTCACCAACGCGGCGGGGGGAATCAATACATCGTTTCCGCAGGGCTGCCTGATGCTGATCGATGATGTGATCAACCTTTCCGGCCGCAATCCGCTGATCGGCCCGAACCTGAAGGAATTCGGCCCGCGCTTTCCCGATATGACCTATGCGCTGGATCCCGGCCTGAAAATGCTGGCGAAGGAAACCGCCCAGCAGCTGGATATTCCGCTGCAACAGGGTGTGTACTGCTGGCTGACGGGCCCCAGCTATGAAACGCCAGCGGAGATCCGCGCGCTGCGCATCCTGGGAGCGGACGCCGTGGGCATGTCCACCGTACCGGAGATCATCGTGGGCCGCCACAGCGGCATGAAGGTGCTGGGCCTCAGCTGCATCACCAACATGGCCGCGGGAATTATGGAAAAGGAACTGGATATGTATGAGGTCATCGAAGCCGGAAAGCGCGTGAAACATATCTTTGCCGCATTGGTGGACGGGATTATCCAGAGAATAGACTAAGCGAAACTATATAGCAATACGCAAACAGACGGCATTCAGCCGCCTGTTTGCGTATACCGGATAACAGGGTATCAGTTACCGGGCCGTTACCGCTGGCCCTGCAGGGCGTCGCGCACGTACCCGGTGAGGATATCCACAATGCGGGCGTTGCGGCCCCCATTGGCTACGATCACGTCCGCAAGATCGACATAGTTGCGAATGTGTTTGTTGTACATGGGCTTTACGGTGGTCAGGTACTGCGCGGAAATGGAATCGATGGACCGGCCGCGCTCGTTAATATCGCGCTCGATGCGGCGCAGCAGGCAGATATCGGTTTCCACGCTCATATAGAGCTTCAGGAACATGAGCTCGCACAGCCGCGGATCGTGAAAGACATGGATACCCTCCACAATGCACACATCTGTGGGAACGATTAACTCATCGTTGTGGTCGGCGCGCAGATGGCGTACAAAATCGTAGGCCTTCCGGGTGATGGGTTTGCCAGCCAGCAGTGTGGTGATATCCTCCAAAAACAGGTCGTGGTCGAAAATCCCCGGCTCATCATAGTTGAGCAGCGCCCTCTCCGGAAGGCTGAGGTGTGAAAAACTGCGGTAATAGCTGTCGTGATTGATAATGACGCAGCTGTTGCCGATGGAAGTTTTCAGTTCCTGCGCCAGCGTGCTTTTTCCGCTTCCGCTGGCGCCGCAAATCCCGATGAGCAGCATGGTGTTTCCTCACAAATATCTGTATTTTTGGCGGCGGTGCGGGGGAACCCGGCAGAGCTTATTCCGCCTGGATAAACTCTTCCATTACGTAACCCTCCACCACGTCGGTTTTCACGTGCACCCAGCCGTCCTGCGGCATACGCTCCAGTACCAGCAGCCGCTGGTTTTTGAAAAGCTGTATCAGGATATCGGCGGAGAGGTTGGGCTCGGCGCGCAGGTTGAGCCAGGAATCCTCCCCGATGTTGGCAACCGTGGCATACCATTGCCCGTTAGTGGCGGCTTCGGTTACGGGTATCAGCGTGGGGCGCGGTGTGGGCGAGGGCGGCGGATCGGCCTGCTGGGTGAAAACGGAGGATACGGACGGCAGTGCGACCTGTGCTACCTCGCCTCGCATCAGGGTGACGCCGGGATAGTAAAACGCGAGAATTTCGGTATAGGTGTAATGATAGACATCGGCCATCCACTCGGCTCCGTACTGGCTCAGACCCACGCCGTGGCCAAAACGGCGGGCTTCCACCACGAAGCCGCTGTTGTCCTCCGCCACGGTCCACAGCTCGTTGTCATACTGGTTGATGCTCAGGGAAAGCGCGTCTTCCACATCGGGGAAGATGGGGAACGCGAGCGTAACGCTGCCCTTGACCGGCTCAAAATCTCCGTATACGGGGGCGGGCGTCGCGGCAGGCCCTGGGGTGGCGGTGGGCAAGGAGGCCGTAGTGGGCGTAGGGGATACGGCGACCTGCGCCGGGGCGGCTGTGAACAGGCTGACCTCCACCTCGTCGGTCAGGGCGGAAACGCTGGCGGTGGTTATGGGTGTGATCACAGCCTCGGTGCGTGTGCGCGCGGAATAGGTGAACGTGATGTGGAACTGGGTATACAGCCGCGAGGGCGACGCAAACTCCGGCGTATCCACCGATACATCGGTGATGGTATCAATACGCAGGCTTTCCGGGGAAGGATCGTACCCCTTTTTAACCAGCTTGTCCTTCAGCGTGGCGACGATCAGCGAGCGCAGGCCATAGGAGGCCTGCTCCGCGGCGGTGGCGGTTTTGGGGAGGGTTATGCTTTTGACGACGCTCTTGGGGTTTTCCAGATCATAGGGGTCGTCCCGCATGTCCAGATAGCCGGAATCATCTCCCGTGCCCCATTGGTTTTCCACCAGTTCGGTCTGCCCGCCGTTGGAGGACCCATAGTAGCACACGGCGAGGCTGCCCTTGTAGAACGCGCATACGCCCGCCGTGGCCGCCACAGCCTGTGCGGTGCGGGTGTTTTCATCGCGGCGGCCTTTGTATACCTGGTCATTGGTGGTATCGTACAGATCAAAGTCACGGCCGGCGTTTTGCAGCGCCCGCTGCACGGCATAGGTGCGCGCCGCCACGGTTTGCGCCTTGAGCGCTTCCAGCGGGAACGAATCACTCATTTCGTAGGGGACAACGCCCAGCAGATAGGTCTCCACGTCGATGGTGAGGATAGGGCGGAGGATGCCGTCGCTGATGGTGAAAGCCAGGTCGCCTTCATACAGCGAGGCGTTATTGGCAAAGCGCAGTCCGTTTTCCCCGCCGCTGTTATCCTGGCGGCGGGTGAGGGTGAGCGATGCGCCGCTGCCGATCCGCATGCCCTCATAATCCACATACAATTGGTCGCCGATCAGCAAAACGGTGATCTCGCTGCCGCGGGGAAAGAGCATTGTCATCCCGCCCATGTTGAGGGTATAGGTGCCGCTGAGCTCCAGATCCGCCTGTGTGGCAAGTGAAAGGCGCGACAGCAGCACGCGCAGCGCTTGGGGCAGGCTGCCCGGTGCGGCGGGGATGGCGGATAAGGCGGCGGTCGTAACGGTGGACAGGCCTTGCAGCGGCATCAGCAGCAGCCCCATAAGCAGGGCGCAGGTCAGCACGGTACGCCAAAATCTTGGTTTCACTGAAAACCTCCCGTGTTCAGTCCTCGGGTTTGTGGATGGTATCGCAGTAATAGCAGCGGTACAGGTTTTTGTCCGTATCGGCCAGCACGAAAATCTGCTGGATTTCCTGCTCCGTCTGGGTGATGCAGCGGGGGTTTTTGCACTTGAGCACGCCCAGCACGCGCTGGGGTACGGTGAGGCGCTGCTTGTTGATCAGCTTGCCGTCCTGAATGGTGTTCACGGTCGCGCCCGGATCGATATAGCTGATAATCTCCAGATTGAGGGGGATCAGCTCGTCGATCTTGATGATGTCCTTACGCCCCATGCGCTGGGATTTGGTGTTTTTAATGATGGCGACCGAGCAATCCAGCTTATCCAGCCCCAGATAACGGTAAATGAGCATGGAGCGGCCCGCGCGGATATGGTCGATCACATAACCGTCCTGAATTTCATTGATATTCATTGTGCCGCCTCCAATAGCTTTAGGATCAGCGCCTGGCGCATATACCGGCCGTAGAGCACCTGCTTGAAATAGCAGGCGCGGGGATCGGCGTCCACCGCGACGCTGATTTCGTTTACGCGCGGCAGCGGGTGCATCACGGTCAGGTCCTTGCGGGCGGGCTTGAGATTTTCGGGCGTAAGGATATAGCTGTCTTTCAGGCGCACATAATCCGCCTCGTTGAAGAAGCGCTCCTTCTGCACACGGGTCATATAGAGGATATCCAGCGTCCCGATCACATCGTCCAGCTTCTCCACCTCAGTAAACGGAATCCCCATGGATTTCATTCCCTCGCGCAGATATTCGGGGATGCGCAGCTCCTCCGGGGAGATGAGCACAAAGCGGATGGACTTGTAGCGCGCCATGGCGTTCATCAGGCTGTGCACCGTGCGGCCGAACTGCAGGTCGCCGCACAGGCCGATGACCAGCTGGTTCAGCCGGCCCTTTTCCCGGCGGATGGTGAGCAAATCGGCCAGCGTTTGCGTGGGGTGGTGGTGGCCGCCGTCGCCCGCGTTGATGATGGGCACGGGGGAGAAGGCGGCGGCTACGGTAGGCGCGCCCTCCTTGGAGTGGCGCATGGCGATAAGGTTGGAATAGCAGCCCACGGTGCGCACCGTATCGGCCACGCTTTCGCCCTTGGATACGGAGGAGGCGGAGGCGTCCGCAAATCCGATCACCTGGCCGCCCAGCCCCAGCATGGCGGATTCAAAGCTCAGCCGCGTGCGTGTGGAGGGCTCATAAAACAGCGTGGCGAGAATCTTGCGGCGGCAGGCGTCGGCATAATCATCCGGTCGGGCGATGATGTCGTCGGCGGTGTCCATGAGCGTATCCAGATCCTCAAGGCTCCAGTCGATAATATCCAGCATGTGTCGCATGGCGATCAACCTCTCATCCTTTTATTCGGCCAGCGAGGCCATCCAGCCCTGATCGGCCGGATTATCGCGGAAGGCAAGCAGCGCCTGTTTATGCTTGGGGGGAATGTAGCCAAGCTCCGCGGCCACATCCACCAGCACATCCAGGTTGGACAGGCTCACGTTGCGCACCTGGGCGGCGGCCAGGCGGTCGATGCCCTTTTGCATGCCGTAGGTGAAAATGCTGGCGATGCCCAGCACCTCCGCGCCCGCCGCGCGAAGCACCTCCACCACCTCGATCACGCTGCCGCCGGTGGAGATCAGATCCTCTACCACGACCACCTTCTGGCCCTTTTCCAGCTTGCCTTCAATCTGGTTGTTGCGGCCGTGGGTTTTCGCGTCCGAGCGCACATAGCCCATGGGCAGGCCCATCAGCTGGGCGGTGATGGCTGCGTGGGGGATACCCGCGGTGCTGGTGCCCATAAGCACCTCACAGGCGGGATATTCGGTTTCGATGATATGCTTCAGGCCGTTTTCGATCTGTGTGCGCACCTCGGGGTAGGACAGGGTCAGGCGGTTGTCGCAGTAAATGGGGCTTTGGATGCCGCTGGCCCAGGTAAAGGGCTCCTGCGGGCGCAGAAACACAGCCTGAATGGAAAGAAGCGCTTTGGCGATTTCACGTTGCATATTGAATTATTCTCCTTATCCCAGAAAATCCTGAACACACCGGCGGTAGGCGGCCACGGGATCGTCCGCCTGGGTGATGGGGCGGCCGACCACAATGTAGTCGCTGCCGCCGAGCCTGGCCTTGGCGGGGGTCATGACGCGCTGCTGGTCGTCGGCGGCGCTGTCCGCAAAGCGGATGCCGGGGGTCACGGTCTGGAAATCCGGACCGCAGGCTTCCTTCACCAGCGCGGCCTCCAGCGGCGAGCAGACCACGCCGTCCAGCCCGGCGGCCCTGGCGTTCTGCGCGTATTTGGCAACGGTCTGGGGCATGGTGGAGGAAATCAGCATTTCCTCGTGCAGTTGGGTTTCGCTGGTGGAGGTGAGCTGGGTTACGGCGATCAGCACCGGGCGGGTACCGTCCGCACGGGTGAGCCCTTCCAGCGCCGCCTGCATCATGGGGATGGTGCCCGCGGCGTGCAGGTTGATCATATCCACACCCAGGCCGGAGAGCACCTTCATGGCGCGTTTGACGGTGTTGGGGATATCATGCAGCTTCAGATCCAGAAAAATCTTGTGTCCGCGTGCTTTAATCTCCCGCACAATCTGCGGGCCTTCGGCATAATATAGCTCCATGCCGATTTTCACAAAGGGCTTCTCCGCCTGAAAGCTATCCAGAAACCGGAATACATCCGTTGCCGAGGGAAAATCCAGCGCGATAATCACATCACCTTTTGGGGTCATTTCCACGCACCTCCGATAATCTCCTGTAGGGAATGAAATTTATATTGTTCCATCGCCCGCGGAAGATCGTCGATGATCTCCCTGCAGGCGTATGGGTTGACCAGATTGGCCGCGCCCACCTGTACGGCGGTGGCGCCCGCGAGCATCATTTCCAGTACGTCCTCGGCGCTTTCCACTCCGCCCATACCGATCACCGGGATGCGCACGGCCTGCGAAACCTGATACACCATCCGCAGCGCAACGGGGAACACGGCCGGGCCGGAGAGCCCACCTGTGGTGTTGGCAAGCAGGGGCCTGCGGGTGCCCAGGCAGATGCGCATGCCCAGCAGCGTGTTGATGAGCGAAAGGCCGTCCGCGCCCGCGTCCTCGCAGGCCCTGGCGATAGACACGATATCGGTCACGTTCGGGCTCAGCTTGATGTAAACGGGCTTTTTACACACGGCCTTCACGGCACGGGTCACGGCGGCGGCGTTATCGCAGCTGGTGCCAAACGCCAGCCCCCCGCCGTGCACGTTGGGGCAGGAAATGTTGATTTCCAGCCAGCCCACGGCCTCCTGCCCGTCCAGCAGGGCGGCGACCCGCACATATTCGTCCACGGAAAAGCCCGAGATATTGGCCATCACGGGCTTGTGGAAAAACGATGTTAAATTGGGCAATTCATGGTCGATCACATGCTGCACGCCGGGGTTTTGGAGCCCCACGGCGTTGAGCATGCCGCAGGCGCTTTCCGCAATACGCGGGGTGGGATTGCCGAAACGCGGTTCCAGCGTGGTTCCCTTGAAGGAGAAGGTGCCCAGGCAATTGATATCGTAATACGAACGGAACTCCTGCCCGTAGCCAAAGGTGCCGCTGGCGGGGATGACGGGGTTGGAAAGCGGGATGCCCGAGAGGAGTACACCGGTATCTACCATAAAAGGTCCTCCTTTGCAAACACGGGGCCGTCCGCGCATACCCGTTTGGCGCCGTTTCGGGTTTGGATGGAGCAGCCCATGCACGCGCCGAAGCCGCAGGCCATACGCTCCTCCAGGCTGAACTGGCCGGAGATGCCACGGTCGTTGCAGAGCGTGAACACGGCCTTGAGCATCGGGACGGGGCCGCAGGTATAAATGTAATCATAGGGGTTTGTCAGGGCTTGCGCGCCGTGCGTTACATAGCCTTTGATGCCGTAAGAGCCGTCCGCGGTGGTTACGGTCACATCCGCGCCGAGCGCCGCAAACTCCTGCTCGTAAAAGATCTCATCCTTTGCGTTGAAGCCCAGCACCACGGCGGGCTTCATGCCCTGGGCGATTAAATCGGCGCACAGCCGGTACAGCGGCGGCACGCCTACGCCCCCGCCGAGCAGGAGGGGAGTACAGGCGTTGACCGTAAACCCGTTGCCAAGCCCCGCAAGCAGATCGGCCGTTTCTCCCGGCTGCATACACGCCATGGCCTCTGTGCCGTGGCCGACAACCTTATAGATCAGGGTCAGGCTCCGGTCGTCCCAATCGCACACGGAAAGGGGACGGCGCAGGTAAAAATCCGGCACCTTGAACTGCACAAACTGGCCGGGGCGGGTAAGCGGGGCCGTATCGCCCAGCAGCCGCATCCGCCAGGTGTTTTTGGCAAGCAAAGTGTTTTCCGCTATGGTATACGGCATGCAAAGCGTCCTTTCAGAATATCTGGCGGCGCGTTTATTCCGCGTCGATGGTGGAGATGGTCAGGGTGATCTCTTCCAGCACTTTCAGCAGCACGCCCACGGTATCCAGCGAGGTGAAAATGGTCACGTTGTTTTCCACGGCGCAGCGGCGGATACGCGCGCCGTCGCTGTCGTGATCGCCGATGGTCATGCCGCGGGTGTTGATGACGTAATTTACGTGGCCCTTGCGCAGCGAGGTCAGGATCTCGTCGCTGCCGTCGGACAGCTTACGGCGGATGCGGGTACGGATGCCGTTGGCCTTCAGGAATACCGCGGTGCCCTCGGTGGCCTCAATATTGAAGCCGAGGTTGTAAAACCGCCGGATCAGCGGCAGCGCTTCTTCCTTATCCTCATCGGCGACGGTGACAAAGATAGTGCCGTAGTTGGATACGTTCATGCCGGAGCTTTGCATGGCTTTGAACAGCGCGCGCGTCAGCGATTTGTCGTAGCCGATGGCCTCGCCGGTGGATTTCATTTCGGGGCTCAGGTACGCGTCCATACCGCGGATCTTGGAAAAGCTGAACGCGGGGGCCTTGACGTACCAGCGTTTTTTCTCGGGGGCGATCACATCGGATATGCCCTGCTCGCGCAGGCTGATGCCCAGCATCACGCGCGTGCCGATATCGGCCAGCGGCACGCTGGTGGCCTTGGAAATGAAGGGCACGGTGCGGCTGGAGCGCGGATTGACCTCGATCACATATACGTTTTCCTGCTTGTCCACGATGAACTGGATATTGTAAAGCCCCATGATGCCGATGCCAAGGCCCAGCCGCACCGTATAATCGATGATGGTCTGCTTCATACGCTCAGATATGGTGAAGGTGGGGTATACGCTGATGGAGTCGCCGGAGTGGATGCCTGTGCGCTCCACATGCTCCATAATGCCGGGGATGTACACCTGCTCGCCGTCGCACACGGCGTCGGTTTCCAGCTCCTTGCCGATGATGTATTTATCCACCAGCACGGGCTGATCCTCATCCAGCAGTACGGCGGTGCGCAGGTAGTGGCGCAGGGTTTTTTCGTCGTTGACGATCTGCATGGCGCGTCCGCCCAACACATAGCTGGGGCGCACCAGCACGGGATAGCCGATGCGTTCGGCGGCGGCCACGCCCGCGTCGATGTTGGTCACGGCCTCGCCCTGCGGCTGGGGGATGCCCAGCTCCTGCATCACCTTCTCAAACGAGTCGCGGTTTTCAGCGCGGGTAATGGCCTCCACATCCGTGCCGATAATCTTAACGCCCATGGCGTGCAGGCGCTCGGCCAGGTTGATGGCGGTCTGCCCGCCCAGGCTCACAATCACGCCCTCGGGCTGCTCGCGGGTGAGGATGTTCATCACGTCCTCCACGGTGAGCGGCTCAAAATACAGCTTGTCGCTGGTGGTGTAATCGGTGGATACGGTCTCGGGGTTGTTGTTGATGATGATGGCCTCGTAGCCAGCCGCCTGGATAGTCCAGATGGCATGAACGGTGGAATAGTCAAACTCTACGCCCTGCCCGATGCGGATGGGGCCGGAGCCCAGCACCACGATCTTTTTCTTGTCGGAGATAATGCTTTCGTTCTCCTCCTCGTAGGTGGAGTAGAAGTAGGGCACATAGCTTTCGAACTCGCTGGCGCAGGTATCGATCATCTTATACACGGGCAGCAGGTTCTCCCGCTTGCGGAAGCGGAAGATTTCCATCTCGGTCTGCCCCCACATCTGCGCGATGTAGCGGTCGCTGAAGCCCAGGTGCTTGGCGGCGCGGAGTACATCGGGATCGTCCTTGCCGTTGACGAGCTGCGCCTCGAAGTAGACGATGTTCTTGATTTTCTCCAGGAAGAACAGATCGATCTTCGTTTCGTCGTGGATACGGCTTAAGGTGGTGCCCATGCGGATGAGCTGGGCGATGGCGAAAATGCGGTCGTCGGTGGCGGTGTAGATGTAGGAAAGCAGCGCGTCCTCATCCATACCGGAGAACTTCGGCATGTGCAGGTGGCTGACGCCGATCTCCAAGGAGCGCACGGCCTTTAACAGGCTTTCCTCCATGGTGCGGCCGATGGCCATGACCTCGCCCGTCGCCTTCATCTGCGTGGAAAGCGTGTTGGAGCTGCCCTCCAGCTTGTCAAACGGGAAGCGCGCGATCTTGGTGACCACAAAGTCCAGCGCCGGCTCAAAGCTCGCGGGGGTGTTCGCCAGCGGAATTTCATCCAGGTGCAGGCCGACTGCGATCTTGGCCGATACGCGCGCGATGGGGTAGCCGCTGGCCTTGCTGGCAAGCGCCGAGGAGCGGCTGACGCGGGGATTGACCTCAATCAGGTAGTATTGGAAGCTGTCGGGGTCCAACGCAAACTGCACGTTGCAGCCACCCTCGATTTTCAGCGCGCGGATGATTTTCAGGGCGCTGTCGCGGAGCATTTGGTATTCCTTATTGGTCAGCGTCTGGCTGGGGCAGACGACGATGGAGTCGCCCGTGTGCACGCCGACGGGATCCAGGTTTTCCATGTTACATACGGTAATGGCGGTATCATTAGCGTCGCGCATGACCTCGTATTCAATTTCCTTATAGCCCTTGATGCTCTTTTCCACCAGCACCTGGCTGACGGGGGAGAGCTTCAGGGCGTTTTTCATCAGCGGAAGCAGCTCTTCCTCGTTGTCGGCAAAGCCGCCGCCCGTGCCGCCCAGCGTGAAGGCGGGGCGCAGGATGACCGGGTAGCCGATCTCCTCGGCCGCCAGACGGCCTTCCTCCAGCGTGGTGGCGATGATGGAGGGCAGCACCGGCTCGCCCAGCGACTGGCAGAGCTTTTTAAACTCGTCGCGGTCTTCCGCCTTGTTGATGGAGTCAAAGCTGGTGCCGAGGATTTCCACTTGGCATTCTTCCAGCACGCCCTTGGTGTGCAGGCGCATGGCGAGGTTCAGGCCGGTCTGTCCGCCGAGGCCCGGCAGGATGGCGTCCGGCCGCTCAAAGCGCAGGATCTTCGCCACATATTCCAGCGTGAGCGGTTCCATGTATACCTTGTCGGCGATATGCGTATCGGTCATGATGGTGGCGGGGTTGGAGTTGACGAGGATCACCTCGTAGCCTTCCTCCCGCAGGGCCAGGCAAGCCTGTGTACCCGCGTAGTCAAACTCCGCGGCCTGCCCGATAACGATCGGTCCGGAACCGATGACCAGCACCCGTTTGATATCTGTGCGTTTAGGCATTCAGGTCACGCTCCTTTGCCATCATGTTGGTAAAGCGGTTAAACAGATAAGTGGAGTCCTGCGGGCCGGGGGCGCTTTCCGGGTGGTATTGCACGGAAAATATATTGTCCTGTATGCATTCCACACCCTCGGCGGTGTTATCCAGCAGGTTTTGGTGGGTGAGGGAGAGCGCGGTGTTTTTCAGGCTCTCCACATCCACGGCATAGCTGTGGTTCTGGCTGGTGACGGCGATCTTGCCGGTTCGCAGATCTTTGACCGGGTGGTTGCCGCCGCGGTGGCCGAACTTCATTTTATAGGTTTTTGCCCCGTAGGCCAGGGAGATCATCTGGTGGCCCAGGCAGATGCCAAAGATCGGCAGCCTGCCGTGGAGCTCCTGCACAGCCTTGATCACGGTGGGCACATCCTCCGGGTCGCCCGGGCCGTTGGAGAGGAACAAACCGTCCGGCCGGTAGCGCAGGATTTCCTCCGCGGTGGTGTTGTACGGTACCACGATGGCGGAACAGCCGTGGCGGTTCAGCTCGCGGATGATGTTGAGCTTGATGCCGCAGTCCACGCACACCACGGTGAAATCGGGGTTTTCAATATCCGAGCGCCAGGGTTCCTTGCCGGATACACGGGATACCGTATCATGCGGGAGCTGATAGGCGCGGATTTTTTCCAGCGCGTCCTCCGTGCTGAGCTCCGGCGAGCAGATCATGGCCCGCTGCGAGCCCTCATTGCGGATCATACGGGTGATGCGGCGGGTATCCACGCCCTGAATGCCGGGGATGTTATACTTCTCCAGCAGTTGGCTCAGCGTTTGGGTGGAGCGGAAGTTGGAGGGGATATCATTATATTCCCGCACCACCATCGCGCCCATGGTGGGGGTTTTCGTTTCAAAATCATCGTCGCAGATGCCGTAGTTGCCGATCAGCGGATAGGTCATGACCACCATCTGCTCGGTGTAGCTGGGATCGGATACGATTTCCTGATACCCGACCATCGAGGTGTTGAAGACCATTTCACAGAGACTATCGTTTGTGGAGCCAAAGGAGCTGCCGATAAACGCGGCGCCGTTCTCCATTACCAGTTTCCGTGTCAGCTTTGCCATATGATTTCGCCTCCGACCATTGTCATTTCGCAGGTTCCCGTGACGCGCATTCTGTCAAACGGGGTGGCATGCCCCTTGGAGAAAAATTCTTCGGGGCGGATAATCCATTCCTTGTTCAGGTCCAGCACGGCCAGATCGGCGGGCTGCCCGCTCTCCAGCGTCCGCTGCGGCAAACGGAAGCGCGCGCGCGGGGCGTCGATCATCAGCGCAAACAGCCTGAGCAGCGGCAGGATGCCGGGCTTGACCAGCCCGGTATACAGCACCGCAAACGCGCATTCCAGGCCCACAACGCCCATCAGGCTGTCCTTCAGCCCGCCCGCCTTTTCCGCCGCGGCATGGGGCGCGTGATCGGTGGCGATCATATCGATGGTGCCGTCCAGCAGCCCTTCAATCAACGCCTGCTGATCCGCCTTTGTGCGCAGCGGCGGGTTCATTTTGTAACGCCCGTCGTTGATGAGGTCGTCCTCGCACAGCAGCAGGTAGTGCGGCGCGGTTTCGCAGGTTACGTCCACACCCTCGGCCTTGGCCCGGCGGATGAGCGCGACGCTCTCCTTGGTGGAGGCGTGGCACATATGGTATCGGCAGCCGGTTTCTTTGGCCAGCTTCAGGTCGCGTTCCAGCTGCCGCCATTCGCTTTCGGAGGATATCCCCTTGTGCCCGTTGCGGCGGCAGTATGCGCCGTCGTGGATATAGCCGCCGTGCAGCAGATCGTTTTGCTCGCAGTGGGCGGCGATCAGGCTGCCTGCGGCCTTAACCTGCTCCATGGCGCTGCGCATCAGGCTTTCGCTCTGCACGCCGCGCCCGTCGTCCGAAAAACCGGCCACGAGGGGCGCGAGCGTATGGAAATCCACCAGCTTGTTTCCCTGCTGCCCCTGTGTGATGCAGGCATAGGGCTTCACATGCACGCAGGCATCCCGCCCGATGATTTCCAGTTCCTCTGCCAGGTGATCCGGGTTGTCGGGCGGTGGGCTGAGGTTGGGCATGGCGCATACGGCGGTATAGCCGCCGTGCGCGGCCGCACGAGTGCCGGTAAGCAGCGTCTCCTTATACGAAAAACCCGGTTCCCGCAAATGAACGTGAACATCTGCGAAACCGGGAACGATGACTTTGCCGGAAAGGGAAATAACGGGCGCGTCGCCTTCGGCAGTCGGTGATAAAAGAGGAAACACCTTGTCCCTGGCAATGAAGAGATCCCCTTCGACAAGCGACTGCTTTGTATAAAGCGTGGCTCCTTTGAGCACTGCGTCCAAGCGTCCGTCTCCTTTCGCGGCAAGGAATGCTTCGGTATATTCAACTGTGTATTATACTGGAAGTCCCATCGGTTGTCAACGGATAATTTGAAGAAATTCCTGTATAAAATGTTGCGAAAGTGGGGAGATATCGATATCAGGAACGGGAAACAGGAACGAAATGCAATCAGGACAAGCGTTTTCGGCTGTTGTGCCACGTCGCATAATTATACAACTTCGCTGAATGAATATGCTGCCCTCGTGCCCTGCATCAGAAGGACATGGTTTCAAAACGGCTGAATGGAATGCCGCCTGTCGGTTTTTCGTGCAGGAGGTTCGCCACGTGCTCCAGCAGCGGAAATTGTCCGGCATCCAGTCTGCCGTCGGCAAAGGCTTTTGTGACGGCGCTGATAAGCCGCTCGGTAATCGCAACGGATTCCAGCGTGATGCCACTGAGCTCTTCCATGGCTTGTGAAAACGGTAAACCGCGGCCCAGCAGCGTGCCCAGCTTGCGGGTACGCCCGCCGAAGATGGTGACATACAGGTCGCCCGCGCCGTAGACGATGTTCTCGGCTTTGCCTCCCGCATAGTTCAGGAGGGCGCTCATCTCGCGCACGCTCTGTCCAAACAGGGCGGCCTGCGGGTTGTAGGCCTGCGTGCAGCCTGCGCCTTCTTCTTTTTCAATCAGCCCGACGGCCAGCGTAACGCCGAGGGCATAAGCGTTTTTCATAGCCACGGCGCATTCAACGCCCATCACGTCCGTAGACAGGCTGATGTGGTAATAGTCTGTTTCCAGCAGCGCCTTCAGCTGTTTCAAAACCGCCGGATCGTCGCCGCAAAAGGCCACGGCGCTATGGCGGCGGTCGGCCAGCTCGTAGCTGGTGCAGGGCCCGCCGATGGCGTTGAAGGACAGCGGCCGCCCGGATTTTTGCCGGTAATATACGGGAAAAGGCATCAGCGTGCCATCCTCCCGGTCCATCAGCCCCTTGGTGACGGACAGCACCGGAACCCCGTCCGGGATGAACGGGATCACGTTTTCCAAAAACCAATCCACGCCGAAGCTGCTCACACCACCGATAACCACGTCGGCCCCGGCCAGCGCTTCCTGCATGGCTTCGATCTGATAATACCGGATACCCTCCGGCAGCGGCCGTTTCATGGTGAGGTGCCACGGATGTTCCTGTGCGTGGGAGATGATATCCCGGTCCAAATGGGTGCCCACAATGCGCACCGTATGCCCGTTATCACAGGCGGGCAGGCTCATGGCCGAGCCCATCATACCGGCGCCGACAATGGTAATGATACTCATGACAAGGCTCCTCTCAAGCGATGGGACAATGAAAAATGTCCCACCCTATGATACCGTACCGGGAACGTGAAAGCAACACCGATCCCTTCCAAACGGTCCCTATACCCGGTTTGCGCGGGTGTGGAACAAGGGTGTGCGCGGCATGGAAAAACCGGCACAGCGGGTTGCGCGCACCGGTTTTCCTGATTGATGAAGGCCTGCTAAATAGTCCCGAGAGGCTCAACCGGCACGTAAACATCCAGCAGCTGCTTTCCGCCCGGGTTTTTGGAGGGATCGCTGACATAGACCTCAAAGGGGAAGGTGTCGCGGGGCTGGTACCCGCTGCCGGGCAGCCATTCGCCGTACAGGTATTGCCAGGCGGCAGGGTATTCGTGCGGCATCAGCTCAAAATGGCCGACGGCATAAACGCCTTCAATCCGCATTTCGCCGATATCGTCCTTCAGCCGGATCTCGGCATCCTCCGGCACCACCATACAAAGGCTGGTGCGCAGCTGCGCCGCCTCTGTAAGCTCGGGGTTGTCGTGGTAAACGCTTAAGATTTTGGTAATTTTGGGGTTCAGCAGTTTCTGGCCCAGAGCGAACCGGTAGATTTTTTGCATCATGCCCGGCATGGCCTTCGCCATTTCCGGATAGGTGCCCGTAAACCGTACATAGATCACGCGCCAATTCAGGGTTTGCAGTTCAACGCCGTTTGCCTGTGTGCTCATCCAATCACTCCCGTTTTTAATGGTTTCCGTGTTTCCATCATACGGGGAGCGCCCCGGGACCGCATTGCAATTCTTGCGGTACTGCTGCCGGCAGGCCGACGGGCTGACGCCGTAACGGGCTTTGAACGCGCGGGAGAAAACTGCGGAATCGGCAAACCCGTAGTGATACGCGATGTCCGTAACCGTTGCCTTCGGGCTGTGCAGCAGATAGGCAGTTGCGCGCTCCAGCTTGACGCGGTTATGGTATTGCAGTAGCGTTTCACCGGTTACAGCGTGAAAAATGCGGTGAAAGTGATACTGCGAAAACCCCGCGATATCCGCAAGCTCGGCAAGGCGCGGCGCGCGGTCCAGGTTGCTTTCGATATAATCCTGCACGGCATGGATGCGCCGCAGGTATTCGTTTCGGGTTAACGGATCGCACATGACTTGCCCTCCGTTATTCTTCCGGGGAAAGCGACCGCAGATACACCTGTGCCGAGCGGCTCAGCTCGCGGGCAAACCCGGAGTTGAACTTCCGGCCGCAAAACGCGGCGACCCACGCTTCATACGCGTTCTGGCCGATGCGCGGCTCAATCATCCGGCGAAGCGCGCCGCTGTCCATCCGGTGATAGGTGTTTTGCTGCACGATGGATTCCAGCGGACTGCGCTCCGGCTTGAAGCGTTCCAGCTGATGCACGGTGGGATAGCCGAACACCACCATGGTGGCCGGCATTACCTCCGGGGGCAGGTGAAGCATGGCGCGGTGCTGCTCCGCGTTTTCCATGATATCGCCGATGTAGCACGAGCCGATTCCCAGGCTCCACGCGGCGGTTACAGCGTTTTGCGCGGCGATGACGGCATCCTGCATGGCAAGCAGCAAATCCCCGGGGCCGATGGGACGGGGATCGCAGCCGACCGAACGGTAAGCGTCCACCCATTTCAGCGGATCGGCGCAAAAGATCAGCACCAGGGGAGCGGTTGCGATAAAGGGCTGGTGATCGCAGGTGACGGACAACTGACGTTTCAACTCCGCATCCGTGACATCCAATATTGTGTACAGCTGCTGATTGCCTGCAGTGGGGGCTTGCATGGCGGCCAGCAGGATCTGCTCTTTCAGCTGCGGGTCGATCGGCTTGCTTTCATACGAGCGAACCGATTTGCGGGTAAATAGGCTCTGAATGACGGCATTCATGGCAAAACCTCCTGTAATGCGCGTGATTTCTGCATGTTACTGATTCTGATTATACAGAAGCGGTTGTCAGCGCGTCAATGCTCAGGGGGAGATTCGCGGCAGGGGATCGCACGCCTGCGGGGAAGCCGGAGACAGAAGCAACGGCGGGATATCAAATCAGGCCGAAGTCCGACCGTATTGCACCGCCTGCTTGCAAACATGAAAGAGAAAGGGCGGAATTCCGTTTCATACTTGCAATACAGGCCTGTTTTGGGTACAATAGACAGGGTTGACACCAAATTAACAATCAATGTGATAATAGGAGGAGAAAAAATGGTCAAAGTAGCAATTAACGGGTTTGGTCGTATCGGCCGCCTTGCTTTCCGCCAGATGTTTGTTGCGGATGGTTATGAAGTTGTTGCCATCAACGATCTCACCAGCCCCGCAATGCTGGCGCACCTGCTGAAGTATGATACCGCTCAGGGTTCTTTCTGCGGCAGACTGGGCGAAAACCTTCACACCGTAGAGGCCACGGATGATTCCATCATTGTAGATGGAAAAGAAATCAAAATCTACGCCATCAAGGACGCCAAGGACGCGCCCTGGGGCAAGCTGGATATCGACGTCGTGCTGGAGTGCACGGGCTTTTACACCAGCGAGGAGAAGAGCCAGGCGCATATCGCTGCCGGCGCTAAAAAGGTTATCATCTCCGCACCCGCCGGCAAGATGAAGACCATTGTTTTCTCCGTGAACGAAAACACGCTGACCAAGGAAGACAAGATCATCTCCGCGGCGAGCTGCACCACCAACTGCCTGGCTCCCATGGCGGATGTGCTGAACAAGACCTATCCCATCCAGGCCGGTATCATGTCCACCATCCACGCCTATACCGGCGATCAGATGGTACTGGACGGCCCGCACCGCAAGGGTGACCTGCGCCGTGCCCGCGCCGCCGCCTGCAATATCGTGCCCAACTCCACCGGCGCCGCCAAGGCCATTGGCATGGTGATTCCGGAGCTCAACGGCAAGCTGATCGGCTCCGCCCAGCGCGTACCTGTGCCCACCGGCTCCACCACCATTCTGGTGTCCGTTGTCAAGGGCAAGGATGTAACCGTGGAAAAGATCAACGCCGCCATGAAGGCCGCCGCGTCTGCCAGCTATGGCTACAACGAAGAGGAGATCGTTTCCTCCGATGTGATCGGCACCAAATTCGGCTCCATCTTCGACGCCACCCAGACCATGGTGACCAAGCTGGACGACGATACCTATCAGGTGCAGACCGTTGCCTGGTATGACAACGAAAACAGCTACACCTCCCAGATGGTCCGCACCATCAAGTACTTTGCGGAACTGGGCTGAGCACTGGCATAACATTCACATACAAAAAGGCTGTCGCGCAAGCGGCAGCCTTTTTGTGTGAATGAAGAATGTTGATTATGTCTGCTGATTCGGTTCCGCGGGCGGCGCTTCCTCTTCCGTGCGCTGGTAGGCGCTGCGGTCGCTGACGCGGATATGGCTGCAGATCAGCGAACCCACATCGCTGACCACCTGCCGCAGGGATTCGTCCCGGATCATATCCTGCTTCTGCTTCAGGCGCGCGGTGATGGAGGATATCAGCGACGGCGAACCGATCAGCGATTGCTCCAGCACCGAAAACAGGCCCGCTTCCATGGCGTCGGTAAAAAACCGCGCTTCGCGGATCATGCCGTCCTCCACCAGCAGGTGGACGTGGATGCCGCCCCAGGGGAAACGCTCCTTGACCGTAAAGGTGTAGGGGACTTCCTTGGGGAAAATCCAGCCGGGGCTGCGGTACAGCGAGGTCAGCTTGGTAATGGTGGGCTGGTCCATCATCTTTTCATCCAGCATCGTCGGCTTGATGCCGTATACCTTGGCAAAGGCGCGAAACAGCTCGCCCTGGAGGTTTTCAATCGTCATATCGTGGGCCAGGGACTGCAGGTTGATTACCCGCGCGGGCACACTTTTTACGCCCCGGTTCTGGAGCTTCTGCTGGTCGGCGGTCAGGTAGCGGCCCATAACGGACATATCGGCGTTCACCAGCAGCGTGCCGTGGTGATAGGCGTTCAGCCCGGAAGAAAAGAAGGCGTTGCCGGAAAACTTACGGTCGCCGATGTGCAGGTCGTTGCGGCCGCTGCGCACGGCTTTCAGGCCGAAAGCGGCAACGGCCGCCTGAATAACGGACAGCTGCTTGGGAATATCAAACGAGGTTTTGGGCAGCAGAAACGTGAAGTTGAGGTTGCCCATATCATGATACACCGCGCCCCCGCCGCTCAGGCGGCGTGCGATCTTGCCGCCTTCGGAGAGAAACTCTTTCACGCGGCATTCATACCACGGGTTTTGGTTGCGGCCGCAGACGATGGTATGCGCATTCTGCCACAGGTAAAGGATCGCCGTCTCCTCCGGCAGCGTGTCCAGCAGCTGCTTTTCGATGGCGAGGTTCCGGTAAGGATCTGTTCCCCTGGCGATGATACAGGCCGTTCGTCTGATCATGATACGTACACCTCTGATTACTCGGTTTTTCTTTCCGGCGACCAGCGAAGCACGGGGCTGCGGGCGGCTTTCACTTCGTCGGGCCGCGAGATTGCGGCATGGTGTGGTGCGGTATGGAGGGTTTCCGGGCTTTGCCGGCTTTCCGCCAAAACGGCGGCCATCACGTCCGCGACATGGTCCAGCGTTTCCCGGCTTTCGGTCTCGGTCGGTTCAAACATCAGCGCTTCGGGAACGGTGAGCGGAAAATACATCGTCGGCGGATGAATACCGTAATCAATCAGCCGTTTGGCAACATCCAGTGCGCGTACGCCGCATTCGTCCAGCAGGGGTTTCATCGTCAGGACAAACTCGTGCATGCAGAGCCGGTCCACGGCCAGCGTGCAGCCGATGTCGGTCAGCCGCTTTTTCAAATAGTTTGCGTTGAGCACGGCGTGCCGCGCTACGTCCCTCAGCCCGTCGCCGCCCAGGAATTTGAGATAGGCCAGCGCCCGCACCATTACGGAGAAATTGCCATGGAAGGCTTTGAGCTGCAGCGCGTTCTCCGCGCCAAGGCTCCGTACGCCCGGCAGAAACGGGGTTAGGCAGGCTTTTACGCCAACGGGGCCCGCACCCGGGCCGCCGCCGCCGTGCGGGGTGGAAAATGTTTTGTGGAGGTTGAGATGGATAACGTCAAAACCCATGTCGCCGGGCCGGGCTTCGCCCAGAATGGCGTTCAGGTTGGCGCCGTCGTAGTACAGCAATCCTCCCGCTGCATGTATTTTCGCGCTGATGGATAAAATATCCTTTTCGAAAAGACCAAAAGTATTGGGGTTGGTCATCATCATGCCCGCGATGTCGTCCGACAGCAGCGCGTCCAGCGCGTCCAGATCCACGCAGCCGTCAGCGCGGCTTTTGACGCTGACAACCTCAAAGCCCGCCATGGCCGCGCTGGCCGGGTTGGTGCCGTGGGCGCTGTCGGGCACGATCATTTTGGTGCGCTTCATTTCGCCCCGCGCGGCAAAGTAGGATTTGATAAACAGCATACCCGCAAATTCCCCATGCGCCCCGGCGGCGGGCTGGAGGGTGAAAGCGTCCATGCCCGTGACGCGGCAAAGCTGTGCCTCCAGCTCCGCCATCACCTGGTACGAGCCCTGCACGGCCTGTTTAGGCGCGAGGGGGTGCGCGTTTTGAAAGGCGGGCAGCGCGGCGGCGGCCTCGTTAACGGCGGGGTTATACTTCATGGTGCAGCTGCCCAGCGGATAAAAGCCGCAGTTTACGCCGAAGGCTTTCTGCGAGAGCTCCGTATAATGGCGGTCCACATCGCACTCGGCCAGCTCCGGCAGCACCGGCGGCACGGAACGGCGCACCGGCAGGGTATAGGCGGGCACATCGGGCGCGGGAATCACATGGGTGCCGCGCCCCGCACGGCTCTTTTCAAAGCTCAGAATACTGTCCTTATTCATCTTCGCACACCTCCCGCACGATTTGTACCATGGCGTCCAGCTGTGCTTTGGACGCTTTTTCGGTTACGCACCACAGCATGCCGCCGGTAACCGGCAGTCCGCTGAGGATGCTCTGCCTGTGCAGCGCGGCCTCCACGGCCTGCGGATCGGGCAGATCGGTGACGAACTCATGAAAAAACTCACCGGGATAGCGCAGCGATACGCCCTTGACGGCGCACAATGCCGCGGCAAGGTAATGTGCCTTGCTCAGGCAGCTTTCGGCCACGGCGGTAACGCCCTTCAACCCCATGTAGGTAAGATAGATCGAAGCGGTGAGCGTGCTGTGGGCATGGTTGGTACAGATGTTGGAGGACGCCTTTTCGCGGCGGATGTGCTGCTCACGCGCCTGCAGGGTGAGCACAAAGGCACGGCGGCCCTCCGTATCGGTGGTCTGGCCCACGATGCGGCCCGGCAGCCTGCGCGCCATCGCCTGGGTGCAGGTCATAAAGCCCGCGTGCGGCCCGCCGAAGGCCATCGGCAGCCCGAACGGCTGCATATCGCCGCATACGATGTCCGCGCCAAGCTCTCCGCCGCTGGGCAGAAGGGAAAGCGTCATCGGATTGACGCCGAGGATGCACTTTACACCCGCCGCTTTGGCGGCCTTGAACAGCGCGGGCACATCCTCCAGCAACCCGAAAAAGTTGGGCTGCTGCACATACAGGCAGGCTACGTCGTCGGTCAGCAGGGCGGCCAGGGCATCGGGATCGGTGCGGCCGTCCTTCTGCGGCACGGTGCGCACCTGCGTATTGGTGCCAAAACCATAGGTCTGCATCACGGCCAGAGTATCGGGGTGCGCGGCTTCGCTGACCAGCGCCACGGTGCGCTTGCGGTCGCGGCACATAACGGCGCTTTCGGCGGCGGCGGTGGCGAAATCATAAACCCCGGCGTTGGAAACATCCATGCCCGTCAGCTCGCAGATCAGCGTCTGGTATTCGAAGATGGCCTGGAGCACGCCCTGCGAAAGCTCCGCCTGGTAGGGAGTATAGGAGGATAGAAATTCCTTTTTGCCCGCAATCTGGGGCACGATCGGCGGGATGAAATGATCGTAGCAGCCCGCCCCGCGCAGGGTGAGGGTATAGTGGGTGTTCTGCGCGGCCAGCGCTTCCATGGCCTGCAGGGTTTCCATCTGGGTAAGGCCGGGGGTAGTGTCCGCGCCTTGGGGCAGCCGGACGCCGGACGGGATATCGGCAAACAGCGCGTCGGCGGAGGGCAGGCCAAGCACCGCCAGCATCTCCTGCGTTTCCTCCGGCGTGTGGGGTGTATAACGGTTCATGTTTTCCCTCACTCTACAGCGTTTCGCAATAGGCAATATAGGCGGCTTCGTCCATCAGCTCCGTGCGGTCCGTGATGGCTTCCACCTTGATAAACCACGCGTCGAAGGGCGACTGGTTGATGGCTTCGGGGGTGTCGAGCAGGGTCTCGTTGACCTCCGCTACCGTGCCCGTGACAGGCGCGTACACATCGCTGACGGCCTTGACGCTTTCCACATCGGCAAACATTTTGCCAACGGTCACCGTATCGCCGGCCTCCGGCAGGTTGACAAACACCAGATCGCCCAGCTCGTGCTGCGCGTGATCGGAAATCCCCACAAGCGCCGTCGTATCGTCTACAAATTCCACCCATTCGTGGCTTTTGGTATAAAGCAATCCTTTTTTGGTTTCCATGTTTTTTTCCTCCTACGCTTTTTTATAGAACGGCAGGGACACAACCTCCGCGTCCACAGGGTTGCCGCGGATGATAACCTGAAGGATCTTTCCCGGTTCCCGGTATCCGGTTTCCACAAGCGCCATGGCCACCGCGCCCACCGTGGGGCAGTGCGTGCCGCTGGTGGTGTGGCCGATCTCCCGGCCCTCGCACTGCACAGGGTAGTGCTCGCGGGCGATACCGCGGCCGATCATCCGCAGCCCGACGCGCGCGCGCCTGGGCTCGCCCGCGTCCAGCAGCGCCTGCCGCCCGATGAAATCGCTCTTGTCGAATTTCACATAGCGCGTAAGCCCGGTTTCCAGCGGGGTGACGGTATCATCCATCTCGTGGCCGTACAGCGGCATGGCGGCTTCCAGGCGCAGGGTATCGCGGCAGCCCAGCCCGCACAATTGCAGCTGAAACGGCTTGCCCGCGTCATATAGAAGGTCGAACAGGGCTTCCCCGTCCTGCGCGCGGGCATAGAGCTCAAAACCGTCCTCGCCGGTATAACCGGTACGGCTGATGAGACAGTCGATACCGCCGATGAGAACGGAAGGCAGAAAGCTGTAGTATTTTTGCGGAAGCTGCTCACAGAGCGTTTGCAGCACTTTTTCGGCCAGGGGGCCTTGCAGGGCCAGCTGGCAGAGGCTGTCGGAGATGTCCCGGATCTGCACATCGCCAAAGCGGTGGCACAGAATATGCGCCACATCCTTGTGGCGGTTGGCGGCATTGACGACCATCAGATAATCGGTTGGAGATTTGCGGTACACCAGCACGTCGTCCACCACGCCGCCGTGCTCGTTGAGCATGGGGCTGTAGCGCACGCGGCCGTCCTGCAGGGTGGAGAAATCGTTGCACAGCAGGCGTTGGATGTTGGCCAGGGCGTCTGGGCCGGTGAAGGTTACCTCGCCCATGTGGCTGACATCAAACAATCCTACGCGTTCGCGCACGGCGCGGTGCTCGTGCATCACGCCCGCGTCGTACTGCACGGGCAGCTCATACCCCGCAAACGGCACCATTTTGCCGCCGTAGTATACATGTTTTGCATACAGCGGGGTTTTTCGAAGGGTTTCGGTCATGGGTATGCTCCTTTCAGGCAAATCGAAAAGGCCACAGAACATTGTGTTCTGCGCCTCTGTATACTGACCTGAAAGTTTCTCCGACAAGCGGATTGCCTCTTCGGTGCATCCGGCGGTACGCGGACGCTTTCCAGAGTTTCGTCGGGCTTGGGTCCTTTTGCCTGAGAGCTTATGCGGTTTTGCACCTTCGGCGGCGGCCAGGCCGCTCTCTCCCCAAACCTTCAACCGAGACCGAATATTCTGTTTTCATGCCTAGTATAGTTCCGCCGGATGCCCTTGTCAATGAAAACTATCAGGGCCTGGCGCACGGCCGCGGTGCAGCCGGGGCCGCGGCGTTCCAAAAGGGAACTTCGGCTTGTCAAGCTTTGGTTTTCACTATATAATACGATGGTATCAAAGCTGGGAAAGGAAGGAAACAGAATGGAAACACCCGTAGGCAAAACGAATTTCATCTGGGATTTCATCGATGAAGACTTGGAGAGCGGGCGTTACCAAAGCGTGCATACCCGTTTCCCCCCGGAACCCAACGGATATCTGCACATCGGCCACTGCAAGGCGCTCGCCGCCGATTTTTTAACTGCGGACCACTACGGCGGCCTGTGCAACCTGCGTTTTGATGACACCAATCCCGCCAAGGAAGAAAACGAGTTTGTTGAAGGAATCATGGAGGATATCCGCTGGCTCGGTTTTGAATGGAAGGGCGGATTGTTTTTTGCGAGCCAGTATTACCAGGCCTGCTATGATATCGCCGTGGACTGGGTCAAGCGCGGCCTGGCCTATGTGGACGAGCAGACCCCTGAGGAAGTGCGCGAAAGCCGCGGCACATTGACCGAGCCGGGCAAAAACAGCCCCTATCGGGACCGCCCCGTGGAAGAAAGCCTCCGCCTGTTTGAAGAAATGAAGGCGGGTAAGCATGCCGAGGGCAGCATGATCCTGCGCATGAAGATTGATATGGCCAGCCCGAACATGAATATGCGCGACCCGGCCATGTACCGTATTTTGTTCAAGGAGCACCACCGTACGGGCAAGGAATGGTGCATCTACCCGATGTACGATTTTTCCCACCCGATCGGCGACGCGCTTGAATGCGTAACCCACAGCCTGTGCTCGCTGGAGTACGAGGATCACCGCGTGCTGTACGAATGGGTAGTGGAACACGCCAAGGATATGCTGCCCGGCCGTCCGCGGCAGATTGAGTTCAGCCGCCTGAACCTGACGCGCACCATCATGTCCAAGCGCTATCTGCGCATGCTGGTGGAAAAGGGCGTCGTCTCCGGATGGGACGATCCCCGCATGCCCACGCTGTGCGCCATGCGGCGGCGCGGCTATATGCCCGAAGCCATCCGTGATTTTGTTGACCGTATCGGCCTGGCCAAGGCCGACAGCGAGGTAGACCTGGCGCTGCTGGAGCACTGCGTGCGTGAATCCCTGAGCGAAACCGCGCCGCGCGCCATGGCGGTGCTGCGCCCATTGAAAATTGTGTTGGAAAACTGGCCCGAAGGCGAGCAGGACAAGCTGACGATCGAAAACCATCCCGGCCATCCCGAGATGGGCGAGCGCACGATTACCTTCACCAGAGAGCTGTATATTGAGCAGGAGGACTTCATGGAGGTCCCCGCGCGCAAATATTTCCGCCTGTTCATCGGCGGCGAGGTACGGCTTAAGAGCGCGTACATCATCAAGGCTGAGCGCTGCGACAAGGACGCGGACGGCAACGTGACCTGTGTGTACTGCACGGTGGACCTGTCCTCGCGCAATGGCAGCGAAGGCGCACTGCGCAAGGTAAAGGGCACGCTGCACTGGGTGAGCGCAACGCAGGGCCTGCCCATGGAAGCCCGCGTGTACGAGCCCCTGCTGATGGAGGACAACGAGGAAGAAACCGAGACCAAGAAGGATTTCCTCGAAAGGCTCAACCCCAGGAGCTTGGAAGTTTGCCATGGCTACATGGAAGAATCGCTGGCCGGCGCTAAAACAGGCGACAAATTCCAGTTCCTGCGGATGGGTTACTTCTGCAAGGATCCGGATTCTACCGAGGCGCTTCCGGTGTTCAACCATATCGTAGGCCTGCGGGATACGTTCAAGAAAGTGATGGAAGGATCAAAAAATGGCTGAGATCAGAACGCGCTTTGCGCCAAGCCCCACCGGGTACCTTCACCTGGGCGGGCTGCGCACGGCGCTTTATGCCTATCTGTTTGCCAAGCAGCGCGGCGGCAGGTTTATCCTGCGGATTGAGGATACCGATCAGGAGCGCGAGGTGGAGGGCGCGGTGGAGCTGATCTACCAAAGCCTGCACAAGGCGGGGCTTGAGTACGATGAGGGCCCGGATGTGGGCGGCGAATACGGGCCGTATATCCAGAGCCAGCGCAAGGGGCTGTATCTGCCGTACGCCCTGCAGCTTTTGGAAAGCGGTGCGGCCTACCCGTGCTTTTGCACCAGGGAGGAGCTCCAGCAGCGCCGCGACGCCGTAACCGCGCAGGGCGGGCAGTTCAAGTACGACAAGCACTGCCTGAATATCCCCAAAGAAGAAGCCAAACGGCGCATGGAAAGCGGCGAACCCTTTGTGATCCGCCAGAACATCCCCACCGAGGGCGTGGCGAGCTTTGAGGATCTGCTCTACGGCCATGTGGAAACCGACTGCGCTATTTTGGACGACAATGTGCTCATCAAGGCCGACGGGCTGCCGACCTATAACTTCGCCAACGTGATTGATGATCACCTGATGGCGATTACGCACGTGATCCGCGGCACGGAGTATTTGAGCTCCACGCCCAAATATAACCTGCTGTACGAGGCGTTTGGCTGGCAGCCGCCCGTATACCTGCACCTGCCCGTGGTGATGAAGGACGCGACCCGCAAGCTATCCAAAAGGCATGGCGATCCGGGGTTTGAGGATTTGCTGGCCGAAGGCTATGTGCGCGACGCGATTCTGAACTTTATCGCGCTGCTGGGCTGGGCACCCAAGGACGACCGCGAGTTTTTCACGCTTGACGAGTTGGTGGAGGCGTTCGATGTGGACGGCCTGTCCAAGTCGCCGTCGATTTTCAATACGGACAAGCTGGTATGGTTCAACGCCGAGTACATTAAGCGGATGAACTTTGAGGATTATCTCGCCATGGTCACCCCGTGGTTTGACAAGGCGCTTGCGGGAAAGAACATCGACTACCGCCGTCTGGCCGAGCTGATGCACACCCGCACCGAGGTGTTCAACCGCGTGCCGGAGATGGTGGGCTTCCTCGCGGAGCTGCCGGTATACCCCATTGATCTTTATACCCACAAAAAGATGAAAACCGATCCCGCGCTGAGCCTCAGGGTGCTTAAGCTTACCCTTGGGCCTGTGGCCGCTCTTGCGGATTTCTCGGAGGACGCCCTCAAGGAATGCCTGATGGGGCTGGCCGCGGAGCATGGGCTGAAAACCGGGCAGATGATGTGGCCGGTACGCGTGGCGCTTTCGGGCCTGCCCTCCACGCCGGGCGGCGCGACGGAGATCGCGTATCTGATCGGCAGGGAAGAAACGATGGACAGGCTGTCCGTGGGCATCAATATGCTGGAGCAGTATTGCAGCATGATGAAGATTGATCTGGAGTAGAGACAACGCGAGAACGACTGAAGGAGTTTATCGATATGCAAAAAGCGGAATTGAAACCCTACGACCCGGCGGCCATAGAACCCAAATGGCAGAAAATATGGGCGGAGGACGGCGTGTTCAATGCCGCATACCCGTCCGACAAGCCCAAGTTTTACGGGCTGATCGAGTTTCCGTATCCCAGCGGCGCGGGCCTGCATGTGGGGCATCCCCGCTCCAACACGGCGATGGATATCATCTGCCGCAAGCGCCGCATGGAAGGCTACAACGTGCTGTTCCCCATCGGGTACGATGCGTTCGGCCTGCCCACGGAAAACTATGCCATTAAAAACCACATTCATCCGGCCAAGGTGACGAGGGACAATATCGCCCGCTTCCGCACACAGCTGCAAAAGCTCGGCTTCTCCTTTGATTATACACGCGAGGTGGATACCACAGACCCCCATTACTACAAATGGACGCAGTGGATTTTTCTCCAGCTTTTTAAGCGCGGCCTGGCCTACAAGCAGGAGATGCCCATCAACTGGTGCACGAGCTGCAAGGTGGGCCTCGCCAACGAGGAGGTCGTCGGCGGCGTGTGCGAGCGCTGCGGCGGCGAGGTGGTGCGCAAGGTAAAAAGCCAGTGGATGCTGCGCATTACCGAATACGCCCAAAAGCTCCTGGACGGGTTGGACGAGGTGGATTTCATCGAAAAGGTGAAAACCCAGCAGCGCAACTGGATTGGCCGCTCGGAGGGCGCGGAGGTTGATTTCCGGATCTCCGGCAAGGACGAGAAGCTGCGCGTGTTTACCACGCGCCCAGATACGCTGTTTGGCGCAACGTATATGGTGGTCAGCCCCGAGCATCCGCTGATCGATACCTACAAGTCGGATATCCGGAATTTTGATACGGTGATCGCTTACCGCGAAACGGCCGCCAAGAAGAGCGACTTCGAACGCACTGAAATGAACAAGGATAAAACGGGCGTGGTGCTGGAGGGTTTGTACGCGGTCAATCCCGTCAACGGGCAGGATATCCCCATCTGGGTCAGCGATTACGTGCTGATGAGCTACGGCACCGGCGCGATTATGGCCGTACCCGCGCATGATACGCGCGACTATGAGTTTGCCAAGGTGTTCAGCCTGCCGATCATCGAGGTGATCGCGGGCGGCGATATTCAAACCGAAGCCTACACCGACGTGCAGGACGGCATTCTGGTCAACAGCGGATTCCTGGACGGCCTCAAGGTGGCCGACGCCAAGAAAAAGATCATCGCCTGGCTGGTGGAAAAAGGGCTGGGTGAAAAGAAGATTAACTATAAGCTGCGCGACTGGGTGTTCAGCCGCCAGCGCTATTGGGGCGAGCCCATCCCTGTGGTGCACTGCCCGCACTGCGGCACGGTGCCCGTGCCGGAGGATCAGCTGCCGGTGCTCCTGCCCAACGTGGAAAACTACGAGCCCACCGATACCGGCGAAAGCCCGCTGGCCAAGATGACGAACTGGGTGAACACCACCTGCCCCGTGTGCGGCGGCCCCGCCAGGCGCGAGACCGACACCATGCCGCAGTGGGCCGGCTCCAGCTGGTATTTTCTGCGCTACTGCGATCCGCACAACGACGCGGTGTTTGCCGATTTCGACACGCTGAAATACTGGATGAATGTGGACTGGTATAACGGCGGCATGGAACACACCACGCTGCACCTGCTGTACAGCCGGTTCTGGCATCTGTTTTTGTACGATATCGGCGTGGTGCCCTGCAAGGAGCCGTATCAGAAGCGCACCAGCCACGGGATGATTCTGGGTGAAAACGGCGAAAAAATGTCCAAGTCGCGCGGCAACGTGATCAACCCGGACGACTGCATCGCCGATATCGGCGCGGACGCCACCCGTCTGTTTGAAATGTTCATGGGCGCGTTTGACCAGGCCATTCCGTGGAGCGTAAACGGCGCGCGCGGCTGCCGCCGTTTTCTGGACCGCGTATGGCGGCTGATGGATATGATCAAGGACGGGGAGGGGTATCAAAAGCCGCTCGTTCCCCTGATGCACGAGACCATCAAAAAGGTCGGCGAAGACTACGAGGCCATGAAGTACAACACCGCCATCGCGCAGATGATGACGCTCGTCAACGAGCTGTACGCGGCGGACGGCTGCACGAAGGAGGAGCTGCGTACGCTGCTACTGCTGCTCTATCCGGTGGCCCCGCATATCTGCGAAGAAATGTGGGAGCTGATGGGCTTTGGCCTGGGCATGACGTTTGAGCCGTGGCCGCAGTACGACGAAACCGCCATGAAGCGCAGTGAGATTGAGATTGCCATTCAGGTAGGCGGCAAGGTGCGCGGCCGCATCATGATCAGCCCCGATATGACCCGGGAGCAGGCCGAAAAAGAGCTGCCCGGCAACCCGCAGGTGAAGGCGCTGGTAGGGGACAAGCAGATTGTGAAGCTGATCTTTGTGCCCGGCAGGCTGTGCAACCTGATCGTCAAGTAACACACGTCCCCGTACCCAGGGAGGGTTTATGGAAAACAGTATTTTACAAATCAATAATATCAGCCGTTCCTTTGGCAAAACGCGGGCGCTGAAAAACCTCAGCGTGTCGATTCCCACAGGGAAGATCATCGGGCTGCTGGGGCGCAACGGCGCGGGCAAATCCACGCTGCTGCGCATCGTGGGCGGTATGCTTAAGCCCAGTGCGGGCGGCGTGACCATCGGCGACCAAAAGGTATGGGACAATGCCAAAGCGCTGGGGCAGCTGTGCGTAATCGGCGATACGCCGGATTTCGGCAAGCTATCCAAAATCAAGGATATTTTCTACGTATGCGGCGGGCTGTTTCCCCAGTGGGATCAGGCGCTGGCGCTGGAGCTGATCAAACGGTTTGATCTGCCGCTGAACCGCAGGGTGAAAACCTTCAGCCGCGGCATGCAGACCGGCCTGATGCTCGCCATGGGGCTTGCCAGCAACGCGCCGCTGACCATTATCGACGAGCCCAGCCTTGGGCTGGACGCCGTGATGCGAGAACGGTTTTACGATCTGCTGATTGATGAAAAGCGGAAGAATGAAAACAGGACCTTCCTTATTTCCACCCACCTGATTGACGAGGTGACGCGGGCGCTGGATTACGCCGTGATGATCGACGACGGCAGGCTGCTGTGCGAGGGCACGGTGCAGGCCTTGCAGACAGGTTATCTGAGCGTATCGGGCGACGCGCAGGCCGTGAAAGAGCTCACAGCGGAGGGCGAACTGCTCAAGGAAGAGGAGCTGGCAGGCACGCTGGTGCGCCATATGCGCCTGAGCGAGGAAGCGATAGCGCATATCCGCAAGGACGCGCGTGTGCGCACCGCGCCCATCGGGCTGCAGCGGCTGTTTGTGTTCCTCACCGAGGAAAAGGAGGCGGAGCGCAATGGCTGAATGGGTGCAGGCTTCGCGCCTGAAAGGCGTGCTTCGGTATCATGGTAAAACGATCGGCAAGCTGGTGGTCTGGGCGCTGCTGATTGTGCTGGCCGTGCAGATATTGTCCCTGCTCATGCCGCTGGTTACCGCGGAATCGTATCCGTTTGACGGAATCCGCGGAAATTTCGAAATTGTGTTTTTTGTGGCGTTTATCACAGCGGTGATTACGGGAGGGCGCTCGTCCCGTTTCCTGCTCAGGTTCGGCACATCGCGCACCGCCGTTTGGCTGGGCAATATCTTGGGGCTGCTGGCGGGCATGGTGGGGCTGCTGCTGACCACATTTGTGATAAACCTGCTGATCGCCGCGCTGCTGTTTCCGCTGGCAAGCATAGCGCCGGGCGATTATTCCATGTCGGCCGCCCGGTTTAGCTACGAGCTGACCAAGGGGCTGCAGGACCTGCCTGAACTGCTTGTATATACGCTGGAATGGACGGCCATCTTTTACTTTTATGCCTGTATGCTGCGCCGGTTCCGCGTGCTGACCATCAGCGCCAGCGTCGGCGTGCCGCTGCTGTTTGTGCTGCTGATGCTCATCCCGGCCGTGCGCAATGCCCTGTCGGTGATCGAGAGCGATAATCAGGCGCAAATCATGCTGCTGGGATTCGAATGGCTTCAAATTATCAATAATATTATCCGTTTTGTGCAGGAGCATTGGGACGCCGTTCAGCTGACGGCTGGAATCGTAAGCCTGCCGCTGAGTTATCTGGTGATGCGCGGCACCAAACAGCCGTAACGGGAACTGCGGCCGGATGCCGTTGCCGCCATTACGGGCATCTGTATCCGGCAATACAAAACCGCCAGCATCGGCGGTTTTGTTTTTGCGTGTTGCGGGAAATGCTTTCAACACAAGGCTTTCGGGTGTATTGTATGCAACAAATCCATTCGGGGGTGTACGCTCATTTCCCGATATGGTATAATGCAATGTCAAGTTTTATGTTTTTACAGGAAGGGGATAGGGCATGGAAACAGCGCTTTCCAAAGCGCGGATGATCCTGGCGTCGGCTTCGCCCCGCAGGCTGGAACTGATGGCCTACTTTGGTATTCCGTTTGCCGTTGTTCCCTCTACCGCGCCTGAGGAGGCGGAGGGCAGCGGGAGAGAGCAGGTACGGATTCTGGCCAGAAACAAGGGGCTGGATATCGTTTCCCGGCACCCCGGCCTGCCGGTGCTTTCGGCGGACACACTGGTATGCCTGGATACCCTGATTCTTGGAAAACCGGCTACCCACGAAGATGCCGCCCGCATGCTTGCCGCGCTTTCGGGGCGCTGGCATCAGGTGCATACGGGCGTTTGCCTGCACACGCCGGACGGCCGGGTGCGGGAAGAAACAGTGACGACGAATGTGCTGTTTCGGGAAATCGGACAGGCGGAAATGGCCGCCTATGCCGCTTCCGAGGAGCCTATGGATAAGGCGGGCGCCTATGCCCTGCAGGGCACAGGCAGTATTCTGATTGAGCGGATTGACGGAAGCCCGTCCAATGTTATCGGACTGCCGCTGTGTACGGTGGCTGAAATGCTGAAAGACGCGGGATTGTACCTGTAAAACAGATCAGAACGGATGTGTGACGGATGGGATTTGTGGCGCATGATTTGGGCATTGACCTGGGAACCAGCAATACGCTTGTGTATGTCAAAGGTAAGGGAATTGTCGTTAGCGAGCCTACCATTGTTGTGGTAACCAGTGATCACAAACAGCGCCCCCGCGCTGTGGGCGACGATGCCAAAATCATGCTGGGCCGCACCACCGAGGGCATTACCGCCATCCGTCCCATGCGGGAAGGCATTATCAACGATTTTGAAATGGCGCAGATTTTAATCCAGTATTTTATCCGCAAAGCCATCGGCTCCAGCTATCTGGTCAAACCCCGTATCTTTTTAACCTGTCCCACCTCCATTTCACCCATCGAACGCCGCGCCGTGCTGGAGGCAGCCAAGACCTCCGGCGCGCGTAAGGTGTATCTGGTAGAAAAGCCGTTCGCCTCGGCGCTGGGCAGCGGGCTGCCCGTATTTGACGCCAACGGCTGCATGGTGGTGGATATCGGCGGCGGCACGACGGATATCGCCATCATCTCACTGGGCGGCGTGGTGATCGGCCATTCCATCCGCGTGGGCGGCGTGAAGATGGATGAGGCTATCATTAATTATATCAAGCGCGAGTTCAATATCCTGATCGGCGACCGCACCGCCGAAGAGGTTAAGCTGGATCTGGGCGCGGCGCTGCCGATTAACGAGGAGCGCAAGGCGCGTATCCGCGGCCGGGACCTGATTACCAACCTGCCGCAGACCACCGAGATTACATCCGCCCAGATATACGAAGCCATTCACGATCCCTGCATGGGCATCTTAAGCGCCATCAAGTGGCTGCTGGAACGCACCCCGCCGGAGCTGACCGCCGATGTGATGCACAACGGCATTTACCTGACCGGCGGCGGCGCGCAGCTGTACGGCATGGATCAGATGATCGCAAGCGAGCTGGGCATCCCCGTGCTGCTGGCCAGGGAACCGGCGGAGTGCGCGGTGCTTGGATTGGGCAATATTATCGAAAACTTTGACGTGCTGGAGCAGCTGGGATATTCCAGCTTCCTGAGAGAAAGCTGAAGCGGGATCTGCCTGCGCGGATGAAACCGGAGGAAAATGCATGGACGGCAATAAGCCGGAAACCAAAAAAGCGAAACGCAATTCCCACCAATGGCGGTTTTTGCGGCGCACCGTGATTTTTATCGCGGTGTTTGGTTTGCTTGCGTTGGCGGGAATGCATCTGTTTGCGCTGATCACGGGCAACGAAACGCTCCGCGTGCCTGAAAATGCAGTTACCGGCGTGCTTACGCCGCTGCAAACCGGGGTATCCAGCGTGGTGGACGCGATTGTGGATTATCTGCGCACGATTAAACTCCGTGCCAATCTGGAAACCGCCTATAATGAAATCAAGCTGGAGAACGAACAGCTGGTCTACCAGGCGATGCTGGCGGACGAGCTGGAATATGAGCTGTCCGTATACAAGGATCTGTATAACGAAATTTCCATTAACGAAAGCATGAACCCGCTGGTGGCAACGGTGATTGCCTGGGACGATCACAACTACTTCGCGGTGTTCACCATCAACAAAGGCACCAACGATGGGGTAACGGACTTTATGGCCGTTACGCAGGATGGCGCGCTGGTAGGATATACCTACAACGTAACGGCCACCAAGGCAAGCGTGCGCAGCATTATCGACAGCGACGCCAGCATTGCCGCGCTGATCTCCTCCACGCGCGACCAGGGCACGGTGCGCGGCACCCTGGGTGTGGACGGCACCGCCATGTGCCGCATGTATTATCTGCCGGATGATACCCTACCCCGGCCGGGCGACACGGTGGTTACCTCCGGCGTCGGCATGTCGTTTCCCAAGGGTATTCCTATTGGCACAGTGCGCGAGTCCACACGTGGCATGGAGAGCAACAAGAGCTATGTCGTGATCGAACCGACGGCCGATTTTGAGCATATCGAGTATGTGATTATCCTGCGGTATCAGCCCGACGCTGAAGCGATACAATCACAGGATATCTCGGAAAACCTGGACCTGGTGGCGCTGGAAACCGTGCGCCCGATTCCCACCATCCAGATCGGCTCGGATTTCTTCCAGCTGGCGCCCACGCCGGAGCCTACGGAGGAAGCGCCGCTTGAGATTGTGCAGGAGGACGGCACCGTGATCTATATCACGCCCACCCCGGCGGCCCAGTCGGATTCCATTGAATACAACGTACCCGGAAGCTCGGATGCAGGCGCCAATCCTTACGGCTACACGCTGCCGCCCACGCCATCGCCCACCCCGACCATCCCTCCCCTGGAACTGACTGTGGAGGATGATACCAATTGATCCGCAAAGGCATACAGTTTTTACTGCTCACACTGCTGGCGTACCTGCTGCAGTCCACTGCGGCGCGCCCGCTGGCCATCGCCGGTGTGGCCCCGAACTTTGCCATTGCCATCGTATCTGTAATCAGCGTGGCGATGGGCCGCAAGTACACCTTCATTATGTCGCTGGCGGTGGGATATTGTTTGGAAATCATGCTTCCCTCGCTGGACTATATCTATCTGATTCTCTATCCGGTCTGCGCCATGCTGGGGGTACTGGCCTTTGGCGACAGGAGCGAGCGCCGGTTGGAAGAGGAACGCACCTCGGGCCAGAAAAAAGTACATCTGCCCGCGCATCTGCGCACCATGCTCTGCGCGCTGGTCAGCATTACGGTGTTTGAAAGCGTAAACCTACTGTATATCTACCTGAGCGGCATCAAACCGGATATGGGGCATTACAGCCGCGCGCTGATCTGCATCGCGTATACCACGGCGCTGGCCGGTGTTTTGCAGTTCCCCATCCGTTGGCGCCTTGGCACGTACAAGCTGAAGAAAGCCGCAAGCCTGCGGTAGCCGACAGGGAAAGGATTCGTTCGTAATGGCCGGAAAAAACAACCGGGATAATTCAAGACAGGGCTATAATCTGCCTGTGCGGTACCTGGCGTTTTTTGGGATCGTGCTTGTGATGTTCACGTATTTAGTCACCGGTCTTGCCAACCTGCAGCTGACCTCCGGTTATGAATATACGCAAAGCGCCGAAACCCGTAAAACCACCAAAATCACCCTGCGCGGCAGCCGCGGTATGATTACCGACGCCGACGCGGTGATCCTGGCCAAGGACGAGTTGATTTACAACGTCACCTTCTACCGCGATGCCTCCCAGAACTCCACCAAAAACTATGTCGCGTTCACCCAGGCGATTTCCGATGCGATCGATATCATCGAGAAAAACGGAAACGAGCTGAGCGTGGAATTTGTAATTGAATGGAACGAAGAAACGCAGGCGTGGCAGTTCAATTTTGGCACAGGCGTATCGGAGGCCGTACTGCAAACCCGTGAAACACAGTGGCGCAATAACAACTATTATACCGTGACCAGCGTGCCGACCGCTACGGACGCCATTGAGAATCTGAAGAAGCGTTATCAGATTCCCGAGGGTATGGACCGGGATAAAATGCTCAAGGTGATGGCGGTCTATTCCGAAATGCAGATGAACCTGTTCCTGTCACAGCCGGTCGTTATCGCGGAGGATGTACCCTACAAAACCGTCATCGAGATTGAGGACGCGGTCCATGAACCTGCCGGGCATGGAAAATTGCCGTGGGTACCAAAACGCGTTTATCCGCGCAGCACCCTGGCGGCTCAGGTGATCGGGTATATCGGAGCCATTCCGTCCATTGCCAAGTGGGAGGAGCTGTCACCCAAGGGGTATAGATATTCCGATAACATCGGTCTGGACGGCATCGAGTCCTCCATGGAGGATTGGCTGACGCAGAATAACGACGCCCGGCAGGGCTACCGCATTGTAAGAGCGCGACAACGTGGGCAAAATCACCCGCGAGCTGAGCTATGTGGAGCCGCAGGACGGCAACAACGTAAAGCTGACCATCTATGCCAGCTATCAGCAGCAGGCGGAGCGCGCGCTGGCTGAGAACGTGGAAACCACGCGCGCCGCGCAGGAAAAGCCAAGCTGATGCTCAAACTCATGGCTTGAATCCAACCGCACCGAAATCGAGAGGCCGGAACTGGGAGAAATACCCGTTGTCGCTGGCCGACCGCGCCGCCATGATGGTCATCGATATGGACGGCCGCGTGCTCGCCATGGCCAACTATCCCACCTACGACCTGAACGCTTTGGTCGCGGGCGGGGACGAGAGCCGGGAAATCCTGTCCGACGAGCGCAACATCCTGATGAACTACAACATCCATGCCCGCGCAACGCCGGGATCGATTTTCAAGATGGTTCGCCTCGCTTGGCGCGCTGATGGAAGGCGAGCTGATGCCCGACGAAACCATCTCCGACGGCGGCCTGTTCATGCTGTATACCTCCGATCCCAATCCACCGCGCCCAAATGCTGGATTTCCGCTTCACAGCGCTATAAGCACCAGTACCAGACCATCGTGCAGGGCATCTCCAACAGCTGTAACTTTTTCTTCTACACGCTGGGGGCAAGGCTTGGCGAAACAAGGCTGTACCAGTATGCGTCCGAGTTTGGCCTCACCAGCCGCACCGGCGTGGACCTGCCGGGCGAAGAACGCAGCGTGGTGGGTAACCAGACCAGCCTGTACGATCCCACCAAGGCGATGGATGAGGCGTCGCAGGATACCGCCGTGCCGATTATCGTGTTCAACTCCATCAAAAAGCACCTGCGAAACCAGGGCGCCCTCCGCAATATTACCTATGACGATGAGAGCCTGAACCGCTGTGTAAAGCGTTTGATGGATATGGCCGTCAACACCAACCAGACGGATTGGGTCGTGTCCATGCGCCCCATCCTGATGGAGGAGCTGAACATGACGCGTGAGATGGTATACCTGCAAGCCATTATCGGCGATACCTACAATTACCTCAACGATATCAAATGGGGCGGCGGCCAAACCATCCAGGTGGCCATCGGCCAGTCCATTACCGTGCTCACGCCTGCGGCTGTAAGCCGTTATGTTGCGGCGTTGGGCAACGGCGGCGTGGTGAACAACCTGATGATCGTGGACAGCATCACCTCACCCGAAGGCGATATTCTCAGCCAGCGGACGCCCACAGTGCTCAACGTGTTTGAAAACTCACAGGAATATCTGAACCTCATTCTGGAAGGCATGAAAGGCGTTGTTGACGAAAGCGGTACAGCAGCTAAATACTTCAAAGACTGGAAATATGAAAAAGAGGTTGCCGCAAAAACAGGAACGGCCGAGGTTACGTCCATCGACCTGGAGAACAACTCCTGGTTCGTTATGCTGGCTCCTTATGAGAACCCGGAAATCTGTGTGGTTGTGTTCATCCCGTCCGGGCTGAGCGGCGGTATGGCCAGTATTGCCGCCCGTGATTTTGTGGAGTGGTACCTGGACCAGAAAACACTCCGCACAACCGATGTCGGCTTCCCCGGCGGCAACATGCTTGCACCATAGGCGGTGGCATCATGAGAAAAACATGGATGATTGCCTCGGGCAAGGGCGGCGTGGGAAAATCCACGCTGGCGGCAGGGCTGGCGGTTGCGCTGGCAAAGGCGGAGCAAAGAACCGTGCTGGTGGATATGGACATGGGGCTGAGAAGCCTGGATATCCATCTGGGTATGGAAAACAGCATCGTGTACGATGTGATGGATTACATCCACGGGGACTGCAAACTGCCGCAGGCCGTGCTGACCCATTTAACCCTGCCGCAGCTTGGGCTTTTGCCTGCATCGCAGCTGGGATCGGCCAAAGAGATTGGCGAGGAGCAAATGAAGCATATTTTTAAAAAGCTCGCCAAACAGTATGATTATGTGATTGCGGACGCCCCCGCGGGGATGGAACGCAGTGTGGAAAAGCTTTTGGAGGGCACGGAGAACATGCTGCTGGTGGTAACGCCGGACGATGTCTCCATCCGTGACGCTGAAAGAATGATCTCGCTGTGCCGCGCCAAGCAAAAACCGACGCCCATGCTCATCGTCAACCGCGTGATCCCCGCCCTGGTGCAAAGCGGCGATATGTATACACCGCAGGTCGTGGCCGATACGCTGGATATCCCGCTGCTGGGGTATGTGCCGGACGACACGGAGGTGCTCCGGGCCCTGTCCAAGCATAAAACCGTGATGGACATGGATTGCCCCTCCCGACACGCGATGGACCGCATTGCCAGGCGGCTGATGGGGTTCGTGGTGCCGATGCAGGATGTGGCGGCCATACAGGCGAAAAAAAGCTGGTTTCAAAAACGGCGTGAAAGGAGAGGAGAAACGCAATGATAAACCAATCCAGCCGTTCCAAGGCGCACTTTGACTATATCCTTGCGATCCTTGCCTTTTCGTTGGCGGCGTTCGGCGTGCTTGCCGTTTCAATCGCCACGTTTTCCACCTCGGCCGATACGCAGGATACGCTGCTGAACTATATTGTTGATTCGTACTACGGATTGCGCCAGTCGATCTTTTTTCTGGTCTCTCCGATCGTGATTGGCTTCGTGGCCTTTTTCCCGCACGACTTCATCCGCAGACGGTCGCAGGTGTTTTATCTGTTCGCCTGTTTGCTGCTCCTGATCGCGCTGGGCGGCCAGGCGGCAGGCGTGAAGGCATGGATTGACTTTGTGTGGGGCTACACGCTGCAGCCTTCGGAGTTTGTCAAGCTTGCCTGCATTATCACAACCGCGAAATATCTGGAAAAGACAGACAATCCCATGGGTACCGTGAAATCCACCATGCGGCTTGCGCTGCTGATGGGCATTCCGTGGGTGCTCACGCTGGCACAGGGCGAAACGGGCTCCGTGCTGGTTATGGTGTTCGTGTTTGCCGTCATGATGTATTTCGGCGGCATCCGCATGAAGGTGATGGGCGGCATTATCGCGGGCGGCGTTCTGGCGCTGATTATCCTCTATGGCATCATTATGGCGTCGGGGATCGACGATTACCGCATCACGCGTATTCTTTCGTTTGTCAACCCGGAGCTGGTGGATGAAAACGCCACCTATCAGGTAACCCAGTCCAAGATTGCCATCGGCGCGGGCGGGGTGAGCGGCATCGGTATGTTTGTGCAGGGCAGCTTCAGCCAGCTGGACTATGTGCCGGAGGACTGGACGGACTTCATTTTCTCCACGATCGGCGAAGCCTTTGGCTTCTGGGGTTGCCTGGGCGTGCTGACCGTCTATTTCCTGATGCTGCTGCGCATGGGTTATCTGGCCTACTTTACACAGGAGAGGTTCGGCCAGATGATGATCATCGGGGTCATGAGCATGTTCCTGATTCACGTATTCCAAAATGTGGCGATGACGATCGGATACATGCCGATTACAGGGATACCCCTGCCGCTTTTGAGTTATGGCGGCAGCAACCTGGTAACGAACATGACCGGTATCGGCCTGGTGCTGAACGTAGTGATGAACCGCAGCGTGACCAGCAACCGGGGGCTTACACCGCAAACCCGCATCAAGGGACGGTATTCGGGATAATGCGTCTGTTTATCGGCCTGGCCCTGACCGGCGAGGCCCGGGACCTGCTGTGGAACCGGGTATCCGGAATGAATGTCCGGGGACAGCTGACAGAAAAAGCTAATTACCACCTAACACTTGCCTTTCTGGGAATGCGACAGGAGGCACAGGTGGCGGGTCTGAAAGAGACCGTTACGAAAACGGCGGCCCAGTTTGCCCCGCTGCAACTGTTAATCCAGGGAACGGACTATTTCGGCAGGCGGGAAAACGCGCTGCTGCATGCCACCCTTGCGCCCCGGCAGCCATTGCAGACACTTGCGGATACCCTGCGCCGCCTGCTGACGGAGGCGGGGGAAACCTTTGACAGCAAACCCTTTGTGCCGCATATCACGCTGGCGCGCAAGGCGGATTTGACACATACCGATCTGGCAAAGCCCATCCAGCCGATCTCCTTTGCGGCGGACCGGCTGACGCTGTACCACGCTACACGGGTAGAGGGAGCGCTGACATACATTCCGATTGTTGAAGCGGCCTTTTCTGCAAACAGCGGCAAAGCCGGATAACGTTTATAACGCCCGGAACAACGAAAAACGCGGCTGCCAAGCACAGTATGCCGCGCCATGAGACGTAAAGAAAAAACCGTGCCCCCGGTTGATTACCGGGAGCACGGTTTTTTTCTTGCCCTGCGGGTTCTTCCCGCCGTTTCTGAAAAGGATTGTGGGGCGGCATGTTTCATGAGATTCGGAAATGGGGTAAGCCGGTTATCCTGCAAAACAAAACGTTATGGCAGACAGCGTTTCTGTATTTATCCATTTGATAAAACTCTATAGCGGACCGGCGAACCGGATGGGCAGATGGTATGTGAAACGCCTGTTGCTTTTACTGTTTTTCTTCGCAGGCGCAATCCGTACATCTGGCTGAAACCCGTTCCTGAGGTGTGGACAGGGAACGCAGATACGCAATCGCAGCCTCGCACCCTTCGGCACTGATCCGGTAATGCGCCCACTTGCCTTCCTGACGGTTGACCACAATCCCCGATTCACACAGGATTTTCATGTGGTAGGAAAGCGTGGACTGTACCATGGATAGCTCCTGGGTAAGCTCACAGGCACACAGTTCCCCATCCTGCAGAAGCTCAATAATCCGCAGCCTGCTTTCATCACAAAAAGCCTTAAAACGTTTTGCCTGTTGGGTATAATCACTCAATTCCAAAACCTCCATATTAAAAAGCTCCGGTCTATAGCGCGCTACAGACCGAAACTTGCCGGTTTGTGATCTGCGATCTGCCCTTGCTGCAGAATGGGAGCCTGTCAGCGGAACATGCTTTCCAGCTCCTCATACTTGGTGTGGGTAATCAGCGCATCCTGCTTGATGCCTTCCATACGCACCACATAGGTCCAGCGCCCGTAGGGTGTGATATCCTTGATGTGGTTCAGGTTGATGATATAGCTTTTATGAGAGCGGAAGAACACGTTGCCAGGCAGCCGGCCTTCCATATCGCTCAGCGAATCGCTGACCGAATACCGTTCGCCGCTTTTGGTATAGAGTACCGTGGCGCGGTCCTCCCGCTGCACCAGCAGCAGATCGTTCAAATCGATAAAGGCGCTGCCCTCGCGGTGCCTGAGCATCAGCCTGCCGTCCAGCGGTTTGCGGTCGGCTTTCACCGTTTGGGTAAACTCAGGCGTATCGCAGGATGATGACAGGCTATCGCGTACCCGTTTGAGGGTTTGCAGCATACGGTCGATTTTGAAGGGTTTTACCAGATAATCAAACGCGTATACCTCGAAGGCCTCACTCATATAGGTATTGTGCGCCGTAACGAAGATAATGACCGTTTCCGGATTCATATCCTGTATCTGGCGGGCACACTCCACCCCGTCGAGCTTTGGCATTTCCACATCCAAAAACACGACGTGCGGCTTCAAGGCTTCGAACTGCCGCATGGTTTCCGCGCCGTCCGCCGCCTCGCCGACCAGGGTAAAGCCCTCAGCCTTTTCCAGAATATGGCGCAGTACGGTGCGCATGGCGGAATCATCGTCGGCGATCAACACTTGGAAGGGTTCTGTGGTCATCGCCGCACTCCCGGCCGTTTCAGGATTTCGCTCATGACAACGGCCTGTATCAACGTATCGCGTGTGAAATCTTCCGGCAGAATGTGGATGCCGTTTTCCGATGCGGATGCGGAAGTATAAGCAGTGGGTTCTGGCTCATACTTTTCGGATTGATATCCGATACCCTCGTAGGTATTGGCATTCAAGCTGCCCTGATATTCCGTGAACTGACTTTTCAGATCAGGAGAAGTGGTAATCGGTTGATATTCATGCATAACGGCGTTTGACATGCGGCCTTCCTGGAGCGGAGCGGCCGCGGTTGACATAGACGGGAACCGGAAATCGCTTTTCGGTTTCGCAACCGGCGGCTTCACAGGCAGATGTACGGCAGTCTCCGGCTGTTCCTGCGTTTGTTTGGCGCCGGTACTCAGATTTTTGATTTTCTTAAAAATCATGGAGAAAAGAAAGTAAAGAACCAGCAGCGTAATAATGCCTTCCATTGGTGTTCACCTCACTTGAAAGGAAAGGGAGCGGACGCTCCCTTTCCAAAGAGCATTATTTCTTGCTGTCGTCCGGCGTAACGGGCTTGGCGGGGGCGGTTGCCTTGGCAATGCCGTCGCGCATATCGGTATCGGCGATTACATTGCGCATCTGATAGTAATCCATCACACCCAGCTTGCCATCGCGCAGGGCTTGTGAAAGCGCTTTGGGAACCTCGGCTTCGGCCTCGATCACGCGGGCGCGCATCTCCTGTACGGAGGCTTTCATTTCCTGCTCGCGGGCAACGGCCATGGCGCGGCGTTCTTCGGCGCGCGCCTGTGCGATGCGCAGATCGGCCTGCGCCTGATCCATCTGCAGCTGTGCGCCCACGTTGCGGCCCACATCCACATCGGCGATATCGATGGACAGGATTTCATAAGCGGTACCGGCGTCCAGCCCTTTGTTGAGCACAGTGCGGCTGATCAGGTCCGGGTTCTCCAGCACCTGTTTGTGGGTTTCGGCGGAACCTACGGTGGTGACGATACCTTCGCCGACGCGGGCGATGATGGTTTCTTCTCCAGCGCCGCCGACCAGCCGTTCGATATTGGTGCGAACGGTGACGCGGGCTTTGGCGCGCAGCTCAATGCCGTCTTTGGCGATGGCGGCGACCACGGGCGTTTCGATCACTTTCGGGGTTACGCTCATCTGCACGGCCTGCAGCACGTCGCGGCCGGCCAAGTCGATGGCGCTTGCTTTTTCAAAGGGCATGGCGATGTTGGAACGCTGCGCGGCAATCAGCGCGTTGATGACGCGGTCCACATTGCCACCGGCCAGGTAGTGGGTTTCCAGCTTGGTCAGCGTAATATCCAACCCGGCCTTGCGCGCCTTGATCAGCGGGTCCACCAGCCTTTTGGGCGGGATCCGGCGCAGGCGCATGCCGACCAGCGACGCGATACCAACGTGTACGCCGGATGCCAGCGAGGTAATCCACAGGCCCACCGGAACAAAGCGAAGGAAAACGGAAATCAGAATAATTGCCAGAATGATGGGGATCACGACCCAAAGCACGGAAGCCACATCGGGTGAGGAGGTCGATGCATACAGCAGGGACAACAGGGATTGACTCATATTACTATCTCCTTTCAAAATGGGAATAAGCTATTGTATCGGAAGATCCAGTTTCCGGACGATAATCCGCAAACCGTCTACCCGGGTAACCCGAACCTTTGTACCCTGGGGAATAAATTCCCCGTCGCAGTCCACGTCCAGTTTAACGCCCTCGATTTCCGCCATGCCCACGGGACGCAGCGTGGTGATGGCGACGCCTTCTTTGCCTACGAAAACGTTCATGTCCTGATTGTTGGTAGCGGAGTAGCCTTCAGACGCGGTTTCCGATTTGTCAAGAACAAACGGAGACTTGGAAAGCCGTCCCTTGGTGGCAGAGCGCAGGGTGATGGAGATGATGACCCCAATAAGCGCCAGCACCAGAACGGTTAATCCGAGTGCGGCAAAGGGCCCATGCTGGCTGAACATCAGCGCGATGCTGACGCCTTCCAGTATGATTCCGGAAAAACCGGCAATCCCAAAACCGGGCATAAACACCTCGATGATGAGCAAAACGGTGCCAACCACAAAAAACAGGATGACGGCGAGGTTGGTTGCCAAAAAATCAATCATATGGATTCCCTCCCGATATAGTTTCGCATGAAAACATTGTAGCATGGGAAGCCGAATTATGCAGCGGCTTGCGGATGAACACCGCAGTTTGGTGATTGAAATGTCTCCGGGGTGGCCGCGCGGCGGGAAACGGGAGGCCTTCTTACGACAGCAGATCCGGATATGCCGCAAGCTGTTTCAGCTCGTCACGCACCATTTGCAGGTCCGCCCAGGTTTCGTGCTTGCGTCGTGGATCGCGCAGGAGTGCCGCGGGATGGAACGTGGCCATGATCTTCACATCGCCGCGCTCAAACCACTGCCCGCGGCATTGGGTGATGCGGTAGTTGGGCCCCAGCATCACCCGAACGGCGGTGGAACCGAGCAGAAAAATCACCCTGGGCTTCACCAGCGCGATCTGCCTGAGCAGATGCGGCTGACAGGCGGTCAGTTCATCCGGCTTGGGGGTACGGTTTTTTGGCGGGCGGCATTTAACGGTATTGCAGATGTACACCCGGTCACGGGGGAGGCTGATGGCGGACAGCATTTTGGTGAGCAAATCACCCGCTCGCCCCACAAAGGGCTTGCCCTGCAAGTCTTCCTGCTCTCCCGGGCCCTCGCCGATCAGCATCAGCGGCGCGTGGGGGTCTCCCTGTCCGATGACCTTCTGATGGCATCCTTCGCATAGCGGGCAGGCCGCGCAATCGGAAACTTCTTTGGCAAGCTGGGCCCATGAGGTCTGCATGAAAAAACTCCTTTATTCCGGCAGTTAGTGGAACGGCGCGGTAATTACGGACAAGGATTGGGCAATATCCCGTTGTACCCAGTTGAACAGGCTGAACAGGAGCCCGGCGAGAACCAGAATCACCGCAAGCCCCACCAGGATACTGATCAGATCGAACACATTCATGGCGATACGGAAGTTATGCTCGCTGTCGAGTTCCTCGTCCAGCTCGCTGTCTTCCTCATCGTCATAGCCGTCGTAGCCTTCGTAGTCACCGTATTCCGTGTATTCGTGGTAGGTATCGTAGGCATTATTGGTATCGGGGTCGGTATAGCCATTGCTTTGATCCCAGGATTCCTGCGGATAGGCCTGATCGTCTTTGTCATTCTTCATCTTGCAGTCCTCCTGTTTACACGTAATCCATCCAGGGCTCGCTGGTGTCGGCCCGTCCGGTCAGGCTGCCCTTTGCCTCCAGGGCAGGGAAATCCTGCTGGCGAAGCGCTTCGTATGCGACAATCGCCACGGAATTGGACAGGTTCAGGCTTCGGGCGCCCGGCGCCATCGGGATTCGGATACAGCGGTCATAGGCCCTCTCCAGCAGGCTTTCGGGCAGACCGCGGGTTTCGCAGCCGAACACCAGAAAATCATCGGCGCCATAGCGCACGTCGGCGTAGGTTTTGACCGCCTTGGTGGTTAAAAAGTAAAACGGCGCGCCGGGATAAGCGGCGAGCAGATCGTCAAATCCGTCGTAGATGCGGTAGGTCATCATGTGCCAGTAGTCCAGCCCCGCGCGTTTCAGGTATTTGTCCGCCAGGGAAAAGCCCAGCGGTTTGATCAGGTGCAGCGTGAAGCCTGTGGCTGCGCAGGTGCGGGCGATGTTGCCCGTGTTCTGCGGGATTTCCGGATTGTACAACACGATGTGCATGGCATTCCCTCCGTTTGTTTATTGTACATCGTTTCTCCGGCAAAGGTCAACTCACGGATACATCCCGCAGCGACCGTTTGAGCAGGATCTCCGCCTGCTCCGCCAGCGCCTGGCGGGCGGGGCGCATCGCTTCGTTTTCGAAAAGCGCCTGCGCGCAGGCGGCGGCGTCGCGGATGAGTGTGCCGTTCATGATATCAATTCCGCCCGACCACAGCGACAGGCCGTGCTGCTGCGTGCCCAGCAGCTCGCCGGGGCCGCGCAACTCCAAGTCCTTGCGGGCGATTTCAAAGCCGTCGTTGGTGCGCGTCAACGCCCGCAGACGCTCATTTTCCTGGCCGACCAGAAAACAGCGGCTTTCCTGTGAGCCGCGACCCACGCGCCCGCGCAGCTGGTGCAGCTGCGCCAGCCCGTAGCGTTCGGCGTCTTCCACAATCATCAGGGTGGCATTGGGTACGTTCATGCCGACCTCGATCACGGTGGTTGCGATCAGTGCCAGCAGCCTGCCGCTGGAAAAGGCTTCCAGCACCTCCGCTTTTTCCGCCGACGGCTGCCGCCCGTGCGTGATACCGATGGGAATGCCCTTGAGCACACCCTTAGCCAGCGTCTGGTGCAGGGTTTCCACGGTTTTCAGCTGCGCCTTGCCCTCGTCCTCCTCAATCAGCGGACAAACGATATATGCCTGATGCCCCTGCTCCAGCTCTCCGCGCAGATAATGGTACATGTCGGTGCGCTTTTCGGGCTTTACAATGCGGGTGATCACGGGCATGCGTCCCGGCGGCAACTGATCCACCACCGAAACGTCAAGATCGCCGTACATCATCAGCGCCAATGAGCGGGGGATAGGCGTGGCGGACATTACCAGCAGATGCGGGGAGACCGCGCCGCCGCCCTTGCGTATCAGCCGGGTGCGCTGGCCGACGCCGAAACGGTGCTGCTCGTCGGTAATGCACAGCGCCAGATCGTGATAGCGCACACCCTCGGAGATCAGCGCGTGGGTGCCGATCACCACCTGCCAGGCGCCGCTTTGGATAGCGGCCAGCGCCTCGCGCCGCTCAGGCGCTTTCATACCGCTGAGCAGCAGCCCGCAGCGGATGCCCTGGGGCGCAAGCAATTGTCTGGCGCTTTCAAAGTGCTGGCGCGCCAACAGCTCCGTGGGCGCCATAAAGGCGGCCTGGCAGCCGGCCCCGGCACACAGCGCCATGGCCCCGAAGGCGATGGCGGTTTTGCCGCAGCCCACGTCGCCCTGCACCATGCGCGCCATGGCGGTCGGTTTTCGCAGGTCGCCGGTGATTTCCAGCAGGGTGCGCTGCTGGGCGGCGGTCGGCGCAAAGGGAAGCGTATCCCAGAAACGCGCTTCCGCGCCCGGGGGAATGGACAGCGCGCGGCCCTCGTCCCGCCTGCGCTTAAACTGCCGAACGGCAATCTGGTACAGCAGAAGCTGCTCAAAGGCGATCCGCCGCTGGGCCTGGGCGACGTGCGCCATGGTATCCGGCTGATGCAGAACGCGAATCGCCTCAGGGGAGGGGATCAACTGGTAGCGGTCCAAAATTTCCTGCGGCAGGTTTTCAGCGCAAATCTGATCCGCAAACACAAGCGCCTGCCGGATGAAGGCTTCCCGCGTTTTGTTGGGGATATCCTCTATGGCGCGGTAAACGGGCACGATGCGAATCTCGTCTTCCAGGCGCGGATTGGTGAGGCGGATGCTGTTTTTGGTGCGCTCCACCCTGCCATACAGCAGAAAGCTGTCTTTTTGATTGAGTACGTCCCGCATCCATGGCTGATTGAACCAGCAGCAGCTGATCTCGCCGGTATCATCCCGCAGGGTGCAGGTGACGCGGGCCAGATTGCCGTGGTAAAAAACTTTCGGCGTTCCTTTGCGCACCAGGCAAAAAACCTGCTCCGTGCCGTGCACCGCCTGTGCGGCCGGGGTGAGCGACCCCATATCGCGGTAGCGGAGGGGTACGGTGTATAAAAGATCACGCAACGAGAAAATTCCCGCTGCGTGCAATGCATCCAGACGTTTTGGGCCGATGCCCCGAAGATCCTTGAGCTCCATGACTATTCTACAGATATCAGATAATAGTACAGCGGCTGGCCGCCCTTATGCATTTCCACATCGCAGTCCGAGAACTGGGCCGCAAGCTGATCGGTAAGCACCTGCGCGTCGTCCTCGGAAACATCGTTGCCGTAATATACGGTAATCAGTTCGTCGTCCGGGGTGACGATTTTCTGCATCAGATCCTTGGCGACAAGCTGGGGGTTTTCACCCTTGGCTTCCACCTTGCCGTTGTGCAGGCCGATGATATCGCCCTCTTTGATCTGGAGATCCTCAATCACACTGTCGCGTACGGCATAGGTTACGGTGCAGGTGCGCACGCGCTGGGCGGCTTCGTTCATCTGCTTTACGTTTTCCTCGTCGTCTGCGCCGTCCTGGAAAGCAATGATGGCCGCAATGCCCATCGCCACGTTTTTGGTGGGGATAACGTACACCTTTTTATCCTTGGTCAGCTCAGCGGCCTGCTGTGCCGCCAGGATGACATTGCCGTTGTTGGGAAACACAAATACGCTTTCGGCGTTGATTTTATCAATAGCGTCGCTGATATCCTCAATGGAGGGGTTCATGGTCTGGCCGCCTTCCACGATCTGGTCCACGCCCAGGTCATGGAAAATCGCGTCAAACCCTTCGCCGACAGAAACCGCGAGAATGCCCGAAGCCTTCGGCGGTTCGTTTTTCTTCTGCTCCTGCGCGGCGGCCACGCGGTCGCGGCGCTGCTGCACCATGTTTTCGATTTTCAGGTCCACAAGCTCGCCCAGTGTCACGGCATAGTTGAGCGCCTTACCCGGCTCGTTGGTATGCACATGCACGTGGATCAGCGCCAGATCACCCACCACCAGCACACAGTCGCCGATGCGGTTGAGCCTGCGGCGGAACTGATCGATATCCTCCTGCGTTACCTCAGACCGGAGGTTCTGGATCAGAAACTCCGTACAGTAGGCAAACTCGATTTCGCCCAGCAGGTCGTGGTTATCTTCAAACACCACCTGGCCGTCGGCGGAAAAATCAATGCTTTCCTTGGGCACGTCCTCGCCGCGCAGCACGGCCGCATAGCCCATATAAATCAGTAAAAGACCGCGGCCGCCCGCGTCCACAACGCCCGCCTGAGTAAGCGCGGGGAGCATTTGCTGGGTCCGCTTCAAAATAGCGTCGCCGGAAGAAAGAATGACTTCGAACAGGGCTTCAAAATCATCGGGCGCTTTTTCGGCCTGCTTAACCGCTTCTTCCGCAACCACGCGCGCCACGGTGAGAATGGTGCCTTCCTTAGGCTTCATCATGGCTTTATAGGCAGTTTCCGAGCCGTTTTGCAGGGCGGCCGCAAACTGCTTTGGCGTAATCTTGTCTACGCCTTCCAGCCCGTGGGCAAACCCGCGGTATAACTGGGAGGTGATTACACCGGAGTTGCCGCGCGCGCCGCGCAAAGCACCCTTTGCCAAAGCTTCGGCTGCTTCGCCAGCGTGCAGAAATTCCTTCTGGCTCAGCTCGCGGATGGCTGCCGTCATCGTCAGCGACATATTGGTGCCCGTGTCCCCGTCCGGAACGGGGAAAACATTCAAAGCATCCACCGCATCGCGGTTATTGTCAAGCATCGCCGCGCCCGCTAAAACCATATCGCGCAGCAGAAGGCCATCAATCATCTTGATCTGCATCAAAAATAAATCCTCCCGAGGCCGATATTACACGCGAACACCCTCAACGGAAATGTTCACACGGCGAATTTTAATACCTGTCATACTTTCCAGCTTGTAGCGGACCGTTTCGACGATTGTTTTGCATACCTCGCCGATGGAGATGCCGTACTCGACGATAATAAAAAGATCCACGTCCAGCATATCGTCTACCATGCGAAGCTCCACGCCCTTGGTGAGGTTTTCACGCCCCAGCCACTGATTGAAGCCGTCCTTGGCGCGCTTGGAAGACATCGCTACAATGCCGTAGCACTCCAGCGCGGCATAACCGGCCACCTTCAGCATGACATCCTCACTGATATACACAGTGCCAATATCATTTTTGATTTTGCATTCCATACTTCACATGCCTCCTTGCGGCAATCCATTCGCACACGGTCATGTTTATCGCATTTGATAAAAAGCCACTTTCGCAGTGCCCGGTGAAAGGGCAGGGCACATGGGAAAGCATGATCATTATACATGAACGGACTTTTTTGCGCAACTGTCGGGCTCATTGTATTAATTATGATTTCTTTTTGCCGCCGTCGGCAGTGAAAAGTTGCATATGATACAATGATAGACAAACAAGGGGTATCTGAAGAAACAAGCTTTCTGTCCAACGATTCCGGGATCAATGGCGCTTCCGGAAACAATATAAAAGTTGGAAAAAAAGGAGAGGTATTATGTCCAGCTATTCTAAGACCAATGACGTTCTTGGAAGTGTAAACAGAGGCGACCCCTGCGAATCGGGGCTGTGCACACTGTGCAGGGCGGACTGCAGCGGGAAATGCGAAACGTGGCTTGCGTCCATGAAGGGGAGAAAATTGCTCTATCCGCGCGACTTCGGCACGGTAACGGCAGGCTCGTCCAACGTGAATCACATGGGGGTCTGTTACAGCAACCTGCGCATTCAGGGGTACAACTATGGGGCCTACGGGCTGCCAAACGGCCTGTCCTCAGCGGCGGATGACTGCATCTTTACCAATGTAAGCCTTGAAACCTCATTCGGCAAAGCCGTGAAAACAAAGTCCCGCCTCCCGCTGATGACGGGCGCGCTGGGCTCTACGTTCATTGCCGCCAAGTATTGGGAATCCTTTGCAATCGGCGCTTCGCTGGTGGGCTTCCCGATTGTGATCGGTGAAAACGTAGTCGGCGTGGACCAGAAAGCGGTTCTGGAAAACGGTAAAATCGTCAGCGCCCCCGAGCTGGAACGCAGAATTGATGTCTACATGAAGTACTATGACGGCTACGGCGCGATCATCGTACAGATGAACGTGGAGGATACCCGCAACGGCGTGGCCGAATACCTGATTGATAAATACGGCGATAAAGTGATCATTGAACTCAAGTGGGGGCAGGGCGCCAAGGATATCGGCGGCGAAATTCAGGTGACGAGTCTGGAATATGCCCTGTTTTTGAAGAACCGCGGATATATCGTCGATCCCGATCCCGCGAAGCCCGCCGTGCAGGAAGCGTTTAAAAGCGGCGCGATCAAGTCTTTCGCGCGGCACAGCCGGCTGGGGTATACGGATAAAAACACCGGCGATGAGGTGCGAAAGGCGTTTATCGAATCGGTTGCGTATCTGCGCAGCCTTGGCTACAAGCGCATCACGCTGAAAACCGGCTCCTACGGTATGGAAGCCCTCGCCCTGGCCATCCGGCTGGCAACGGAAACCAAGCTGGATCTCCTTACCGTGGACGGATCGGGCGGCGGCACCGGCATGAGCCCGTGGAATATGATGGAAAGCTGGGGCGTACCTTCACTGCACCTGCACGCCAAGGCGTATGAGTATGCGCAGATTCTTGCCGCCGATGGCTGGGATGTGGTAGACATGGCGTTTGCTGGCGGTCTGGCCAGGGAAGATCATATCTTTAAGGCGCTGTCGCTGGGCGCGCCGTTTACCAAGCTGGTGTGCATGGGCCGTTCGCTGATGATCCCCGGGTACCTGGGCGCGAACATCGAGGGCGTGTGTCACCCGGACCGCAGGGAAAAACTGAACGGCAATTGGAACTCGCTGCCCAAAACGATCACGGAAGCCTTTGGCTCCTCTCCTGAAGAAATCTTTGCCGGGTACTACGACGTGCAAAACAAGGTGGGCGCCGACGAAATGAAGAACATTCCCTTCGGCGCAATCGCCCTGTGGACGCTCAGCGACAAGCTGGCCGCCGGGCTGCAGCAGCTGATGGCAGGCGCCCGCAAGTTCAGCATGGCACAGATGGCGCGCGGGGATATCTTTGCCGCCAACCGTGAAACGGAACGGGAAACCGGCATTCCCTTCATGACCGATGTGGATGATCAGATCGCCAAGAAAATTCTGAAGGGCTGATCGCACCCTCAAATACAAAACCGAACACCGCGCCGTTTGCCAAAGCAGGCGGCGCGGTGCTGCGTGTTCCCCGGATGTAAGGCCTGAGATGGCATGGTGATGGCGGTTCTTGGCGGATTAAGGAAACAACTACTCGAATTGTGGCATGCCAGCGCCGCCTCGTCGCTGCGTTTTCAAGACGGAGACGTGTGTGCTATAATAAACTGATTACCGGCTGGGGAGGGAAAAGGATGAGCAACCGCAGGCGATGGAGCGCAGAGCTTTGCAACACTTCCATGCTTTTATATATCGGCTGGCTGATGCTGCCCGCGGTGCAGGTACGGCTGAAAGCGGTGACGGGCGCACTGGCGCTGCTGATTTTTGCCATAGGCGTGCTGATTGACGGGGAAACCCTTGGCAAGCGCTGGCGGGATTTTCTGCCCAGGGTATTCTGCCTTGCCGTGCTGCCGATGCTGCTGGTGCTGTTTCTTTACCGGGGCGGCAACGCGGTTGCCGGGTTTTATGCCGAGCAGATTATGTTCTGGTTTCCGCTCCTTTGGTGCGCTTATGCCAGGCAGCGGGCGGACCAGTCGGTGTACCGTTTTGTGTTTGCCTTATTGCTTGCCGCCGCGGCGGTCACAACCCTGACCACCATCGGCTGGCTGATGGAAGGCATGCTGCGCGAGCCGGGCAGGGTATACGCGTACTCGCGGTCGCTGGGCGATGGCAGCGAAGGGCGGCAGGCCTACCTCAACGAGCTGATGGGAAAGAACATCGGGGGATACGGATTTATCTACGCCGCTGTGTTCGCGCTTCCGGTTACGTTTTATCTGGCGGGCAGCAGCGGGGGCTGGAAACGGCTTGGCTTTATCGCCCTGCTGGCACTGCAGCTGCTGATGATTGCGCTGGCGCAATACACCTATGCGATGGTCTTTGCGGCGGTGATCATGGTTGTGGAGCTGTTGGGACTGCTCCTTCGTAAAATTTTCCGAAAGCTTTCAACGGCGGCATCGCTGCTGTGCGCTGTTCCGGTTGTTGCGGCCGTTTTTCTGCTGCGCATCCCGTTGATTACGGGGATGATCGCACTGGCCGACGCCCTGCATTTTGAAAACATCGCCTTCAGCCTGAACCAGTTATTGCAGGTGCTCGGCGGCGGCGGTGTTGTGGAAGGCTCGCGGCTGGATGCGTATGCCACCTCGTGGAACAGCTTCCTGGCCTCCCCGCTGGTAGGCGGCCTTTTCAACAGGCAGACGGCGCTGGGTATGCACTCGGAGCTTTTAGACGCACTGGCCGGCATGGGTGTGCTGGGTACGGCGGTTTTCCTGGCAGGCCTGTGGGTAATCGGCCGGGGTATGGGCAAGGGTATCAAGCGCAGCCCCATGCTGCCGCATCTGGTGATCCAGTGGCTGGCGCTTGTTTCGTTTATGGCGGTTGGTACAGTGATCTACGCGCGGGAAATCCCGCTGGTGCTGTGCCTGTCGGTTGCTTTTGCCGTCTGGACAGCGCAGGATAAATCGGGTATAATACAAACGACATAAGCTTTTGCGATAGCTGGAACACTGCGGAAAGGTGGAATCTTCTTGAAATGCCGGTTTTGCGGTTGCTTGGATTCCAAAGTGATCGATTCCAGACCCACGGATGAAGGGCTTTCCATTCGCAGACGCCGTGAATGCATTGAATGCGGACGGCGGTTTACGACCTATGAGAAGATTGAAACCCTGCCTGTGATGGTGATTAAAAAAGATCAGCGGCGCGAGGCATTTAATGCTGAAAAGATCAAGGCCGGGCTGATCCACGCCTGCCAGAAACGCCCTGTGAGCATGAACCAGATTGACGAAATTGTGGAGAAAGCCGAAAAAGCGGTATACGCCAGCGGCGAGTCGGAATTCCCCACCCGCAAAATCGGCGAACTGGTGATGGAAGAGCTTAAAAAGATAGATGACGTGGCCTATGTGCGCTTTGCCAGCGTATACCGCCAATTTACCGATGTCGGTAATTTTGTGGAAGAACTGAACAAGCTGATGAAGGATAGCAAAAAAGCATAGTATTCACATATGAAACAATCCATGCCCGCCCTGCGGGCTTTTTTGTCATCCACGGGTCCGTGTGGTATAATCTGTAAAGTGAATGCATGCGAAAAAAGGGGTGAAGTCATGAAAGCCAAACCAGGAAAAATACTGCTTGTGGATGGACACAGCCTGATTCACAGGGCCTTTCACGCGCTGCCGCTGCTTACTTCCGGCGGTGTGTACACCAATGCCGTACAGGGCTTTTTCAGCATGCTGTTCAAAGCCATTACCGATTACCGGCCTGACGCGCTGTGCGTGATGCTAGATACCCACGCACCCACCTTCCGCCACCAGATGTTTGAGGAGTACAAGGCGGGGCGCAAACCGACGCCTGAGGAGCTGCGGCCGCAGTTCCCCATCATCCGTGAACTGCTGGACGCCATGCAGATCACCGTTTGCGAGCAGGAGGGCTACGAGGCCGACGATCTGCTGGGCACCGCCGCAAAGCAAGCCAACGAGCAGGGAATCAAGGCGTATATTCTGACCGGCGACCGGGATTCGTTTCAGTTGATTACAGAGGATACGAACGTGATCCTGACCCAAAAGGGTATTTCGGAAAGCCTGCTCCTATCGCCGGAAAGCCTTGCGCAAACCTATGGGTATACGCCCGGACAGGCGATTGATCTGAAGGCGCTGATGGGGGATACCAGCGATAATATTCCCGGCATCCCCGGTGTGGGCGAAAAAACGGCTCTCAAGCTGATTGCCGAGTACGGCAATCTGGACGGGGTGTACGCGCACGCCGACGAGATCAAGGGCAAGATGGGGGAAAGAATCCGCGATAACAAGTCCATGGCCGAGCTTAGTAAAAAGCTGGGAACGATTTGCGTTACCGCGCCGTTGGAGGTAGATTTTACCGATTGTGGGCTGGAGCACATGCCGGAGGCGCTGCCCGCCCTGCAAAAATATAAGCTCCGGCGGCTTTCAGAGCTGTTGATGCAGCTGGCGTCCGGCCGCGCATCCGCGGCCGCCGTACAGGCGCAGCCGGAAGCGGAGGCCGAAACGGATATCCGGATCGCGCCGATGCAGCCGTTTATGACCGTTACCGACGTGGCAAAGCTATCGCTGATCGCCAAGAGCCTGGCGAAAGCAAACAACGACATCGCTCTGTATGCCGGGGAGAGCGCCGTTGCGCTGTGCGTGGCCGACGGGCGCGTGTGGGTGATGCCGATTCCGCTGGACATGCTCACGGTCGGCATGGCCGAGGATGAGATTTTGCTGGCCCTGCGGCCTGTGTTTGAAAATACTCCGCTGATCGTGCACGACGCGAAAGCGCTGTTCCATAAAGCCGGGCGTCTGGGGCTGCCGCTGCCGGAGATAAGGCACGACGTGATGATCGCGGCCTATCTGCTGGAGCCTGAGCAGAAGAACTCCAATCTGGAGACCGTGCTCTATGGCGCGGCGATTGAAGCAAAGGGGAAGAAGGATAAAGCGCCCCTTCCGCCTGAAAAGGCGGCGGATATTGTGTATACGATGATGCGGCTGTATCCGCAGCAGCTTGCGAATTTGCAAAGCAACGGCATGCTCAAGCTGCTGGAAGAGATGGAGATGCCGCTTACACGGGTGCTGTATTATATGGAGATGGAAGGCTTCGCCGTGGACAGCAAAGCGCTGAGTGAGCTTGGCGGGGAATTCAAAAAGGAAATCGAGGAACTGCAAGCGGAGGTCATCAAGCGGTCGGGCGGCGTGGATTTCAACATCAACAGTCCCAAGCAGTTGGCGGAGGTGCTTTACGGGCGGCTCGGCCTGACCGCGTATGGGCGCAAGGGCAAAACCGGGGTGCTTTCCACCTCGGCGGATGTGCTGGAAGCGTTGGATCATCCCGTGATCGAACCCATCCTGCGCTACCGCAAACTGACCAAACTGCAAAGCGTGTATATCGAAGGCCTGTCCAAGCTGGTGGACAAAACGGGCCGTGTGCATACCACCTTTGACCAGACGGCCGCCGTTACAGGCCGCATATCCAGCCTGGAACCCAATCTGCAGAATATCCCCGTCCGCAGCGAGGAGGGCCGCGAAATCCGCAAGGCGTTTGTCGCCAAGGAGGATTGGCTGCTGTTGGACGCTGATTACAGCCAGATTGAGCTGCGCGTGCTGGCGCACATGAGCGGCGACCCCGCCATGCAGGACGCCTTCCAAAAAGGACAGGATATCCATACGCGCACGGCCGCCGAGGTGAACAACGTACCCTTTGAGGCCGTGACCCCCGCCATGCGCCGCAGCGCCAAGGCGGTAAACTTCGGCATTGTATACGGCATTTCCGGCTTCGGGCTGGCGCGCAATATCGGCGTCAGCCTGCGGGATGCCGACGCGTATATCGCTACCTACTTCGAGCGTTATCCGCTGGTGAAAACCTTTATGGACGAGGCCGTGCGCCTTGGCTACGAGCTCGGCTACGCGGAAACGATGTTCGGCCGCAGGCGGCAGCTGCACGAGCTGAAAAGCCCCAACCGCAACATCCGCAATTTCGGCGAGCGCGCCGCCATGAACATGCCGGTGCAGGGCACGGCGGCGGATATCATCAAGCTGGCGATGGTGCGGGTGTTTGAGGAGCTGCAGGCGGGCAAGTATCAGGCCAGGCTCATTTTGCAGGTACATGATGAGCTGGTGGTGGAGTGCCCGCGACATGAGGTGGAGGCCGTGGCGGAGCTGATCCGCAACGCCATGGAACAGATCACCAAACTGGATGTACCGCTGATTGCGGATGTATCGGCCGGCAACAGCTGGTACGACGCAAAGTAGGGAGAAGAAATGCAAATTATCGCGATCACCGGGGGAATCGGCAGCGGAAAATCGACCGTTGCGCACTGGATTGAGGAAACCGGCGTGCCGGTGTTGGACGCCGACGACATTTCCCGCAAGCTGACAGCCGAAAACGGGCAGGTTCTGCCCAAGCTGCGGGAGGCGTTCGGCAGCGCGATCTTTCATGCGGACGGTACGCTCAACCGCGCGGTGCTGGCGGCTCTGGTTTTTACAAATGACCCCAAACCGCGGGAAAAGCTGAACGCGATATTGCACCCCATGATTATCGGCTTTATGCAGCGCAAGCTGAAAACGCTGGCCCGCAAGGGTGAGCGGATAGCGTTAATCGATGTGCCGCTTTTGTATGAAACCGGTATGCAGCACATGGCGGACAAGGTGATCTGCGTTACCGCGTCCGAGGAAACGCGCGTCCGCCGCATCATGGAGCGGGATGGCATTACCCAGGCGCAGGCTATGGCGCGCGTCCGGGCGCAGCAGGACCCAAAAATCACCGAGCAGATGGCGGACTATGTGCTGACCACCGATGATTCCCTGGAGGAAAACCGCCGGAACGCTTTGCAGCTGTGGCAATACATCCTGGGTGAGAGCGAGGAATAGGCGAAATGCGGGCAGGAATCTTTTTTTATCAGGACGGCGATACCCATCATGGCAGGGTCGCCCGAAGGGCGGACCGGCATGAGCAAACAGATACGCGCGGCCAATACCCGCGCCCCCGGGACAACGAGTTTGCCCAGCAGCCACGCCGTGTGCAGGCGCGGCCCCAGCCCATGCCGGAGCAGCCCACGCAGCCACAGCTACAGTCACAGCCTACACGGGAGGTGTTCAGCGACGGCGCTTCGCAGTATGAGCAGCCCGCCGCGCCCTATGTGCCCGGCTTTATGCGCGGCACGCAGTACCCGGCCCAGTACCCGCCGCGCGATCCGGAATCGGCGGAAAGGCCCGTGCAGCAGGGGGACTATATCCGTCAGCAGAACCCGTATACAGTGCTGAGCGAAAAAAGTACCGATGCCACACCCGTGGTGAAGCAGCGCACCCTGATTGTATTCACGGTGCTGGCCGCGTTTATTTTGGCAGGTTTGTGGGTTGGACAGCTGATTTTCTCCGCGCAAACGGAGGCGGTATACGCATCCCGGGCCGCCGCTGCCAAGACCGTGGCCGACAAGCATCCGTTCAGCTACCGGGATCTGATTGAGACACAGGCGACGAAAAACAATCTCCATCCGGCCTTTGTGGCGGCGATTGTGCTCAACGAAAGCTCCTTCAACCCCAGCGCCGAAAGCTACAAGGGCGCGCGCGGGCTGATGCAGATGATGCCCGATACCGCCGAATGGGTGTATGACCAGATCGGCAACGGAACGGGTTACACCTTTGACCTGATGTATAACGCCGAGCAGAATGTAACCTACGGCTGTTGGTATGTGGCGTATCTCAGCGATAAATTCGGTGGCGATCCCGTGCTGGTGGCCGCGGCGTTCCATTCCGGACAGACCAATGTGTACAACTGGCTGAATAACTCGGCTTATTCCTCCGACCAGAAGACCATCAAGCTGGAAAACCTGCCGGACGGCAATACCAAAGCCTATGTGCAGAAGGTGATTAACGCCTTTGCCGCCTACCGCCGCCTGTACTACGAAGAGGTGAATTCATGAAGCGCCTCATTTGCGTTTGGCTGATCCTGATATTGCTGGCTGCGCCGCTTGCGGGCGTGGCCGAGAACGTGGAGGATTCGCTGGTCGTGGGCATTTATTCCACCAAAACGCTGGAAATCCGCCCGTTTGACCCGCAGGAACGCGATATTCTATCCATCTACAACATGGTGTACGAAAGCCTGATTACCGTTAATGATACGGGTCTCCCGGAGGGTTTGCTGGCCGAAAACTGGAGTGTGGCCGACGAGGGAAGAACCTGGACCTTCACTCTACGCGATAACCTGTTTTTCTCCGACGGATCGGAGCTGACGGCGGCGGATGTGGCGGCCTCCGGCCAGTATATACTGCAAATGGCGAATCAGGAGGATTCCACCCAGCAGGGCTTCTACCGCAATATCCAGTATATGGTTTCCAAATTCGAAGCAACGGATGAGAAAACCTTGGTGGTGACCACCACCAAATCCCGCCCCTACTACGGTCTTTTATACGCGATGACCTTTCCCGTGGTGCCGGCCTCGCAGGTGGATATGTCCGCGCCCTATGGCTCCGGTCCGTACCGCTTCGGCGCGTTTGAACCCGAGAACAACTATATGTGGCTTACGGTGAACGAGCACTGGTGGCAGTCCGAACCCCAGGTGAAAGAGATCGTTGTCTCCACGTTTACCAGCAACAAGGATTTGATTACGGCGTACGAATACGCGCGTGTGGATACGGCGTTTACCCGCTCGGTTTCGGCTTCGCAGTACAAAAGCGGCATATCGTCGCTGTCGGTTACCTATACTACGCGGCAGCTGGAAACGCTGCTGATGAACTTTAACGAAATTCCGCTGGAAAACCTTAATGTGCGCCGGGCTATCCGTGCCGCGATTGATAAAAACCTGATTGCCAGCAACGTATATATGGGTATGACCATCAATACCGATACGCCCATCCCCCCGAACTCCTGGCTGTATTATGATCAGGAATTGATCTACCAGAATAATATGGAGCTTGCCGCACAGCTGCTGGAGGAGGAAGGATGGCTGGATTCTGACGACGACGGCATTCTGGACAAGATTATCGACGGAAAAAAACGCAACCTGCGTCTGCGCCTGTATGTGTACGAGGATCCGGACAACAATGTGCGCTTTGAGACCGCTAATATGATCGCCGATATGCTGGAAAAGCTGAAAATGAAAATCGTGATTACCACGATGACTTTTGAGGAAGTCCAGCAAAAGCTGCAGGCCAATTCCTTCGATCTGGTGCTGGCATCGTTCCAGATGGATATGGTGCCGGATTCCGGCTTCCTGCTGATGAAGGCAAACACGGCCAACTACGGGTACTATGCGTCCAGCGATATGACGGAGCTGTGTACCCAGCTCCGCAAGTGCGCAACCCAGACGGACTTCGCCTATACCTGGAAGGCGATCCAGCAGCAATTTGCCAACGATATTCCGTTTATCTGCCTGTTTTACCGGGCAGGCGCGGTGCTGACCCGCAAAATGTATTCCGCTGTGGGCGATTACCGGGAGTTTGAGCTGCTGCGCGGAATACAGAATTTCGGACGGTAAAACGGAAAGGACTGTATGATGACGAACCGATGGAGACGCTTGCTTGCCGCGGTATGCGCGGCCCTGCTGCTATCCGGTCAGGCGCTGGCGACCGACGAAGGGGAAACACAGCACAGTATGCCGGACGCGCAGCAAGCACAGGAAGCGGCAACAGACACGCCGGAAACACAGGGCGCAGCGCCGGATGGGCAGGAAACAGAGGATGCAATGCCGGACGCGCTGGAAACGCAGGCGGAAACCGAGCAGCCGATTGATCAGGGCTACCTGCCCGATAATATCCGACTCCTTTTGGAAACGGCGGCGGGCGAGATTGGCTATACGGAAGAAAGCAGCGGCTACAACAAATACGGCGCGTGGGCGGGCGACGCCTATTCGCAGTGGTGCGCGGAGTTTGTCTGCTGGTGCGTCAACATGACGGATCATCTGTACGATTATGATATGCTCAACAATGTCTATCCCTACTACACGGGGCAGAATACCGGACGCGACTGGTTTGTCAGCCGCGGCCGCTTTGTGTACCGCAAAGGCTATCAGCCGGGCTGGGGCTGGCAGTGGCTTAAAAACGGCGACGGCATGATGGAGACAAACGACTATATTCCCCGCCCCGGCGATCTGGTGTATTTCAGCTATAACACAGACGGCGATACGGTGCATGTGGCGCTGGTGGAATACTGCGCCTATTCGGCGGATGGCGGGGTAAACATCCATGTCATCGAAGGCAACAACCCGGACCGGGTGCAGCGCACCGTGTATGCACTGAATAACTCGCAGGTGCTGGGCTTCGGCTGCTGGGGCGATGTGGTGGATACCACCATCCAGTACGGCAATACGGGGGACAAGGTACTCACGCTGCAACAAAATCTGGGCAGACTCGGATATCTGACGGAGCGGAACTTTACGGGCACCTTTGCCAGCAACACCCGCAACGCGGTGACTGCCTTTCAGCAGAACATGCCGGGGAAAACGCCCACCGGCGTTGCCGACAGGGATACGCAGCTTGCCATCCAGTACGAGATTGAGAAACTGGAGATCAACGATCCGGATTCATGGCTGGTAACGGACTGAACAATACCTTATGCATACGTCGGCGTTTGGAATGACATAGGCTCGGGCGGCTGTCCATTCACAAAACGGAAAGTGCGGAGGGGAAGGCATGCGGACCATCGCGTGGGTACTGATCACCGGCATGCTATGCTTGTCCCCGGCGGCGGCTGTCGGGGATTGCCCGAGGCAAAACCGGGCACTGCTGGTCAGCGTGGATACTTTTTTATCAATGGAAAATACCGATTATTCCTCGGCCAACAATGTACAGCTGCTGGCTTCGGCGCTGACGGGCGGCACGACAATTTTCGAAAAAGTAATTATCCCCCAGCAGCCGGTCGCCTCCGTACAGGCGCTGGGAGAATACATCCGCGAAGCGTTTCAGGATGCAGGAGATCAGGATGTGAGCTACCTGTATCTTTCCACTCATGGGGAGTACGATGAGAACGGCGTCGCTGTGCTGCTGCTCAGCGACGGGCAGACCGAGGAAGCGCTGTCGGCCGAATCGCTGGAAGCGTTGTTGGGCGGTATCCGGGGAACCAAGGTGATTTTCCTGGACGCCTGCTATTCCGGCGCGTTTATCGGCAAGGGAATGCGCGTGCAGCCGGAAACGGTTGCGTTTCGCTCTGCGCAGTACAAGGTGCTCACAAGCTCCGGCGCGATGGAGGAAAGCTGGTATTGGAACGGGCAGGCCGATATCGCGCAGGGATCGTTCTACTTTACCCAGATTTTGGCACAAGGGTTAAGCGCCCGGTGGCGTTATCCTGCTGATTTGAACCGTGACGGCGAGGTAACGCTTACGGAGTTGCACCGCTACCTGCTGCAAAACCATGGGGCCTCCACACCGCAGCTGTATCCCCAGGAGGATGACACGGTGATATTTACCTACGATCCTGAAGCGGAAAGCGCCGAGGCGCGCGCGCCGATCATGGACGTGGTGTTTTCGGACGATGTGATGCGGGCGGAGGATGCGCTGACGCTCACCTTTACGGTGGTCCGGCCTGTGCGGGTTGCGTATCAGATTGTGTATTTCCGCGAGGGCCGCTGGCAGTTTGACGAAGCCGAGCTGCTTTATGACGACGTGGAGCGGTTTACAGCGTTTGGAGATCTGGCGGGGGGCGTGATGCCGGGGCGAAAGGTGCGGCAAATCGCGCTCAGCCAGAACGGGGACGACCTGTACGGCTATGTGCTGGTGCAGGTGCTGTCTCTGGAGGACGATGTCCTGATGCTGCAAACGGGGCATGTGATCACCGTAACGCCTACAGCCGGTAACCTGCTGCTGAGCGTGCAGACGCCCAAATCCTTTTGGCTGTCGGATAGTACGGAGCTGCCGATCTTTGTACAGCATTCCCTGCCTTGCGCATTGAGCGTAACGGTGGCGGACGGGGACGGGAAGACGGTGAAACGGATCTGCTACCGCAGCTCCACCCGGCCGCTGGGCATATGGCCGGCGGGCAGCTGTTATTACTGGAATGGTTGCACAGCGGACGGCAGCCTTGTGCCCGCAGGAAAATACCGCGTCCGTGTGGAAGCATGGATGGGAGATTCGTCGTTTTCATCCGAAAGCCATGAGATTGATATCACACGATAGAAAGAGGGAAACAGGCGTTGAAACTGATGATAGTGGTTCCTTGCTACAATGAGGAACTGGTTCTGCCCGAAACCGCAAAGCGGCTTGCTGAAAAAATGCAGGAGCTGACAGCCGACGGCCGCTGCGGGGCGGACAGCCGCGTGCTGTTTGTCGATGACGGCAGCAAGGATAAAACATGGGAGATTATCGAAGCGCTGCATGAAAAAAACCCGCTGTTTGAAGGGCTGAGATTAAGCCGCAACCGCGGCCACCAAAACGCGCTGCTCGCCGGGCTGATGACGGCGCGCAAGCATTGTGACGTGAGCATTTCCATGGATGCGGATCTGCAGGATGATATCAACGCTATCGACAAGTTCCTGGCGGAATACCAGAAGGGCTGCGATGTGGTGTATGGCGTGCGGAACAAGCGCGACACCGATACGTTTTTCAAGCGCCGGACCGCGCTGCTCTTCTATCAGCTGATGAAGAACCTTGGTGTGGACATTATGTACAACCACGCGGATTACCGGTTGATGAGCCGCCGCGCGCTGGAGGGGCTGGCCTCGTTTCGGGAAGTCAACCTGTTTTTACGAGGGTTGGCCCCGCTGGTGGGATATCAGTCGGGCGCCGTATATTACGACCGGAGCGAGCGCTTTGCGGGGGAAAGCAAGTACCCGTTTAAAAAAATGCTCGCGTTTGCCATTGACGGTATTACCAGCTTTTCAGTGAAGCCGCTGCGGATGATCACAACGCTTGGCGTAGTGATTTTGATCATCTCGATGCTGATGCTCGTTTACACGCTGATCTCGTGGATTGCGGGCAAAGCTGTGATCGGCTGGACCAGCACCCTGGCTTCCATCTGGATGATCGGCGGCATTCAGCTGTTCTGCCTGGGTGTTATCGGCGAGTATATCGGGAAAATTTATAACGAGACCAAACACCGCCCAAGGTTTATTATTGAGCGGTATTTGAACGGAGAACATGCAGACCCCGTTGTGGATGAGTAATCTGAGCGTATAGACATAAAACCGGCGGGAAGCCGGTTACAGGCAGTCAAAACAGAAGGGTCCAGAGCTGAAAGTCCTGGTCAGGGTGCAGGGGTGAAACCCTTGCCGGGGATTGGGGTGGAACCCCAAAGGCTTGCGTTACAACAAAGGGGTAAGCGAGCGAACAGCGCCGAAGGCGCAATGAGGCGAGCGGCGATAACGACCCGAAGAGGTTCTTTGACAGGCTGAAACCGGCGGAAAGCCGGTTTTTATGTCTTTATGGCCTGCGAAGGATAGCGGATCAACTGGGACAGATATCGCAAGCTATACGGCGCGGCGTTGATCAGGATTCTATGAATGCAACGAATAGGATATAAAAATTAACGATTAACATAAATAAATAGTTGACAAACGTATAACCATATTGTATACTCCATTTTGTCCAGGGAGACAGCAACAATGGAGGGGTTCACTATGGATTCGATTACACAGAAAATTATAAAACAGAGTAAAGTCATTCTGGTGCTTGCAAAGGTTACCCGCATCATACTCTATGTCGTGATCGGCGTTACGGTATTCATGCTGATTTCCACCTGGGTTGGTTCCGATCAGCCGATTTTCAGCTTCGGCAATACGAAGGTTTATGCCACCATTCCGGTGCGGGTTCTGCTCGGTGTGGACATTGTGGATTCGGAGAATACGGATCAGATCGCTTCCATGCGGGTGGACTTATTTGCGCAATTGCTGGGCTTTATCCTGTCACAGGTCATGCTGAAAAAGATTACAGGGCTGTTTACGCACATCCTGGAAAGCAAAGACCCGTTTACGGCCGAGGCGGCAAAGCCGATGAAAGTGTTCGCAGTCTTGCTTGGGGTCATCATCGGGGTACAGAATACCATCCTGGGCGTGGTGGTCGCCCTGGTAATCTATGCGTTTGCGATGATCTTTGAGTACGGCGCACTATTGCAGACTCAAGTGGACGAAACACTGTGAGGTGAGGAAATGTCGATTGTTCTGCGGCTGGACCGCGTGATGGCCGACCGGAAAATATCCCTGCAGGAGCTCAGCGAGCGTGTGGGTGTAGCGAACGTGAACCTGTCCCGTATCAAAACGGGGAAAATCAGCGCAATCCGCTTTTCCACGCTTAATGCCCTGTGTGATGTGCTTGGCTGCCAGCCGGGTGATCTGCTGGAATATCGTGATAACGGGCAAGGGGAAGCATAGGAGGCCCGTCAGCTGTTGGGATACTGGAAGTAGATGCCTTATAATACCAATATAGCAAGGAGGCTGCCTGTTCAACGGCAGCTCTCCTTTTCGGTTTTTATGGCGGGATCAGATTATCGATCCGGTGCTTCATTCTATTATTTTCGTATGGGGATCGGGAAGAAGGTACTATCGCGTTTCCTAAAATAAGCTCTTGATGATATCAATTCCGGCGATATAGGTTCCCAGGCTGCTGCCGATATTGCCCAGAATGACGACCATCAGCGCTTTTAAAAACTTGTTGTTGTAAAAACCCTTCAGACTGGTGATATCCTTTTGCACGTTGAGCACATCCTGCACAGCGGGCTTTTTAACGGTGGCTTGTACCAGCCCGGCAAACCAGCCGCAGGCAAGCATGGGGTTAAGGGAGGTGATGGGGGCCGCGATCAGGGCCGTGAGAATGCTCAGCGGATGGGCAAACGCAAGTGATACAAACAACGCCGCAAGCCCGCCGTTCCACAGCACCCAGGAGGACAATTGCCGCAGTCCCGTCTGTGTGTTGGTGGTAAACCCGTAGACAATCAGGCCGATGATGGCGGCGGACAGTATCCAGCCGAAGATCTTGGCATACGGTTTTTTCGGGGGAACGGTGGTGATACGCTTCAAATCCTGCGTGCGGAAGATTTCTTCTTTCACGCCCGGCACATGCGCGCCGCCGAGAACGGCAACGATTTTCTTACCGGGCGCTTCCTTGATTTTTGCGGCCAAATGCTGATCCCGTTCGGTGATGAGAATATCCCCGATCTTGGGATATTGCTTGCGCATGTCCGCCAGAAGGCCTTCCAGAATATCCGACTTGAGCATTTCCTGCAAATCTTCATCGGTGATTTCGGTATCGTCGCTGGAGGAGAGAAAAATGCTGAAGATCAGCTTCGCCTTTTCCCACAGGTTCAGCATGCGCCAGATGCGCAGAAACGTGGTTTGCAGGCTGCGGTCGGCCAGCACCAGTGTGGCTCCGATATCCTTTGCGCTTTGAATGCCCTGCAGCATTTCGCCGCCGACGGAGACGTTCAGCTTTTTGGCAATCCGCTTCTGATAAGCGCCCAGCGCAAGGTTGGCGAGCAGAAACCCGACCTTTTTGGATTTGATTACCTTGATCACATCGGTGCTTTCCCATGCCTTGGGATTCTGGATGGTCTGGTACCGGTCGTTGTCCAGCTCTATGCAGACGCTGTCGGGGCGTTCTTCCTCGATGACTTTTTTTACCAACGCAGCGCTTTCCTGGGATACATGCGCGGTGCCGATCAACAAAATTTCTTTATCCTGATAAGTGAGAACTGTTACGTTTGGGTCCATGTTGTTGGTTCCTTTCAGCTGTTTTCAGACTGTGGCCACAGCCTCGCGCAGGAGATTGATTCCCTGTGCCGGCCGGGGGATCTTGTAAACAGTACATACGCCGCACCGGATTGGGGATACGCAGCATCCGGAATATACTTTCCAGTTGATTTCGGGAGATGAAACAGCTTTGTATTACGGCGGTTACATACCCCATCAGTATACCACACACGGGGCGTTTGGTCATACCCATTCTGCCGGAGCGGAGCGGGCATGGCAGTGTGGGGACCAAGGGTATGCTCATAAGAAAATTCTCCCATCCCGCGATACGGAAGGATGGAAGAATATTTCATGTCTCCGTCTGCCAAACAACATACCGGCAGCCGAAACCTTGCTTTGATTGCGAATAACTGGAAAGGCAAGTCCGTACGATAACCAGTGAATACGGCGCCTTCGTGCCTGTGTCCGGTTGCTTCAGCCCGCGGTAATTCGCTCTGGCTTGTTCTTGCCAAAACGCAGGAAGGACGGCAGCGCGACATGCCCCTGGGAAATGACGTCAAACGCGACGGCGGCCAGCAGCACCAAGCCCTTGACCAGCTTTTGCACGTTGGAATCCATACCCAGTATATTCATACCGTTGTTGAGAATACCCATAATCAACGCGCCGATTACCGTACCGCTGACAGTACCGATGCCGCCGTACGCACTGGCGCCGCCGATAAAGCAGGCGCCGATGGCATCCAGTTCAAAGCCCTCGCCTGCCATGGGGGTGGCGCTGTCCAAGCGGGCCGCGAACACCATACCGGCGATACCGGCCAGCAGGCCCATGTTGACATAGCTGAAAAACATCAGCCGCTCGGTATTCACACCGGACAGCCTGGCCGCCTTGGCATTGCCGCCCATGGCGTAGATATGGCGGCCGATGACCGTTTTATTGGTGACAAAGGTATAAATGGCTGCAATGATGCCCAGCAGGAGCAACACGGCGGGAATGCCCTTGTAACGTGCCAGCAGGCCGAAGAACCAGACAACGATCACGGAGATGATTACCATACGGGTAATGAGTGAACCATTGGATGCGTATTCATATCCCTTTCGCTTTTTGCTCTGGTTGGAAAGCACCTGTACAACGCAGTACATGGCAGCGATCAGGATGCCAAGCAGCAGGCATGTCAGGTATATTTTCATACCGGCAACATTCCACACGCCGATGAATTCCGGCGTCGTGCCGACGAAGAACTGCTTGTACGCGTCCGGGAAAACGGGGATTGCTTTACCGCCTTGCAGGATAATCAGCGTAGCGCCGCGGAACACCAGCATGCCGCTCAACGTAACGATAAAAGCGGGGATTTTTACATAGGCAATCCAAAATCCCTGCCATACCCCAACGAGGATACCAACGCACATGCACAGCAGGATGGACAGATAAGGGTCCCATTTCCATTTCATGATGAAGGTTCCCGCACAAGCGCCTACAAGACCCACGACGGAACCGATTGAAAGGTCGATCGATCCACTGCCCAGTATACACAGCAGCATACCAATAGCCAATATAACAATATAGGCATTTTGATTGATAATGTTGTACACATTCATGGGAAACAGCAGTTTTCCCCCGGTTAGAATATGGAACATTAACACGATTACTGCCAGCGCCAGCATCATCGTGTACTGCTTCAGATTGGTTTTGATGCTCGTCATTACCTTGCTCATGCGCTGATTCCTCCCTTGCTGGCCTGCAGAATGCAGCCCATAATTGCCTCTTGTGTAGCGTCTTCCCGAGGGAACTCGGCAATCAGCTTGCCTTCATTCATCACATAGATCCGGTCACACATTCCCAAAAGCTCCGGCAATTCGGAAGAAATCATAAGCACCGCTTTGCCTTCCGCTGCCAACTGATTCATGATCTGATAAATTTCATACTTCGCGCCGACATCCACGCCCCGGGTGGGTTCATCCAACAACAGGATATCGGGCTGGGCGAAGATCCATTTACCTAACAGAACCTTTTGCTGGTTGCCGCCGCTCAGGTTTTCCACGAGCTGCTCCACCGTAGGGGCTTTGATATCCAACTTTTCCTTGTGCTTCTTTGCGTGGATCGTTTCCAGATCCTTATCAATAACGCCACGATTTGAAACGAATTCAATACGCGAAAGCGTAAGATTGTTTTTTATGGAATTGGAAGTCACCAGGCCGTTCCCTTTACGGTCCTCAGTCACATAAGCAAGCCCATGCTGAATGGCCTGGGGGATATTGGAAAGCCGCACCGGTTCACCGTTGATTAAAACTACACCGGATATTTTTTGCCCATATGATTTGCCAAAAACCGACATGGCCAGTTCCGTACGCCCCGCGCCGATCAATCCGGCGATGCCAACGATTTCGCCGTGATGAATATTGATCGAGACGTTATCCACGACCTTTTTATCTGTGTACAAGGGATGGTACACCGTCCAGTTACGGATTTCTAAAGCAATGTTATTACTGGCGGTATTTACACGCGCAGGGAAACGGTTGGTCATTTCCCGCCCGACCATGCCCTTGATAATGCGTGCTTCGGTGATTTCGTCCACCTGCTTATCCAGCGTTTCGATGGATTTACCATCGCGGATGATGGTGATGCGGTCGGCACAGTATTCGATCTCATTCAGTTTGTGCGATATCAGAATCGACGTGATTCCACGCTTTTGCTTGAATTCAATCAATAGGTTCAGCAGCTTTTTCACATCGCTCTCATTGAGCGACGAAGTGGGTTCATCCAGAATCAGCAGCTTGACGTCCTTGGCCAGCGCTTTGGCAATCTCCACCAACTGTTGCTTGCCCATACCGATATCCTTGATCAGCGCGCGGGGATTTTCCTGTAAGCCCACAATACTCATATATTTGGAGGCTTGCTGGTTGGTAAGATCCCAATTGATGATTCCGGACTTTTCCCGTTCGTTTCCCAAGTACATATTTTCCGCGATGCTCAGGTTGGGGACCAAAGCCAATTCCTGATGAATGATGGCGATGCCCCGGTGTTCGCTGTCCTTGATGTTTTTGAATTGGCAAAGCTCATCTTTATAATATACTTCGCCTGTATAGGAACCGTATGGATAGATGCCGGACAAAACGTTCATCAGCGTGGATTTCCCTGCACCGTTCTCACCGACAACGGCATGGATCTCGCCTTCTGTTATATCGATATTGACATTATCCAGCGCTCTAACCCCGGGGAAAAGCTTGGTGATGTTTTCCATCCGAAGGATCGTTGATGCCATGAAGCGTCCTCCTTAGTTACCGCAAGGGGAGATGGCAGGGTTTGCCATCTCCCCGTCGCACGGACGAATCAATTTCGAATCGTTGTACGATTGACTGGAGATTAGTCGGCCAGCTCTTCAGCCGTGTAGTAGCCGCTGTCAATCAGCAGTTCCGTATAGTTGTTGACATCCGCAAACAGCGGTGTGCAGTAGAAGGTGGGCACATCGAACACTCTGTTGTTAACCACGTTATTGGTTTCAACTTCTTCTCCGGCAAGGAGGGAGTTGACGATCGTGCACGTGCGGGCCGCGAGGATGCGGGTATCCTTGAAGATGGACATGGACTGGAGGCCCTTGATGATGTTCTTCACGCTCGCGATATCGCAATCCTGACCGGTGATGATCGGGAAGTTTACGCCCGCTTCAAAGCTGGCGGCGACCAGCGCGTTGGTAGCGCCCTGCGCGGTGGAGTCGTTGGAGCAGAGAACCACATCCAGGGGCGTGCCGCCGGAATAGTTCGCCGCGATGATATCATCCATACGGGCCTGGGCGGTAGCGGTCGTCCACTTGGGAGTCGCAACCTGGTCAAAGCTGGTCTGGCCGCTGACGCAGATCAACTGGCCGTTGTCCAGATAGGGCTGTACTTTGCTCATAGCGCCGTTGAAGAAGTAGGTGGCGTTGTTGTCGCCGGGGTCGCCCGCGATGAACTCGATGTTGAAGGGGCCAGCGCCATCGGCAAGACCGAGCGTATCCACGACATACTGTCCCTGGATTTCGCCGACCTGGAAGTTGTCGAAGGTGGCATAGTAGTCAACGGCATCGGTATCCATGATGATGCGGTCATGGCATACAACTTTGATGCCCATTTCCTTGGCGGTGGCAAGCACGTTGCCCAGAGCGGTGGCTTCAATGGCGGTGATGACCAGCACATTGCAGCCGTTGAGGATCATGTTTTCCAACTGGGAAATCTGGGTGGGTACATCGTTGTCACCGGCATACTGAAGTTCGACTTCATATCCGGCAGCCACGAACTGTGCTTGCAGATATTCGCCGTCTTCATTCCAGCGCTGCAGGCTCTTCGTGGGCATCGAAATGCCGACTTTACCGGCAGCCATGGCGGTGCCGACCACAGACAGGATCAGAGCGAGTGTCAGGACAAGTGCGAGAACTTTTTTCATGATAGAATACACTCCTTTTCGTATTTATTTCGAGACTGGCTTACATATCAGTATGCCAGTCCTGAAAACAAAAAATGAACATAACGCGGATCAAAGTACGCAAATAAAAATGGATACATTCATAAAAGGCCACTTTTTAAGGAATTCGGTCGTATTTATGATTATAAAGCGGAGCAGGTTGTCGTATTAATATTCAGAGCACGATCAAGTGTATGCATTTGCATTTTAGCTTAATACGAAAACGTTGTCAATAGCGTACAAAAAAATATTTTGTTATGTTGCGAATTGACTATAGAATTGCGCAAACGCCCAATTTATAAGCAAATCCGATGTATGAACGGAGAAAAAATCCAGAGTGCATACCGGATGAACAAAAGAAAAGCAAAACTGAAAAATGATGAGAATCTGCAGCAAAATATGGCCGAAACACTAGGCAAGCGATGAATAAAGCGCTTGTGCGATGGTGCGCAGATTTTTGCTGGGTTGGGGTTGCGTAACCCGCAGTAGCAGAGACGCTGCGTCAAGGGTTCTGTGAGCCTGACCCGGCGGAAATGACGCGCCAGCGTACAGGAGATTTGTTCATCGCTTGCCTGGGACAAAAGCAGGAATGATTGACAATTATTTATGTTGACGCTATGATGATACTATTCCTTTGCATGGCAATGGAAAAGGAGCGTGAACCTGTGACAATTAAGCAAATTGCCGACCTGTGCGGCGTCAGCCGCGGTACGGTGGACAGGGTACTCAACGCCCGTGGCAAGGTGAAGCCGGAGACGGAGGAAAGAGTACTGCGTACCATCCGGCAATTAGGCTATACCAAGAATATTGCGGGTAAAGCCCTCACAATGAAAAAAACCACACCGGTGATCGGTGTGGTCATTTCCAGCGAGGGGAACCCATTTTTTGATGACGTTATCGACGGCTTTCATAAGGCGGAACGGGAACTGGTGGATTATGGCGTTACGCTGATGCTGAAAACCATGCGGGGCTATGACGTGGACCGTCAGCTTGCGCTGATCGACGAGCTGAAAATGGCCGGAATTGCGGCGCTGGTGATCCAGCCGATCAACGACAAGCGAATCCGTAAAAGGATTAAGGAACTGTCGGATGCGAACATCCCCACGGTAACCGTGAACACCGATATCGAAAACGCCTGCCGCCAGTGCTATGTGGGTTCGGACTATGTGGCGGGCGGCGTAACGGCGGCCGGTGTTATGCGGATCGTTACCGGTGGCAAGGCCAACCTCGGCATTGTCACAGGCGTCAGCATGCTGCTGGGACACGACCAGCGGCATGAGGGGTTTGAACGGCACATCAAGGCTGTGTGCCCCGATATTAATATTGTCGAACGCACCAGCGCCATGGACGATGTGGAACACTCCTACCGCATGACGCTGGATATGCTCAGGCGCAAACCGGAAATCGACGCGATTTTCATCGTGGCGGCCGGTGCCGAGGGCACGTGCCGTGCCGTGCAGGAGCTGGGACTGACGGATACCATCCGTGTTGTGGCGTTTGATACGGTGCCCGCGACCATCAACATGATGCGCCTGGGGCTGGTGCGCGCGGTGATCTGCCAGCAGCCGCTGCGCCAGGGATATGAATCGGTCAGGGCGGCATTTGATATTCTGCTGTCCGGGGCGCCTAAACAGGGGAGCCGGATCATTATGGAACATCAGATCAAAATTCTGGAAAATCTGTAAACGCAGAACGTATATAAAATATAAAACAGCACCTCATGCAAGGTGCTGTTTTATATAGGCCCGCAGCAGCCGGTGGATTGCTTTTGTGTCGGCCGTTGCAAACGAGGTGTTTGTCAGGGGCTAAAAGCTACCGTAGGCGATGGCTTCGCTGCTGCCGCCCGTGCTGTCCGGGGAGGCATCGATATACAGCGTGTAGGTATACCCGGCGTCCAGCGGAATGACGGACTGATTGTCCTCCAGCAGCAGCTTGCTGTAGGTTCCCGCGGTCCCAAAGGCAGCCTTTTGTCCATACCAGTCAGTGCCGGTGCCGTATGTAAGCACATAGTTGCCGCCGGGAACCGACGTGGAAAGCCGCAGCGCCTGCGTGCTGCCTGCTGTGTTTCCGGCAAACAGGCAGGAAACCAGTTCGCCCTCGTCCGTGGTGAGCTTCACCAGCGAAGCGTAGCCGCTGGACAGATTGCTGATAACGATCTTCAGCGAGGCCTGTTCTCCGGCGGCGGAGCCGCTGCGGTACAGTTCGCCGTTTGCGGGCCATGGCTGCGCCGCCTCATCGGCCAAGCCATGGGGCATGCATGAAAAACTGAGGAGAAGGACGAATGACAAAAAAGTGAAAATGCTTCGAAAAACAGGTTTCATATACGGTTCCTCCGGTTTGGGTGCGTTTGCCTGTGTGTATAAATCAGGGTTCATTTTCATCATACGGGAATGTACCGGAATTTGCAACGGGATGCCGCTAAGAAATCTAATGAAACACTGTAAATCGTTGCAGCGGCTCGCGCAGGACGGCTGCAAAGCTGATAAAATAACGCTTTGCCCATCCCGGAATTTAATGGCTGGTAAATATAAAACATGCATTGACAAACAGAAATGGCTGTTGTACAATTCTCGTATAGATGTGCTCGTGCACAACGTTGGAAACATACCAGAAAGTACATTCTTTTTCATAAGAGAGAGGCGGAAGCAATATGGCAGAAATTTTCAGAAACTTACCCACCGTGCGGTTTGAAGGCGCCGATTCCAAAAATCCCCTGTCTTTCAAGTTTTATGATCCCGACCGTGTGGTTCTCGGCAAAAAAATGAGCGAGCACCTGCCGTTTGCGATGGCATGGTGGCACACCCTGTGCGCAAGCGGCAGAGATATATTCGGCGATCCCGTGGCCGATAAATCGTTCGGCGCGGCGGAAACCGGCACCATGGAGCATGCCAGGGCGAAGGTGGATGCAGGATTTGAATTCATGCATAAGCTCGGCATCAAATACTTCTGTTTTCACGACATCGATCTGGTACCCGAGGCCGATACGCTGGAGGAGACTAACGCCCGTCTGGACGAGCTGACCGATTATATCCTGGAAAAAATGAAAGGCACCGACATCAAGTGCCTGTGGGGCACCGCCAATATGTTCGGCAATCCCCGCTTTATGAACGGCGCGGGCTCCACCAACAGCGTGGATGTGTTCTGCCATGCGGCGGCGCAGATTAAAAAGGCGCTGGACTGCACCGTGAAGCTCGGCGGACGCGGCTATGTGTTCTGGGGCGGCCGCGAAGGTTACGAAACCCTGATGAACACCGACATGAAGTTTGAGCAGGAAAACATTGCAGCCCTGATGAAAATGGCCGTCGCGTATGGTCGCTCCATCGGCTTTACGGGCGATTTCTACATTGAGCCCAAACCCAAGGAGCCCATGAAGCACCAGTATGATTTCGATGCCGCCACGGCCATTGGCTTTGTGCGCCAGTATGGGTTGGACAAGGATTTCAAAATGAACATCGAGGCCAACCACGCTACGCTGGCGGGCCATACCTTCCAGCACGACCTGCGCATTTCCGCGATCAACGGCATGCTGGGCTCCGTGGACGCCAACCAGGGCGACCTGCTGCTGGGCTGGGATACCGATGAGTTCCCCTTCAACGTGTACGAAACCACGATGTGCATGTATGAGGTGCTCAAGGCGGGCGGCCTGACGGGCGGCTTCAACTTCGACGCCAAAAACCGCCGTCCTTCCTACACGATGGAAGATATGTTCTACGCGTTTATCCTCGGCATGGATACCTTTGCGCTCGGCTTGCTCAAAGCGGCGGAGATCATTGAAGACGGCCGTGTGGATGAGTTTGTAAAGGACCGTTACCAGAGCTATGCCAACACCGAGATCGGCAAAAAGATCCGCGCCGGGGAAGCGACCCTGGAGGAGTGCTCCGCAATCGCTGTGAAAAACGGCTCGGCCGCGCTGCCCGGCAGCGGACGGCAGGAGTATCTGGAAAGCGTCGTCAACCAGATCCTGTTCAAGTAATCTGTTTGGTCACTGTGCCGCCCGGCCGTTGCGCCGGGCGGCTGCATCATGTCGGCTTCGTCCGGCTGATTAAGCCGCATCTGCAAAGCAAATAAATCCATCACGAGGAGAACGACCATGAGTCAATACCTGCTGGGAATTGATCTTGGCACCAGCGGAACCAAAACCGTCCTGTTTCATCAGGATGGTTCGGTGGTTGCTTCCGCCACGGTGGAATACCCGCTGAGCCAGCCGGAAAACGGCTGGGCGGAGCAGGCCCCCGAGGACTGGTGGAACGCCGCCGTGCAGACCATCAGCGCCGTGCTGAAAAAGAGCAGCGTCAATCCGGATGATATTGCGGGCCTTGGCATTTCCGGCCAGATGCACGGACTGGTGATGCTGAACGAGGCCTGCGAGGTGCTGCGGCCTTGCATCATCTGGGCCGATCAGCGCACCGGCGTGGAATGCGAGGAGATCACAGAAATCATCGGCGCGAAGCGCTTGATTGAGATTACCGCCAATCCCGCGCTGACGGGTTTTACCGCCGGAAAAATTCGCTGGGTGCAAAAGCACGAGCCGGATATTTACGCGAAGTGCCGCCATATCCTGCTTCCCAAGGATTATCTCCGCTATAAGCTTACGGGCGATTTCGCCACCGAGGTCAGCGACGCCAGCGGCATGCAGCTTTTGGATGTGCCCAACCGCTGCTGGAGCGGCGAGGTGCTGGAGAAGCTCGGCATTGATCCATCCTACTTGGGCAAGGTTTACGAAAGCATCGAGGTGACGGGGCATATCAGCGCCGAAGCCGCCGGGCTGACGGGACTTTCCGAAAAGACGCTCGTCGTGGGCGGCGCGGGCGATAACGCCGCGGCGGCCGTCGGTACGGGCGTGGTGGCGGACGGACGCGCCTTTACCACCATCGGAACATCCGGGGTGGTGTTTGCCCATACCGATACCCTGGCGATCGATCCCAAGGGCCGCGTGCATACGTTCTGCTGTGCGGTGCCCGGCGCGTGGCATGTGATGGGCGTTGTGCAGGCGGCGGGACTGTCGCTGAAATGGTTCCGCGATACGTTCTGCCAGGCGGAGATCGAAACTGCCGAGCAGATGGGCGTGGATCCCTATCAGCTGATGGACGCGGAAGCGGCCAAGAGCCCCATCGGGGCTAACCGCCTGCTGTATCTGCCCTACCTGATGGGCGAGCGCACCCCGCATCTGGATCCGGACTGCCGCGGCGTGTTCTTCGGCCTGTCCGCGATGCATCAAAAGCGCGATCTGATGCGCGCGGTGTTTGAGGGTGTTGCATTCGCGCTGAATGACAGCCTGAACGTACTGGATGAGATGGGCGTAAAGCCTGCGCAGATGCTGGCAACGGGCGGCGGCGGCCGATCGGCGTTCTGGCGGCAGATGCTGGCGGATGTCTTCGGTTGCAAGGTGATTACCACCAACAGCAAGGAAGGCCCCGCACTGGGCGTCGCTATCCTCGCGGGGGTTGGCACGGGCCTGTATGCCTCGGTAAAGGAAGCCTGCGACTCCATGATTAAAACCGGCGGCGAACAGCTGCCCGCGGCGGAAAACCAGCCAGCCTATGCCAAACTCTACGAACAATATCAGGCGCTGTATCCCGATCTGAAAAGCGCGTTTAAACGGCTTTCCAAGTAATTCCTTTTTCTCCTTTCTTTCTTTGAAGGAAGCAAGTCGCCTGCACTTGCTTCCTTCAGCCTTTACATGGGAAAATTTAGTAAAAAGATATCATCAGAATGATAGGTAAAAATAACTTTAATATAGGAAGCGAGACGAATAAAAGATAACCCAATGCGGAGATTCCGCAGGGAGCAAAGCAGAATACATGCTTGCTTCCATGTTCCCGCATGCGCTATAATTGGACGTACATAATGGAAAACAGGAAAGGGGCGATGGTATGCGCGGCTTGCTTCGGTTGCTGACCACCCTGGTGGTTGTGATGGTGGTTGCGGTAGTAGCGATACTGGCATGGCTTTGGATTGCGGAATACCGCCCTGCCGATGTGGAAACGGTGTCGGCTGTTGCTGGCGTGAAACACGATTTGGTTCGGCTTGGGAAAACCTATCATATGGTTACGCTCAACATCGGGTACGGTGGTCTGGGGCGCGACCGTGATTTCTTTATGGATGGCGGCCGGGAAGTGATGCCCGAAAGCAAAAATGAGGTGGAAGATAACCTCTCCGGCATGCTGAGCGCCCTGTACAGCCAAAAGCCCGATCTGGTGCTGCTGCAGGAAGTGGATATCAACTCCAGACGCAGCTTTTATACCGATCAGGTGGAGTACTTCCGGGCCGGGCTATCCATGGGAAAAACGTTTGCTTATAACTTTAAGGTGCCGTTTGTGCCGTATCCCATTCCGCCCATCGGCAAGGTGGAGGGCGGATTGCTGACGCTTGCCAACCTGAAGGTGGAGGAGGCGCAGCGCGTTTCGCTGCCCAATACCAGCGGCTGGCCCGTGCGGCTGGCCAACCTCAAGCGCGCGCTGCTGGTGGAATATCTTCCGATTGATGGAAGCGACCAGACTCTGGTGCTGATCAACCTGCATCTGGAAGCCTATACCACGGGGGAAGCCCGTCAAAAACAGCTGGATACGATGTTTTCGCTGATGAAAGCGGAATACAGGAAAGGGAACTACGTGATTGCCGGTGGCGACTTTAACGCCAACTTCCCCGGCGCGGAGGATTGGTATCCCATCGGGGAGGACGCGATCTGGATTCCCGGCGACCTGCGGCTGGATGATCTGCCTGACGGGTTTACCTATGCCTACGACCTGAGCGTGCCCACCTGCCGTTCATTGGACAAGGCTTATGACGGTGACCGTAAAAACCATACCCTGTATGCCATCGACGGCTTTATCGTGTCCGGCAATGTAAAGGTGAACGGGATACAGACAATCGATCTGAACTTCGTGAATACAGATCACCAGCCGGTCGTAATGGACTTTACGCTGAAATGATCAGGGATTTTATCATCAAAGGTCACATCATCTGGAGTGACGGTCTGAAAGAGATAAATGCCATTCCCCATGGCTATCTGGTATGTGAAAACGGCCTGTGCGCGGGAGTGTTTCGCAAACTTCCCGCAGCATACCGGCACTGGCCGCTTCACGATTATGGTGGACGGCTGGTGATCCCCGGCGTGTACGATTTGCATCTGCACGCCCCGCAGCTTGCTTATTGCGGGATGGGGATGGATCTGGAACTGATTGACTGGCTGGACGCTTACGCCTTTCCCGAGGAGGCGAAGTACGCCGATTTGGACTATGCCAGGCAAGCATACACAGTATTTGTGGAGGCACTGCGGCAGAGCTATACGGTGAGGTTTTGCTGCTTTGCCACACTGCACGCGCCCGCCACCCTGCTGCTGGCCGGGCTTTTGGAGGATTCCGGTCTGTACGGCTACGTGGGCAAGGTGAGCATGGACCGGAATGCCCCAAAGGATCTTTGTGAGCTTTCGGCGGACACGGCGGCAGAGGACTGTGAGCGATGGATCCTGGACATGCGTGCACAATACAGCCATATTCAGCCGATCCTCACGCCGCGCTTTGTTCCCTCCTGCACAAACCAACTGATGGGACGGCTGCAGGAGTTGTCGGGGAAATACAGTGTACCCGTGCAATCCCACCTGTCCGAAAATCATGATGAAATCGCCTGGGTGCAAAGGCTGTGCCCTGAAGCGCCGAACTATGCCTCGGTTTATGATCATTTTGGTATGCTGAGCGAGAACGCCGTGATGGCGCACGCGGTGTATCCGGAGCCGGAGGAAATCGAACTGCTGAGGGATCGGCAGACAATAATCGCCCACTGTCCCGCCAGCAACACCAATCTGCGTTCGGGCATCGCGCCGGTACGAAAGCTGCTGACCGCCGGGGTGCGCGTAGGGCTGGGCAGCGACGTGGCCGGCGGGGAGAGCCTGGATATGCTGCGCGCCGCAGCTGAGGCCATCCAGGCCAGCAAGTTGTATTGGCGGCTGGTAGATCAGAGTGCGTCCGCGCTCACCTTCCCGGAGGTGTTCTACATGGCTACCAAGGGCGGCGGATCCTTCTTTGGCAAGGCCGGAAGCTTTGAAAAGGGCTATATGATGGACGCGCTGGTGCTGGACGACCATGCCCTGCGAACAACCTGTGATCTCACCCTGCCGCAGCGGCTGGAACGCGCGCTGTATCGCTCCGGTGAAATTGTATTGGTGGAAAAATATGTGGGAGGCATTCCACTTTCTATACCGGAATAATGGCCGAATCGGCATAATATTGTATAATCATTCAAAATATTGATCAAATTTCTGTAAAGGCTTTTGGATAAATAAGCCGGATTGGCAGGCGCTATCGCTTATATCATAAGGGATAGCGCCTATAGTATTGGCAACATGACCGGGACAATTTATGCCGGGTGGGACGAAAATAGTACTTGCGTTCCGCGATGGGCTGGTGTATGATAACAGCAAGTGGTACGACTAACGCCCATAGGGCGATAAGCGTCCCGGTTAGAGGGACCGATTAAAGGAGGAACTGCTCATATGGAACGGGTGTACAATTTTTCGGCCGGACCGGCGGTAATCGATCAAAGCGTGCTGGAAAAAGCGGCCAGCGAATTGGTTTGCTACCAGAACAAAGGCATGAGCGTGATGGAGATGAGCCATCGCACGCCCATGTTTATGGATATCTATAACGAAGCCGTTGCGCTGATCAGGGAAGTGCTTTCCGTGCCGGACGACTACGCGGTGCTCTTCATGCAGGGCGGCGCGACGCTGCAGTTTTCCGGTGTGCCGCTGAACCTGATGACGGGCTCGAAGATCGCCGATTACATCGACACGGGCAATTTTGCGCACCTGGCGCTCAAGGAAGCCCAGAAATACGGAACGGTGAATGTGGCCGGGTCCAGCCTGGACGCGAACTACACCTTTATTCCGGAAATGAGCAGCCTCAAGCTGACCCCCGATGCGGATTATGTGTACATCACCTCCAACAACACCATCTATGGCACGCGCTATATTGAGTTTCCGGAAACCGGAAATGTGCCGCTGGTGGCCGATATGTCGTCCAACATTGCGTCCGAGCCGCTGGATGTAAGCCGTTTCGGCGTGATCTACGCGGGCGCGCAGAAAAACATCGGCCCCGCGGGCATCTGCCTGATGCTTATCCGCAAAGATCTGCTGGGCAAGGAAAACCCGCTCTGCCCCAAGCTGATAAGCTGGGCGCTGGAAGAAAAAGGCGAAAGCATGGTCAACACCCCCAACACCTGGGGCATCTATATGATGAAGCTCGTGTTTGCATGGATGAAGGAAAAGGGCGGCATTGAAGCGTTTTATCAGAACAACCTGAAAAAAGCGGCGCTGCTGTACGACGCAATCGATAACAGCAAGCTGTTTTCCAACCCGGTTGTGAAAAAATACCGCTCGCTGATGAACGTGACCTTTGTTACCGGCGACCCCGATAAGGACGCTGCGTTTGTAAAAGCCTGCAAGGCAAACGGGCTGGAGAACATCAAAGGGCACCGCAACGTGGGCGGCATGCGCGCCAGCATCTACAATGCCATGCCGATGGCCGGTGTGGAAAAACTGGTGCAGGTGATGCGCGAATTTGAAAAAGACAATCTGTAATACGGAGGAGCAGCATGTATAAAATTCAAACCTTAAACGAAATCTCGGATGTGATCCACGAGTACCTGAGCGCTGAAAACTACCTGATTGCTAAAGAAGAACCCGTACCCGACGGCATTCTGGTGCGCTCGGCTGATATGCACACCATGGAGTTGCCGGACAGCCTGCTGGCAATCGCGCGCGCGGGCGCAGGCACGAACAATATTCCCATCGCGGAATGCACCAAACGCGGCATTGCCGTGTTCAATACCCCCGGCGCCAACGCCAATGCCGTGGCGGAGCTGGTGATCTGCGGCCTGATGCTGTGCAGCCGCAACGTGGCCGGCGGTATCGAGTGGGTGCGGACGGAGCTCAAAGGCAAGGGCGCTGATGTGCCCAAGCTGGTGGAAAAGGGCAAGAACCAGTTTGTTGGCCCCGAGGTACGCGGCAAAACGCTGGGTGTTGTGGGCCTGGGCGCCATCGGCGCCATTGTGGCCAATGCCGCCGCTCAGGGACTGGGTATGAACGCTATCGGTTTCGATCCCTTCATCAGCGTGGAAAGCGCATGGTCGCTGAGCCGCTCCATCAAGCGCTCCAACAATATGGATGAAGTGTATGCGCAGGCCGACTATATCACGATGCACGTCCCGCTGACGGACAGCACCAAGCATATGATCGATGCTGCCGCGATTGCCAAAATGAAGGATGGCGTCCACATTCTCAACTTCAGCCGCGGCGATCTGGTGGACCCCAAGGCGATTATCGAAGCGCTGGAATCCGGCAAGGTTGCGGGTTATGTTACCGATTTCCCCTGCGAGGAGCTGATCGGCGTCAAAAACGCCATTCTCATCCCGCATCTGGGCGCCAGCACGCCGGAGAGCGAAGAAAATTGCGCCAGCATGGCGGCGCAGGAATTGCGAAACTATCTGGAACACGGCCAGATTCAAAACTCCGTCAATCTGCCGGAGATCATGCTGGGATACCGTGAGGGCAGCCGCGTGATGATTATCCACGATAATGTCCCCAACATGGTGTCCTCCATCTCCACGGTGATCAGCGCCAAGGCGATCAACATCAACAACATGCAGAACAAGAGCCGTAAAGAGGTGGCTGTGACTGTGATGGAGTTGGATACCCATCCGGACGACACATTGATGAACGAGATTCGCGCCCTGCCCGGTATTATCCGTGTACGGACAATCGGCTGAATACAGTAACGACGCAGAAACCGGACAGCCCCGAAGCTGTCCGGTTTCTGCTTTTACTATGCTGAACCGCTATTTGGTTTGTAACACCCGCGGTGCTTGCGGGCTATCCTTCCTTTCTATTATATATTGTTTCATGGAGTATCATCCGGCATGCTGCTCAGGGAATGACCGGCGCGGTATGGGTAACCCGGACGGGAGCCGGGCCGGAATTCCTTTGCGAAGCGGTGTTTACACAAATGACAGTTCATGTGTTATAATGAGCAAATAGTCGCGTCATCCGTGCGTAATGAAAATATCCACAGGGAAGTCTCAACGCTATTCCTATTTGTATTATGATATCAAATCTGGTATTGTAATTCCATCAATATTCATAAAGGAGGCAGCGTGATGATCGAATTGCCGGAGAGCCTCTGTTTGGCCGGACAGCTGAACGAAACCATTCAGGGCAAAATGATTGAACGTGTTCAGGCAAACGTTTCACCGCATAAGTTTGCGTGGTATTTCGGTGATCCTGAGCATTATCACGCGGCGCTGGCAGGCCGAGCCATCGGAAAAGCCAGGGGCGTTGGCGGCAAGGTGGAGATCTCGGCGGAAGACCAGCGCATACTGCTGGCGGAAGGCGTCACGATCCGCTTCTATCACGCAGGGGAAGTGCTGCCGACCAAACATCAGCTGATGATCACGTTTACCGATTCTTCCGCGCTGGTATGCAGCGTGCAGATGTACGGCGGGCTGTGGGTATTTACCCAAGGGACCAATGACAATGAGTATTACCTGACGGCCAAACGCAAGCCGTCGCCATTGTCCGATCTGTTCGATCTGCCGTATTTCCTGGAGATGGCGGAGGACTGTTCCGATAAAAATGCCAAAGCGTTTCTGGCTACAGAGCAGCGCGTGCCGGGGCTGGGCAACGGGGTGCTGCAGGATATTCTGTTTAACGCGCGCGTTTATCCCAAAACCAAGATCGGTCTGTTGTCGGAGACGGAAATGGAAGTGCTGTTCAACAGTGTGAAAACGACCCTGTGCAGAATGACGGTGCAGGGCGGCCGTGATACGGAAACCGATCTATTTGGTCATCCGGGCGGGTATCAAACCCTGATGTCCAAGAAAACCGTCGGCCATCCTTGCCCTGTTTGCGGAAGCGATATCGTAAAAACCGCGTATATGGGCGGCAGCGTATACTTTTGTCCGGTGTGCCAGCAGGAACGCAAAGCGGACAGGAAAAGGGATCGGTAACGCGCTGGCTGTGGCTTTATAAAAGCTACTTTGGATGCTGTGCACTACACCGCGGTGTGTGAGCGGCATTTTCTGAGGCTTGACACAGATAGGAAGATCGTATATACTATTCATGGTTAGAGAAATCTAACCTCGGCACGCAGTTTGGGCGTGCATTTCAATGACTGATGGTTAGAGATAACTAACCACGAAGGATCAGGGGGATACCATGCTTGAAAAACTGATGGTGCAGCATGGCGCGCCAACCCTTGCGGGACTTAAAACGGGAAGCCTGTTTACAGTGCGGGCAGATACCGCCGGGGCGCTCGGGCCGGAGATGGAACGGATCAACCAAACCCTGGCGCGCAAAGGAGTGCGGCTGACCGTGATGAGGCAAGGTAAACAGGGCGTGCTGCTTTATCTGTACAGGGAAGCGTTGCTAACGCAGTGCCTGGCGTGCCCCAAAGCGCAGAGCTTGCTCAGGGAATGCGGTTACCGGAATTTCTCTGTGCAAAACGCGCTGGATACCCTGCGGGAACGGCTGCAAAGACAGGAAGGATTTCCGCATGAAATCGGCCTGTTTCTGGGCTATCCGTTACCGGATGTGGCGGGCTTTATGCGCAATCAGGGACGGAATTGCCTTCTGTGCGGCTGCTGGAAAGTATATGGCGAAGAAGAGAAAGCCATGCATGCCTTTGCGCAGTACCACAAATGTACGGGTATCTATACCAAACGATTTCAAACGGGCAGCTCTCTGGAAAAACTGACAGTTGCGGCAAAGCCCGCATAACAGAACGGTGGGAGAACAGAATGAAGAAAACAGCGGTAATCTATTGGAGCGGAACAGGCAATACGCAGGCGATGGCCGAAGCGATTGCGCAGGCGGCGGGAGCGGACCTTTTCAGCGCGGCTGAGTTTTTGGCGGAGATGGCAGACAGCTATCAGGCGATTGCCTTCGGCTGCCCGTCCATGGGCAGTGAGGAACTGGAGGACAGTGAGTTTGCCCCAATGTTTGAGACGTGCAAGCCTCTGCTGAAGGGCAAAAAGATTGCCCTGTTCGGCTCTTACGGCTGGGGCGATGGGGAATGGATGCGCACCTGGGAAGAGGACTGCAAAGCCATCGGCGCGGAGCTGATCGGCAACGGCTTGATCATCAACGAAACGCCGGATGCCGAGGGACTGGAGCAGTGCAGGAAACTGGGAGAGCAGTTGGCGGAAGCATAGTAGAAAGCAAAACGTGAACGCATAATACTGTATGTTAAGAATGTGGGTTCAGGGAATCGTTGAAGTAATCCCCTATACGCTGGCGCGTTATCATTCCGCCGGGTTAGGCTCGCAGAACCCTTGACGTAGCGCTGCTACTACTTTGGGTTGCACAAGCACAATCCAACAAAAATCTAACGCACCATCGCATGAGCACTTTATTCATCGTTTGCCTGGGGGATTGCTGAATAAATACCCTGCACGCTGGCGCGCTATCATTCCGCCAGCTTGGGGCCACGAAGCCCACTCGGTCATCTTGTCCTATGGCTCTTTGTCAGTCGCCGTATTCTGTATAGCCTTCCACCTGCGGGGCGCACACGGCTTCACTGTGGTGTAGACTGGACACACGCTTTCCTTCGGTGCCTTCGACGCAGAGATGCTGTAACTTTTAACAACCTCGCCTTGATAGGCGAGGCTATACCATTCGTTTCCTTTGGAAACTTCGGTGGCTGGCGAGCTACGCTCTCCCCTTCAGGTTGCGCAGCCTCAGCCTGACGAAAAGCTGACGCACCATCGCATGAGCGATTTATTCATTATTAACCTTGGCCTGATTGCCTTGGCCAGAGTGAAGAAATGAAACCATGGCCTTGGTTCGGGGAGAAACCCAAAGCCCTACGCCGCAGCATTTTGCCAAAGAGAGCGAACAGCGCGGCAAGCAAAGTGAGACAAGCAGCGATAATGACCCGGAGAGGTTACTCATAAACAGGCCTTGGCACAGCGGCGCTGCGTCAAGGCCTTTGTTTTCGGTCCGGAACAATGCCTTATTATTATTGTGATAAGGATACTATTTCGTTTGTCTGTTGTGTACTATCATCCGGCCGTCTGCCGCCGGTGGCCGTTACAATGGCGGATATAGCCCAGGTTATTCGGCTGTCTGGTTATCCGGCCATCCGGCTATCGCCTGATTTCCGTTCCCAGGTATAGCGGCGATTCCGCCTGAGCAAGCTTTTGAAAATGCTCCCGGATACATTCCGGCAGCAGGGGAATGGCGGGTACATCGTCAATATCCACCCATACGCAGTCAATCTGACAGGCGTCCTTTTCTGTTTCCGGCTGACGCGGCTCCGCAGAAAGCGCGCACTTGAAAATGTGAAAGATTTTATGGGCGTAATCCGGGAATTTCCGGCGGAATTCCTCGCTTTCGTGAATTTCTTCACAAAGGGCGATACAGGCCTGGGGGATTACAGTGTATCCGGTTTCCTCCAGGCATTCCCGGATAACCGCGGATTCCATGGTTTCGTACGGCTGCTGCCCGCCGCCGGGCAGGGTGAAATAGTTGCCGAGCTCCGGCATATAGCATTCGTTCAGCAGCACCTTGTGGTCGTAAAGGATAAGGGCTTTGGCTGCGTTTCTGATGCTCATGGATAACGGTCCTTTCTCCGGCTCTGGTGGGCGGATGTGAAAATGAGTTGCGGTCAGCAACTCACTTTCTGTGGGGATATCTATTCGATTTTTTCAAAATCCGACGCCGGATGCTTGCAGATGGGGCAGATATAGTCGTCGGGCAAAGGTTCTCCCTCGTACACAAATCCGCAGATCTTGCAGCGGTAGCCCTTGGTTTTGGTCTTGGGCGGCGTGGGCTTGGTATGCTTAAAGTAGTAGGCATAGGTCAGGCTGGGATCGGTGCTCAGGGTTTCGGCCTGTGTCAGATCGGCCAGAAACATCACATGCGAGCCGCAGTCCCGCTGCTCCAGCACCTTGCCGCACACAAAGCCGTTGCAATCCTTGGTGAGGTAGTAAAGCCCGTTTTCCGCGCGTTTGACATCGTGGAAGTTGGCAAACTTGTTCAGCGTTTTTCCGCTTTGAAACCCGAAGCGGCGGAAGAGATCGAACGGCGCGCTTTCCGTTAAAAGGCTGGCGCAGAATTCGCCGGTTTTCTGGATGGTTTCGCAGGTGTAATTCAGCTTGGAAACCGACAGGCACAGCCACGTGGGCGTGAGGGACACCTGCATAAACGCGTTGATGATGCAGCCGTTGTCCTTGCGTCCGTCCCTGGTGGAAACCACATACAGGCCGTACCCGACGTTGTAAAGGGTATTCATATCAATCATTGTTTATCACCTTCCAGTATGGCCGAAGCCAGCGCGTCCAGCTCGCCGCATTGGTCTTCCCTGATGGCGGACAGCACGCGGACCACCGGCTCGACGACCGTCATATTCTTCATGGTTTCCAGATGGGCTTTGATCAGCTTGCCGGACTGGATGGCCCAGGAGCCGCTTTCGATAATGCCCACGAGGCGGTTTTGCATGTTGTGTTCCTTCAGCGTTTGTAGAAAATGGGACACAGGTGGATAGAGGCCCATGTTATAGGTGGGGCAGGCGATCACCAGCTTGCCGCAGCGGAAGGTTTCGGACAGCATCTCGCTGCTGTCGGCATTGGAAGCGTCCATGATTTTCACGCGCGTGCCGTTTTCCGAAAGCCGCGAGGCAAGCGCCTCCGCCGCGTTTTTGGTGTGTCCGTACAGAGAGCCGTAGACGACCAGAATATCCTCCGGATCCTCCGGCTGGTAGGTGCTCCAGTGCTGATACTTATCCAGGTACCAATCCAGGTTGTTGCGCCACACCGGGCCGTGCAGCGAGCAGATACGCTCGATGGCAAACCCGGAGATTTTATGGAACACGGCCTGCACCTGCGGCCCGTACTTACCCACGATGTTGGCATAATACCGGCGGGATTCGGGCAGCCAGTCCACCGTGAAATTCAATTCGTCGGCATACAGGTTGCCACCCAGCGCGCCGAAGGTGCCGAACGCGTCCGCGGAAAACAGGGTTTTGCTTTTGGGATCATAGGTCATGATCACCTCCGGCCAGTGCACCATCGGCGCGGTAATAAATTGCAGCTCGCGGCTGCCGATCGCAAGCGTATCCCCGTCGGAAACGGTGATGATTTCCGCGGCAATTTCACCGTTGAATTGGCCCATGATGGCCTTGGCCTTGGCGGAGCAGACGATGGTAACCTCGGGATACCGCTGCAGCAGATCGCACAGCAGCGCGGCGTGATCGGGCTCCACATGCTGCACGATCAGGTAATCGGGCGCTCCGTCCTGCAGGGTTGCGCGCAGGTTCTCAAAATACAGCTCGGATACGGCATGGTCGGACGTATCGAACAAAACGGTTTTATTATCCTTGATGATGTAGGAGTTATACGCGATCCCCCGGGGAATGGGATACAGGTTCTCAAACATGTTCAAACGGCGGTCGCTTGCGCCTACATAATAAAGGTCATCCATGATTTGGCGTGCACAGTGCATGTTTTAACCTCCCTTGACATTTACTTCCTTATTGTACACGTAAGATTGAATTATGTAAATGTGGTCGCGGAAGGATTGCCATAAAGAATGAACAACAGGAAATCACCTGATTGAAGGCGATTTCCTGTTGATTGTTAATCATTGCTTATTCCACCGTTACGCTCTTGGCTAGGTTGCGGGGCTTATCCACATCGCAGCCGCGCGCTACGGCCATGCAGTAGGCAAACAGCTGCAGCGGGATGATTGCCAGCAGCGGGGAAACGATGTCGCCGCCCGCGGGAATGGTGATCAGCCTGTCCACCTCAGGCGCGACCTGGTCCATCAGGTCCTCCCGGCAGATGGCCATCACCTGGGCGTCGCGCGCCTTGATTTCCTTGATGTTGGACAGGGCCTTGTCCAAAAGCTCCGGTTGGGTGATGGCGGTGACCACCAGCCTGCCGTTTTCCAGCAGCGCGATCGGCCCGTGCTTGAGCTCGCCGGATGCATAGGCCTCCGAGAAGATATAGCTGACCTCTTTCAGCTTCAGCGCCGCTTCCATGGAAAGCGCGTAATCCAGTCCCCGTCCTACAAAGAAAACGTGTCCTTTGCCGCATTCCTCGGCGGCGATGGCCTTGAGCTGATCCTCGGTTTCCACGGCGCGTTTGGCTTTTTCCGGCAGGGCGGCGATCTCCGCCTTCAGGGCTTCCAGCTCGGCGGCGGGCAGCGTGCCGCGCAGGTCGGCCAGCGCCAGAGCGATCAGCAGGAGGGTTTCCACCTGGGTGGAGTAGGCTTTGGTGCTGGCTACGGCAATTTCCGGGCCGGCATAGGTAAACAATGTATTGGCCTCGCCCGCCTCGCGCGCGATGGTGGAGCCGACCACATTGCAGATGACCAGCGCCTTGGCGTTTTGCCGCTTGGCCTCGCGCAGCGCGGCCAGGGTATCGGCGGTTTCACCGCTTTGGGAAATAGCGATGAAAACCTCGTTTTCATTCAGCATCGGGCTTCGGTAGCGGTACTCGCTGGCGATGTCCACTTCCACAGGCACGCGGGCTAGCTTTTCAATGGCGTACTTGCCGTAGATGCCCGCGTGGTAGGCCGTGCCGCAGGCCACAATGGTGATTTTTCGCAGGCTTTTGGCTTCCTCGGGCGTGAATGGAAGCCAGCTGTAATCATGCGGATCCGTCGGCGTTGCGGGGGGAGAAGGTGGCCTGCAGCGCCGTGGGCTGCTCGTGAATTTCCTTGAGCATGAAGTGCGGATACCCGCCCTTTTCGGCATTGCTCAAATCCCACGTTACGTGATAGAGTTCGTGGAGCACGGTCTCTCCGTTTTGGTTGACGACCTCGATGCCTTCCTTGCTCAGCACGGCGACTTCCTTATCGTTTAAAAAGATCACGTCGCGGGTATGGCTGAGCATGGCGGGGATATCGCTGGCGATATAGCTTTTGCCGTCGGTATGGCCGACAACCAGAGGGCTTTCGTTGCGGGTGCAAAACAGCTTATCGGGTTCCTGCTCGCACACCACGCCCAGCGCGTAGCTGCCCTTGAGCAGCTTGGCGGCCTTGAGCAGCGTCTGCTTCATGTCTCCGTCGTAGAGCGTGGACAGCAGATGTGCAACAACCTCCGTATCCGTTTGGGATACAAAACACAGCAACCTGTTCACTTTCCAGCTGTTTGCGCAGCTGCGCATGGTTTTCAATAATGCCGTTGTGCACAATGGCGAGGGTTTGGGGCGTGTTGAAATGCGGATGCGCGTTCACGTCGTTGGGTTCGCCGTGGGTTGCCCAGCGCGTATGCCCGATGCCGATATGCCCGTACAGCGGGTGGCTTTCCAGCAGGGTACCGAGGTTTTCCAGGCGTCCTCGGGTTTTGGAAACGCTGAAGCTTGCCGTCCATGCCCAGCACGGCGACTCCTGCGCTGTCGTAGCCGCGGTAGCTCAAGCGTTCCAGTCCGTCCATCAGGATGGGACAGGTTTCTTCATCTGCCGATATATCCAACGATTCCGCACATATGCGTACCTCCGAATTCTGATTTTGACCATATTGTATTATAATGTATTATAAATTGCAAGCACAATTTTTTCGATGCCCTTTCCTTGTTACAGGCATTGCCGCGTTTACAATGCCGAAAAGACAAGAATAATAAGTAATATAAGAATTCCGGCCATCCCGCAAAGTAGGGAATGGCCGGAAGTGAAAGGGTTGTCAGGGTAAGAAAAAGATATAATGCGCTATGCAAGCCCCGCTGATACGTCCTATTCCTGCGTTTTCTGCTCTTCGGACATGGCATCGGGGAGGGTGCTGACCAACGCGGTTTCCAGCCGGTGGTCCGTGATTGCCTCCGCCTTGATGTGCAGGCCGTGGATATCAACCTCCGGGGTGGAACCATCCTCCGGAATGGTGTTGAAGCAGGAAAAAACCATGCCGCCCAGCGTGTCGTATTCCTCATCCAGCGGCAGCTCGACATCCAGCGCGTCACCCAGGGTTTCCAAATCCACGCTGCCGTCGCACCGCCACAGGTTATCGCCGATCTTTACGATCTCATTTTCCTCGGATCGGGATCGAATTCATCGTAGATATTGCCGACGATTTCTTCCAGCAGGTCCTCCATGGTCACGATGCCGCTCATGCCGCCGTACTCGTCCACAACGATTGCCATGTGCACCTTCTGCTGCTGCATATCGCGGAACAGCACGTCAGCCTGCACGGTTTCGGGGATCAGATAGGCGGGGCGCAGCAGCTCGCGCAGCGTTTTGGGATGCTCGTCCAGCGCGTTGATCAGAAAATCACGCGTGTTCAGGATGCCGATAATATCGTCGATATCTTCATCATAAACGGGGAAACGGCTCAGGCCGGATTCGCGGATCGTTTGCAGAATATCCTCAAAGGTATCCTCCACATGGATGGCGACCACATCCATGCGGTGCACCATCACAGATTCAGCTGTAATGTTGTTGAACTCGAAGATGTTTTCAATCATCTCGCGTTCGTCTTCCTGGATGGTGCCGCGTTCGCCGCCGATATCCACCATCAGGCGGATTTCCTCCTCGGTTACGGTATTGTGATCGGCGTCGGGGTTGATGCGCAGCAGGCGCAGCAGGCCGTTGGTGGAAATGGATCAGCAGCCATACGATCGGCTTGAAGATGACCTGAACAACAATGATGACGCGACTGGTGAGCCGCGCAACCTTTTCCGGGTTCCTGCATGGCGATGCGCTTGGGGTAAGCTCGCCCAGCACCAGGGTGAAATAGCTCAGGATCAGTGTGACAAGCACCATGCTCACGGTGCCCAGCGCCTGCTCCGACAGCAGCGTAAACCCGCCGGCCCATCAGGCTGCGGGTGATTCGGCTGGCGATGTTGCTGGCGGCAAACGCGCTTGCTAAAAATCCGCCCAAAGTGATTGCATACCTGTATCGTGGACAGGAAATCACTGGGGGATTCGGCCAGCCGAAGCATCATGTGCTGCTTTTTTATCGCCTTCTTCGGCTTGTTTTCGTACTTTGTTTTCGTTGATGGAGATGACGGCGATTTCCGTTGCTGCGAAAAATGCGTTGATCAGGATCAGAACGAACTGAAGCAGTAGATGACTGCCTATAGGGTCGTCCAAGGATTAGCCCTCCTTCGGTACAAAACAGGCATGTGTCTTGGTTGCGATACGCTATTATAGCATAGAATGGGACGTTCACGATGCTACTGGGTAAAGGCTGAAGAAAGCGGCACAGGCCGACGACGGTATTTCCGCCGGATTGCATTTGCGAAGGCTCTGGCGAGGCGCTGCGGCTTCAGGTTACCCTGCACAAGCTGATCATCCTCCGGTTCAGCAGCCTGCACGTTCCCTATTCCTCATATGCCTATAGAAAACCTCCCGCCGAAACGGAAGGTTTTACAGAGCTAACCTTATCCTTATATGCCGTGTTTTGGAAACCGGATGGTGATCCGGGTGCCTTTGTCCGGTTCGCTGCGCAGGCTCACGGTTGCGCCATGCAGCTGCGCGCCGTTTTTAACGATGGAGAGGCCGAGGCCCGTACCGCCGGTATCCTTGGAACGGCTGGAATCCACGCGGTAGAAGCGTTCGAATACCCTGTGGTGGTGCTCCGGCGGGATACCCATCCCTGTGTCGTTTACGGTGATATACGGATGTCCGTCCTCTGTGCCTACCAGAACGCTGACAATCCCCTTGGGCTTGTTGTACTTGATGGCGTTGTCCACCAGATTAATGGTCATTTCCTCCAGCAGCGTGCGGTCGCCCATCACAAGGGTGGGTTCACCCTCCACGGAAAGCGAAACATCGCTTTTCTGCGCGTAATTCCGCAGCTTGGAAACACAGCTTTCCGCCAACAGGAGCAGCTCTACGGGCTGCTTGTTTTCAATCATACCCTCGTCCAGCTTGGACAGGCGGAGGATATCCTCCACCAGCGACAGCAGGTGCAGACTTTCGGTATGGATTTTTTCGCCGAGCACAGCGGTATCCTCCGGCTTGGCAAGCCCCGTTTCCAGCAGCTCCGCATAGCCCGAGATGGTAGTCAGCGGGGTGCGCAGCTCATGGCTGACGTTGGCGGTAAACTGCTTGCGGTTTTGCTCCGCAGTCTGCGCCTCGGTGATATCCTGCAAAAGCAGCACGATGCCGACCTCGCCCTCGGCAGGGCTGGAGGATACGTGATAGGTGCGCCCGCCGATGTGCATTTCGCCGCTGCCGCCGTTGTGGCTTAGGATCCGCATCAAAACCTCGTTGCGGTTGATCTCCAGCAGCGTTTTTTGGGACAGGTCACCTTCTCCGGCATTCAAAATCTGACGTGCCGCGGGGTTGATCACCAGTACATGATGGCCTTCGCCCAGCACGATCAGACCCTCCCGAAGGCCTTTGAGCATGGTGGCAACTTCCGTCTGATGGCGCTTCTGGCTTTGCATCTGCTCGGCAATGCGGCGGTTTTGCGCGTCCATGCGGCGCAGCATGGGGGAGAACTCCTCATAGGCGTCGCTTTGCATCGGATCATCCAGATTGATGCGATTGAGCGGCCGGATGATGGACCGGGTAATGGGCTTGGCCAGCTGATAGGCCAACAAGGCGGATACGATCAATCCCAGGGTAATCCAGCCCAGCATTCCGCGTACCGTAACCCAGACGTTTTTCAGCTCTCCGGCCACGCGCAGCACCATTTGCTGGTTGAGTTTCTGGGCAAAGTATACGCTGGTTTCGCCGAGGGTCGCGCTGGAACGGCTGTCGCTGCCCGTGCCTGCTTCCAGCGCCTCAATCACCTCCGGCCGGTCGGCATGGTTTTCCATCTGCGCGGCCTCGGCCTGGCTGTCGAACAGCACAACGCCCTGGGAATCGATCAGGGTTACGCGGTTAACGAAAACACCCGACCGCAGAAACGCAACCGGATCCTCCTGTTTTTCCAGCATCGAAGCCAGCATGTCCGCTTCATCCTTCAGGTCGGATTGCAGCTGCCTGTTGAAATACATGTACATGCCGCCGATCAGCAGAATGGATAACACCAGGGATATCAGCACTGAAAATAAAAACAGACTGCGGAATAGCTTTTTTCTCACGAGGCTGCCTCCAGTTTATAGCCGACGCCGCGCACCGTGTGGATCATTTCCCCGCAGGTGTCCAGTTTCAGCCGCAGGGAGCGGATGTGCACATCCACGGTGCGGGTATCGCCTGCGTAGTTCAGGCCCCACACATCGTCCAGCAGCATATCACGGGTTACGGCCTTGCCGGCATGGATCATCAGGAATGAGAGCAGTTCAAACTCCATGTGCGTAAGCTCCACGGGTTTATCATCGGCAATCACCAGATGCCGTTCTCGGTCCAGCGTAAGGTTCCCCACGGAGATCACCGACGCGTTCTTCTCCTCAGCGCTTCTGCGCAGCAGCGCCTTAACGCGCGCCAGCAGCTCCATCACCCCGAAGGGCTTGGACAGATAATCGTCGGCTCCGGCATCCAGCCCGCGCACCTTGTCCATCTCGGTGCCTTTGGCGGTGACCAGGATAATCGGCAGGCGTTTGGTTCTGGTTTCGCGCCGCAGGCTTTGCAAAAGCGTCACCCCGTCCTCGCCGGGCAGCATCACATCCAGCAGCACCAGGGACGGAAGCGATTTCTTGATCGCTATGCGAAACGCTGCCGCGTTGGCAAAGCCTTCCACTTCAAACCCGGCTTGCTTGAGGGCGTACAGCTCCAGCTCCCGCACGCCGCTATCATCTTCAACGATATAGATCATCGAAGCACGTCTCCTTTATACAGGCCGGTTACGCAATACTCCACCCACTCCGCGATGTTGGTCGCGTGGTCGCCAATGCGCTCGTAATACTTGGCGATCATCAGATAGTCCATGCCCTCTACGCTGCGGGACGAATCCTTGACCATAAAATCCACGATCTCCTGCTTGACTTCCACAAACAGGTTGTCCACGATATCGTCATCCTCAATCACGACGCGCGCCAGCTCCACATCCTCGCGCACGTAGGCATCTACGGCGCGGTGCACCATATCAACCGCGGTGCGGGACATCGCCTGAAAATGCTCCGGCTGCTTATCGACTTTATAGGTGATCATGGTGACAATCTCGCTGATATCGGCGGCATGGTCGGCGATGCGCTCCATGTCGGTGATCATTTTCAGCGCCGACGATACCACGCGCAGGTCGTGGGCCACCGGCTGGCGTGTGAGCAGCATGCGCAGGCACAGGCTTTCAATCTCGCGTTCCTTGCGGTCAATCACGGCGTCGCCTTCGATAATTTCTCTGGCGCGTACCTTATCCAGCTTTTGCAGTACGTCGCTGGAAGCCTCCAATGTATTTTCGATCATGGCGCACATTTCGATCATTTGGTGATTGAGCACTTCAACCTGCGCGTCGAAAAGATTCTTTCTCATCATCCAAACCTCCCTGTGATGTAGTCTTCGGTTCTTTTATCCTGCGGCATGGAGAATAATTGCTGGGTATCGTTGGATTCGATCACTTCGCCCAGTAGGAAAAACGCCGTGGTATCGCTGATGCGCAGCGCCTGCTGCATGTTGTGGGTAACAATGGCGATGGTATAATTCTGTTTCAGCTCCACAGCCAGCTCTTCGATTTTGCCTGTGGAGATGGGATCCAGCGCGGAGGTGGGCTCGTCCATCAGCAGCACTTCCGGCTGTACGGCCAGCGCGCGGGCGATGCAAAGCCGCTGCTGCTGCCCGCCGGAAAGGCCCAGCGCACTGTTATTGAGCCGGTCTTTCAGCTCTTCCCAGATGGCGGCGTCCCGCAGGGAGCGTTCCACCACCTCGTCCAGCATTGCCTTGCGGCGCACACCGTGTGTGCGGGGGCCGTATGCGATATTATCATACACGCTCATCGGAAAAGGATTGGGTTTTTGAAACACCATGCCCACGCGCTTGCGGAGCATATTCACGTCCATATCTCCGTAAATATCTTCGCCGTCCAGGGTTACGCTTCCTGTAATCCGGCAGCCGACGACCAAATCGTTCATCCGGTTCAGCGATTTGATCAGCGTGGATTTGCCGCAGCCGGACGGGCCGATGAACGCGGTGATTTGATTCTCGGGAATTTTCAGGTTTACGCTTTTCAGCGCCTGGAAATTATCATAAAACAGATCCAGGTTTTTAATTTCGATCTTGCACATAGCCTACTCCTTCACTATTTTTCGGGAAATCAAGCGGGATATGCCATTCATCACCAGCACGAACAGCAGCAAAACGGTGGCGGCACCATAGGCCTTTCCGATAAAGAGTCCTTCGCTGGACAGCATGTACATGTGCACCGCCAGCGTGCTGCCCGAGGAGGTAATGCCGGATGCCATCTTGGCCACCGTACCGGCCGTAAACAGCAGCGCGGCGGTTTCCCCCACGATGCGGCCGATGGCCAGTACAATACCCGCCAGAATGCCGGGGGCCGCGGGCGGCAGCACGATATGGAACACCGTGCGCACCTTGCCCGCGCCAAGCCCGTAGCTGCCTTCCCGGTAGCTGGTGGGCACCGACAGCAGCGCCTCCTCCGTGGTGCGCATGATCAGGGGCAGGATCATCAGGCTCAGCGTCAGCGCACCGGCCAGCATCGACATGCCGAAACCCAGCGCGATTACAAAGAACACCATGCCGAACAGGCCGTAAATAATGGAGGGGATACCCGCCAGCGTTTCCGCCGTGAGACGGATGGCCTTAACGATAAAGCTGTTGTGCTTGGAATATTCGCTCAGGTATACGGCACCGCCGATCCCGATCGGTACGGCGATCAATAGCGATAAAAACGTGATGATGAACGTATTGATCAGCGAGGGAAGCAGACTTTGGTTATCGGTCGTAAAGGTGGGCGAGAATAAATCCCACGTCAGGTTGGGTATGCCCTGTACCAGAATACTGATCACAACCTGCAAAAATACGAATACTGTGATCAGGATGGACAGGATAGTCAGCAGGCGCAGAAGCGCCGAAAACGGATGCCGTTTCATATGCAGCCAACGCTGCCTGGCCGCGGCGCGGCGCTTTGAGGTATGCTTAGGGGGCTGTAAAGCCGCAGGATGGTAACGGTTCATGATTCTACCCTCCTGTTCAGCAGGGAGAAGAGCAGGTTAATCAGCAGGATGAACACAAACAGCACCACGCCGGTGGCAATCAGTGCTTCACGGTGCAGATCGGCGGCGTAGCCCATTTCGGTTACGATGTTGGTGGTCAGCGTACGGATGCCCTTCAGGATTCCCTTGGGCATCCGGGCCTGGTTGCCCGCGACCATGACCACGGCCATCGTTTCGCCAATCGCCCGGCCGATGCCTAGCACCAGTGCCGCCATAATGCCGCTCTTGGCTGCCGGAACCACCGCGCGGAACACGCTGCGTTCCTCCGTGGCCCCCAGCGCCAGGCTGCCTTCAAAATAGCTCTCCGGTACCGCCTTGATGGAGCTGTAGGTCAGCTGGATGATCGTGGGCAGGATCATCATCGCCAGCAGGATCGACGCGGAGAGAATGCTGAACCCCGTGCCGCCGAACAGATTACGCACAAACGGAACCAGCGTCCGGATGCCGAAAAAGCCGTAAACCACGGAGGGGATGCCCGCCATCAAAGCAATCATCGGCTGCAAAATCCTCATGATGGGTTTGGTACAAAACCGCGCCATGTAGATCCCGCCGAGAATACCCACCGGGCCGCCCAGCAGGATGGCGCCCGCAGTTACATAGATGCTGCCCACGATCATCGGCAGAATACCGAAGATATCCTGCATGGGTTTCCATGTGGTGCCCGACAGGAACGAAAACACATTCACTTCTTTGAAAAAAGGGATGCCTGTCATAAACAGATACACGCAGATCAACAGCACGGCGGCTACGCAGACGAACGCCGACGCCAGGAAGACCCAGCGCATCGCACTTTCCTTTACCCTCATTCGTACCTATCCTTCCTCTTCATCAATATTTCATTACAAATGTAAGAATAGTATTGGGATGTAATGGCGAAGTACGGCATATGTAAAATCCGTGTAAAATCAAAAAATGGACCAGTGAGGGGTAAAAAGTGATTTTACAGAACCTTAATGTTTTCAGTATTTGTGTTTTACATTGCCGGCTTACAATGACACCGTAAACCGATTATGGAAATGCTGAAAGGAATGGAAGAAAATGAAGAAATTTCTTGGGATTCTCCTGGCAGCCGCTATGGTGCTGTCCATCGCCTCCGCTTTTGCAGGAGACGAAATCATCGTCATCAGCCGTGAAGAAGGCAGCGGCACCCGCGGCGCCTTTGTGGAACTGACCGGCGTGGAAGCCAAAAACGCAGCCGGCGACAAAGAAGACATGACCTATATTGAAGCCATCATCGAAAGCGGCACCGCGGCCGTGATCACCACCGTGGAAAGCACCCCCGCCGCGATCGGCTATATCTCCCTGGGCTCCCTGAACGATACCGTGAAGGCCGTCAAGGTTGAAGGCGTGGACGCCACCGTTGAAAACATTTTAAGCGGCAATTACGTACTGGCCCGTCCGTTCAACATCGCCACCAAGGGCGAAACCAGCCCGCTGGTTGCGGACTTCATCTCCTGGATTTTCTCCGAGCAGGCGCAGGCGCTTGTGACCGAGGAAGGCTACATCTCCCAGGGCTATCAGGACTACACTTCCGCCGATGTGGAAGGCAAAATCACCGTGGGCGGCTCTACTTCCGTGTATCCCCTGATGCAGAAATTCGAAGAAGCATATGAAGCCCTCAAGGGCGGCAAAGTGGATGTTGAGGTTCAGGGCGGCGGTTCTACCGTCGGCATGACCGGCGCCATCGACGGCACCTTTGATGTCGGTATGGCCAGCCGTGAGCTGAAAGACAGCGAACTCGCCGAGCTTACCCCCTATGTGATCGCCATGGACGGCATCGCGGTGGTTGTGAACAATGACAACGCCGTGGAAAACCTCACCATGGAGCAGATCCGCCAGATCTTCGTGGGTGAGACCACCGATTGGGCCAACGTGCAATAATCAAGGCCGAAACAGAAATACCCAAAAGGCCCTTGCCGCTTGCGGCAAGGGCCTCCGCTTGTTGAAAAAACCCAACCTGCGATATCCGCTGTACGTGACTCCGCTTTACAGGCGGAGCTACGCGCTTCCTTTGCTTTGTGAAGCCGGGCGCTGGCCGGGCTTCGCCCTCCCGGTGCGGGATGATATGGAATCATTTTGGACCAAACCCATTCCGTCCGTTTCGCTTTTGTCCGGATTCCCGCCGACCATGATGTTTTACTATGTTCCACCCTACAGTTGTTTAGGCTTAACGTAAATCCTGCCGGGCATCCGTCCGTTTCTGCGGCCCTTGCTACCCTTGCCCTATCATACAGGCAATTCGAAACGTATGATCACATCCCCGCCAAAAGGGTTTGGCAAGGAGCATTTTCGCGGTCATTCATGTAAAGTGGTACAGGATAAAAGATTCGGTATGTCGAAACTGATAACATCTATGGAAATCCGGGTAAGCAGAGCTATTAACTTTTCGTGATTTCTTCTTGCTTTGGTATTTCTCCGTGCTCTTTTTCATATATTGCAATATACTGCTTGAGCAAGTATAGGATTTCCCTGTTTGCCGATCGCCCGTCGCGCTTTGCCACATAGTGAAGCTTGTAATGCAGTTCCTCATCAATCCGGATGCCTAGGTGTTTGTCTTTCTTCATCAAGAAGCACTCCAATTCCAAACGAGATCATTATAACAACTGCCGGAAATGGCAGAAGATTGAGAATTGGCCGGTTGTCCGTTTCACCACGATAAAATCGGCTGGGGTAGGAGGAAAATACCGTTTTACAATACAACGGCAGTTTTATCCATTGTCCCGAACCTGAATTACGGTAAGAAATGTTTTATTTAAAGATAGCCGGGATACGCCTGCGGTGCAGGACAACGCTTTCAGCGAACCGTATACCCGGATCCCTTTCAAATCACTTTGAGAGGTGGATTTCCTTTTATTGGCTGCCGAGTTGATTCCGGGGATAAAACGTGCTACTATTTACATACTGTACTTAAATTAAGTACAAAGGATGCTCTGGTAAGTTACAAATAACCCGGTGTTTTAACCGATTTGAAATGTTGGGTTGATAATAGGATCAACAGAACATGTTAAAATACCGGCGGCGGGGAGATACCCATGGCAGAGGATGTTATTAAAGACGATAGGGTAAATGAAACGGTGGATGAATGCCACTTGATTATCCGCAACCTTGTGGCACAATTCCCAATGGGTTGTGTTTGCCTGCAGCCAGTTCGCACCGGCAGCGGGATTATTGAAGACTTTATTATAGTATACATCAATACGCGGCTAGAAACAATCCTTCATTTGTCAAAAGGCGAATCAACCGGCAAAACCGTGACGGAAGCATTTTCCACATTCGACAGACAAGGCTTGCGCTCTCTGATCAAAATGGCGGAAAACCCAGACGATGGCGAAGCAAAAGCGCATGAAGTTGATCTTAGCATATTCGGGCATGTGTATAAGGCGTCGTCATTCTACCTCCAAAAAGACTGCTTGCTTTGCTTTATCGTGGATATCCACAGCCTGTATTTCCGGAAAAATTATCACCGTTTTATTCCCCGCGAGGTACTGGCCAACGTTCTTGAGGAAAACAATGTCCGGTTGATGGAAAAGGAAGCGTTGGCAGATCACCAGCAGCCCGGCAGTCGGCCGTGTAATGCGGCGGAGTATCACAACAGGCATAATGCGCTGGAAATACTGCAAACCACGTCGGATATCAAGGAACCCAACGATTTGATGTTCAGGGATTCTCTGACAGGGCTGTATGACCGCTGCTTTGCGATGGAAGCACTTCGCATGTATGTGGACCATCAGGTACTGCCGATGTCCATTGCGCTGTGCGATGTGAACGGACTGAAAACGATCAACGAAAGCATGGGATACCGTGCGGGCGACGATATTTTGATTAAAATCGCGGATGTGCTCAACGCACGCTGCCGGGCGGATGATATCGTAGCCCGGTGGAACGACGGCGAGTTTATCCTGCTGCTGCCCAACGCATCCAGGCTGGATGTTCAGCGCATTGCCACAAGGCTGAAAGGAAAGCTGCAATCCATATGCGGTGACAACTACAATATCGTAACCTTCGGCTATGCCACCAGCGACCGGCAGTGCAGATCGGCGGAAGATTTGCTCCGGGAAGCGGAAAAGTGGATTTTTCAAAAGAAGCTGCTCATCACCCAAAGCCACCGCAACAGCATTATCAGGCTGTTACTGTCCATGCTGCACGCCAAAAGCACGGAAACGGAAGAACACTCCGACCGGATGGCGAACCACTGCCGGTGGATTGCGCAGCGGTTGGAGCTTTCCGATGAGCTATTGGACGATTTGATTCTGCTGTCCATGCTGCATGACATCGGTAAAATCGGCATTCCGGACTCCATACTCAACAAGCCCGGACTGCTGACGGAGGAGGAACACCAGATTATCCGTCAGCATTCCCAAATCGGGTACCGCATCGCCCAAACGGTGCCGGAGCTTAAGCAGGTATCCGATTATATTCTGGCACATCACGAGCGGTGGGATGGCACAGGATACCCCCACGCGATCAAAGGCGAGCAGATTCCCCTGGCCAGCCGGATTATTGCCGTGGTGGACGCCTATGATGTGATGATCACCGGAAGAAAATACCGGGGTCCCCGCACCAAGGAGGACGCGATTGCCGAGCTGCAGCGCTGCGCGGGAACCCAATTTGACCCCAACATCGTGACGCTGTATGTAAAGCTGCTCACGGAAAGCGTTATCTGAATCCGGAGCACGGCGCAGCCCGATCGGGAAAACCGGAGGATGGCGCAGCATCCGCTTCAGCAAAACCGCATACGGAACAGACCCGCTTATCCGTTTGTATATAAGCGGGTTTTTATCTGTCCTACAGGGCGGGCGTCATGGGGCAGAGCGACAAAATGAATAATTTGTACTTTTGGCTTTCCCTTTGCGTGCTGTGATGGTATGCTGTAAAGGATAACGGCAAAAAAGAAATCGCATGAGCACAGAGGAGGCTTTTTCCGTGGCTTCATTCACGCTGAAAGAGGGAATGCTGCTGGGCACGGCCAGCGCCGCCACACAGATTGAAGGCGGTGCGCTGGACCACAGCTGGATGGACTGGTACCGCCGCGGGCACATCAAGGACGATTCCACCCCCGCCCGCGCCAACGACCACTACAACCGCTGGGAGCAGGATGATCAGCTGATGGCGGACCTGGGCCTGCAAATCGCCCGTATCGGCGTGGAGTGGGCGCGGATTGAGCCGCAGGAGGGCCTGTTTGATCAGGAAGCGATTGACCATTACGTGCGGGAGGTGCGCTGGCTGAACAGCCACGGGATTCAACCGCTGGTCACGCTGCACCACTTTACCAATCCGATGTGGTTTGAATCCATGGGTGCGTTTGAAAAGCGCGGCAACGTGCAGTATTTTATGCGCTTTGTTACCCGCATGGTGCAGGCATTCGGCGCCGATGTGACCGAATATATCACGATTAACGAGCCTAACGTGTATGCCATGCTGGGATATTTTACCGGCGCGTGGCCGCCGGGTAAAAAGCGGTTCTTCAAGGCCATGCGGGTGATGTCCGTGCTCACGGTGGCGCATGTCCAGGCGTACCAGCTGATCCACGCGCTGCAAAGGGGTATGGGCGTGAAGGAAACCCGCGTCAGCTATGCCCTGCACATGCAGGCGGTGGAGGCGCAGAACCCCAACCGGTTTTCACACCGCTTGGCCGCTTATCTGATGAACCGCTGTTTTCAGGAAAGCGTGTCCAAGGCGATGGAACTGGGTGTGTTCCGCTGGCCCATCCGCAATTTGAGCAGGATCAAAAAAGGGCTGTACTGTGATTTTATTGCGTTGAATTACTATACGCGCGCCACCATGGAGGGCTTCACGCCGGGCACGCGCAGAGGCGTGCCGGTGAACGACCTGGGCTGGGAAATCTATCCCCAGGGCATGGTGGAGTGCCTGCGAAAGCTGGAGCAGCTGTATACCCTGCCGATTTATATTACGGAAAACGGTACCTGCGACAACCGCGATTCCTTCCGCTGCCGCTATCTGTTTGACCATTTGCAGGCGCTGTGCAAATCCGTACTGCCGGTGAAACGGTATTATCACTGGTGCTTCATTGATAACTTCGAATGGGCGGAGGGGGAAAGCGCGCGCTTCGGGCTGGTGCATGCGGACTACGAAACCCAGGCACGCACCGTGAAGCGGAGCGGCACGTTTTTCAGCGAAATCATCAGGGCGGGCGGCGTAACCGAAGCGCTGTATGATGAATATGTGGCGCCGCAAACCTATCAAAACAATGCGAAATAGAGGAACCGGATATGGCACAGTGGTGGAAGGAGCAGGTGGTTTACCAAATCTATCCCCGCAGCTTTCAGGATTCGAACGGCGACGGGATCGGCGATATACCGGGGATCATCACCCGGCTGGATGAAATCAGGAAGCTGGGCGCAGGCGTACTGTGGCTGTCGCCCGTGTATGCCTCGCCGGATGCGGACAACGGCTACGATATCAGCGATTATCAAAGCATCAATCCCAAATTCGGCACGATGGCGGATATGGACCGCCTGTTTGCCGAGGCCGCAAAGCGGGAGATTCGGATTATCATGGATCTGGTGATCAACCATACCTCGGACGAGCATGTGTGGTTCCAGAAAAGCCGCAGGCGGGAAGAACCCTATACCGATTACTATATCTGGCGGCCCGCCAAGGCGGACGGAAGCCCGCCCAACAACTGGACGGGGTTTTTCATGGGCTCGGTGTGGACGTGGGATGATCTCCGCGGCGAGTACTATCTGCATCTGTTTGACCGGAAACAGCCGGACCTGAACTGGCATAATCCGCTTGTGATGGACGAGGTCAAGCAGATAATGCGGTTCTGGCTTTCACGCGGAGCGGCGGGCTTTCGCTGTGATGTGATCAATGTTCTGTATAAAACCTCGCTGGCGGACGGCAAAAAGCGCGTGGCGATCTGCGGGATTGAGCACTACAAATCGCAGGAGGGCAACCACGCCATCCTGCGCGAGCTGCGGCGCGATGTGCTGGACCGGTACGACTGCTTTACTGTGGGTGAGTGCGTGATGGTGGACGTGGCGGAGGCCAACCTGCTGTGCGCGCCTGAGCGCCGGGAGCTGGACATGCTGTTCTACTTCGACCATTTGCAGGTGGACCGTCGGGTAGAGCGCTATGTGCCCGGCCCATTCAGCGCCAAAAAGCTGTTGAAGGTGCTTGCCGCGTGGCAGACGGGGCTGGACTGGAACGCCGTGTACCTGGAAAACCACGATCAGCCGCGCATCGTGTCCCATTACGGGGACGACCAGGCCTATTGGGCGCAGAGCGCCAAGCTGCTGGCCACGCTGGAGTTTACGCTGCGCGGTACGCCGTTCCTCTATCAGGGGCAGGAGATCGGCATGACGAACGCGGATTTCCAAAGCCTGGAGGAGCTTAACGATGTGGAAAGCCACAACATCGACAGGCTGATGCGCTCCCTGCACATACCCAAACGGCTCCGCTGGCGCTGGATTCGGATGGCGAGCCGCGACAACGCCCGCACGCCCATGCAGTGGTCGGCGCAGCCGGGCGCCGGGTTTACCGCAGGGCGGCCGTGGCTGAAGCTTAACAGCAATTATAAACGGATCAACTACGCATCGCAGGAGCAGGATAAAGAGTCCGTTCTGCACTACTACCGCAGGATGGTCGCTCTGCGCGCGGCAAGCGATACCCTGAAATATGGCGCGTTTGAGCCACTTTATGCCAACCGGCGCGTGATGGCTTACCGGCGGCGGAAGGATGGGGATTGTTTGACGGTGATACTGAATATTTCAAAGCACAGGGTGCGCGTGCCATACCGGGGCGCTGTGGTAATCAGCAATTACGGTAAAACCGAATTCGACGGGCGGATGGCGCCGTACGAGGCCGTGGTATTACAGGCGGAAAAGGAGAATGCGTGATGATCGATTGTCAAAACGGAGAGTTCCGGTTGAGCACAAACAACACAAGCTACTGGCTGCGTACCACAAAGTACCGGCATGTGGAGCACGTCTATTACGGCGGCCGCCTGCCCGATGATCAGGCGATGGAACCGCTGGCGGTGAAACGTGTCATGCCCACAGGCGGCACCGTGGCCTATGCCGGAAACGACAATGCCTATTGCCTTGACAATCTATGCCTGGAATGGTCCGGGATCGGCAAAGGGGATTACCGGGAGCCGCCCGCCGAGATCCGCATGCCGGACGGTACGTATACCACCGACTTTGTGTACCAGAGCCACCGGGTGGAAAAGGGCAGCGTACCCATGGAAACGCTCCCGTCCGCCGAGGCAGAGGACGCGGAAACGCTGATCATCACCCTGCTGGACGAACCGGGCCAGGTGTTTCTGGATTTATATTACACGGTGTTTGCACAAATGGATGTTATCGCCCGCCGGGCCGTGCTACGCAATGAAAACAAGCAGCCACTCGTCATCCGCCGTCTGCTCAGCTTTATGCTGGATATGCCCAATGACAATTTCCAGTTGATTACATTTGACGGCAGCTGGATTGCCGAAGCGCACCGGCATGCCCGCCCCGTGAGCTGCGGGCTGATGGTGAACGCGTCCACCACGGGCGACAGCAGCCATCGCCACAATCCCGGCTTTCTGCTGGCAAATGCCGACGCCCGGGAAAATGTAGGGGATGTATACGGCTTTAACCTGATCTACTCGGGCAACCATTACGGCGCGGTGGAGCTGAGCCAGCAGGAGCTTGTGCGTGTGACGGCCGGCATCAACCCCCAATGCTTTGAGTGGGAGCTGAAACCCGGAGAGAGGTTCGAAACCCCGGAGGCCGTGATGAGCTTTTCCGGTCACGGGTTTAACGGGCTGTCGCAGCAGTTTCATGCGTTTGTGAACCGCCATGTGGTGCGCGGCGACTGGCAGGGGAAGGAGCGCCCTGTGCTCGTAAACAGCTGGGAGGCCTTTTACTTTAACTTTACCGGCAGAAAGCTGACGCGGCTGGCGCGGCGCGCCAAAAAGCTGGGCGCGGAAATGTTGGTGCTGGACGACGGCTGGTTTGGCGAGCGCAACGATGATACCAGGGGGCTGGGCGACTACAGTGTCAACAAACGAAAGCTGCCGGGCGGCCTGGAGAAGCTGGCGGAGCGCGTGCACGGCATGGGGCTCAGCTTCGGGCTGTGGTTTGAGCCGGAGATGGTGAACACGGACAGCGACCTGTACCGCGCGCATCCGGAATACGCGGTGCAAACGCCGGGACGCATGCCCTCGCTGGGGCGCAATCAACTGGTGCTGGATCTGTGCAACCCCAGGGTGCGCGACTATATTGTGGAAAACGTATCCCGGATTCTGGACAACTGCCAGATTGATTATGTGAAATGGGATTACAACCGCCACATGACCGACTGTTATTCCCCTTGCCTCGCCCGGCAGGGGGAGTTTGCCCACCGCTATATGATGGGTCTGTACGAGGTGCTGACCCGTGTGTTCCGTCCGCGGCCGCATATTCTGCTGGAAAGCTGTTCCTCCGGCGGTAACCGTTTTGATCTGGGTATGCTGTGCTTTTCCCCGCAGATTTGGGCCTCGGATGATACCGACCCCATCGAGCGGCTGAAAATACAGGGCGGGCTCAGCTGCCTGTACCCGCTTTCCGCCATGGGGGCGCATGTATCCGCGGTACCGTCCCATCAGACCCTGCGCGACACGCCGCTTTCCACGCGGTTCAACGTGGCGGCCTTCGGCTGCCTGGGCTATGAGCTGGATCTGGGGCGGCTCGGCTGGGCAGAGCGCAGGGAAGTGAAGCGGCAGATCGCCTTTTTCAAACAGCACCGCAGGGCACTGCAATACGGAACGTTTTTCCGCGGCGACGCCGACCGGGATAACCAGATCATCTGGCAGTGTGTGGACGGGGAGCAGGCGCAAGGCGTGAGCGGGTTTTTCCAGACGCTGGCAACGGCGGCGCCGCCGCAGGACCGGCTGAAGCTCTACGGGCTTGATCCGCAGCGGAGATACCGCGTGCAGACCATGGCGCATCGCGTGTTCATCAAACGGTTTGGCAGCCTGATCTCGCACGCGATGCCGATCGGCCTGTCGGCGGACGGCTGGCTGTTTCAAAAGCTGAACCGCCTCTATGCCATGAAGGACAATGTGGAAACTTACCATGGAGACGGACGCATGCTGGCGCACGGCATTCAGCTCAACAACCAGTTCACGGGGACTGGATATCATCAAAACCTGCGGCTGCTGGGAGATTATGGATCGAATTTATATACCGTTGAAGCGGAAGATGAAGCGAGCTGATCCGGCGGGGAGAGGCAACGGGGATACGGTTCATTCCCCTTGTGTTATTGGGTTCAACGCTTAATACGGCAAAAGTATCCGGCCCCAAAAGCGGCTCCGTCTGGTGAACCTGAAAGATAAAAGTAGACACTATCTTTTTAATAATGTCTACTTTTATCTTACAGGTTCAGTCGGCCATGCCGCTTTTCAAAGGGTCGCCGGGGCTCCATTATGCAAGGCACAGCGGCGACGTATGCGAAACGGCATTGGACGTTACCTGTAAAGATTCGCAGCTGTACAACGCGGTAGTAACAGGGAACACGGAAGCCTCTCTTTCGCTTGTGAATCAGCTCATGTCCGATCAATATGGGATAGCGGGGCTTGAACAGCGGTATTACTATGCGAGAATGCCTTTGCTGCTGGCACAAAACGCATTGGGCGCGCAAGCGGTGCCATCGCCTCCGGACTATTCATCCGCATGCCTCCCGGATTGGCTGTGCGGAAAGCTTTGCGAATTCGCCGGCGCGCTATGCAATTGCGTGATTCGGAAATGCAAATACAGCAGTTCGGCTGAAAAGCAGGATAAGGATTTTCTTGTCTACATCCATGAACATTTTTGCGAGGACAGCTTATCCGTAAAAACCATCAGCGAAGCCTGCGGTGTTCACGAAAAAACACTCAACATTGAGTGCCGTGTTTCTACAGGAATGAATATCTCGGCCTATATTCAACAGCTGAGGCTGGATAAGGCATCGTCCATGCTGCGCAATACGGATATCAAGGTATTGGAGGTTCTCAAGGAATGCGGTTACAACACGCCCAACGCGTTTTACAAGGCATTCAAAAAGGCGCATGGCAATTCACCCAGCGAATACCGCGACCAATTCCGGTCTGCTTAGTAACAAAACCATAGAACCGGTGCCGCGCAATGACCTGCCTGTAAATCTGCTCCGTGGCCGGGGTTCGCTTTTCCGACGGGGTAAGGACTGCGCCGGACAATGCGTTCCGCCAGCCGGCATAGAGGGGATTCAAGTTCCTTGCGCATGAATACCATGCGCAGCATACGCCGGGCAGGGTAAACAAAAAGAAGTGGCGCGGCCACTTCTTTTATGCTGTCTTGGTAAAGGTTGAATAAAATCACCTGTGCGCTGCCGCATTGTCTTTCTTTCGGCCCGGGCCTGCAAAACCTTCGGTGAAGCGCTGTTGCTTCGGGCTCCGCAGCCCCAACCTGACATAAAGCTAAGTCACCATCGTACAAGCACTTTTTCATCGTTTGCCTGGTATTTGTGATTCGGTTCTTATACGGGTTACGTGGAAAACTCCTGTGTTATGCCTTGGGCACGATCACCGCTTTCCCACCCATATAGGGCCGCAAAGCGGCGGGGATCAGCACACTGCCGTCCTTTTGGAGGTTGTTTTCCAAAAACGCGATCAGCATGCGCGGGGGCGCAACCACGGTATTGTTGAGCGTATGGGCCAGCGTGTTGCCGTTTTCGCCCTTGATACGGATCTTCAGGCGGCGCGCCTGCGCGTCGCCCAGGTTGGAGCAGGAGCCGACCTCAAAGTATTTTTGCTGGCGCGGCGACCACGCCTCCACATCCAGCGATTTTACCTTTAAATCCGCCAGATCGCCGGAGCAGCATTCCAGCGTACGCACGGGGATATCCAGCGTGCGGAAGAAGGCCACGGTGTAGTTCCAGAGCTTTTCAAACCAAGCTTCACTGTCCTCCGGCTTACAGACCACGATCATTTCCTGCTTTTCAAACTGGTGGATGCGGTATACGCCGCGCTCCTCCAGGCCGTGTGCGCCCTTTTCCTTGCGGAAACACGGGGAATAGGAGGTCATGGCGCAGGGAAGCTCCTCTTCCTTGAGAATGGTATCGGCAAACTTGCCGATCATGGAATGCTCCGAGGTGCCGATGAGATACAGATCCTCATCCTCAATCTTGTACATCATGGCGTTCATTTCCGCAAAGCTCATCACGCCGTCCACCACGGAGGAACGGATCATGAACGGGGGAATGCAGTAGGTGAACCCCTTGTCGATCATAAAATCACGCGCGTAGGAGAGCACGGCGGACTGCACCCGCGCGATATCGCCCATCAGATAATAAAACCCGTTGCCCGCCACGCGGCGCGCGGCATCCAGATCGATACCCTGAAAGCGCTCCATCAGGTCGGTGTGATAGGGGATTTCGAAGTCCGGCACAGCGGGCTCGCCAAACACCTCCCGCTCCACGTTTTCGGCGTCGTCCTTGCCGATGGGCACGGTAGGCGCGATTATCTGCGGGATGACCAGCATGATTTTCAGCAGCTTTTCCTCCGCTTCCGCCAGCTGCTGCTCTTCCTGTGCCAGCTGCACGGCCTGATCGGACACGGTTTGCTTGGCGGCCTCGGCTTCTTCCAGCTTCCGCTGGCCCATCAGCTTGCCGATTTCCTTGGACAGCTTGTTGCGTGTGGCACGCAGGGTGTCGATGCTGCCCTTCAGGTCGCGGATGGTCTGGTCCAGAGCAATGGCCTCATCCACCATGGGGAGCTTGGAATCCTGAAACTTTTTCCGGATGTTTTCTTTGACGGCTTCGGGGTTTTCACGGACAAAACGGATATCCAGCAAGGGGAATACCACCTTTCGGGTATAAAATGGGGATCGGCGGAAATGATTGAATACGGTCGGCAAGCATGCGGGGGCGCAGCGGCTCGGGGAAGGGGTACGGTGCTTTGGCAAGCGCATGATTCAGCGATTACCTGGCGATTTTCAGGATGACGGCTACCGCGTGGGCGGCGTCGGGCTCCGGCTCACGGGAGACCGGCAGGCGCATCACCTCGTCCGGGCTGTTCCAAATTCGCTTCTTGTCCGGCAACGGGCTTCTGCTTCCTGAAAAAAACGCCCCTGATAACAGCTGACGCTGTTATAGGGACGGAGGGTTGTGCTGCTCCGCGGTGCCACCCGACTTAAACACAGAGTGTTTCTCTTTGCCGCGCTGTACCGGGCGCGCCCGACCGGCTTTCGCCGGTATGCTCCCGCGGTGGAAAGGCCGGAAGGGTTTGCGGGCTTTCACCAAACGTCCGCTCTCTTCAAAATCCTTCGGGCTGCTTCCGCGATCATGGCTAAAAACAGTATACAGAATCTGTATGGGGTTTGCAAGCGGTAATCGATCGTTTTAAATGTTGGCGTATACCACATTGCGGATATTACGGATCACCGCATTGGTGCCCGCGCCTGCCAGCTGCTGCATGACAACCAGCACCAGCTTTTTGGCGGGACATACGGTCATATAAGTGCCGGTCCATCCGTCCCAGCCATATTCGCCCTTGATGCCCAGCGAGAACGACTGTCCCGGGGAAAGCAATACGCGCATCAGGCCGCCGTAGCCGTATCCCAGCAGACTATCCCAGTTCAGGTAGCTTTGCTGTTGCGGGGTGAGGTGGTTTTCCGAAAGCCACGCTACCGCGTTATGGGACAGGATACGCTCCTTTTTCAGCTTGCCGAAGTTTAAAAGCATCTGCCCGAAGCTCATCACATCGTCGATGGTGGAGTAAATACCGGCGCCGCCTTCCAAAAAGCAGGGCAGGGAGAACACGCCGTGGCGCGTTTCGTGCTCCGGATGCACAAGCAGCGCAGCATCCTTGCGCTCGTAGAGGGTAACCAGGCGGTCCTGCTTTTCATCAGGCACAAAGAAACCGGTATCCTCCATCCCCAGCGGCGCAAAAATCGTCTCCTGCATATATTCGTTGAGCGGCTTGCCCGAGACAATCTCAATGACTGCACCCAGGACGTCCGCCGATGTGCCGTACATCCACCTTTCCCCCGGATGATGCGAGAGCGGGGATTGCCCGATACGGTTGGCCGCGTCCACGGTGGTCAGCGGAAGGCCCTCCCGGGTTTCTTTTTCCATCTGGCCGTACAGGGCCATCATGGCGCGCTCGGCCGTTGTGCTTTCACCGGGATAGGGCAGGCCGGACGTCATGGTGAACAGATCGCGCACCTGCATGGGGCGCTTGACGGGCTCAAGCTCCGTATCGCTCACGGCCACCTGCTGGTTCTTGAAGCCTTTGAGAAAATCGCTCACGGGCGCTACAAGGTCCAGCATGCCGCGCTCCATCAGCGTAACGGCGGCCACGGCCGTCATCGGCTTGGTAAGTGAATACAGGCGATACATAGCGTCACGGGAAATGGGTTTGTTTTCGTCAATATTGGCAAACCCGCTCATGTGAAACAGCTCTTCCTCATTGCCGTACTTCAGCAGCATCGACGCGCAGGGAGTCTGGCCCTGTGCAACGGCATCAGCCAACAGGTTGGATAGATCGCGTTTCATTCTTTTCATAATTCTCACGCTCCTTTGGGGGCTTTTGTTGAGCATAGCACCACATGGCTTCGATTGTCAATCATACGGTTTGTGTATCGTAATTCTTCAATAGGTTTGGATATCAACCCCATCGCGCAGGCAGGGATATGGAAGAGATAAGCAGAATATATACAGGATACGCAGTAGGAGGAAACTATGGAACAACATACCAGACAGAACACCATCGAGGGAGAGATAATCTTTCACCGCGGCAGTGTGCGTGCACTCAGCCGCAGCCATAACGCTCTTACCTTTCTGGTGGGCACGACACCCGAACAGCAGGTTACGTTATATGCCAACGGCGGCGCGGCCTGCACCTGCGGGGCTACGGGGAACGACGGCTGCGCGCACATCGTGGCGGCGCAACGCCTGACAGACGACGACGGTTCTTTGAGAATGCTCCAACAGGAACAGAAAATGCTGCTCGGGCAGGAAATGCTTCAAGTGCTCAACCGCGCCATGCCCGATGGGGAAAGCGTTCGTCTGATGGCGGTTCTCCGTCTGTTCAGGGACGGCCGCACCGGACTTGGCCTGCAGGTGGGGCAGGAGCGCATGTACGCTGTGAAAAGTATTTATGAGTTTTTGGAAAGCTACCATCAGGGAACCCCGCTGGAGCTTTCCGCAAAATTTACGTACCGCCCCACGCAGATGCGTTTCACCCGGGAGGAAGAGGCGGTAGTCCTGCTGCTGCAAAGCCATCTCCCCCCGAAAGCTGAGGGAGAGGATGCCGCTGCCCGGCCGGTTACCGAGGGCCGGTTCCTGATTCTCGGCGGCGCATTTTTACAAAGCGTGATGCGCTTTTTTGAACGCCATGTGTTTTACCTGATGCTCGACGGCGAGCGCAGACTGCAATCGCATATCCGCACGGTGGAGATTCCCCTGTGCTTCAGTGTTTCGATGGACGGCGGCATACTGTCGGTCCTGGCGCAGGGGGCGGAGGATGTCCGCATCCTTACGCCGGACGGCCGCTATGTATTCAACGACGGACAGATCAAGCGCCTGCACAGCGCCCAGGCCCGCGTGTGCCGGCTGCTGAGTGAATACGGGTATACCTTTACCTTTCCGGCGGAGGAAACCGAGGATACGCTGTCCGTGCTGCTGCCTTCGCTGTCCATCGTCGGCGAGGTGAGCCCCTCGCAGGAATTGCTGGAGCACCTTATCAACCAGCCGTTGAACCCCCGCGTGTATGTGGATCTGGTTGGCGGCAACGTGGAGGCAAGGGTGGAGCTGCACTACGGCGATACGGTGATCCATCTCTTCCAGACCGATGCCAAGCCCCAGGAGAAGCTGGAAAACGGCAAGCTGCTGCTGCGGGACGGACGTGCCGAAACTGAGCTTCTGGACTTTTTTTCCGATACGGGGTTTGTGGTGCGTGAAGGACACATTGTGCTGCGCCGCGCCAAGGATATCCTCGCCTTTTGCACCCAGGGGGTAACGGAGCTGGGTAAACGGGCGGAGGTGTTTGTTTCCGAAGCTTTCCGCAAAATGAAGCCGCGCCGTTTCAGCGGTACGGCCGCATTCCGCATGAAGGGCGGACGGCTGCTGTTTTCACTGCTGGAGGGTACGGAGCCGGTGCGGGAGCTGGTGCCTGTGCTCAAGGCGATCGAAGCGCGGCAGCAGTATGTGCGCCTGAAGTCAGGCGAATTTCTGGATATCCGCGATATGGCCGCCTTGGCTCCCGTGGCGCAGGAACTGCTGGAAGCCGCCGCGCTGGATGATCCGCAGGCGGAGCCGGACGCCCGGGAGCTGAACTTCGGCGCATACCGCGCGGCCTATATGGTGACCATGCTCAAAATGGCGGGCGGCAGCACGCAGACGTCCGAGGAAGTGGAAAACACGGCCAAGGCGTTTTCCGAGCATTCCGAAACCGCCGAAAGCTATATTCCCACGCGCCTGAGGCGCAAGCTGGCTCCCTACCAGAAGCGCGGATCGGGATGGATATTGTCATTGTATGAGGGGCGTATGGGCGGCATCCTGGCTGATGAGATGGGGCTTGGGAAAACCGTGCAGGTAATTGCGGCGCTCTCCGCCGCCAAAAAGAAATACGGCCCGATGAAGAGCCTTGTGGTAACGCCCACTTCGCTGATTTATCACTGGCTGGCGGAATTCAAGCGTTTTGACGACAACCTGACCATCCGTCTGGTGAGCGGCCTGCGGGAGGAACGCCACGGCGTACTGACGGAGATTGCCGCCGATCCCTCGGTGGATGTGGTGTTGACCAGCTATCCGCTGCTCAGGCGCGACATTGAGATGGTCCGGGGTCTGACCTTCCGCTTTGCCATCCTGGATGAGGCCCAGTTTGTGAAAAACGCGCAGTCCATCGGTGCGGTGGCCGCGAAGGAAATCAACGCGCAGGTGCGCATCGCGCTTACGGGAACGCCGATGGAAAACCATATGGGCGAGCTGTGGAGCATTTTTGATTTTGTGCTGCCGGGTTATCTGGGCCGGCAGGCGTCCTTCCTGCGGCGCTACGGCGGCAGTGAGCATGCCGAGGAATTGCAGGAGCGCATCAAACCGTTCATCATGCGGCGGCTGAAATCCGAGGTGCTTAAGGATCTTCCGGAGAAGCGGGAGCAGTCCCTGTATGCGGCGATGACGCCCGAGCAGGAGCGCGTGTACATGCAGCTGCTGGAAACGCTGCGGGCGCATGTGGGCGAGGCGCTGGAATCCGGCTCGCTGCCGCGCGCACGCATGCAGGTGCTCAGTGTACTGTTAAAGCTGCGGCAGGTGTGCTGCCATCCCAAGCTGTTTCTATCGGATTACGACGGCACCAGCGGCAAGCTGGAGCTGCTGATCCAGACCGTGAAGCAGGCCATAGAGGATAAACGGCGGATGCTGATCTTTTCGCAGTTTGTGGGTATGCTCCAGATCATTCGCAAGCGGCTGTCCCGCGAGGGCATTAAAACACTTTATTTGGACGGTTCTACCCGCCCGGAGGTGCGCCAGGAGCTTTGCGACCGTTTCAACGGCGGCGAGGGCCAGGTATTTTTGATCAGCCTCAAGGCCGGAGGCACCGGCCTGAACCTGATGGGGGCGGACCTGGTGATCCATTACGATCCGTGGTGGAACCCCGCCGTGGAGGAGCAGGCGATCGACCGCGCCCACCGCATCGGCCAGACGCGCGATGTGGATGTGATCCGCCTGATTGCCCAGGGTACGATTGAGGAAAAAGTGACCGATCTTTCCAAACGAAAGCGCGCCGTGTTCGACCGTGTGGTGCTGGCAGGGGAAACCGCGTTGTCCAGCCTGACGGAGGAGGACATCCGCAACCTGTTTTTCTAGGCAAATGCTGAACGAAGCCCTTGCGTGCAGAGGATCACAGGATGACAATCCTGTCCTGCTGAAAGTGGATAGGCCATCAAACATGCGCTTGACAGGAGGTGCCTCGCCATGTGCGGACGGTATTATGTCGATAATGAGGAAGAAAACATCAAGGTGCGCGCGATTCTGGCCGAGCTTACCAAGCGTAAGCCGCCCATGCACGAGCAGGTGCGCACGGGGGAAATCTTCCCATCGCAGATCGCGCCGGTTATCGTCACCGATCCGGAACTTGGCATTACCGTGCGGCCGATGAAATGGGGATTTCCGCGTACGGGCGGCGGTGGGCTGGTGATCAACAGCCGTTCGGAGAAAACCGATATAACGCCGATGTTCCAAAAAGCCGCCCGCGAGCGGCGCTGCCTGGTTCCGGCCAGCCACTTTTTCGAGTGGCGGCGTATTTCCGGCCATAAAACCAAGGATAAGTACGCTTTCCGGCCGGATGCGAAGGGACCGCTGATGTATATGGCGGGCGTGTACGGGCAGTTTTTGGGTGGCTTTGCGGGTGGCGGGTTTGATGGATTCGCCATTCTCACGCGCGACGCCGATGAGCAGATGGCGCCGTACCATGACCGGATGCCGGTGATACTGCAGGATGAGAATCTGAAAAAAGCCTGGCTGAACCACGATATCCCGTATGCCGACCTGCGTCCCGCTTTTGTACCGCCCCGCCTTATCATATGGCCGCAGGAACCGGACGAAAAGAAGCCGGCATGACACGGACTGTAAAAAGATGACAAAAAACGAGATGTGGATACATAAAAATACACAAACGATGCTTGACGAATACAGAATACTTTGTTACTATTTTTAACGTATGCTATGTTGTTGTATCTATGTGTATACAACAATATGGGTACAATGATCAGTTTATTTGGATAGCAGAGCGCGGAAAGTTTACGAAGGTGGTTTTCAAACATGACTGAAACCATAGCGGTTACTGTTCAAACGCCTGTACTGATTAACTTATTCTCACTGATCATTCTGACGGTGTTCCTCACGGACAGCCAGCATAAAAACCGGGGCATCAAATCCGAACGGTATCTGTATTTCCGATGGATTGTGATCGCCAACATCCTGCTGCTGCTGACCGACGGGATAACCTGGCTGGTGCAGGGGAATGCCGCCCCCGGCATGCGCGCGGCGCAGATTGCGGTAACGACATTTTATTATGCGCTGGATCCGCTCCCGTCGTATTTTTTCATCCGCTTTACCGATGTGGTGCTGAACGTGCCGCTGGAAAGGCAGAACCGGTCCAAATACTGGTATGCTGTTCCGGTGGTGCTGCATTTGATCATTGCGGCGGCATCCCCGTTTACCCATTGGTTTTTCCGGATTGACGAAGCCAATCTGTATCACCGGGGCAGTCTGCTGCCGATCTCGTTTGTTTTGTCGTTTGTGCTGATGATTGTCGCGGCGGGCAAGGTGCTTGTCCGGTTTATCAAGGCCGGCAGACAGAGCGACGATATTGCCAGGAATGTGACCGAATACCGCTGGCTGCTGATTTTTGTGGTTATACCGATGATCGGCGGAATCACCCAGGTGTTTTTTAATAATGTAACCTATGTGTGGAACGCGACCGTTATCGCGCTGCTCATGCTCTATATCAATAACCAGAACATGGAGATCACCACCGATACCCTCACGGGCCTGTATAACCGGCGGCAGGCGTTTTACTATTTTGAACACCTTGCGCGCGATTGGGCAAAGGAGAAAATGGATGGCGTTGTGGCCGTGATCGTGCTGGATATCAACCGATTCAAATCCATTAACGACGAGTACGGTCATATTATGGGAGACCAGGCGATTGTCGCCGTATCCCGCAGCCTGGAAGCGGGATTTGCCTGGGATGATTTTGTTTGCCGTTTTGGCGGGGACGAATTTCTGGTGATTACCAAGCACGGGCATGAAAACGAACTGCAGCTGGCGATTGACCGTGTAAATGGCAGACTGCGGAAACTTTATCATAAGAAACACATGCCGTTTCTTCTGTCCGTGAGCGCCGGTTATGCTGTACTTGACAAGGATAACAACACGCTGGACGGACTGTTTCAGGTGGCGGACGCAATGATGTTTGAGCAAAAATCCAAGCTGTTGCGCCGCTCCGGCGACAGGCAAACCTCCTCGGCCGACAAATGGAAAATCGGTTTCGAAAGGAAGGGGTAGACAAAAGGGCTGCGCTTGTGCTAGGATAGACCCACGGATGAACACCCTGCGGCAGCAGCAAAGAGAGCCGTTTCACAGGCTGAAAGAACGGCCGCGCGTTAAGCAGGGTTCCCCGCATCCCGCAGTTCGGCTAATCCCCGACGGTTTGCCGCCGTTACCGGGCACTGGAGTGAAGGCGCCAAAGCGCTTTAAGTCGGGTGGTACCGCGAAGATTTCCTTCGTCCCAACAACTGGTTTGGGGTGAGGGTTTTTTTATTAAGGAGGAATACCATGGGCAAGCAGGATCAAAAAAAGTTTGTGGAGCACATCACGCCCCGCAGCGAGGATTTTTCTCAATGGTATACGGATGTCATTCTGCAGTCGGAGCTGGTGGACTATGCACCGGTGCGCGGCTGTATGGTGATCCGGCCGTACGGCTATGCCATCTGGGAAAGAATTCAGCAGGAGGCGGACAGCCGTTTTAAGGCGACGGGACATCAGAATGTCTATATGCCGCTGCTGATCCCCGAAAGCCTGCTGCTCAAGGAAGCTGAGCATGTGGAGGGCTTTGCGCCCGAGGTGGCGTGGGTTACCCAGGGCGGACAGGAAAAGCTGCAGGAGCGTCTGGCTATCCGGCCCACCAGCGAGACTATTTTCTGCGCTATGTATTCCAAGTGGGTGGGCAGCTGGCGCGATCTGCCCATGAAGTACAACCAGTGGTGCTCGGTCATGCGCTGGGAAAAGAGCACGCGGCCTTTCCTGCGCACGTCGGAATTCCTCTGGCAGGAGGGACATACCATCCACGAAACGGCCGAGGAGGCGCAGCAGGAAACCCTGCAAATGCTTGATGTTTATCAGGAAGTGGCTGAAAAGGAGCTTGCCATCCCCGTGCTGTGCGGCCGTAAAACCGACAAGGAAAAGTTCGCGGGCGCGGTGGCAACCTACAGCATGGAAGCCATGATGCAGGACGGCAAGGCCCTGCAGGCGGGCACCAGCCATAACTTCGGCACCAATTTTGCCGAAGCCTTCGAAATCCAATACCTGAGCCGGGACGGCAAGCTGGAATATGTACACGAAACCAGCTGGGGTATTTCCACACGCCTGATCGGCGCGATTATCATGACCCACGGCGATGAGCGCGGTCTGCGCCTGCCCCCCCGTATCGCACCTATCCAGATCGTGATCGTGCCCGTTGCAGCGCATAAGGGCGGCGTAATGGAAAAATGCGACGAGGTATTTGCACAGCTAACCGCCGCGGGCTTCCGCGTGAAGGTGGACGACCGTGATACCGTGTCCCCCGGTTACAAGTTTAACGACTGGGAGCTCAAGGGCGTGCCTGTTCGGCTGGAAATCGGCCCCCGCGACATTGAGAACAATCAGGCAATGGCGTTCCGCCGCGATACCTGCGAAAAAGCGCCCGTCGCCCTGGACGGCCTTGTGGAATCGATGACGGCGCTCTTGGACGACATCCAGCAGACCCTGTTCAAGCAAGCCGAGGCGCTGCGCGACGGCCGCATCAAGGTGGTGCATACTATGGAAGAGCTTAACGAGGTCGTGCAGACGGGCTTTGCGAAAACCATGTGGTGCGGCGACCCCGCCTGCGAGGAAAAGATCAAGCAGGAGATGAACGCCACCAGCCGCAACATGCCCTTTGACCAGACCCCTGTCGGCGACACCTGCGTATGCTGCGGCAAAAAGGCCGATAAACTGATCTATTTTGCCAAGGCGTATTAAATGAGCGCCTGTCAGGTTGTCCTCTGGGATTGGAACGGTACGCTGCTGGATGATGTGCGGTACGCCATCCAGGTGCGCAACACCGTTTTCCCGCGCTTCGGGCTGCCGACAATCGAATCGCTGGATACCTATCACGAACAGTTTACCTTTCCCGTGAAGGATTACTACCAGCGCGCGGGGGTTACGGAAGCAAGCTTCAAGGCCGTAGCCAACGCCTGGATGGATGAATATGTGGCAAACTGCCACACCGTGCCGCTCTTTCCGGATGCACTGTATGCGCTGGACGCGTTTGCTGCACAGCAGTATTCCCAGGTCATCCTTTCGGCCAGCAAAACCGATACCCTGTGCCGCCAGCTGGAGCTGGCGGGCATCGGGGACCGGTTTGACGCGGTACTCGGACTCTCGCATATCTATGCCACCGATAAAACGGAGATCGCCCGGGCATGGCTTGCGCAGCAAAGGATCGACCCCGCAGGCTGTGTGCTGCTGGGCGATACCGTGCACGACGCGATGGTGGCCGACGCCCTGCACATGGACTGCGTGCTGATTGCACGCGGCCACATGGGCGTGCAACGGCTGCAAAGAACCGGCCGCCCCGTCTGTATGGATCTGCGGGAAGCGGTTCGGCAGGTTTTTGGTAAACAATAGAAAATTCCTGATAAGCCGGCAAACCCTATCCGCCGGGCTGGGCATGCAAAACCTTTAGCGCAATGTTGCTGCTTCAGGTTTTGCATGCCCTCTCTTCTGCCAAGAATACAGTTTGATATCGGACAGGCGATTGATTCGGCGTTGCTCCGGCAGGAAAACGGAAACCGGCTGGCGAAAACTATAATTCAACCATAACTGCATAGGCACGGCGAACGATAGGAGAGATGCAAAGTGGCAAAACCGCTGTTTCAAGGTGCAATTACCGATGTACATGGCATTCGAGTGGGACAGGCGCAGGATACGCAGGCGCTTACCGGCGTAACGGTGATACTCTGCGGAGGCGACGGCGCGGTGGTCGGCGCGGACGTGCGGGGCGCGGCCTCGGGTACCCGCGAGGTAATGCTGACCCGCAGCGAAGCGACCGTGGAAAAGGCAAACGCTGTAATGCTTTCGGGGGGCAGCGCTTTCGGGCTGGAGGCCGCGGGCGGCGTAATGCGGTATTTGGAGGAGAAAGGCGTCGGCTACGAGGCCGGATCCTACGCCGTGCCCATTGTGCCCGCCGCTGTATTGTTTGACCTGATGGTAGGGGACGGCAAGGTGCGTCCCGATGCGCAGATGGCCTACGAGGCCTGCAAAAATGCCCGCAAAGCCGTGGATCAGGGCGGATTTGGCGCGGGCTGCGGCGCGACGGTCGGCAAGTTTGTGCCGGGCGCGACGCCGATGATGGCCGGTACAGGCACCGCAAGCATCACCCTGCCCGATGGCGTAACCATCGCCGCCATTGCGTGCGTCAACGCGGGCGGGGACGTGTATCATCCGCATACGGGCAAGGTGCTGGCCTGCGGCCATTTGAGCGACGGTAAGCCCGTGACCTGCGAGGGGCTTCTGTTTGGCACCACGGCTGCTGCGGAACACCTGAAAATACCGGAGGCGGGGAATACCACGCTGGTTACCGTGGCGACCGATGCGGTACTAACCAAGCCCCAGGCCAACCGGGTAGCCACCTGTGCGCACGATGGCTATGCCCGCACCATCCGCCCCGTGCACACCCAGGCGGACGGGGATACCGTGTTTGCACTGGCAACAGGCCGGGTGAACGCGGATGTGAACATGATTCAGCTTTGTGCGGCGGCGGCGGAGGTTACCGCCCGCGCCATTGCCAACGCCGCCTATATCGGAGGCATGCGGTGATCGGACTGGGAATTGACATCTGTCACATTGAACGCATCGAAAAAGCCCTTCGCAAAGGCGAGGGCTTTTTAGCTCGCTATTACACGGCGGGAGAGCGGGAATACCTGAATGGCAAAAAAAACCGCGCCGCAGAGCGCCGCGGGGATGTTTGCCGCCAAGGAAGCGTTTCTCAAGGCGCTGGGCGTAGGGCTGTCGGGCGGCGTGGCACTGGCGGATATCGCGGTATCGCACGATGAGCTTGGCTGTCCGTCCTACGCGCTGTCGGCCAAGGCGTCGGATGCGATGGGGAAAAAGGGCGCAAAAACGGCGTACCTGAGCATCAGCCACGACGCGGGGGTCGCCGTTGCCGTGTGCGTGCTGGAATGAGGATGAGAGTATGCTGTATACAATATCTCCCGACGAAATGAAACGGATCGAGCGTCAGTTTATGGCGGAAGGGAAAGCCTCCGGCCTGACGCTGATGGAACGCGCCGCCGAGCATGTGGCGGATGCCGCGATGCCGTTTTTATTCCAGGGGGCAAAGCTGCTGGTGCTTTGCGGCACGGGCAATAACGGCGGCGACGGGCTGGCGGCCGCGCGCATCCTGATGACGCGGCTGGAAACCCTGCATTGCGTGATCTTTCAGCTGGAAGGAAAGCAGTCTGCCGAAGCGGCGGCGCAAACGGCCCGGCTGAAAAAGTTTGAGGACCGTGTGGAGCTGTCCGTGATCGGCGACAGCGCGCCGCGGATTCCGCGGGACTGCGCCTGCGCTATTGATGCCCTGTTCGGCACAGGATTATCCCGTCCGCTTTCGGGCGCGGCGCTGGATATGACGCAAGACCTGAACCGGACTAAGCTCCCCGTTATCGCCGTGGATATCCCCAGCGGATTGGATGGGAGCAGCGGGTACCCGCCGGAGGGTGGCGCTGCCGTGCAGGCGGATATCACCGTCACATTCCACCGACCCAAGGACGGACTGTTTCTGGGCGACGGGCTGGATCTCTGCGGCGAGGTGCGGGTTGGCGATATCGGCATCCCGGCCGGATACGGCGGAGCAAAGGGCTTTGCCGTGATGGAGCGCGGGGACGTGCGCCGCGCGCCGCGCCGTCGCAACACCCACAAGGGGAACTACGGCCATGTGCTGGCCGTTACGGGGTCGCTCGGCATGGCCGGGGCCGCGGGGCTATGCGCGCTGGCCGCGCTGCGTACCGGGGCGGGCGGGGTTACGATTGCCTGTCCGGAAAAGATCGTACCGGCGGTTCAGGTGATCAGCCCCTGCGCCACCTGCCTGTCGCTGCCGGAGGATAAACCGTGGGCGGCGCTGCAACCCACGCTGGAGAAGGCGGACGTGCTGGTGGTAGGCTGCGGGCTGGGCCAAAGCCCGGCGGCGGTACGCCTGACGGAGCGCTCCATCCAGTATTTGTGCACCCATCCGGTACACGCCGTGATCGACGCCGACGCACTCAACCTGCTGGCGGCTGATCAGGATAATTTTATGGCGCAGTCCTTGCGGCTTCCTTCCTGCGTGGTGCTGACGCCTCACTTGGGCGAGGCCGCACGGCTGCTGCGATGGCCGGTTTCCCAGGTGAAGCAAAACCAGGTGAAGGCCGCGCGGGAACTGCAGGCGCGGTATGGCGGCTGTGTAATTGTAAAAAGCGCTTCCAGCGTGCTGATTGCCGACGACGGCGAAGCGCTGAACATATTCGGCACGCCCGCAATGGCCAAGGCTGGCAGCGGAGACACGCTGGCGGGTATTCTCGGCGCGCTGCTGGCGGGACAACAGGAATACGGCCTGCGGGGCATACGCCTTTTACAGACAGCCTGCGCGCTGCATGGGCTGGCAGGGGAAGCCGCGGCAGAAAAATACGGCGAGCACGGCGAGCTCGCCACGGACCTGTGCAATTATCTGAGAGTCAGCGAATAGGCAACAATAAAGCCGCCGAACATATCGTAGCTGTAACGGAAGCCAAGGCTGCGGTACAGGCTGATAACGCTGTCATTTCCGCTGAAAACAAATACGTATACGGTGTGAAGGCCATCCACGACAGCAAACCATAGCATCGGGGACGCGCACAGCATATTGGCGATGCGACGTCCACGGTAGCCCGGAAGTACATACAGGTTGTTGAGGCAGCCGATTTTCTTCGGCATCAGAAGCTATTCGGGATAGAAATCCGTTTCATGAACGCCAGATAAACCGGCCGCCCAATCCGGCCGCGCCGCCCTGGAAGCTTGCGTTTCCGTTTTAATCAAGGAAAACATAAAAAACAGCTGATCGCCGTCAAACGCGGCGATCAGCTGCTTTTCTGTGACATTTTCAAAGCCGGATAAACGCTGGATTCAACCCCCTGCACGCGGGCGCGTTATCTTTCCGCCAGCCTGCGTTTGCGAAGGCTTTGACGCAGCGCTGCTACTACGGCGGCTTTCCCAAACCCAATCTGGCGAAAATCCAGCGCAGTATCGCACAAGCACGTAAAGCATCGTTTGCCTGGGGTTTAACGGGTTTTCAAAGCTCGTTGCCCACAGGACTGCCAGATGTAATTATTCTGTAGTCCACCTGGTGGGCTATAAGCGATCAGCACAAGTCCCCGCAAAGCTCAATGCCGCGGTTTGTGATCTCCCTGTAGATGATTTCTTTCTGTAAATCGGCCATCATACCAACTCTTGTTGGTATGATGGCCGATTTACAGAAAATATGAAACTATAATACCGTGGACAGGATCAGGTATACGCCGTAGATAATCATCAGGATACCGCCGGTCCTTCTGAGCAGTGGCTGATGATCCCGCAGCCATGCAAAGGCATTTTTCAGCCCGTGATAGAGCACGATAAACAGGAGCATCGGCACGGAAAGCCCCAAGGCGAACACGGCCAGCGACAGCATGCCCGTGGAAACCGTAGCGCTGGAGGCTGCCAGGATTAACGCGTTGGCGAGGATCGGCGTCAGGCAGGGCGTCCAGGACAGGGCAATCACAATGCCGAACAGCAGGGCTGAGAAAAAGCCGTTGGGACGGAGCGATTGAAACCGCTCTGTCCACCGGGGGGCTTTCACGCCGCCCCAGTGGAGAAAATCAGCTGTCCAAAGCCCGAACAGGATCATCAGGATGCCGGTGGCGATGTTCAATGTGCCGCGGTTGATATCCCTCAGCGCACCGCCGGTAAGCCCGGCCACCGCGCCCAGCAGGGTAAACAACAGGATAAATCCGGCGGCCAGCCCCAAACACCGCAGCGCAACGGTGCCCCAGGCGTTTTTCTGTTCCGCTCCTTCACCGCCCACCAGATACAGCGTATACACGGGCAGCATCGGCAGCACACAGGGCGATACGAAGGCTACGAGGCCGCCGATGAACATCGCCCACAGAGATATTTGTTCAACGCTTGTTGTAAAAACTGCTGCCATGGCTTACTTACCGGTTGTGGCATCGGTTGTGGTTTGATCAACAGCCAGTGCCACAACGGCTCCCGCGGCATCCTCACGCCTGGGGATGCCCATCGAGTCGAAAATGGACGTGAGCGTATCATAATCCAGCTTGCTGGCAACCGCATAGTACAGGTAGCCGTCCGGATCAATGATGATACTGGTGGGGTAACCGGGCACGCCGACCAGCGTGGTCAGCTCGAAGGTTTCATCCTCGATGGTGGTAATGCCCTCCAGCCCGTAGGTGGCTACGACGGACGCCGTATTGCTCGCATCCTCGCCATCCCAGGGATGAACCAGAATCATTTCCAGCGAATTGGGGTCGTACAGGTCATAAATTTCTTTGATGTCCGGCATTTCCGCCATACAGTAGGGGCACCATTCCGTGAAGAAATTCAGGAAGAGCGCCTTGCCTTCGTACAGGCTTACGTCCAGCGCCGAGCCTTCAAAATAATCTAATACATACAGGGGTTCACTGGTATCCTCCGCGGTACTGGCCGAAGCATCCTCGGCGAAAGCCGTCAGGGGAAGCAGCAGGGCCACCGCAAATAAAACGCTGAGTATCCGTTTCCATGATAAGCGCATAAATATCACCTCTTTCAGTAAGTATTGTACGCGAAAACCTCGTATTTGAAACGTGATCTTCTTTACGGAATGTAAATCCTCATGGTATAATGCAAAATGTTTTTATACAGGCTTCTGTATGAAAAGCACGTGAACAACGGGAGGGATATGCCATGCCTTTGGGGATTTCGAAGAAAGCAGCCGGGATTGAACCTTCTGCGACGCTGGCCTTGAACGCGAAGGTAATTGCCATGAAAGCTGCGGGCGAAAATGTAATCGGGTTTGCGGGCGGAGAGCCGGACTTTGATACGCCGGTTGCGATCCGCGATGCTGCAAAATGGGCCCTGGACAATGGTAAAACACGCTATACGGCCGCGGCCGGCATGGTGGAACTTCGCAAAGCGATACAAAAAAAGCTGAAAACAGAGAACGGACTGGATTACGAGGTCAGCCAGATTGTTGTATCCAACGGCGCGAAGCATTCCATCTTCAATGCCTTTTTTGCCCTGCTGGATGAAGGCGACGAAGTGATTATCCCGACCCCATGCTGGGTCAGCTATCCCGAAATGGTTAAAATGTGCGGCGGCGTGCCGGTGTTTGCCGAAACCACCGAAGCGGACCATTTTGTGCTCAGCGCCAAACAGATCGAGGCCGTGATTACGGATAAAACCAAGGTGTTTATGCTCACCTCGCCCAGCAACCCCAACGGAAGCTGCTGGGACAAGGACGAGCTCCAGGCCCTGGCCGATCTCGCCGTGAAATATAACTTCTATATCATCACCGATGAAATTTATGAACACCTGCTGTATAACGGCAAAACAAACGTATCCATCGCAACGCTGGGCCAGGCCGTGAAGGACAGAACCATTGTCATCAATGGCGTGAGTAAAACCTATGCGATGACGGGCTTCCGCATCGGCTATGCCGCGGGCCCCAAAGATGTGATGAAAGCAATCGAAGCCTGCCAGAGCCAGGCAACTTCCGCGCCCAACACCCCCGCACAGTATGCCGCAACGCAAGCGCTCACCATGCCGCAGGAGCCTGTGGAGGAAATGCGTAAGGCGTTTCAGGAACGCAGGGATACGCTGGTGGAGGGACTGAATGCGATCGAGGGAATATCCTGCCTGAAACCGGACGGCGCCTTTTATGTGATGCTGAATATGAAAAAGCTGGTCGGCAAGCATAAAAACGGTGTGGAGATCGTTGACAGCAACACCTTTGCGGATCAGCTGCTGGAGTATGAGAAGGTGGCGATTTTGCCGGGCGAAAGCTTTATGGCGCCGGGCTTCTGCCGCATCACCTATTGTTTGTCCAAGAAAGATATTCTGGAAGGTGTGGGGCGCATCCGCGCGTTTGTTGAAAGCCTGACTTGAGCGTTATCTTTCCACAGCCTTTTCCTCAGGCAACCCTATCCATTGCTTTTTGAAAACGTAACAGGCGCACGGTTTACTGCCCGACATCCTCTGTTTTCCACTCCATATGGAAAATCTGACGATGGAAAACAAGCAGTTTCCAACGCGTTTTCCACGGGTTTTCCACAAAAACAGAGGAAAACTACGACGTTTTCCACATACTTTTCGACAGCGGCGCGTTTTGACATCCGTGAAAGGGAGAGTGAAGTATGATCGAATTTGATCAGAGAAGAAATCAGCTAATCCAGGCTAAGTACCGCTACGATTTGCAGGACGTTGAGGAGCCCAATCTGTATCGTGAGATTTATGACTACGATACCATTCCCAAAATTACATTCAATAACCGCTTGGTGCCGGTTAACATCCCCGATGAAATCTGGATGACCGACACCACCTTCCGGGACGGACAGCAGAGTGTAAGCCCGTTTTCCGTAGATCAAATCGTACACCTGTACAAGCTGCTGGGCCGCTTGGGCGGCCCCAAGGGGCTGGTGCGCCAGAGCGAGTTTTTTATCTATACCGATAAAGACCGGCAGGCGCTGGAGAAATGCCAGGAGGTGGGATTGCAGTTTCCGGAAATCACTACCTGGATCCGTGCCAATCCCTCGGATTTTGATCTGGTGAAGGCGGCGGGCGTGCAGGAGACCGGTATCCTGGTTTCGTGCAGCGATTACCACATCTTTAAAAAGATGAAGATGACGCGCGGCCAGGCGATGGACCAATACCTGGGCATTGTCAAGGCCTGTATGGAGAAGGGCATCCGGCCCCGCTGCCACTTTGAGGATATTACCCGCGCCGATTTCTACGGCTTCGTACTGCCCTTTGCTGAAAAGCTCAGTGATCTGTCGCGGGAGAGCGGCATCCCCGTCAAGGTGCGTGCCTGCGACACGATGGGCTATGGCGTCAGCTATCCCGGCGCGGCGCTGCCCAGAAGTGTGCAGGGTATTATCTACGGCTTGAACCACTATGCCAGCATCCCCAGCGAGCTGCTGGAATGGCACGGGCATAACGATTTCTACAAGGTTGTCAACAACGCGGGCACAGCCTGGCTGTATGGCTGCTCCAGCGTAAACTGTTCGCTGCTGGGTATCGGTGAGCGGACGGGCAATTGCCCGCTGGAAGCAATGGCCATTGAGTATCAGGGCCTGCGCGGTACGGACGACGGGATGGATTTGACCGCCGTAGACGAAATCGCCGAGTATATGGAAAAGGAAATCGGCATCGAAATCAGCGCGCGGCAGCCGTTTGTGGGCAGGCATTTCAATGTTACCCGCGCCGGTATCCATGCCGACGGCATGCTGAAGGACGAGGAAATCTACAATATCTTCAACACAACCAAAATCCTCAACCGTCCGCCCACAGTATCGGTGGACAGCCACAGCGGCCTTGCCGGGGTTGCGCATTGGATGAATGCGTTCTTCCGCCTGACGGGGGAACACAAGCTCAGCAAGCAGGATGAACTGGTGAAGGCTGTCAAAGAGCAGGTGGATGCCCTGTATGCGGAGGGGCGCAACACCGTGATGGGGGACGAGGAGCTGGAAACGCTGGTAAGTAAAACGGACAAAGACCGGTATTACAAGCTGATTCGTCATAAGACAAAATAGTATCGGAAAACCCCTGGTGCACTTCCCTGCACGGCAACGGGCAGGGAGATTGCACCAGGGGTTTTTGAATAACCATTCAAGCATATGGCAACCGCTTAGCTTTTGTGACAGCCTTTTCTTATAAACCCTGCCTCAGCGCTGCTTTGGCAGGGTTTACTGTGTAAGGTCACGGGATAATACTCGGTTGCTTTCCCTCATAAAAGCGTTGCATGCCATACGGTATCCGCTATTTGCATTTTACGAAAAATCGGTATCGAACTGCACCACAAGTTCATAACGGCTGTCCAGCTGTTTGGCAAAGGAACGCATCTTGTCAAGCAACTGATCTTTGTCTGTGATATCGTCCGGCAGCAGACAGTCGAACACCAGATTGATCTGCCGTTCGCCCGGCACCATGCGGAAATCATGCAGCGACAGCCGAGGATCCAATCCGCGAAGATAAGCGAGCATTTCGCGTCGCACCTCGTTGATGCGGGGATCGTTTGTTACGGTGGGGTCCATATGGATGCAAACTTCCATATTCAGCTCGTCTCTCAGCTCACGTTCCGCCTGATCAATCACCTCGTGGATGGCTACGATGTCGTCAGCCGCGTTCACTTCCGCATGTACGGAGGCAATGCAGCGGCCGGGGCCGTAATCGTGCAGGATCAGATCATGCAGACCCAAAATCTCCTTATGCTGAAGCATGATGCGCCGGATATCCCGGATGACATGCGGATCAGGTTTTCCGCCCAACAGGCTGTCGATGGTATCCTTGCATACATCATACCCGGTTTTAAGCACAAACAGCGCAACCAGAATGCCGATGAAACCGTCGATTTGCCAGCCGAAGAGCAGTTGTAAAAGCATGCTGATCACCACGGTTCCCGTGGCGCCGACATCGCTGAGGCTGTCCTTGGAGGCGGCTGAGAGGGTTTTGCTGTCGATGAGACGGGCAATGTGGCGGTAGTATACAAACAGCCACAGTTTTACCCCGATGCTGACCGTGAGTAACACAAGCATGAGGATGCTCACGGTCATTTCTTCCGGGTGGAAAATGGTATGAATGCCATCGGAAAGCAGCTGAATTCCTGCGATGACGATCAGTACGCCCACGGCCAGCGCGCCGATGTATTCCAGCCGCCCATGCCCGAAGGGGTGGGCTTTGTCATTGGGTTTCACGGCCAGGCGCACTGTAATCAGCGACATCAGCGATCCGGCCGCGTCGGAAAGGTTGTTCACGGCGTCGGCCGTAACGGCCAGCGAGCCGGAGAGCGTGCCCATGATAAATTTCAGCGCCGACAGCAGGATGTTGACGAGTATGCCGGTTACGCTGCCCAGCGTGCCGTAGGAAGCGCGTACCGTTCGGTCCGTTACGTTCTCAGCGTTTCTCACAAACAGGTGTATCAGCCAATGGGTCAAAAGAAGCCCTCCCGTGTCGGAAGATTAGCGGTTTGGTATGGCGGGTAAAGTGAATATTTCAGTATTATAGCACAATCTTCCCGGCATCACAACGCGGCGGGCAGGGCAAGGCAGCCGCGAAAGCCGCGGCTACCATAATACGCGTCGGCTCCGTTATGGTAGGCAAAAACTCTTGCGTATCGCCGGTCACAGAACAGCGCGCCGCCCAGCATACGAACTTCCGGCGGCGTCAGAACCCAGCTGGAGGTTTTCAGGTCGAAATCACCCAGCTGTTGCAGGGCCCTGTACTGTGCTTCGGTCAGAAGCTCAATTCCCATCAGGGCTGCCATATGAACGGCGCTGCCTTTGGGCGGGTTCGATTTTCGGCCCAGCAGCGCGTCCTGATCGTAGCAAAGGCTGCGGCGGCCGGCGGGGCTTTCCGCTGAGCAATCCATGAAAACAATCTGGCTTGGATGTTCGGGATCCTCCACCACACCGGGCTCACCGCCTGTGTTTTCCATAGCCTGCAGAGCGTCCAGCGCATGCGGGGCGGCCTGCAGCGCGTTCTGCACGGCTTGCCAGTCGGTATGCGGGTGATAGGGCATGGTCTGTTCAAACCGTTCCATCAGTGTTTGCAGCAGCGTATCGCGCTGTGCGGGGAATACAGATTCCGGCATGGTCAGCCCTCCTTAAAACGTAGCGGTGGGGTTCTTGCAGTAATGGGCGGTCCGTTGTGTAAAAAACAGGGCTGCGCACGCAGCCCTGTTTTGGCGAAACCTTCTTATGCTTCAGGCGTTTCAGCCGGTTCTTCGGCTTCATCGTCCTTTTCTTTCTTGGCGGCCTTGGCTTTTTTCTTGGATTCTTCAGCCGGTGCTTCCTTTACGGCTTCTTCTTCCAGCTGCTTGCCGACGGCTTCGATATCCACGGGGACGATATCTTCCAGCATCTCAGGACCGGCGGGGGCTGCATCCTGCGCGGGCCTGGCCGGTTCGTCGGGCTCAAGCAGGGCACGGATGCTCAGGCTGATGCGCTTGGCCTGCGGGTCAATGCTCAGTACCTTTACATTGATTTCATCACCCACGGACACGGCGTCTTCCACCTTGTCGATGCGCGTGGTGGCGCACTGGCTGATGTGTACCAGACCGTCAACGCCGGGCTCCAGCTCCACAAACGCGCCGAACGTGGTGATGCGGACTACCTTACCGATGACCACGGAGCCTTCGGGGTATTTCTGGGGCGCGACATCCCAGGGCTTGGGCTGCATTTGCTTGAGACCCAGCTGAATGCGCTCGCGCTCGTGATCGAGGTTGAGGATTTTTACTTCCACTTCCTGATCGGGATGCACGATTTCGGACGGATGCTTGACGTGCGACCAGCTGAGGTCGGTCACATGGATCAAACCGTCTACGCCGCCGATATCCACAAACGCACCGAAATCGGTCAGCCTGCGGACGATGCCCTTAATCACGGCGCCTTCTTCCAGCGAAGCCCAGACTTCGCCCTTGCGGCTGGTTTCTTCGGCCTTGAGTACGGCCTTGCGGCTGGCGACGATCCGGCGTTTCTGTTCGTCCAGTTCAATGATCTTGAGTTTCAGCGTTTGGCCCACAAACTCGCCGATCTTTTCCACGTAGCGGTTGGAAAGCTGGGACGCGGGGACGAAAGCGCGGATGCCGTCCACATCGCAGATTAAACCGCCCTTGACAACTTCCTTGCCGACGCCTTCCACATATTCGTCATTCTCAAACTTTTCAACAAGCTTTGTAAAAGCTTTCCGCTTGAGGATATTGCGCTGGGACAGCAGCACATTTCCGTCTCCGTCGTTCACTTTGACGACTTCCACTTCAATTTCGTCGCCCATCTGCACATTTTCGGTAATCAAGTCTTCGCGCTTGATCAGCCCGTCGGATTTAAAGCCGATATTAACGCAGACTTCATCATCCGTCATCTGCACCACCGTGCCGGTTACCGTTTGGCCCGGACGGATTTTCACCAGCGTAGCTTCAATATCCGCCATGAAGCTGTTTTTTTCCGCCTCTTCAACGGGTACTTGTTGATCCATTTGTTCTTTGTCTGTCATGCGTGTGACAACCTCCTTTAGTAACCAATCCGGCGTGCTCGCACCGGCGGTTATTCCAATGATATCGGAATGAATATCTGCAAAGTCCGCTGGGATATCCTCTGTGGACTCTATCAGTAATGTGCGCGGGCATATGGACCGGCAGGTTTCGTACAGCTTGCGCGTGTTGGCGCTTTTTCTGCCGCCGATCACGAGCATGGCATCCACCTGGGCCGCCAGCTCCCGGGCCTCCTTCTGCCGCAGAACGGTGGCTGTGCAGATGGTATCTTCCACCGAAAGCTGTTTCACCTTCCGCCGGATAACCGGCAGGATGGTTTCCCACGACTCATGGGGGAAGGTGGTCTGCGCGACCGCCAGCGCCTCTGGAAGCTCCGGCAGGCTTTCCGCCTGCTGCGCGTCGGATACGGTATACACGTCGCCCCGGCACCAGCCGATGGTGCCGATAACCTCCGGGTGATCACGCTGCCCCACAAGGATAACGGGATTTCCCTCCTGCGAATACCGGCTGACCGTTTCGTGCAGCCGCTGTACAAACGGACAGGTGAGATCCAGCGTACGGCAGGAGAGCCGGTTCAGTTCTTCATAAATACCGGGCGCCACGCCATGGCTGCGGATAATCACAGTCTGCCCTGCTGCCTGTGCAGGGGCATCCACTGCGCGGATTCCGTTTTCCTCCAACCGGCGAATGACCTGCGGGTTATGCAGTAACTCTCCGATGGTGGATATCGCACCATACTGCTTGGATGCCTTCATTGCCTCGTCCACCGCGCGCTTGACTCCCATACAGAAGCCCGCGTGCTTTGCCGTGCGTATCGGCATGAATTAACCTCCAGACAGATAATCAGTTATTATATTCGGCTCTGCAGGGGAAGATTCCTTCTTATAATTTGGAAGAAATTCGAAAAAACAGTTATTCTTTCGGCACTTCAGCGGAATCTGCCACCATTTTTAGATAAATATCCCGGATTCTGTGAAGAACTTCTTCTCCGGTCGCTTTGTTGATGCCCTTAGCCCGCAGATCGGAAACGGTGAAAGGTTCCCCGTAGGTGCAGCGGATTCGGTGAAACGGCTTAACGGTTCCCTGGATATACGCGGGCAGGATGGGCACATCGCTTTGCAGCGCGATCATGGCGACGCCGCCCTCCATGTTTTCCATGATGCCCTCCTTGTAGCGCGTGCCTTCGGGGAAAATGCCCAGCACATACCCTTCTTTGAGAACCTTCAGGCTGCTGCGCAGGGCTTTCATATCGGTGTTGAACCGGCTAACGGGGATCATCCGCAAATGCTGGAAAAAAAACCGCAGGAGCGGGTTTTTGGTCAGCTCGGCTTTGCCCAGAAACCGGACCTGGTTTTTTTTGATACCGTAGGCGGCGATTACCGGATCAAGCATGGAAATATGATTGCCGATCAGGATGTACGGGGCGTTCAGCTTTGTATATTCCCTGTGGATATACTTCACAGGCATCAGGGTGTGAAAAACAATCGAGGCAAGAAACACGATGAACGAGTACAGCCGGGATTTGCGCTGCGGCTTTTCAGTTTTTGTCATAGCTTATCCTCCAGCAGGGCGAGCGCTTTTTCGACAACCTGGGCCTGCGTCAGCGCGGAGGTGTCGATCACCACGGCGTCCTGCGCGGGGCGCAGGGGATCGATGGCGCGTGTGGAATCCTGATGGTCGCGGGCGATGACATCCCGGAGCACCGTATCATAATCGGCCTGCTGGCCTTTGCATACCATTTCGTCGTACCGCCGCCTGGCGCGGATCTCGGGTGAGGCGGTTAAATAAAGCTTCAGGGTGGCGTCGGGCAGCACCCGGGTACCGATGTCCCGTCCGTCCAGCACCATGGATTGCGCTTTGGCGATCTCCTGCTGCATGTGTACCATCAGTCTGCGCACGGCGCCTGACTTGGAGCAGGCGGAGGCGGCGAGGCTGATTTCCGGCGTGCGGATGCAGGAGGACAGGTCTTTTCCATCCACCAGGGTTTGCTGCGCGCCGTTTGCAAAGGCAACGCTCAGCGAGATGCGGTCCGCCAGTGCGGCCAGGCCCTGCTCGTCGGCGGGATCAATTCCCTCCGAAAGCGCTTCATACGCAAAGGCACGGTACATCGCGCCCGTGTCTAAATGCAAAATATGCAGCTTTTTAGCGATTTCATCGGCAACGGTGCTCTTGCCGGCGCCCCCGGGACCGTCGATAGCGATGGTAATGTGTTTGTCCGTCATATGGCCCGATGCCCCAATCCGATACAAATTTCATCCAGATGACCCAGCCCGATGCCGAAAAATACCGCGACGGCCACATGATCCTTGTGCCGGGCGATGCCGATTTTTCCACCGACGTTCATCCCAAGCGCCTTGGTGGTGATCTGGCTGAGGGCTTCGCGCGCGGCGCCCGCTACGCCGCCTTCCTCCAGATGGCTTTCATTAATCAGGCCTTCCCGCTTGGCAGCGATCACGGCGCGTTCGATAATCTTGATGATCGAGGGAACGAATTCCCCGCCGAAATCCACGGCGGCGGAAGCGATCTCCCGGTTTACATACGATTTTTTAATTTGCATTTCTTCTTCGCGTGAGCGCGACATGCTCATTTCGATGGCAGCCCGGGCTACATCACGGCTGCCCGGAGCGCTTTGACTGAACATAAAAAAGCTCCTTTCGTCAAAAGGGCGAAATACAAATCATTCCCAAAGTGCCGCTGCGTCATGTTTTTCACCCGCTATATACAAGCAGGTTGGTACTCTGCCGCATGCTTTTGTCTTCCCCTGACGTACGGATACGGGGGCCTGACAGCCGGATACGGACTACAAGTTCCATATGTGAAGTGTCGGTAAAAACTAGACACTGGCGCACACCTCAGGAACGCGGTACCCATATTATATGCGTTCGTTTCCTGCACGTCAAGAGAAGAACGTGCGGGAACGGCAGCACGCCAACCTGCGTTTTGCGTTACCTGCAAAAACCCTGCGTTATCCCGGTCTGCCTCTGTCGCTTATGCCTGCGCTATGATATACTTGATGAAACGGGAAGTGAGAATGGAATGGGCATTAAAGTGTACCGGAAGCTGGTCAGGGACAATATCCCGCATATCATTGCCCAAAGCGGCGCAACGGCGGCAATCAGCGTTTTATCCGCACAGGCGTATGCCGGGGAACTGGACCGCAAGCTGATGGAAGAAACCCGGGAGTATCTGGAGTCCGGGGAGGCGGAGGAACTGGCCGATATCCTGGAAGTGGTGTACGCCATCGCGGAGCACAGGGGAATCGGGCGGGAGGGACTGGAGCAAACAAGGCTGCACAAGCGGGAGACGAACGGCGGCTTTATGCAGAGATTATTTCTGGAAAGCGTTCGGGAGCCGTAATCCGCGTGTATCTGTACAAAGGAAAATACAAGGCGTCGGATCCGGATGTCCTGTTTGGGAGTTTACAAAGGAAAAACAAAGGAAATCGAACTTTTATTCTTGCACATATAATACAAACTGTGTATAATTATTTGGATAGTTTGATAGGATCAGCACAAGAACTGTGGCGGTCCACAGAATGATTTTGAGGAGGATCACTGACACATGGCAAAGTACGTATATCTGTTTAAAGAGGGCAATGCAAGCATGCGTGAGCTGCTGGGCGGCAAGGGCGCCAACCTTGCGGAGATGACCAACATCGGCCTTCCCGTGCCGCAGGGCTTCACCGTAACGACCGAAGCCTGCACCCGTTATTATGAAGATGGCAAATCGATTCATGAAGATATCTTGAATGAGATTGATGCCGCGCTGAAAGAAACTGAGATCATCTGCGGCAAAAAATTTGGAGATCTGGAAAATCCGTTCCTGGTATCCGTGCGTTCCGGCGCCCGTGCCTCCATGCCCGGCATGATGGATACCATCCTCAACCTCGGCCTGAACGATGTGGCCGTGAAGGGCCTCGCCAAGCAGACCGGCAACGAGCGCTTTGCCTACGACAGCTACCGCCGCTTTATCCAGATGTTTTCCGACGTTGTGATGGAAATCAAAAAGAGCAATTTCGAAGGCGCCCTGGGCAAGATGAAGGAAGCCAAAGGCGCGCAGTATGATACCGATCTGACTGCCGACGACCTGAAAGAGCTTGTGGAAACCTTCAAAGCCATTTATAAAAAAGAAAAAGGCGTGGAATTTCCGCAGAATCCCAAGGAACAGCTGATGGAAGCCATCAAGGCCGTGTTCCGCTCCTGGGACAACCCCCGCGCCATCTACTACCGCCGCATGAACGACATCCCCTCCAATTGGGGCACCGCCGTAAACGTGCAGGCCATGGTGTTCGGCAACATGGGCAATGATTCCGGCACAGGCGTCGCCTTTACCCGCGACCCCTCCACCGGCGAAAAGAAGCTCTACGGCGAGTTCCTGATGAACGCGCAGGGCGAGGACGTGGTGGCCGGTATCCGCACCCCGCAGCCCATCGCTTCCCTGCAAAACACCATGCCCGATGTGTATGACCAGTTTGTGAAAATCGCCAACACGCTGGAAGACCACTACCGCGATATGCAGGATATGGAGTTCACCATCGAGCACGCAAAGCTGTATATGCTCCAGACCCGCAACGGCAAACGCACCGCGGCCTCCGCGCTGAAGATCGCCGTCGATCTGGTGGACGAGGGCGTGCTTTCCACCGATGAAGCCGTTCTGAAGGTGGAGCCCAAGCAGCTGGATACCCTGCTGCACCCGAATTTTGATCCCAAGGCCATCAAGGCCGCCACACCGATTGCCAAAGGCCTGCCCGCTTCTCCGGGCGCTGCCGCCGGCAAGGCGTATTTCACCGCTGCCGCTGCCGCCGACGCTGGCCGCAAGGGCATTGCCGCCATCCTCGTGCGTGAAGAAACCACGCCTGAGGATATCGAAGGCATGGACCTGTCCAAGGGCATCCTCACGGCGCGCGGCGGCATGACCAGCCACGCGGCGGTTGTAGCCCGCGGCATGGGCCGCGCGGCAGTCGTAGGCTGCGGCGCGCTGCGTATTGATGAAGAAGCCAAAACCCTTACCGTGGACGGCAAGGTGTACAAAGAGGGCGACAATCTGTCCATCGACGGCTCCACCGGCAATGTGTACGGCGAATCCATCCCCACGGTGGAAGCGTCCGTGACCGGCGATTTCGCCCGCCTGATGGCATGGGCGGATGCGGCCCGCACCCTGAAAGTGCGCACCAACGCCGACAATCCCCGCGACACCAAGCAGGCTGTGGAATTCGGCGCCGAAGGCATCGGCCTGTGCCGCACCGAGCATATGTTCTTTGAGGCAGACCGCATCGCCGCCGTGCGCGAGATGATCCTGTCCGATACCGCAGAGCAGCGTGAAGCCGCCCTGGCGAAGATCCTGCCGATGCAGCAGGGCGATTTTGAAGAAATGTACATCGCGCTGGAAGGCCGCCCGATGACCGTGCGTTACCTCGATCCGCCGCTGCATGAGTTCCTGCCCGCCAAGAGCATGACCGCCGAAATCGCCGCGATTGCCAAAGAGCTGGGTACCACTTCCGAAGCGATTGAAGAAAAGATCGACGCGCTGCACGAGTTCAACCCGATGATGGGCCACCGCGGCTGCCGCCTGGCCGTCACCTATCCCGAAATTGCCCGCATGCAGACCCGCGCCGTGATACAGGCCGCCATCAAGGTCAAGAAGGATAAGGGCTTTGACGTCGTTCCCGAGATCATGATCCCGCTGGTTTGTGATGTGAAAGAGCTTAAGTTTGTCAAAGAGATCGTGGTGGAAACCATCGAGACCGTGTTCAAAGAGCAGAACACCGAGCTCAAGTACCACATCGGCACCATGATTGAGATCCCGCGTGCCGCCATCCTGGCCGATGAGATCGCCACCGAAGCCGAGTTCTTCTCCTTCGGCACCAACGATCTTACCCAGATGACGTTCGGCTTCAGCCGCGACGATGCCGGCAAGTTCCTGGATAGCTACTACACCAACAAGGTGTTTGAGAGCGATCCCTTCGCAAAGCTGGACCAGAACGGCGTTGGCAAGCTGGTGAAGATGGCTGTGAAGCTTGGCCGTGAAACCCGCCCCGACATCAAACTGGGCATCTGCGGCGAGCATGGCGGCGATCCTTCCACCATTGAGTTCTGCCACAAAATCGGCCTGACCTATGTCAGCTGCTCTCCCTTCCGTGTGCCGATCGCCCGTCTGGCCGCCGCGCACGCCGCCATCAAGGCCAAGAATAACTGAGCGAATTGAAACCGTTTCAGAACAAAACGTTGCGGTAAACAATAGCTTCTATCAAACCACCGGGAAACCGGTGGTTTTTCATATTCCGAAAAAGCGATGGAGTTCCGGTCTTGACGGATAGCGCGAGGCAATAGCCTGACGCGCCGCCTGTTTGGATGGAGGGCTGATGAGTGTATGAACTGAAAAGCAAAGCATACCGTATGAGCAAAGATAACCTTCTTCTGTAGAATCATGCGCAGTTGCTGTTGACTGTTTACCAAATACGACACACAGTTGTCGTATTTAGTTTTCTATACTGTATACATGATCCCAATATTATGTAAGGAGCGATAATTATGGAACAAAAAGTATGCCAATGCTGCGCCATGCCGATGGGGGATACCGACGAACTGTACGGCACGAATGCTGATGGGAGCAAAAACGAAGACTATTGCCAGTACTGCTATGCCGATGGGAAATTCTTGTTTGAGGGAACGATGAACGAGATGATCAATATCTGTGTTCCGATCATGGTGAAAGAGGATCCGGCAATGACGGAGGACAGCGCGCGGCGTATGCTGGAACAAGTGCTGCCGACGTTGAAACGTTGGAAACAGTAAAAAAATATGCGGAAAAGACGGGGACCGGATTCGGCTCCCTGTCTTTTCGTATGCCAATGCAAGGTTTATCTGCAATGCAGAAGGATTGAAAGCGGCGGAAAGAGTATCTATCCAATAAACATCAATAGAAAAGAAGAACGAAACAGGATAAGGATCAGCGGATCCTTGGATGATTGGAGGGCAGGGCTGTGAGCAACGATCTATATCAGAACGCCCTGAGGGCGCAGGGGATTGCCGGGGCGGAATGTGAAGCGCGGCTTGCGGCCGTCCGTGCTTTTACGCAATGGGCGGCGGATCAAGCCATTGAGCTTTCAGCCATTCGCAAGGATGATCTGTACCGGTATGCGCAGGCGTTGGCGGCGGACGGCCGCAATACCCCGGAAACCTTTGACGCGATCTGTGATTACCTGCTGTGGGCAGGTCTGCGCGTGCAGTATATTGCGCTGGTGGAGATCACGGATTGCCATAACGGCATGAAAAGACTGACTGATATCCTCGAAAAGGATCATGGCGCGGAGCTCCGCAACCTGATATTTTGCGAACCGTTTCCGGCTCTCGGCGCGGATGAGGCAGCGCGTTGCGCTTATACGCAACGCGTAACCGGGCTGATGGCCGACAGGCTGACCCGGCAGCAGGCCCGCGAAGCCTGGTATCAGGTACAGCACGGCATCCCGGAAACCTATTGGCAAGAGCAGGACGTGAGGGAAAGGGAGAAGTATGCACACTGCGAAACAGTGGATTCGTTTCTGGAGAACAAACAGCGGGACCGCGTCGCCATGCTCCGGCAAATGAAGGAGCAAAACGAGCTTTGGTTTACGATGGAGCTGACTGACGAAGTATTCTCGTTTCTCACGGATGAACCGCATATGCAATGGGGCAGCTACAATGGCAGAAGGGGTATCGTGATTACCAAGGTACCGTACCGCCCCGCGCAGTATCTGCAGGCAACAGACAGCCGGATGAAACGGTACTATGCCTGTCATTGTCCGCTGGTGCGGGAGGCAATTCTGCGGAATGAACCGGTTTCACAGGAGGTATGCTATTGCAGTCTGGGGCATGCCAGCCATTTTCTGGCAGGGCTGAACCTGCCACTCAAGGGCGAAGTGATGCAAAGTGCCGTCATGGGGGATGACCGGTGCCGCTTCATTTTCTATCTGCCGGATGAAGCGGAGGAACCGGAGGCGCGGGACATTGCCCAATGAACGAGTGCTTGATGGAGAGCGCTTTCTTGGGCTGATGGTCATTTTAGCGCTTTGTTGAAAAATACAGATAAAGCGTTACTATGATAAATAAAACATTTAAATATCCTGCGCGTGCCGGAATTCGTTTGATCACCTTGAAAATTGGTTAGCAACCTTGGTATATGCGCTATGCCCTCAACACTTCTTACCGTATACGGCGGAATGTACGGTTCCTATTCTGTAGTAAAGCTAAGCTGGCATATGCGTTTTCCTATCATGGTGTGGCATCAAACCACGATAATTTTCATTGAAGCGTTTTTGCTTTGTATAGAAGTTGAAGCGTAAATTTAGCACAAAAAATAGCCAGCCACATAGGACTTGCCCGTTTGGTGTATCAAAAAAACCGCTTTGGGTCGTTATCGACGCTCGCCAGCCCCTCTTTTATCCTAAGCTGTGAAGAAAGAACCTGGGCTCCGCCCTGAGCCCCGGCAAGGGGTTCACCCCTGCACTCTGGCCAGAACCAGGTAAGCGCTGAACAAATCCCTTATGTGTTAGCACGTCATATTTCCGCCGGGCTGGGCTTGCAGAACCCTCGACGCAGCGCTGCTACACTTTCGGGTTGGGCTTGCACAACCCGACAAAAATCTAACGCACCATCGCACAAGCGCTTTATTCATCGCTTACCCAGCAACCTTGACTCCACCTTATAACAGCAGGAACGGGCGGCCTTTGCGGCCGCCCGTTGAAGTATGTTTGAAGCTATGGTTTTTGGTAAGTATCCCGTTTTATTCGGTAACGGTTTCTTCTGCCTGGATTTCATCAATGGAACGGATGAGGCCGGTATACTGGATGTCGGCGGCATCGTGCCAGGCGTTCATGATTTCGGTTTCCTTTTCGGTTTGCAGGCTCTCACGGATCAGCGCCGCTTCATCGTCGGTCAGTTCCACGGGGCCGCTGGGAACATCGCCCACGTATTTAACAATGTGCACGCCGTATTCGCTGAGGAAGGGCTCGCTCACATCGCCGATCGCTTTCAGGGAGAAGGCGGCATTCACAAACTCGGTTACAAAGCCGACGGAAGCTTCCGATACTTCATATCCGTCAGGATAGCTGCCGCTGGTCATACCGGGATCCGTGCCGTACAGCGCGATCAGATCCTCAAAGGAAGCGCCTTGGGCAAGCTGATTGTTGATATCGTCGATTTGCACCTGTACCGAGGCAATCACAGCGGCCTTGGCTTCCGCAACCTGATCGGCGGTTACGGGCTCTTCGGCTGTATCTGTGGCCGTGGCATCGGCGCTGGACTGCGCTTCATACTTTGCGGCCAGATCGGTGTACGCAGCCATCAGATCGCTGTCCACGGAAAGCAGGATGTGCTTTACATAGCGATAGCCTTCGGGATGATACCAGGGCAGAGCGTCGGCATATCCGTATTGGAACATCATGACCTGCGTCTCATAGGCGTCAGCGTCAAACTCGTACAGCGCCCGGTCGCTGGTAACGGCATCCTGATAGTCGGCGGCTACCTCTTCATCTGTAACGTTGATATCCTTGAAAAGCTCGGAGGTGACCCGGTCATAATTATCATATTCCAGATAGTCTTCACGAAGGGATTCCTGTGTGTATCCCTGCTCTTTGTAATATGCCTCTGCCTGCGCGTATGCATCGGCCTTTTCCTCGTCGGTAGATTCATCGGTGAGGGTGAAGTAATAGGATACATAGCTGTCCAGCGCTTCTGTCCAGGCCTTGTCGGAGGTGGCATAAACCGCTTCGATTTCCTCCTGCGTAAGCTGATTCAGCCCAAGCTCGGCAGCCGTTTGACGCATCAAAACCTCGGTAATTGCCTGCTCCATGGCATAGGCATAGTAGTATTCTACGTAATCGGCAGTCGGCTCTCCGTAGTAGTCAAGGAGGCTATCATACTGAGCCTTCACCATCGCGCCCGTGATATCCTCTCCGTTTACGGTGGCTACCACGGCGTCCGCGGCGAGGGAGAAGGCGGGAACGGCGTCCGCGGGTTCTTCCGCTGAAGCGGTGGCTTCTACGGGCGCTTCTTCCACGGCTTCGTACTCCACAGGCTTAACCTCCGCTGTCTGCGCCAGGGCGGCATCGGTTTCCGCCTTGTAAGCGTCGTACGCCGCTTGCAGCGTGGCAAGCGCCTGCGCGCCTTCTTCCTGGGCGGCCTTCACATCAGCTTCGCCCTTTTGCACGGCCGCGTCCAGTGCGGTTTTGGCGTCGGCTTGATAGGTGTCGTATTCGGTTTGCAGCGCGGCCATCGCAGCACTGGCATCCGCGGTATCCGCGGTCAGCTTTTCAAGGGTCTGGTTTGCCGCCGCAAGCTGGTCGGTAAGGGCCATGTTGTCACCGGTCAGCGTATCCGCTTTGTCGCGCAGGGTGCCTTTATCCAGATACAGCACAACGTTGAGCACAAGCGAAATAACCAGCAAGAGGCTTAGCACTATTGTGAATAGGTTGGATTTTCCCGTAGTTTTCTCCGGTTTGGTTTCCATAGGTAGGTCCTCCTTCGATTAATAAAATCCTATCATATACTTCCAAACCTCAGAGCCTGCGATTCATGATGGAAATCACAAGATTGCCGTTTTGGAAGATTCCCGCCAGCGCGCTTTCATCCACCATCTGCTGAAAGTTTTCCAGCGGGATCAGGCTTTGCAAAACAGGCATCGCGGTGAAGAACACAAAACATAAGACACAGCCAATCACGAAACCAAACACCCCGCCCACCATCCAGTCCAGCTGCCTGAGGAGCGGAAAACGGAATACCGTCCGCAGCAGATTGATCAGGATGGTGACGACCAAAAAACACAGGATGAAGCATACAATGAAGCTGACCACATTGATGCTGACGGAGAGGATCGTCTGATTGATATAATCGCCTACGTTGGTCGCCAGATTGCCCAGCGGCGAAAATGCTTTCTCCGACAGGTTGGCCTGCAGCAGCCTGCCGATGGGGTCGGGCAGTCCAGCCTTACTGACGATAGCGGATATGTTCGTCGTGCTCAGCGTATTGACGGACAAACTGGAAAGGTCCAGATCCCCCAGCACGCTGCCGGAATCTGTATAGCCGGAGAGCAGGCGCACAATCTCGGTGTTGGAGCTGATCGCGTCGGACAGCTTGGGAAACAGCCAGAAGCTCGCGGCAAACGAAAACAGGCATCCGCCCAGGTTCAGCAGGGATTGCAGAAATCCTCTGTAAAACCCGAACAGCGTAAAGATCAGGATCAGGATCACGATGCCGTAATCAATGGCGTTCAATTCGTTTCCTCCGTTGCCTGGCGTCAGCGCGGCGCGCTCGGCAGGGTTAATACGTACACTTCGTTATTACAGGCAACCAGAATATTTCCGTTGGTCAGCGTGCCGATATAGCGCGTGGCATCCGTTTCCATCGGCAGCTCGTAGGCGGTAAAGCGGTTATCCGTCGTTGCGGCACGGTACAGCGTATCCTTGCTGAGGGCGTAGATATTCCGGCTCCATACTGTAGCGCCGATGCAGGTATCGGGCAGGCTGTACTGGTGATCCGTGCTGCCGGAGATCAGGCGCAGCTCGCGGATATCGAACACGCTGTCGGTCTGGGAGGTGGGGGCGAACAGGATCAACGCATTGCCGCGGTCCGGCACCTCGTAGCCCATCAGCTTCCAGCCGTACACCAGCACGCTGGAGGTGGTATCCTCGGTGCCGCGGTAGTTGAAGGAGAGCATTTTGCGCGTGTTGATGACGCGCAGCACGCTGTTTTCAAACAGCGCCGCATAGGTAATCGGCTCGCCCAGCGATACCGAGCCCGTGTTCATCTTGCCAACCTCGAAGGTGTTCAGGACAGTATTGGAGCCCGTACCGTAAAAATCCAGGGCGAGCGTCCACATATATTCGCCGTTCTTGCCGTAAAAGCCGACATCCAGCAGCATGTAATATTCGTAGGCGTCGGTTTCCATATCCATGTGCGCGCCGTAATGATCCTTTACCAGCAGGCTGGGGTTGGTATCATCGCCCACCACGGCGGCGACATACTGCTTGCCTACGCGCGCAAACTGGATGGTTTCGCCTAGATTATCGTTATAGGAGGAATTGCCGTTTCTGTCGATCACGTAGATGGTGGATCCCGTCCAGGCGGCCAGCACATCTTCGCCCGCGGAAAACCCCGCGTCGCTGCCGATCTGGAATGACCAGCGCACCGTGCCTGTGGCGCTCATGCAGTGAATGCTGACACCGTCGTAGAACAGCACATACTGCCCGAACGGCTTGATATTCTCCGAGTAATCACAGGGCAGACGGTATGCCTTGACCTTGGTTACCGGCGAGCGGCCTGCCAGCGACACGATCAGGATGATCACTACCACGACAACGGAAAGGATCACCGCCAGGATTCCGATAGACCGCAATCGCTTTAACATGGGTCATGCCCTTTCCATTCCATTATCGTTGACAGGAAGTCTAAACTCTATTATAACGAAAAGCAGGCGGCCTGACAACCCACAAGCCAATTCTTTCCGGCATTTCCGCGTATCGGGAATGGCGGCTGCACAGGGCCTGCGCGCCCTGGCGGGGAGCATACCCACCAGAAAGTTTTACATCCGGTATGTGCCGGTGCCCGGCGCCGGCGCCTGCCAGACAAGGCGTTGCCGGAAGCCCGGACTGTTTGACAGCGTGTATAAAAAACGATAAAATACTGGCAACGGAAACGGATCGTTTGAGGGGGGCCCGCTGTGCAGAATCGCCGCGCCATCGGCAAGGTAGGTTTGTTGGTCCTGTGCTGGGGCCTTTCGCTTGCCGCCATGAGTATATCCCTGTCCAAAACGGGATATTTTTCGTTTTTTATGCAGGTGTTCATGCCTGCCGCCATGATTTTTGGGTACCTGGCACTGTGGCGGATGCCACGCGCGTTTGCTCAGTGGCCGCTGTGGATTACAGCGGCTGTTTTTGCGGCTGTGGTTACACTGGGCGCCAGCTTTGATCAGGCGGGGTCGGCGGCGCTGGTGCTGGCACACAAGGGCAAGGCGCTGTTTTACTTTGCGGGCCGCGTGCCGGCGTTTTACATGGGTATGGTGCTGGTATGGGAAGCGATGAGAAACCGCAGGCTGGCCACCCGGCAGGTTCCGGCCTGGGCCTACGGGCTTGTGCTGATGCTCTGCTGGCTGCCCTACCTGGCCGCGGTTTGGCCGGGTACGGTATCCAATGATTCCATTGCGGAGCTTTTCGAAATTTTCGGCATCAAGGCGCTCAGCAACGCCAACCCGCTGTTTCAAACCGGACTGATCTGGCTGTTTGCTAAAATCGGACAGGGGATTTTCCAGTCGGGGAACGCCGCCGTGGCGCTGTATATCCTCGTGCAGGGGCTGCTCATGGCATGGCTCTTGGGGCATACGGTCTCGATGATGGCCAGGGGCGGCGCACCCGCATGGCTTGTGCTGCTGGCGGTGATGTTTTACGCGCTGTGCCCCATATTTCCGCTGTTTGCGTTTTGCATCGGAAAGGATACGAACTTTGCCATGGCGGTGCTGTGGCTGATGCTGTTACTCTGGCGGATTACCCGCAGCGAAACGGTGACGCGGCGCGATACCATCGCCCTTTCGGTAAGCGCGGTGCTGTGTGTGCTGCTGCGCAATGCGGGCATCGGGCTGGCGGCGGTCACGCTGACGGCGGTGCTGATCTGGTCGCTTGTCCGGCATAACCAGATCTGGCGCGCAACGGTGTACGCCATGGCGGTTACGGCGTCCGTACTGTTTATTCTGTATGCGGCGGTCATCCCGTGGCTGTCGGCGGAAAAGAGTCCCGAAACGGAAATCCTCTCCACGCCGCTGCAGCAGGTGGCGCGCGTGGTAACCAACGAAACGCTGCCCGAGGCATACTATGCGGATATTGACGCCGTGCTGCCTGTAGACCAGCTCAAGGAAGCCTACAACGGCGAGCTCAGCGACGCCGTGAAAAATCTTTGGCGGCAGGATGCCACGGCCGGGCAAAAGAGCGCCTTCTTTGCGGCGTGGGCGCGGCTGGGGCTGGAGCAGCCCGCAACCTATCTGCTGGCATTTTTCCACAACAGCTACGGCTATGTGATGCCCGGCTTTGTTTCCACCATCAAACCCACCTTCCTGCTGGGTGAGGAGGACAGCATCAAACCCCTGGAGGGGAGGTTCGCGTTCACGGTCAATCCCAGTTCCCTGGCGCTGGAAGCCGCCCTCAAACGCCTGCTGACCTACGCGCCGTTCCGTATTCTGGCCGCGCCGGGGCTGTACGGCTGGATTACGCTGTTTGCGTTAGTGGTGGCGCTCATGACCCGGCAATGGCGGATGCTGCTGCCCATGCTGCCTGCGCTGCTTACGCTGCTGGGCTGCTTTTTCTCGCCCGTCAACGGGTATTTCCGCTATGCGATGCCCATCTATTTCGCGGCCCCGCTGCTGTTGGGCATGGCCGCCCGGGCGATTCGCAAATCCGATTCGATCGCGCTATAATAGGCGGGTTCATTGATTACAAAAAAAGGAGCAAACAGCATGAAGCTGATCATTCAGATTCCTTGCTATAACGAGGAGAAGACACTGCCGGTTACCTATGCCGACCTGCCCAGGCAGATCAACGGAATCGATACCATTGAGGTTCTGATCATCGACGACGGAAGCCGCGACAAAACGGTGGATGTGGCGCGGGAAATCGGCGTAAACCATATCGTGTGTCAAAAACAGAACGCGGGGCTTGCCAAGAGCTTTATGACCGGGATTGACGCCTGCCTGCGTCTGGGCGCGGACATCATCGTGAACACGGATGGAGACAACCAATACTGCGGACAGGATATTCCCAAGCTCATCGGGCCCATCTTGGAAGGCAGAGCCGATTTTGTGGTGGGGGACAGGGAAACCGATACCATCGAACACTTTTCGCCGATGAAAAAGAAACTCCAGAAAATCGGCAGCAGGGTAGTGCGCCGCGCCGCCAACGCCGATATCCACGACACGACCAGCGGCTTTCGCGCCTACTCGCGCGACGCGGCCATGCGGCTGATTGTTTTAAGCGATTATTCCTACACGCTGGAAACCATCATCCTGGCGGGACGGCAGAAGATTGCGGTGGATAACGTGCCCATCCGCACCAACCGGAAGCTGCGGGAATCCCGGCTGTTCAAATCCACCGGCAACTATATCCAGCGGTCGGGCGCAACCATATTGCGCACGTATGCACAGGTGAAGCCGCTGAAGGTGTTCGGTACCACCAGCGTGATTATGCTGCTGGGCGGGCTGGCGTTTATGATCCGCTTTCTGGTGTTTTTCTTCACGGGCGGCGGCAACGGGCATGTGCAATCGCTGCTGCTGGGCGTGATGCTGATGGTGATCGGGTTTCAGGTCGGCATTTTCGGCATTCTGGCCGATGCCGTGTCCGCCAACCGCAAGATCAACGAGGAGCTTTTATACCGCGTGAAGAAACTGGAATACGATAAAAAGGCAGAGCAGGAGTAGACCGAGGTTTTGGTAAACGCTGCATAAATTCCCTGCGCGCTGCCGCGTTGTCTTTCTGGCAGCCTGGGCCGCGAAACCTTCAACGCAGCGCTGCTGCTTCAGGTTCCAAAGCCCCAGCCTGACGAAAAGCTGACGTACCATCGCACAACTGCTTTATGCAGCGTTTCCCTACCAGCACTGCAGGACGGAAGGATTACACGCATGAAAATCATGATTTCCATCCAGCACCCCGCGTGGGTGCATCAGTTTCACCATATCATCAAACGCCTGAACGAACGCGGCGATGAGGTGCGGGTGCTTGCCATCGATAAGGACGGAGCGGTTTCCCTGCTGGAGGGATATGATATTGCGTACGAGCTGTGCGCAAGGGGCACCGGCAAGAATATTGTGGAAAAGGGATGGCTTTTTTTTCGCATGTGCATTAATCACACGCTGCATGCGCTGCGCTTTCACCCTGATATACTTATCGGACGCGCTTCCCCGATGATGGCGATCGCGGCGTGGATTTGCCGCAGGCCGCACCTGATCTATGAGGATACCGAGGTATCCAAGTTCAGTTTGAAAATCTGCAAGCGCCTGTCCACCAAAATCCTTACCCCCCGCACCTTTTTAACGGATCTGGGCAAGGCGCAGCAGCGGGTGGATACCTATAAGGAGCTGTTCTACCTGCATCCCAGTGTGTTTACGCCCAGCCGGGAGGTGCTCCGGGAGGCGGGCTTCAATCCCGACGAGCCGTATGTGCTCGCGCGTTTTGTGGCGTGGAACGCCAGCCACGACGTGGGCAAGCATGGCCTGAACGACGCGGAAAAGCTGCAGCTGATCAAACGGCTGGAGGCCACCGGCGTGCGTGTATGGGTGAGCAGCGAAAAACCTTTGTGCGATACGCTGGAGCCTTACCGCCTGCGGACGCCCTACCCGCTGGTGCACCATGTGCTGGCCTTTGCCAGGCTTGTGTACAGCGAGGGCGCGACCATGGCCAGCGAGGCCGTGGTGCTGGGCACCCACGCGCTGTATGTAAACGAAATCCGTTCGGGCTCCACAAGGGAGCAGAGCGAACGGTTTGATCTGCTGTATTGTTTTCATGATCAGGACCGCTATGAAAAAGCGGCGGACAAGGCGGTGGCGCTGCTCGGCACGCGTAATCTGGAAGCGCTTGGCCAGGCAAAACGGGAACGGCTGCTGGCTGAGAAGAACGATATCAACGATCTGTTTATCCGTGAAATCGACCAATTGGCGGGAACGGGAGCAAAGCCATGAGGTGTGTCAACTGCGGTAATTTTATCCCGCCGGGCCAGCAGCAATGCCCGGTTTGCGGCTTTTTTGCAAATGGGGGTCCCGGCGGGGTGGCACAGGATGGATACCCGTGTTACCCGCAGAATCCCCAATACCCACAATATCCTCAAAACGACTATCAGCAGGGTGTGCCGCCGTCCGCAAGGGCAAACGGCTATACACGGGAGGAACCGCCCCGGGAGTATGCTACGCCTGCGTTTCATACCTACCGCAAACAGCTGCTCCATGGGCTGTCCCAGGATATGCAGCCTCCCTACCAAACCCAGTCGCGTGAAAGCTTCAACCCCGGCGGCAGCTTTGCCAAGATCCTGTCGGATCTGCCTGGGGTTGTCAAGGGGGCTTTTACCAGTCCGATGGATACCCTGCTGGGGATGGTGCGCAGGGAGGACCGGTTTACAGGCGGGCTGCTGGCCCTGCTGTCGATGATCATGGCGTTTCTGACGGCTATGGTGATGGTCAGGGGTATATTCGGCTCCCTGTTTGCCATCACGAGCAGCGTAACCGGCCTGCAATTGGCGGGCAGCGCCGCAAGCCTTAAGCAGGGGGTTGCGTATCTGGCGGGACGGGTAGCCGTGCCCATCGGCGGGGTGGCCGCCGTGTGCCAGATGATTTCCATTGTGATACCGGTTGCGGTAACGATGATCTACCTAAGCGCCAAGCGGCAGATCAAGGTTTCCTTTTTGCTGCTGTCGGGGTTTACCGCGATCACCGTACTGCCAAACCTTATCGCGCTGCTGCTGGCCGCGGTGTTCAGCATGATTACACCGTATCTATCGATAGCTGCTCTTTTGTTCGGTGTGGTATTCAGCTATGTTATGCTGTGTACTATGGCTGTGCAGCTGGCCAATCTTCAGCCGCAGCAGGCGGTGCCGGTGCAGGCGTCGCTGATCTGCATTTCGGAGCTGACCAAAATACTGTTGATCGTGGGTGTGGGCGGCGCGCTGATGAGCGGCATCACGCGCACACTGACGAGCCTGACCAGCTCCGTGAGCGGGCTTTTGTAATCCACGGGAAAATGCCCGCATGCCGGGCGGCTGCGTGCCGCTGCGGGTAGCGCGGGCGCGAAACCGTGAGGCATACGGGCAGAAAACAGGTTACGATAGAATATAGCCTTCCATTGCATCCAGAGAGATCAGCACGCTGCCTTCCCTGACGGGCAGCTTTTTTTGTGTATAAAGGTCGGTCAGCTCGGCATTATTGCGCAGCGCTCCGGGCAGTAGCAGCAGGGTCTGCACCGGTTCCATGCCGGTGTTCAGCACACACAGCAGGTGCTGGTTCTGCGTGAAACGCTCATAGGCATACAGGCCGCCGTCAAGAACCTTCCACGTGCGAAACGCGCCGCTTTGGAGGGCTTCGTTTTGCTGCCGCAGCCTGGCCAGCGTTTGAAAATGCGCGTGCGTCGGATTGCCTTCCACGGTATCCCAGCGCATGGCCCGGCGGTTATCCGGATCGGCGCCGCCCTCCATGCCCAGTTCGTCGCCGTAGTAAATGATGGGGATACCCATAAACGTGAACTGGAAAAATGCCGCGCCGCGCAGCTTGCGGATGTCGCCGTCCGCGCGGGTGAGAAAGCGCTTGGTGTCGTGCGAGCCAAGGAATGACCACAGCACGTCCTGATTGCGCTGGGGGTAGTGCATGGCGGCTTCGTTTACGGCGGCATCGAAGTTTTTCAGGTCAATGCATTGCAGCGCGAACCGCTTCCAGATATTGCGGCTTAACACATAGTGCATGGTGGTGTCGAACAGGTTGCCGGTGGACAGCCATTCGCGGCTGTCGTCCCAGCATTCGGCGATCATCAGGCTGTCGGGGTTGATCTGCTTCATCATGCGGTGATAATCGTGCCAGAAGGCGGGGTATACCTCGGGGCTTACATCCAGCCGCCAGCCATCCACCTTGTACTCTTTCAGCCAGTATTCGCCGACCTCCAGAAAATAGTTGGCGCAGCTTTCGTTTTGCAGGTTCAGCTTGGGCATATAGGCTTCGTGGCCGAAGGCGCGGTAGCCGAAGGGCTCCAGATCGTCAAAGAAAAACCAGTCGTAATACTCGCTTTCATCGCCCTTTTCCTTAGCGTCCGCAAAGGGCGCAAAGCCGAGGCCGCAGTGGTTGAAAACACCGTCCAGAATAATCCGGATATCCAGCGCGTGGGCTTCTTCCACAAGGGCTTTGAAATCGTCCATCGTGCCCAGCAGTGGATCAATCCGGTAATAGTCGAAGGTGTTGTAGCGGTGGGCGCTGTCGCTGGTGAAGATGGGTGTAGTGTAAAGCATCTGTACGCCCAGCTCCTTTAGATAGGGCAGGGCGGTGCGGATGCCGCTTACGTTGCCGCCGAAACGGTACTCGCTTTGCACCCGGTTGGATTCCCACGGCTCCAGCCCGTTCTCCGGCGGGCCTTCACGGCGGAAACGGTCCGGGAATATCTGGTAGCCCACACAACCGCGCGCCCAGGCGGGCATGGGATCCGGCGGGTAAACATAGGAAAAGGCAAAGCACTCGGAAATATCGTCGAAGGTGTTTTCTCCAACGCGCAGGCCTGTGCCGTCCAGCTTGTAAACGCGGGCGTAGTCCGCGTAGAGGACGAACAGGTATTTCAGCCGAGGATCGCGGACCTCGAAAATCGCTTCGTAGTAATCAAACATCGTGTCGCGGTAGGCGACCGTCATTTCGTATTGACCGCCGCTGCCGAATGGATCGGAGATACTGTATTGATTGGCGGTTTTCAGCACCACGCGCTCAAAATCGCCCCGCGCCGTGCGCAGCCGGATCACAATACGGCCGTCGGGCATGGCGTGCCGGTATTCCAGCCACGGCATATGGTAAATTGCGCTTACCGTTAATTCCTTCATAAATCATACTCCTTTACGGGCTCCATGGTACCGTTGGTCCCAAAACATGTCAACCCCCCGCGTGTAAAACGTGGGGGGTTGTGTATCGATTGGGAGATTGGTTACCGGACTGCCAATTGATCGTTGTCTACGTCCACCGTAACCACCTGGCCGGGGATGAGCTCGCCTGCGACAAGCTTGCGCGCCAGCAGGGTTTCGACATGGCTTTGGATGTAGCGCTTCAGCGGACGGGCGCCAAAGGCGGGCTCGAAGGCTGCGTCCACGATAAAGTCTACGGCTTTGTCGGTGAGCTCCATATGGATGTTCTGGTGCTCCAGCCGGTTTTGCAGATGCTGCGCCTGCAGGCGCACGATCTGGCGAATCTCATTGCGTTCCAGCGGCTTGTAGAACACGATGTCGTCGATACGGTTCAAAAACTCGGGGCGGAAGGCCTGCTTGAGCATGGCCAGCACGCCGTCGCGGGTTTCCGGGGTGATCTCGCCGTCCTTCATGCCGTCCAGCAACAGGCCGGAGCCGAGGTTGGAGGTCATGATGATGATCGTGTTCTTAAAGTCCACGGTGCGGCCCTGGCTGTCGGTAATGCGGCCGTCGTCCAATACCTGAAGCAGGATGTTGAACACCTCGGGGTGCGCCTTTTCGATTTCATCCAGCAGCACCACACAATAGGGCTTGCGGCGTACGGCCTCGGAAAGCTGGCCGCCCTCGTCGTAGCCGACGTATCCCGGAGGGGCGCCGATCAAACGGCTGACGGAGAACTTCTCCATGTACTCGCTCATGTCGATGCGCACCATGTTCTTTTCATCGTCAAACAGGCTTTGTGCCAGCGCTTTGGCCAGCTCCGTCTTGCCGACGCCCGTGGGGCCCAGGAACAGGAAGGAGCCGATGGGCCGGTCTTCATCAGCAATCCCGGCGCGGCTGCGCAGGATGGCCTCGGAAACGGCCTGTACCGCTTCGTCCTGACCGATGACGCGTTTATGGAGCTCTTCGGGGAGCTTTAACAGCTTTTCACGGTCGGTTTCCTTCAGCCGGGTCACGGGGATGCCCGTCCAGCGGCTGATGATGCGGTTGATCTCTTCTTCGGTCACCTTATCGCGCAGGAGGGAATCCTCTCCGTGGTTTTGCTCGGCAATTCTTTCCTGTTCTTTGAGCTGTTTTTGCAGCTGGGGCAGCTTGCCGTACTGCAACTCGGCGGCCTTGTTGAGGTCGTACACCTGCTGCGCCTTCTGGATGTCGGCGTTGACGGCCTCAATGTCCTCACGCAGCTTCTGCACCTTTACGATATCCGATTTTTCGTTTTCCCAACGCGCTTTCATGGCGTTGAATTCTTCCCGCAGATCGGAAAGCTCTTCATCCAGCATTTCGGCGCGCATCTTGCTGCCCTCATCCTTTTCGTTTTTCAGGCTGGTCAGCTCAATCTCCAACTGCATGATGCGGCGCTGCTTTTCGTCCAGCTCCGCGGGCAGGCTGTCGATCTCGGTACGGATCATGGCGCAGGCTTCGTCCACCAGATCGATGGCCTTGTCCGGCAGAAACCGGTCGGAGATATAGCGGTTGGAAAGCTTCGCAGCTGCCACCAGCGCCGCGTCGGTAATCTGCACGCCGTGGAACACCTGATAGCGTTCCTTCAGCCCGCGCAGGATGGAAATCGTATCCTCCACTGTGGGCTCGTTCACCATCACGGGCTGGAAGCGGCGCTCCAGCGCGGCATCCTTTTCGATATACTTGCGGTATTCGTCCAGTGTGGTGGCGCCGATCAGGTGCAGCTCGCCGCGCGCCAGCATGGGCTTGAGCAGGTTGCCGGCGTCCATGCTGCCCTCGGTGCGGCCCGCGCCCACGATGTTGTGCAGCTCGTCGATAAACAGAAGGATCTTGCCTTCGGATTTCTTAATTTCCGCCAGCACAGCCTTCAGCCGTTCCTCAAACTCACCCCGGTATTTGGCGCCTGCGATCAGCGCGCCCATATCCAGCGAGAACACCTTGCGGTCGCGCAGGCTTTCGGGTACGTCGCCGCGCACAATACGGATGGCAAGGCCTTCGGCAATGGCGGTTTTACCCACGCCGGGTTCACCGATCAGCACCGGGTTGTTTTTGGTTTTCCGGCTTAAAATACGGACGACGCTGCGGATCTCATTGTCACGCCCGATGACGGGATCCAGCTTCTGGCTGCGTGCCAGCTCCACCAGATCCTGACCATACTTGGCGAGCACATCGTAGGTATCCTCTGGGGTATCGTTGGTGACGCGGGTATTGCCGCGCACGGTTTGCAGCGCGGCCAGAAAGGCATGCTCGTCAATGCCGTTGTCCCGCCAGAACTGTTTCATGGAGGAAGACGGCTTTTTGAGCAGGCCGAGGAACAGGTGCTCCACGCTGATGAATTCGTCCTTCATCTGCTTGGCGGCTTCCTGCGCGGCCGTGATGGCGCGGTCCAGATCGCTGTGGATGTAGATTTTGTCCATCTCACGTCCGGAGCCCGTTACCTTGGGCATACGGGAAATCAGCGCGGCAATCTGCGCCTGCAGCGTGCCGGTGTCCTTGCCCATCTTTTGCAGAAGCTGAGGGATAAGTCCCTGCGTATCGTGCAGCAGGGATGCAGCCAGATGTTCCTGATTGACTTCCTGATTTTGATATTCAATGGATATTTGCTGCGCGTCGCTGAGCGCAGTGCGGCTTTTTTCTGTAAATTGCTGTAAATTCATATCTCATGCCTCCTTGCAACAGGCCTTCAACAGTTATTGACTATCTTTGACCTTCAATGATTATTATACGCCGTTTCCCTATGATGTCAATAGATTTCCATACGGCTGTTGAAATTTTGTTTCCTCCGGCTGTACAATGGATAACAGTAAATGTTAAAGGAAAAGGAGCCGTTCAATCATGAAAAAATCGCCGTACACCCCGGCGTGGGGCGATCAGGGAAACGGTACGTATAAAAATCCCGTGCTGTTTGCGGATTATTCCGATCCGGATGTCATCCGCGTCGGCGGGGACTATTACATGGTCTGCTCGGAGTTCCATTTTATGGGGATGCCGCTGCTGCATTCCACCGATTTGGTCAATTGGCGGATTATCAACCGGCTGTACGACCGGCTACTGCCCGGCACGGACTATGACCATCTCAAAAAATACGGCAGCGGCAGCTGGGCGCCGTCCATCCGCTGCCATGAAGGGATGTTCTACGTCTATTTTTGCACCCCGGACGAGGGGCTTTTCATGCTGCAATCGGCCGATCCGAAGGGCCGGTGGAGCGAGCCGCGGCTCATCCGGTCCGCATACCGGTGGGAGGATCCCTGCCCCTTTTGGGATGACGACGGCCAGGCATACCTCGGGCGCTCGCAGTGGGGCGCGGGGCCGATTTTTATCCATCGCATGTCGCCTGACGGCGCCGCGCTGCTGGACGACGGGGTGGAGGTGTATAACGGCCCCGTGGCCGAGGGCACGAAGCTGTACAAACGAAACGGATATTACTATCTGGTGATCCCGGAAGGCTCCGTGCCGATGGGCTGGGAAACCGCATTGCGCTCCCGGAGTATTTACGGCCCTTACGAAAAGCAGGGGGTGCTTGCGCAGGGGAATACCTGGGTAAACGGCCCCCATCAGGGCGCGCTGGTGGATACGCCGGAGGGGGAGTGGTGGTTTCTGCATTTCTCCTCCACGGGCGTGGCGGGGCGCGTGTGCCATTTGCAGCCCGCCGTGTGGGACCGGGATTGGCCGGTGATCGGCGAGCGGGATTCGGAGGACGCGCTTTGCGGCCATCCCGTGCTGCAATGGCAAAAACCGGCAATTGAAAACGCCTGCGCACCCTGTGCGCCGCAGACGTCGGATCCCTTTGCGTCCGGTCAGCTTTCTCCCCAGTGGCAGTGGAACCACAACCCCGTGGACGAGGATTGGTCGCTGACGGAAAGAAAGGGTTTTCTGCGTCTGAAAAGCCGTAACGTGGCGGGCAACGCGCTGAACATCCCCAACGTGATAACGCAAAAGCTGATGGGCGCAAGTGGATTGATCTGTGTTACGCTGTCCGCCGTTAGCATGGTGGATTTCCAAACGGCGGGGCTGATGCTGTTTGGCAGCGCGCCGGTATTTATCGGCGTGCAAAAGATGTACGGAAAGCTCTACATTACTACGCAGGCCATGAACTTCAGAAACGGCGCGCCAACAATTGCGGCGGAGGAAATCGTGCTGCGCATCGGTATCCAGCACCTTGCCCAGGCAGTGTTTTCCTACAGTACGGACGGCGGAAAAACCTTTGCGTTTGTAACAACGGGCATGTTGAGCGAAGGCGTATGGAAGGGCGCGCGGATTGCGCTGTTCACCCGGGACGGGGTGGACGGTGCGGCGGACTTTACAGATTTCCGGTATCTGCATGACGGGCCGGGCGGACTGGATTGATATTCAGTTATAACTTTATGGCAAGGGATGATCATCGTCTTTTAGTCGTTTTCTTTATAAAAAGCCGCAGGTATAACGCCAGTATACCTGCGGTACTTCTTTGTGGATAGGGCAATATGCCTGATTTCTTTCCTGCACCCACGTCGCAGTGCGATATGCGGGCGGGCTTGGAACAATCGCCAACTACCCGGCGGGAAATTCGTCTTTCAACAGGGAGAGCATGCGGGAGGCCCAGAACTTGCCGTCGTACTGGTATTGTCTGCGCAAAAGGCCGTCCTGCTGAAAGCCCAGCTTTTGATAGAGCGTGTATTTCGGCTCGTCAAATTCATAGATTTCTGTCCATATTTTTTCCAGCCCCAGCTCCTGAAAGCCATAGGCAAACAGAAGGCGGCAGCTTTCCTCGGCATAGCCCACGGTATCGATATAGGCGTTCTGCCAGCCGATATACAGCGACAGATCGGCGTTGCGGTGCACCCAGTTGATATAGCAAAGTCCGCAGCAGCCCAGCAGCTCGTCCGTGCGGATATCGCGGATGGCAAACATCATGGTGCCGGGATCGCCGAGCACCTTTAACCGGTACCAGTTCTGCTGCATTTCCTTGCTGATGACGCGGTATTCCCGGAAATATTTTCTGAAATCCGGATTGTTGCGCCACTGCCGGAGGGGTTCCAGGTCCTCCTGCTCCAGCGGCACCAGCCGGATGAGATGGCCGCTCCTCATTGTACATCCTCCAGGCGCAGGCACGTATCCGCCTGCACATCATGCGCCGCCGTTTTCCCGACCACCTCGTTGGCCCGGTAGGGGGGGATGCCGCCCTCACGGACGGGCCGGACGGCTTTCAGGTCGTCCACGGCAATCAGCTCGCCCGCGCGCAGATCACGCAGGGTATACAGCGCGCGGCGCTGTACCACGGCGGATTCGGTTTCGTTTTCTTCAATGCGCTTCACACCGTCGCCCATGGCCAGTTCCAGCTGGCGCGCGGCAGTGACCATCGCCTTCCAGGTGACGGGATTCATGGAGAATTTGTGGTCCGGGCCTGTGCGGCCGTTATCGTCGGTAAAGTGCTTTTCAAAGATTTTCGCGCCCAAAGCCAGCGCGCCAAGCACCGTGGCGTGACCATAGGTGTGGTCGGACAGGCCCGGCACGCAATCGGGGAACATCACCTTGTAGGTGTTGAGAACATTCAGGTTGATATAGCGGAAGTTGTCCTCCGAGGCCGTATAGTTGGTGTTGCATTGCATCAGCACCAGATCGCTTGTCAGCGGGCGGAGAATTTGGTAGGCGCGCACGACATCGGAAATATCCGATGCGCCCGTGGCCAGCAGCACCGGCTTGCCTTTTTTGGCGATATACTCCAGGATGTACGGCCAGGTAATATCACCGCTGCCGATTTTATAGGCGTCCAGATACGGGTCCACAGCGTCCACGGAGGCGGCGTCGTACGGGCTGGTGAGGTAGGCAAGGCCCACCTCGTCGCACTTCTCCTTCAGGCGCGGCGTCCAGTCCGCGTCCAGGCTGGCGTCCTGATACACCTCGTATACGGATTTGGCCCACGCGGCCTGATGAGCGGATTTTTTCATGGTGTCGAAGCCCCGGCGGCTTACGATGCCTTCCGCCCGGAAATTTTGAAACTTGGCGGCGTCGGCGCCAGCTTCCTTTGCCTGCTCGATCAGCTGAAGGGCGCGGCTCAGATCGCCGTCGTGGTTGGCGGCGATATCCGCGATAAAGTACGCTTTGCCTGTATAGCCGATTTTTTCCAGCCCCTGCCGCATATGTATCCTCCTGACCGGTTATTTGCCGGATTTCAGCTTATCGCCGTATCCCTGCTCGTAAAGCGCGCGGAAAGCCTGCACTTCCTCCAGCGGTGTTTGCAGGCTGATCCCCAGCGCCTGTTTGATTTTGGTGTTGTCCAGACTCATGTTCCGGGTACGGGGCGCTTTGAACTGGAAATCCTTCATGCTGCCGCGCTTGATATCGTTGGGCAGATCAAAGATTTCGGCAAAGGCAATCCCCAGATCGTATTTGGAAATCGCCCCCGTGCACCCGGCGTTGTACAGGCCGGTGAGGTCTTTCTCTATACAAAGCTCAATCACATTGACCAGATGGTTGACCAGCAGCGGGGAAAAGAGAATATCGTAAAACATATTCAGCTCCGCTTCTTCCGTGAGCGACTTCAGCAGCCACTCGCCGAAGCTGAGCTTTTCCCGGTAGTTGAAACCGTACATATTGGTGCGCAGCGCCAGGTTGCCCGGACGGGCCAGCACCAGCTTTTCCGCCGCGAGCTTGGTTTTACCGTAGATGCTGACAGGCGCGGGCGTATCGTCCTCGGTGTTCAGCCCCTCCTTTTCGCCGGAATATACAGCGTCGGAGGAGATATAGATCAGCTTGACGTGCTTTTCCTTGCACAGCCACGCGATGTTGTCCGTCATGATGACGTTGACGATCTCCGCGTAATCGGGGTGCACTTCGCACGCGTCCACGTTTACAATGGCGGCGCAGTGGATGAGCGTGTCCACATGGTGTTCCTCAATCAGCCGGGAGAGCAGCGCAATATTGAGCACCGAATCCTTCTCGGTGTGCGTGCCTTCGATCAGGACATGGTTTCGGTCTACGCCGCAGATGGTATGCCTGTGCCGCAGCAGATACGCGATATTGGAACCCAGCATACCGGCAACGCCCGTGACCAGAATACTCGCCATGCTGTACGCCACTCCTTTCCTTGGGAACGGGGTTAATGGATGGTTTCGTTTGCCAGCTCGATCAGGTACTGGCCGTAATCGGTCATATGGTATTCCTGTCCCAGGGCAAGCAGCTGCTCGGTGGTGATAAAGCCGCGCCGCCAGGCGATTTCCTCAATGCAGGACACATGGTAACGCTGACGGCTCTGGATGGCCTCCACAAACTCCGCGGCCTTGAGCATGCCCTCGGGAGAACCCGTGTCCAGCCAGGCCACGCCGCGCCCGAACAGCTGTACGTTCAATTGTCCGCGGCGCAGGTATTCGTTGTTCACGGCGGTGATTTCCAGCTCGCCGCGGGCGGAGGGCTGGATATTTTTCGCAATCTCAACGACCGCATTATCATAAAAATAGAGCCCCGGCACGGCATACATGGATTTGGGATTCTCCGGCTTTTCTTCGATGGAAATCACGTGATTGTTCTGATCGAACTCCACCACGCCGAACGAGCGGGGATCGCGCACGGGATAACCGAACACGGTGGCGCCCTGGTTGTTGCTGATCGCGTTGTTCACCGTAAGTGTCAGATCCTTGCCGTAAAACACATTGTCGCCGAGGATGAGGCACACGGGATCTTTCCCGATAAAATCCTCGCCGAGTATAAAGGCGTCCGCCAGGCCGCGCGGCGTATCCTGCACCTTATAGGAAAAACGGACGCCGATCCGGTCTCCGTCGCCCAGCAGCTTTTCGTACAGGGGGGTGTCCTCCGGCGTGGAGATGATCAGGATGTCCCGGATCCCGGCCAGCAGAAGCACCGACAGGGGATAGTAGATCAAAGGCTTATCATAGATCGGAAGCAGCTGCTTGGATACCGCTTTGGTGATGGGAAATAGGCGCGTTCCTTTGCCGCCCGCCAGAATAATACCCTTTGTCTTCATGGAAAAGCCTCCTCGTTTATGCATGTGTGTTTATACCGCACCGCCGGCCGCGGTGAAAAAACCGTATTCTCTGAATTGCATATGTCAGTGTACCATTAAGAGGGCTACAAATTCAAGCCCATGCCAAAATCATCGCATGGGCGGGAGATCAGGGAAGGATATCCACACGGGCAATCTCTGCGTGATGGGGAAAAAGAAGATCCATATCCCCGGTATTGAGCGCGATGCAGCCCTGCGTCCAGTCCTCCTGCGCGCCGCCCTCATGGATGTAAATTTCACCGCCAAGCGGCGTGCCCCAGGGCGGCCTTCTGTGCGCGGCCAAGGCGGAAGCGATGGCCTGATAGTCGGTCTGCGCGATCAGTCCGCTGTCCAGCGCGGCCTGCGCGTCGGCCAGCCCCGGATAGGCAAGGCCCAGGCTTCTGCCGTATTTCCCGTTTGGCTTGATCAAACACAAGGGATAAGATCCTTCGGGCGTTTTCCCGTCCCCTTCCCGCTGTTTGGCGCCGACGGGCGTCCGGCCCAGCCCCACGGGGGCGCAGAGCAGCACCCGGGCTCCGTCCATCAGGTACAATCTCCGCTCGTTTTTGCGGATGATCACGTGCATATAGCTCCTCCCGGATCGTGAAACGCTTGTAAAGTAGCAATTGCAACATTCTTCACACCATGGACAAAACCCTTGCGCATGCTATGCACATGTGTAATAATATGGTAGACAGTGGATTATTTTTGTCATAAAGCTTACGAAGGAAAGGGTATTATACAAAATGAGTCAGGATCAAAAAGAACAGAAGATGAAGCGATATCAGATCATCATCATTGTGGTGGCGGCATTGATCATATTGGGGGTAGCGGCCTTCTTTATCATCCGCGGATCGCAGGATAAAGAATACGCCACGCTGCAGTCGATTGATGCCGGAACCGGAAACGAAGAAGTAACCAACGCGGTTTCCACCACCTTCAATATTGGAATGGACGAAGTGGTGGCCACAGTAAACGGCGAAAAAGTTACCGGAGAAGACGTGCTTTCCAGCTACCAGCAGGTAGTGAACTACTACGGCGAACCGGATGCCGACTATCTGGATATTTACTATGCCGTTTCCATGGAAGAAGCGGTTACGCTGAAGCTCATCATGATGACCGCAGCGGAGATGGGCCTTGACCAGTACAACCAGGAAGAGCTGGACAATCTGTACGCGACGGCCGACAGCGAATGGCAGTACGCGCTGGACAACTATGTTTCCTACAACCTGGAGGAAACCGAAGCGACGACGGACGAGCAAAGGGCCGCCGCCTATACCGATGCCGAGTCTTATTACAACCTGATGGGATATTCTCAGCAGACCCTGCGCGATAGCTATCTGCAAAACGCAACTTATGAGCGCGTCAAGGCGGAGCTGTGCAAGGATGTAGCCGTAACGGACGACGAAGTGCTTGCCTATTATACCGACGCCGTGGCCAGCGATAAGGAAACCTACGAATTCGATATCGACGCGTATGAGAACCAGCTTCTGATGTACCAGTACGGGTACGCGGATGCGGAGCCCTGGTACAAGCCGGAAGGCTACCGCTACATCAAGCACATTCTCCTGGCGGTCGATGAGAACCTGATGTCCGCCTACACCGATCTGGTGGCCCGCTACGAGGAACAGATGAACGACGAGGAAGCGGGAGACGAGACCGATACCACGGCAGCGGATGAAACGCCGGTAACCGCCGAGGATATCGACGCGGCCAAAGCGGCAATCATCGCCTCCGTGCAAGCGACAGTGGACGAGATCAACGGCAAGCTGGCGCAGGGAGCGTCGTTTGACGACCTGATTGCCGAATACGGCACGGATACCGGCATGGCAGGCGGGGATTACCCCAACGGATACGAAGTATCGCTGTCGTCGTACGGCTATGTGACCGAGTTTGTGGCGGGAGCGTTCTCCGTGGATCAAATCGGCGACGTGAGCGAGCCGTTCATCAGCGATTACGGCGTACACATTATCAAGTATGTGGGCGATGTTCCGGCCGGCCCTGTGGCGCTGACGGACGACCTGAAAGCGGTAATCTATGACACCCTGTATTCCAATAAGTGCGACGAGGTGCTCGGCGCGTGGCACGAAGCGGCCGATATCCAGTACACCGGCGTGATCCGCACCATGGACGAAATCCAGGCTGCCGAAGATACGACGAACGTTGAATAAAAACCACAGTTTACCCCTATTGTGCAGAGCGGCCCGCTGGGCCGCTCTTTTTATTCCCGATAGTTGACAAAGTCCACTATTCGGAATATCATGAATTGGTGGACTCAGTCCACCAAATAGAGCGTGACGGGGGATGCCTATGAAAGACCGCAGCGACGCGATCCGTGATATCCGGGATTTTAACCGGTTTTATACCAATATTCTCGGCCTGCTGGACCGGCATGTGCTGGATTCCGGCTACTCGCTGACGGAGGCGAGAATCCTGTATGAGCTCAGCCATGCCGGGCGCGGTATCGCCAACGAGCTGGCCGCGCAGCTGCATCTTGACAAGAGCTATCTGAGCAGGATTCTTGCCGGATTCGAAAAAAAGGGTCTGGTACGCAGGGAGGTATCCGGCGACGACAACCGGGCCTATTCGATTGAGCTGACAGCCAAGGGCCGGCAGTGCTTCCGGGAGCTGAATGAAAAATCAAACCGGCAGATGCTGAACCTGCTGCTGCCGCTTTCCGACGCGGAATGCGCCGCAGTGCGCGCGGCCATGGAAAGCGTTCGGCAATCCCTGACCAAAGCTTCGGCCATGCATATCCGCCCGTTTGCGAAGACGGATCTTCCCTTCGTGATCTCGCGGCAGATTGAGCTGTATGAAACGGAATACGGCTTTACGACGGATACGTGGAAGAAATATGTCACCAACGCTGTTCTTGAGTTTTATGACCGGTTTGCAGAAGCTAAGGACTGCATGTATATTCTGGAGTATAAAGGTGCGCCGTCCGGTTGCATTGCCGTTACGCACGCGCAGGAGCATACGGCCCAGCTCCGGTTTTTCTTTGTGGATGCCGCCCTGAGGGGCCGGGGCATGGGGAGACGGCTGATGGAGCTGGCGCTCGCCTTCTGCCGGGACAAACGGTACCGGCATGCGTTTTTGCTGACGTGCAGCAAGCTGGCCGCGGCCCGCTGCCTGTATGGGCAATACGGTTTTCAAATCACAGACGCCCATGAAAACCTGGAATGGGGGGAAGCTATGATTGAGGAACGTTGGGATATGGATATACCTTCTCAATCATAGGCCGGGCAGAGTATACAAAAAGGTTATTCCACTTGGCTTTGTATATAACAAAAAGCCTTGTACCGATTGAGTACAAGGCTTATGCTTTGTTGCTTATTTCACGCCGTAGCGCTTTTTAAAGCGATCCACGCGCCCGCCGCTGTCTATCAGCTTCTGTTTGCCGGTGTAGAAGGGATGACACTTGGAGCAAATTTCAACCGTAAGTTCCGGCTTGGTGGATCCGGTTTCAAACGTCTCACCGCATACGCAACGGACGGTTGCTTTTTGGTACTTCGGATGGATATTTTCTTTCACTGCATTTCACCTCTTTGCGTATGACAGGATTATTAGTTTCAATGAAACCGCGAACATTAGTCTAGCATAAAATCAATGCCAATGCAAGACATAATTGGCGATACATGACAGGAATTTATCCGCTACACCGTAAAGCTTTCCCACATCGCGTCGCCAGCGCCCAGATACAGGAGGCGTGTGAACCCCATGCGCTTGAGCAGGGGAAGCGTTTGCTCATAGGCGCAATCCAGAAAATCGGCATTATGGCAGTCCGAGGTAAGGGTGATGTCGCCGCCCATCTCGCGCCATGCGTCCAACAGAAAATCGGCCGGATAGGGGAGAGTATCGTACCCTCTGGCAATATTGCCCGTGTTAACCTCCAGCAGGCGGCAGCCCTGATAAGCCGCCTCCAGCGCCGCGAGCGCCGCGCGCCGGTAGGCGGGGTCGGCGGTATTCAGCCCCAGTACTTGAGCATGCTTGCGCACTACGTCAAAATGGCCGATGATATCGGGGCGGTCCCTGGCGACGGAGGCGCCGAGCAAGCGGTAATAGTCCTTCGCCATCTCCACCGCGTCGCCGCCGTAGCTTTCCTGCACAAAGCGCCTGAGCATATCTTTGGGGCCGTCTACGGCTTCCTTTTTGCCGTCCATTTTATCGGACAGGTAGTGTACGGACCCGATGATATAATCGAAACGCTTCCGGTTTTCCTCTTTTTGAGCCTGCGGTACCAGTGCGTCCTGCTCCAGACCGATATAGAGCTTGGGCGCGGTTTTCTGCTCGTTGTGCGCCTTTTGCAGCGCGCGCAGGACCTCATGATATTTCTGCTGCCCCGCAAGCGACATGCTGTACTCCGGATCGAACCCCTGATAAGCGTGCCCGGAAAAACCCAGGCTCACAAACCCCAGCGCCTGCGCCCGCGCGACCATGGTCGGGATATCGGTCTGCCCGTCGCAGTAGGGGGTATGCGTGTGGGCGTTGGATGGAAAGCTCATTGCAGGCGCTCCTGTTTTACCTTATGGTCCACCACATGGCGCTTGGCAAGCTCGCGTACCAGCTCCTCGTAGGTGATGCCCGTTTCCGCCATCAGCACCATGGCGTGATAGAGCAGGTCGCCCAGCTCGTACACGGTTTCCTCCCGGTCGCCCTTGGCGGCGGCGATGATCACCTCGGTGCATTCCTCGCCAACCTTTTTGAGAATTTTATCCAGCCCTTTTTCAAACAGATAGGTGGTGTAGCTGCCCTCTTTGGGATCGTCCTTTCGGGTCTGGATTACCTCGTATAGCGCACGCACGGAAAAGGGCTTGATCTCGTCATCCTGATACAGCTTATTGAAAAAACAGCTTTCCTCGCCCGTATGGCAGGCAGGACCGCTCTTTTTTACTTCCACCACCAGCGCGTCATGATCGCAGTCCGCGCGCATGGTAACGATCCGCTGCACGTTGCCGCTGGTTTCACCCTTGCGCCACAGGCATTGACGGCTGCGACTGTAAAAACAGGTGCGGCCCTCGTCCAGACTGATCTGCAGGCTTTCACGGTTCATATACGCCAGGGTCAGCACTTCGTGGGTGACGTAATCCTGTACGATGGCGGGGATCAGCCCCGCGTCGTCAAACTTCAATTGATCGATGATTGCTCGGTCCATGGTTTGTTCCTCCTGCCGCGGCGCGGCTGCCGATTGTTACAGGCGCATCGGGATGCCGTGTTCGTTCAGCATCCGTTTCAGCTCCTTGATATCCACCTCTCGGGAGTGGAAAATGCTGGCCGCCAGCCCCGCGTCCACGCGCGGCAGCTGGAACAGCGCGATAAAATCCTCCGCCTTGCCCGCGCCGCCGGAGGCGATCACCGGCAGCTTGACCGCGTCGCCGATGGCGGTGAGCATTTCCAGATCAAACCCGCCGCGAACGCCGTCGGTATCGATGGAGTTGACCACCACTTCGCCCGCGCCGCTCTGCTCGCCGAATTTTACCCATTCCACGGCGTCCATGCCCGTGTCCTCGCGCCCGCCCTTGGCAAAGATGTGAAAGCGGCCGTCCACGCGCTTGATATCCATCGACAGCACCACGCACTGGTCGCCGTAGCGCTTGGCGGCTTCTGCGATCAGCTTGGGGTTGCGGATGGCCCCGGAGTTGACGCTTACCTTGTCCGCGCCGCACTTGAGCACGCGGTCAAAATCATCCAGGGTGTTGATGCTGCCGCCGACGGTGAGGGGGATAAACACCTGGGCCGCCACGCGCTTCAAGACATCGGCAAACAGCGGCCGACCCTCAAAGCTCGCGGTGATATCGTAAAACACCAGCTCGTCCGCGCCGGAATCGTTGTAAAACGCGGCCAGCGCCACGGGATCCTCAATGTCGCGCAGGCCTTCAAAGTTGACGCCCTTGACCACGCGGCCGCTTTTTACATCCAGACAGGGGATAATTCGTTTTGTCAGCATCAGCGTACTCCTTGTGCAATGTCCAGCGCCCGTTTGAGCGAGAGCGTACCCGTATACAGCGCCTTGCCGATGATCGCGCCGTATACGTTCAAATCGCGCAGGGCTTTGAGCTCGTCCTCAAAGGATATCCCGCCCGAGGCGATGATGTTGAGCCCCTCAATCGTTTGCAGCTCCTGATAGGCGGCCAGGTTGGTGCCCGTGAGCAGGCCGTCCTTGGCGATATCGGTATAGATGACGGTGGCAATGCCCGCATCGCGCAGCTGCCGGCAGAACGCGTATCCCTCCAGATCGGTCACGTTTGTCCACCCATGGATGGCCACCTTGCCGTCTTTGGTATCCACGCCCGCGGCCAGGCGCTCTCCATAGCGGCTGCCCATGCGCTGGGCAAAGGCGAAATCCTCCACAGCGACCGAGCCGAGGATCACACGCTGCACGCCCATATCCAGAAACTCCCGGATCGTTTTCTCATCCCGGATGCCGCCGCCAACCTCGATGGAAAGCGGCAGCCTGCACAGCTCCCGGATCACGGCGCGGTTCTGGGGGCGGCCTTCCTTGGCACCGTCCAGATCCACCACGTGCAGGCAGGTGGCCCCGGCATATACAAAGCCCTTGGCGGTCTCCACGGGATCGGACGAATAGACGGTCATCAGGTCGTAATCGCCCTGCTGCAGGCGTACCACCTGGCCGCCGCGCAGATCGATGGCGGGATAAATCAACATGGTTATGCTCCTTTGGCGAAGGCGGCCAGGATTTTCAGGCCGATCTCGCCGCTTTTCTCGGGGTGGAACTGCGTGCCGACCACGTTGGCGCTTCGTACGATGGCCGTCAGGGGGATACCGTACTGCGCCGTGGCGACCAGCGCCTGATCGCAGTCCGCGGCATAAAAGCTGTGCACGAAGTACACAAAGTCGCCCTGCTTCACATCCCGCAAAAGCGGATCCTCCGGCTGTTTGATATCCAGGCTGTTCCAGCCCATGTGCGGCACCTTGCGGTCGCCCACGTGGGGAGCCATGCTTTCCACATGGCCGTGGATCAGGCCCAGTCCCTCGTGCTCGCCGTACTCAAAGCCCTTGTCGAATAAAAGCTGCATGCCCAGGCACACACCCAGCAGCGGCTTGCCGAGCGCTGCCTGCTCTTTGACCAGCACATCCAGCCGCAGGGCGCGCAGCTTGTCCGCCGCATCGCCGAATGCGCCGACACCGGGCAGGATAATCTGATCCGCGTCGCGCAGGATGCCCGGATCGCGGGTTACCACGCCCTCCACGCCGATGTGGCGCAAGGAGCAGGTGAGGGAATAGAGGTTGCCAACGCCGTAGTCGATAATTGCGATCATGCTTTGCCTCCCAGCGTGCCTTTGGTGGAGGGGATATCGTCTGCAAAGGCGGGATCGATCGCCACGGCGGCCCGCAGCGCGCGGCCCGTGCCCTTGAACATGGCCTCTAAAATATGGTGGCAGTTTTCGCCCGCCAGCTGCCGCAGATGCAGCGTGATGCGCGCCTCCCGTGTGAGCGCCAGAAAGAACTCCTTGCCGAGCTCCACATCAAACGTACCCACCTTCTGCGCCGGAAATTCTGCCTGATAGCCCAGCGTGCCGCGCCCGCTGAGGTCTACGGCAACCAGCACCAGCGCTTCGTCCATGGGCAGGGCGCAATCCGCAAAGCGGGTCACCCCCCGCAGGTCGCCCAGCGCTTCTTTGAGCGCCTGACCCAGCGCAATGCCGATATCCTCCACGGTGTGATGATCGTCTACCTGCGTGTCGCCCTGGCAGGCAAGCGTCAGGTCGAAACGCGCGTGCCGTGCAAACAGCGTGAGCATATGGTCCAGAAATCCGCAGCCGGTGTTGATGTCGGCACGCCCCGTGCCGTCCACGGTCAGCGTCAGGGTGATGTCGGTTTCCGCAGTGGTGCGGCTGATACTGGCGGTTCTCATGATACGGCCTCCTTCAGCAGTTCTCCGGTTTTCTCCAGCAGCACCTGCATCTGTGCGGCGCTGCCGATGGTGATGCGCACATAGTTTTTAAGCAAAGGATCGTTGAAATAGCGCACCAGCACGCCTTTTTGCTTGAGTCCCCTGTAATAGGCTTCCCCGGTAATGCCGGGCGGAGAGGCAAACAGGAAGTTGGAAGCGCTGTCCAGCACCGTGAAGCCCATCGCCCGAAGATCTTCGGCGCTTTGCCTGCGCTGGGCCACGATACCATCGACGCACATTGTAAAATAGTCCTTGTCCCGCATGGCCTCGATGCCCGCCAGCAGCGTGAGGTTATTGATGGAATAGGGGTTGAAGGAATGCTTGATGCGGTTCAGATCACCGATAAGCTCCGGCGAAGCCAGCGCGTAGCCCAGCCGCCCACCCGCCAGCGAACGGGACTTGGAATAAGTGCGCACGATGAGCAGGTTGGGATATTTGCTGAGCAGCGGAAGGCAGGTTTCACCACCGAAATCGATATACGCCTCATCGATCAGCACCACGCTGTCCGGGTTGGTTTGCACAATGCGTTCAATATCCTCAAGCGGCATGGCAAGCGAGGTGGGCGCGTTGGGATTGGCGATGGCGATGGGGATGCCGAGATTACAAAATTTCTCTGCGGGCACGGAAAAATCCTTGTTCAGCGGGATCACGGTCGGCTTCAGCCCGTACAGCCGGGCGTATACCTTGTAAAAGCCGTAGCTGATTTCAGGATAAGCGAACCCCCGCGTATCTCCGTAAGCCATAAAAGCGAACGCCAGCACCTCGTCCGATCCGTTGCCCACAAACACGTTTTCCGGGGAAAGGCTGTATTCCTCGGCAATGGACTCGCACAGCACCTTCGCCAGTGGGTCCGGGTACAGGTTCAGCCGGGAGATGATCTGGCGATTGAGCGCCTCCACCACGCGCGGCGAAGCCGGAAAGGGACTTTCGTTGGTGTTCAGCTTTACGTACTGCTGGTCCTGGGGTTGTTCTCCCGGCACATAGGGCGCAAGGGTTTGCAGGCGTTCCACTAAAAAGCGGCTCATTTCAAGTCCTCCATGCGGATACCCACGGCGCGCGCGTGCGCGGTAAGGCCTTCGCTGTTGGCAAAGCGCTGGGCGTCGTCGCCGACTATTTGTAAAGCGTCCCGCGAATAGAACAGGTAGCTGGAACGCTTGCAGAAATCATCCACGCCCAGCGGCGAGGCAAAGCGGGCCGCGCCCGAGGTGGGCAGGGTGTGATTGGGTCCCGCCAGATAGTCGCCCAGCGTTTCCGGGCAATACCGGCCCAGAAACACGCTGCCCGCGTTGCGGATGAGCGGCAGCCAGGCAAAGGGCTCGTCCACGCACAGCTCCAGATGCTCCGGCGCGATGGCGTTGGCAATCTGACAGCCGATTTTCAAATCGGGAACAACGAGGATGCGGGCGTTGTTGTCGATCGACGTGCGGGCAATTGTCTCGCGCTGGAGTAAGGGAAGCTGCGCTTCGATCTCCGCCTGCACAGCCTGCGCCAACGCCTGCGAATCCGTAATCAGCCACGAGGCCGCCAGCACGTCGTGCTCAGCCTGGCTCAGCAGATCGGCGGCAAGGTAGGCCGGATTGCTTTTCCCGTCGGATAGGGCCAGAATTTCGCTCGGGCCCGCGATGGTATCGATGGATACCACGCCCTGCGCAAAGCACAGCTGCTTGGCGGTGGTCACATAGATGTTGCCGGGGCCGAGGATTTTATCCACGCGCCGGATGGTTTGCGTGCCGTAAGCCAGCGCGGCCACGGCCTGCGCGCCCCCCAGCTTGACGATCTCGGTGATGCCCGCGATTTTCGCGGCGGCCAGGATTACGTCGGGCAGGCTGCCGTCCTCATCGGGCGGGGTGGTCATTACGATGCGGTCCACGCCCGCGATTTTCGCGGGGATGGCGGCCATCAGCACGGAGCTGGGATACCGCGCCGTGCCGCCGGGCACATACAGGCCCACGCTCTCCAGCGGCAGCACGCGCTGGCCCAGCACCACGCCGTCCTCCCGGGCATCGATAAAGCCTTCCCGCTTCTGCTTTTCGTGGTAGCGGGTAATGTTTTCCGCCGCGCGCATCATGGTGGCGGTCAGGGCGGCATCCACGCGCGCCGCGCCCGCCTCGATTTCCGCCGCGGAAGCGGTCAGGGCGGTCAGGCTGGCGCCGTCGAACTTCCGGGAGTACTCCAGCGCCGCCTCGTCGCCGCGGGCTTGTACATCGTCCACTATGGCCTGCACGGCCTGCGTCACGTTTTTGGTGGGTACGGAGGCGCGGTTGAGAAGCTCGTCCACAGGCTGGCCGGTATAGGATACAATCCGGATCATGGCGTTTCTCCTTCCTGCGTCAGCGCGTCGGTGAGGCGCTGAATTTCGCCGGACTTGAATTTCATGGACGCTTTGTTGGCGATCAGCCGGGCGCTGATGCTGAGCACGGTTTCGATGACCTCCAGATGGTTCTGTTTCAGTGTGGTTCCGGTTTCCACCAAATCCACAATCACGTCGGACAGCCCCAAAATCGGCGCGAGCTCGATGGAGCCGTTCAGCTTGATGATGTCGATCTCGCGGCCTTTTTCCGCGTAATAGGCTTTGGCAATGGTTGGGTATTTGGTTGCCACCCGCAGCGGAGCGGTGAGATTCTCCCGGTAATCAATAGGCGCGGCGACGCACATACGGCATTTGCCAAAGCCCAAATCCATCAGCTCGTACACATCGTTCTGGCCTTCCAGCAGCGTGTCCTTGCCAACCACGCCCACATCCGCCGCGCCGCGTTCCACATAAATCGCCACGTCGCTGGGCTTTACCAGCAGATAGCGCGCGCGGCCGTCTGCGCTGGGGATGATCAATCGCCGGTCGTCGGGCTGAATATCCGGGCTGTCGTACCGGCTGGCGGCAAACAGCCCGCAAACCTTGTCGGCCAGCCGCCCCTTGGGCAGCGCGATGGTAAACATGGCTATTGCACCTCCTGAAGCTGATCGCCGGTCAGACGTACTATTTTTCCAACGTGCAGTTCCCCGGCGCCCTCGCCCTTGCGGGTAACCACCCGCAGGCCCTGCGCCGCCAGGTTGAACACCGCCTGATGCAGGGCCGGCAGATCGTCGCCGTCCCGGTAAAGCACCAGCACATCGGCGTCCAGCGCGCGGCGGTCGCTCAGCACACGGTTGAGCTCGTCCAGGTAGAGGGCAAAGCCGATACCGTCCGCCTGCTTGCCGAAGCGGCGCATCAGCGGGTCGTATTGCCCGCCGGAAAGCACGGCGCGGGGCGCGCCCTGCACATAGCCCTGAAACACGATGCCGTTGTAATAATCCAGCTCGTTGAGCATGGATAAATCCAGCCGCAGGGCATCGGCCGCGCCGTCGGCAGCCAGCGTTTCATAGAGCGTTTTCAGCTCCCGCAGCGCGGCGGCGGTCTGCTCGTTTACCGACAGCTTTTCCGCGGCGGGATACACATCGGCAAAGGGCCCGGCCAGCCGGGTCATCTGCACAATACGCGCGCAGTCGTCCGGTGAAAGCTGCTGTGCCAGCAAATAGGCCTCCAGCTCATGGGCGCTCTTGCGGCGAATGAGCGAAAGCGCCTGCTCCTGCTGCTGCGGCGTAAGGCCCGCGCCGCCAAGCAGCGCGGTGGTAAAGCCCATATGGCTGATATCCAGCACATAGGGGAGATGGATCAGTTTCAGGCTTTCCACGGCCAGCCGTACAACCTCGGAAACGATATAGGCATCCGTATCGCCCATGGCCTCGATGCCCATCTGCTCGATTTCCGCCACCTCGCGGCTGATCGCGGAGTAGCTGTAAACGCTCTCCTGATAATACACGCGCTCGATGCCCATCCGCTCTTTTCGGGCATGCTTGACGATGGACAGCGTTACATCGGGCTTGAGGGCCATCAGCTTGCCGTCCGGGTTGGTGAAGGTAAGCACGTTTTCGCTTTTCAAAAAGCTTTTATTTTCCAAATAGAAGCCGTATTCTTCAAAACGGCGCAGGGTAAAGCGCGTATATCCCAGGCTTTCGTACAGGCTTCGGAGCCGGGTCAGCAGCTGGTTTCGTTTGGATTCGGTGGGGGCCATGGTTTCCTCCAATCGGTCGTCACGGGATAGCAGTGGGGGGTACAGGAACACTTTATCATGCTAAAGCGCTTTAGTCAAGTAACGTGATAACGCAATGATGTAGAAAATAGATTTCGTTTTTTGTGCAGTTTTCAGGCGGGCGGCAGCAGATCGCTGCGTTCGTATAGATAAACGGCGTCATACCAGATATCCTCAACGGTCGGCTCGGTGGCGACCAGCGTGTACCGGTCGGTGATCCAGTCGGGCTGATAGCCGCGGGTAACCACAAAATCGGTAACGCCCTCCGCCAGATAGCGGTTCTGCTCGTCCATCATCTCCGCGAGCGGCACATTGGTGTAATGGAAATATTTCACGCTGGGGGCAACGTTGGCCGCGGTGTAAAAACCCGCGTCCATAAAATAATAGTTCAGCAGCGTGGCATTGGGAACCTCGTTGATGATGGCGGCAAAGCGGTACTGCATGGTATCTTCCCGGGGCTCAAGCAGGTACTTGGCATTCATGCTTACGGTAAAGCAGTACAGCAGGGACGCGGCAAACAGCCCGCCGGACAGCAGCAAGGCGGGCAGCTTTCGCTCTCCCATCATGCGGTCCAGCAGCAGGCACAGCGGCAGCGCCGCCACCGCGGCAAATGCCGAAAAGATAAAGCCGTAGTATTCATAGGGCTTCCCGCCGATAAACACGCCAACGCCCAGGCAGAGGATCAGGTTCCACAGCCACAGCTTCTCGGCTGTGGTGTACCGCTTGCTGACGCTGAACCAGATTGCGCCCGCGGCAAGGGGAACGGAATAGCCGGGGTTTTTCACAACCCAGTCCCACGCCGCCAGCAGCATGGCTTTGATGCGATGCGCAAGGGTGAGGGTTTCGGTGTTGGAATACAGAAAAAGATTGTCGTAAATATAAACCCTGAGCCAATCAAGAATCGCGCTGTTAACGCCGAAATATACGATCCACGGCAGCGTGGCAAGCCCGATCCCTGCAAGAAACCAGCCCACACAGGCGAAAGCTTGGCGCGCCTGCCCACGCAGCAGGTGATAGATAAAAAGTCCGGCAATCCACGGGATAAAAAACCCGAGGATGGTGAACTTGATCCACAGCACAAATCCGGCCAGAAGCCCCCCGGCGATCAGCGTTTTGGCGGGCATCCGCTCCGGGGCCCGCAGCCTTTGCCACCGCAGCAGATAATATAGCGCCCAGGCAAGCATCGGCAAACAAAGCTCCTCCGTGCTGTCGCCTGAATAAAAGCTCAGGGAGGAAAGCGTCAGCGCGGCGGCAACCGGCAGCAGCACCCATACGGAACGCTTTGCGCCATAAAGGGTCAGCAGCTTGTACACCGCCATCAAAAACAGCGAAACCACGATGATTTCCATCACGAACACACCCAGAAAGCTTTGGGTGGTGATCAGCGCGCACAGGGCGTGCAGGGCGTACACCATCGGCCCCTTGTGCTCGTAGAGGTCCCGGTAGATCACCATGCCCTTGAGCATGCCCTTGCCGCAGGTAAAGTAAGCGTTGGCGTCCGTCCAGTCGTTGATGGGGTAGAGGGGAGAGGATTTGGAACAGATCGACAGGCAGGCGGCCGCAACCAGCAGACAATAGAGGTATATTTTGTAATCCCGCTTCAGGCGGATCATCCTATCGCCCCATTTCTCAATGATAGCCATACCATAGCATAATCGGGCAGGCTGGACAAGCGTTGAAATTTCAAATCTATCAAATTCTGCGGTAGGCGTTTCGGGTTCCATCTGTTATAATACTGTTTATGCTGTGATGATGCAAAGGAGGAAATACTGACATGCGTGATGAGACCAAATGCCTGCACTCGGGCTATACCCCCAAAAACACGGAACCGCGCGTTATGCCGATTGTGCAGAGTACGACCTATGTGTATGATTCCACCGACGCTGTGGGCGCGGTGTTTGACGAACCCACCAAAAGCCTGATCTATTCCCGGTTTGCCAACCCCACCGTGATGGCTGTGGAAGAGAAAATTTCAGCGCTGGAGGGCGGCGTCGGCGCGATGTGCACCACCTCCGGGCAGGCGGCCAACCTGCTGGCGATCCTGAATCTCTGCGCGGCGGGAGACAGCTTTATCTCCACCACGCAGATTTACGGCGGAACGGTGAACCTGTTTTCCTTCACGCTCAAACGGCTGGGGATCGAATGTATTTTTGTGCCCGGCAACGCCACGGAGGACGTGCTGAACGCCGCCTTTAAGGAAAATACCAAGCTGGTGTTCGGCGAAACGCTGGCCAACCCGGCGCTGACGGTGCTGGATATTGAGCTGTTTGCCAAAGCCGCGCACGCGCACCATGTGCCGCTGATCATCGACAACACCTTTGCCACGCCCATCCTCTGCAAGCCGTTCGAATTTGGCGCGGATATCGTGACCCATTCCACCACCAAGTATATGGACGGCCATGCCGTGCAAGGCGGCGGCGTGATTGTGGACAGCGGTAATTTTGACTGGACATCCGGCAACTTTCCGGAGCTGACCGAACCCGATGAATCCTACCACGGCATCGTCTATGTGGATACCTACGGCAAGGCGGCGTATATCGTGAAGGCGCGCATGCAGCTGATGCGCGATTTTGGCTCGTATCCGGCGGCCCACTCGGCGTTTCTGCTGAACCTGGGGCTGGAAACGCTGGCGATCCGCATGGACCGCTATTGCGAAAACGCCATGAAGGTCGCCAAATTCCTGCAGGCGAATGAGAAGATCGAATCCGTAAGCTATCCGGGGCTGGAAAGCGATCCTTCCTATGCGCTGGCCAAGAAATACCTCAAGGGTCCCAGCGGCGTGATTTCGCTGGTGATGAAGGGCGGCAAGGCTAACGCCGTGACCTTTATGGATTCGCTTCAGATGGCATCCAACGAGGTGCATGTGTGCGATATCCGCACCTGCGTGCTGCACCCCGCCAGCGAAACGCACCGCCAGCTGAGCGATGCGCAGCTTGTGGCCTGCGGCATCAACCCCGGCATGGTGCGCCTGTCTGTGGGGCTGGAAAATGTGGAGGATATTCTGGAGGATCTCTCGCAGGCGCTGGCGAAGGTTTGATCCCTGCTGCAATTGTATAAGCATAAAGAAGGAACCGGCTATCGGTTCCTTCTTTTTTATGCAACTGCGATGTAACGGTTTTCAGGCTGCGGGCTTTTACGTTGATTATCCTTATGGCCTGTAGGTGTTCACGGTTTGAGCATGGTCTTATGGAGCACCGCCGTGCCGACGCCCAGGTTGATGACCCGGTACCTGCCGAAGGATGCTGGGACGACCACAATATCCAGCATGTTGAGCTCAAAAAAGCGGCTGGAATCATCCACGGATTCTACGCGTACACGCTCGCCGTCTACCAGCGCCAGCACATGGAAATCATCCGCGGTATCGTCCTCCATGGAGGTTTCGAACACCAGATTGCGCAGAGAAAAATACAGCAGGTCGTGTTCGCCTACGATCTTTTCGCACCAGTCCTTCCCCTCGCGTACGATCCCTCCGTGGTTGACCAGGTTCTCCTCGATAAACGCGTCGGAATGCTCCCTGCGGATTACCTCCCGGCCCATGGCGAGATGGATGGGGCGGGGCAGACCGGTTTGGGGATCGATGCGCTGGTAATCGTACAGCTTATAGGTGTAGGAGCCTACGGTCAGGCTTCCGATTTCCAGAATGACCTGATTGCGGCCGGAGGCGTGCACGGTGCCCGCGGGGATCATCACCTGGGTGCCGGGCACCGAGGGAACCGCGTTGATGTATTTCGTGTAATCAATCAGCTCGTGCGTGGTCTGCGCTTTGTCCGCCATGGCGAAGAATTCTTCGCAGGCATCGGCGTTTTTGAAGCCCAGATAGGTTTTCGCGTCCTGCGCCGTGACGCAGATGTAATAGCTTTCGTCCTGCCGCCCGAGCTCGCCGTGGTTGCCCATCACATAGGCTTCGTCCGGGTGGCACTGGATGGACATATTGCCGTTGGCGTGATAGGTGTCGTCGTAGTTGAACCGCACGGGAAAATAGCCGCCGAAGGCTTCAAAGGCCCGCTTGCCCAGCAGCTTTTCACCCATGGCCTGCACATAGGTGTAGAAGGGCACCTCAAATTCCGTACCATCGAAGGCTGCGGCCAGCGAAACCTCCATCGGGATCATGTCAAACACCCAGGCGCAGTTGCGCATTTCCTTGGGCAGATTGCGCAGCTTGTGGATATAGAAGCCGCCCCATACGCCCTCCAGATAGACCGGGCGGCAGCGCAGGGGCGCGCGGTTGAGCTCCTCAAACAGGTCCAGAAGCGCGGCATACGGGAGCATCTTCATCGCGGCGGGATCATCCATAAAAAGGTAATCGTCCAGCGTGCCTTCACGGATCAGCTGCCAGCGCAACTCCAGTGCGGTTTCAAAATCCACGTAATAATTCCGGCGCATTAATTGTCCGTAGGGGCGGGAATGCGTGGAACCGTAATTCATCGCCAGTCCGTTTTTAAAGTTCAGCGCCGCCTGGCGCGGGGAAAGGTCCGCCCATACCCGAAGGTCATACAGCCCCCGAAGCGTATCGCACAGGGCGCCCATGCCGTACACGATGACCGGATGGCCGGAAACGGTTTTCAGCTCGTCCGCAAGGGCGGCTGTCTTGGCCGGATCCTGCAAACCCTTATATCCTTCCAGAAAGCGGCGGCCATAGAGCAGCACCGGGTCGCGCTGCCGGTCCTGGGGCAGGAAAGGCGCGAGCTTGGCGTCCAGCGTTTCCTCGTCCAGCGCCAGCGTGCGGGCGTCAATCAGCCGGGCTCCCGGCACAAATTGCTCCAGCAGCCTGGCGAGGGAAGCGATCTCCACGCCGGGGTAACAGTCAATGCCGACGCGGACCGCGCCCTGCGCTATTTTTTTGGCCAGAGCCTTGGCCACCGCCTGGGGACCGGCGACCAGTCCGTTTTTTACGCTGGGTGGCGCCTGAACGGGATTGACGGCTTCGGGATCAACATACGGATACGGGTGAAACATGAAACTCATAGGTTGTCTCTCTTTTCTATTCAAATTGCAGCCGGGGAACAATGCGGATGCATGCGCTTTTCCCCTGGCAGCTGTACCAGGCGGCGCCCAGCAGCGCCGCTTCGTCGGGATGGCCGGATACTTTCCAGGGTACGGGCAGGTCCAGGGGCATCAGGTCGGCGGCCTTGGCTATCTGCCCGCCCAGCGCAAACCGGTCGCAGCAAAGCCGCTTGAGAAGCGGGGTCAGGATAGCGGACAGGTGGCCCGCGGTTACATGAAATGCGTCCATCGCCTTGGCCTCCCCGGCCCTGGCCCGGTCCGCTATTTCTTTGACGGACAGGGTATTATCGTAATACTTGCGGATGGCGCGGGTGGACACGTAATCCTCCGCGATGCCGCCCAGATAGGGATACCGCCACAGCGGCATGGCGGGCGTCTGGTTATCATCCACCATCACAAGGCCGCTGCGGATCCACGCAAAGCCAAGCCCTGTACCCAGCATGACGCAGCATGGGCTTTGCGCGCCTTTCAGCACGCCCTCATGATACTCACCCAGGATAAACGCCGTGGAATCGTGCAGAAAGGTTACGGGGATGCTTTCCCTTTCGAAAGGAACCCGCAGGCTTTTCCCGAATAGCGCGGGAAACTTATGTTGCATATGGGATATGCCGCTGTCGAAATCAAAGGGGCCGGGCATACTGACGCAGGCGCCCGCGATGGGCATTACGCGCCGGGTGATGCGGATGATTTCTCCAATCGCTGCATAGATGTCTTCCGCATCGCCATCGGCGTTGGCTTCCATCTGCCCGGCGCTTCCGGGCAGGAGCTCTCCCTGTAAACTGGCTGCTGCATATTTGATGAAGCTGCCGCCGACATCCAGTAACAGTTGCTGTGCTTGCGCCATGCCTACACCTCCGCAGTATAGAAGCCGTCGAAAGCCAGCAGCAGCGGGCTATCCGTGACGGGCAGATTGATCAGCGCGCGGATTTCCCCATGCTCCCGCCGGATCATGCGCTCCGGCAGCGCATAGACGGCGCCGTCCTGAAGATCGATCAGCGCGGGAGCTGTCTGAACCCCGGCAAGCTGGAAGCTGACCGTTCCCTCATAGGTTTCACACATCAGATCCACGGCGTTCCAATAGGCCAGCGCCGTTCCGTTGGGGGACCGGAATCCGAGGGTTACAAGTCCGCTTCCCGAAAGATCCCTGCCGAACACGGAGGGAGAATCCTTCACTACGCGCTTGAGCGGCAGCTCCGCGGGCTGTACGCTGCCGGGAAAGAGAACGGCCAGGTGCTGCAGCGCACGGTAGGACGGCTTCGGCCGGTAATCGCCCGTGGCGACGCCATCCTCGTTGAACTCGGCCTGAATGACCCCGAAATAGCCGAAATCCAGATACGAGGCTTTATCGCCCACAGTGCCGTTGAGGGCTTCCACCATATCCATGGCGGAGAAATGGGAGGTGAACACCACCTCGGAATGCAGGTCCAGCAGCCGGTGCCTTAGCAGGTATTTGGTCTGCTTCAGCGGCGTCCAGGCACCGCCGCGCAGTGCGCCCGCCCCCCGGGAATCCGATTGGGTGCCGGATTCTCCCTGGATGATAGTGACGGCGGGATTATATTGATCAATCAGGCTGCGCAGCGCGCGGATCTCTTGCAAGGCATCCAGTTCATTGGCATTATACCGGTGGAAGGACACGGCGTCCACCGCATCGCAAAGCCCCCGGTCGAACATGACTTTGAAATAGGGCAGGTTGATGGAGCACAGCACGCCGCCGATGGCTTTGGCGCGCTTGTCCGCACGGTGAATGGCGCGCGCGGTATCAATGGCAAAATCAGCGTATTCCACGGCGCTGACCCCGTGACGCCAGCAGTGGACGCCGTCGGGCTCGTTCCAGATTTCAAACCAGGTAACACGGTCGGCGTACCGGCGCACGACAGCCTCCACATACCGGCCCCAAGCCTGCCGCTCTTCCTCGGAAGCGATTGGCGGGCAGCCGACCGCGCCGAATACGGTTTTCGCGCTTTCGGTGTACAGCTGGTTTCCGTAGCACAGGTCAATCCAGGGTTCCATGCCGCGGGCTGCCAGCTCGTTCACGATGCTGTCCAGCCAGGCAAAATCATAAACGCCCTTTTCCGTTTCCGTGCGCTGCCAGCCGGACTGGATGCGGACATAATGGATACCCAGGTTCGCTACCAGATCGTAGGCCTTTTCCGGTTCAAAAGCGCCGCGGTCCAGCTTTTCAAAGCCGATGCCCAGGCGGGACGGGCCGATCGCTGCGGCAGATTTCAATTTTAGCTGCCCTGTTTTGTTGAGCTGATCCATGGGGGGATCCTCCTTTATGGTTATACTTCGGCATACTCCAGGCCAAGCATCATCGCAAGATCCTTCACCGCGGGGATCACGTTTCCATCCGTAATCCCGTAGTGCTGTGTTACGCCCTGGCGCAGGAGACGGGTAAACAGCTGCTCGCAGCTTTGGCCGATGGGCCGGAACAGGCTGTGGGAATAGGTTGCAAGGAAAGGTTCTGTGGGAAGCGCCTCCACGCGCGATACCACCAGCTGAAACGCTCCGGTTTGTGAGGAGCAGTGCAGCATGGTTTTTTCCCCTGCCGGGAACACATACCAGGCAAAGGGCGCACCGGCGTACTTCCACTTGGTTTTCGCAAAGCGCACGTCCGAGGATATTTTGCACTGTCCGCGGGGATCGGTGTAATCGTTGGGTCCCGCGTGCCCGGCCGCGAAGCAGCGGTTGGGCAGATCAATATGGAAGGGCTCGATATAGTTGACGGGGCCGTCCCCCAGGAGCTTGAGCATATAGCAGGCAATGCCGCCGCCAACGTCCCCCTCGGGCACAATGTGTGTGCGAATCTCCGGCGAGGTGGGCCAGAAGCCGGGGCGCAGCCCCACCCGCTCAAACAGCACCCGGTCGATATCGTTGAGCACCAGCAGGTCAATTTCCCGCTCGGCGGCCAGACGCTCCATGCCCATGGACGCCCTGACAGAGGCCAGAAACTTGCCTTCGTCCACGTTGGGAAGCACCTCATAGCGCCCGGCGATATCCTGCATCACCGCGCGGGCATCGTGATCGGATACCCTTGCGATGCTGTCCTCCAGCTCTGCTACGGACAGAAAGCGCAATTCGGGCCCGATCTGGCTGAACACCGCGTAGGGGTCCACATAGGTTGACCACATCACCTCGTTCATGCAGGCCAGCAGCCCGAAGGTGCTCTGCTTAAGCAGTGCGCGGGCGCGGGCGGCCTTGCCAAACAAAGCGGCGCGGGCCAGCACCTGCGCCCAGGTTCCCGCAAAGGTTTCCACCATGGGCCGGCCGATGCGCTTAACGGAACCGCTGGCTTCCAGTGATCCCACCAGCCCGCCGCAGCACAGATACTCGGCAAACTCGTCGTCGTCATGCGTATCCTTCAGGCAAATCTCGTCCCGCATACGGTGGCAGAAAAGAACGGGGCAGGGCGGCATATCCCGTAAAAAGCGAATCCAGGCAAAATCCTCCGCCCAGGACAGATAAATGGCCAGCACATAGTCTACCTTGTCTGCGGTAAAAGCGTCCATTGCTTTTTGGACATCCGCCGCGGTGAATACGATCCCCGGAAAGGTTACCTCCGCGATGGCCGCGCATTCCTTTTCCATCCAGACGGCTTCTTTTTGCTTGCGCTCCAGATAGCTTCCCCTGGCGGTTTCCTCGCCGATGGAGGCAAAGCGCTCCGGGGAAATCAGCAGCAAACCCATGCGCGGACGGCGGGTGAGATTGATCATGACGGATTCACTCCTTATGGTTCGGCGCTTGCTCAGCCCTTGACGGAGCCGATCATAACGCCTTTGATAAAGTATTTCTGCACAAACGGATAAATGCACATCAGTGGCAGCGTGGAAACCACGATGATCACATATTTCAACGTTTCCGCCAGCCCCTGCAGCTGCTTGGCCGCGTCGGGGTCGCTCATCACGCTGGAATCGAACTGACTGTTGACCAGAATCTCCCGCAGGAACAGTTGCAGGGGATATAGGCTGCGCTTGTTGAGGTACAGGAAAGCGGTAAAGTAATCGTTCCAGTGGGCAACGGCATAGTACATGGCGATAACGGCGATGATGGTTTTGGACAGCGGCAGCACAAAGCTGAAAAAGTACCGGGTGGGGGAGCATCCGTCGATGCGCGCGGCCTCCGCCAGCGATTCCGGAATGGAGGTCTGGATAAACGTGCGGGCCACAATCATGTTGAAGATGTTGATAGCTCCCGGGATCAGCCCGGCCCACAGCGTATTGATGATCTTCAGGTCCCGCATCAGGATATAGTTGGGGATCATGCCGCCGTTGAAGATCATGGGGATAAAAAACAGGATGGACAGGAATTTTCTCCCGGAAAAGGACCGCTGCGCCAGCGGGTACGCGCACAGCATGGTGAGCGTCACGTTGATGAACGTGCCGGCGACGGTATAGAAGATCGTATTCCGGTAGCCCAGCCATACGCTGCTGTAGTTCAAGATCGTTTTGTAATTGGTCAGCGTCGCCTCCACCGGGAGCAGCAGCACCCGGCCCGCATTTACCGCTGAAGCCGAGGAAAAGGACGCGGATACCACGTTGATCATCGGAAGCAGGATGAGAAGAGTCATCAGGGACACGATGCCGATGGCTGCGGCTTGAAAGGCGCGGTCGCCCCGGCTTTTATGCTTGCGGCCGGTGCGGCTGAAACGTAGAATGGAACGGTTGCTGATCATACTGCATCTCCCCCTTACCACAAGCTGGTTTCGGTAACGCGCCGGGAAAGCGTGTTGGCCCCCAGGATCAATACCATATTGATCACGGAGTTGAACAGGCCGATCGCCGTTGCGTACGAAAAATCCGTTTTCCCGGAACCGGATAAGCCGATGCGGTAAACGTAGGTGGAAATCAGCTCGGAATGCTTGAGGTTTAGGCTGTTCTGCATCAGATAAGCCTTTTCAAAGCCGACCGACATAATATTGCCGATACCCATGATCAAGAGGATCATGATGGTCGGCTGGATGTGGGGAAGGTCCACATGCCAGATGCGCTGCACCCGCGAAGCACCGTCGATCTGCGCCGCCTCGTGCAGCTGTGCATCCACGCCCGTAAGGGCCGCTATATAGATGATGGACTGCCAGCCGAAGTTCTGCCACACCGTGCTCCAGATATACAGGTGGCGAAAAGCGCCCAGCTTTCCAAATAAGTCCGAGGGATATTGCCCTGTGATGGATTCGTACAAGACGCCGTAAATTCCGGTGCGGCTGTTGAACACCTGCATGAGCATGCCCACCAGCACAACGATGGAAATGAAATGCGGCAGGTTGACGATGGTCTGGGTGACTTTTTTGAAACGGGGGCGTTCGATGGTGTTGATGATCAGGGCAAAGAGGATGGGAATTACCTGCATGCAAGCCAGGCCGTAAAACGACAGGATGAAGGTATTGGATACGACACGCTCAAACTGATAGGAATTGATGAACTTGATCAGGTTGCTGAGACCGACCCATGGGCTGCCCCATATGCCGCCCTGGACGGTATATTTGCGAAACGCCAATTGCAGACCAGCCATTGGCACATACGCAAAGATAAGGATATAGGCCACGGGGAGCAGCATGAAAAGATACAGCTGCCAATCCCTTTTCCAGGCGATTCGGATTCGTTTTGCTTTCATGAATACCTCCGAATGATGGGGGACGCCTGTGGGCGGGCCCGCAGGCGTCCCGGGTGGAAACCCGTAGTCTGGTTACTTATACATGCGGTCGTAAACGGCCTGCTCAACCTCCAGATAGGTGGAGGCGCCGATGTTTTGCAGTTCGGCCTGGAAATTGTCCCACGCTGCGTCGATATCTTCGTTGCCGATCAGGAAGGCAGCGGCCATTTCGTTTACATACGCTCTGAGGTTGCTTTCGATTTCAGAAATCAGCTCGGATTCCTCGGAGGTATAGATCAGCTTGGGAATGGTCTGATCGGGGGCAAACCCGCCCTGCTGATACAGATCCCACGCGCCGTTGAGGATGATGGTATAGGGTTCGGTTTTGCTCGGGTCAATGCCTACGCCGCAGGCGATGCCGTACTGGCGAACGTAGGGGCCCGTCTGCCGCCAGGAGCCGTGGGTGAGCTCGGAACCGCCCCAGAACAGCGCGTCATGATAGGTAACGATGGAGATGGGGAAGGAGCTCACGGAAGCCGCATAATTCTCTGCGTTTGCCACGTTGGCGATATAATTCCATTCATCGCCCTCCGTGCCCCAGCGCTGGGTAATACCCATCAGCTCGCTGCTCATCAGATCGCCAAGCCGGAAAGCCGCTTCGGGATTTTTGCTGTTCGCTGTTACCAGGAAGGTAATATTGGCTACAGACTTCCAATAGGTCGCATACTGAGCGCCATTCGGTCCGGCCAGGGGAGCCAGGTACATATACTCGGTTACGCGGTCGCCATCGGCAGACAGCATATCGGGAGCATAATAGTCCATGGCGAATACCACCTGATCTTCACTGTTCATCAGAGCCTTGAGCTGTTCGTTGTCCATCGTCAGGGTTTCGGAAGCGATCAGGCCTTCTTCGAACAGGGTGCGAAGATACTTCAGGCCCTCTTTCCATTCTTCGGTGGTGTAGGCAAGGCCAACGGTACCGTCGTTCACCGTGCGGTACTGCTTGTCGCCCGCATAGACGAAGGAATTCATCAGGTAGGGGAACCAGCCGTTATACAGTGCGCCGTCGGTAAAGGTGCCGATCAGGCCGATTTCGTCCGCCTTGCCATTGCCGTTCAGATCAGTTTCGTGAACCTTTTTAAGCAGATCGTAAAACTCGGCCGTGGTTTTCGGCTCCTGTGCGCCAAGCGTTTCTAGCCATGTTTTGGAATACCACATTTTGTCGGGATATTCGTTGCCATAGGACTGGTTGAGGGTAGCGACACCGTAGATGTTACCGTCCGGAGACGTAATCTGTTTGGGATAATCGCTGCCGGTGCGCTCGATGGCCTTGTTGATGGTTACGGCAAGATCAGGATTGCTGTAGTACTCCGTCAGCGGGATGATGGTGCCTGCCTGCGCCCAGTCCCACACCTGCGAGTCGGTAAATTTGCCGTTTTCGCAAAGGATCACGTCGGGCAGATCTTCCACATTGCCCACGGTCAGCGCCATGTTGACCTTAGTCACATAATCGCTGCCGGAGGGAAGGGTGACAAAGTTGAGATCAAAATTGCCCTGTTCCTCCAAAATCTGCGTCATGTTGTTGGTTTTCCAATCTTCAATGCGCAGGTTCTCGGGAACCCAAACGGTCAGGCTTGTCTTCTCGTCCGCTGCCAGCGCCGTGATGCTGATGCAGCCCAGCATCAGTGCCACACACAGGAGGATGGAAATCAGTTTTTTCACGAATGTTCACGCTCCTTATTTTTTTAGCGGGTTGTTTGCCCCGCTGTCTCTGTGCCAAAGTATGGAGGCTCCCGCCTGTAAAATCAAAGGTAAAAACGGAAAATGCAGTGGATAATCGTTAACCTTGCCATGGATTTTTCTAATTTCATGTATTTTTCAGATATTCATTATTTCGGCTCCAACAGCGCGTTTTCCTTGTGTTTGAAGGCTTTCCGGAAAGCAATGGGCAGGGTGGCGCTGCGCTTGGTACAATTGTAAAGCCGGTTTGAATGGACTATAATTTGGCTATACAAACCGAAAACACCATCACAAGCCAGGTATGCTCGCATTTTACCGTTATCCCCGTGAAAGGAGATATGAATGGAAAGAAAACGAATGAGATCGGCGTCCCAACGATATTGGTTACGGTTGGCCAGCATTTTTCTGCTTTTTGCCGTTCTGTCCAATATGCTGTATATCCCCTGCTATACCTACATCCGCAACCTCACGCGCAACAAGGCGCTGGAGTACTATCAGCAGAAGCTTACGGACGGCGTCCGCTCGCTGGATACCGTGCTTGTTGCGCTGAGCAATCTGCAGACAATGCTCAATCAGGATGCGTCCTACCGGATGATCAGCTATCTCGATAGCGAGCCGGACGCGGCTACCATGGCAAGCATGCGCAGTATCGTGCGGGCGTTTCTGCTGCCCTATGATATGGTGGCCGAAACCGGATTTTCCATGGGAGATAAAATACTATTCACCAGAAACCGAATCTATTATCAGCGGGAACAGCTGATGGCCGACAGATATTTTTCCTGTGAGGGGCTGAGCACGGAAGAGTTTCTGCAGCAATTTGACAACGCGTACTGCGTTCTCCCGGCCGAGATTTTTCAGTCCGTGGATTATGGCCAGTACAAAGCCTTTACGGTTGCCTGGCGATGGTCCCGGGCCAACAGAACGTATCTGTTTTCCACCTTTCCTGTGGAAACGGTCGCCGCGCTGATGGCGGACCAGGGGGCGCTGTCCTCCTGCGGTATTTCTTTCCGGCTGGGTGATGTGCTGATTGCTTCTGTTGGAGAGGAGCCGCAGAATGATTATGAACTGCTCACCGAAAGATCCGATGTTGTGGGGCTGGTTGTGAATCTGCGGATCCCCAACCGTTATATCGAAATGGATCTTGCGCAGATGAAACGCCTGGTGCAGATTTTTCTGCTGGTCGTCCTGCTTGCGACCGCAATCTGGATTATGCTGCTGACTATTGCCGCGGCGCGGCCGATGAAGCGGATCACTAACGCCCTGTACAACGCCAAGCATTTGCCCGGCGAAACAGGCGGGAAGGGATCAACGGCGGATCTGGCCGAATGGATCAAAAAGCTGGATTCGAGCCTGACAAATTATGAGGGCATTATCGCAGCCCAACAGGAAACCCTGCGTATCCACCCGCTGGAAAAGGCGCTGTACCGGGGTCTGTACAGCCAGGAAGCCCGTGAGGCGTTTTACCAGGCTTTCCCGGATTTCCCCAAACGCTGGCAGATGGCGGTGCTCCAGTTTTCTCCCGAGGAAACGGGAATTGACAGCAGCCATTTGATGCTTTTACTTACCGAAAGCCTGAAACAGGAGCTTTCCGGCGCTATCCTCCTGCCCACCGACGGCGATACGCTGCTGATCATTCTCTCCGCCGGGGAGAAGGAAAGCCCCTCGCAGGTGCTGGAAAGACTGCGCGTTGCCATGCAGGACCGGTACAGTCTGCTGTTCAGCTATGCCGTCAGCGACGCTTATAACGATCCGTCCTCGCTGGCAGGCGCATACCAGCAGATGGAGTATGAAAGCAGCAGTAAGCTGACGGCAGCCGAGGCGCCCCGCAGGGAAAGGCTGCCCCTGACCCTGCAGCAGCTGCAGGGAATGTATATGGCGCTGTCCTGCGGGGATGAGAAGGTGGCGCTTGATCTGCTGGAAAGCTGCTCCGCTCCGTTTGTGCAGGAGCAGGACTACTTTTTATCCAAACATACCTATCACATGATTGCCGACATGTTGGTGATTATCCGGCTGGAAAGCCCGTGCGACCTGAACGATATCCCCATTCCGGTTTTCACCCGCGCGGAGATCGCAAAGCTCTACGGCGAGGAACTGCCCAGGTGCTTCCGCGCCATCGCGGAGCGTATCGCCAGGCAGCGTATGGACCTGACACAAAATCTGGACCGGAATATCCTGCGCTTTATTGACGATAATCTCAGCAATCCGTTGCTGTGCATCAGCATGGTAACGGAAAAGTTTCAGATTTCCGCGCCTACACTGCAAAAACGGCTGCATGCGGTAGCCTCGACAACCTTTTCCGCCTATGTGGAGGACGCGCGGCTGAACCGGGCCCGCAGGGCTCTGGTGGAAACCGACCGCACCGTGCTGGAGATATCCGAGGAATGCGGCTATACAACGCCCAACTCCTTTTACAAGGCTTATAAACGCCGTTTCCGGGAAACGCCGCTCGCCCTGCGCAGGGACGGGAAAAAACGCTGACCCGAAAGCGGGAATAGCGTTCAGCCTTTGCCGATTAAAACTCTGCACCGAAACTCAAACATCCCGGACATGGAAAAAAAGGAAACGCTCGCCGTTTCCCTTTTTTCATGTTTCGTTTTTATATCTCCTCTTGCCGCATCTTCAGCGGCTTTTATAATGAGAAACAGGAAGGTTACTCACAGGGAAGGGGCTATATTGATGTGTAAACTGGAAGGAAAATCACTCCGCTATGTTTTGGACGAACAGGCAAAGTGTGCGTCGTTTCAAAACCGTTTCACAGGCCATGAATATATTCATTCGCCGGGCGCAATTTGGAAGCTGATCTATGCCATCCACGGAACCGAGCGTGCGGAGGTGCCCGTATGGGCGGACCGCCAGCGGTTTGCTGCCTCAGCGAACGCAAAGGAGATTACCCTGGTGTACGATGGCCTCGTGGGTGAGGAAGACAGAAGGATTGACGCCAAGCTTACCCTGCACCTTTGCATCACCGATCAGGGCCTGCAGACGACGGCCGACCTTGAAAACCGGGATCCCTCCGTGCAGCTGATGGAGCTTCAGCTCACGCCCGTATCGGGCGCGCGCAGCCTGGGCGGGCAGCCGGAGAACGATGCCATCGCGTGGCCGCGGGATTTGGGACAGAAGGTGCACAACCCCGCGTTTGCGGATCTGTCCACGTATGCGGGCTTCCGCAAGTACGAGCGCCACGACCAGTATCACACGGACATGGATGCCCTTTTCCAGAGCAACGGCGCCTCCATGCAGTGGTATGATTGGTATAACGGGGAAGAAGGCCTGTACTGCGGCGCGGAAGATACCACCCGCCGGGCGCTGGGGTTGCATATTGAACGGGATGTGCAGCATAACGTGCTTCGCTTTGGGTTTATCCATTATCCTATGCTGGAGCAGGGGGAAAGCTGGTCCGGGCAGGCCGTGGATTGCTTTCCCCACAAGGGGGACTGGCACGCGGGCGCCAAAATCTACAGAGCGTGGATGGAACGTGACGGCGGCTTCGTGCCGCCCAGCCGCCCGCAGTGGTGCCAGGATTTTACCGGTTGGCTGCGGCTGATCTTCAAGCAGCATCACGGGGAACTCAACTGGGATTATTCCATGATCCCGGAGTTGTATGACGAGCTGGAGGCCGCGGGCTTCAAAACCCTGTACATGCTGGGCTGGGAACAGGGCGGCTTTGCGCGCCTCTGGCCGGATTTTGTGCCGGACGAGCGTATGGGCGGCGTGGACAAGCTCAAAGAGGGCATCAACTATGTGCACAGCAAGGGTGGCAAAGTGCTGATGTTTTTAAGCTATGCCCTGATCGACCACCAAAGCGATTTCTATCGTAACCAGGGCGGGGATCAGGCGACCATCAAGTCCATCTGGAACGAGGATATCCCCTTTGCGGAAACCTACTGCGGTGAGGGCACCTACCGGAAGATCTGCAATCCGGCCATGCCGATGTACCTGTCCTGCCCCGGCGCGCCGGTATGGCAGGAAAAAATGAAACAGGTCGCCGATGTTTGCCTGGACCTTGGCGCGGACGGAGTGCTGTACGATATCGGGGCGCTCAAGCCCTTCTTCTGCTATGCCCAAGGGCATACCCACCAAAAACCGAGCCATTCCCATGAAAGCAAGGCGGCGGCGTACGCGGACCTGCGGAGGAATGTAAAAGCCCACGGAGAGGACAAGATTATCCTCATGGAGCACAACGTGGATATCTACGGCCAATCCATGGATATGGCCCAGGGCGCGGGCACCATTCCGGACGCCCGGCTGCTGACCCCGGAAACCGCCGGAAATCCGGAGGATGCCCGCAGTGATACCATGCTGCTGGAAATGTACCGCTACACCTTCCCCGAGCTGTTGATGACCAACCGGGAATGCGGAGAGGACGAGGAGCATTACAAAGCCATGGCGGGGTATTCCTTCCTGCTGGGGCTCCGGTTTGATATGACCATTTACCGCTGCTGCGGCTCGCTGAAGGACATCCCCAACTATACCGCATACCTGAAAGAGCTGAACGGCCTGTACCATGCGTATGCCGATTATATCCTCCGTGGCACCTTTGTGGACACCGACGGATTTGCAAACGATAACCCGCTGGTTTTCGCCAAGGGCTGGCGCAGCGCCGACGGAAAGCTGGCCGTCACCCTGTGGAATCCCACGGGAAGCGATCAGCAGGTAACCCTGACGCCGGACGGCGAGGCGGCCGGAAAAACCGTTGTGGTGCCTGCGGAAAAAGCCACAGCCGTCGCGCTGTAACAGGAAACGGACTGAGACGGTATCATACTCAAAGAAGCCGTTCGGAGCGATGAACGGCAGAGCACAGTAAAATCTAAAATATAAAGACAAAGGAAAGGCCGACGCTGCCATGCGCCGGGCCTTCCTTTGTCATGCGATGATAAATCGTTAAAACAACTCCGCCCAAACGGCCACATTGGTCAGATCAAACATGATGGGATTATCCAGCACCACTTCCGTGCCGCCGTCCGAGCCTATGGAGAGTATACGCTCGCCCAGCGTACCAGCGGTAAATATGGCGCCCTCGGTATCGGTGAGCATGCCCTCATTGATCAGGTTGGCGGCATACACCGCCAGATAGCCCAGATCCGAAGGATTCCACAGATACATCCACGGACAAATGCCGGAAATGATGTGGGTTTGCATATCAGACGGCAGGCCGAGCCCCGTTACCTTTACATCCGAGCCCGCGGCGCTGATGGCGTTCGCCGAGGCCAGCAGACCCACCGAGGTGGGGGAGATGATCAGATCCAGATCGGGGTAGGTTTCCAGCAGATCGAGGGTTGTCTGGTAGGAAATGGCATAATCGTCCTCACCGTAAGCGATTTGCAGCAGGGTAAGCCCCGCGTAATCCTCCGGCTTGTCGGCCAGCTCTTTTTCCATCCAGTACAGCCAGCTGGTTTGGTTGGTTGCGTTTGCGGTAGTGGTGAGAATCACAAAATCGCCTTCGCCCTTGAGGATGGAATTTCCGGCCTGGATCAGCACGCGGCCCACGACATCGGCGGGCGCCTGCTCAATGTGCAGCATCCGGTCCTCGGGATAAACGGCGGAATCCAGCGATACCACGGTAACGCCCTGTGTGAGCGCCTGCTGAAGGGCCCCGGAAAGCTCGTCCCGGTTGTTGGCCGCCACGCAGATGGCCGCCACCCCCTGTGTGAGCAGCTCCGCAATGGCGTCCTGCTGGGTGGGAACGCCGTTGGCGTCAGGGCCCGCGAGCACGGGAGAGGCGCCGATTTCCGTACAGCCCTGCTGAAACCCCTTGTACATCACCTGCATATAGGGGTTCACCGTATCTTTGACAACCAGGGCGAATACCGGCATGGGCGCTGCCGTTTCTGCTGCCTGCGGGGCATCCGGCGCCGCCGCTGGCTGGCAGCCCGTCAGCAGAAGAACCAGACACACAACCGCGCTTGCTGCGATGCGTTTCATCGGGGGAGAGCCTCCTTTCAGCCTTTGAAGTCCGTGGGCCAGAGTCCTTCGATTTTCTTAAACACGCGGGAGAAATGATATTGGTTTTTGAAGCCGACCTGCTCCGCTACCTCGCGCACCAGAATGGCGGGATTGCCACGCATCAGCTCCTTGGCGGTGTCCAGCCGTATTTTGGTCAGATAATCGGCGGGGGATTGGCCGTAGGTCTGCCGGAACAGGTACGAGATATAGCTGGGCACATAGCCGAACATTTTGGAAAGCGTCTGGCCCGTGATGTGCTCGGTGTAATGCAGGCGGAGGTATTCTTCCACCCGGAGAATGGTTTCGTTTCCTTCGCTGAGCGCGGCTGAAGCGTTGTCCAGCGACATCACGATCTCTTCCAGCTCCTTCAGGGACGACGCCTGGCTGACCGCCTGGTGAAACCACTCCCGGTACTGAAATACATTGCCGGGATCCTGTGATTTGGATTCAATCAGGGTAATCACGCGCAGAAAAAAGGTCAGTACGCGCTGCTGCGCCCAGCGCTCCTGTGCGAACCGGGTGAACAGATCGCGCCGGAAAGCTTTGCTTTTCTGCGGATCGCCGCCGATGATCAGCTCCGCAAAGCGCATGGCGGTTTCCGAATCGGCCGCGAAATCGCTGTCCGTAAACTCCATGGCCGAAAGCGCTTTTGCGCTGACGGCTTCGTACAGGCTTTCTCCGATAATCATCCGCTCCGCCAGCATCCGGCGAAGTCTTTTATGCAGTTTGCCGATCTCGGTTACGGCGGCGGTATCCGAAAGGCAGGCACAGCTGATGGGCAGGGTGCTTTGCGCCTGCACGCTGCGGAATAGCTTTTCCGTACCGATGGCCTGGGGGGACTCCGAAGGCTGATAGATCAGGATGCGCTCGGCGGGGGTATCACCCATGTACTCCTGAACAAACTGTATGTGGCTGCCGCACAGCTCCTTGGCCAGCCCGGCCAGCGACACCTTCTGCCAGATATCCGACAGATGGCCGTACAGATCGGCATCAGGGCTCTGCGGCAGCGCTCCCTCGCAAAACAGGCACATGCCCAGGCGAACGGCCAGCAGCCTGTCTGTTTGTTCGTCGGGGAACATGCGGTTGATTTTGGCTGCGATGCTCTGCTGCATGCGCTCCTGCCTGAGGGCGATAAACCGTTCCTTGAGCTTGAAGAGCAGCTTTTCCAGCGTTTCTTCGGTTACGGGCTTCAGCAGATAATCCACGGCCTGCGCGCGGATAGCGGTGGACACGTATTCAAAATCCTGATACCCGGACAGCACCACGATGGAGCAATCCGGGTAGCGCTTCTGCACCTCGTTCATCAGCCGCATACCGTTCATCACGGGCATGCGGATATCGGTAAACAGCACGTCAAAATGCTCCGCCTGCATTTTTTCCAGCGCTTCCTCACCGTCGCCTGCCGTGGCCGCCACGGCGAAGTCCGCGTCGATGGATTCGATCAGCCGCCTGGTACGCCGCAGGATGGGCGGTTCATCTTCAGCGATCAATACCCGAATCATTGGCCTCACCTCCGATCCGTACAATTGTGCCGCCGCCCAGATTCTGGATTTCATAGGTCGGAGGCGTGTTCTGCAAAAGCGTAAGGCGCAGAATGCTGTTGATCAGTCCCATGCCGTCAGCCTTCAGGGATTCAAAGCTGCCGGACATATCCTTTTCAAAGGACAATATCCGCTGGTGGATTTCGTTGATCTTGATCTGGGTAATGCCCACGCCGTTATCCTGCACGGTCAGCTCCCATCCGCTGCCGATGCGGCGCAGGTCGATATCGATACGCCATGGCGGGCGGCTGGCTGAAAACCCGTGCTTGAAACAGTTTTCCGCCAACGGCTGCACAACCAGCTTGGGCACCAGAATGGAAAGCGCGTCCTCATCGGCGCGGATGGCGTAGGTGAACCGGTTTTCGTAACGCTCCTTCATCAGGTCCAGGTAATTGCGGGCGTGCTGCAGCTCACACTCGAAGGTGACGCGGTCGTTGTTGTAATCGGCGATGTAGCGCATCATCTCGGTCAGCTTCATGCACATGGCCACGGTGCGTGGACTATTTTCCTCCTCGCCGGATTCCACAATAGCCGACAGCATGTTGTACAGAAAATGCGGGTTCATCTGCGATTGCAGCGCCCGCAGATAGGCTTTCATTTCAAAGGAAATGGATTTGTTGATGCGTACCAGCATCTGGCGGTAGGCGGCGTCCAGCTGCTGGAGCTCCTCCACGGAATAATCCCGCTTGGGCGAGGTGAGCACATGGCTGATGTTGTGCAGGCTGATACCGCTGATATCTTTGGACAGGGTGTGAAGCGGCTTGGCAATGTAATCCGCCGTTACGTTGATTGCCAGCATCAGCAGCACCAGCAGGGCAAAGCAGACGCCGATCATCACATAATAGCTGCCCAGATACGGCTCGTTGAGCTGCGCGGTGGGAATTAGGCAGCACAGCAGCCAATCCGACGGCATAACGCGGGATACGATGGCGAGCTTTTTCACGCCGTTCTCCATCAGGTAATCAGTAGCGGCGATCACCCCGCCGCTTTCGTCCGCGGCGGCGGAGGCCAGCGTGAGAAGCGTCGGCGCGACGGCGGAAATATCACGGGCTTTATCCTCGGCGTAGATCATGCTCCCGTCGCTGCCGACCAGCAGGTATTCCGTATCCGTGTCCGTGGGCGCAAAGAAATCGTACGATGAAAATACGTTGATATCCATTTCAATGGAGAGAATGGCAAACACCTTGGCTGTGTAGGCCGGCGAAAAGGCGCGCAGCACGGTGAAGGTGTAGGATTTTTGGATTGTTTGACCAGCGGTCCGCCTCCGGCCCGAGAATCAGCCTTCGCTGCGGGCTTTGGGCCAATAGCTCCATGGTGGAACGGATCGACGGCTTGTCGCTTAGGATGGCGGCAATATTCTCGGGCGTTTCATACAGGGAGCCCGTGGCGACAAAATCTCCCTCCAGGTTGTAAATGCAAATGCGCGCGGCAAAAGCATCCGTCCCGTTGAGGCTGGTGAGGATGGATTCGGCGCGGATGCCGTCCAGCAGATTTTCGGTAAAATAGTTGGTTTCGTCCGCGTCCGAGGACAGCAGAACAAAGAAGTTCAGCAGCTCCGTGTTGGAAATCACCTGCGTGGCCAGCTGGTCCACCCGGTTTAAAATCTGCTCCAGCTCCGACAGGTTGGCGGAGTGCAGCTGCTGCTGATGATAGACCTCCGTTTCCCGGTTGAGCCGCGAGGAGGTGCCGATGAGCAAAGCGGCAAACACAAACACCACGCAGAGCCCAACCATCGCGTATGAGGCGAACAGCTTGTCCTTGAACGGTTTTACGGAGAAGAAGCGCTTCATGTTTTAGTTGGCATAGGCGATGGTGGTCATAAAGGAGGCGGGACCGTCCGTGGTATCGGCGCGCGAATACTGCACCACTACGGGTACGCTGGAAAAAACATGCGCGGCATAGGGCAGGCCCTTGGGCACGGGATTGCCGTCCAAATCCAGCTGCTTGTCCATGCGGATGTGATGGGTGCGCCGCGCCGCGCACAGGGCCTTGCGCAGGGTAACGGGCTCACGGTTTTCAAAGTAAAGCGTAATCTGGATTTCCGCGTCCGCGTCCCCGGTATTGAGCACGCAGATGCTTTCGTGACTGACATAGTTTTTGCTGGCTGTGATCTCCGGATAGTACATGTCGGGAATCAGCCATTCCTGTTTGCCGATATGCTGCATAGTGATTGATATTCCTTTCCTGTGGTTTGGCTTCATTATAGTACGGGCTTGGCTGCAAAGCAACCAAGCCCGTAGGAAATCCCAGCATCAGGATGGGATTGGGAGCGGAGATACGCTTCCGCTTTTTACGGAATTACAGGATGTCCACCCATGCGTCCACGGTATCCACGGTGAACGGATTGAGCTTGTTGAGGAACAGGATGGTGCCGCCGTCGTCGGACTCCGTCACTTCCAGGCCTTCAAAGCCGGGAACCACAACGGTATCGCCCACAGCGCCGGTGATGTCGCCATTGACCATGGCACAGGCCGCATAAGCCGTCACATAGCCCAGCTCGATCGGGTTCCACAGGAAGGTCGCGTCGCAAACGCCGGCCTTGATGTACTCAGCCATATCGGACGCAAGGGTGAGGCCGGTCACTTTGACCTTGCCGGTGAGGCCTTCGTCCATCACGCACTTGGACACGGCTGGGCCGCCAACAGTGGTGGGCACGATCAGACCCTTGAGCTCAGGATACTGGGACAGCAGGGCAAGCGTCACATCGTAGCTCTTCTGGTACTCGTCGTCGCCGTACACAACACCGATGTATTCGATGTTGGCATAGGCGGGATCGCTCTTGAGCGCTTCTTCGATGTAGCTGATCCACAGGTTCTGGTTGGGGGCGGTGGCGCCGGCGGACACAACGCCCAGCTGGCCTTCATAATTCATGGACGCGGCAATGCTTTCCAGCAGCTGCAGGCCGATCGCCTTGGAGCTGGCGGGTTCCACATCCAGATCACGGGCTTCCGCAACCACTTTGGCGTCCCAGGACAGCACCTTGATGCCGTCTGCCTGCGCCTGCTGCAGAATGTCTACGAGGCCGTTCGCATCGTTGGCGGAAACGCAGATCGCATCCACGCCCTTGTCGATGAAGTTCTGGATGATGCGGATCTGGCCGTCGTTGGAGCTGTCTTCTGGGCCATCATGGTCGAAGGTGAAACCGAGTTCTTCCGCGGCTTTCTCAAAACCGGTGACTGCGGCCTGGAAGTAGGCGTTGCCGGACTGCTTGTAAACCACGCCGATGTACAAGCCGTTGCCTGCTGCTTCCGCCGATGCGATCGCGTAGGTTCCGAGAATCAGTACGACTGCGACGATCAAACTAAGTAGCCTTTTCATATGGGAAACCTCCTTGTTATTTTGCCCTTCTCGGGCTGATTTTCTCTATCTACACGGGCATATCCCGCGTTGATACACTGGTTACAGGGCGGTCGGCGCTTCGCTTGCCGTGTCCGGCCCCTGTGCGGCGGCTTCCAGGCGTATGTGCTGGTGGCGCAGCCGCATGTAGGTAGAAAGATCCTGAACCACATTGGGTACCAGTACGCTTAAAATCAACACAATGCCGACAGCCAGATTTACCGAGCTGTCCACAAAGCCGAAAACCGTTCCCAGCCCTTTCTTTAAAACGGCAAAAATCAGAAGGGACAGGATACCGCCCGCAACGTTGCCCTTGCCGCCGTTGGTGGAAAACCCGGCCAGCACGGCCGCCGCAATGGCATACAGCTCATACCCTTCCATCGCGTCGGCGCGGATGGAGCGGGACGCCGCGCCCACATAGAAGATGGAGGACAGGGCGGCCATCGTACCGGTCAGCGTAAAGGCAATAACCTTAATACGGTCAACGCGGATTCCGCTGAACAGGCAGGTGCTTGCGTTGGTGCCCACGGCAAACAGCTTCCGGCCCGCGGGCGTCAGATGCAAAACGATGAAGAAGACCGCGGTTGCGGCAAGGAACCAAAACACGATCACGGGCACGGATAAGCCGCCGATCGGTACGGTGCTGTTCAGGTTTCTGAGCAGATCAAACGTTGCGTCGTCTTTGAAGATCAGCGTGTTGCCGCCCAGAAGAAGGTAGCAGATGCCACGGAAGAACAGCATGGTGGACAGTGTGATGATCATGGCATACAGTTCCTTGAAACGCGATACCAGCAGGCCGTTCATCAAGCCGCACGCGGAGCCTGTGGCAATGCACATAAACAGCGCCAGCGCAAACGCCAGTCCATGCGCCATGCCGCCGTCTATCAGCGCGCCATAGACAACAAACAGAACGGAAGCGCTCAGCGCGCCGGATGCGCCCACCGAGATATCGATGTCGCCCATGGCGAGGATCAGCATCATGCCCAGCATCATAAAGCTGTAAAGCATATAGGGCTGCAGACCCTTCACGAGCTTCACCAGGTTGAAGGCATCCTTTTTATACACACCGGCGGCAACGTTGACGGAGTCCTTCCAGTTGAAAATCAGGTACAGCACAACCAGCAGCACAGCCAACATGGTTTCCCAGCGGACGAGCGATTTCAGAAATTTCTTCATCAGATGTTCCTCCCGATCAGGTCGCGCTTATTCGCCGCTCTTCTGAGAGAAACGTTCAGCAAGATGGCAAGCAGGATCAGAATGCCTTTAAACAGCTCCGTCATCATTGTGTTGGAGATGAACACCTGCGGAATGGCGCTGTTGATGGTGGCAATCATGACCGCGCCGATCACCACGCCCAATATTTTTCCGTATCCGCCCGTAACGGCAACGCCGCCGAGCACGCACACGGCAATGACAAACATTTCTTCCCCCGTGGCGGAGGTTTTTTCAATCGCGTTGTAGTACCCAAGCCACATAATGCCGGCCAGCCCGGCCGTAGCGCCGCAAATGGTATGGGCGAGCACTTTGATGGCGTTGATGTGCACACCGCGGACCTGTGCGGCTTCCACGTTGGAGCCTACGGCATAGAGGTTGCGGCCCGTTCTGAAAAAGCGAAGGAAAACCCACATCAGCGCTACCACGATAACGGCGATCCAAACCAGGTACGGCAGCCCGAGGAAATAGTTCCGGAGCATGAACCCCCGGAAGGCCTCCGTCAAGTCCGTGGGCGAGATTTTATTCAGGCCCAGCATCCAGTCCATGGGGATCAGCGCGCGGGAAACATACATCATGCCCAGGGTTACAATAATCGGAAGCACCTTTCCGTACGCCACCAGAACGCCGCTCAGGGCGCCGAACAGCGCGCCCACGGCAATGCCCACAACAAACATTCCGAAAATGGTGTGGATATAGCCGTCGCGCATCAGCATACCGGCCAGCGAGCCGGAAAACGCCAGCACACCGGCTACGGAGATATCAATGGAGCCGACGAGCAGAACGCAAAGCATGCCGCACGCCATTACCAGCTCGATGGAGCCGCCCTTGAGGATGTTCATATAGCTGTTGGAAAGGTATCCGGGCACCAGGATGGAAACCAGCGCCAGCAGCAGCACCAGAATGCCGAACAGCGGCAGCTCGCGGTTGCGCGCGAGAAGGGAATACAGCGAGAACGATTTGCCTTTGTTTTTCATGCCGTCACGCCTTCCTGTTCGCAGGCATTGCCGCGTTTAATATTTCTTGCTGGGTCACATGCCCGGCGGGGAACTCGGACCGCATATGGCCTTCGCTCATTACATAGATCCGGTCGCTCATGTGGAGCACCTCGGGCATTTCCGAGGAAATCATCAGGATGCCGATGCCTTGCGCCGCCAGCTCGGACATGATTTCATAAATCTGTGCCTTGCTGCCGACATCCACGCCCTTGGTCGGTTCATCCAGAATGATGACCTTGGCCTGCGCCGCCAGCTGCTTGGCAATAACCACCTTCTGCTGGTTGCCGCCGGAGAGCGCTTCGGCAAGCGTTTCCGCCCCCGGTGCGCGGATCTTGAGCATCTGGTGGTATTTCTGGCCGACTTCGTCTTCCTTCTGCCTGCAAATAAACGGACCGCGCTTCATCTGGCTGAGAATGGGAAGCGTGGTGTTGCGCTGGATCGACCACGGCAGAAGCAGCGCCTGCTTATGGCGGTCCTCCGGCAGCAGGCCCAGTCCAAGCTTCATCACATCGGCCGGATCGTGCAGTTTCATTTCTTTTCCCAAGAGAAATACCTTGCCGGAATCGGGTTTGGTGACGCCGAAAACCGCTTCCACCACTTCCGTGCGCCCTGCGCCGACCAGCCCAGTAAGCCCGACGATTTCTCCCGCGTTTACATGGAAGCTGACATCGCGGAAAAAGCCGGTGCGGCTCAGGTTTTCCACGCGCAGCACTTCTTCGCCGATCGTGGTTTCCTTTTTGGGGAAAAACTGGGAAATATCGTATCCGACCATGTGGTGCACCAGTATGGCTTCATCCACATGATCCGCCTGCATATCCCAGGTGCCGATGTATTTGGCATCGCGCAGCACGGTAACCCGGTCCGCCAGGCCGAAGATATCCTCAAAGCGGTGCGAGATCAGGATGATCGAGGCGCCCTGGTTGCGCAGGTTGCGGGCAATCGTGTACAGCTCTTCGCTTTCCTGCTTGGAAAGCGCGGCTGTCGGCTCGTCCATGATCAAAATCTGCGCGTTTTGCGAAAGGGCTTTGGCAATTTCCACCATCTGCTGCTGCGCTACGGACAGCACCCCTACGGTTGCGGTGGGGCTGATATCCGCGCCGATGGACCGCAGCAGCTTTTGCGCTTCCGCGTTTGCCTTTTTCCAGCTGATGAACGGGCCGGTCATAAACTCATGGCCGATAAAGATATTCTCCGCAACGCTCAGGTGCGGATAGGACGCGGCGTGCTGATGGATGGCGGCAATGCCGTGCGCCTGTGCCACCAGGGGGTTCTCCATGTGGATTTCTTTACCGTTGAGGATAATCTCGCCGCCGTCGGGGTGGTGCACCCCGGCCAGCACTTTGATGAAGGTGGATTTTCCGGCGCCGTTCTCACCGACGATCGCGTGAATTTCCCCCTTTTTGAGGGTGAATTGAACATCGTCCAGCGCTTTGACGCCGGGGAATATTTTGGTAATGTGCCGCATCTCAAGAATGTAGTCAGCCATAGGGTTCCTCCCGCCTGATGGGCTTGTGTGCCGTTTGCCATGTGCGCGCCCGCCGGAATACCGCCTCCGGAAAATGGAGAAATCACGTGCGGGAACGCTGAGCCCTAGAATTGGAACAATTCATATATACCAAATGTTACTTTATTCAATATGGGAAGAAAATGACCGTTTTGCAAATGAAGATATCAAATTTGTAAATACTTCGGTTGTCGCAACCGGAAAGCCCGTCCGTGCTCCGGCAGATTTTCCAAAAGGCGTAACGGGGGAAGAATACTCCGAAACACAGAGCCGAAAGAACGGAAAATGGCTGGAAAACGGCGATACAAGCACCGGAGAGTGTTGACATAATCCGGCATAAACTGTATCATAAGTAAAGCTAGACCGCCCTGTCACACAAATGCTTTATTGACAATATTTCCAAACGGAAGAAACTTTATAATTGATAAAAATGTCCCTTCTTTCAATAACCGTTTGTACTGAACGGCTTGTTTGGAGCAGTCGGAGGAGAAAGCTGATGCGGTATTGCAAAGGGGTTTCGGCAATTGCGCTACTGACGCTGTGCATGCTGCTTACTGCCTGCGGTGGGCAGCAACCATCCAATCCAACAGATCTTCCAGTGGGGCCGGAAACCGCGACGCAAAGTGAGCCGTCCGCGGATCGCTTTGCGCTGTCTTTTCGTATTACCTGGAAAAGCTATTCCGGACGCGGGGAAGCGATTGGAGTGATTGTGGACCGGTACAACCAGACTGCCTACCGGAGCGTTGTCAGGCTTGAGGATGGCGACGAGAACCGCGAAGCTGTCGAAGGATTGCTGCAAAGTGAAACGGAAACCGTGTATGTGCTGCCCTACCGGTTTGTGCAATACTTTGGCGATAAGGAGGAGCTGGCGGATCTGACGGACGCTTTTGCGGATGTTAAAGACCGGTTCTACGAAGCGGTCTGGTCGATGGCTACCGTTGGGGAACGGGTATACGGCATACCGTGGCTGGGCCACTCGATGTGCCTTTTGTATAACAAAACACTGTTAAGCCACGCAGGCGTGGACCCGGCTTCGATTACCGATATGGACAGCTTTGTTTCGGCTATCCGGACCATAGCGGAAAAAACCGGCGCCGGGGGACTTGGGCTTGTAGGTGCGGAAAGCAACGATTTATCCTGGATGGTGAACCAGTTTATCTACGGATACGGCTCTGATCTGGTGGGAGAAGACAGAAAAACCGTTGTGATCAACAACGCACAGGCCGCCGAAGCGTTGCGTGTATACCGGGATGTTCTGGGCGCGTATGCACAGCCGTCCTGGCAGAACGATACATCCGTGGAGGTTTTGGAGGCGTTCCGCAACCAGACAGTGGCCTTTGAGATTCTCGGCATCTGGGGCGTAACCGATATCATCAAAAACGGTTCGCCCTTTGAAGTGGGGATTCTGCCGCTGAAATCCATCGGGCTGCGCTCGGAAATCGGACCGATGATGATGGCGATTCCCAAGGGCATCAGCGAACAGGGGAAGGAAGCCGCGTACGAATTTATCCGTTTTATGATTTCCAGAGACGCGCAGGAGGAGATTATGAAGGGTGAATACAGCCCGGAGCATGATTCCTACTATCCTTTCCGAACCCCGATTCGCCTTGATATGGCAGGAAGCCAGATCTTCCAGATCCACCCTGAATACCAGATTTTTATGGAAGGCTTTGAAACGCCCAGCATTGATGTACCGGTTCCCGCTTGGCAGATTATCAAGGACGAGGTATACGCGCCCGGGCTGCATCAGGTGATGAGCGGCGAGATGACCATTGAAGCGTTTCTTGGCGAGGTGGAAACCAGGGGAAACCAGATTCTGCAACAACAGTAACGGCGTGCTGCGCCTTTCCTTTGTCCGATGGGGGTTACGGATATGAAAAACAACGGGTTCTTCAGAAAATGGGCCGCCATAACCGCTGTGTTCGCCCTTCTTTTATACAGCCAGCCAGGCGTTGCGCTCCAGGGCGGATCTTCCGTTCTATCCCTCACGGCAGAAGAGATCCAGTTTATACAGGAGCACCCGACGATCAATCTGGGAATCGATCCTGAATTTATCCCCTATGAGTTTTTTGATTCGGACGGCATATACAAGGGAATAGCGGCCGACTATCTGAGCCTGATCGCTGAAAAAACCGGATTGGTTTTTGAAATCGCACGCGGGCTTACCTGGTCGCAGGCCTATGAAAACGCGGTGGAACGCAAGCTGGATGCCCTGCCCTGCATTTCCAAAACCGCCCAGAGGGGAAAGTACTTTTTATTTTCCGACTCGTATATCAGCTTTGTCCGTGTGATTTTTGTCAATAAGGACAATACAACCGTCAACTCCTTTGAGGATCTTAACGGCAAAAGCGTGGCGGTGCAGCGCAACAGCTCACATCACAGCTTCCTGCTTGATTATCCACAGATTGAACCAGCCCTTTTCACCAATGTGGAGGACGCGCTCCATGCGGTGGGTGATGGAACACAGCAGGCGTTCATCGGCAATCTGGCGACCTCCAACTATCTGGCGAAAGCAAATGGCATAACCAACCTGCGGTATATCCCCATCAGTAACCAGGAAACGCAGTATCTGTATTTTGCCGTTCGCAACGATTGGCCGCAGCTGGTATCGATCATCAACAAAGCGTTGGCGTCAATTGATGAAGAAAGCAAAATGGCAATCAACGACCGGTGGATCAGCGTGGAAAAGAGCGCGGATTATGCCTGGATCCTCCGGCTGATTCTGATCTGCTCCGCGGTGATCGCGTTGATTAGCGTGGTATCCTTTTTCTGGATTCAGAAGCTGAGAAAGGAAATCCATACCCGGAAAAAAATCCAGGCCGATCTGGAAAAGGCGAAGCGGGAGGCAGACGAGGCCAATCAGTTTAAAACCAGCTTTTTAACCCGCATGTCCCATGAAATCCGCACACCGCTTAACGGGATTACCGGCATGGCTTATCTTCTGCGCAAGACGGAGCTTACCCTGACACAGAAAATGTATGTGGACCGTATTACCCAGTCGTCCAGTAATATGCTGGGGATTATCAACGATATTCTTGACTTTTCCAAAATCGAGGCCGGAAAGGTGGAAATTGAGACGGCATCCTTCAGCCTGGACCAGGTGGTGCAGGACGTGATCAACATTATATCGTTTAAGATTGAAGAACAAAAGATCGCGCTGAGGCTGGAAAAGGATCCGTCGGTACCCAACTGGTTTCTGGGGGACGCGAAAAGGCTGGAACAAATTCTGATCAATCTGATGAACAACGCGGCCAAGTTTACCAAAGAGGGAGAGGTATCGCTGAAGATCCGGCTGATGACAAAGGAGAACGACCGGTACCAAATCAACTTTGCCGTGAAAGATACAGGCATCGGCATGTCCGAAGAGCAAATCAGCAAGCTGTTTTCTCCTTTTATACAGGGGGATATCAGCATCAACCGGCGCTTTGGGGGCACAGGGCTTGGTCTTTCAATTGTAAAGAACCTCGTGGATCTGATGGGCGGCGACATACAGGTTTTCAGTACGCCCGGAGAAGGATCAACCTTTATCGTTCAGCTGACGTTCCCGGCGGATACCCAAAAGGAAGCCGAATATCAAAACAGGGTGAAAGGCGACCAGCTGAAAGACATCCGCACGCTGGTGCTGGATAAAAACAGCGCAAGCATTGGTATGATCCGCAATTATCTGGAATCCTTCAGAATGACCTGTGAACTGACGGCCGCGCCCCTGAGCGCATTGAGCATGCTGCAGTCCGCCAATGGCCAGCACGCCAAGCCGTTTGACTTGCTAATTGTGGATTATGAAACGCCTACGGAGAATGGTTTTCAATTTATCAAAGAAATATTCAGCAATCCGAGAATTGCCCACAAGCCCAAGGTGATCATGATGCTGCCGATGATGCGTGAGGACCTCTTTGACTTGCTGGATGAACATCATGTGGATATCGGCATCGGGAAGCCGATTGTACCATCCTTGCTGCTCAACGGTATTCTGGATATTTTCCAGGTGAAGGCGGTAGCGGCCTCGAAAACGCCCGAAATGACCGCGGAAGAAAGAACAGCATTCGATAAGCCGTACTGTGTGCTGGTCGTCGAGGACAACATGACCAACCAAATGATTGCCAAAGCGCTGCTGGAGCAATCCGGCCTTACCGTGATGATGGCGGAGAACGGCAAAGTAGCCGTTGATCTGTACATGCAGAATCAAAAGGGGATCGACTTGATCCTGATGGATCTCCATATGCCGGTGATGAACGGGTATGAGGCCGCTTCGGAGATTCGCAAGATTTCCCAAACAATTCCCATAGTGGCGATGACGGCGGATGTCGTGTCCGATGTGAAGGAAAAATGCGACCAGCACGGGATTCACCATTACCTCACAAAGCCGTTTGATCCCGCCCACTTTATTAAAACGGTGCATGCTGTTTTACAGTCGGCTTCCCCGGCGGAGCCGGAAGCGTTCCGTATTTTAAATGCCGATGTCGGGATTCAAAATATGGGAATCGGGAAGGACTTGTATCTTGCAATCCTGAATGAGTATAAAACCGAAAACAGCAACACGGCCAGTAGGCTCCAGCAGGCTGTTAAGGACGGCAGGTTTGATGATGCCTCTTCTATTGTACATAAATTCAAGAGCAGTACGGGCAGCATTGGAGCTAAACCCTTGTATGAATTGTCTGTTCTGTTTCAAAAAGCGCTCAAGGAGGAAAACCTGCCGGCAATCGAGCAGATGACGGATGAGTTTATGCAAATGCTGGGTACATTATTTGATGAAATCCAGCGGCTGCAAAATACCTCGGCCTGAACGCGGGAAATCCATCGGCGATAGCGCAAACGAGCAGAAAAAGGAGAATGTTCATGACCGGGAAATTGTTGATAGTGGATGATTCGGCAACGGATCGTATGATCATCAAAAATATGCTTTATGATTATGAAGTTCTCACAGCGCAGGACGGGCAGGAAGCGATGCATGTGCTGGAGGGACATCCAGATATTGATATCATCATTCTGGATCTGAATATGCCTGTGATGAACGGCTTTGAAGTGCTGGAAGCTGTGAGAACCATTGATAAGAATAAACGAATCCGCACGATTATTCTGACCAATTATGATGAGCTGGATAACGAAATCAAGGGCTTGGAGGCAGGCGCGGTAGATTTTATCCGTAAGCCGATCAATCTGGAATCGCTTCGGCTGAGGATTGGCATTCATCTGGAGCTTTTGGAGATCCAGAAGCTGTATGAGCAAACGCTGTCCGACCGGAACCTAACGCTGGATACCCTGCTGAATGAGGCGCCGATCGGAATCGTGCTTTCACATGGAACGGAAGAAACCGATGGCGGAGCCTCGGGGCTGATTTACAATCAGGCATACGAACGCATCACGGGGCGGTCGCGGGAGGAACTGATCCGGCTGGGTTGGGTGCAGATTACGCATCCGGAGGATCGTAAAAAAGAGCTTGAGCTGTATAAAAGCTATAAATCGGGAGAAATCGAAAGCTATTCCATCGAGAAACGGTTTATCAGGCCGGATGGCAGCAGCATCTGGGTGGATACCATTGTGGCGCGCCTGAACCCGAAGGATAATACATCCTTTAATCACATTTGCCTGGTACAGGATATTCAAAAGCGTAAGACCGTGGAAGGAAAGCTGATGGAAAGCGAACGCAGCAAATCCGTGCTGCTGGCCAACCTGCCCGGCCTTGCATACCGATGTGAGTACGATCCGCAATGGACCATGCGCTTTATTTCGGAAGGCTGTTTCGACCTGACCGGATATCGGCCGGAGAGTTTGTTGAACAACCGGGACCTCACCTTTAACGACCTGATGGTGCCGGAATACCGCGAAGTGATTTGGAACGAATGGAAACGGGTGCTGGCCGACCGGACGCCGTTCAAATACGAATACGAGATCATATCCGCTACCGGCCAGCGCAAATGGGTGCTGGAGATGGGCCAGGGCGTGTTTGACGACAATGGAAACGTCAAGGCGCTGGAAGGCATTATCATCGATATTACGGACCGCAAAGAACAGGAAAACCAGCTGCGGCACATCAGCGAGATCGACAGCCTGACCAAGCTGCACAACCGCCGGTTTTTGGAAAATATCCTGTCGAAGGACGCGAACCAAAAAGTGGAAGGCTTGCGCGCGGTGGTGATGGTCAGCCTGCAGAAAATCAACTCCATCAGCCTGACCTACGGATATAACTTCTGCGAACGGATTGTTGTGGAGATGACGGAGAGCCTTGCGGCGCTTGCCAACGAGTACCGTAGCCTGTATCAGGTCTCGTTTGAGCGATATGCCTTCTATATCACGCAATATGAAAACGATGTCGAGCTGGAAAAATTTTGCCAGATGATTATCCAGCGGATCGACGCGGTTCAGATTTTGCGGACGGTCGGCTGCGGCATTGGCATTTTCGCCTTTGATTTCAGCGAGAGCTCCGCGGAGAATATCATCAAGAACGCCTCTACGGCCGCCGAAAAGATTGACAAGGAGCAGATTTACGGCTACCGTTTTTTCAATCACGAAATGGAGAACGCCGTGCGGCGTGAGGCTGCTGTAAAGGAAGCGCTGTTCCGCATGGCGGATGGGGCGGCCGGTGAACGGCTGTATGTACAGTATCAGCCTATTCTAAATTTGAAAACCAACCGGGTGGAAGAGTTTGAAGCGCTGGCACGCTTCCACAGCGATCAGATCGGCATGGTTTCGCCGCTGGAGTTTATTGCGGTAGCGGAAGAAACCCAGATGATTATTACGATCGGCAGAAAAGTGCTGGAACTGTCCTGCGCTTTTCAGAGACGCTTGCAGGCTTTGGGCTATAATATCCGGATCTTTATCAATGTTTCTGGCGTTCAATTACTCAACAGCGAGTTTCTGGATGATTTTCTCAGCGTTGTACACTCATACCGGCTGTCTCCGGAGAATTTTGGGCTGGAGATTACCGAATCCATCTTTGCAAGCAACTTTGGCGTGATCAATGAAAAGCTGGAAAAACTGATGGAGATCGGCGTGAAAACTTCCATCGATGATTTCGGCACGGGGTATTCCACACTGGCACGCGAACGGGATATGAAGATCAATACCCTGAAGATCGACAAGGCCTTTATCGACGGCCTGCTGAAGATACATCCTGACCACTCGATTACCGGAGATATTATTGCCATGGCGCACAGAATGGGGCACACGGTGATCGCCGAGGGCGTGGAGCACGGACAGCAGAAGCAATATCTGCTGGAGCATGATTGCGATATGATGCAGGGCTATCTCTTCAGCCGTCCGCTGGACGAGGAAGCTGCCATTGAAATATTAGAAAAACAGAATGATACCGACTGAGGATATGAGAATGGATATGCTTTCCCGCCTTGCCGGCGCACAGGGACAGCGTGGCGATCAGCTCAATATCGAACTGGCGGAGGAATTGACACGCACGGAAAACTTACCGGGAATTAAGCAGCTGGCTGCGGGGCTCACGGGCGACCCCTCCACCGCGAGCGACTGCATCAAGGTGCTGTATGAAATTGGGGCGCGCAATCCTTCACTGATCGCCCCGTATGCGGAAACCTTTGTGCGGCTGCTGCAATCCAAAAACAACCGCCTGGTATGGGGTGCCATGATGGCGCTACGGCATTGCGTGTCCTGCAATCCGGATCCGGTAGACAGGCATTTGGATCTTGTGCTGGCCGCCTATGAAACCGGCAGCGTGATTACGGTGGACAACGCCGTAAGCGTTCTGGCGGAACTGTGCGCGGCTGACAAGGCGCATGAGGAACGCGTGATGCCGCTGCTGTACCGCCATCTCAGGCGCTGCAGGGCCAGGGAAATCCCGCAGCATCTGGAACGGATGGCCGTTTGCCTGAACGCCGGTACGCTACAGCCGGTGGCGGATATTGTAGCACAGCGTCTGGAGGAACTGTCGCCGACGCAGAGGAAGCGGGTTCAAAAGGTACTGAGGAAAATACAGACGTGAGAGAATTTTTTCCATGCTTATATAAAATGGCGGTGGGGAGCCAAAGTTTCCCGCCGTGAGGATCAATAGCATTCACCGCGCCGGATTATGTCCGGCGCGGTGAATGCTTCATTTGCTCTGTGATCGTGAGCAATCGCATGATTTATAATACTTTCAACCCTTTGCTCTGCGGAAGCGTTAATTTTGATAGACAGCAGCCATCGGATTGATAATGCTGCCTTTACCGGATGCCCTTCATACAGCAGCCCCTCGCCGCGGTTTTTCCCAGCGGCTCCAATGGCAATGAACGGTTGTTTTTTGTTGTAATACCTGTCGCCCGACGGGTAAACGGTATATCACAATTCCTGCGCGGCGGCGAGGAAGCGCCCGAGGGCTTCCTGCCCCTGGGCGTTTTGCTTGAACACGCCGCAGTCCTCCAGCACGCCGCAGAAAACGCTTCCAACCTCGTTTTGCAGCAGTGCGTCCAGCTGCGGCAGGGTCATGGTGTGCGGCGGCGTTCCCGCGGCCGTGTATTTTTCGGTGAGCGCCTGCACCCAGTCCGCGTGCATGGCGGTGGAGCAAGGCTTTTGCTGGCTCATCGCGGCGGCAATTTCCTTCAGTTCCGCACGCAGACGCGCGGGCAGGATGGCCATGCCCATCACTTCGATCAGGCCGATATTTTCTTTCTTGATGTGGTGATACTCGCTGTGGGGGTGGAAAATACCCAGCGGGTGTTCCTCCGAGGTGCGGTTGTTGCGTAGCACCAGATCAATTTCGTATTGCCGGTCGCGCAGGCGGGCAATCGGCGTGATGGTATTGTGCGGCACATCGCCGCTGTGGGCCAGCAGGCCGACGGTTTTATCGCTGTAGCCGCGCCAGGTTTTCAGAATATGGGCCGCGGCGGCGGTAAGGGCATCGGCCGATTCTGCGCGCAGGCGGAGCACCGAAAGCGGCCAGCGGACAACGCCCGCCGATAAGCCGGGGAAAGCCCTGAGCGGAAAGGATTGCACAACCGGCGCTTTCGCCATGGGGAATTCATAATTCCCCCCCTGAAAATGCTCATGGGATAGAATGCTGCCGCCCACAATCGGCAGATCGGCATTGGAGCCGACCATGAAGTGCGGAAACTGGCGCAGAAAATCAAACAGCAACGTAAATGTACGGGGTTCAATCGTCATGGGCACGTGGCGGGTATTGAGTACGATGCAGTGCTGATGATAATAAACATAGGGGGAATACTGCAGCCCCCAGGCCTCGCCGTGGAGCGTGAGGGGGATGATGCGGTGGTTCTGCCGCGCCGGAAAATCCGCGCGCCCGGCATAGCCTTCGGTTTCCATGCACAGCAAACAGGGAGGGTAGCCCTGCGAGGGCATGTTTTTGGCGGCGGCGATATCGCGGGGATCCTTCTCGGGCTTGCTCATGTTGATGGTGATATCCAGCGCGCCGTATTGGGTCTCGGTCTGCCAGCGGATATCTTTGGCAATGCGGTCGGTGCGGATATAGTTTACATCCCGGCTGAACGTATAAAAAGCATCCGTTGCCAGGGCGGGGTTTTGCTTGTAATCGGCCCAAAAACGCTGCGCTGCGGCGGACGGCGGCGGCGTGAGCGCACCCATCAGCCGGGTATCCAGCAGATCGCGGCTGCCCTGAGTGTCCGTTATCAGCCCGCGTTCACAGGCGTCCGAAACCAGCAGGGACAGCAGCTCCTGCAAAGAACCGCCAAAGGCGGGTACGGCCTCAGCGCCGACACGGCTGTCGCCGGGCAGGTGTAAAATTTCCAGCAGACGGTTGCGCGTATACACCGCGTCCGCCTCAGGGATCAGCCGTTTTGCGATACCGTAGCGTACCAGTTGCTCGATTGCCTCGTAAACCATTCGGGTTCCCTCCGTTGCGTATTGATCAGGGAATTCAATAAAGGTAAAGCCTGCGTCCATGCTCAGCGGCGCAGGCAATAAAGCGCCGCGCTGTGCGGCGGCAGTTTGGCGGAGATGACTTCGGCGGGCGCTACGGCTTCATCCGTCCACAGCTCCGTGATGAAGGCGGGGGATGCAAGCCCGAGTTCATCAACAGGCTGCCGGAGCACGGCGGGTTCATCCGCCAGGTTGAACAGCGCCAGATAGCAACCCGTGCCATCTGTACGCGGAGCCATCCATGCGGCGGCCTGACCGGTGGTATACAGCGGGTGCGCGCAGTGGCTGGTTCGCAGTATATCCAGTACGGCGGCGTTGGTGAAAAGCTTCAGGGTAAACGTGTCGCATTTTGTCAGCTCGCAGCCGATCATCAGCGGGGAGCGCAGCATGCACCACAGGGTCATCAGGGTGATTTGCTCCGCCTGGGTGAAGCGGGTGGTGTTCTGCGGAGAATCGCACTGCCGTATCGCCCCTACGGGCAGCATATCGGCATCGGGCCAGTGCCCAGGCTCGCTGTGGACGCACCAGGCGGCGGCGCGTTCGAACATGGCCTTGAGCAGTGTCCAATCGTCCCAGAAATCATCGGTGATCCGCCACATGTTGGCGTGCTGCTTCAGGTGCTCCGCATACAGCAGCGGCGCGGGGCCCGGCGACAGGCTGAGCACCATCTCCCGCCCGCAGGCACGGCAGGCGGCGGAAATGATCTCCAATTCCCGCTGGCAGTGGGGGTACTCCCGTGCGATATCATCCACCTTGACAAAGTCCACACCCCATGCGGCATAGAGCGCAAATAAGCTGTCATAATATGCCCTCGCGCCGGGCAGATCGGCGCGCACGCCGTACATATCGGGGTTCCAGGCACAAATCGAATTCGGATTGGCAATCTGTGCACAGGTGACATCCGTGTGCCAGACCGGCAGATGGTTATGGGCTGCCATGCGGGGCAGCCCGCGCATGATATGAATGCCGAACTTCAGCCCCAGGCCGTGTATAGTGTCGGCCAGCGGGGCAAAGCCCTTGCCGCCTCGGGCGCTGGGGAAGCGGTTTTCCGCAGGCGTCAGCCTGCCGTACGCGTCCATGCTCAGGGCGGCGAACGGCTCATAGGCATGGCTGCTGGCCGTAGGCTGATACCACTGGATGTCCACCACAACGGTGTCCCATCCGAACGGCTTCAAATGCGCTGCCATATAATCGGCGTTTTGCCGAACTGTTTTTTCATCTACGGAAGCCCCGTAGCAATCCCAGCTGTTCCAGCCCATCGGAGGTGTGGCTGCAATCATGGCGTCCATCCTTCCCTGTCGAAACCCTCCCGACATGGTATTCAGTATAGCATTGCCGCAGGGAAGCCCGCAAGCGTGGAAACCCTTTCTTTTGCTTCTGTGGTAGGAATTTATCAGCGTTCGTGGAATTATCGGTTGACAGGCTAAAAACCTTATTGTATGGTTAGGCTCAGGATATGGAATGGCCGTACGGCAGGCAAAAACGGGGATAACGTCGGTGCTCGGATTGCGATGGCGGGGCTCGGAAACAGTGTTTGGCGGCACGGATATCCGACAGGGAAAAAAACTGGCCGCGCCTAGCGATATGGAATCCTGCACTGGCCCGCTAACCGTTTACAGTATTGCAAATAAAGGAATACCCAAAGGGCACGTACAAAGGATTTCTACAAGTAAAGGAAAAAAGAGGAATACCGCATGGATACGCTGACGGGATTTCACGGAAGCCAGGGTTTTTTCAAACGGCTGGAGACGCTGACGATTGAGGAAATGATCCCTTATCAGGAAAAGGCCTTGTATGATGAAATCGACGGCGCGGAAAAGAGCCACGCGGTGGAAAACTTCCGCCTGGCGGCGCAGGTGGTGGAAACGGGCCGCTGCGAGGGAACGTTTTATGGCATGGTGTTCCAGGACAGCGATGTGGCCAAGTGGCTGGAGGCGGCGGCTTATTCCCTGCGGATTCGTCCCAATGCGGCTTTGCAGGCGCGTGTGGGCGAGCTTGTAACGCTGATCGGGCGCGCGCAGCAAAAGGACGGCTATCTGAATACTTATTTTACCGTGAAGGAGCCCGAAAGCCGCTGGACCAACCTGCGGGAAGCCCACGAGCTGTACTGCGCCGGGCATATGATGGAAGCGGCGGTCGCGCTGGCTGAGTGCACGGGCGATACGCGTCTTTTGCATGTGATGTGCCGGATGGCCGACCATATGATCGACCACTTTCAGGGAGAGTATGCCGCGGGCTTTCCCGGACATCCGGAGGTGGAGCTCGCACTGGTCCGGCTGTACCGTCAAACGGGGGAGAGCAAGTATCTGGAACTCGCCAAACAGTTTGTGGATGCCCGTGGCAACAGCGCGTACTACCAATGGGAGACAGGTCGCAAGCAGCGGGTGATCTGGAGCAAGGATGTGGGCGATGTTTCCTATTCGCAGGCGCACCTGCCCGTACGGGAGCAGAAGGACGCGGTCGGGCACGCGGTGCGCGCGGTGTACCTGTATTCCGCGATGGCCGACCTGGCGAAGGAAACCGGGGATATGACTCTGAAGGATGCCTGCAAGGCCCTGTGGGAAAGCATCACGCAGCGCCGGATGTACATTACCGGGGGAATCGGTTCCACTGCCATCGGGGAGGCCTTTACAAAGGACTATGATCTGCCCAATGATACCGCGTACGCGGAGACCTGCGCGGCCATCGGTCTGGTCTTTTTTGCCCGCAGAATGCTGGAACTGGAAAAGAACGGAGTATACGGCGACGTGATGGAGCGCGCGGTGTATAACTGTATCCCCGCGGGCGTGCAGCTGGACGGCAGGGCGTTCTTCTATGTTAACCCACTGGAGGTGATCCCCGGCATTGCGGGCGAGGCGGTAACCCACAAGCATGTGCTGCCGCAGCGCGCCCAATGGTTTGCCTGCGCCTGCTGCCCGCCCAATGCCGCCAGGCTGTTTGCCTCCATGGGCCGGTATGCCTGGGGTGTGGAGGGGGATACGGTCTATTCCCATCTGTTTGCGGCGGGCGAGCTCGATCTTTCGGTTTCCCACGGGGCAAGGATCAAGCTGGAAACCGCCTATCCTGCCGACGGCATCCTGACTTACACCGTAGCGGCGAAGGATCCGGCAAAGCGTATCACACTGGCGGTCAGAGTGCCCGCGTGGAGCAGGCACATCCAGCTGAGGGTCAACGGAGCTCCGGCGGACTGTCAACCGCAGGCCGGGTATATGTATCTCCCCGGCCTTGGGGATGGCGACGCGGTTACGGTGACGTTGAGCATTGAACCTCGCCGTGTATATCCCTCCCCGAATATCGCGTGTGACTCCGGCAGGGTTGCGTTTCAGTACGGACCCCTGGTTTACTGCGCGGAGGGCGTGGACAACGCGGGGGATGTGCTCGGCCTTTCTGTCAGCCGCACCGCGCCCATCGAGCGGCTGGAGGAGGAGACAATCGCCGGTTTGCCCAAGCTGCGCGTAGCAGGCACGCGCACGGCGGGCGGCGCGCTGTACTCCGGTGAGCATCAGAAAACGCAAGCCTGCGATATCACGCTGATTCCCTATTTTACCTGGGCGAACCGGGGCCTTACACAGATGCGCTGCTTCCTGCCGGAGCGGGAATAAAAGGCGCTGTCGGATACAGGACAAACGAATAATTCAACAGAGGTAAACGCTATGCACTACGAACATGAAAACCCCGAAACACTGCATGTAAACACCCTTCCATCGAGAGCGTACTTCATTCCCTTTTCCAATGAGCAAACCGCGCTGAGCGGCGAGCGGGAGATATCCGACCGGATGACGCTGCTGAATGGGGACTGGGACTTTGCGTATTTTCCTTCCTATGCCGTCATGCCGGATACGATAGAGTATACCGATACGATCGCCGTACCCTCGGTGTGGCAGTTGAAGGGCTATGACCAGAATCAGTACACCAACGTGCGTTATCCGTTTCCCTACGATCCGCCCTATGTGCCCGCGGAGAACCCCGCCGGTGCGTATCGGAGAACCTTTTCACTGGAAAAACGGGAAGGCTTTCGTTATCAGCTGCATTTTGAAGGCGTGGACAGCTGCCTGTACCTGACGGTGAACGGCACGTACGCCGGGTTTACGCAGGTATCGCATTCTACCAGCGCTTTTGATTTAACCGATCTGCTGATCAGCGGGGAGAACACGCTGGAGGTTCTGGTGCTCAAGTGGTGCTTCGGCAGCTATCTGGAGGATCAGGATAAATTTCGCATGTCGGGCATCTTCCGCGATGTGTATCTGCTGGAGCGCGCCGGGGCGCGCGTGGAGGATTTTACCGTCCGTACAACGCTCAATGCGGACGGTGCGGAGGTTTCGGTCGCGCTGGAGACCGTCGGCGGCGCGGTGGATCCGCTGCTTACGCTGTACGCGCCGGACGGCAGCCTGATCGCACGGCAGCGTGCGTCGGAGGGTACGGCCCTGCCGGTGCGCAGCCCGATGCTGTGGACGGCGGAAACCCCGGTGCTGTATACGCTGGTGATCCAAACGGAGGATGAGGTGATCGCCCAGAAGGTGGGGATCCGCGAAATCTGTGTGGAGAACGGCGTGGTGCTGCTCAACGGCAGCCCTGTCAAATTCCACGGGGTGAACCGCCACGACAGCGACCCCAAAACGGGCTTTATCATCAGTCAGGAGCAGCTGATCCGCGATCTGCAGGTGATGAAGCAGCACAATATCAACGCCATCCGCACCAGCCACTATCCCAACGCGCCCTGGATGCCGGAGCTGTGCGACCGCTACGGGATGTATCTGATCAGCGAAAGCGATGTGGAATCTCACGGTGTGGTGATGCTGTACGCCGATCATGGCATGAACCTGAAGCAGCGCTTCAGCCTGATTGCCCGCGACCCGATGTTTGAAGAAGCAATTGCGGACCGTGTGCGCCTAAACGTGCAGCGGGACCGGAACCACGCGTGCATCGTGATGTGGTCACTGGGCAACGAAGCCGGCTTCGGCCCGGCGTTTGAAAAAGCGGGCCGGTGGGTGAAGGCGTACGATCCGACGCGCCTGTGCCACTACGAGGGCGCATATTACGCTCAGGAGGATTGCGATACCTCCATGCTGGATATTACCAGCCGCATGTACCCGCCCCTGACGGATATTATTGATTACTTTGAAAACAAACGGGATCAACGCCCCCTGGTGCTGTGTGAGTACATCCACGCGATGGGTAACGGGCCTGGAGACGCGCAGAATTATCAGGAGCTGATTGAACGGTATCCCGGCTTTTGCGGCGGCTTTGTGTGGGAGTTTTGTGATCATGCCATCGACGGAGGCCATACGGCGGACGGTCGGCAGATTTACCATTATGGCGGCGATTCCGGTGAAGCCCTGCACGACGGCAATTTCTGTGTGGACGGGCTGGTGTCTCCGGACCGGAAACCGCACACAGGCATGCTGGAATACCGCAATGTGATCCGGCCGCTTTGCGCCCGTATCAGCGAAACGGACGGCAGCAGCATATCGCTGACCAACCGGATGGATTTTCTGGCGGCCGACGAGTTTGCCGGGCTGCGCTACGAGCTTGTGCAAAACGGGAAAATTATACAGGAGGGAAGCCTGGCGCTGCCGCATATCCTGCCCCATCAAAGCGCGCAGCTCCGTATGCCGTTCGATGTACCGTCCGAAGGCGCGGTGCTGGTAAACCTGTTTTACCATACGTTGGCCGATCAGCCGCTGGTGCCCAAAGGCCATTTGCTGGGATTCGACCAGCTTACGCTGCGGGAGGGCCGGGTGATGCCCGCGCTGCCGAAACGGCAGGAAAGCGCTCTGACGCTGGAGGAGACGAAAACCCGGATCAGCCTGTTGGGGGACGGCTTCCACTACAGCTTCTCAAAAATCACCGGACTGTTTGACAGCCTGATCGTGGAGAACCGGGAAATGCTTGTCGCTCCGATGGCCTGGAACATCTGGCGCGCGCCTACGGATAACGACCAGTATATCAGTGTGGAGTGGGTAAAGGCGGGGTATAACGAAGCGCAGACCCGCGTGTTGAAAGCATCCGCCGTGGAACGCAACGGCGCCGTGGTGATTACCGCGGAAATCGCCCTGGCCGCCGTGTTCAGGGAGCGGATTGCCACCATCCACGCATGCTTTACCGTGAACCGTCGGGGAGAAATTTCATCGGAGCTGACCGTGCAGAAAAACGGGGACATGCCCTTCCTGCCACGCTTCGGGGTGCGCTTTTTCCTGCCCAAGGCCTGCGACCAGGCCGAGTATTATGGCTACGGGCCAACGGAAAGCTACGAGGACAAGCATTACGCAACGCGGCTGGGATTGTTTAAAACAACGGCGGCGGAGAACTATGCGGATACCATTATGCCGCAGGAAAACGGCAGCCATTACCGCTGCGATTATGTAACGGTTACCAACGCGCAGGGCGGCGGTCTGTGTGTGCTGTCGGAGACCCCGTTCTCCATGAACCTTTCTCCGTACACGCAGGAAGAATTGACGGCAAAGCGCCATAACTATGAGCTGGAGGAAAGCGATTATACGGTGCTGTGCGCCGACTACCGGCTAAGCGGCATAGGCTCCAACAGCTGCGGGCCGGAGCTGCTGCCTGAGTACCGGCTGGATGAAACGGACTTCCGGTTTTCGTTCCAAATCCTGCCGGTTCTGTAACCGACCCAAGCAGAATATTCCAACCATATAAAACACGCGGGGCCTGCTGCTCCGCGTGTTTTGCATGGTTGGAATGGCCTGTGCATGAAACGATTTGGCACGGGGAAAGTCAGTAAGGAGGATTTTGAATTCTAAATATGAGAAAAGTTGTCGGATATCATGTTATATAATGCAGTACTTGGCAGGCATCAGTTGCCGATAATACAGCTCTGATTCGATGACAGCGCCTTCTATTATTTACATTCATCTATAGACTGTTGCCTGGATTGTTTCTTGGCGATACTGCAAAAAAGTATGAATCCCCATGAACAACATTGGCTTAAAGTGAAAATACGGGTTGACAAAACACTGAAAATGCGTATAATAATTTTTGCGCTCTTTTATCGGAGCAACCTATGCACCATTAGCTCAGCTGGCTAGAGCACCTGACTCTTAATCAGGGTGTCCAGGGTTCGAATCCCTGATGGTGTACCACAGAAAACCCGTTGCAGCCTAAGGCTTCAGCGGGTTTTTGCTATAAAAAGCGAATAAGAATAAACGAAAAAAGACGAGTTTGAACTATATCGAAGAGGTCAAAAAGAGGGTCAGGCTACAGAGGGTAGATAATATAATAAATCAGTATATTTGTACGCTATCTGGATATTGATGCCTTAAATCCTTTATTAACAGTAATCTATTTAAAATAGAACGTATCAATCTATACGGATATATTTCAGAAGGCATTCATTCTGTTATGTTTTTTCATATTATCGAAAGTGATTGATTTTGGGCTCGAAATAAGCGATGAACAAATCCCTTATGCGCTAGCGCGTCGTATTTCTGCCGGGTTGGGGCTGCGGAAAATTTGATGTAGCGCTGCTATTACTTCGGGTTTCGCAGCCCCAACCCGACAAAATCTAACGCGCAATCGCATAAGCGCTTTATTCATCACTTACCTAGCCAAACGATAGAAGAAGCATTGGCGCGGCAACCATTATTGTTTAACAAATTTCATGCGTTCTCAGCATTTCGGACTGTTACCCTACACAAAAGGATACATACAGACGAAGGAATAGATATAGAAGTATCTATTCCTTCAAGATTGATAGAAGAACCCTCATAATGTGCCGCTTCTTAAAAACAACGCTCTTTCCGGTTACTTCGGCAATTTTCCACAACTTTGCCCAGTTCACATTGGTAGCATACTTCATTGGATAAATTGCCCCCGGAAAAAAACTCGTCCAGGTTCTGCAAGGTGGTTTTGGCAATGTTCTGCAAGGCTTCCTCTGTGAGAAACGCCTGGTGGCTTGTGAGCATTACATTGGGGCGGGATACCAAAAGCGCCAGCAGATCGTCCTTGATGATGCTGCCGGAATTATCCTGATAAAAAAGATCGGCTTCTTCCTCGTATACATCAAGCCCAGCCCCGCGTACTTTGCCGCTGTTGAGCGCTTCCAGTAAGGCTTCGGTGTCAATCAGCGCTCCGCGGGAGGTGTTGATAATGAATATACCGTCTTTCATTTTCGCAAACGCGCCGGAGTTCAGCAGGTGAAAGGTTTGTTCGTTCAGCGGGCAGTGCAGTGAAATAACGTCGCTCTGGGTGAACAATTCATCCAGTGTAACATATTCAATACCGGCATCCTTGGCGGGAAAGGCGTCATAGGCAAGTACGCGCATCCCAAAGCCCTTGCAGATGTTGATGAAGGCACGGCCGATTTTACCGGTGCCGATGATACCGACCGTTTTTCCGTGCAGGTCCACACCCGTTAAGCCATTAATACTGAAGTTGAAGTCGCGCGTGCGGTTGTAAGCGCGGTTCAGCTTGCGGTTTACGGTTAATAATAGACCCATGGCATGCTCGGCCACCGCATACGGCGAGTAAGCGGGGACCCGTACCACATTGATCTTTCCATAGGCCTCCTTGAAATCCACATTGCTGTAGCCAGCGCAGCGCATGGCAATCACGCGGATGCCCAAACCGTATAGGATATCAATGGTTTCGGCGTTCAGGTTGTCGTTGACGAAGGCGACAACGGCGTCGCTCCCGGCGGCCAGCTGTGCCGTGGCGAGTGTTATTTTCGTCTCAAGATAATGGATATCATAGCTTGTGTTTTCCTGATCGAACCATTTTCGGTCATAAGGCTTTGCATCAAAAAACGCGACTTTTTTCATCGGCACCCTTTCTGCATATAGCGTGAACACGGCACAGCTCTTTTGGAAAACGAGTTGTTTTACATGGCGCAGGAAACGCGGTTACAGAGTACTGGAAATTTAAGTGTATTCCATTGGATACCTGTTTATTCGCCATTGTATTTGCCGTTTCCTTTTCAAGCGGATTGTATCTGCTTGAAAAGGAAAAAACACAGTGCTACAGACAACTGCCCAAGGGGGTATAGAACCGGGCGAAACGATGGATATCCCCGGGGAAAACGGATGTAAAAACCCGGCCCGGTATCTATCGATCCATACGCGCAGCTTCGCAGCGAGAACGATGTAAATTGCCTTTCCCCGGCGGGGCAACAACTTGCGCATCCCGCGATGTTCATGTATAATAAAACAGAAACGAATGGTTACGTTGCGGTAATCAAAATCGAAGAGATTTAAGGGGGCGTTACCATTGATTCAAGTAATTGCCGGCAAAAAGGGATCAGGGAAAACAAAGCGCATTATTGACATGGCTAACAAGGCAAGCCAGGATTCCAAACACGATATCGTGTTCATTGATGATGACAACCGATATATGTTTGATCTTCGTCATGAAGTGCGCTTTATGAATGCCACAGAATATGATCTGGCAAGCGAGCATATGTTCATTGGGTTCTTGACCGGTGTAGTGGCTCAAAATTTTGACGTGGGTCTGATTTTGATCGACGCGTTCAAGAAGCTGGTTCAACAGGACATTTCGCAAACCGAGCCGTTTTTCAAGCGTCTGGAAACAATCAGCGAGAAGCACAACGTGGATTTCGTGCTTTCCATCAGCGAGGCTCCTGCCGATCTGCCGGAGTTCATCCAGAAATTCGTTATCTGACTGCCTGATAACCCGGCGAGCGGAAGCTTTCGGGCTTCCGCTCGGCGTGATTCCAAATTCTGTTTGGCAAATGCAGGGCAGCCTGTTTTGAAAGCATCGTTTTCCCAAACCGGGCGTGACGCGGGTTGAACGTACTCTTTGGTACGCGATACCCGCGTTGCCGCACGGGCGGATATCGATAGCATAACGTAACGCGAGCGCGGCACGGCGGGAACTGCGAAGAAAAACAGAGCTTCGCAGAAAGCCGACCGGAAGTTTTTGTGATTTCGCTTCTTCTTCACTTCTGCGGCGGCGAAAAGGAATGCCGCCCGATATGATACGGGAGGGCCTATGTCTTTTTATTCAACGCGTGGCGGAGCATGCGTAACCGCATCACAGGCGATTTTATGGGGATTGGCGAAAGACGGCGGCCTGTATGTTCCGTCCATGTTTCCGCAGTTTCCCAAGGAGCAGATTTTTGGCTTTTGCGATCTGAGCTACCAGAGAATTGCCGAAGAGGTGCTTTCCAGCTTTTTGGAAGACTACTCCAAAGAAGAAGTTACGCAGGCGGTGCGGGCGGCATATTCGTCCGCCAATTTTGATGACCCGGCCGTTGCGCCGCTGCACCAGCTGGAAAATAACCTGCATGTGATGGAGCTGTTTCACGGCCCAACCATCGCCTTTAAGGATATTGCGTTGCAGCTGCTGCCGTATCTGGTGAGGCAGGCAGCTCTGAAGAATGATGAGAAGCGCGAGATCAGCATTATGGTGGCAACCAGCGGCGATACGGGTAAAGCCGCGCTGGAGGGCTTCCGGGATGTGGAGGGAACCAGCTGCACCGTGTTTTATCCGCATGACGGCGTCAGCGATATGCAGCGCCTCCAGATGGTAACGACCGAGGGCAAAAACACACATGTGATCGGTGTGGAAGGCAATTTTGATGACGCGCAGACGGGCGTGAAAAAGCTCTTTTCCAGCGCTGAATTCCATGAAAAAATGGATGCGCTGGGTAAAATGCCGTCGTCCGCCAACTCCATCAACTTCGGCCGTCTTGTGCCGCAGGTGGTGTACTATTTCCATACCTATGCCCAGCTGGTGTGCCATGGCAAGATGCGTATGGGGCAGCCGCTCAACTTTGTGGTACCCACGGGCAACTTCGGCGATATTCTGGCGGGCTACTACGCAAAGCGCATGGGTCTGCCCATCGGCAAACTGATCTGTGCGTCCAACCGCAACAATGTGCTGAGCGACTTTTTTACCGACGGTATCTATTATACGCACCGGACGTTTTTCAAAACCATGTCGCCGAGCATGGATATCCTGATCTCGTCCAACCTGGAACGCCTGCTGTACGAAAGCGCGGGCCGGGACGCCAAGGTGGTGCGCGACTGGATGGATTCGCTTTCATCCAGTGGCAGCTTCTCCATCGGCGCCCAGCGGCTGGCGGAGCTGAAGCAGACATTCGCGGCCGGCTTTGCCGACGACGTGATGACGGCGGAGGAGATCAAGCGCGTATACGAACAGACCGGCTATCTGATGGATCCGCATACCGCTGTGGCAAGCTACGTACAGCGCCAATACCACCAGAAGACGGGGGATTTCTCCAAAACAGTGATCCTGGCCACGGCAAGTCCCTATAAATTTGCGGGCGACGTGCTGGCCGCGCTGCAAGGGAAGAAAGCCGTGGAGGGGCTGGACGCGTTTGCCTGCGCCGAGAAGCTGCAGGCGCTGACCGGTGTTCCGATCCCCAAACAGATTTCAGCGCTCAAATCCATGCCGGTGCGGCATAAAACCGTTTGTAAAATCGACGCCATGCAGGACGCCATGCTGAAAGAATTAAAAAAAGATAAGGGCTGATTACTCAGCCCTTCAGCTTGTTAAAGAACCTCTTCGGGTCGTTATCGCCGCTCGCTTCATAGCGCCTTCGGCGCTGTTCGCTCGCTTTACCCTTTGTTATAACGCAAGCCTTTGGGGTTCCACCCCAATCCCCAACAAGGGCTTCACCCCTGCACCCTGACCAGGACTTTCAGCCCTGGTCCCTTCTTTTTTATCAGCCTGAAGGGCTGATTACTCAGCCCTTGTCCAGATCTGGTGTGAGCCCTCGGTGATTGCCGGGGGCATTTCTTCACCCTCTTTGAGGATATATCCAAGGTGATAACGGAAGTTCACCGATGCGCTGGTTACGCTGAACGAATCGGACAGGGCAAGCGTGCCGTCTCCTGAGGTAAGGCAGCTGGAAATCATGCTGAGCTGCGGCACCGGCATGGTGATGGCAAGCTGCGGATAGGCAATTGCTTCCAGTGTATATTCGCCGGGGTAGACATCGGAGAATTCGTAATATCCCCATTCGTTGGAGGTTGTGGTATAAACGACCGCTCCGTTTTGCGTCAGGGTAACGGTTACGCCGCTGATCATCGGCTCGTCGCCATCAATCAGGCCGTTCTGATTCTCATCCAGCCACACCAGATTGCCGACCTTGGCGGGGATGGTGAGCAGTACCCGGTGCGAAAGCTGATCTTGCGCCATGGCAAGCTGAAAGGGCTCGCTGATGCCGGATGCTTCGTTGATCTGGCTGATGATGCTGTCGTCGGTTTGCAAGGCGGGGTCGTTGGGCCGGATGAACACCAGCCCGTTGGGACGGAGCACCTCAATTACATAGCCGCCGGGCCAAAGACCGTCAAACCGGTAAACGCCCTGTGAATCGGTGGTTGCCGTCTGCACGGCCTGCGAGGCACCCTCTGGGTATAGGAGCACCCGCACGCCTTCCACGGGAGATGTTCCATCCGCCTTGTTCACTTCTACGGTGCCGCCGATGCTGGTGGTGCACACCAGGCCGCCGGAAACCGCGGACAGGGTTTCTCCCGCGCGGACTTCAATACCGCGGCAGAGCATGGCGTTGCCGCTTTGCACAAAGGCACCTGCGCCCTGCACCGGCTGGCCATCCTCGGGAAGGTCAAAGGAGATCGTATACGTGGAGGGACGGACGGCGTTAAACACCGCCGTGCCGCTATCATCGGAGAGTACGGTTATTACAGCCTGCTGATGCACTTCGTCGTACAGGGTATAGGCAAGCCCGTCCAGCATCCGTTCGTCCGCCTCCTGCACGCCGTTTCGGTTTTCGTCCAGCCATACCTGTGCCTGCAGGGTGGCGGGGGCAACCGCGCCGACAGCGTTTTCGGCCCGGCTGATCAGCTTGGAAAAGGGAATAGCGGCAGAATAGGCGTTGTCCGGATCAAGCGCAATCGCGCTGGCAAGAATATCGCTGGAAAATATCATGCGGTCGGGAAGCTGGAGCCCCAGCGTATAGCTGCCGGGGCGCAGGCCGATGAGAGAGAACAGGCCGTCCGCACCCGTAACGGCGGTCACGGGATTTTTGGGGTCGTCCGCGGAGGAAAGCGATACGGCAACGCCTGCAAGCGCAGCTTCCCCCTCGTCCTGCACGCCGTTTGCGTTGAGATCGTCAAAAGCATAGCCTTCGAAGGTACCCAGCTTTACAGCGCCAACCAGCGGCTGGGTATAGTTTTTACCGGCCTTCAGGGAAAGACCGGTTACGGCGTTTTCCAGCCCCTGGTGGGCCAGTGTATTGCCGCCGTTTGCGGTTTTTGCCATTTCGGCGTGCACCGGCAGGAGATAGTACAGGGTATATTCGGTGGGCACGACCCCGCTGAAATAGTAGGTTCCGTCGGCGTACACGGGCTGGGTGAGATCAATCTCCCCATCCTGCGATACCAGGCGAACCTGGCCGTCGGTAAATCCGCCTTCACCCTCGTCCATCAGGCCGTTGTCGTTTTCATCATCAAAGAACACGCCGCCCAGCGCGGCGGATTGCACCATTCCCGCATTGAGGTTGCTCAACGCTTCACCCATGGTAAAGGCGAACGTTTCTGTTTCACCGGAATCGCCTGCCTGCGTCAGCAGCGCGCTGTTGCCGCTTTCCTCCTGCGGGCGGTATTTGGTGAAGGTATAACCGTCCCGGCGCTGGAAGCGCAGCCGGTATTCGCCTGGCATAACGCCGGTAAAGGCATAACTACCCTTGAGACTGGTTTGTGTCTGGGCAATCAGCGTACCGTCGGCGCCGACCAGATCCACCTTGACATTGCTTAATTTGCTGTCGGATTTTTCCAGAATTCCGGAATAGTTTTTATCCGCGAATACCGTGCCGGTAATCTCGCCGCCGATGGCAACGCCGACATAGTATTCATACACCATGCTGTTTTCCACGTCGATGGAATCGATGGAGTTCTCCCGTCTGCCTACGCGCGCGGCAAACAAATTGGAGAAGGCTCCCGGCGCATCCGGTACCGCGGTAAAGGTGCTGCCGTCATCCGGCAGAATGGCGCGCAGGCGGTAATTGCCCGTGCGGATCGTGTTGAAGAAAAACGTTCCGTCCGCGCCGGTCATCACCCTGCCCATCGAGCGGTCGCTGGTATTGCGGATTACTTCCATCGCAACACCCGCATAGGGCGGTTCGCCCTCGTCATAACTGCCGTTGTAATTCAAATCCAAAAAAACAAGCCCCTTGAGGATGGCGCTGTCCACCAGCCCCACATTAACGCCCGTCACGGAGGAACTGCGGACGATATAGGGCCGTGTAATATTAAGATCCTCGCCCGTCATTACCGAGCGCAGGTCGCCCTCCTTGCGGTAGCGGGCATACAGCATGCCGTCGGGTACCGTGATGCTGAAGGCATAGGAAGCGCCGGGAAGGGAAGCAAAAAGAAAAGCGCCTGTTTCATCGCTGG
>CAXXOK010000003.1:0-359573 GCA_963664595.2 Candidatus Limiplasma sp. | reverse complement strand
CGCAATCCGCAGGTTGTGACTTATTACCGGCTGGCGTATCCGTGTTACAATCATTACCAATGTAGCATAATTCAGGAAGCAATTCAATGGCGTATCCCGGATATTCATCTGGAACCCTGCATACAGTCCAAAACGTATGCAAATTCCTTCGTTTCATTCGTTTATTCGGTTCCGGCGGCGCTACTTACTTGTTCTTTTTGCGCAAAGCATTCACCGCCCACACCGCGCCCAGCAGGACCACGGCGGCAATCCCCGCCCACAGCCACGGCCTTGCGCCGTCGCCGGTCTGCGGTACAGGCGGCGCGGGCATGCAAAAATTCTACATAGCGATAGGCGGACTCCTGCGATAGCGTGGTGACCAGTTCGTCGGTCAAGCCCGAAGTCCACAGGCTTTTCCCTCTGCCGAGGGAATTTTCCGAAACATAGGTTTGTACGTTTTTTAATCTCTCGACCGTACAGGAAGCTTCACTTGCAAACAGCGCAAATTCGTTGCCGCTGAACGTAAAGCACCCGCCGGAAACGCCGATCTCCCCATTCATCGTATTCATGCCAACCGTATTGGGCGCAAAGTCCGCCAGGAAGAACCCCGTTCCGCCCTGCAGCTCCACCTTCATGGCTTTTCAGAGCTTCTCCTATCGTCGTCGCGTGCAGCTTCACCGTCACGCTGCCGCCCGTCATCAGGAAGTCGCCCCTCCCATAACGTGCACTCCGACGCCCTGCTCACAATCCATAGTGATCGTCAGATCGGCGTCCGATATGCTGATATCGGCAAAGGACGCGATGCCTCTGGCAAATCCGGGGCTATGGATATCCATGTCCAGCGCGCAGCCCTCGATCACCAGATCATCGCCGTACATGCCGTATACGGCAGCGGTCCTTGGTAAATCGAGCATATTGACGTCCATACTCCCGTCCCCTGAAAGGGCCAGCCGCCCCTGGATATAGACGCCCAGAAGCGTCCCCGGAGGATCTCCGGAAAACTGCAGGGTGCTGGCGCCTTCGAGTTCGATGCGCAAATCGCCGACGGCAAACAGCAGGCAGTAATAGACAGTGTGCTGGGTGCAACGAATCCAGCTGCGCGTCCTTCAGCGTCAGCGTACCGGCAACGGGGTCGAAGTACGCGTTCCACTCCTCCTCGGGCAGCCAAACGGCGGCCGACGCCTCACCGTTCTTCCAATAAGGATAGGCCGCGTCCAGCTTCACATTGTCCACCCAAACCTCCGTCGCGTTTGCCGCCAGTGCCGCGGGCGCCGGCAAGCAAAGCAAAAGTATAAGGCAAACGGCTACCGCCGCGCCCGCTTTTTGAAGCTGTTTCACAGTACTGCGCCTCCCCTTTTCATCCGCCGTACCGAGTGCAATCATCCGTATTGGTTCGCTTGCGCTTCACAACCGCCATCGCCGCGCCTGCCGCGCACAGCAGCGCAATCCCCGCCCACAGCAGCAAGGCCTTGCGCCGTCGCCGGTCTGCGGAGCCGGCATGCAAATCCTGACATAGTGAAAGGGCGACGGCGTCAACGTGTACGGGGGCGTATCTCTCTATGCTTCCAAGCAAGCCGTCAGCGGAGGAATACCACCGCTGTAAATCGCTGCCGTCTACAGTTTCCGAAACAAATATATTCATACCGGGGGAGGGTTTTTTCCGGCGGCAGCGCCTCATCTGCGCAGCATATCGGCGAACCCTCTCCGATAAAGGTAAAACACCCGCCCGTAATTGATCCGCCGTGCCAGTCATAATACCGGATGCCGTTGCGATTCGCTGGAGCCCGTTGCCTGAAAGACAGCCCATTGCCTCCGGTGATTTCAACCGTATTCGCGTGCAGCGCATACGCACTCATACGCCGTAGGGATGTCAGTCGGCATTGCACAGTTGCCGCCTGTCATGCGAAAATGCGCCCGCTGGTCTGCCGTTACTCCGCGCAATTGTTGCCCCTTCACCCTGTATGGTGATGTTTCCGCCCGCGATCAAAATATCCGCGCGTGAATTCAATCCGCAGCTGAAGATATCCGGACGTACACGCACTGCAACGATACGTACCGCCGAGCCAATAGAGATCTATCCTCGCTGTAAATCGCATAGGCAAATGCGCAACCCCATCAGTAAACGAAATCACAGCGATCCGCTTCCGCTGGACAGTCAGGGTTCCATTCGCTAACGTACAGCCCGGCAAAGTTATCCGTTGCAAGCAAAAGCCCCGCCCTTGTCCGTCAGGCTGGAACGAGCCGGTCAAGCTCTATCGGCTAAATCTCCATTTGCCCTGAATCAAAGGGGAGTAATGGTCAAAGGAATACACTGGAAAACATTGTATACTTTGATCCACGCTGTGCGTCCCGTAGCGTCAGCGTAGCCGATGTACCGGCATCGAAATACGCATTCCAGCTATCCGCGTATGCCACCGCCGCGGTGGTTCCGTTCACACCAGTACGGCGTCGATGCATTCAGCGTCGCCTGGTTGAGAATCACTTCCGTTGCCCCCGCCGCCGAGGCAACCGGCGGCAAAAGAAAACAGCGAAAGGAAGATCGTCAGGATAGCCACAGCCATGGTCTTTTGTGTTATCTTCATAGGTGTTTCAAAACTCCGATTGTTCTGAATGCGGCAGAAATGCACGCATCGTTTTAAAACAGCAGCCAGCGTCATCAGTGTACCATATTTAGGTTTTAATTGGGAATCATTCGCATTCTTAAAACAACAAGAATACAATGGGCAGTATACAGCCTATTGGTTTTTCAATTGCAACGATTATCGCGTCCGTTCAGCGGCATTTTCTCCATACCGAAGCCGCTATTCCCAAAGCGGAAAGCAGGCAGATCATCCCGATCCCCCGCCCACAGCCAGGGCCGCGCGCTGTCCCCAGTTTGCGGGATACTCACCGTGCTTTGTTGCATCGGCAATGAACCGTACATACGCGAATTTTGACGTCTCGGTGAAATTACTGGCCAGCTGGCCGTCGGCAACCGACGTCCCACCGGCGCAGGCTGCTGCCGTCCGTCTGTTTGGATACGTCCACCACGCCGTTGAGCACGCTATAGTTTGGGTAGATATCCAAGCGCGCATAGAGGATGGCGGACGTATCGCCGATCACCGTAAAGCTGCCCCCGCTGTATTGGAGCGGGCTGTTGTTTAAATCCAAGCCCATAGGTGTTGTTCGTACCGGTTCCCGAGAAGCTGCCCGTAAAGATTCCCGTGCCGCCTTCCAACGCAACGTTCCTGCCGTATACGGCCAAACGACGCGTTGTTTGGGCTTTTCCGCCTCGGCGTTGACGGTTCCTCCCGTTCATGCGGAAAATAATTGCTGTTAGCGTCAATCGCGGCGCAGTACGGGGCTTGTGTATAGCAGTTCCATTTGCCCGCCCGTGATCAGAATGCCTGTTTCGGCGTACAGGCCGTAGCTGGCGTCCGTGGCGTAGGTTTCCATATCATACGTTCCGCCTTCGATGGCCAGCGCACCCTGCGTATAGATGGCGTACGCCATGGAATCGGTATGCGCGTTGACGATAAACAGATTCATTGAACCCGTTCCGCTGAAGGCCGCGCTGCCGTCAATATAAAAGCCGAAATACCGGTCATCTAACATATCGTCAAAAAAGTAGAAATTATTATTCCCCTGCAGGATCACCGTCAGGTCACCGTTGGCATACACCAGACCGGCATAATTCGTTTGTCCCCGGTATATCCACCGCATTCCTGGGCCTCGCGCCGTCAAGCGTCAGCGTAGCGCTTGCCGCGTCGAAATGCGCGTTCCAGTCGTTTTCATCCGCCGGAGCGTCGTTGTTCTTCCAATACGGGCTGCCTGCGTCCAGCTTCACGTGGTTTACATAGACCTCCGTCGCATCGGCCGCCAAAGCCGCCGGCAGCCACAGACACAGCAGAAGCATGATCGCCAGGACACCCAACGTCTTGGTTATTCGCGTTGCTTTCACAGGTGTGGAACTCCTTTTGCTCTGCTACAGTATAAAATCCCCCGCAGCGATCGGGACCGGCTATGTGCCGCCAATAAACCATCTTGTTTTTTTGGCAATCTCTCACCCATACTGTAAGAGGCTGTATATAACAGCCTCTTACAGTATGTTGGACAGCGCGTTCCCTCGTATTTGTTCAGCGGCATTTCCGCCGCGCTCCCGCCGTGAACCCCGCCGCAGACAGCAGGCAGATGATCCCGATCCCCGCCCACAGCCACGGCGTTTGGCCGTCGCCGGTCTGCGGCGCTGTGCCGTAGGCGATGAACTCGACGTAGTGAAAGCGAAAATCATCCGATGCCGTGGCTATCAGCTTTCCATCCGCGGGCGAAGTCCAAAGGCTCTTGCCGCTGCCGCTGCTGTTTGTCGAAGCATATGTCAGCACGTTACTCACATTCAATGTATACGAATTAGTTTTCAGAATAGAGCGCGCTTCTCCCTCCGCTGAAGATAAAATGCCCGCCCGAAACGCTGAACGTAGTACTCCCTATTACGCCGCCGAAACCGTTGGGCGTTTCCCCCAAGCCAGAATGTACCGGTTCCGCCCTCCAGTGAGATGTTCTGCCCAAAAACACTGTGCATATCATAGTCCGAAGAACCCGTTACGTAGATGCTGCCGCCCGTCATCCGGAAATCACCGGTCTGCGCGTACACGCCTCTTCCGTAATAACCGTCAGCATCGATGGTTATATTCCCCCCGGAAATATAGATATCCGTTGTAGGCATCGATACCGAAAACGATATCGAGGCCATCGATATCGACGTTGAGCGTTCCGCCTTCTATTCTCATATCATAGCTGTATATACCGTATAAAGCGACGGAAGTACTCGTACTGTTCATTTGTATCGTCGCACTTCCACTCCCGGTAAGCGTCAGCAGACCCTGCACATACATCCCCATATACGTGTCTGCTGTTGTCGCGGTATACTGCAGGGGTGCTCGTCCCGGCCAGCACGACAGTCAAATCCCCGTTGGCAAACAGCGGGCTGTGATATGATGGCATAGGTGTGCGTCGTATTTGAGCTGCGCGTTATACAGCGTCAGCGTCCCGGCGGCGGCGTTGAAGAACACGTATCCGCCGGTGGCGGGCTTGGTTGTCGTCGCCGTCCCGCTTCCGTTTGCCAGATAGTACGCGCTTGAATCCAGCTTAACATTATTCACCCAGACCTCCGTAGCGTTTGCCGCCGATGCGGACGGCAGCGCAAAAAACAGCGACAGGAGGGTCACAAGAATAAATACGGCTGTCAGTCTGCGTGTTCTGTTCATAAGCATCATACCAGTCCGTTTCCTTCTCCCCGCGCTGGGGAAACGTGATTGGGCCAACATGCAACAAGTGTAAATAATATACCATTTTTTCCCGCAAACGGCAACCGCTTTTTCATTTTTACGGCTGCCAGTGTTTGCGAGGCCGTACGCAGCCCGCCCATAACGCGCATTGTATGCTATGCGCCGTTTTTACGCGGTCCGTTTCCGGCGCGCCGCGGCCATCAATCCCGCTGCCGCAAACAAGCACAGCGCGCCGATCCCGAACCATCGCCGCGGCCGCGTATTGTCGCCCGTATCGGGCATGTCAGGCCACTCGCCGAATTGCACATAGCGGAAGGCGGACGTGTGCACCGCCGTTGATTCCAGCCGTCCATCCTTTGCCGCCGACGTCCACAAAAACATCCCGCTTCCGCTCAGCGCTTCCGCCGCGTACGCCGGCCCGCCCGTTAAAATGTACTCGGCGCTGCCGCTCGCGATAACCGTGGGATACAAAAGCGCCGACCGGTCCCCCGTAAAGATAAAGCGTCCGCCGGTATAGCGCAGCGTTTTTGTCATAGAATACCAGCCCGTGCGCCACGTTCGGCCCGTACGCGCGAAACACGCCTTCGCCGCCCTCCAGATATACTTCGTCTCCCGTAAGCGCGAATGCCGACTCGTTTGTCGAGACCGCCGTCACCGACAGGCTGCCGCCCCTAACCTCCAAATGCGAGTTAAGGCTATAGATCCCGTTGGAGTGCCTGGCCGTGGTTTTGATATCCGCATACCCGTCCAGAAAGAAGATATCCCTGTCTGAGAGTATGCCGACCGCCGCATACGCTGCCTGCAAATCCGCCGTGATGCCGCAGCCGTATATCAGCATCGTATCTGCAGCATATACGGCGCAGGCCTGGGCGTCGGCATAAGAGAGCGTGATTTGGAAATCTGCGCTTCCGTTCCCCGCAAGCACAAGCCCGCCTTCCCCGCGCACGCCGATAATATACTCATATGCCGCGGATGCATAGGTAAAATTGTTTTGGCCTTGCAAAAGGATGCTGACGTCGCCATTGGCATACACCATCGACCGGTAGGCGCCGTCGAAATAGGTCGTATGCAGCACAGCGTTGCTGAGCGCAAGCGTTGAAGACGCCGCGTCGAAATACGCGTTGTATCCACCGGCGGGTTTCGTCTTCGTCGCCGCTGTATCGCCGTTCACCCAGTACGGGTAGTTTGCATCGAGCTTTACGTTGTTTACATAAACCTCATCCGCGTCCGCCGCCAATGCGGATGGAGCAAACAGCAGCAGCATAGCTGCCGCGAGTATTAAAACACAAATTGCCTTAGTTGCTGGCTTCATGCAGACGGCTTCCCGTGTTTGCCGGCCGTTTCATCCAACCGCAAAGCCCGCTTACTCCTGGGCGCCGCCACCCCCGCCGCGCCCAGCAGCGCGCACAAAGCAATCCCCGCCCAAAGCCACGGCGTCCGGCCGTCGCCGGTCTGCGGCGCATTGACCGGGACAACGAACCGGACATACTTGAACGGCGAGGACAGCGTGCTTGTCATCGCCAGCTCGCCCTGCGCGGCGGAATACCAGCGCTCGAGGTTACTGCCGGATACAGCTTCCGATACGTATACTTCTACAATATCGGCAATATCCACCGTTACGGCATTGTCGCCAAACCGGAGCGCGACGTCATCCCCAATGAAGGTAAAATCGCCGCCGGAAACAAAAAGTTCACCGCTCCCGTCGCTGTACACATGCAGCCCTCTCGCTGTCTCGCCCAACGCCCGGATGACCGCGGTTCCGCCTTCCAGATAGGCGTCCAGCGCGGCAAATCCGCGCGAGCCGCCGCTTGTGGAGGAGATCGTTCCCCGTATCGTTCCGCCGGTCATGCGGAAACTCCCGTTGCGAATATACACTACCCTGCTGGCTCTGCTGCTCACGACGACCTCGGCGTATCCGCCCGAATACACCATATCGGCATTCTGGCTGATAAAACCATAGCCGTAATCGGGAGCTTCCACATCAATCGTAAAACGGCCGCCCTGAATATATATGTCAGTTATGGAAAATATCGCGCAGACTCGATACGTGTCTTGGTTCGTGTTTCGCAGCTGCATATCCACGCTTCCGCTGCCTGTGACCGTTAAAACACCGGGCACGTAAATCCCATACAAGTTTGGATCCGCAGCGCTGCTGTAGGAAAGCGTATTCGTCCCGGCCAATAGAACCGTCAGGTCGCCGTTTGCATGCACAAGCGCTTCTTCACTATTAAAATCAAAATTATAGACCGTATCGATGCTGGCGTCCAGCAGCGTAAGCGTCGCTGCCGCCGCGTTTAAAATATGCATTGTACCCGCCGGCGGGTTCCGCGGCCAACGCTGCCAAGCTGCCGTTTACCCAGTACGGGGTACCCGCATCGAGCTTTACGTTGTTTACGTATACCTCCGTCGCGTCCGCCGCGACCGACGCCGCTGAAAACGCAAGGCACAGCAAAACGAGGGAGCATGAACAATATTCCGATTTTAAAACTGCTGGTTTTTGTCATCGTTTAAACGGCCCCCGATGTTTACATGATTTTATCCGCATTCCCAAATAGTAGCATGTAATATCGTACCATAAGAAGCAATGGTATATATCATCATTCTATTGCAATTTAATGACTATACTAAGAAATCTTCCGTCATATTCGCGCCGGCGCTAAAAGGTTTGCAAAGCCGCAAGTTTTTACTATGCTATTTTCTATTTGCGCTTCCGGCGCAGCACCCAAATCAGTCCCGCCGCGCCGATCAGCACGCATAAGCTCATTCCCGCCCACAGCCACGGCGTTTGCCCGTCCCCGGTCTGCGGGGGCCACTCCCCGAATTGGACGTATTTGAAGGACGATTGCTCATTCAGATTGGATTCCAGCCGGCCGTCCTTCGCTGCCGACGTCCACAGCCATTTCCCGTCGCCGTTCGCAGCCTCCGAAACATACACCGGTCCGCCGGTCAGCGTATAGGCAACGCTGATGATACCCTCATAATACAGCGCCGATGTGTCTCCCGAAAAGATATAGCGCCCGTCGGTATACTGCAGACCATTCCCCCATAGATACAGCCCATATGCGGCGCCCGGTCCGTAGGCGCGAAAAAACGCCTTCTCCGCCTTCCAGTATTATATAGCTGCACGTCAGCGCATACCCTATTTCGCCTGTCGAAACCGACGTCGCCGATAGTGTGCCGCCCGTCATGCGGAACTGACTGTAGTTCGTATAGGCCCCCGTAACTGCGTCCTGGCCTCGGTATAGATGTCCGTATGCCCGCCCGCATAGAGAATGCCGGAAGCCCCGCGCATGCCGACCGCCACAAAGCCCGCCCGTATATCCGCCGTTATATTGCCGCCGTACATTGTCACCATGCCGTCGCCGTATATCGCGGCGGCTTGCGCGCCGGCGTCGGCGGCCCTAAGCCGGAAGTCCGCGCTTCCGTCCCCGTTAATCGTCATATCGCCTCTTACATATACGCCGACAGTAATATCGCTCGCCGCGGACGTATAGGCAAACTCGTTTCGGCCCAGAAATACAATGCCGGCGTCTTCCGGGGCAAACACCAACGAATGGTAGCCGGTGTTATAGGTGGTATCCAGTTTGGCGTCCTTAAGCGTAAGCGTCGCGGTGGATACGTCAAAGTGCGCGTTCCAGTCGGCCGCGGAAGCCGCGGCGTTCCCGTTTTTCCAATAGGGATTGCCCGCGTCCAGCTTCACGCCGTTCACCCAGACCTCCGTCGATCCCGCCGCCAGCGCTGAAGGCGCAAAAAAGCACAGCGCTACAATAGCTGTCAGCATCAGCGCGGTCAAAAGACTCTGTGCTCTGTTCATAACTCTATTTCGCTCCGTATGCAGGGATTCGAAAGACAAGATGATGGCTGTGATACTCGTCAGAAAGTGATGTCAGTATAGCACATCGGCACCCGGGTTTCAATCTGCCGCCGTGCCCTCTCTCCACGTAAAAAAAGGAGCCGCTTCAGCGCGGCCCCCGGTATGGAGCGGATGATTGTTCTGTCTACCGGCATTCCCGCCACGTCCGGCGTTTCAGCCCCGCCGCGCCAAGCAGTACGAAAAGCGCGATGCCCGTCCATAAAAGCGGCGTTTGCACGTCGCCGGTTTGCGGCGGGGTCACCGGCTGGGTGAACCGTACGTAAAGAAACTCCGACATGGAGGGAACGAGCAATAGGCTTGTCAGTATGCCGTCGGCGTCGGATTCCCATAGAATCGGCGCGGTGCCGCTGGTCGATTTCGACGCGTAAACCAAAGCGTCGTCGTTGAGGCTATAGTTGATGGCCGTACTGCTTCCATTGTTCAGCAGCGCCGACGTCGGCCCGGTGAACGTAAACGTGCCGCCGCTATAGGAAAGGGTATCGGTGCTATAGCACAATCCTGGATAGATACCGTCCGGATCCATAGGCCGAGAAGCTGCCGGTACCGCCCTCAAGATAAGGCTGGGAGCAGAACAAAAGCCCATGTGTCTGACGTGCCTGTTCCGTCCGTTCCCTCGGCTCTTACCGTAATGCTGCCGCCCGTCATGCGGAACTCGTAAACGCTCGAGAAGACACCCGTGGTACTGGGCGCCTTGGTGCTGACCACCGCCTGCCCGCCCGCAATCAAAACATTCTGCATAGAATACAATCCGTGCGCAATGGAAGCCGCCTGCGCCGTACTCTCTATCCTGCCGGAGACGAGCGTCAGATTGTAGTAGCTTAAAAACCGCGACAGCTGTGCCGCTTGCGTGCGTATTCACGATTTGTATATCTGCGCTTCCGTCTCCGCTGATCGACAACATACCTTGTATGGTTATACCGCAAATATCCTCCTGCGTATTGCTGTTTCCACCGAAATCGTGTTGGTACCAGCTCAGCACAAGCGAAAGATCGCCGTTGGCGCACACCAGGCTGTACGCCGTTAAAAATGCCGACGGCGTATTGATCACGGCGTTTTTCAGCGTCAGCGTTCCGGTCGGCGCGTTGAAATATGCGTTCCAGCCGCTCGCCGGTTCCGTTGCATAGGTTGTGTTATCATTCTTCCAATACGGCGTGACGGCATTCAGCGTCACACTGTTTATACATACGCTCGAAGCAGGCGCCGCTAATGCGCCGGGGACCGCAAAGCAGGCGACCAGCAGCAACAGCAAAATAGTCGTAAGTATGAACTTGTGCATCGTTTTCATAAGTATAGCCTCCAATGTTTTGATTCATGGGGTATTGTCCGTTCTGTCGAACAATATTATGTATAAAAACACATATTGATACTCCGCTCTCAGACCTTCATACCTGATTCTATCGCCTGGCTGTTAACACAGCCCCGGTGATTGCTGGTGTTTATTCGTCCGCCATAGCCGCCGCCATCCCGCGCAGTAAAAGAACCGTCACCAACAGCATTCGTGCGTAGGCTCCGTTGCATGATCCGGTGCGCCCCGTTTCTCTCAGTTTTCATAAGTGATGCCACCCATGTTTTATTAGTATACTCGCGAATACTTTTACTTTTCAACACTTTAGGCCATTAAAATACTGTTAAATTTTCTAGTAATTTCCATTTACATTTTGCGGGTAAATTTACCGGAATTCCCGCCGGCTGGAAAATCCGCATATATACCGCTTTCTGCCTGTCCCGTCAATTGCTATTATACAATCATCCGCCGCGTTCACCGGCGCGCCCATTGCTATTATCAAAAACAGAAAATGGAATGATGACCGAATGCGTATACGATGGTTCGGATCATCCCGAACAGCCATTTTGCTTCCAATCATTTCTTTTCCCCGTTCAAGCGGTTTGGCAAATCAATAAAAATGACAACCGCTGAACTCCAAGCACATACTGTATACAAGTTACTTGCTTTGCTTTGTTATGCCTTTATGCCATATATATGTTGTTTAGCTAAAATTTTTGTACATATATTTTTGCGTTCGTATACAATTGGTTGACGGATATTTCAGCGCATGGTACAATGTTTTCAAATGCAATAAAACGATGAAGGAGCTTGCCAATATGCCCGATCGATATTCAAGCCGGGAGATCTTCCGTATTTTAGAGGAAGAAATTCTCTCCCTTAAAATCGCGCCCGGGGAATCTTTGTCGGAAAAACGAACTGTGCGAGCGCTTCGGCGTATCGCGTTCCCCCATCCGCTCGGTGCTGCAGGAACTTCGCCTGTGCGATCTGGTGTCGATCACGCCGTATAAGCGCACGCAGGTTACACGCATGAACTTCAACATCATCAACCAGATCATTTACCAGCGCATTGCGGTGGAAACCTTCGTGCTGGAGGATTTCGTCCGGATCCCCAACATCCTGGAACTGGAGCGGGCTCCGGCATATCCACAATTCCATGATCAAACTGATCCAGAGTGACAACTTTACCCCGCGGGAGTTTTACGAGCTTGATTCCAAGCTGCACGAAACCTGGTTTAACGCGACCCGCAAGGAATATCTCTGGGATACCATCCGCAATTCCAACTGCCACTACACGCGCTTCCGGATGCTGGATATCGGTCGAAATTAAGAATTTCGCCCAGATCGTGGAAGAGCACGAGGCCATCCTCACGGCGCTGGAAAACAGCGACGTGGACGCCATCCGCCCCCTCATGCAAAAGCACCTCTTCGGCGGCATTACCCGTCTGGGCAAGCTGTTGTTTTTCGGATTTGAAGGATTACTTTACGGAAGACTGACAACAGCGATTCAACGCATTCATCGGCCGCCGCACTGTGCTTGTGCGGCGGCGTTTGTTATCTATTCCGCAGCCAACAGTACGCGGCGTAATTGCAGCAGCATGCCCGCCCCCGCCGCCATTGCCAGCACCTGATGTAACCACCCACAGCCACAACCGGGCGCCGTCCCCGGTCTGCGGGATAGTCATCATGAATTCAATATACCGAAAGGGAGACGCCGCCGTCAACGTCGAGGCCAGTTCCCCGTCCGCCGCCGAGTACCACCGCCATTTTCCATCACCAGTCGGCAAGGTTTGAAACATAGGTCTTGATAGAAGGCCCGAATCGTATAATCCGGCGTAGCGGGATCTGACTTTGGATAATAATAGGCGCTGGTGCTGCCGGAAAACACAAAGTGCCCGCCGCTTACGGCCATCGGACCATCCACCCCAATCGCATAAACGGAAGACCCGTCGCCGGTCACCTTGATCGTTCCCGTACCGCCCTCCAGCGCCCAGGCTTTTAACAACCATGCCTATAACACCGCGCCGATGTCTGTGGCGCAGGTCGTCTCAACGCTTACGGCGCCGCCCGTCATTTTGAATTCACCGGTGACCAGGATCGTATAGGGATACCTGCCTGTCAGCCCAATATCCAGCGATCCGCCGGAAACCCGCATATCCGCCGTGGTATATATGGCCGTTCCAGTGCCCGTCTGCGTGATATTCACTGTACCGCCGGACAGCACAAAGCCGGACGAATAAAACGCGATTGCATCGTCGGACATTGTGATATCCATCGTTCCGCCGCTGATCTCTACCGCGCCGGCGGTTAAGACGCCGCAGCTATTCATGCCGCCATTGTCCTTAATGTTCATCTCCAGCTTTCCGCTGCCGGTGATTTTCAAACTCCCTGCGATGTAGAACCCATATACATCGGAAGCAACGATACCGTCATCGAACGATTTTGTTTTCCCCCAAGCAGCATGACGGTTAAGTCAGCCAGCGCCATGACGCCAGCGCCGATGCTGACCAAAATCTCCAGGTCCGCGTCCTTGAGCGTCAATGTGGATGACGACGCGTCAAACCAGGCGTTCCAATCGTCTTTCGATGCGGGCAGATTTCCGTTTTTCCAATAGGGCGTGCTTGCGTCCAGTATCTGTCCTTCCACCACGACGGATGTAGCGCCTGCCGCCGAAGCGCTGGCGGGCACGAGGAACAGCGCCGCCAGAAGCGCCAAAATCAATCCGGTGTAGAGCAGCCCATATTTCTTCATACAGTCAAACCTCGCTTATGTAAAGCATATGTCTGTTCGGCGGTTTATGTTTTGTTCGTAACATCATACAATCCTTTTTTACACTGTCGTTTTCCCGGAGGCTTCACATGCGATCCTTCCCGTATTCGTGCCGTCGCTTCATCGCGCGGCTATATGCCATTGCCACGGCTATCATCAGTAGTGCGATACCCGCCCACAGCAAGGGCGCGCTGTCGTCGCCGGTCTGCGGCGCGGCGCGCAGGCAATCCGGGAGCACATCGGTAAACTCGACATAACGGAAGCTGGAGTTTCCATACCTGCTGGTTCCCAGAATACCATCCGCTTCCGAGTGCCAGAGCTTGCATTCCTCATAGCCTGCATTCTCTGATACAACGATATAATATGAATTCAAAAGATTATACGTCGGGCTGCCGCCATGATAAAGCCGGAAATAGATCGCCGCCCTGGCGCCGTATACAACAAATTGCGGGCCCAGAACATTGAGCGTGTTGTCCTCTACACGGATTCCATAGCTGCCGTAAGGCGCTCCGCTGGCCAGGAAGCTGCCGGTTCCGCCTTCCAGAAAGACCTCCGTTGCTTCAATGCCGTTCGCGACAATATCTCCCCTGACGTCTACCTCTACCGAGCCGCCCGTCATTCGGAAATAATCTCCTCCTGCACCAAGCCCGCTATACAGATCTGCTTGTCCTGTTATGCTGATTGTCCCGCCGCTGATCAGCAGGTTTCCGTAAGCATCTATGCCATACAATACTACGTCGTGAACCATCCGGATATTGATGATTCCGGACTGGATGGTGATATCACGCTCCGCATATATGCCCCTTGAGCTTCCCGTACCGTCTATATCCATCTGAATATCCAGCTGTCCGGAGCCCGTCACAGACACTGAACCGCTTCGGATGTAGATCGCGTTGATGTTTCCTGATCCGCTGCCGGTTGTATACTGCAGCGTGTTGCTGCCGTCCAGGTTGAGCGTCAGGTCACCTTCTGCATAAATCAGTGCAGCGTACGAGCTGCTCACGGTATGCAGCGTGTTGATTTGGGCGTCCTGGAGCGTCAGTGTCGCGGTAGCGGCGTCAAAGTGTGCGTTCCAGTCGCTTTCCGACGCCGGTTCGTTTCCGTTTTTCCAGTATGGGGATGACGCGCTGAGCTGTACATTGTTCACCCAGACCTCCACAGCGTCCGCGGCCATCGCCGCACTCGGCGGCAGGCACAGCAATACGAGCATTCCCAGAAATAGCAGGCGCCAAACTGTTTTGTTTTGTAACGTCATTAATTTTGCTCCATATGTATAGATGATCAACAGAACTGGAGAATTATTCCAATCTATATATTTATCGTACCATAAGTGGCGGATCAGGCAAAGCTTCACGTATTGAGTTTTTATAAACATTTTGCAACTTTTTTGCAATAACCAATACCGCCGGAAGCATGCTTGCCTTTTTCGTTTGCTCCGTTTGCCGGATCGCCGCAGCACGGACCGGGCAATTGGCGCGCACAAGCCCGCCGCAGGCAGACGTTATTGAGGCATATAAAGCAAGACGTAATCCTGCGCAATCAAAAGAACGAGGCCGTTTTGCCGCCCTCGTCCATACTGGAAAACTTCAACGCAGCCTTATTCCGCCTGCTTTGCTCCTGTTTCAAGAAACACTTCGGGCGGTCCTTCAGCTGCCTTTTCGCAGCTTTCGCTTACCGCGGCCGTTTGATCGCCCGCCCCGGGCTTGCGAAACGCCGCAATATCGCGCACCAAATCGCGGATTAAGTACAGCAGAATAAGCGCGGCGTTCACGGGGATGCTGGCGTAGTAAATGCGGTGATTAATCTTGAGGATCGGCGAAAACTGGGTCTGCGGCAGCATAAACTTAATGCCGTACACAAGCAGCAAGCCGATGAACAGCAAGCTCACCAGCGTGATAAACAGGTTCACAAACTTCATCACCGGCTTTCCGTGCAGCTTTTTTTCCAGCAGTTCCACGCGGAAGTGCTCTCCGCTGCGGAACAGTAGCGTACCCGTCGTCAAAATCATCCAGGCCATGGTCAGCTCCACAACCTCTTCCGACCACGCCATGGACGAGGTGAAAAACGGCAGCCTGAGGATTACGCGGCCCAGCAGAATGAAGGCGATCGCAACGCACAGGCCGACCGCGAATACCTTCAGCACGGCGGCCAGAACAGCGTCGATTTTTTTCATCACAGCGATAAATCTCATTCCGTTCACCTCCTTAACCGTAAAGCAGCGTGGGAATCCACATGGAGAACGGCGCCCAGTACGCGCACAGGATCAGCACGATAACGATGCCGATCACATACGGCAGCACCGCCTTGGACAGATCCAGCAGCTCCACCTTGGTGATGGAGCACACCGCGTACAGGCTCATGCCCACAGGCGGCGTCAATAACCCCACCATGCTGGCCAGTACGATAATCACGCCGAACTGCACCTGGTCCATCCCGATCTGCGCGATGATCGGCAGGAAAATCGGGGTCACGATCAGGATCACCGCGATCCCTTCCAGGAACATCCCCAGCACCAGCAGCACGCCTACGATGATCAAAATCAGGAGCTGCGGGTTCTGCGTAACGCTCAGCAATCCCGCGATGATCTGGTCCGGGATACGCAGCCGGATCATAAACCAGGCGAGGAAATTCGCCACGGCGATGATAAACAGCGTTTTACAGCTGGTCAGGAGGCTTTCATAGAGTATCTTCCAGATCTTTTTCAGGTTCAGCTGTTTGTACACCACGCCGCTTAAAAACAGCGCGTAGAACGTGGCGACAATCGCGGCTTCCGTCGGCGTAAAGATGCCGCCCAGTATCCCGCCGATGATGATGATAATCGTCGTCAGGCTCGGCAGCGCCTGCCACAGGTATTTCAGCCGCAGCTTCCAGGGCATCTTGGGGCTGACGGGGTATTTGCGTTTTTTGGAAATGAAGTACACACAGACGGACATCGCCACCGCCATCAGCAGCCCGGGTATGAAACCCGCCGCGAACAATCGCGGCACGGTGGTAGAGGTAAACGACGAATATACCACAAACGGGATCGACGGCGGGATGACCGGCCCGATGGTCGATGACGCCGCCGTGATGGACGCGGAGAAGGTCTCGTCAAACCCCGCGTCGTTCATGGCCTTGATCTCAATGGAGCCCAGGCCCGCGGCGTCCGCGACGGCCGCGCCCGACATCCCCGAGAAAATCACCGAAGAGACGACGTTCACCTGCCCGAGCCCGCCCGGCCAGTGGCCGACAAACGCCTTGGCAAAGTTGAAGATCCGGTCCGTGATGCCGCCGCTGTTCATCAGGTTCCCCGCAAGAATGAAAAACGGGATCGCCAGCATCGTAAATCCCGTGGTTCCGTAAAACACGCGCTGCGCCAGCGCCGGCAGCAGCTTGGCCATATCCAGCGCGACAAACGCGCCGGCGCTGGTGATGCCCATCGCAACGCACACCGGTACCCCGATGAACATCAGCGCCAGCAATACCAGGCTCACAATCAGTGCAACCATGGCGGCATGAGCCTCCTTCGTTCAGTGTCTTAAAACAGCCGAATGGCAGCGAACCGCCGCTGCCATTCGGCCAAAAGCCAGTCAAACTTTTTGGTTCGCCCTATGCAGGGCGTTTGGGCAGTGGATTATTCCGCGGTGCTGTCCACAACCGCGAGGAACTCGGCCAGCATCGTGCCGTCGGTATCGCCGGCATATTCAGACACGGCTTCCCAGGCGGGGCCCATCTTGGCCTTGAACAGCGACAGGTCAACCGTGGTCACCGTTACGCCGTTCTCTTCGAGGATCGCGACATAGCTGGCTTCGGCTTCCTGAATCATGGACCGCATCAGATCGCGCGCATATTCGTGCGCTTCCGTAATCCAGCCCTGCTGTTCTTCGGTCAGGCCGTTCCACCAGTCGTTGTTGACCGTCAGGTTGACGGATTCCCAGGTATGCCGGGTCAGACTGACATACATCTGGTTCACTTCCCACATCTTAAAGCTCACAATGGTCGCGATGGGGTTCTCCTGGCCGTCAAAGGTGCCCTGCTTGAGCGCGGGCAGCAGTTCAGAGAAGGCGAGGGGCTGCACGGTGGCGCCCAGCGCTTCAAAGCACGCCACTTTCTGCACTTCCGAGGGTGTGCGGATCAGCAGGCCTTCCACGTCTTCGGGTGTTTTCACTTCACGCACGGAGTTGGTCAGCATCCTGAAACCATAGTCCCAGCCGCCGAGGTTGTGCAGGCCGGCCGCTTCCAGCACGCCGTCGCCTACCCACTCCGCGAAGGGGCCGTCAATCACGGCGTATGCCTGATCATATCCGGAGAACATGTACGGCGCGGTAACGAACGCATAACGGATGTCGAATTTATCAAGCGTTCCCTGCGACACCAGGCAGGCTTCGATCAAACCCTGCTGGGTCTGCTCGATCATCTCTTTGGCGTTGCCAAGTACGCTGTCTTCGCGGACGTCGACCGCAATGTCCCCGCCCGAGAGTTCCGCTACCTTATCGGCAAACGCCTGTGCGGCGGTACCCAGCGGATCGCCGGTCTCCGGCAGTTTGCCGAAGTGCCCCAACGTCATGGTTACAGACGCGGCATTTGCCATTGCGGCCATGCCGAGCGCCAAGGTCAGTACCAGTATCCATGCAAATACTTTTTTCATAGCAGGTGTTCCTCCCCTTGTCAGGTGTTTATTTGGAAACAGCGTGCTCTGCGCCGTTTTCCATGCATTTTAGTTCCTTGTCCTAGAACGGTGTATTCACTGATAATCTTTATATTATAAGGTATACAAAGAGTTATAACTTGTATCCACTCTTTCTTGTATCCATATTATTACATAACACAAAAAAGATGTCAATAGAGAAATTGACATCTTTCAGATGGAATATTTTGCCGTGCAGGCGCCTCGCCGATCATCCAGCACAGTATCTGTTATGTATACAGCAGCGGTATCGCTATATCGGGGATTCTGAGAATCATCCCGCAAGCGCCGATACAAGAACGCGTATGCTGGCGGAAATACAGCCGCCGGCGTATGCGGGCCTTATGTCAGCGCTTGCCTAGAAATACACGATGAAACACAGCGCGGCGCCCCAGCAGCGCCGCCAGGGCCAGCAGCACTTTATCCTTGAACACGACCTCCACGGGCATCGCCGTCGGATTTGCCCTCGATGCTCATGCTGTAGCGGAAGAAGATAATGATCACGAGCGGCACCGTCCATACCAGCTGCTCGCCGCCCACGCGCTCAATCGTGACCGCGTCAACCGTCCACAGCGAGTAGAACACAATGCCCAGCGTTACGCACATCAGCATGTTTTTATCCAAAAACCCCTGGTTGTAGAACTTGAGCACGGGCCGCGTATCGTCCCCCGGACGCGTACCGGAGAATTTCGCCGCGCCGCTTGCCAAGGCCCAGATAAAACGCGATCGCGATCACCGTGAGGTACAAGCCAGCCGGAGATTGCAATGCCCGTGAATACCGAGCCACACAGACACCCGCAGCAAATACCCCGCCGCCAGGATGGCGATGTCCGCGATGGGCACGTTTTTTCAACCCCATGCTGTACGCCGTGTTGATCGCCAGGTATATCGCGGGCACCAGCCAGACCATCAACCCTTTGCCGGTCAGCCCGATCAGCACGCAGACGCCCGCCAGCAGCAGCGCGCAGATAACGGGCCGCCGTCCGTTTGCCGACCGCGCCCGAGGCAATGGGCCGGTTGCGTTTTGTCGGGTGGTTTTGATCCCTTTCGGCGTCACGGATATCGTTGATGATATAGACCCGCCGAGGACAGCAGGCAGAACACCGCGAACGCGAGGAGGGGTTTGCATAAGCTTCTCGGCCGCCGAAAAGTTCTTGGAAAAAAACAGCGGCAGGAACACCAATCCGTTTTTGATATAGTGCTTGACGCGAAGCAGCCGCAGGTACTTCATTTGCTCCCCTCGCTTCGGGTTGATTTTTTCCTATCATATCACGCCCGCCGGCGGCGCGCAACATTGTAAACCGCGCGTTTCCGGCGGGTTCGCCCCGCCGCGCCGTATCCAAATCCTATGGATCATGGTAAAATAGTCGGAGACCATCGCGTGCGTTTTGACTGATCTGATTGGGCTGGAGGCGAAAGCATGAATACCGTTGTCACCTGTTTCCCGGGCGGGAAGAACAAATGCCTGACCATGAGCTACGACGACGGCGTATGGCAGGACAGGCGGCTGATCGAAATCTTTAACCGCCATGGCGTCAAAGGCACGTTCCACCTGAACTCCGCGATGCTTGGCGCCGATGAACGGTATCTGCAAAAGGACGAGGTCAAGGCTGTTTACCGGGGCCACGAGGTGGCCTGCCACACGGCCACCCATCCCGCCATCGACCGCTGCCCCCTGCCCGCCGTGGCACAGGAAGTGCTTCAGGACCGCGTCAATCTGGAAACCATCGTCGGCTGTCCCGTACGCGGAATGAGCTACCCCTACGGCGCGCACACGGCGGATATCCGCGCCATGCTGCCGGGGCTTGGTATCTGCTATGCCCGCGTCGTGGGCGACAGTTTTTGCTTTGACATGCCGGATGATTTCCTGCAATGGAAAGCCACCTGCCACCACAACCAACGGCTGATGGAGATGGCGGAGCGATTTAACGAAAAGGACAAGGGCGTGCGCCTGAAGCTGTTCTACGTATGGGGGCACAGCTATGAGTTTGACAACGACGGTAACTGGCCGCTGATTGAGGAATTCTGTCAAACGATGGGCGGGCAGGACGACGTCTGGTACGCCACGAACATCGAGATCTTTGACTGCGTGCAGACCTGGAAGCAGCTGCGGCTCGCCGCCGACAACTCCTTTGTGTTGAACCCCTGCGCGGCCTCCGCGTGGGTGCGCGTCAACGGAGGCACGCCCGTCGAAATCCCGGGCGGTACGCAGGTCAGGTTAGCGTAATCCGTTCAGGAAATCCACCAGCGCGCCGGCAAACTCCGTATCCTCCCACGGCGTATCGATATACTCGTCATAGCAGACGAAATGCCAGTCGCCCCCGCGGATAAAGGTCTGCACGTTCACGCCGTTCTCCCCGGCCGCGTCCAACAGCTTTTCATGTTCCCAGAACGGCACCTGCGTATCTCCAGTGGACTGCATCAGCAGCAGCGGGCGGTCATCAAGCCCGGCCATCGCGTTTTCCGGCGTATAGCGCAGCGCGTCAAACCCGTAGTGCAGCCCGAGGTACAGGGTTACCAACGGCATTTCCATGGCGCTCAGGAAGCGCGGAATGCCCAGCGTATCCATGTACGCAATAAACATATCCTCAACGCTTGACGGCGGGGAGACCGCGATCACCGCGTCGATCTCCTCCACTGCCGCCGCGGCCACTATCGCCGTACCCGCGCCCATGGACGTTCCCAGGACAATCATCGGGAGACCCATGCCTTCCAGATAGTCCGCGGCGGCCTTCACATCGCGCCATTCGGTCATGCCAAAGCCGATCTCCCTGCCTTCGGACAGGCCCCTGGCGCGCATCTCCACCAGCAGGCTGTTGTAGCCCTGCCCGGCAAACAGCTTTGCGTAACCGAAAAACGCCGTCACCGACGGGCCCTGCAGCCCGGACAGGATGATAATATTACCCCTGGCGTTTGTACCGCCGTCAGCCTCCACAAACCACGCGGCCAGCGCGAGCCCGTCGTCCGTCATCAGCGTGAGCTCCGCCGCCTGCACGCCGAAGTCCGCGGGATCCAGCCGCTGCTGCTCGTAGCGCCGGCCCCAGAATTTCGGCAGCGCCAGCAGCGGCGCCAGGGCCATCACGGTCAGGATCAATCCAATCGCCGCCGCCGCGATCATCAGCGTGCGTTTCTTCCATCGCTTCATCCCATGGCGCCTTCCCTTCATGCCCTTGCGCTTTTGGCGAAGGTTTGCTATGTTTATTCTACAGGAAAAACCGTGAAAGGAGTACCCCATGGCCGAGATTCAAGCGTACTTCAATTCCGTAGACCTGACCGCGCTGCTGATCGCCTGCGGGCTGATCGTGCTGATGTTCGTGATCAAGCGGCCGCTGGTTACGCTCATCCTCCGCGTCGCCCTCGGCGCCCTCAAGCGCAAGGATTCAGCCAAGTATGATCAGATCAAGCAGAGCCTCGCAAGGCTGCTGGGCTACGTCCTGTTCCTGGGCATGGTGCTGATCGCGCTGCCCTACTTCGGCCTGCCGGACGCGGCGCTTACGCTCATCCGCCGCGTTCTCAACACCGTGCTTTTGCTGCTTGCGTTCATGGCGCTTTACCGCACGCTGATGATTGCAGTCAACTGGTATTTCCACGCCAAGTCCAAGCGCAAGCCGGACCGGTTTAACCTCACGGCCCGTAATTTCCTGATCAGCGGCATCCGGGTGGCGGTCATCGCGGTCGCCGCGGTGTCCATCCTCACGCCCTGGGTCGGGAACCTCTCGGGGCTGATCGCCGGCCTGGGCATCTCCAGCCTCGCCGTCGCGCTCGCCGCGCAGGACAGCCTGTCCAATTTCTTCGGTTCCATCTCCATTATGCTGGATAAGCCCTTTGACGTAGGGGATTACATCGTCGTCTCCGGCGACCTGCAGGGCAACGTCGAGCATGTCGGCCTGCGCTCCACGCGCATCCGCCAGCTGGGCGGAAGCCAGGTTACCGTTCCCAACTCCAAGCTGGCCGGCGACGTGATCTATAACGAAACCAAGCGCTCCCAGCGGCGCGTGAACTTCAGCGTGGGGCTGGAATACGGGACGCCGCCCGAAAAGCTGGAGGCATTCGTCAAGGCCGTGGAAGCGCTGCTCTCGGCTGATCCCGACGTTCTGGGCGACAGCGTCAAGGTGTGGTTTGACGCCTTTGCCGATTCCTCCCTCAACGTCGGTATCATCTACCGCATATCCAAGTCCGACTACTACGATATGCTCACCGTCAAAGACCGCATCAACTTCGCCATCAAAAAAGCCGCCAAGGACACGGGCGTGTCCATGGCGTTCCCGTCGGTCAGTGTCTACAAGGCGGAGTAAAGGAGAAGAACGATAGGGGCTTCCGCCCCTAAGACCCCGACAAGGGCTATGCCCTTGACCCATTATTGGCCGCGCACTGCGCGGCCAATTGTGGGGTTAGGGGCATTCCCCTGATCAGGGTTATAGGGATGAAATCCCTAACGTACTTCCTCTCGTTCACGGCTCCACCACAGCATCACTTGTCCCAAACCCCAGCATACTGCTCACTCTTCGCGTACCCGAGCCGTCGGCGTCGCTGGAGGATACGCGGCTGATCTGGTTGCCCATAAAGACCATCGCGGTGGTGCCGCCGCCGTCGAGGTTGATGGCCTCGGTCACGCCGACCTCCTGCATGCGCGCGGCGAGCCATTCGATATACGCGCCGACCGCGCCCGAGTAACGCCCGTCCACGGTCATCACGAAATAATGCCCGGGCTCGATCATCCCGATCGCGCAGCGCGGTTCATGGTAGTGCATATATTCGCCGGTGAGCAGCCGCGGATTGATTTCGCCCTCGTGCAGCAGCCACGGCCCGAAGGAGAGCACCTGCACCGCGCCCATCTCCAGGTAATCGTCCGCCATATAGTCCTTATAACCGGCGGCGAGCATCGATCCGTCCGCAAACACCGCGAGGGTATCCCCCAGCGGGTAGGATGTGGACGTTCTGCGGATATAATTGCGCATCACTTCCCCGTCGCGGATCACGACGCCGTAGCTGCGCTTGGTAAAAAAATCGTCCGTAAACGCGAGCACGGCGCTGTTGGTCCGCGCAATCGTAACGGGCGTTTGGTAGACCTTGCGCGTATCCTCGTGATAACTTTCGAGCCGCTCCTCGCCGCGCGTTTTCACCTCGGCCTCAAACCAGACGTTCTCTTCTTCCGGATCGATATAGCGGCGGATGTTGATATACAGGTCGTGGGCGATATAGTACCAAAGCCCATCCTCATCATCCTCAAATATATACTCCCCGCTTTCCTCCGCCAAAAACCCCTCATCGTCCAGCGCGGGCAGTTCCGGCATGCCGGTCGGGGCGACGATCGGCTCAAGCGTCGGCACGGGCGTCGGCGTGGGGGCGATCGCCAGATCGTCGCGCCAGAAAATCATCGCCTGCACTTCCACGGGGATGGTCTCCACGGGATCGATCCCGTTGTCCGCAAGCAGCTGGTTCACCCGTTCCATCGTGATCTCGGAAATCTTGTTGGACAGCGACGAGTCCTCCTTGAAATAACCCAGATACTGCAGCCGCTGTTTGAACAGCAGCACGTCCGCGCCGCTGTCGCCCAGAGCATACTCCCGCTCGATCACAGGCTCGGCCGTCGGCACGGGCGTCGGCTGCACCGGCGGCGCCAGCGTTTCAACCGGCAGGGCCACAACCTCCGCCGCTGCGGGAAACGCGCACAGCAGCGCTATCCCCAGGCATACAAGCAATGCTTTTCCATGTCCGTTCATTCCGATACCCTCCACGTTCCTGCGGCTATCCTGCGTATTGCAGTCGTTTTCAACATGGCTTCCGGCATGTCCTCTTATCACGCCGTATTGTTACATTCATCGGCGAATCTGCCCTGCGGCATTCCGCGCGTGAAGAGCGAACGCTCCTTCGTTATGCTTCATTGTATCGCTTTGCGGTAGTACTTCTGCCCCGCGCCGGTAAAACCCTTTTTCCGTATATATACAGCCGGTTTTGTATTGACAGCTTATTCCGCGCCCCGTATACTATTGTATATATTTGTCTGTCAATGTTTCCCTCTATCTTTTCCGTGGCTATACGGCTGATAACGCACGTTCCTGCCTGATCAAAATCCAACAGAACCATAGGAGGTCTGTAATGAAAAACCTGCGCCGACGCCTGCGTTTCATTGCGCTGCTCGCGCTGCTGCTGGCAGCCGTTTTCCTGCCCGCCGCCACCGGCATGGCGGCGGCGCAGTCCATTACCACCCTGTTTGCAGCAAATGGCGGATACGCGGGAAACATGTTCAACATTACGGTGCTGGCGTCCGCGGATATTCAGATCGATTCGTTTGACATCAATCTCAACGATCCCGGCAAAACTTGTACGGTATCGGTATATTACCGGGAAGGCGGCTACGAAGGCTATGAATCGGACGCGGGCGCGTGGACGCTTGCCGGATCCGCCGAGGTCATATCACAGGGGACGGACAACCCAGTTCACCTTCCGGTCGGCGGTATAACGCTGACCGCCGGGGAAACCTACGGGCTCTATATTTCAATCAGCAGCTTTGCCTATACAGACCCACGTTTGATGTATACCACGGGCAACAATACGTACGCGGATTCCAACCTGCAAATCACTTGCGGCGCAGGCAAAGGATACCCGGATTTTACAGGATCCACCTATTCGATGCGAACATGGAACGGCACTATATACTATGCCCTTGTACCCGACATCCCACGGACCGGCGATCCCGCTGGTCGCCTGCTGTGGCTGTATGTACCACTGAGCCTGATGTGCCCAAGCGGCCTTGTCCTGCTGAAACGGCGGCTTTCCGGCCGCACCGTAAACTAATTCCGAAACCGACACAACTTAAGGAGGCACGTAATGAAAAACCTGCGCCGACGCCTGCGTTTCACCGTGCTGCTTGCGCTGCTGCTGGCGGCCGTTTTCCTGCCCGCCGCCACCGGCATGGCGGCGGGTCAGTCCATTACCACCCTGTTTGCCGCCAATTCCGGATACGCGGGAAACATGTTCAACGTTACGGTGCTGGCGTCCATGGATGTTCGGCTCGATTCGTTTGACATCAATCTCGACGAACCCGGCACAACCAGTACGGTATCGGTATACTACCGTCAGGGCGGCTACGAAGGCTATGAATCAGACGCGGGCGCATGGACGTTTGCAGGATCCGCCGACGTCATATCACGGGGGCAGGATTACCCGACTCACCTTCCGGTCGGCGGTATTACGCTGACCGCCGGGAAAACATACGGGTTCTATATTACAATCAGCGACTTTACCCCTGAAGATACATTTATGATGTATACAACTATCAGCGGTACATACGCGGATTCCAACCTGCAAATCACCTGCGGCGCAGGCAAAGGAAGCCCGGATTTTACAGGATCCACCTATTCGCCGCGCACATGGAACGGTACCATATACTATTCGCTTATACCCACCATCCCACAGACCGGCGACGCCGCCGGGCGCATGCTGTGGTGGTATGCGCCGCTGGGCGCGCTGTCCTGCTGCGGCCTTTTTTTGCTGGGAAAGCGTATGTCCAAGGGCGCCGCCGCTTGATCCGGAAATACAGTTGCGCATCCTTACTGATTAAAAGACTTCCCAGGGATTGCCCATGCCATACGATTTCTGCCGTTCGTTCCTGCCCGATCATAATCCAACAAACTCATAGGAGGTCTGTAATGAAAAACCTGCGCCGACACCTGCGTTTCACCGTGCTGCTTGCGCTGCTGCTGGCGGCCGTTTTCCTGCCCGCTGCCACCGGCATGGCGGCGTCGCAGTCCATTACAACCATGTTTGCCTCAAATCTGGCATACGTGGGAAACATGTTCAACGTTACGGTGCTGGCGTCCGCGGATATTCAGATCAATTCGTTTGATATCAATCTCGACGAAACCGGCAAAACCGGTACGATATCGGTATATTACCGTCGAGGCGGCTACGAAGGCTATGAATCGGACGCGAGCGCATGGGCGTTTGCCGGATCCGCCGAGGTCATATCACAGGGGACGGACAACCCGACACACCTTCCGGTCGGCGGTTTTACGCTGACCGCCGGAGAAACATACGGGTTCTATATTACAGTCACCAGCTTTACCTTTACAGGCACATATATACGGTATACAACGATCAGCAGTACGTACGCGGATTCCAACCTGCAAATCACCTGCGGCATAGGCAAAGGAAATCCGGATTTTACAGGGGACACCTATCTGGATCGAACATGGAACGGCACCATATACTATTCCTTGGTGCCCTTCATCCCGCAGACCGGCGACGCCGCCGGTCGCCTGCTGTGGCTGTATGTGCCGCTGGGCTTACTGTCTTTGGGCGGCCTTGCGCTACTGAAACGGCGGCTTTCCGGCCACCGCGCAAATTAAGCCCGAATACGAAAACTTTTGGAGGACCGTGATGACAACCCCGAACCGACAACTGCGTTTATCCGTGCTGCTTGCACTGCTGCTGGCAGTCCTTTTTCTGCCTATTGCCACAGGCACGGCGGCGTCTTACTCTATTACGACCCTATTTAATTCCGCCACTGGCTTTGCAGGGAATATGTTTGACGTTACCGTACTGGCAGATACAGATAAACAAGTCGATTCGTTTGACGTCAATGTCCGCGCAACCTACCCCGTCACCCTTTCCGTTTACTACCGCGAAGGCGGCTACGCAGGCTATGAATACAACGAAAGCGCCTGGACGTTCATTGGCGCCGCCACCGTCAGCGCCAGTTCATATAATACCCCGACGCATCTTCCGGTTGGCGGCGTTACGCTGACGGCCGGGAAAACATACGGCTTCTACATTACGCTCGAGAATTACCATGTTTCCCTGATGCGTTTCGAGTATTCCTATGGTTCCAACACATATACGGACGAGAACCTGCAAATCACCTGCGGCATCGGACGAGGAGGCCCTGTTTTTACAGGCCAGGTCACGAATGACCGCACATGGAACGGCACCATATACTATTCTGATCCATCCGCCGCCCCCATCCCGCAAACCGGCGACGCCGCCGGGCGCAGGCTGTGGCTGTATGTGCCGCTGGGCATGCTGTGCTTAAGCGGCCTTGCGTTGCTGCGCAAGCGCGGTTTCAGGCGCGCCGCTCACTGAGCTGGCAATCCGCACAGAGCGCCCCCGCTTCACAACTGTATAAAAAGACGGACGAATCGTTTTTTCGGGGCGTTCGCGCCGCGGGAAACGGCCGCGGTTTCCGCCGTGCATAGCGGCGCGGCAGCCGCCGTTTGTGCGTGCCGGTTTCTTGCGCATCAATAGCCGACGGTGTATAATGTGCTTTAGTCCTTTGAACGAATATGACTGGGTGGTGCGCGGATACTGATGTTCAATGCCGAGAAAATGCTCATCAAGGGCGGCCGGCCGCTGATGGGTGAAATTTCGGTCAGCGGGGGAAAAAACACCGCTGTCGCCGTCATTCCCGCAGCGATTTTGAGCGATGAACCCAGTACCATTGAAAACCTTCCCGATATTGACGATGTTCTTGCGCTGATCGAAATTCTGGAGCTGCTGGGCGCCCGGTGCGAGTATGTGCCGGACAAGTATCTCAAGATCTATCCCAGCTCCATCCATTCCTCGCATGTGCCGTTTTCCCTCACACGGCGGCTGCGCGCCAGCTATTACATGCTGGGGGCGCTGCTGGGCCGCGGCGGCCAGGCAACCGTTGCCTATCCCGGCGGCTGCGAAATCGGCTCCCGTCCGATCGACCAGCACCTCAAGGGCCTGCACGCGCTGGGCGCCACCATTGTGGAGCAGAACGGCTTTGTGGAGGCGAAGGCCGACCGCCTGACCGGCGCGGACGTTTTTTTTGACATCGTCACCGTCGGCGGCACGATCAACATCATGCTGGCCGCCTGCCGGGCCGAGGGCGTAACCATTATCTACAACGCCGCCAAAGAACCGCATATCGTGGATCTGGCGAACTTCCTCAACTCCATGGGCGCGCGCATCAAGGGCGCGGGCACCGATGTAATCCGCATCTCGGGCCGTCCCTCGCTGCACGGCACCAACTATACCGTAATCCCCGACCAGATCGAAACCGGCACCCTGATGATCGCCGCCGCCGCCACCCATGGCGATGTAACCATCCACGGCTGCATCCCCACGCATATGGAAGCGCTCACCGCCAAGCTTTTAGAAATGGGCATCCAGGTATCCGAGGGCGGCGACGTGATCCGCGTGCGCGCGGATGACCAGCACCGCGCCATCAATATCAAAACCCAGGTCTACCCCGGCTTCCCCACCGACCTGCAGCAGCCGATGACCTCGCTTCTGTGCATGGCCAACGGTGTTTCCACCATACAGGAGACCATCTTCGAGCAGCGCTTCAAGCACCTGGATGAGCTGCGCCGCATGGGCGCGCACATCAAGCTGATGGACCGCACCGTGCTGGTGGAGGGCGTCAACACCCTCTACGGCGCTCCCGTCACCATCACCGATCTGCGGGCAGGCGCGGCGCTGGTCATCGCCGGGCTGATGGCCAAAGGCACCACCGAGATTTACGAAACCGGCTATATCGACCGCGGCTATGAGCGCATTGAGGATAAGCTGCGCTCCCTCGGCGCGGACATCTGCCGCGAATCCATTTGCTGAAAGCCCCGGGTACAGGATGGTTAAATCATTCGCCTGATGTCCAGCCAACCCGGCATGGCCTCCCGTTTCCTTGGGCCGCATCCGCAGCAGCCAACGTGCCGCGCCAAAGACGCCGCAGGCGCCCGACAGGAAAATCCTCCTTTCGCCGCACGCTTCCCTGATTGTCGTTTCTCCAAACCGGAAAAGATGCAGGGAAAGCCTTGTGCAACAGCGTGGTGCACCCACTGCGGCGTTCATGATTGCCTTATCTGCATGCCAGCTTATGTAAGCGCTTCAGCCACTTCGCAACCCCTTGTTTCTGGCACTACTTAGGGCAACGATGAGGAAAGCTTTTATGATGCCGTGTGAGATGGTTCCCAGGTTAGTCTGCATAAGCTGAAGCAGCAGCAGCGCTGCGCCCAAGCTTGCGCAGGCGTAAGAGGGGGACCCTGTCACGCGGCAGCGCGAAGGTTTTCCTCATCGCTGCCCGTCACTAAAAGAGGGTGAGCCTTTGCACGATCAGGATCCTTTCACGGTGCTGGGCATCTCCTCCGCCTCCGATGCGCAGGCCGTTCGCAAAGCCTACCGGCTGCGCGTACGGGAATGCCACCCGGATCTTTTTCAAAACCCGGAAGAGCAGAAAGCCGCCCAGGAGCAGCTGATCGCGCTGAACCTTGCCTACGAGGACGCGCTGCGCATCTGCGGCACCAAACGCGTGGGCTTTAACCTGATTTCGCCTGAGGAAGCCAAGCATTTCGCCAAAAAGCTGCTCCAGCAGGGCAACCCGGAAAGCGCCCTGCGGCAGCTGAATCGCGCCGATCACAAGGACGCGGACTTTTTTTACATTCAGGGCAATATTTTGATGCAGCTGGAGCAGTTTGAAACCGCCTACCAAAGCTACCGCGAGGCCGTGCGCCGCGATCCCAACGAAAACCGCTACCGCCGCGGCGCGCTGGATGCATCCATTGCCATCAAGCGTTCCAAAACCCTTGGCTATAAGGTAGGCAAGCACTTCCGCGAGCTCTTTGGCCAGGGAAAGCAATAACCTCGAAAAGCAGGAAACCGCATGGATTATATCGCAGCCATCCAATCCTTCACGCCTGCCAACGAGCAGGAGGCCGCCGATCAGGCGATCATACTGTCGTACAGCAAGCAGCACCCGGATACCGTGCTGTGCCGGGAAAACCTCGTCGCCCACATCACCAGCTCCGGGTTCATCATGAACCGGCAGCTTACGAAGGTGCTGCTGGTTCATCACAATATCCGCGGCGTGTGGGCCTGGACCGGCGGCCACGCGGACGGCGATCCCGATCTGCTCCATGTCGCCGTGAAAGAAGCAAAGGAAGAAACCGGCGCAGGCGATATCCGCCCGCTTGCGGATACGATCGTCTCTCTGGATGTCCTTCCCGTGTTCAGCCACTGGCGCAGAAACCGCTTCGTCAGCGCCCATCTTCATCTGTCGGCCGCCTATATCCTCCTGTGTGATGAGCGGGAATCCCTCTCCCCCCGCCCCTCCGAAAACACCGGCGTCGCGTGGTTTGATACGGAGTATTTCACCCCGCAGCATTTCGATCGCCATGATACGGTCCTGTACAACAAGCTGATCCAAAAGGCCCGGATGCTGTAACGGCAGCCCGTTCCCCGGTTTTCCGCCAACCCGGCGGGGCTTCCGGCCATATTCCGCAGCCGCCCGCAATCCTGCGCCTGTGATTTCCCTGATAAAATCGGCCCTCCTCGGATGGGGCCGTTTTTGCCTATCCGCCGGGAACCTGCCCCGCTTCCGGAGCCAGCCTGCGCATACGCCGCGCTATCCAGGCCAAAAGGAGGATTGCCCATGCACTTTCAGCAATACGACGATATTCACCGGTTCTACCGGGATGTTTTCCCGGTGCTGCTGCGCCACGAGGCGCAGAACGTGATTCCGCTGGGCAATGTGATCCTTGCCCATGAGGGCCGGGATAAAACCGGCTGGCGCGACCCGGCGCATTGGCTGATGGCCACCGTAACGGACGGCGCGGAGATCGTGCTGACAGCCGTTATGACGCCGCCCTTCAACCTTACGCTGTACGCGACCGATAACCACGCTGCCGAGGAAGCCATCACCTGCCTGCTGGCCGGAATTTTGAAAGCAAATATCGCGCTGCCCGGCGTCACCACGGAGCAAGGGCTGGCCACGCGCTTTGCCAAAGCCTATACTACAGCCACGGGCCTGCACACCGAGGTGCAGATCAACCAGCGTATCTATGAGCTGACGCAGGTCAATCCCGGGATTGCGGCCTCCGGCTGCCTGCGCCCGGCGAAGGAAAGCGATATGGCGTTCCTGCCGTTCTGGCTGGAGGGCTTTCAAACCGATTGCTTCGCCACAGCCATGCGCGTGCAAAGCGACGCGGAGGTCTACCGCTACCACATCGCGTCTGGCAAGCTTTTTGTGCTGGAGGCGGACGGGATGCCGGTCTCCATGGCGAAAATCAACCGGGAGCTTGTCACGCTCTGCGGTGTGGGCTATGTGTATACGCCGCCGTATCTGCGCGGCAAGGGATACGCAACCGCCTGCGTAGCGGCCCTCAGCCGCCTGATCCTTGCGCGCGGGTTTGCAAGGTGCGTGCTGTATACCGATCTGGCCAACCCGACCTCCAATAGCATCTACCAGAAAATCGGCTATACGCCGATCTGCGATTCACAGCAGCTGCTGTTTCTGTAAGCCGCCGTTTCAGGCTGCCAAAAAAGATGGGTCCAGGGCTGAAAGTCCTGGTCAGGGTGCAGGGGTGAAACCCTTGCCGGGGCAGGGGGCGGAGCCCCAGGTAAGCGCTGAATAAAGCGCTTACCTGACACCCTGCATCACCATGCATTGTAAAAGCGAGCGAACCGCGCCGTAGGCGCGATGAGGCGAGCGGCGCAATAAAGCAAGCCACGGGAATAACCCGAAGATGTTCATAAACGCTGAAACGGCGGAGCCACATTGCAGCCCCGCCGTTTCTTCAGCCCCCCGCAACAAGCCCCCTGCCCGAACACAGGCTGTCCATGCTTTTTTCTCAGGTAAACACAGAGTAAAGCACCTGTGCGATGGTGTGTGAGCTTTACGTCAGGTTGGGCTCGCGGAACCTGAACTAGTAGCAGCGCTACGTCGAAGGTTTCGCAGCTTCAAGCTGGCGGAAAGATAACGCCCCAGCATGCAGGGGATTACTCACCGTTTCCCTGCCTCCGGCCGCGGCGCGGCGCATGGGTAAAGGGTTCGGATATTGAGCGTCTCAGGAAATCTTTTTCGTATAGTATATTTTCATCCCTGCCTTCACCCCCGTAGCGAACAGCAGCGCGCCCAGCAGCGTAAAGAACACCGTCTGGCTGAAATATCCGGCGGCAATGGTGGCCGCCAGCAGCCCGAACAACACAATCTGCATCGCCGTGCCGCCCATTTTACCATAGATAAACAGCATCCGTTCGTCATGCTCCTCTATATACATCGCCTTGCGCTTCTCCGGGTCCCTCAGCGCCGCGCGGTACTTGATGAAGCTGAGGATCAGCACCCCCTGCGCCACCGCGAACAGCCCCGTGTCGAACCCCGATACAAACGCCTTCATCCGCTCGCCGCCCGCAGCCGGGCTCAACAGCATAAACACCAGCAGCGCAATGAGCACCGCATTGTATACCCCAATGCCGACCAATCTCTTTTGCAGTGTTTTTGGATATTGTTCCATACTGTCCCTCCTATACATCGGAAAAATCAAAAACCTCTTCAATGGAAAGCCCGAAATACCGGGCAATCTTATACGCCAGCGCCAGCGACGCCGTATACCGCTCCCGTTCCAGCGAGGTAATGGTCTGCCGTGTAACCCCAACCGCCATCGCCAGCTCTTCCTGCGATATCCGCCATTCACGTCGCATCTGCGCAATTCTCGTTTTCAAGCCCTCATCCCTTTCCGTTTAGTATAGCGCGCTTTGCATATTTAGTATAGTACGCTTTGCATTTCTTGTCAATCATCCGCTAAAATTTTGTTTGTCATACAAGCTCAGGGCAGTACTGTCCAAGAAATCGCGTTTTTTACGCCATACTTGTGTACAAATTTTACAAATTTAACAAAATTCGCTTGCGTTCTTAAGTAACAAACGCTATAATGGCATCAATCGTATTCGGGTCTGTGGTTGTAAACCGAAGCCAGACGCGGGCAAAACGGTCCACGTAAGCTGAGCAAAGCCTCAGTGAGCATGGCGCGTTCTAGAAGTAAGACCGGCCAACCGAAAAGTTGAGAGAAGGGGCGTAGGGCGCTCTTGCGATGAGCAAACCTTCCAGACGGCGAGTGTGGGGGCAAAAACCAGGTCAGCCGATGCGATATACCTAAAAAACGGAGGATACCCAAATCATGTACGAGGACAAAACGCTCACCTGCCGCGACTGCGGCCAGGAATTCGTGTTCACCGCGGGTGAGCAGGAATTCTACGCTGAAAAAGGATTCCAAAATGAACCCAGCCGCTGCAAAGACTGCCGCACCTCTCGCAAGGCCAACCGTGCGAGCGCACCGCGCGAACAGTATGAAACCGTTTGTGCAGAATGCGGAAAACCGACTACCGTTCCCTTCATTCCCAAAAGCGACCGTCCGATCTATTGCAGCGAGTGCTTTGCCAAGCATCGTAATCAGGAATTCTGATTTAACATACTGCATAGACAGACCCGCCGATACCCGTATCGGCGGGTTTCATGTTTCCATCGGCTCCCCTGCGGCGGCCGCCCGAAAAGGCCGTGCCATGGCTGAACGCTGGAAAGCAGCTGTCTCCCTATTCCCGTGACCGCACCGCAAGCCCTCCGGTTGCCAGCCGACACGGCAAAGGATATGGATATCCACAACAAACAGGCGGTACACACCGTCTGTCAGCCTGTCAAAGAACCTCTTCGGGTCGTTATCGCCGCTCGCTTCATAGCGCCTTGGGCGCTGTTCGCTCGCTTACCCCTTTGTTGTTACGCAAGCCTTTGGGGTTCCACCCCAATCCCCGGCAGGGGTTTCACCCCTGCACCCTGACCAGAACTTCCAGCCCTGGACCCTTCTTTTTTGACTGCCTGACAGGCGGTACACACCGTCTGTTTTCTTTTCCTTATTCTTTCCGCCATCCCGCGCCTCCCCGCCTGCCGCCCAAAACCCGGGCGGTTTTTTATGTTCATCCCCGGCAAATCGTGGTATCATAAACGGGAGTTTTGCCCGGCGGCAAAACAATCCGCGCAGAAGGAGAACACAACGATCATGGCTATCGACCGGGTGAGAGACTTTTTGAAACAACACAATATGGAAGACCGCATTTTGGAATTCGAGGTATCCAGCGCAACGGTGGAGCTTGCCGCCACCGCCGTGGGGTGCGAGCCCCAGCGCATCGCCAAAACGCTGTCCTTCCAGATCAACGATGCCCCTGTGCTCATCGTCACCGCCGGGGACGCCAAGATCGACAACGCCAAATATAAAGCCGCGTTCAGCGCCAAGGCCAAAATGCTGTCGCCGGAGCAGGCGCTTCAGCTGGTCGGCCACGCCGTGGGCGGCGTATGTCCCTTTGCCATAAACGACGGCGTAACCGTGTACCTGGATGAATCCCTCAAACGCTTCCGAACGGTGTTTCCCGCCTGCGGCAGCGCCAACAGCGCCATCGAGCTCACCATCCCGGAGCTGGAGCAGACCTCCGGCTTCACCGGCTGGGTGGATGTTTGCAAGGGCTGGGTGTAATATAACCGGCTACTTTTTCGTTTTGAATCATCCTCATAGCTCTCCCATTTTCCAACTGATATCTCCATCAGAAAGGAGCGCCGCCATCTTATTTCCCTACGGCAAACAAGCCCATCCGCCCGCACGCACAGGCAATAAAACCATCCATGCCCTTCACGCATTCCTGTGCTTGTCTAAAAATTGCCTGACCGTTTGGAAAAAACAATTCCGGCTCGTCAAGATTAACCGTGTGGCCGCTTTGATTAAACACGGCGTATTCCGTGTTTTTTCTTCTTTCCGCCATTTCTTCAATATGCTCCTGGCCGACCACCCATGATTTTTTTCCATGCAAAATCAAAGCAGGACAAGAGGATGCCAGATAATCATCCCACCAATTCCCATTGAGGCGTTCTTGCGATTCAGACAGATTTGCCTTATCAAAACGATACTGCCAGCCTTTTTCGGTTTCCTCCGCGCTTTCCAAAAAGTATCCGGCATCGTTAATTCCGAATATTTTCAGGCTATCCCCCAGTTCCCGTAATGTTGGGGTAAAATCAACTATTTTGGATGAAAACGAGGCGTCGTCCTTTTCAACGGCTCCCACATCCTCAATGATAAGGCCTTTTACCAAATCATTGCGCCTTGCCGCCGCCTGATATGCGTTGATTCCGCCGAGCGAATGGCCTGCCACAAACACGGGTTGATTGTATAAAACAGTATCCATGAACGTTAAAACGTCACCAATATAGTCGCTTCTTTCATAATGCCCGGTTTCGGCATGGTCACTCCACCCATGTCCCCGCTGATCGATACTATACACATGCCAATCTTCCAGCCGCTCCATAAGCTGAGCATAATACCGCGCACAGCCGAAGTGCCCGTGCAGGCACAGCAAAATGGGTTTCCCCTCACCTTCATTATCCAGATAGGACAGCTTCAGGTTATCCGATATATAACATTTCCGAATCATCATCCTTCAGGCTCCTTTACTCGTTTTGGTCTTGCCCCCATTATACCAAATCCATGTCACATCCAAAGGCCAACCATAAAAACGAGCAATAGAAACAGCCGGAGTCTCATCCGGTTTCGGGAATTTCATCCTGTATATGTAATCTATACGGTATTTCATTACCCTAGCTCGCAACGATCTTTTTCTATTTGCACGGTAATAAACGATATCCTTAATGATCCCGGTACTCAACCGCAAACTCCGCCCCGGCCAGCTCGGTTTCCGCCCTTTTGCGCAGGGGCTCGCCAAGAACCACCCGTTGCAGGTTTTCCAGCCGCAGAAGCGGCGTCAGGTCGCCGTCGGCCACCTGCGACAGCTCCAGCTCATCTAGCCGCGAGAGGCCCTGTATGCCCTCCAGCGTCTGCAGCGGCGCGTTGGTCAGCTTCAGCCATCGGATGCTCCCGTTTGCGCCCAGCGAGGCGACGGATGTAACAAAGGTTCCGCCCACATCCAGGCTGCTGAGCAGCGGGCAGGCCGCCAGCGGAGCAAGATCCTCCACTCGGGTGCCGTACAGCCCGACGCTGGTCAGCTGCGTAAGCCCCGCCAGCGGGGCGAGCTCCGCCACCGGGTTATGCTTGATGTCCAAATCCCGCAGCGCGGTCAGCCCCGCCAGCGGGGTGAGATCGGCAATATTTTGCAGGGGCAGGTCCACAATCGTCAGGTTGGGCATCATAGCAACGTCGGTCAGCACGGCAATGCCGCCGTTGGCCGCCGGATTGCCGCCATCGGCCTGCCGCAGGATCTGCCGATACTCCTCGCTGCCGGCGGCGGGCCGGTTGCCATACACATACAGCCCGGTCACGTTGAGCAGATCCTGCCGCGTCACCGGCGCGCCGTCGTCAATCTTAAGCATCAACCGCACCGCCCGCTCAATCAGCGGCTCGGCAAACGCAACGCCCGGGCTTTGAGCAGGCACGGGGGTAAACAGCTGCGTATACCGGCCGATAAAAAACCCTGCGCACAGGCACAGTGCGCACAGCGCCGCCGCGCCTATCCGCCTCGCCGTTTGCCTGCGCCGGTGCCCGTCCAGCGCCGCCAGCTCGGCGCGGACCTTGGCGGCGGAAGCATATCGGTCCCCAGGCGCAAAGGCCGTGCATCTGGCCACGATTTTTTTCAGCCGCCGGTCCTCAATCCGCAAAAGCGCCTCTTCGCGCCTTGTTTCGCCCGTCAGCAGCCAGCCCAGCACAATGCCGAAGGAATAGAGATCCGACCGCGCGTCGGTCTGCGCAAAGCCGTACTGCTCCGGCGCGGCAAAATCCTGCGTGCCCCAGCAGGCGGTATCCGTCCCGCCCTCCTCCCGGTACAGCCGTGAGATGCCGAAATCAATCAGCCACAACTGCCCGTCCGTACCCAGGATCAGGTTCTGGGGCTTGATATCCCGGTGGATAATCGGCGGCGACTGCCCGTGCAGGTAGCACAGCAAATCGCACAGCGCCATGGCAATGCGCACCGCGTCCGCCGCGCCCGGCTGCTGCCGCTCTGCCCACTGGTCCAGCGGCGTGCCCTCCACATAGTCGCGGACCACGCACCGCATAGGGCCGTTGTGAAACTCATCCACAAAGCGCGGCAGCCCTGTATGCCGCAGCTTTTTCAAAATCCCGGCTTCGGTGGCATGGCCCGCTATGGAGCCATTTTCATAGCACTTGGCCACATAAAACAGGTCCGTGCTTTTGTTCTTTACCAGCAGCGTTTCCCCGGCCTGGTTTGCGGCCAGGCAGGCAAAGGGCTCGTACGCCTCTAAAAAGTCCCGCGGATAGCGGCTGTCCGTCTCCGTGTCCGGCAGGCAGCTCCCGTATTCATCCTCCATGGCGCTCTACCCCGCCAAGCCGCGTAAGGCCCAGATCGCCCAGCACCGTCTGCACAAAATCAATCTGCCTGCCGTCGTGCAGGCAGTGCATGATGGCCGCATCCCGCATAAATTTTGGATACAGCAGGCTTTTTCCGGCGATCTTCAGCATATCCTGCGTCTCTTCCACACTCAGGCCCAAGCCAAAGGCCAGCTGGAGCAGCTTGTCGCGGGATGGCTTGCGCGTGCCGTTGAACAGCTGATAGCCGTAGCTTTTATCCATATCGGCGCGGAGAACGACCTCCGAAGGGGTCACCTCGCGCTGCCGGCACAGCTCCGCCAGATAGTAGCACAGCTTTGGCGTGATCAGGCCGGCCTTGTTTTCTTCCAGAAACTGCTTCACATCCGGTGTTTCGTAAAGCCTGCGCTCAAATTCGTGCGTCGGTGGATTCCTTTTTGCACAAAAGGCTGTCATATTCCGCTCCATCCTTCCGGTCCGGGCGTACAGTTTTCCACCATTATACACCCGGCGCCGGTCAGGAGCAAAGCCCGGCCGCCTGCGCCGCTTCACATTGTTCCGCGGCAGGCGGCCGGATACCGTTACGTTCGTTCAGAAAAGGGTCTCCCTTACGGCATCTCAAAGTCCCTGTCGGTCAGGTTGGGGTATATGGATTGAATCGGGGAATAATCCTCCACCGGATTTCCCTTCAGCCAGAGCGTGGCAAGCTGCGTCATGCCGCCAAGCGCCGTCAGATCTGTAATCTGGTTGTACTCCAGCTGCAAATAAGTCAGCTGGGTCAGCCCGGCCAGCGGGGAGATATCCGTAATCCGGTTGTCGAACAGCACCAGGCGGGTGAGGTTGGGCATATCCGCAAACACGCTCAGGTCGCTTATCTGGTTGCACCCCAAATCCACCTTCGCCAGCCGGGTCAGCGAGGGCAGCATGCCGATGTCTTTGATGGCGTGAAAGTTGAACCCCAGCGTTTCCAGATTGATAAAGTATTCGATCCCCGTCAGATCGGTCACCTGTATGTCTTTGGGGATGGTCTCCTGCCACGGCAGGCTGAAATCCAAATCCTTGATTCCCGCGGCGTCCCGGGCCGTGATATCGCCCTGGAGAATGCCCATCCTCTCCCGCACAAGGCTTTCCAGCAACGGGTCGTTAAACACCACCACGGCGTCCGGGTTCTCCGGCTCCAGGCCGCCCCAGCCCGGATCAAAATCCCTGTTTTCCAGCTGATCATACACATCCGCCACGGGGGTATAATCGGCAACCGGGTTTCCCGCCAGCAGCAGCTCCCGCAGCTCGTAGTGCTCCGCAAGGGAAGAGATATCCTGTATCTGGTTATATTCCATCTTCAGGAACTGCAGCTTTTTCAGCCCGCCGAACAGCGTGATATCCGAAACCTGATTGTCGGTCATGGCCAGATAGCTCAGCTGGAAAAGCTCCACCAGCGGCGAGACATCCGTAATCTGATTGCCCGATAAATCGAGATACGTAAGCTCCTTCAGCCTCCTGAGCGGGGTCAGGTCGGACACCGCCTGTCCGCTCACATCCAGATACCGCAGGTTTTCGAAGTTCTCCAGCCCTGTCAGATCGTGAATCCGCTCTTCCTTGGGTACCTCCTGATCGTTTTTCAGATCCAGCGCCTCCAGGTAATACACCTGCTTTACGATGATATCCCCCTCGGGGTTGCCCAGGTTTTCACGCACAGCAGCCTCCAGCGCGGGATCGGGGAAGGTGATCGTGTCGTAGGCGTTGTCGGGCAGAGGCAGATTTTCATCCGTCTGCCCGTCCGCCTGTCCGAAATCCGTATCCGTCAGGTTGGGCCGCAGCGCGTCGATCGGGGACCAGTCCTCAATCGGGTTTTGCGCAAGGTACAGCGATTGCAGCCTTGTCAGCCCTGCAAGCGGGGTCAAATCGGCAATGCGGTTGCCGTTCAGGTCCAGCCCTTCCAGCTGCCACAGGCCCATCAGCGGGGTCAGATCGTCAATCCCGTTGTATTGCAGGGTCAGCCGGCGCAGGTTTGTCAGGCTCTGGAGCGGCCTCAGATCGCTGATGCCATTGCTGAACAGCGTCAGCTCCTCCAGATTTGTCAGGCCCGCAAGCGCGCTGATATCGCCGTCCTGCAGGGGATTGCCGCCCAGATCGAGCTCCCTGAGCTTCGTCAGGCCCGCAAGCCCGCTGATGTCTCGGATCGCATTGAATTTGAGATGCAGGACGCGCAGGTTAATGCAGTACTCAATCCCGGTGATATCCTTGATCTGTACCTCCTGAGGAATCACCTCCTGCCACTCATTGAAAGCCTCAAGCCGCTGGATCTTCGCCGCGTCCCCCGCGGTGATATCGCCCTCGGGCTCGCCCAACACCATGCGGACGGCGTTTTCAAACAGCGAATCCCGGAAGGTGATCACCTGTTCCGCGTTCTCGGGCGCCAGCAGGTCCACCACCATATCCTCCGGATCCATATCAATGGATTCCAGCGTATCAAGCATCCCCAGCACCGGCGCGTAGTCCAGCACGGCATTGTTGCTGATCTCCAGGTTTTTCAGGTTCGCAAGCCCGGTAAGCGGCGACAGGTCCGCGATCATGTTTTCCGCGATAAACACGCGGTACAGCTTCGGCAGCCCGGCCAGCACGCTGATATCCGTAATCCGGTTGTTGTTAAGCCACACGGTATCCAGCTTTGTCAGCCCCGCCAGCGGGCTGAGATCGCTGATATTGTTGCTGAACACGCACAGCTCCAGCAGCTCATGCAGCCCGGCCAGCGGGGTAAGGTCGGTCACGCTGCAATTGTTGATGGCCAGCCCTTTCAGCTTCACCAGCCCGGCCAGCGGGCTTAGATCAAAGTTCCCGTCCTGCGCCGTCATCGCCCAGCCGAGATTGAGATCTGTCAGGTTGATAAAATACTCGATCCCGCTGAGATCGGTAATCCGGGGGGTGCTCCAGTCGCCTCCGTCCATCATCAGGAAAAGATTGTCCACGGCGGCAGCGTCGCCCGCGGTGATGTCGCCGTCCGGGATGCCCATCGCCCTACGGATGCAGCTTTCCAGCACCGGATCGGCAAAGGCGATCACTACGTCAGGATCAAGACCGGCCAGCCGCAGCTGCGTGGCCGCGTCCAGATCAAAATCCTTTCCGGCAATCGTGTCATAAAAATCCGCCACCGGCGAGTAATCCGTTATCTCATTGCCGCCCAGCGCGAGATAGCTCAGCTTCGTCTTGCCCGCTAGAGCGGAGATATCCGCAATCCGGTTGTTGCACAGATCCAGCGTCTCCAGATTGTTCATGTCCAAAAGCGGCGTGATATCCGTTATCTGGTTTTCCCACAGTACCAGGCTGATGAGGTTTTTCCCCGCCAGCGGCGTAAGATCGGTCACCCGGTTGCCGCCCAGATCCAGACGCTCCAGATGCTTAAGCCCCGCCAGCGGCGACAGATCGGTAATCTGGTTGCCGCCCAGGTTCACGTCGCGCAGGTATGTAAGCCCCGCCAGCGGCGTCAGGTCGGTCACGGCATTGCCGTAGAGCTCCAGCGCGTCCAACCCCTGAAATATCTCCAGCCCGCTCAGGTCGGTAATCTGCCGGCCGTCGTCGCAGCCCAGCCCGAGATATCCCTCGTTTTCCAGCTCGCTTACATACAGATCCCCGGTCGGCCGGTTAAGCCAGCCGCGGATCTTCTGCTCCAGCACCGGATCGGCAAACACCGCCGTTTCTCCCGCCGCGGCCAGCGCCGCCGGTACGCACAGCACACTCCATAAAATCAGCACAAGGGCTACGATTCTGAAACGCTTCATATTCATTTCCTCCCCGATACATAGCAGGATCATTCGCGGCACGCACACGCTGCAGCGCGGTTTTGTTGCTTCCAATATATCACATTTTCCCGCGCCTGTGGTGTGCAGGCTGCACACAAAAATATATAATGAATTTACCCCTTGACTCTCACGCGGCGTAATACTTTATACTCAGCCTGTAAGGGAGAGGATGCCGGATGAATACCCACCAAGTGGCCGCCCTGACCGGGGTCAGCGTGCGCACGCTGCACCACTATGATCAGATCGGGCTGTTATGCCCCGGCCGCAACCCGGACAACGGATACCGGATGTATTCCGAAAAGGAGCTGGACCTGCTGCAGCAGATTCTGTTTTTCAGGGAATGCGGATTTTCCCTTTCGCAAATCCAAACGCTGCTGGGCAACCCGTCGTTCGACCGGGGAGCGGGCCTATACCCTGCAGAAAAAGGCGCTCCTGCATGAGCGCAACCGGATTGACGCCATGCTTGCAACGCTGGAAAAGACAATGAAAGCACAAAAAGGAGAAATTAAAATGACGGCACAGGAAAAATTCCAGGGGTTCGATTTCAACGAAAACCCCTATGAGGCCGAGGCCCGCAGCCTGTGGGGCGACGCGGCGGTGGATCAATCCGCCGCAAAGCTCACGGCGCTGTCCCCGGAAGGCCGCAACGCCATGGGCAAGGAAATGAGCGCGCTGTTTGCGGAGCTGGCATCGCTTCGCGGCGAGGACCCGGCGTGCGCGGCGGCGCAGGCGGGCATGGACAAGCTGTTCCGCTACTTCAACCGGAGCTTCTGCACCTATACGCCGCAGGCCTTTGCGGGGCTGGGACAGATGTATGTTACAGATGAACGCTTTACCCAAAATATCGACCGCTTCGGCGAAGGCCTGTCCCGCTTCCTGGCGGAAGCGATGGCTGTATATGCCAAGAACAAAGCCAATCAATAACCCCGGTTACCACCACACAGGGGCGGCCGTTTTACATGCGGCCGCCCTTCTTGCTGCCCAAAAGAGTCCGGCACTGCCAGCCCCGGTCAGGGTGAAGGGGCGAAGCCCTTGCCATGTGCATGGAGCGGAGTGACAAACCTTCCTATTGCCGCTCATTGCCAAAGCGGGCAAACCGCGCCGCAGGCGCTATGGGGCGAACGGCAATCACGCCCCCAAACGGTTCACCGCCAATCCGCGACGATCCTTGTTTAACCCTCCCTCCCCTTTTTTTAGCTCTCCCGCCAACAAGCCATAAAGAAAATATCTGTCGGAAGGATTTTCTCCCGCGCGTGGGGAAACAAGTGCAAAGCATGCTTCCGCCGGGTGAGATCGGCGGTGCTTTACTATGAAATTTCGGAGGACAAAACCATGATTCGCGTGGCCATTATCGGAACCGGCGGTATCGCGCCCGCGCACATCCAGGGGTATCTGGCCTTCCCCGACCGGTGCGCCATCGTGGCGCTGGCGGACATTTATCCCGAAAAGGCGCAGGCCTTGAAAGAGCGTTTCGGGCTACAGGCCGATGTGTATGATGACTCTGAAAAGCTCCTGGCCCGCGGGGACATCGATCTGGTCAGCGTATGCACGCCGCCGTACACCCATGCGGACATCTCCATCCACTGTATGAACCGGGGCATGGACGTGATCTGCGAAAAGCCGATGGCCGCCTCGCTGGAGGAGTGCGACCGGATGCTGTCCGTGCGTAACCAAACCGGGCGGCGGCTTTCCATCATCTCGCAGAACCGTTTCCGCACGCCCATCTGGAAGCTGAAACAAATGCTGGATTCCAAAACCGCCGGCAAGGTGCTGCACGCCCAGGTGGATTCGTTCTGGTTTCGCGGGCACAGCTACTACGACCTGTGGTGGCGCGGCACCTGGGAAAAGGAGGGCGGCGGCTGCACCCTCAACCACGCGGTGCACCATATTGATATGCTCAACTGGATGCAGGGCCTGCCCACGGAGCTGACGGCCATCCTGGCCAACCTCAACCACGACAATTCCGAGGTGGAGGATTTTTCCGTGGTCATCAGCCGCTACGCGGACGGATCCCTGTCCACACTCACCAGCTCGCTGGTGCACCACGGCGAGGAGCAGCAGCTGGTTTTCCAGTGCGAAAAGGCCAAGCTGAGCGCGCCATGGCGGCCGCAGGTTTCTGCGTCGCTTCCCAACGGCTTTTTCACGCCCGACGAGAAAGCCCTTCAGGCGACCGACGCGCAGTATCAATCGCTGCCCGAGCTCCCGTACGAGGGCCACACCGCCCAGATCGACAACGTGATGCAGGCCATTGAAAACGGCACGAACGATTATCTGGTGCAGGGCGAGGACGGACGCAACGCGATTGAGTACATCACAGCGGTGTACAAGTCCGGCTTTGAAGAGCGCACCGTGTTTCTGCCGCTGCGCAAAAACGATCCCTTCTACACTGTAGAGGGCATCCGCCAGAATGTGCACAACTTTTACGAAAAAACCGCTTCGGTGGAAAACTTTGCCCCGATGGATATTTCCACCGGCGGTCCCTATGATCAGCCTGCCTGTGATAGTAAATAGGAAAGAGGTGCCGCAATGAGCAGCCGCGACGGCATGAACTATGCGCCCAAGGGTAAGCCCGCCCCCGTGGTGGGCGAGGGCGAATTCGTTTTCTCCGTGGCTTATTTAAAGCACGGCCACATCTACGGCATGACCAACGGCCTGCTGGAGGCCGGAGCAACCCTGAAATACGTCTATGACGACGATCCGGCGCTGGTCGCCCGCTTTGTGGCAGCCTATCCGCAGGCCATACCCACCGCAAGCTATGCGGATATTCTCGCCGACCCGGACACAAGGCTGGTGGCCGCCGCCGCCGTTACCTGCGAGCGGGCGGGCATTGGTTTTCAGGCGATGAAAAGCGGCAAGGACTACTTTACCGATAAAGCGCCGTTCACCACGCTTGCGCAGATTGAGGAAGCCCGGACGCTGATCGCCCAAACCGGCCGGAAATACATGGTGTACTACGGCGAATATGTGCATGTGGAAGCCGCGGTGTTTGCCAAACAGCTGATCGAGGAAGGCGCCATCGGCAAGGTGGTGCAAACGCTGGGGCTGGGCCCGCACCGGCTGAACGTACCCTCCCGCCCGGACTGGTTTTTCAAAAAGGAGCAGTACGGCGGCATCCTGTGCGATATTGGTAGCCACCAGATTTATCAGTTTCTAATCTACGCAAACGTGCAGGCCGCCACGGTGGCGCACAGCCAGATCGGTAACTTTGCCAACCCGGCATATCCAGAGCTGGACGATTTCGGCGATGCCACGCTGGTTTCCGCCAACGGCGAAACCATGTACTTCCGCGTGGACTGGTACACCCCGGACGGGCTTTCCACCTGGGGCGACGGGCGCATGATCATCCTGGGCACGGAAGGGTTTATCGAACTGCGCAAGTATACCGATATCGCCATCGCCCCACGCGAGGGCAACGTGTACCTGGTCAACGGCCAGGGAGAGCAGTATTTTAACGTGGCGGGCCAGGTGGGCTATCCGTTCTTCGGCCAGCTCATCCTGGATTGCCTCCACCGCACCGAAACCGCGATGACCCAGCACCAGGCCCTCCTGGCCGCGGAGCTTTCCATCCGCGCGCAGATGCAGGCAACGGTGATACACGCCGCGCCGTAGCGCGGTGTGTCAACCTGACAAAAAAGAAGGGTCCAGGGCTGAAAGCCCTGGTCAGGGTGCAGGGGTGAAACCCTTGCCGGGGATTGGGGTGGAACCCCAAAGGCTTGCGTTACAACAAAGGGGTAAGCGAGCGAACAGCACCAAAGGCGCTATGAAGCGAGCGGCGATAACGACCCGAAGAGGTTCTTTGACAGGCTGACACGCCGCGCCGTTGCATGGTATGTAGTAAATGCGAACTGTGAATGCGCAATAGCGGGGAGCTGGCTTCGCACGTGTCCATATTTCATGAGTAAACCGTTGTTGAATGCGAAAAGAAACAGGGCAGCCGGGTTATTACTGGCTGTCCTGTTTCTTTTCGTAGGATGGCATCATTCGGCTGTGCAAGCAGCCGCTCCGCCATTCCTCATTCCATATTAAGCCCCGCCGCCGTCCTCGTCTCCGTAGAGCAGCGTGAACGTTTCATAATGGTCGCCGGTGTAGTAGATCAGGCCGTCGCTGGAGTATACAAGGCGCTCCGCCCCGCGGCTGTCCGCCCCGAGGGTGCCGATATCGCACTCGGTGTAGGTTCTGCCCTCCACCTCGGGGAGCAGACCCTCATAGTTGCCAAAATAACTGCCGCCGATGCACTTGCCGGGCGCGTAAGGCTCCAGACTGCCGCCCTCCCAACCCAGGTCACGCGCCTGCGCCTTGGTGATAAAATTATCCGGCAGGCTGCCGTACAGGGTAAGGTACAGCGCCACATCCTCTTTGCTGGTATAAACGCCGTCCTCATCCAGCGTCTGCCGCTGCGCCGCGGCATCCGCAGGCGTTTGCTGCACACCGGCCACAGCCGCCTGTCCGGCATCCGCCTGCACATCGCAGCCCGAAAACAGCAGCACGGCCGCGGCCAGTATGGCCAGGCAGGCCATCACACGTTTCCATTGTTTCATCCGGTATCCTCCCGTTGCCGGGGTTGCGTTTTCCGTAGGGGCTGTCCGGCCGCGCACGCGCCGCATCCGGCGTCAGCGCAGGCCGACCCGCCCTTTCGTGTCCCGGCAGATCTATAGGTAAGCCATGAATCAAGCGCCTGTGCGATCGTGCGCCAGATTTTCGTCAGGTTCGATTTGTGAAATCCAAAGCTGCAGCAGCGCCGCACCGGGGGTTTCACAGGCCTATGCTAACGAAAATATAACGCGCCAGCGTGCAAGGGCTTTGTTCAGCGCTTACCTAGTATACCGTTCCTTTCCTGTCCGCACAACCCATAGCGTTTGGGAATTGATCTTGTATTTTCGGAAGTAACCATGCATGTTTCAAACTTGTACGGTCATATTCGGAAAATATTCAACCACTTTCTGAATTGTTTGTCTTTTCTTTCATCATCATGAAGGACGGCCGGATCAACGCCGAGTTCAGCCGCAGCCGCGGGCTCGCCGAAGAAGACATCATTGTGAAAATGCTATAGGAGGATCAGGACATGACACAGCATATCACCGCGGCGGACTCCCGCGCCCCGTTTCTGAGCAGGCTCAGGTCCTTCCTCGGCAATCCCCGCGTGAAAGCCTTTTATCCGCTGATCGGTTTGCTTTTGATCATCGCGGTTTTCTCCGTGATGACGGACGGCAAAATCACCAGCGCGCGCAGCATTAAGCTGATCCTCAGCCAGGTATACCCGCTGATGATCGCCTGCACCGGCGTGTTTATGGTGATGACGCTGGGCAGCCTGGACTTTTCCCAGGGCTCCATCATCGGCATGGCCTCCATCGTGGTCAGCGCGCTGTCGTTTTACAGCATTCCGCTGGCCATCCTCGGCGGCCTTCTCACCGGCGCGGCGATCGGCCTGTTCAACGGCATCATCCATGTAAAGTTCAAATTCCCTCGTTCATCGTCACCCTCTGCACCATGTACCTGTTTCGCGGGCTGTGCGCCTTTTTAACCACCAACGCGCCCGTTGCCGCAACCCAGGATATCACAGCGCTCAATGAACACTGGATCAAGCTGGTCATCACGGGCGGCACGCTGCTGATTGCGTTCATCCTGTTTCAGTACACCAGGCTCGGCGTCAGCCTGAAGGCCATCGGCGCGGGTGAAACGGCGGCGCGCTATTCCGGCGTGCGCACGGACCTCACCAAGGTGCTGGTGTTCACCGCCGCGGGGCTGATTACCGGCATCGCCGCGTTTGTGAACGTGGTCAAGGTCGGCTCCATCACCTCCACCGCCGGCAACCAGTTTGAAACGCAGATCCTGATCGCGCTGGTGCTGGGCGGGCTGCCGATTTCCGGCGGCGCCAAGGTGCGCTTTTCCAACAACATCATCGGCACGCTGATCTCGCTCATCCTCAGCAACGGCCTGGTGATGCTCGGGCTGGATACCGCCGTGCAGCAGCTGATCAAGGGGCTGATCTTCCTGGCCGTCGTCGCCCTGACCATCGACCGCAAAGCTTTGAAGGTGATCAAGTAGGCAGGCCCCTTCCTATCCTAAATTTACTATCATCCTTTCCTCCCTCTTCGGCAGCCTCCTGAAAACCGCGGGTTTTCGGGGGGCTGCTTTGCGGTGCAGCGTTGGAAATGATTTACCGGGAAGCAAACCCGGTCATAGAATAAAACCGTCCATTACGGCACTGTACCCTGCCGTGCTTGTATTTCAAGCGCCGCAGGGTACAGCGATATGGTTTGTTTGCTTGTTCAGGTTGATTTTGGCTTGTCCATTCGCCGGATTGTGCCAGAATTGTGAGTCTCCGCTCCCCCCTACTCCTCGTACAGGTAAATATCCCCCTGATCACATTGCATGATCACGGTATCGGAGTAGAAATCACGGCCAAAGACGTCGGTCACGATGTACTGGTACAGGTATTCCCCGTCGATCAGGTCCTCCTCCTGCATCACCACATCGCCGTCCACAATGAAGCTGTCCATCTGGTAGGTGGTGGTTTCGCCGGTTTCCCAGTTGACGGCGTCAAACAGCAGGGTTACCTCATCGCCGTCCTGGAGGGGTACCAGGTCGCGGGCGCTCATGCCGGTGCTGGAATCGATGCCGTTCCAGGTACCGTAGACCTCAAAGTGGCCGTCCTCGTCGTTATCCCAGATGTAGGCGGCGCGCAGGGAGGTTTCTTCGCCGTTCAATAAAATCGGGATGGTATAGAGGTTGTAGCCGTCCTCCTCGGCCAGCAGGGTGGGCTCACAGTAGTAGCCGTTCAGGGTCGGCCACACACCGCGGAAGTTATCCTCAAAGTAGCCGCTGTCCCAGTCGCCGTCGATATCGTTGTCGATGCCCAGGAACATGTATTCGCTGTAATCGTAGTCCAGATAATAAATACCGAAGTTCACGGACAAAACGCTGTCCATGTCCCCGCCGATCTGCAGCACAAAATAGCCGTCGTCGGTGATCCAGGTATCCAGGGTTACGGAGTAATCGTCCGCCTGCACCGCCGAGGTCACCACGGGGATGTCGTCCGCCATGCCCGCGGGGGTTTCCCAATCGGTGGCGGCAACGGCCTGGATGAAGCGCAGGTAGTTGCCGCTGGTGGCGGCGGTACCGGCGTAGTACGTCAGCTCGTCGTTGTTCGCCGACAGCGGATAGTATACCGACAGGCCGTTGGCCTCGGACCGGCTTGCGCCCTTTACGTTGTATTTCACGGCGTCAAACAGCGTATCAAGCACCGTGATGGCCGTATCGCTGAGCACGCTCTTCGTGTTCACGGCCAGGTCGCCCAGATCCACCATGTTGGTGTAGCCCTCGGTATCGTTGTTGCCGCCGTAGTTTTCGGCGCGGCGCACGCCCTGCACAAACTGCTGGTAGGTGGTGATGTCCTCGGTGATGCCGGTCATCTCCGCCGCCATGGCGTCAAACGCGTCCAACAGGCTTTCGATGGCGGTCAGATCGGTTACGGAAAGTGTTACCAAGTCGCCCTCATCCTCGTTTACGCACTTTTGCAGGTAGCTGTCGCAGATCTCGGTGCACAGCGCCAGGCCGTCCTGCTGCGGGTTATCGCACAGGGCGGTAAGCCAGGCCGTGTAATCCCAGCCGCCGCCGGGCTCCGTCTCCTCGGAGGCCACCAGATAGCGGCCGTAGGGGGCGATGGCGGCCGCCGTTTCCAGCGTGGCCATCAGGCAGGCGTCAAAGCCGATCACATCAAAGGGGGTCCCGGCCGCCGCCAGTCCCTCAGTCAGGTCGCTGACGGACAGGCAGTCGTTGTCGAACAGCTCGTCAAACGCAACCCCGGCAGCCGATCCGCCGCCATGGTTCCAGAAAACCGCCATATAGTGGTCGGCGGGATAGGTTTCCACGCCCCAGGCCAGAAAATCGCCCAGCGTCTCCGCGCTGCCCATGCTGGCCAGCGGGAGGACATCCACCTGCGCAAAGCCGTTCTCCACCAGTTCCCAGCGTTCCAAGGCATCCGCGTCGATCCCCTCGGTCTCCCACTGGGCCGTGCCGCCGGTCTGCACGATAAAATGAATTGTGTCCGGCACGGAAACCGCAAGGATTTCCTCCAGGTTCGCGCTGGCCGCACCGCCATCCGATTCCAGATCGGTGCCGCACAGATACAAAAGCACCGTCCAGCTCTCGTCCTGTGCGGCCGCACCCGCCGCAAAGCCCAGGCCGATGAGCACAATTCCCAAAAGCAGGCATAAACCATTCAATCCAACCCGTCTCATTCTTTTTCCTCCCCAATATCCGCAGCCGGGCGTTCCATCTCCGGATGCCGCAGCCCCCGAAGCATGCCGTCCAAACGGCCGTCTGTGTGTGGAAACCTGAAACAAACCTTGGCTGCCCATATTTTCTTGTTCCGTTGACTGCTTTCATCCTATCATTTTTTCGGTTCGCCCGCAATGGCCGCGCCCCGCGAAGGTCATATTTTCCGCGGCGGAAGCGCCATCACCGGCCTGCGCAGGCCTTATTCAACGGTCGCCTGCCGGGCCGCGGCGTTTTCAATGCGGTACATGGCGTCCACAAGGTCCTCCCGCGTGATGGTATTGAAGGGTATTTTGCGCATCATGGGATCCGCATGCGTTTTTTCCGCCACGGTGCGGACGGTTTGTTCGGTAAACGGCAGGCCGAGCGCGGCAAACGAGGGCATAAACTGCAGCCTGCGGAAAAAATCCAGCGCCTGATCCAGCATATCCTTTTGCTGGCCCAGCACCGTGAGCTGCACGTAAATCCCGTACCCCACCTTCAGCCCGTGCAGCAAGGCATGGCTTTCCGGCAGCAGGGTCAGCCCGTTGTGAACCGAATGGGCAATGCCGTTGCGCACGGCCTTGATGCCGACACTCTGGATCATCCCGGCGAAATAGAGGTTCAGATGGATCACTTCCAAAAGCTCCGTGTTCAGGCGGTGCTCCACAGCGGCCGTCACGGCGGCCTCCACGTTGCGGTTCATCTTCTCAAAGAGCATATGGGCGATCTCCAGCGCGCACTCGTCAAAGATATCCGCGATGCCCGAGCAGCCCTGGATGGACGCGCTGCCCTCGTACCACTTGGCGATGGCGTCCAGCGCGCCGGATTTCAGGTATTGCACCGGAGCGTCGGCAATCACCTGCGGGTCCAGCAGCACCAGATCCGGGTTCCTGCGCAGAAACGCGTCCTGGCGGTAGGTGCCGTTTTGGTTGTACAGCACGGACAGCGGCGTTACCGCGCTGCACGTGGCCGCGATGGTGGGCACGCACACCATGGGGATATCCATCGCATAGGCCGAAAGCTTGGCGGTATCCAGCGCCTTGCCGCCGCCCACGCCCACCACTACCTGGGGTTTGAAGGCCTCCCCGATGGCGCAGATTTTCTGTATCTCCTCCTCGCACACCTCGGTGGTGAAAACATGGATTTCATAGGCAAGCCCGGCCCGGCGCAGCGATGATAAAAACGCCTCTCCCATCGCGGCCAGGGCGCGCCTGCCGCCGATGATCAGCACACGGTCCCCATAGGGCTTGATATGCTCACCCGCCTGCGTGCCGATGCCCGCCTGGCACAGGTAGTGGGAAGGCGCCGCTTTTACCGAAGGGGTAAAGGACGTGTTAAAATGAAGCATGGGCAAATCCTCTCTTTTCCGAAGCTCGCCGCGGCCCGGCGCCGTATGGCTCCGTCTATCTTTTATTTCATTATATACGCCGCGGCGGCGCACGATCCCTACCCCAGGCAAACGCTAAACGTAGCCATAGTTCCACAATAGCGGAAACAATGTTATAATAGGCTTATATTTGGGAATTGGATGGAGTTTAAATGAATATAAAGGAATTCCTGCGCACCCACTATTCGGTGTTACGCTATCCCGGCAACCGGAGACCCTATATTCTGTTCTGGACGCAGATCGCACTGCTGCTTTTTTTGCTTCTTGTCCTCATACTGGTGTTTCTGGTGGATACCGGCAAGCGTGAAATTCTCTACGTGCTGCTGGTTTCCGTGCTGTTTGTAATGCTTTCCGCGTCGGTATCGATCAACCTGTTGGGCAAGTACGAGCTTTCCGCGTTTCTCACCGTGCTCGCCATGGTCGTCGGGCCGTGGGGCTCCATTTTTCTGGATCCCACCGTGTTTCAGGGCGATTTTATGCCGATACTGTATATCACGCTGTCCATCCAGCTGTGCGCCATCTTGCTGACCGAGCAGATTACCCTGATCATCGCCGCTTTTCATTTTCTCATGCTGAGCGGCTGCATCCTGTTCAGCCAGTCGCTGCAGCAAATCAACTGGCCCAGCCTGATTTCCTATTTAGTCATGACCTCCGTCATCAGCATTATGGCCAACCTGCTCAACCGCAAATATATCGGCGAGATCAACGAGCAGAAGGAGCAATTGCAGCGCAACGCCCTGCTGCTGCAGGAGGCCGCCGTCCGCGACTCGCTCACGGGTCTGTACAACCGCCGCTATCTGGCCGAGATCATGCGCACGGAGATCAGCCGGGCCGCCCGCGCCCACACCCCCGTCGGCATCATGATGGTGGATGTCGATCATTTCAAGGAGATTAACGACCGCTTCGGCCACGTTTTCGGCGACTATGTCATTTCCTCCGTGGCCGACATTCTGCTGCACAACACCCGGGAGTCCGATCTGGTTTGCCGCTATGGCGGCGATGAGTTTGTCATCCTTCTGCCGGGCAGCACGCTGGAAAACACCTATAAGCGGGCCGAAGCCATGCGCCTGGCGATCGAAACCGGCCGCTTCGTTTTTGAAGGGCTCATAACCGATATTACCCTGTCCGTGGGGGTGTCGGCCTACCCGGATTATGCCGCTTCGGATGAAGCCCTGCTGAAATCCGCGGACAAGGCCCTTTACGAGGCCAAGGAAGCCGGTCGCAACCGCGTGGTGGCGGTGCAGGCCTGACCGGCCTTGGGTTTTTCAGGCAGCAAAGCCTATCCGATCCACCCGCTTGTCTTTCCCGGAAGCTATGCTATAATGTTTATAAATATGTTATAACATACAGAAAGGGGGAAGCTTATGTCTATTCAACCGGAAACGGTGGGCAACCGTCTCAAGTGCATCCGCGCCCAGAAAAACCTGACGCTGGAGGAGGTTGCCGCCCTGACGGACGTCAGCAAGCCGATGCTCGGCCAGATCGAACGGGGGCAGTCCACCCCGACCATCACAACGCTTTCCAAAATCGCAAACGGGCTCAAGGTGCCGATGTCCTCCTTTCTCAAAGCGGAGGAGCCCACGTACATGGTAGCCGAGCTGCAGTCCAACAGCCTGATTGAGGAAGAAAACGGTCTGATGCGCGCCAACACCCTGTTCCCTTACGATTCGTTGCGCAATGTGGAAATCTTCTATCTTGAATTGGATTCGGGCTGTGATCACCCATCCGGCAAGCACATGGAGGGCACGGAGGAATACCTGCTCATGCTGCGTGGCAAACTGGACCTGACCATCGGCAGCCAAACGGTAACGCTGCACAAGCAGCAGGCTATCCGCTTCCGCGCCGACCTGCCCCATGCCTACCGCAACCCCTACGGCGAAAGCTGTTCGGCCTACAACCTGATCTTCTATCCTGTCATCTGAGGAGCATACGCCATGTACGAACTCATCCAGGCCGCTGAAAACACCTTCTACTTCCAGTCCCCCGCCAAGATCGGCCTGTACCGCCTCACCGAAACCGAGGTGATCCTGATCGATTCCGGCAACGACAAGGATGCCGGGCGCAGGGTGCGCCAGATTCTGGACCAGCAGGGATGGACGCTCAAAGCCATCCTCAACACCCATTCCAACGCCGACCACATCGGCGGCAACCGCTACCTGCAAGGCCAGTACGGCTGCGATATCTTCACAAACGGCGCGGAGGCGGATTTCACGCGCCACCCGCTGCTGGAGCCCTCGTTTCTCTACGGCGGCTATCCCTGCACGGAGCTGCGCCACAAGTTTCTGCTGGCGCAGGCAAGCGACGTGAAGGATGTCTCCGATCCCGCCTTTCCCCGCGAAATCGAGGTCATTCCGCTGCCGGGCCATTTTTTTGATATGGTCGGCTTCCGCACGCCGGATGATGTTGTATTCCTCGCCGACTGCCTGTCCAGCCGGGACACACTCACCAAGTACGGCATTACCTTCCTGTACGATATCGCGGCCTGCCTGCAAACGTTGGACGCGGTAGCGGCCATGCAGGCCAAGCTGTTCATCCCCTCCCATGCCGAAGCCGCCGGGGATATCCGGGAGCTTGTAGCCCTTAACCGGCAGACCGTGCTATCCATCGCGGACCAGCTGGTGGATGCCTGCCGGACCCCCGCCATCTTCGAGGATATTCTGCAGGCGATGTTTCGCCGCTACAACCTGACCATGAACTTTTCGCAGTATGTGCTGGTGGGCAGCACCGTGCGCTCCTATCTGGCCTGGCTCAAGGAAGAAGGCCGCCTGACCGTGGCCTTTGAGGACAGCCGGATGCTGTGGCGGCAGGCCTGACGCATACGACAATCCCATCACAAAGGACAACGATTCATGAAAACGCTATATATTATCGGCGGCACCATGGGCGTGGGCAAAACCACAACCGCCAAGTGCCTCAAGCAGCTGCTCCCCAACAGCGTATTTCTGGACGGGGACTGGTGCTGGGACATGCATCCGTTTCAAGTCACAGAGGAAACCAAGGAGATGGTGATGGATAACATCTGCCACCTGCTCAACAATTTTATCGCCTGCTCCGTGTACGACAGCATCATCTTCTGCTGGGTACTCCACCAGCAGCCCATCCTTGATGATCTGCTGTCCCGCCTGCACACGGCGGGCTGCCATGTGCGCCAGCTCTCGCTGGTGTGCGGCGAGCACGCGCTGCGGGCGCGCCTGCAAAAGGATATCGATGCCGGGATCCGCGCGGAAGATGTCGTCGCCCGCAGCGTTGCGCGCCTGCCCCTGTATCCTTCGCTGAACACGGAAAAAATAGACGTGTCCTCCCTCACCCCCGCGCAGGCGGCGGAGCGCATCTTAAAAAACGGCTGAGCGGCGCACTGTTTTCGCATCATATAACCCACGGTTATGTTTCGCCCGCGCTTTGCTAACAACGTCTCAATTGTTTTTCCGCCCTCCTGTTGCTATGATAAAGGCAAGGTTAGGAGGTATGAATCATGTCTATCGCAACCGTACTGCGCGAAAAGCGCAAAGCGCTCGGCCTGACGCAGGAGCAGGTCGCCGCGCGCTTGGGGGTATCGGCCCCCGCCGTGAATAAATGGGAAAACGATGTTACCTGCCCCGATCTGCTGCTGCTGCCCGCTCTGGCGCGCCTGCTGAAAACCGATCCGAACACGCTGCTTTCTTATCAGGCGGAGCTGACCCATCAGGAAGCCATGCAGCTGATTCAGGAAATCGGCGAGGTTGCCCGCGCCCAGGATGTGGCGCAGAGCTTCGCGGCGGCGGAAGAGCGCCTGAAGGAATACCCCTACTGCGCCGAGCTTTTGCAATCCACCGCCACCCTGTTAAGCGGCAAGCTGATGATGTCCGCCCTGCCCGAGGCGGAGCAGGAGCCGTACCGCAAAAAGGTGACGGAGCTATACCAGCGCGTCGCCGCAAGCGGGGACACGGCGCTTGCCAATCAGGCGAACTATATGCTCGCCTCCGGTATGATCCGGGAGGAGCGGTATACCGAAGCGCAGGCCCTGCTGGACACCCTGCCGGACTGGAGCGCCCTGGACAAGCGCGGCATGCAGGCCGATATCCTCGACAAGCAGGGGGAACCCGGCAAAGCCGCGGAGCTGCTGGAGCGCAAGCTGACCCTGAGCCTGCAGGACCAGCAGGCTACGCTCTGCCGTCTGATCCGCCTGGCCGTGCAGGAGGGGGACGATGACGGGGCTCTGGCTCTGGCCGACTGCGCCCGCAGGGAATGCGCGGCCTTTGGCCTTGGCGAATACTGGGAGCACATCGCCCCGCTGGAAGCCGCCGTTGCCCGGCAGGATGCGCCCGGCGCGGTGGAGGCCCTCGGCGCCATTCTGCACGCGGCGGCCGAGCCGTGGAACGCTCTGTTTTCGCCGCTTTTCCGCCATCTGCCGCACAAGAACCCGCCGGAGATCCCTACCCTGAAAATTCTGTCGCCCCTGCTGCGCAGCCTGAAGGACGATCCCAAGTACGCCTTCCTCGCCAACGATCCCGCCTATCAGGCGCTGGTTCAGCAATACGGCGGTAAGGCCGGGGAAGAACGCGGAGCGGCGCAGGTCTGACCGATGTTTCCGGTTTTGAATTTCTGATTTGCAAAAAAGCGGCGCGCTGGGGGTACGGCGCGTCTCTTCTGTTTATTATCTTTTCGGGTCGTTATCGCCGCTCGCCTCATAGCGCCTTTGGCGCTGTTCGCTCGCTTTCGGTAAACGTTATTTGGCTTAGATTCGGGGCTCCGCCCCGTTCCCCGGGCATGGGCTTCGCCCCTGCACCCTGACCAGGGCCATCGGCCCTGGACCCTTCTTTTTGACATGCTGAGAGGCTTGTCGGGGCTGCGGCGCGTCTCTTTTGTTTATTATCTTTTCGGGTCGTTATCGCCGCTCGCCTTATAGCGCCTTTGGCGCTGTTCGCTCGCTTTCGGTGAACGTTATAAGGCTTAGATTCGGGGCTCCGCCCCGTTCCCCGGGCATGGGCTTCGCCCCTGCACCCTGACCAGGGCCATCGGCCCTGGACCCTTCTTTTTTATCCTTTTTTATCTATTACACAAAATCGCAAATCAGCCGGTTGATCTCCTCCGGCTTCTCGCTTTGCAGCTCATGCCCCGCACCCTTAACAATCACCGTTTGCAAATTTCGCACATTGGCCTTGGCGCGCTCGGCGGCCTTACGATAATCCAGGCTGCGCTCCTGCTCCCCATACAGCAGCAGCACCGGGCAGCCTACCGTCCGCAGCTCCGCGTCGGTAAAATCCCGATGGCCGACCATCCCGCCCTTGGCGCACTCAATCAGCAACGCGCGGTACTCGGCACAGGCCGGGCTCACCGCGCCGCCGTCCGCCGCCATATACGCCAGAAACCCGGTCACGTTCTTCACCGTGGGAAACAGCCCCACCTTCAGCGATTTTTTAATATACTCCGGCGTCAGCTTGCCATACAGCCCTGCGGCGGGGGCCAGCAGCACCAGCTTATCTATTCTTTCCGGCAGGTTTACCGCCATATTCAGCGCCAGCCAGCTGCCCTTGGAATGCCCGGCTGCCGAAACCCTGTCAAGTCCGAGCGCGTCCAGCAGCTCGCGCATCCACTGCGCGTAACCCTCCGGCGGCTTCAACAAGGCCGAGGACGCGCTTTTACCTGGATCGTTAGGCGTATCGATCAGGTACAGGCAGTGTGTCTGCCCCAGTCCCTCCACGGTATCGCGCCACATCAGGGCGTTGCTGCCGGTGCCGTGCAAAAGCAGCAGCGGCTTGCCCGCGGGGTTGCCGCACCGCACAACGTGCGTCTGCGCCGTGGAGGTGGGGATCTCCATCTCCTCAAACGGCACCGGCCAGCGCTGCAGCGCCGCGTCATACAGCTGCATCATGCGGGTTTCCCATGCCTTGGATTTGTATACGGTCGTATATCCGTTCTGCGCCATCATTTTTTCACCCTTTCCCCGCCAGTATAGCGCGGGCCCGCGCAAGACACAAGGTAACAGCGGAAGCATTCTCCCTTCCCGGCAGGAAAAAATACCCTCTGGCATTTTCCCGTATCCGGCACGGCCCCCTTGACAAGAAGGAGTAGACAAGTGTATCCTATATCCTGACAGGTAGACACTTGTCAACAACTGAAAGGAGGGGTGCTATGGCTGTGCAATGCACCGAAGCGGAATGGCGAATCATGGAAACGCTATGGGACTATCATCCGCGCACAATGGGCGACATCACCAAAACACTGGAGCCCGCCACCGGCTGGACGCGCCATACCGTGATCACGCTGCTCAAGCGCATGCAGGACAAGGGCAGCGTAACGGTGGACGAGAGCGGCCCCGTGAAACTGTATTCCCCCACCATCACCCGGGAGGAGGCCTCCGCCACCCAAACCCGCAAGCTGCTCGACCGGGTTTTTGAAGGCAAGGCCTCGCTGCTGATCAACCATCTGGTGGATTCCGGCGAGGTGACGGTAGACGAGATCGAATCCGCGCTCGCCCTGCTGCAGGACGAAGCCAAACACCGGGGAGGCGATACGCCGTGAGAACCGCAGTTCTGTATAACTTTCTGCTGGAAGCCAACGTGATGGCCTCTCTGGCCATTCTCCTGATGATCCTGATCCGAAAATTTCTTCGCAAGCCGCTGGGTAACCGGCTGATCCGCTTTGCGTGGCTGCTGGTGGCCATCCGCCTGCTGTGCCCGCTGGCGCTGCCCAACCCCGCCATCAACGAAATCCGTTCCGCCTTTGCGCAGGACACGGCCATCCGCCCCATCGCCGGGCAGTTGCAGGTGCGCTTTACCGATGCTGTGGAAAGCGTTACCGGGTGGGTGGAGAATCTGGCGGGCCGCCGCAGCGGCATCGCCGACGGCATGAACGCCCTGGTGGATTCCACCTACAACGGCATGCTCTCCTGGCGGCTGATGCAACTGTACCTGCTGGGCGTTATGGCGGTGAGCCTCTGGTTTCTCCTGTCCAACCTGCGCTTCCGCCGCAGGCTGCGGGCGGACCGCATCGAGCCGATTTCCGGCAAGCTTGAGGAGCAGTATCAGGCGCTGTGCGCCGAGCGCGGCGTGAAGCCCATCCCCGTATACTTTACCGACCCGCTCCCCAGCGCCTGCCTGGTCGGCGTGTTCCGCCCCTATATCGCGCTGCCGCTCACGGCCGCGCCGCAGGAGGCGGCGATGGTGCTCACGCATGAGATCTGCCATTACAAGGGCCGCGACTCTCTCTGGGGGCTGGTGCGGCTTGCGTGCTGCGCCGTGCACTGGTTCAACCCGCTGGTCTGGCTGGCCGCGGGCATGAGCCGGATCGATACCGAGCTGGCCTGCGACGATCGCGTGATCCACGGTCTGGATACCGCGCAGCGGCTGGCCTATGCCAACGTGCTGGTGCTGGCGGCTTCCCGCCGCATGGCGCCGGGCGTGGGGGTGCTGGCCACCAGCATGACCATGACCAGCCGCAGCCTGAAAACCCGCGTCAACGCCATTTTGCACAGCGGAACCGTGAAAAAGGGACTGGCGCTTACGGCTGCCCTCGTGGCGTGCATGGCGCTTGCGGGCGCGTTCGCCACGGCGGAATATATCCCCATGCCCGAAATCCTGAAAATCAATCCGTCCGGCGCGGGCATCGAGGCCCGGCAGATCACCTCGGAGGAAGAGGCTATTGCCTATGCCAAGGTCCTGTGGCAAAGCGAATACCTGGCCGAGGATATCGCCGGGCTGGATTGGGGTGTGGAGGAAATCGACGGCGTTTATTATGTAACCGCCAGCAATGAGGACTTTGCGCTGATCGCACACTTCGGCGGCGACGGCGTTGTCAGCTACCTGCACAACGGGCTGTCCCGGTACGATTACGCCTCTCCCACCCAGGAGGATGTTGAGGACCAAAAGCAAGAGATTACCCAGTACCTGCTCAACTTTGTGGATGCCCTCCGCCCGGGGGATTCCGACCGGATCGAGGCCTTCCATTTCGAAAGCGAAACCGCGTATACCGACCAATTCTATGTCACTTTCATCGGCTATACCTACGCGCAGAATGAAACGCAGATCGATACCTATTCGCTCTTTGTGGTACAGATTTCGCCCGTGGTGCGCGTGGTGAACTACGCCATCGGCATTCCCCAGTCCACCCTGTACAGCGGCGTGGGCTGAGCCGCAGCTTCCGGCGGCGGCTGAAACAAGTTCCGCCGCCGCACGGGGATAAAATCCGTGCGGCGGCGCGTTAAATGCATGCCGGGCTTTGCGCGCCAAGGTCTCCGGCAATCCAGCGCGGCGGCTTGCCGGTGCCCTGCCGGGGCCGGTTACTGCCCGCAAAGGAGACGAAACATCATGAAACGCCTGTATATCCTGATCTCCGCTCTGTTTATCCTGCTGTTTTCCGGGCTTGCAGCCGTCTATAAGGTGCCGCCGTCCCAGCCGCAGGATACGGGGCCGGAAGCCCGCCCCATTACCACGGCGCAAGAGGCAATCGACTATGCCAAGGCCCTGTGGCAAAGCGAGTATCTGCTGCAGGACACCGAAGCGCTTTCCTGGTACGCCCAGCGGGAGGATGACCGCTTCTATGTTACCGCCGGGATCGGCGACAGCCAGCTGTACCTCCATCTGGATGGCGACGGCGGCGTGCCCTATCTGTACAACGGCCTGGCCCAGTTTGACGATACCCCCATCATGCAGGGCACCCTGGAGCCCCGGCAGGACGAGGTAACGCAGTTCCTGCTGGACTTTCTGGATGTCTTCCGCCCGGGCGCTTCCGCCCGGATCTCGTCCTTTGCATCGCAGCGCGAGGAGATCACCAGCCATGGCTGCACCTTCGACGTGCTCATGGGCTACAATCAGGACAGCGAAACCTATACGTTTTTCGTGGTGCAGGTCGCACCCCGGATGCGTGTGGTGAGCTGCACCATGGATATGGTTCTGGATAGCCCCGGCTGAGCCGCCGCATCGCACTCCCAGCCCTGTCCGCACCCGGCCGGACCCGGCCGACGAAAGGAGACCATCACCCTATGAAACGTGTTTTCTCGTACCTGATCACCGCTCTGGTGCTTACGGTTTTCCTGCTCCCGGCATGCGCCGCCGCGAAAGATTTCTCAGAGGCGGAGCGGCACGCCATGGCCGACCTGACCGAGGTCTATAGCTACACGCAGGCGGAGGCGGACGCCTTTATCTTTGAGGTAACCGAAACCGATACGCAGTGGCAGGTGACATTCTATCCTCCCGGGCATCCCACGTGGGTATATACCTCCGCAAATGATAAACAAACGGGACAGTTCATCAGCAGCTCCACCCCCTTCCATGTGGATGGCTTCAGCGCCTATCCGGGGGAGGGCAGCATCCGCGACGGCCTGCGCACCGCGCGGGCAAACGGCTGGTTTACCGGGATGAGCGCGGAACGCCGCGCCATGTTTCTGGACTGGATGGAGCAATGGGGCGTTCAGCCCAACGACGCGCTGTACAGCGGGCTGATGAACGGCTCCCTGACCACGGCGCAGGCCGTGAACGAGTATTTCAAATCCTGCTATGGCGAGCCGGAAACCTGGCCGCAGCCGCTGCTGGAGTGGCGGGATGAAGAACTGGCCTCCTACGGCTTCACAGCGGAGGATGCAACAACCCCTGCCGCCGCGCAGCCGACGCCGCAGCCCACGGCCCCGGGCACACAGGGCATTACCCGGTACGAAACGCAAACCCGCACAGGCAAACAGCCGCTGACCGTGACGGAATTTGTGGGCGAGACGCCGGACGAGCTTGCCCAGGCGCTCTCCCACCCGATGCTGAAGGGCTATGTTTGCCTGTGCGGCGCGTATCAGCAAGGGGAAATTACCAACGATAACGCCATGTACGACACCGGCCTGCTCGCACTGGAAAAAGACGGCGCGCGCCTGTTGGTTACCCTGCGCCGAACCGCCGAGACCGAAACCTGGACCGTGATGCCCGTCGGAGAAAAAGCGCTGTTTTCGGACGGTTTGCTGTACATCACCTATAACGCGAAGGAAAACCTGTATACCCTTGCCTGTTCCCGGTCGGATACCGAGACCGAAAGCTTCCGCGTGCGCGTGCAGTACAATCCGGTTAGCGGCATCCTGTGCAGATTGCAGGACTACCAACATGTGAACACCGCTACCGGCGAGAGCACCACCATCGAAGCCGGGGATAACCGGGTAATCGCCGCCGACGGGGAATGGTATAGCGTCACCACCACCGCCGCGGACGGGGTGACCACAACAGAGCAAATACCCGCGCTCATCCCTCCGTACCTGGATTATACCGATGCCGACGCGTTTCCCAAAAGCGCCGAGGCCTGCCGCGCCGACACGGGCTATGCCCTGCCGGACGGCTATGCCGTGTCGTGCGGCGTACACCTGCGGGCCAAAACCTCGTCCCACTCCTCCGATCTGGGTACCTACAGCTACGGCACGCTGTTAGAGGTGCTGGATACCAGGCCGGGCGACCCCTATCCGTGGTACCATGTGCGTATCGGCAGCGTGGAGGGTTATATGGCCAGCGTGTATGTGGATTATCCGGGTTCGCCCTGCGCGATGAAGCCGCTGGAGAAGTATCCCCCGCTCACTGTGGCCAAAGCCAGGAAAAACATCTCCCTGAAAAAAGGCACCGGGCTGTTTGCCGGTACCGTAACCAAACTGCCCGCGGGAACCAAAATGCATGTGCTGGCGGAGCGCGACGGCTGGCTGCACGTAATGGTGCCGCAAAACGGCGAGCCCGGCTGGATGATGGATTTGAACGGCGCCGACGGCTATGTGAAGGCCGCCGATGTGATAACGGCCGCCACCGCGCAGCAGCTGGATTGGCTGGAGTAACCGCAGGCCGGAAACCAATCAAATGAAGGGTCCAGGGCCAATGGCCCTGGTCAGGGTGCAGGGGCGAAGCCCTTGCTCAGGGCTTGGGGTGAAACCCCAATTCATGTATTACAATGCATTGCCAAAGCGAGCAAACAGCGCCGCAGGCGCTATGAAGAGAGCGGCGCTAACGACCCGAAACTTTTCGATAATAACCCACCCCCGCGCCGCATCACTCTATACCAGATGCCGCGCGTCAAAACCGCAAAATGATGGGTCCAGGGCCGATGGCCCTGGTCAAGGTGCAGGGGCGAAGCCCTTGCTCAGGGCTTGGGGTGAAACCCCATTCCATGTATTACAATACATTGCCAAAGCGAGCGAACAGTGCCGCAGGCGCGATGAGGCGAGCGGCGCTAACGACCCGAAACTTTTCAATAATAACCCACCCCCGCGCCGCCCGGCGGCACCGGAGCACTCACAATGAAAATATTAACGATTACATACCGCAGAAACCGGGCTCTAAACGAAGCTTCACTGTACTCACTCCATAAATATTGTATCGTATAACAATCCCCTTTCCATCCTTTTTCCGGTAATTGACAACACCGCCGACCTGCGTTATGCTGGATACGGCAGCAAACGACTGAATCATTTTAGGGGAGGGATACCGTCCGGAAGGTGACACGATCGCCGACCGGAAGCGACAGAAAGAACGAAGCCGAAGCAAGAAAATCGCCTGATAAGCGCAGGCGCGGTTTTGCTGTGGGTTTCGTTCGTTCTTTCGCAAGGTATCCCTCCGTTTGCGTATCAGCCCCGGCTCCCGGGCCTGTGATAAAAAACCTTCGGCGCTGCGCCAAACGGAGAGAACCGCCCTGTGCACCCGGTTCTCTGTTTGCGTTTGCCGCCATGCCGCAGCTTTGTACATTTTCTCACCCGATGAAAGGAAGGGTTCCATGTTCACAGTACAGGATCTTTTAACCGCCGATCTTGCCCCCGCGCCCTATGCGCCCGGCGCGGAATTCTGGGACGACCCCTATATCGCCTCGCAGCTTTTGCAGGCCCACCTCGACCCCGATACCGATCAGGCCAGCTATAAGCCCCAAACCATCGCCGCGCTTTGCGATCGGCTGCCCGCCGCGATGGGGCTTGCCGCGGGCGCATCCATCGTGGATCTGGGCTGCGGGCCGGGGCTGTATTGCGCGGCCCTTGCGCGGCGCGGCTACCGCATCACGGGCATCGACCGCTCCGCGGGCTCGCTCGCCTACGCCGCGGCGCACGCCCCCGGCGCGAGCTTCCGGCGCGCGAGCTATCTGCAGCCGTTCGGCGGGCAGACCTTCGACGCGGCCCTGATGATCAGCCAGGATTATGGCGTGCTGAACCCCCAGCAGCGCCAAACACTGCTGCGCAATATCCACGCCGCCCTGAAGCCCGGCGGGCAGTTCGCCTTTGATGTGCCAAGCCTGCACGCGCTGGAGCTCCGCACCGCAGCCGGCAAGCCCTATTGGTACACGGCCCCGGAGGGGCTTTTCCGCCCGCATCCGCACGCCGTGCTGGCCAAGACCGCGTTCTACCCTGCGCTTTCCGCGCTGTGCGATATCTATGCCGTGTTTGACGAGCAATGCACCCTCTACCGCTTCTGGCAGACCTTCTTCTCCCCGGATACCCTCCGGGCGGAGCTTGCCGCCTGCGGCTTTGCCGTGCAGGCGGTCACCGCCGGGCTGGAGGGCGCGCCCTGCACGCAAACCGCCCCGGCGCTGGGGGTGATTTGCCGGAAGGAATAATTTCCCCTTCTTCCCATTGGCTGCCCGTCCGCCCGGAAACCGGCGGGCGGCAGCCCGCTTGTGATATACTATGCACAGGACGTTTCACCGTCCGGAGGGAGCAATCACCATGAAAGACCAACAGCAGGAAATACAGGAAGCCATTCAAGCGGCAGACCATGCCCTTACCCATTTGAACGCCGCCGGGGAGTCCCTGCGAAAAGCAGGCAACTGGGGCATTGCCGATCTTCTGGGCGGGGGCTTTATTTCCACGTTTATCAAACACAACCGGATGGATGAAGCCCGGCAGGAGCTGGCATTGGCACAGGAAGCCCTGCGCCGGTTTGCCGGAGAGCTTTCGGATGTCGGGGAGACCCTCGATTTTCAGGTGGATGATTTTCTCAGCTTCGCGGATTACTTTTTTGACGGCCTGCTTGCCGACTGGCTGGTGCAAAAGCGCATCCGTGAGGCCGAAGGCCAGGTTGCCGAGGCCATTGGGCGGGTGACGGACATTCGCGCCCGGCTGCTGTCCCTGCGCGGCGTGTAATACATATCCGGAGCCGCAACACAGGCAGCCCCCATCAGCTTAGTATCATACCTTTTCTCAAAATTCCTTACCCCGGCGGCAATGCCCGCGGCGGTATTCCGCCCGGCAAACGCCCGCGGGATATCCCCGGCCAATCTCCCGCAAACCCGTTTCCTCATCGCGCACGCGGGCATACCGCCCATTTCCCGGCGCGCCCGTTGTATCTGCGCCGATTCCGCGGTATAATCAACCTGACAACTAAATACGCGCAAAGATAAAAACACGGCCCGGCCGGTAGTCCGGGCGCGGATTGCATCCGTCAGTAACCTGCCTCTTCGGTTGTCCGTTCTTTGTTCAGCACACGAGGAGGCTTTTGTTATGCAATCCATTTCCGGCACGCTGACGGTTTTCTTTGAGGACCCGTTCTGGGTAGGCGTTTATGAACGGGTATCGGACGGAAAGCTGGAGGTTTGCAAAATCACCTTCGGGGCGGAGCCCAAGGATTACGAGGTGTACCACTACCTGCTTGCGCACTGGCGGGAGCTTGCGTTCAGCCCGCCCGTGAAGGCGGACGGGCGGCCGCCCGCCGCACCCGGCAACCCCAAGCGCATGCAGCGCGCCATTCAAAAACAGGTTCACGCACAGGGGGTTGGCACCCGCTCGCAGCAGGCCCTCCAGCTGCAGCATGAGGAAAACAAAACGGCCCGCCAAAGGCGAAGCCGCGCCCAGAAGGAAGCCGATCAGGCGCGGCAGTTTGCCCTCCGCCAACAAAAGAAAAAGGATAAGCACCGGGGCCGCTGATCCGCCGCACGTCCCGCACTCCACCCAAGGCCGCCCAGCCGTACCCCCGGTTTCCCCGTACCCCCGTGCGCCTTGCGAAGCAACAGCAAATGCAGCAACCCAGGCCCCTTCGCAAGTGCCGCACTCCACGCAAAGCCGCCCAGCCGTACCCCCGGGTTTTCCCGCACCCCCGTGCGCCTTGCGAAGCAACAGCAAAAGCAGCAATCCAGACCCCTCCGCACGTCCCGCACTACACCCAAGGCCGCCCAGCCGAACCCCCGGTTTCCCCATACCCCCGTGCGCCTTGCGAAGCAACAGCAAAAATATCATCCCAGACCCCTTCGCCAAACAATCCCCCAAACAGCCCCCCCGCCAAATCCACCCGTACTCCCAAGAGCCGTAAACCAAAAAGCCAAGGGCCAAAACCCATCCCCTAACCCCCAGATTATTATCCCCGTTCCTTCCCCGTTTGCCCAACCCAAGAGAAAGCAGGGAAAGGATGTGCAAAGCCGCCGCGCGCCGCCGTGACAGATTTTCGCCAGGTTGGGCGTGCGTAATCCGAAGTAGTAGCAGCGCTACATCGAGGATTGCGCACACCCAAAATGGCGGAAATATGGCATGGCCGCGCACGGCGGCTTTGTGCATCCTTTTCCTGCTTGGCTTATTACTTAAACTTGACGGCGGTTCCGTAGGCCATAACCTCGGCCGCGTTCTGCATTACGGCGGCGGAGGCATAGCGGATGTTGACCACCGCGTCGGCGCCCAGCTGCTCGGCCTGCTCGGCCATGCGCTTGGTTGCCAGGGCGCGGGCGTCGTTCATCATTTCGGTATAGGCTTTCAGCTCGCCGCCGATCAGGGTTTTCAGCCCCTGGGTAATATCGCGGCCAATGTTGCGCGACTGGATGGTGGACCCCTTCACCAGGCCGAGGGTTTCCAGTTCCTTGCCGGTTACATAATCAGTATTGACTAAGATCATCTTCTTCTCCGCTCCTTATTTCTTTGATTCGCTGGAGGAGCACATACACCATTGCGCCCGCAAGGCACAGCGGAATCACGCTCCCCGCGATCAGCCACCCCAACGGCAGCTGGCCGGTTGTGGTCAGCAGGATGATGAACCCGATGTAATAAAGCACCACGAGCCCTGTAATCACAATGGGTGCGATCAGCTTTCGCTTATGGCTGTGCATTGTCTTCCTCCGTTTGTTTTTTACCGGTTTACGCTCATTATAATAGAACCGGCGCGGATGTCAATAACCCCGTTCCTGTCGCGTCCGGCCCTGTATACAGAAATCATTTTTCAATTCGGGTTTGATATGATATAATCAAAAAAAATCATCCTCTACCGATTATGATGGTAACGGAGCGGATACGATGGCGGCGACAGAATTAGATGAAATAAGGCAGGAGCTTACTTCCCTGCAAGGGGATCAGCCAAAGCAAGCGCCACATACCCCCGTGTTTGACTTTGGTCTGTTTATTCTGGCCTATTTCTTCTCGCTGGTCGCCATCGTAACCCTGTTGCTCGCGGTGGGGATTTCCATCGGGCAGTATACGGCGCTGTACGCCGTGCCGGTTGCCTGGGCCGTTGTGGCATGGCTGCGCAAGGCGCCGGGATACGCGCTGCTGATCACAGCGGCGGGCGTTTTGTTCCTGGCCGCGTGCTCGCTGCTGGCCGGACAGCTGTTTGACATCGGATGGGACTCCAACTGTTATCAAAAGGCCGATACGGGCATGCTGGCCTACGGCTGGAATCCGTTCCGGCAAACGATGGTTTCGTTTGCCAGCGTCGCCTCCCCCCTGCCCCATAACGCCTTCTGGCTGACCTATCAGGTGGAAAACCAGCCCAAGGCCTCGTTCATCATCGGCGCAAGCTTTTACGCGCTGACCGGCAATATACTCTACGGCAAGGTGTACAATCTCGCATCCATCGCAGCCTGCCTGTGCCTTGTGGCGCCGATGATCCGTGACGCCTTCCGCATCAGCACTCTGGGCGCGTTGCTGGCGGTGCTGTTTGCCAGCGTCAACCCGGCCACGCTGTCGCAGGTGCTTACGTACTATAACGACGGCTTTATGTTCCAGCTGCTGACAATCGCCGCAGCCTCGTTTACCTATGTGATTTATAAGCCGGAGGGCCGTTATGCCTTCGCGGCCAAGATAACCGCGTTTTTGGCGGTCTGCCTGGCGATCAACGTGAAAACATCGGCGGCGCTCTACTGCGTGATCGTCTGCCTGTTCTACTATCTGGCGCGGCTCATCGCCATCGTTCAGTCCGACGAGCCAAAGGAGCGTCGCGGCCGCCGCAAGTGGCAGCTGTTCTGGTACTTTGCGGGCATGGCGCTGTGCACGCTGCTGGTGCTGGGCGGCACCACCTATGTGGTCAATGCCTACCGCTACGGCAATCCCCTGTACGGCATGCTGGGGGAAAATTCCATCCACTCGCATCTGCAATCGCTGATGTCGGGCAAGATCCAGAGCCTGCCAAGGTTTATGCAGTTCTTTGTGTCGCTGTTTTCGCCGGTATCCAACGCGCTGTTTACCGATATCAGCCTGAAAATCCCCTTCACCTTCAGCGCGGACGAGTGGAGACTAGCGGTGCCGGATGCCATTGTCGGCGGCTGGGGCCTGCTGTTTTCCGGCATCTTCCTGCTGTCGCTGGTCATCATCCTCCGCTCCATGGCCGTAATGAGCAGGCGGCGGTCCCGCAAATCCAAGTTCCTGTTTGTTGCGCTGCTGGCGGTGATTGTCCCTGTGTTCTTCCTTCCCTACCTGTTTTCGGCAAGTTACTACCTGCAGCCGTTCTGGCTGCCGATGACGGCGATCATCTGCCTGTTTTCCGCCACGTCGGACAGCATGCGCAAGCTGAACCTGCCGGACCAAAAATCCAGCATCGCGCGGGCCAAAATTCTGACGGCGGTATTAAGCGCGCTGCTGATTGTCAACTGCGTTACAGGCATCAACTACCTCGTCTTGCAGGCAAAAGAAACCAGCTCTTCCCATGCGACCATCGCCGAGATCGAGAGCGCGGTCGAAAACGACAACCAGATTATGGATGTCACCACCATCTCGCCCGGCCTGTTCTACGGCCTGATCTTTAACCTGCGCGACGAGGGCATTACCGAATATAACTTTGCCGAGGTCCTGCCGCAGGTCCGCGGCCCGCTGCTGTACTATCTGTCGTACAACCTGCGCGACCGCGGCGACGATGCCCATGCCGAGGCCTACTCCTTCCTGTTCTCGCTCAACGCCAACCGGTATCTCGTAGTGATCGCCAAACAGGGCGCCTGCGGGCCGCTGGACAGCCATATGCTCTTCCTGACGGAGGATATGGCCCTGCGCCTGGACGCGCACGACAGCGAAACCGAAGGCTATCTGGCCGTTATCGACACCAACGCCCACATCCGCACCGAGCAAAGCGGCACACAGGCGCTTGCCTGGGAAGGCCAGGCCGACAAGATGGATGTAACGGTCCAAAGCGCCTATGACGCGGCTTCCATCGTGATCGGCGGCACAGAATACGCGCTTGCGCAGGACGGCTACAATATCGTGGTTTATGATCCCAAAGAGAAGCTCCTGGTGGATTCGGTGGTCATCAACCCGGACAATAATCCGGTGCTGAGCCGCTGATCCTATGTAACAAAGAAAAGAGGCATTTCACCACGCACGGAGAATTCTCTATGAGCTTACCATTTCATTCCGGACTCGCGCAGGGTTTCCGCAGCGTCTGCCGGTTTGGCGGGCGCTTTTCCATTGCCCATATCACCTAAAAGGAGAACTCATTTGATACCCAACAACTTCCTCTTCGCGTTTTCCCTCACGCTGCTGGCCGGTCTTTCCACGGGCATCGGCAGCCTGCTGTCCCTGATCACCCGGCAAACCAACACCAAGTTCCTGTCCGTCGCGCTGGGGTTTTCGGCGGGCGTGATGATCTACGTATCCTTTGTGGATATCTTCCCGGAGGCGCTGAACCTGATCTCCTCCTCCATCGGCGCCAAACCGGGCGCGTGGCTTACAGTGGGCGGTTTTTTCTGCGGTTTTGCGCTGATCGCGCTGATCGACAAGTTGATCCCCTCTGTGGAAAACCCGCACGAAATGCACACCGTGGAGGAGATGGACAACTGCCCCGTACACCCCCAGAACAGCCTGATGCACATCGGCGTGCTGACCGCGCTGGCGATTGCGGCGCATAATTTTCCCGAGGGGCTTGCCACCTTCACCGCCACGCTGTCCAACCCGCATCTGGGCATCCCGATCGCTGTCGCCATCGCCATCCATAACATCCCCGAGGGCATTGCCGTGGCCGTGCCGATTTATTGTGCGACAGGCAACCGCAAAAAGGCGTTCCGCCTGTCGTTTGCCTCCGGCCTGGCCGAGCCTGTGGGCGCGATTATCGGGTATCTGGTGCTTGCGCCCTTCCTCAACGATACCGTATTCGGCTTCGTTTTCGCCATGACCGCCGGTATTATGGTGTTCATCAGCCTGGATGAGCTGCTGCCCGCCGCTCAGGAATACGGAGAGCACCATCTGTCCATCTATGGGCTGGTGGCCGGCATGGCGCTGATGGCGCTGAGCCTGCTTCTGCTCCAGTAGGGATACGCGCAAATCCCTTTCAATTCTTACATACAAAGAAAGGAAGGCTGCCCATGAAATTCCGCCCCCTGCTCCTGATCACCCTTGTGCTGATCCTGTGCACGGCGGCCATCGCCACGGCCGATACGCAGACCCTGAACGCGCCGTTTCGCACCGACGCGGGCCTGATCTCCATCGCGCCGCTGCTGCCCACGGCGGATACAGCCTCGTCCATCATGGTGGATCTGTCCATCCCGGCCGCCCTGCTGGACGGCATGGAGAACCCCACTCAATACTTGCAGGATTCCTTTCTCTTGGTCAGCCTGAACGGTGTCTGGCATCCCGACCGGATTAAAGGGCTGGAGCTGACGGACGGGCAAGCCCTGTACCGTTTGTCCTTTGCCGTACCGGATGGCGCCGACCGCGCGGCGTACCGCCTGCTGTACGGCGATCAGCTGCGCGCGCTGGAGCTGACCAGCGCCGAAGCCGCCCTGCTGATGCAGCAGGAGATTGACGCGCAGCAGGTGCTGCCAACGCCCTGAGCCAACGCGGAACCGGGCGTTCCTGCCCAGCCGCGTTTGATTGCCGTCCGCTTCGGTGCGCAAAAGCCGAGGAAACCGCAATCAAAGCCTTCCGCTGCCCCGTCTCCGCGCGGGGACAGCGCATCCGTATGCACATGCTTTGTTCTGTGTTTGCCTTACTCTCCGTTTGCGGCAACACCTTCCATATTTCCGGCGCTTTCCGCGCGGCTCGCGGTTCATTCCATTTTATTCAAGCGATAGGGTTCACAGGAGGACAAAGGGTATGGAAGAGGGAAAACCGGTTTTTATCATCCCGGAGTACATCGTGATCGGCGATTTGCCGGATGGCCCCGGAGTATCCGACAAGGACCTCAGAGAGGCGGAAGCGGCGTATCTGCACGGCAGACACGCAGACGGCTTCCTTGACGACGCTTTCGATGACGACGATTTTTCCGACGAGGATTTTCAGGACGACAGCTTTGACGACGACGACGAGGACGATTTTGAGGATGAGGACCTCGACGGCCTCAACGACGACGATCTTTTTTAACCCGCGGATGCTGCCCCGGCTTTCATCCGGACACGGAGTGCAAACACCCCATGCATAAGCATGGGGCGTTTGTATACGCTCTTTGGGTTACGCCCCGGGGCGTTTGGCTTTTCCCGTATGCGGCTACAGGGTTGGCACCCAGTGGTGATATCGCTGCTGCCACTGCTGTCCACAGCCGTACCATACCGCATAAAATCAAACCGTGCGTTTTCCTTCAGCCTGCAGGCGTACTGCAAATGCCGCTCGCGGTGGATGTACTCCGCCAGGGGTTCCAGCGAATCCATCATCAGGCCCTTGAAACGGAATACCATATACTTTCCGGTGGGCAGATCCTTTGTCACCATTCCGCCGAGTATCCGCCAGATTGCGGATACCTCCGCCGCGGCCTAACAATCAAAGGCAGGTTGCGGCGCACACGCCCATCCAACTGCGTACTTGGTAACGCCGGTCAGGTATTCCGGGTGCACACGGTTTTCGATTTCCGCCTGCCGGGCATGCAGTTCCGCCAGCATTGGCCGATCGTGCCGAAGCCCTTCCCAGTGTTTTTATAAAACCCGATCAGCCGCAAGGCGCTCCTTTCCGCCGTATCCAACCTCCATCAACAGTATACCGGATCAGACGCAGAGGTTTATCATATTTCTTACGCTTTTTCCATTCTGTTGGATATGCTTATATCAGCCCAGTCGGCTGTCCCAGGCTATGGTTAAATCGATCGCTTGGGCAGTGGCGCGTTGGGGTTTCGCACAAACGGGTTAGCGAAAACCGCAGCCATGGCAGCGCCGCTTTGAAATGAATCGATTTTCAAGAGAACAACTCTGGTATCTGCCGGTGTGCAAGGGATATGCTCAACGGGTTTCCAGCACCTCGCCCAGCTCGTCCAGACTATTCACCGTTACATCCGCCTCGTAATCCGGCGAGCGCGGAACCTGGCAGGCGGCGGGGCCCTGCCGCACACGGATGGTGCGTAAACCCAGCTGTTTGGCGGGGTAGATATCATAATCCGGCCGGTCGCCGATCATCGCGGCCTCGTGAGGCGTACAGCCCGCTTTTTCCAGCGCGAGGCGGAAAATACGCGGATCGGGCTTTTGCAGGCCGATGTCGGCGGAGCCAAGCACAAAATCAAAATAGTCCAGCAGACCGTAGCGCCGCAGCCGTTCCTCCGCCCCGGCGGACTGATTGGCGATCACCGCCAGCCGAAACCGCCGGGAAAGCCGCCCGAGCAGCGGCCCGGCCTGCGGATACGCCCTGTCCAGCCCTGTCGGGTACAGGTGCGCGGAGCTTTCCCCCTGAAACCCGTACGGCCGCAGCTGACCGACGATCGTGGCATCGTAACGCGCCATGCCTTTTTCATATTCCCGCGCTATTGCCTGCGGGCTGAGCGCGCCGCCGATGGCGGCCGACGCGTTTTGAAACCAGCCCTCATAAGCGTCCGTGCTGTCGATCAGGGTTGGAGCCCATGTCGAAGAATAACCACCGTATACCTTCCGGTATCATCCACATCCCTCCCGGATCCTCATCATCCATCACTGTGCCAAGGGCCGGATAGCAACAACAGATCAGCAGCCCTCAATTGGCTGCGGTACGGCAAGCTCCGGCTGTTGCTCTATCCCCCGGCGTTGTGGCAACCTCTTCCGCAATGCGCGGCATAGGCAAGTAATACATAAAGCCCTTGTGCGATGCCTTGCCAGACTTTCGTCACGCTAGGTAAGCGATGAACAAATCCCTTATGCGCTAGCGCGTCATATTTCCGCCGGGCTGGGCTTACAGAGCCCTCGACATAGCGCTGCTACTACTTCGCGTTCCGCAAGCCCAGCCAGACAAAATTCTAACGCACAATCGCACAAACGCTTTGTTCATCACTTACCTGAGTTCATTAAACTTGAAGCAGCGTCAGCGCTTCGTCCATAATTCTGCAAAACCCAGGCTGACGAAAGAATAGCGCGGCAGCGTGCAGGCGATTTATTCATCGTTTTCCTGGCCTGCCCTCCAACGCTCTCCCCCGCAAATCGTCCGGAGGATGCACAGGAACGGCAGTCAGCTCCCGGTGTATTCCCAGCATATTCCCGGCGCGCTCCCGGCATACTTCCGGCACACTCCCGGCATACTCCCGGCCACTTTTCGTCTGCTTCCCGGTACTCTCCCCGTGCGCTCCGGTATCCTCCGGTTAGTCCCCGGCGAGGCTCGCGTCCGCTTCCTCCTGCACGGGCCTGGCCAGTGCGTTGGTGTTCATGGTTTTGCGGAACACCACCAGGCTTTGGAACAGGAATTCGCTCACAAAGTTGATCACCATGGTCCCGCCCAGCACAAGGTATTCGTTCCAGCCGATGTTCGTCAGCGCGTCGCCCCACCAGGTGCTCAGCGGCGTAAACACGGCGTAGTACATCAGCACCAGTGACATCGCCTTGGGGATGTTCACCGTGGATTTGAAGGTGTAGCGGCGGTTGAACGTGAAGTTCCATACCACGCTCAGCGTCAGCGCAATCAGGTAGCTGGGCCAGTAGGGAAAGCCGGTCGTCTCGTTGAGCAGGGTGAAGCTGATCGCCTGGATGAGCCCCGCCGAAATGGAAAACAGCGTAAACTTGAGAAACTGCCACGCCCGCTGCCCGGCGCTCAGCTTTGCCGTGTTTTTAGTATCTGCCATGCCGATTGCTCCTTTGATCGTATCAGTTCGTAAAATTATATACTTCTGTAAAATACTATAAATCCCCTACATTTCTCAACAACTAATCCTTCCAATTATATAAATAGTAAAAGCCAAAAATATATTCAATCGAACGATTATTCAATGAATGCTTTCCATAAATAAACAAGGCGTTCATTGATGTATAATTATGCACAATAGGATCCTATTCGGATTTTCGCTCTCTCCACTGCCAAAGGACAAGATATCACAACCGTCTCATGACGTACACCTATATAAACCGTGATTAAAACTGCTCGCAAGTCACTGAACTGCTATTCAAAAACTCCCGTTTAACGAAACAACACATGGCGGAAGCTAATCGTACACGGGATAAATGCGGCGTCCACAATATCGCACACCTCAGCTGTTTAAGCAATATCGTTTACAACAAAACACTGGCCCCGCACCGGCTAACGCCGTGTGCGGGGCTTTTGAGGTGTCTATGAAACTAGGTTGGAAAGGCTTTGCTTACGCCTTGGGAGAGACTTCCTTGTCCACCATTTCCTTATCCGCCAAGCGGTTTTCCATGCCGCGCTTGGTGTAGTGGGTGTGGAGCAGCTCATGCGATTTGTGGCCGTTGGGCTCGCCCAGATACTCTTCGTAGAGCTTGGTGATGTAGGGATTTTCGTGGGATTTGCGCAGGGTTTTACCCTCGTCCTCGGTGTAGAGGCCCTTGAGGCGCTTCGTGCGCACATCGGGATCCTTGGAGCGCGGCTGACCGCCGCCCATGATGCAGCCGCCCGGGCAGCCCATGACCTCGATGAAGTGATACGGCGAGGTGCCGTTTTCAATCTGGTCCATCAGCACGGCGGCGCCCGCGGTGCCGCTGGTCACGGCCACCTTCACGGTGACATCCTTGAGGAAATCATAGCAGGGCAGCGGATCGGTGATGGTGATGGCGGCTTCCTTCACCTGCTCCAGACCCACGATCGGGGTTACATGCAGGCCTTCAAAGGGCAGCTCGCGGCCGGTAACCAGCTCGTACACCGTGCGCAGGGCCGCTTCCATTACGCCGCCGGTTACGCCGAAGATATCGGCCGCGCCGGTGGACATGCCCAGCGGATTGTCATACTCGGCGTCCGGCAGGTTGACGAAATCGATGCCCGCCTCGCGGATCATCTTGCCCAGCTCACGGGTGGTGAGCACGGCATCCACATTGGGCACGCCGTTGTTGAACATCTCGTGGCGGTTGATTTCAAACTTCTTGGCCGTGCAGGGCATGACCGAGACCACGTTGATATCCTCGGGGGCAACGCCGATCTTTTCGGCATAGAAGGACTTCGCCAGCGCGCCCAGCATCATGTGCGGGGATTTGCAGGTGGAGAGGTTCTCCAGATAGTCCGGATAGTGATGCTCGATGTACTTGATCCAGCCGGGGGAGCAGGAGGTGATCATCGGCAGCGTGGCCTGTCCGCCGGTCAGCGCGGCCTTCACGCGGCCCAAAAACTCCGTGCCCTCTTCCATGATGGTGAGGTCGGCGGTAAAGTTGGTGTCAAACACATCATCAAAGCCCATGGCGCGCAGCGCGGCCGCAAGCTTGCCGGTCACCTGCGAGCCCGGCTCCATGCCGAATTCTTCGCCGATAGCCACGCGGATGGCCGGAGCCACCTGCACGATGGTGCGCTTGGGGGAGTCGATCATGTTCCACACCTTCTGGGTGGCGTCGGTTTCGTGCAGGGCGCCGGTGGGGCACACCACGGTGCACTGGCCGCAGAACACGCAGCTGGCGGAGCCCAGCGGGGTTTCCATGGCGGGGGCGATTATGGTATCAAAGCCGCGGTTCTGGGCGTTGAGCACGCCGGTGTTCTGCACGTTGTTGCAGGCGGTAACGCAGCGGCGGCAGAGCACGCACTTGCCCATGTCGCGCGTGATGGAAATTGAGATATCCGACGGCGGGGTTAAGTGCTCGCCCTCAAAGCGGGTTTCGGTCACGCCCAGGGTTTCGCCCAGCGCCTTCAGCTCGCAGTCACGGCTGCGGGTGCAGGTGAGGCATTCCTTGTCGTGGTCGGACAGCAGCAGCTCGTAAAGCACCCGGCGTGCCTTGCGCACCTTGGCGTTGTTGGTGTGGATCACCATGCCGTCGCGCACCTTGGCCAGGCAGGAGGCCTGCAGGGTTTTGGCGCCCTCTACGTCCACCACGCAAATGCGGCAGGAGCCAAAGGCATGGATACCTTCCAGATTACACAGGGTCGGAATATGGATCCCGACGCTTTTCGCCGCCTGTAAAATGGTGGCGTCATCGGGCACCGTGGCCTGAAGGCCGTTAATCGTAATGGTAGCCATTGTTAATTTCTCCTTTCGCAATGCAGGCAGCGCATGGATTCCGCCATGGCGTTGAGCTTGTGGAACCCAAGGTTCACTTCCTCAAACGACTGGCTGCGCTCGCAGGCAGCGGCGATATTGATGGGGAAGCGGCCGTGCTGCACCAGCTCGTCCTCGTCGATGATCACGGGCAGGTCGATCTTTTCGCCCTTGTTGAGCACGCCGTCGCCGCCCAGGTAGCTATCGATGGCGGAGGCCGCCAGCTTGCCGTCGGCAATCGCGTGGATGGCATCGTCGGGGCCGCGCACCACGTCGCCGCCGGCAAACACGCCGTCCATGGAGGTCATCTGGGTATCCTCGTCAATCACGAAGGTCTTCCAGCGGGTCAGCTTGCAGGCGTCGCCGTCCACAAAGTCCAGATCGGTGCACTGGCTGACGGCGGCAATGGCCGTGTCAAACTCCATCGTAAAGTTGGAGCCTTCCACCGCCACGGGGCGGCGGCGGCCGGAGGCGTCAAACTCGCCGGGGGCCATCTTCACGCACTCAATCGCCTTGAGCTTGCCGTTCTCGCCGATAAATTTCACGGGGTTGACCATTTCCATGATCTGCACGCCCTCTTCGATCGCCTCTTCAATTTCGAGGTCCTCGGCGGGCATGGCGCCGCGGTCGCGGCGGTAGATCACGGTTACCTGCTTGGCGCCCTGGCGCAGGGCGGTGCGGGCGGAATCGATGGCGGTGTTGCCGCCGCCGATCACGGCTACCTTTTCGCCGATGTGCAGATCCCAGCCAAGGTTGACGGCTTTGAGGAAGTTCAGGCCGCCGTACACGCCCTTGAGCTCCTCGCCTTCCACGCTGAGTTTCTGGGGCATCTGCGCGCCGGTGGCTACGTACACGGCATCAAACTCATCCTGCAGCACGCTCAGGGGCAGCTTCTCGCCCACGGGCTGGTTGAGGTTGATCTTCACGCCCAGCGTCTTGATGCGCTCGACTTCCTTGTTGATCACGTCTTTGGGCAGACGGTAGGAGGGGATGCCGTAGGCCAGCACGCCGCCGCACACGTCTCCGGCTTCGAAGATTTCCACTTCATAGCCCTTACGCGCCAGATAGTGCGCACAGGAGAGGCCGGACGGGCCCGCGCCGATAATCGCCACGCGCTTGCCGTTTTTGGCAAAGGTTTCGGGCTGGAGTTCTTCATGCGTCAGTGCGTAGTCGGCCACGAAACGCTTCAGATCGCAGATCGCCAGCGCTTCGTCCACCGAGGCACGGCGGCACTTGGCCTCGCAGGGGCGGGTGCAGATGCGGCCGCAGATGGCAGGCAGCGGGTTTTCCTGCCGGATCAGCTCGTAAGCGTCCACAAACCGGCCGGACGCTGTCAGCGCCATGTAGCCCGGAATGTTCACGCCCGCGGGGCAGGTGTTGGAGCACGGCGCCAGATACAACTTGGAGCACACGCCCGCGCGGCAGTGGTGCTTGCGGATATGCTCGTCATACTCATTGCGGAAATACTTGATGGTGGAAACCACGGGGTTGGGCGCGGTCTGGCCCAGGCCGCACATGGCGGTTTGCGAAATCACATCGCCCAGCTCCAGCAGCAGCTCCACGTCGCCCTCTTCGCCGTCGCCGACCACGATGCGCTCCAGGATCTCCAGCATCCGCTTGGTGCCCAGGCGGCAGGCGGTGCACTTGCCGCAGCTCTCATCACGGATGAAGTCCATGAAGAAGCGGGCGGTGTCCACCATACAGGTGTCCTCGTTCATTACAATCAGGCCGCCGGAGCCCATAATCGCGCCCAGCGCCTGCAGGGGTTTGTAATCGGTGGGGGTGTTGAGGTTCGCCGCGGTGATACAGCCGCCGGAGGGGCCGCCGATCTGCGCCGCCTTGAACTTTTTGCCGCCCGGCACGCCGCCGCCGATATCAAAAATGATCTCGCCGATGGGGATGCCGATGGGCACTTCCACAATACCGGTGTTCACCACGTCACCGGCCAGCGCGAACACCTTGGTGCCCTTGGAGTCCTCAGTGCCGTACTGTGCGTACCACTTGGCGCCCTTGAGCAGTATCGCGGGCACGTTGGCGAAGGTTTCCACGTTGTTGATGATGGTGGGGCAGCCGAACAGGCCGCGCTGGAACGGGAACGGCGGCTTCTGCTTGGGCTCGCCGCGCTCGCCCTCGATGGAGGCCATCAGGGCCGTTTCCTCGCCGCAGACGAACGCGCCCGCGCCGATGCGGATTTCCAGATCAAAGTCAAAGCCGCTGCCAAAGATATCCTTGCCCAGCAGCCCGGCCGCGCGCGCCTGCTTGATGGCTTCTTCCATGCGTTCCACCGCGATGGGATATTCCGCGCGGATGTAAATGTAGCCCTGGGTGGCGCCGATGGCATAGCCGCCCAGCAGCATGCCCTCGATCACGGTGTGGGGATCGCCCTCGATAAGGGAGCGGTCCATAAACGCGCCGGGGTCGCCCTCGTCGGCATTGCAGACGATGAATTTCTTATCGGAAGGCTGGTCGTGCCCGGCCTGCCATTTGATACCCGTGGGGAAGCCCGCGCCGCCGCGGCCCTTGAGGCCGGACGCCTTGACCTCGTCCACCACCTTCTGGGGGGACAGCTCGGTCAGCGCGCGGCAGGCAGCCTGATAGCCGTCCCTGGCAATGTAGGCCGCCACATCGTTAAAGGCCATGGCGCCGCAGTTGCGCAGCGCGATCTTGACCTGCTTTTTAAAGAAGTTGATGTCGTCCAGCTTGGGCACATGCTTTTCCAGCGTGTGATCGTAGAAGGTATATTCCTCCAGCACCTTGCCGTCCTTCAAATGGCTCTTGACAATCGCCTTGACCTTGTCTTCGGTCAGGGACGTGTAAAAGGTGTTGCCGGGGGTTACCAGCATCACGGGGCCCACCGCGCAGGTGCCCATGCAGCCGGTGACAAATACCTGCACCTTATCGCCCAGGCCCGCTTTTTCGGCCTCGGCAATCAGGGTGTTTTTCATCAGTTCGCAGTTGGAGGACACACAGCCCGCGCCGCCGCAAACATACACGATGTATTCATATTTTTCCTGCGCCTTGAGATATCCCTGTTTGATATCTTCCAGCTGCTTCAATGTGCTGATCTGTTCCGCGGCCATTATTCGCTCACCTCTTCCTTCTGGTATCCGGCGAGGATCGCCTTCAGCTTGGTGGGGGTTACCTGCTTGTACACCGTGTCATCAATCATGATGGCGGGTGCAAGGCCGCACGCGCCGATGCAGCGGGCGACTTCAAACGTAAACAGGCCGTCCTTGGACGTATCGCCGATCTTCAGGCCCAGTTCCTCCTGCAGGGTATCCACCAGCTTTTTGCCGCCGCGCACGTAGCACGCCGTGCCCATGCAGATGCGGATGGTGTGCTTGCCCCGCGGCTGGGTGGAGAAGAAGGAGTAGAACGTTACCACGCCCGAAACCTCGCTCAGCGGCAAGCCCATGCCGTCGGCGATAAAAGACTGCAATTCCAGCGGCAGATAGCCATACAGCTCCTGCGCGTGGTGCAGCACTTGAATCAGGCTGCCTTCCTTATCCTTGTACAAGTCAATAATGCTGGCGATTTCCGAAAAAGCTTCCGTACCGCATTCGTCGCGGTTACCAATGGCCGCGGTTCCCGTTTTCTCAACCATATTTTCACTCCCGATCCGATCATTTGCACATAAAAAAAGCTAATAGTGCATTGTTAATAAAATAACAAGATGTATTGTAGCAGATAACGGGGGAAAAAGAAAGTATATTCTTTGTTTCTTTGCAAAATTCACAGAGATTTTACAGGTAAAAGTGACTAAAATAGCAGGTCTATTAAGTAGTATTCGCGTCTTTTGATATATATTTTTGCAGTTTTCAGACAGGTGCAAAAGATTAAAAATCTCCTGTTCTCCTTGCTGTAAAACGGTTCCGGGATGTGCTCTCCGGTTCTTTTATCGATATAAATTTATCGAATAGCAAAAACGCAAAATTCCGGTTTCATCCGCCGGAAAACGGGTAAAAAATATAAGAATTTTACGCAGCAATCGGGCAAATACCGTCCCACAGGGTTAAATAAGAACCGGCACGATGATCCGCGCGCGTAACCGCTGCTATTTTACAGTCCGATCCCGGATGCGCCGGATCGGCAGCAGGAATAGCGCCCCTATCAAATCACATTCCGCAAGATTGGATTTCCACCGTTCTCCTTGCCGCAAAGCGCCTCCAGCCCTGGCGCGCCGGTATTGATAACAATAAAACCGTATCGAATAGCAATCCGTTGAATTTTTTGTTTTGATCCGCCGGACAAACCGGTGACAACCGTCCTGGGCCGCTTCGGCTTGCGCTTTTGGGCGAGGCCGGATCAGCGATCGATTTTTTTGATTGTTAAACGCAAGCGCCGTCAGGAACGCGGACCACCCTCTGCGAAATTACTTCATTTTGAATATTGTTCATTCCCATTCCTTATGTTATACTATTTTCATATGTTTGCTCATCTGCCTTCAGCCTGCCTTATTCCGCACCATGGCATTACACCAAAAAGCATGTATTCCGCGTTGCCATTCTGATATTGAGCATAGCATATGCCTTACGCAATATTGCATTACGCAAAAAGGCATGTATTCCGTATTGCCACCAATATAGAGTATAGGATGTGCCAAATGAGAAGATTCGCCGTATTGTCCGCAACAGCCATGCTCTTTTTATTGCTTCTGGGCACCCGCGCCCTGGCAGCCACTACCGATATCAACGGAAGAACCGGCACCTTAGCCCTCCTCACCGGTGAGCAAACGATCACCGGCACATCCGGAGACAATTTACTCATCACATGCGCGCAGGGCATCATCCTGACGCTTGACGGCGCGGCCGTCACCTCGAATACAGGTTGCGCGCTGACGTTCACTGGCACAGGCAACAAACTCATCCTGGAAACGGGAACGACAAACTCTTGCAAGTCCGCAGACACTTATCCCGGCATATCCGTGAAAGCAGGCGTCGAGCTCGTGATTTCCGGTTCCGGTACGCTGACCGCAACCGGCGGTATTGGTGCCGCTGCTATCGGCAGCGGAAGCAAAGCAAAAAGCGGCACCCTCACCATTTCCGGCGGCACGGTGAACGCAACCGGCGGCTATTATGCCGCAGCCATCGGTGGCGGAAGCGAAGGCACCGGCGGCGGCACCATTACCATTTCCGGCGGCACGGTAAACGCAATCGGCGGCCTATATTCCGCAGCCATCGGCAGCGGATCGATGGGAGAAAGCGTACCCATCAAAATTTCCGGCGGCACGGTAAACGCAACCGGCGGCGGATATGCCGCAGCCATCGGCAGCGGAGTTTACGCCGACAACAGTATTATCAGCATTTCCGGCGGCACGGTAAACGCAACCGGCAGTGCCGCAGGCATCGGCGGCGGATGTTACGGCAGCGGCGGAACCATCAGCATTTCCGGCGGCACGGTGAACGCAAAAGGCGGCCAATATAGCGCAGGCATCGGCGGCTCATGTGCCAACGGCGGAACCATCAGCATTTCCGGCGGCACGGTGAGCGCAAAAGGCGGCCAAGATGCCGCAGGCATCGGCGGCGGATATTACAACGGCGAAACCATCAGTATTTCCGGCGGCACGGTGAGCGCGTACGGCGGTACTGATGGTGCGGGCATCGGCGGCGGAGTTTCCGGCGGCGGCGGAACCATCACCATATCCGGCGGGGAGGTCTATGCCTCGCGCGGCAGCGCAAACGCCCAGGATATCGGAACCGGCTCCACCGGCACAGGCGGGACCTTTACCCTGGCCAACAGCGCGGCTGTTTTCCTGGAAAACGACAGCTATATTGCCCCCACGATACTGGGCGCACAGACGCACTTTGCCCCGGTCCCGTTCATCGGGAATACCGCCAACGGCATCGCCGTCCCCGCTGCGTGGACAACAGCCCGGGGCGCATTCCTGAAGCCCCTGCCGGTGCCGGTCTTCCCTCCTCAGCCTCAAACCGGGGACAGCGGCCGTTTGCTTTTCTGGATGGCTTTGGCGGGCTTTGCGGGAGCGGCGATGCTGCTTTTGCGCAACAAGCCGCGCAAACGGCACATATCATAAAACAATTGGGAAAACGCGCGGCTAAGGCCGCGCGTTCAGCTTGTCAAAGAACCTTTTCGGGTCGTTATCGCCGCTCGCTTCATAGCGCCTTGGGCGCTGTTCGTTCGCTTACCCCTTTGTTGTAACGCAAGCCTTTGGGGGGCCACCCCAATCCCCGGCAAGGGTTTCACCCCTGCACCCTGACCAGGATTTTCAGCCCTGGACCCTTCTGTTTTGGCAGCCTGACGCGCGGCTACGGCCGCGCGTTTTCCCCTTCAATCGTTCGTCAGCGGCGAAACGGAATCCCACAATCAGGGGGGCGGCGGATGCTCTGGTATCAGCGGCGGAGCCGCTTTTTTGGTTTGCACACATCCGATTCCCATTGCTGTCTGGGCATCTATGGATCCCGGTATTATCCCACGATCCGCGTCCCGTATTGGGGAACGAACCGGACAGCCGCCCGGCGCGGCGCTTCGTTACGGCCGGTTGGACTGATCCTCCATCATCGAAAACAGATCAATCTGGTTGGACTGCGCCATATCTTCCAGCGCGCCCTGCTTGGTGAGCATATCAATCACGCTGTCGCCCACATGGGCGCGCAGGCGCAGGTCCTCAATGGAAAGAAACGCGCCGTTTTTGCGGGCCTCCACAATGCCGTCGGCAGCGGCCTCCGGGAAGCCGTTCATCGACAGGAAGGGACAGCGCAGGGCGTTGTCCTCCCGCAGGAAGTTCTTTTTATCGCTCTTGTACAGATCGGCCGGCAGCAGCGTATAGCCGCGCAGGTTCATTTCCAATATCATGTGCAGGGCGTTTTTCTCCTTTTCCTCGGTGGGCGTCATCTTGTCGCCCTCGGCACGGGCGCGCACACGGTCGCGGACGGCCTTGGCGGAAATGAGCATGGTATTGGCGTCAAACCCTACGGCGCGGATGGAGAAATATGCCGCGTAGTACGCAAGCGGCTCGTGCACCTTGTACCACGCCACGCGCAGCGCCATGATGACATACGCCACGGCGTGGCTGCGCGGGAACATGTACTGGATTTTGTTGCAGCTTTCGATGGCCCACTGGGGCACGCCGTTTTCCTTCATCACCTGCTCCATCTCAGAGGTCAGACCCTTGCCCTTGCGCACGGCCTCCATGATGGTGAAGCTCATCTTGCTTTCCACACCCTTGGAAATGAGAAAGTTCATAATATCGTCGCGGGTGCAGAAGCACTGGTTCAGCTTCGCCGTGCCCGATTTGATTAAGTCCTGTGCGTTGCCCAGCCACACGTCCGTGCCGTGGCTGAGGCCGGAAATGCGGATAAGCTCCTCCATGGTGCTGGGCATGGTTTCCTGCAGCATCCCCTGTACAAACGCGGTGCCGAACTCCGGGATGCCCAGCGTGCCGGTGGGGCTTAACAGCTCCTCCGCCGAAACGCCGATGGACTCCGTGCCCAGGAACAGCTTCATCACCTCCGCGTCCAGCACGGGCAGCGAGCGGCAGGGGATGCCTGTGATCTCCTCCAGGTAGTGCAGCATCGTGGGGTCCACATGCCCAAGGCAGTCCAACTTCACCAGGATATCATGCATGGAGGAAAAATCGTAGTGGGTGGTCAGCACGCCGCCGCCGGTATCATCGGCCGGGTGCTGGATGGCCGTAAACTGGCTGATGTGGTATTCCTTGGGCAGCACCACGATGCCGCCGGGGTGCTGGCCGGTGGTGCGCTTCACGCCCTGGCAGCCCTCGGCCAGCCGCTCCTTGTGGGCGCGCCCGGCGCGGATGCCCCGCTCCTCCAGGTATTTGGCGGCAAAGCCGTAGGCGGTTTTCTCCGCCAGGGCGCTGATGGTGCCGGCGCGAAACACATATCCTTTGCCGAACAGCTCTTCCACATAGGCGTGGGCCACGGGCTGGTATTCGCCCGAAAAGTTCAGGTCGATATCAGGTACCTTGTCGCCCTTAAAGCCCAAAAACACCTCAAAGGGGATATCATACCCATCCTTAATCAGGGGGCGGCCGCAGGTTTCGCACACGCGGTCAGGCAAATCCACGCCCACAGTGGCGTCCTGCGGGCCGGTGAAAACGGTTGTTTTGCAGTGCTCGCAGCGGTAGTGCGGCGGCAGGGGGTTGACCTCCGTAATGCCGCACAGCATGGCCACAAACGAGCTGCCCACGCTCCCGCGTGAGCCGACCAGATAGCCGTCCGACAGCGACTTGAGCACCAGCTTGCGCGCGATGGCGTACAGCGTGGCAAAGCCATAGCCGATGATGGAATGAAGTTCCTTTTGCAGCCGCTTTTCAATCAGCTCGGGCAGCGGATCGCCATAGAGCTCCTTGGCGCGGGCGCGGCTTTCGTTTTCCACGGTTTCGGCGGCGTCATCCCACACGGGCTGAAAGGTGTCCGCGCCGGAGGGATGCTTGGGAAACAGCGTCAGCGCCTCCACCGAGTCGGCGATCCTGCGCGGGTTTTCCACCACCACCTCGCGGGCCTTTGCCTCGCCCAGGTAGGCAAACTCCGCAAGCATCTCGTCCGTGGTTTTAAAGTAGAGGGGCGGCTGCTGATCGACGTCGTCAAAGCCCAGCCCCGCCTGCAATATGGCGCGGTATATGGCATCCTGCGGGTTTAAAAAGTGCACGTCGCCGGTGGCGACCACAGGCTTGTGCAGGCGTTCCCCCAGCGCTACGAGGGCGCGGTTGAAATTGCGCAGCTGTTCCTCGCTTTCCGCCTCGCCGTTTCGCAGCATGAAGGCGTTGTTGCCCACAGGCTGGATCTCCAGATAGTCGTAAAAGGAGGCGATACGCTCCAGCGCCGCGTCCGATTTGCCCGCCGCCACCGCGCGGAACAGCTCTCCCGCCTCGCATGCGCTGCCGATGATGAGCCCCTCGCGGTATTTTTCAATCACCCGCCGCGGGATGGTGGGCGTGCGGCGGAAATATTTCAGATGGGATTCCGTAATGATCATGTTCAGGTTTTCCATGCCCTTGCGGGTTTGGCACAGCAGGATGATGTGGTTGGAATCGCCGTAGCTCTCCCCCTGCACGGCCTGGTCGATATCCGAAAGGGTTTTGGCGCCGCGCTTATCCAGCACCAGCAGCATCTGGTGCAGGCACTTGGCGGTGGCGGCGGCATCGTGCACGGCGCGGTGGGCGTTGACCAGCTTCACCTTGAGCATGCGGCACATCGCCCCCAGCCGGTAGCTTTTCTGCCCCGGATAAATGCGCCGTGCCAGCTGCAGCGTATCGATCACGGGGGCGAAAAACGTTCCCCCGCAGCGCCGCAGCTCGGCCTTTAAAAACCCGATATCAAACGGCGCGTTGTGCGCGGCCACGGGCAGGCCGCCGATGAACGTCATCAGCTTTTGCACGCCCTCGGCGGCGGGGGGCTTGCCCTTGAGCATCGCGTCGTTGATGCCGGTCAGCTCGATAATCTTTTCGCTCAGCGCCATGCCGGGGTCGCACAGCATGCTGAATTCCTCGGTCACGGTGCCGTTCACCAGCTTTACCGCGCCGATCTCGATAATGCGGTCGCTCGCGGGGGAAAGCCCGGTGGTTTCAAAGTCCAGCACCACGATGGGGTCAAACAGGCCGCGGGCATCGGCGTTTTTCACCAGCGGCACCTGGTCGCACAGGTAGCCCTCCAGCCCTGGGATGATCTTGATGCCGTGCTTTTTGGCCGCGGCAAACGCGGCGGGATAGGCCTGCGCCACACCGTGATCGGTTATCGCCACGGCGGGATGCCCCCACTTGGCCGCCTGCGCAACCAGCACGGAGGCCTCGGCCGTGGCGTCCATGGCGGACATATTGGTGTGCATGTGCAGCTCCACACGCTTTTCGCCCTCGGGGGCGGTGTCCTGCCGCTCCTGCGAGGGCACCTCCATAATGTCCCGCGCGTTCACGGACAGCTCGTGCAGAAAGCTATCCTCCTTGCACTCGCCGCGCACGCGCACACGCATGCCCTTTTTCATTTTTTCGGCCTGCTTGTTCACGCGCTCCTTCTCGGCCTTGGTAGGCGGCTCTTCCCCGGCGCGCATGCGGTAGCGGTAAAACGCCTTGCAGTACACAGTGGAGGTATCGTCGCCCACGGCAAAGGAGAGCAGCGCCGTTTCCCCGCCCTTGAGCTCGCGGAAGTTGGGCTCGCCCACAACCTCGCCCTCAACCACCGCCACGCCGCTCTCCTCGGTCAGCCCGATGATGGGCGCGGGCGCTTCGGCAATCGCGCGGCCCTTGATGACCGCGCCCCGGACAGCCTTGGCTTTTTGCGCCTTGGCGATCGCTTTTTTGACAAACGGTTTCAGCGGCTCGCTTTCGGGATTCGGCTGGGGGCTTTCCTCCCAGGGGGCTCTCTCCTGGAAAACGTCATCCTGGGATAGGGCGTCCGCGGCGGCGGTATGCGGGTTTTGCTGCCGGTCCTCCGCCTGCTGCTGCTGTAAGCGTTCCGCAGCCTCGGCGCGCATGCGCTCCACCCACTGCGCGCGCTCGCAGCACTTTTCCAGATGCACGGGCAGGCGCAGGCGGAAGATATCCCACACGGCCTGCGACAGCTTTTCATCCAACTTGTTGCGCTTAAAAAACTGGATGGCGAAATCATCCGGGCAGATCAGCAGGATCTGCTCCTGATCAATGCTCCAGCCCACGTCGTTGAGCCAGGTTTTGATGGCCGGGCTCTGGCGGCGCAGAAACGCCTTGAGCGTGGGCGTGTATTTTTCGATATCCTTTTGAAAGTCCTCCGCCAGCCCGGGCGAGGCCACCCGCAGCGCGATGCGCATGCCGGGGAACAGCGAGCCGAGCTTTTTTTCCAGTAACAGAAACACGCGCTCATCCGCCAGCTCGTCGCTCACCAGGCTGAAGTATGCCTTATTGTCCGACGTGCGGAACAGCACGCGTTCGATGGTCAGCTTGCCCTGCAGACCCGGCAGTGTATTTTCAAGATTTCGGATCAGTTCCTCTTTGTTCAATTTCATATCTCCTGACGCGTTGGATCAACAGAGCCGCAAGATCGCCCTGTACAGGTTCCGGCGGCATGCCCTTTTGGAAAATCACGCCCTTGCCGTTTCCGCCGCCGGCCACGCCGAAATCGGCCTCCCGGGCCTCGCCCGGTCCGTTGACCACGCAGCCCATCACCGCCACGGTGAGCGGCAGTGTACACTCTTTCAGCTCCTCCTGCACCCGCGCGGCGATGCCAGCCACATCAATGGCCGTGCGCCCGCACGTGGGGCAGGACACCAGATTAATGCCGCCGCTGCGCAGCCCGCACGCCCGCAGGATGGAAATCCCCGCCGCCACCTCCGGCACGGGATCGCCGGTGAGCGCCACGCGGATGGTATCGCCGATGCCCTGCAGCAGCAGCGCGCCGATCCCCACGGCGCTTTTCACATTTCCCTCGCCGGGCAGCCCCGCCTCGGTAACGCCCAGGTGTAAGGGATAATCGCACCGCGCGGCAGCCAGCTGGTTGGCCTTCACGGTCAAGGGCGCGTCGCTGGCCTTGAGGCTTAGGACAATGTCGGTAAATCCAGCCTTTTCCAGCAGGGCGGCGTGGTTGAGTGCGCTTTCCACCATGCCCTCGGCGGTAACGCCGCCGTATTTTTTCAGAATTTCTTTTTCAAGGGAGCCGGAGTTGACGCCGATGCGGATGGGCGCGTGGTGCGCCTTGGCGCAGTCGGCCACGAGCTTCACCTTGGCCGCCGAGCCGATGTTGCCGGGGTTGATGCGCACCTTGGCCGCGCCGCGCTCCAGCGCCCCCACCGCCAGATCAGCGCGGAAATGGATATCCGCCACGATGGGCACGGGGGATTTGGCGCAGATCAGTTCAAAGGCGGGCAGGCAGGCGTCGTCATATACGCTGACACGCACAATATCCGCGCCCGCCATGTGCAGCGCGTGCACCTGGGCCAGGGTTTCGGCGGCGTTGCGCGTGTCGGTATTGGTCATACTCTGTACGGTTACAGGCGCGCCGCCGCCGATGGGCACGCTCCCGATCATAAAGCTTCGCGTCATCTATTCTTTCTCCTTGGTGATATAAATGGGACGGCGTTTGGTTTCCAGATACGTTTTGGACAGGTACTGCCCAAGGATGCCGATACAGAACAGCTGGATACCGCCCAGCAGCAGGATGATACAGATCATCATCGGGAAGCCCGCCACGGGATCGCCCCAGATGAGGGTTTTAATAAAGAAATACAGCATCAGCAGCAGCGCCGCCAGACAGAATACCACGCCCGTAACGCTGGCGATGGCCAGCGGCGCGGTGGAAAACCCGATGATGCCGTCCAGCGAGTAGAGGAGCAGCTTCCAGAACGACCACTTGGTTTCGCCCGCGACGCGCTCAACGTTTTCAAACTCCAGCCATTTGGTGGTAAAGCCCACCCAGCCGAAGATGCCCTTGGAAAAGCGGCTGACCTCCTTGAGCGACAGGATGGCTTCCACCATCTGACGCGTCATCAGGCGGAAATCGCGCGCACCGTCCACAACCTCGGTTTTGGAGATGCGGTTGATGAGGTGGTAAAACCGGCGTGCGAAAAACGAGCGCACCGCGGGCTCGCCCTTGCGGGTTACGCGGCGGGTGGCTACGCAGTCAAAGCCCTCGGTTTCGATGGCCTTGAGCATTTCGGGCAGCAGGGACGGCGGATCCTGCAAATCGGCGTCCATCACGGCGATATAATCGCCCGTGGCGGCTTCCAGCCCCGCGTACATGGCCGCCTCCTTGCCGAAGTTGCGCGAAAAGGATACGTAATGCACGCGCGGGTCTTTGTCCCGCAGCGCCTTGATCTGCCCCAGGGTGCCGTCGCGGCTGCCGTCGTTGATGAACCACAGCTCGGCCTCGGCCTCGTTTTGCATGCTTTGTAAAACTTCCCGGATCACGTCATAAAAAAGCGGAATGGCCTCTTCCTCGTTATAGCACGGGACGATGATGCTGATGCACTTCATAGGTGCGCCTCCGATCGTTGACGATGGCTTTATTCTAGCACAGAATCGGGGGGATGGAAACCGCCTTTGCGGGCGCGCCCACCCCCGCGGAGGCCGCGGGAGAAAGCAGGAGTTAGGCGGATCAAGGCAGAAATAGCTTTCTGAAAATGTAAAACAATTTCTGCCTTGATCCGCCCTATTAATGAGGACCGAGGAATCAGCAATAGATGAAGGATTGCTCCGCAATCTCTTCAGATTCCAAGACATTCCCCAACCGTGTATCAATGGATCCCGTCAACGCATGTGATATACTGTACCTAAGAGGAAATCAATCCACCGGCTGCGCAGGCAGCCGCACCGGCGTTCCACATTCCTCATTCCTTCCGTACCCATCAGGAGGCAAGCCATTGAGCGAATTTCTGGTACCGATCAACCGGGAGCGCGCGCACACCATGCTGCGGGACCTGAGCTTTTTCACGTCCTATTCCAAAAAGGGCTCGCAGCGGGTTTCGGAGCTATTGCACACCCATTATCCACGCCTGTTTGAGCGCATGGAGGAGCGCCCGTTTGCAAACGGCGCGTTCACCCTGGAGATGGCGGGCGCGAGCGTAACCGATCCGCTGATCTTTGTATCGCATCTGGACAGCCTGTCGTGCAAAACGCCGCCTTCGGACGACGGCAGGCCGATCGTGCCCCTGCAGCGGGCGCACCTGATCGCGCTGCTGGAGGCGCTGGACGCGCTGCTGTCCGAGGGCTACCGCCCCGGCGGCGACCTGATTCTGGCGCTGTCCATGGACGGGCTGAGCGGCGGCGCGGGGGCAAAATCCATCGCCGAATACCTGCGGACGCGCAAGATATCCCCCTGCTTTGTGCTGGATCACGGCGGCTATGTAACCAACGCGGCCTTCCGCCGGTTTTTACCGGAGGGATCGCCGCTGGCGCTGATCGGCATCACCGAAAAGGGACAGCTGGAAGGGCATATCGACGTGGCCGAAAGCCCGTACGACAGCAACGGCAGCGCCCTGAACACGCTGCTGGAAAACGGGGACTGGCTTTCCCGCCACGCCCGGCGCGCCTCGCTGTGCAAGGCCAGCGAGCAGATGCTGCGCTCCCTCGCCCCGCACGCGCCCTTGCGCTACCGCCTGCTGCTTAAACACCCGCGCTTCTTCTTCCCCATCCTGCGGCTGCGCTGGCACAAGCGCGAGATTATGACGCAGTTCTTTTTAAGCGAGCTCACCGTCACCGCCATCCGCACCCAGGGCGAGCCCTCGCGCCCGCCCTCCAGCGCCTCGATGAGCTTCGCGCTGAAAACCGCACCCGGCAAGCGCAAGCTGCCCTGGTGGCAGGCGCGGCTGAACCAGAACACCTGCCTGCACGGCGCCACGCTGACCGTGACGATTGAAAACGAGCATTCCTCCCGCAGCAAGCTGACCCACCCCGCGTGGGACGCGCTGGAAACCGCCATCGAAATCCTGTTCGACCGCGTGGTGATCGTACCCTGCCTGTCCCCGCACGTAACGGACGGCCGGTTTTACGCGTGCCTGCAAGGCAACGTGTACCGTTTCTCCCCGTTCCTGCTCTCGGCACAGGAGGCCCTGCGCGGCGAATGCACCGCCGACGACGCGGCCATGCAGACCGCTGTACAGTTTTTCCGGCAGATGCTTTCGGTGTAATGAGGAATAAGGAATTATGGTGCGTTTCCTTCGCCGCATGATGGTTTTCATTCCGTATTCCAAGGCTATGCAAGGCCCTGCTGTTTGAGAACAGCCAGTGTGCAACACAGAATAAAGCAGAAAGATTGCTTCACAATCTCAGCCTGTCAAAGAACCTGCTCGGGTCGTTATCGCCGCTCGCTTCATAGCGCCTTGGGCGCTGTTCGCTCGCTTTCCCCTTTGTTGTTACGCAAGCCTTTGGGGTTCCACCCCAATCCCCGGCAAGGGTTTCACCCCTGCACCCTGACCAGGACTTTCAGCCCTGGACCCTTCTTTTTTGGCTACCTGTGATTGCTTCACATTCTTTCCACAGTTCTTTATGCCTCGGTAACCCCCGTCCCTGACTCATCCCCGTTTAAGGAGGTTTGCTTTGCTCGCTGTACTCTACTTGCTTTTCTTCCTCGCGGGCGGTGTGCTGATCACGCACTTCTGGCTGCCCTCGCGCAGCACGCCGGTGCGCTGGTACCTGGGCGCGGCGCTCGGGCTGTTTCTGCTGATGTGGCTGCCCGCGTTGTGGGCCTACGCGGTTACGTTCTCGCTTCCTGCCCATTCGCTTGCGGCGGGCACGTTGTGCCTGCTGGTGCTGGGCGCGTTTTTAACGCGCGTGTATAACCAACCGTTCTGGCCAAATCTGCCGGATAAACGGGCGCTCCGGCTTCTGCTTTTCGTTGCCCTGCCGCTCACGCTGCTGGCGGGGTATCTGGAATACACGCATTCCATCCGCCCCGCATGGGACGGCTACCACGTGGGGCAAAGCACCTATGGCGATCTCTCGCTGCATCTGGCGGTGGCCACCTCGGCCGTGAACGCCCCCTTTCCGCTGCAAAACAGCCTGATGATCGGCGCGACGATGGCCTACCCCTACCTGTCGGATACCTTTGCCACCTCAATGTACATGCTGGGCATGAGCCTGCCCATGGCGATGGCCTTTACCGGTACGGTGATGTGCGCTCTGGTGTTTGCGGGTTACACGCTGCTGGCGGCCGCGTTGTGCCGCAAACGGGGCGCGGCGGCGCTGGCGGTGCTGCTGCTGTTTGCCAATGGCGGCCTCGGCTTTTTTTACACGCTCAGCGGCACGGTGGAAAACGGCGTCAAAACCACGCTGATGGACAACCTGCACACCGTTATAACCGGCTATTACAAAACACCCACCAACCAGCCGGACGATAACCTGCGCTGGGTCAATATCATCTGCGATATGCTCATCCCCCAGCGCGGCTTTCTGGGCGGCTGGAGCATGCTGATGCCGGTGTTCCTGCTCGTACTGCCGCACACCCTGCGCGGCTATTGTGTAAACGACATTGAGAACCTGTTCGATGGCTCGCAGGTCGCCACGCTCCGCAAGTTCGCCGGACCCACGCCAAGGAGAGGCTTTGATCTCAGCTTCGGGCGGCACTGCCGGACGACGCGAGTGCTGTACTCGCTGAACCGGCTGCGCATCCCGGTGTTGCAAAACGCCCCGCGCGAAATGATCCTCGCGGGGCTGATTGCGGGCGGCCTGCCGCTGCTGCACACGCACAGCTTTCTGGCGCTGGGGCTGGCAAGTATCGGGTTTTGCGCCTACGCCGTGCTGGAAGCCCCAAAGGGGCGGCGCTTTCAAACCTTCAAGCCCTTTCTTTGGTATGGCGTCATCGCGGCGGCGCTTGCGCTGCCCCAGCTTTTGAACCTTACCTTTAAGCAGGCTATCTCTTCCGACCACTTTCTGCGCTTCCAGTTCAACTGGTGCAACAACCGGGGCGGCGCGGGGCTGGTGGAGCCGTATTTCTGGTTCTATTTCAAAAACATCGGCATTCCCTACCTGCTGATCGTGCTGGCGCTGTTTGAGCGCAAGCTGCCGCAGGCAGCGCAGCCGTGCGGCGATGGAAAAGCGGAATCAGCGGTGGATGCGGGTACGGTCAGCGCGGAAACGGAAGCGGCATCCCCTGATGAAACCAGCGCCGACGATCTCCCCTATGCTGCCGATACCCAGGAGCTTGAGGAAGTCAGCACCCACAACGCTGCCGTGCGCCAGCACCGGCTGATTGCCGCCGGGGCGTTTTTAATTCTGCTGATCGCGGAATTCATCATCTTTCAGCCCAACGAGTACGATAACAACAAGCTGATCTACGTGTGGTTTTTGCTGCTGCTGCCGATGGCCGCCGATTACGCCGTAACGCTGTACGAAAGGCTCCGGGGCGTGGGCGGGCGGCGCGTGCTGGCGGCGCTGGTGCTGATCGCCTGCTTTCTGTCTGCGGGGCTCACCATCGCACGCGAGTGCGTGAGCGATTATCAGGCGTATCCCAACGAGGATATCGCCGCCGCCGATTACATCCTGGCAAACACCCCCGAGCACAGCGTGTTCCTCACCGGCACGCAGCACCTGAACCCCGCCGCGTCGCTGGCCGGGCGTACCCTCGTGTGCGGCAGCGACCTGTACCTGTATTTCCACGGTTTTAACACCACGCAGCGCAAGGCGGAGCTGGAAGCCTTTTACGAGGATCCGGCCGCCCACCTGGCCCTGCTGGCGAAATACGGCGTTTCGTATATTTTCGTCAGCAACTACGAGCGTTCCGAGTACATCCTGGATGAAGCGGCGCTGGACAGCCTGTTTACGCGGGTGTACGAAAGCGCGTCCGGGCGCGTCGTGATCTGGGCCGTTGCCGCCCCCGCCGAAACGAGCGCCCTATGACCGATCCATTTTTAAGATACTCGCTGGAAAAGCAGCGCAGGATCCGCGTAATGCTGATGGTGGATGGCAAGCTCACGCAGCAAAACGTTACCGTGCTCGCGCTGGAGGGCGCGCAGGCCCTTGTGCGCCTCGGCACGAAAAAAGCCCCTGTCGCCGTACCGCTTGCCGATATCTTAAGCTGCGACTACGCCAGAGGCGACCATGGAGAAGAGTAGCGCAACGAGACGCTTCTCATGGCCGCCTTTTAATGAGGAATGAAAAATCAGGGATGAGGCATGACGGGCAGACTGCGCTGCATGCTTTTAGCTTTGTTCAGGGGGATTTATGTTGGCTGTAAACAAGGCCACAAAAGTAAGGCTATAAGTAAGGCTTAAAGGCCAATAACACAAAAGCCTTTAAAATATTCGGTTGCGGCAGAAACCGTACCAGCCTGTCAAAGAACCTCTTCGGGTCGTTATCGCCGCTCGCTTCATAGCGCCTTCGGTGCTGTTCGCTCGCTTACCCCTTTGTTGTTACGCAAGCTTTTGGGGTTCCACCCCAATCCCCGGCAAGGGTTTCACCCCTGCACCCTGACCAGGACTTTCAGCCCTGGACCCTTCTTTTTTGTCAGCCTGAGACGGTTGCGGCAGAAACCCTACCTCCAAGCAAAATCACTCATTCCAAATTCCTCCTTCCACAGGCACCCTTCTGTCACCCTGTGGTTGCGAATCCTCCGCCGCGCGCGAATGCGGGTTGGTGGTATTTCCCGGAGGAACCCGTATACTGTAACCACATCGATGCATCAGGGAAACGATGGAAAAAGCGCTTGTGCGATGGCGCGCCGGATTTTCGTCAGGCCGGGTCTGCGAAAGCCGCGGCAGCAGCCACGTGCAGGGGATTGGTTCATCGCTTACCTGCGGGGATCCCCTTCATTCAATATAATCGGAGGAAAACACCATGTTTTTTCCAACCAACCTGCAAACCCTGCGTAAAACCCACGGCAACCTGTCACAGGAAATTTTGGCGGACCGGATGAACGTATCCCGGCAGACGGTATCCAAGTGGGAATCGGGCGCGGCCTATCCCGAGGTGGAAAAGCTGATCGCGCTGTGCGATTTTTTCCACTGCACGCTGGACCAGCTGCTGCGCGAGGACCTGAGCGCGGAGCCCGAGGCCTATTCGCCCGTAACCCTCGTCACGGTGGATCGCTTCCGCATGGCGCAGTATATGGTCATCAGCGGCGAGCCGGAAACGGATTCCATCGGCCATATGCAAAACTGGGCCAGGGATCACCGTATCGAAAGCCCCATCCTCATCGGCTGCGATGTGCCGATGCTCTCGCTGGAGCAGAAAACCGTGTACGGCCTGCGCGGCTACATGGCCGCGGTTCTCCTGCCCGATAGCTTTACCAGCAAGTGCGAGGGCGTGCGCGTGGCCTGGCAGGAAACGGGCAAGTACGCGCGCATCACCATCCGCAACCCGTTTGCCGCCCCGTTTGAGCTCATCCCCAACGCCTACAAGGCCATCCAGAAATATATTCTCAAGCAGGGCATCAAGCACTATCACGATGAAAGCCAGCTGTGCTGCTTTGAGCACGAGTATCAAAAAGGCGACACCAAGTTCATGGATGTCTACATCACCGTCGATCCCCTGACCGAAGGCGGGGAAACGGTGACGCTGGCGAAGTGAGGTTTCTGGGGAAACGCTTTGGGAATGGACCGTAACGAATGAGAAATGGGCAGCGGAAGCGAGCGTGCGCCCGTGGCGTTTCAGGGAAGCGAGCGACCCGAAAACGCAACCGGGCACACACTCCCCTTCCACGCCCATTTCTCATTCCTCATTAACCGCATTCCGTGGTATAATCAGGGCAGGATTAAAGCCTGCTCTTTTTAAATCTTACCTGAAACGGAAAGGATACTATACTGCATGCAAAAACTGAAAGCCCTGTACGGTAAAAACCGCAACGAAATCTGGGAGCTTATCCGCTATGTGGTCGCCGGGGGGCTTACCACGGTGGTCAGCCTGATCATGTCCTACGGATGCTATTTCCTCATGGCGGTGGGTGCCGCCGGGGAAGCGCCTGCGGGCGGCGTTGGGGAAACGGCCGCGTGGGTGATCGGCGTCATCAACAACGCCTCGCCGCTGAACGTGGCCATCGGCAACGTGATCTCCTGGGTGATCGCGGTGGTGTTTGCGTTCTGGATCAACCGCTGGATGGTGTTCCGCGTGCAGTACCACCACCAGAAGGAGCGCTTTACGGCGTTTTTCCAGTTTGTGTCGGCGCGCGTTGTAAGCCTGCTGCTGTTTGAGGTAGGGCTGGCCGCGCTGTTGAGCGCCATGGGCCTGCCCAACCTGTACGGCCGCCTCATCGTGCTGGTAATCGTGATGGTTTTCAACTATGTGGCGAGCAAATTCTGGATTTTCAAGGAAAAGCACTGACGGCTGTTTCTGTATGGATGAACGGCAGGACGGCGGAATTGTATCTCCACAACAACAAAACCCCTGCGGAGTAAATGCGTATGCGAAAAAAACTGTATGAGATCATCGAACCGTCCAACGGAGCCGGCCTGTGGAGCACCCTGTACGATTATTTCATGATCGTCGTCATCACCGCCAGCCTTATTCCCCTGGCCGTGAAGCAGGATCCTCTCCTTCTTTCCATCATAGACGACGTGTGCGTTTCCATCTTCATTATCGATTACATCCTGCGGCTTTGCACGGCGGATATCCGGTACGGCAAAAAATCCGCCGCGTCCTTTTTGCGCTATCCCTTCTCCTTTATGGCCATCATCGACCTGCTGTCCATTCTGCCGTCCGTCATCCTGCTCAACGAGGGTTTCAAGCTGCTGCGTATTTTCAGGCTGGTCCGGGCTATCCGGGTGTTCCGGGTGTTCCGGGTGCTGCGGTATTCCAAAAGCTTCCGGATCATCGTAACGGTATTCAAAAAGCAGAAGGACGCGCTGCTTGCCGTGCTGACGCTGGCATTGGCGTATATCATGATTTCCGCGCTGTTGATCTACAATGTCGAGCCCGAATCCTTCAACACCTTTTATGACGCGGTGTATTGGGCCGCGATATCGCTGACCACGGTTGGCTACGGGGATATCTATCCGGTCACCAGCATCGGCCGTGCGGTGGCCATGGTATCCTCGCTGTTCGGGATCGCCGTCATTGCCCTGCCCTCGGGCATCATCACCGCCGGATATATGAAAGAGCTCGAAAGGCACGACCCAAAAGTACCCCGGTCTAAACCCGAAACCCCGCCGGACGCCGCCGACGGACCCGGGGAAGCATCCGGCGGACCGCTTTGATTCCTTAACGTCATTTTTACAGAAACCTTCCCATTCTCTTAAAATTGCGCTATACTGAGGGTGCAAAGCTGCAAATTATGATTGCAAAGGAGCATCATCATGTCAGAGCTTTCAGGAAACCTGGTTGGCGACGAATCATTATCCGCCCCCTTCGCTCCCCTCGGTCTCATCGTAATGCCGGGATGTGAAGAGATGGGGGCAAAAGTAAACAATTGGCTGATGTGCTGGCGGGAACAACGGGTTGCCATCGAGGAAACCCATACGCCCCTTTTCGGCATACTGGGTGCGGACAGGGAAAACTTTCTGATTGATATCGATTGCCCGCGTTTTTCCACCGGCGAAGGAAAGGGCATGATCAAGAGCACCGTCCGCGGATACGATCTGTACATCCTGACCGACATCAACGCCTACAACGTAACCTATAAGATGTACGGCAAAACCGTGCCCATGTCGCCGGACGAACACTTCCAGGACCTGAAACGCATCATTGCCGCCGTTGGCGGCCGCGCAAGACGTGTTAACATCATCATGCCCATGCTCTACGAGGGCCGGCAGCACCGCCGCACCAGCCGTGAAAGTCTGGATTGCGCCATGGCGCTGCAGGAACTGCAGAACATGGGCGTGACCAATATTATCACCTTTGACGCCCACGATCCCCGCGTGCAGAACGCCGTACCGCTGATCGGGTTTGATTCGGTGAAGCCCACCTACCAGATTTTAAAGGCCCTGATGCGCGAGCAGAAGGACCTGTGGCTGGACAAACGCCACATGATGATCGTCAGCCCGGACGAAGGCGCGATTGACCGCAACATTTACTATTCCTCGGTGCTGGGGCTGGATATGGGTATTTTCTATAAGCGCCGCGATTACACCCGGGTGGTGAACGGCCGTAACCCCATCATCGCCCACGAATACCTGGGCGACAGCGTGGAAGGCAAGGATATCTTCGTGTCCGACGATATCCTGTCCTCCGGTGAAAGCATCCTGGACCTGGCCCGGGAGCTGAAAAAGCGCGACGCCGCCCGCATCTACGCCGCCGTCACCTTCCCGCTGTTTACCAACGGGCTGGACGAGTACAACGAGGCTTATGAAAACGGCATCATTACCCGCGTCATCTCCACCAACCTGACCTACTGCACCCCGGAGCTGAAGGCCGCGCCGTGGTTTTTACAGGCGGACATGAGCAAGTATATCTCCTACATCATCGCTTCCCTCAACCACGACCGCACACTGAGCCCGCTGCTCAACCCCTACGACCGTATCCACAAGCTGATCATGCGTTATCAGGCCGAACAGACCGAAAAGAAAATCCGGCTGGCATAACGCTAACGCAAAACAGGCTGTCAAAAAAGAAGGGTCCAGGGCTGAAAGTCCTGGTCAGGGTGCAGGGGTGAAACCCTTGCCGGGGATTGGGGTGGAACCCCAAAGGCTTGCGTTACAGCAAAGGGGTAAGCGAGCGAACAGCGCCCAAGGCGCTATGATGCGAGCGGCGATAACGACCCGAACAGGTTCTTTGACAGGCTGAAACAGCCCGGCATATGCCGGGCTGTTTTTGTGTAGCAAAGGGAACTAAGCATGCGGAACCACCGGCAAAGCCAGCCGGATACATACGCTCAGCTTCCGGTTATGGTATGTACCCGTAATCTCTCCCCCCATCTGTTCCACAAGTGTTTTGGCAATCGACAGGCCCACCCCTGTGGCTTTATTTCCGGTTTCCACCGTATAGTACCGATGGAACAGCTTATTCACCTGCATTTCAGTCAATCCGGATGCCGTATTGGTAAACGTGATCTCCCCGGCCCCGGACAGGTAAACCTCGAGATCCCCGTCGCTGTATTTAATGGCGTTGGACACAATATTGCTCAGCACACGCGATAACGCAACGCGGTTCAGCCTGCGCATCACCCTGCATTCCGGCATCGTTATCCGGGGCGTAATCCCGGCCGTGAGCAACGCCGCATAGTACGCGGCAATGCAGTCTTCCAGCGCGGCGTTTAGGCATACCTCCTCCGCCTGCATGTCCAGGGATTGTGCCATCGAATAGCGGAACAGCTCTTCGGTCAGCTGCTTGAGCGCCTGTGTCCGCTCACCGATCAATGCCAGATAGCGCACCGCGTTTTCGGATTTTTCCTCGTTTTCCAGTAGATCCAGATACCCGCAAACAGCAGTAAGCGGCGTGCGCAGATCGTGCGATACATTGGTTATCGTTTCTTTCACGTCCCGGTCGCCCTGCTGAAACCGCCTGCGCTCCTGCCGCAAAAGGCGCAGCTCCCGGTTCAGCCTGTCGGCCAGCCTGCGCATGGCACGGTCGCGGGTAGAAACGGAAATCAGGGTATTGGTATCACATGCCAGCTTGTACGCCAGTTCCCGGCCGATATCGTCGGCAGCCCGGCGCAGCAAAACAACTTTGCCAAGCAACGCAGCGCAGGCCGCGGCCAGCGCCGCGCAAAGAACACTCCACGGCAATGTCATCCCTATACCCCTTTCCGTTATTTACCGTTATTTGATATCCCTTTTGCGAAAGCAGACGATCCCCGCCATCGTGGTACCCACGGCAATCAACAGCGAATACAGCGGCATCAGCGCCACATGGCCAGCCTTCACGCCAGCCATCAGCAGCCCCTGCCCCGTGGGCAGAAAATCCAGCGCAAAGGCAAACGCATCCCGCAGCCATCCCGTAACATAACGGGGATTGGGAACCGGATCCGTTGATTCCATTCCATTCACCGTCATCATCACCGGGTTGTACATCTCCGGCTCATTCAGCCTGTTATAGCAGCCTACCGCTAAAAACAGCAGGGTAAAATAAACAGCGACCGCAAGCACTACCGTGATCGCCTTGTTGCGGGACAGCATACCGGTCAGCGTAAAAATAGAAGCGTATGCCGCAACCATGCAAACGGTGATCAGCAAATAGGTAAACAGCAGCGCCGTTCCGCCATTAAGCCAGCCAAACAGCGCAGGTCCCAGCGTCACCATCGGCAGCAGCCACGCAGCCGCCATCAAAAGCCCTGCCAGCAGGCTGCTCACGGCGTGGGACAGATACACCACCTGCCGGGAATGGCCGATCACCAGCTTATTGCGCAGGGTTCCGTCACCAACATCCGCCCCGATAAACAGGCTGCTGAACAGTGCGCACAGGGGGCCGATCAATAGCGTATAGATAAACATATAATCGTCCAGCGCGTATGCCACACCCGGCTCCGCCATGGCATTGCCGTGCTGCAAAAGCAATAAGCAAACCGCAAACACAAACATGCCTGCCAGGCACACCCACAGAAATTTTTGTTTCCAAAGCCTTGCCAGGTCCGCCGCCAATACGCTACGCATGGGCTTCACCGCCCATCAGGTTCATATAGTAGCTTTCCAGGCTCTCATCCCGCTCCTGCATGGAGAGTACTTCGCAGTTTGCGGCCTGCAGCGCCAGCGCCAGCCGGGACACGTTTACCCTGGAATATACATCCGCCTGCGTATCGGACAGGATGGTATATTCCACCCCCATGCCGTCCAGCACACTCGCCAGGGTGCTGGTTTGGGTTACTTCCATGCGGACGCATTTTTTACAGGCGGCATTCAGTTCTTCGGCGCTTATCTCTTTGATGAGGCGTCCTCCGTCGATAAAGCCGTAGTGCGTTGCCAAACGGGATAGTTCGTCCAGAATGTGGCTGGATATCAGCACCGTTATTCCATACTCGCGGTTCAGCTTTAATACAAGCTCCCGGATCTCCACAATTCCCTGCGGATCCAAGCCGTTGGCCGGTTCATCCAGCACCAGAAAATCCGGATCCCCCGCCAGTGCCATGGCAATGCCAAGCCGCTGCCGCATCCCCAGGGAGAAATCCTTCGCCTTCTTTTTTCCGGTATCCGCAATGCCCACCAGCCTGAGCCGCCCGGCAATCCCCTCAAAGGACGGCAGCCCCAGCAGCAAATATTGCTGCTTCAGGTTTTCCTCCGCCGATAAATCCAGATAGACGGATGGCGTTTCCACCACCGCGCCCATGCGCCTCCGTGATTTTGCCATATCCGTGGTTCCGTTCTGTGCTCCGTACAGGGAATATGTGCCGGATAACGGTTCCTGCAGGCCGCAGATCACACGGATCAGCGTTGTTTTTCCCGCGCCGTTTTTTCCGACGAGGCCATAAACAGCCCCGCCCGGCACATGCATGGAAAGCCCGTCCAGCGCCTTGCAATGCCCATAATGCTTGCGCAAGGCTTCGGTTGTCAGTACATACGCCATGCTATTGCCTCCTTTACCTTGATACGGACAGGCTACCAAAAATCCGTAAAGGAAACGGTAAAGAAAGCCGTAAAGAAATCGTATAGATTTTACACAGGGCGGTTATTGTTCGTTCAGCCGGAAGCCGATTCCCCACACCGCTTCAATACAATCGCTGCCGCAGGCCGCGCGCAGCTTTTTCCGAATATTGCTGATATGCATTTTTAAGGAGCTTTCCGTACAATCCGGCGTTTCCATGCTGATTTGCTCCAGCAATACGGATTTTGTCATCACCTGCGGGGCGTTACGCATGAGCAGCTTTAAAATTTCGTATTCCGTCCGCGTCAGCCGCACCGGTATTTCGCCTGCGGTTACGGTATGCGCCGCGGTATCCATTTGCAGGCCGCAGGCCCGGAGCACCGCCGTATTGCCCGCGGCCCCGGCGCGGCGCAGCTGTACCTTGATCCTCGCCAGCAGCTCCTTGGTATCAAACGGTTTGGTTACATAATCCGCCGCGCCCCCCAGCAGGAGGCTGATTTTGTTTTCCACATCCACCTTCGCGCTGACCACAATCACCGGCACGTTTTGCAGCTTTGCAAGCACCGCTTCGCCGGGTATGCCCGGCAGCATCAAATCCAGCAGCACAAGGTCGGGCCTGGCCGTTGTCAGCAGCAGCAAGGCTTCGGTGCCGGAATAGGCGCGGGAAACGCGGTACCCTTCCCTGCCCAGCACCTCGGCCAGCATATCCCCGATATGGGTATCGTCATCCACGATGAGTATCTGTTTCATGTGTTATCGCCTTTGTTTGCGTACCTGCCTGCCTTACCCGTTGGCGGAGCCGATATACGCCGCCTGTTCGGGCGTAAGCTGATCAATGGCATAGCCCAGCGTTTGCAGCTTGAGCGCGGCCACGGCTTTGTCGATTTCATCGGGCACGGCATACACGGTGTTTTCCAGTCTGCCCTTGTTTTTCACCAGGTATTCCATGGACAGCGCCTGCAGCGCGAAGCTGATATCCATGATCTCGGCGGGATGGCCGTCGCCCGCGGCGAGGTTCACCAGCTTGCCCTCGGCCAGCAGGTATACGGTTTTTTCACTGCCGTCCGGCAGATCAAAGGTCAGCGCCTCGATGTTTAAGCGCACATCCTCTATACGCGTGGCTTCCCGCTTGAGCGCCTTCACGGCAACCTCCACGTTGAAGTGCCCGGCATTGCACAGCACCGCGCCCTCCTTGATGTCCTGCATGTGCGCGGGGGTGATGATGTTCTTGCAGCCCGTTACGGTAACAAACAGATCGCCGATCTTCACGGCGTCGTTCATCGGCATTACGCGGAAGCCGTCCATCACAGCCTCCACGGCGCGCACGGGATCCACCTCGGTGACGACCACCTTGGCTCCCAGCCCCTTGGCGCGCATACTCACGCCCTTGCCGCACCAGCCGTATCCGGCCACGACCACCGTTTTGCCCGCCACCACCAGGTTGGTGGTGCGGTCGATGCCGTCCCACACGCTTTGGCCGGTGCCGTAGCGGTTGTCAAAAAAGCATTTCATCTTGGCGTCATTCACGCTCATCATGGGGAAGCGCAGGCTGCCGTCCCGGGCGCGGGCGCGCAGGCGCATAACGCCGGTGGTGGTTTCCTCGCCGCCGCCGATCAGGTTCTCCGCCAGGTCGGGGCGCTCGTCGCAGAGGATCTGGGTCAGATCGCCGCCATCATCCAGCAGGAGATGCGGCTTGCGAGCAAGGACGCCCAGCAGGTGCTCATGGTACTCCGTGTCGGTGGCTGCGTGCCACGCATACACATTTACTCCCAGCGACGCAAGCCCGGCGGCCACATCATCCTGCGTGGAGAGCGTGTTGCAGCCCGTGGCGCTTACCTCCGCCCCGCCGGCCGCAAGCAGCAGCGCCAGCCGCGCGGTTTTCGCCTCCATATGGATGGACATCCCAATGCGCAGTCCCTGAAACGGCTGCTCCCTGATAAACCGCTCCTCCAGCACCGCCAGAATGGGCATGTGCTTTTTTACCCATTCAATCTTCTGTAATCCCTGCGGCTTGAGCGCCGCGTTGCGGATAATGCTCATAGATACGCCTCCCAAACAAATTGCTGCCCCATCGCAGCCAATGTATGATATGATTGTACAGGGAAACGGCAAACGTTTCAAGCCAAACCAGAAACAGGAGGAGTACCATGAATACAGCAAAAAGCAGCGATATCCGGTGGACGGACCTGGGAGGCGGCGTGCGCCGCAGGGTGCTGGCCCACACGCAGGACATCATGGAGGTAGAAGTTAATTTTCAAACCGGCGGCGTGGGCGCGCAGCACAGCCACCCGCATGTGCAGGCCACCTATGTGGTGAGCGGCACGTTTGTGTTTACCGTCGGCGGCAAGGAATATGAGGTGTCCCAGGGTGATACCCTCGCCTTTGAGAAAAACGAGCCTCACGGCTGCGTGTGCAAGGCCGCGGGAACGCTGATCGATATTTTCTCACCCATGCGTGAGGACTTCCTCTCATAATAAAATGAATGAGGAATGACAGAAGGATTGCCGAACGGCAATCCTTCATGCTGTCAAAAAGAAGGGTCCAGGGCTGAAAGTCCTGGTCAGGGTACAGGGGTGAAACCCTTGCCGGGGATTGGGGTGGAACCCCAAAGGCTTGCGTTACAACAAAGGGGTAAGCGAGCGAACAGCGCCCAAGGCGCTATGAAGCAAGCGGCGATAACGACCCGAAGAGGTTCTTTGACAGGCTGAAGGATTGCCGAACGGCAATCCTTCTTTTTATGATTCTGTTTGCTGAAGTGATCGGGCATGAACGCGTTTCAACCCTCGCTGCGACATGCAAAACAACTCATCGGCAGCCTTGGGCAACCGCTCCGCCATTCCGCATTTCTCCGTAACCCCGTCCCCGTCAGCCCATGCTCCGGATCACATCGCCGATCCGCTCAATCCCCTCCGCGATCAGTTCATCCCTCGTGTTGGAAAAGTTGATCCGCAGGGTGTTACGCTTGTTGAGGTTGGGGAAAAACGAGTTGCCGGGCACGAACGCCACCCTCCGCTCCACACACTTTTCCAGCAGCGCCACGGTGTCCGTCGCTTCGTTCAGCTCAATCCACAAAAAAAGCCCGCCCTCCGGCCTGGTGTACGTGATATCGGAAGGAAAATACCGCCGGATGGCGTCCAGCACAATATCGCGCCGCTTTTTGTACACCTCGCGGATTTTGCCGATATGCGCATCGATATCGTAACGCTCCAGATAGGCCGCGATCGCCATCTGGGCCAGGGTATTGCACTGCAGATCCACGCCCTGCTTCACCAGCACATACTTGCGGATGACCTCTTTTTCCCCCGCTATCCACCCGATGCGGTAGCCGGGGCAGAAGATTTTGGAGAAGGTGCCGGTGCACAGCACGCGGCCCGCGCGGTCAAACGATTTTACGGAAGGCAGAAACTCCCCCTCGTAGCGCAGCTCGCCGTAGGGGTTGTCCTCCAGTACGACCACGTTCCACTCTGCTGCGAGCGCCGCCAGCCGCTGCCGCCGCTCCAGGCTCCAGGTACGGCCCGTCGGGTTTTGAAAATCGGGAATCACATAAATCAGCTTGGCGTCCGGGTTCTCCCGCAGCGCCTGCTCCAGCGCGTCCATCTTCATGCCGTGGCCGTCGGTATCCACCTCCACAAAGCGGCAGCCATAGGCGCGGAACGCGCTGATCGCCGCCAGATAGGTGGGGCTTTCGCACAGCACCACATCGCCCTCATCCAGAAACACCTTGCCGGACAAATCCAGCGCCTGCTGCGAGCCGTGGGTGATCAGGATATTGTCCTCGTCAAACGAGGTCTTAAGCCGCGTGTTCATGCGGTTGGCAATCCACTGCCGCAGCGGGCGGTAGCCCTCGGTGGTGGTGTATTGCAGGGCCCGCTCGCCGCTCTGGTCCAGCACCATGCGGTTGATCTCCTTGATTTCCTCAATGGGAAACAGCTCGGGCGCGGGCAGCCCCCCGGCAAAGGATATCACGTCCGGCTGTTCCGTCAGCTTTAAAATTTCCCGGATCTCCGAGGCCTTGGTGTGCGCGATTCTTCTGGCATAGGGATAGTTTGTCATGCTGTGCAACTCGCTTTCTGGAGCGTTGGAATATTTTTCTGCTTCCTCATTTATTGGTCATCCTCACCCGGCAGCTGCCTGAGCGGAAAAACCCCGATCTTCCGTTCGGGAAAAAACTCATACACGCCAATGCTTTCCACCGTGGCGCGGAAGGGCTCGAACGCCTCCGCGGCGGCGGGCACGGCGCGCCGGATGATATCGGGCGAATCCATCAACAGGGTGGTGTGCGCCACCCAGGGGAAGGTGTCGGCGGAATCGCCGCACGGGGCGATGGCGTGGTGCAGGTCCAGCAGCCGCTGCTTCACGGCCGGGGCGACAAACACCACCTTGAGGCCGAACAGGCCGATGTAGGCCATGCGCAGCGTAAACGCGTCCATGGCCGCGGCGGCGGCCTGCACACGGCTTACGACCAGCGCCTCGTCCTCCACATCAAAGGTGCCCAGGGTGATATGGTAGGGAATGCCCTTGGTCTGCGTGCCGGTAAACCCCTGATTGACCAGCTTCAAATACAGGGCGGACAGCCGGTGCTGGGTTTCCTCGTCATACTGCGCGATGGCGTAGATGTGCTTTCCTTCCATGCGGCCTCCTATCTCCGGTATGCGATGTCGTAAATCATAATGGCCGCGGCCGCCGCGGCGTTCAGGCTTTCCGCGCCGCCCCGCATGGGCAGGCGGTAGCGGTGGGTGGCGGCGGCAAGCGTTTCCCTGGTGATGCCCGCGCCCTCGTTGCCGATGATCAGGCATACCTTCTCCGGCAAAGGTTTCCGTTGAAAGAAGTCCTCGCCGTCCAGCGCGGCGGCAAGCACGGCATAGCCCTCCCGCGACAGCGCTTCGGCCGCCTGCGCGGCGTTTGCCACCTGCAGCGTGGGCACGCGGAAGATGGAGCCCATCGTGGCGCGCAACGCCTTGGGCGAAAACGGATCGGCGCAGCCCGGCCCCAGAATGGCGCCGGAAAAGCCCGCCGCGTCCATGGTGCGCAGGATGGCCCCGACGTTGCCGGGGTCCTGTACAGCCTCCAGCAGCACCAGCCTGTCGCCAAGCACGGAGGGGGGAATCTCGTCGTCCCCGGCTTCGTCGTCGGCATCGTCGTCGGTTTCATAACCGGCCTCGTCGTCAGCGCCGTCCGGGGCATACGCGGCCTCCGGCCGCTCCGCGCCGCCGTCCTCCGCTTCCCCGGCAGCCTCCCAGTCGTCCCGGCCCGCGGCAATGCCGAAGGCCGCGGGGGATACGCCCGGCACGCCCAGATCCTCCCGCGCGGTAATCTGCGGCGCCTGCAGCCGCACCACGGCGGCAATGCCCTGCGGCGATTTTACGGTGGAGATAGCCGCCAGCACATGCGCGGGTACCAGAAACGCGTGGTCCGCGTGAGCCTCGGCCACCAGCTCCGCATACTTCTCTTCGCAGGCCTCGTCCACAAACAGCGTATCCACGGCATAGGCGGAGCTCAGCGCAAACGCCGCGCTCACCGCCCCGGTCGCGTCCGCGGCGCGTACGGCCTCCTGTACCATATGCTCGCCCTCACACAAAAACATACCGCTCTCGTTGCGGCCCTTCACGGTTTGCAACGCCTTGGCGGCCTTCACACGGGGGTTTTGGGTGCTTTCAATCCGGTCCATAGCGCATACCCTCCCATCAGTACGACACACAGATTGCGAAACCATACCATCACAACCTGTTCAGGAAACACAGTCGGGCAGTGTTCTCTTTGATTGTATCATTAAAACAGAAGACGGAACATTAAAAATCATTCAATCGATACGCGAGCCTTTATCTGAAACATCCCAAGCATAACCATTTAGGCGGTTGCTGTTATAGCAGAAAGAAATTCAAGCATAATCAAAGACCCCATAAAACCCCGTGAGAACCCGTATGAAGAAAACCGCAGGCAAACGATGAATGAAGACCGTATGTGATGGCGAATCGATTTTTCGTCAGATTGGGTTTTGATAGCCCGAAGTAGTAGCAGCGCTACGTCGAGGGTTATCAAAGCCCAAGCTGGCGGAAAAGCGATCGCCAGCGCGTGCGGGCTTTGTTCATCGTTTGCCTACAAACGCTACGTCGAAAGTTCCCCAAGCCCAAGCTGGCGGAAATATGGCCGGGAGCGTACAGGGGATTTGTTCGCCGTTTTCCTGCAAAGCTACTACATACGCTCCGGGGCTTCCATGCCGATCAGGTACATGCCCTGTTTCAGCACGTCGCGCGTGGCTTGCGTCAGCCGCACGCGCGCCTGGCGCACGCCGGGATCATCATCCAGAATGCGATTGTCGTAGTAGAACTTGTTGTAGGCCTGCGCGATATCGGTGATCGCGCGGGTGATCATGGAGGGCTCGTACTTGTCGGCGGCGTCGTGCACGGCCTCGGGGAAGCGGGAGAGCAGGGCTACCAGCTCGCTGGCGGCATCATCGGACAGGGAGGAGTAATCGGCCTCCTCGGCGGCCTGCGCCTTGCCCGCGGCCTGCGCCTTGCGCAGCACGGAGCAGCAGCGCGCGTGCGTGTACTGCACATAGGGGCCGCTTTCGCCGTCAAAGTTCAGCGCCCGGTCCCACCAGAAGTCGATATCCTTGATGCGGTTGTTCTGCAAATCGGTATAGATGACCGCGCCCACGCCTACCTGGCGGGCAACCTCCTGCTTGTTGTCCAGATCGGGGCTCTTTTCCTGAATAATCTTGAGCGCCTTTTCCTGCGCCTGCTGCAAAAGATCGTCCAGATACACGATGTGCCCCTTGCGGGTGGACAGCGTCTGCGCCTCGTAGCTCACCATGCCGAAGGAAACGTGCACCATGTTGTCCGCCCAGGGATAGCCCATCTTTTTAAGCACCTCAAACACCTGGCGGAAATGCAGATCCTGCTGATAGGCCACCACGTACAGGCACTTGTCGAAATGATAGGTCTGCGCGCGGTACAGGGCCGCGGCCAGATCGCGCGTGGCGTAGAGGGTGGCCCCGTCCTTTTTCAAAATCAGGCAGGGCGGCATGCCCTCGGCCTCCAAATCCACCACGCTTGCGCCCTCGGACTGGGACAACAGACCCTTTTCCCGGAGCGCGTCGATGACGGACTGCATTTTATCGTTGTAAAAGGCTTCGCCGTTGTAGCTGTCAAAGCTCACGCCCAGCAGCTCGTAGGTTTTCTGGCAGTCCTTGAGGGTGACCTCTTTGAACCAGTTGAAAATCTCCATCGCCTCGGGATCGCCGTCCTCGATGGCTTTGAAGTAGGCGCGGCCCTCATCCTCCAGGGTATGGGTGCCCAGGGTATCCTGCTCCTTGGCGCTTTCCTCGTGGAAACGCACGTAAAGCCTGGTCAGCGCTTCCACGCCGCCCTGCTCCACCTCGGCGCGCGTGCCCCAGCGCTTGTACGCCGAGATCAGCTTGCCAAACTGCGTGCCCCAGTCGCCCAGGTGGTTGATACCCACGGTTTTGTAGCCCAGATAATCGTAGATGCGCTTCAGGCTGTGCCCGATCATGGTGGTGGACAGATGGCCGATGTGGAAGCGCTTGGCAATGTTGATGGACGAATAGTCGATACACACGGTTTTGCCCGCGCCGATATCAGAGGCCCCGTAGTTGCCCTCCAGCACCTTATCAAGCGTCCGCCGCGCCGCCTGCGAACGGTTGAGGCTGAAATTCAGATAACCGCCCATCTGCTTGGCGGTGGAAAAGCCGGGCGCGTTGATGCTGCCGGCCAGCGCGGCGGCAATCTGCGGCGGCGCCTGCTTCAGCTCGCGGCTGAGACGGAAGCATGGAAAGGCATAATCGCCCATGCTCTTTTCCGGCGGCACCTCCAGATAGCCCTGCAGCGCGTGCGCGCTCATTTCCGTGCCGTAGCATTTCTTCACGGCGGTGCTGATCAGCTCCGCCAGTTCCCGTTTGATCTCATTCATTCAAGGATCCCCTCCACTTGCCCGGATCGATTGTCCCCGTCCGGCGGGGCGGTGTCGGTGATAAGGCTTTCGGCGCGCGCGCGCCACTTGCCGTAGCGGAAGATCAGCACGGTGAGCACCGTGTTGAACACCCACGCGATCAGCTGGCTGAAATACAGCGCGTCCGGGTTGCCGTTGGGCCAGACCTCCGACCGTGTGAGGAAGGCCAGCAGGTACGCCAGCGGCAGCCGCACGGCCAGCGCGGTGATCACGCCCAGGATCATGGGGATGGTGGTCTGGCTCATGCCGTTCATCACACCCACAAAGGTCTGCAATACCGCAAAGGCCACATAGCCCACCGCGAGGATGCGCAGCACCCGCGCGCCCAGCGCCACCACGGCCTCGGTATCGGTAAACACGCTCATCAGCTGGCGGCCGAACAGCAGCAGGCACACCATCAAAAACAGGGAGCTGGTCAGCGCGATCTTCAGGGTGTCTTGCTGGCCGCGGCGGATGCGCGACAGCTTTTTCGCCCCGTAGTTCTGCGCGGTAAAGGTGGTGGCCGCGGCGGCAAAGGTGAAGTTGGGCATCATGATGAACCCGTCCACGCGCATCACGGCGGTAAACGTGGTCACCACCAGCGGGCCCATGGAGTTCATCAGCGCCTGCACCAAAATCATCTGCACGGAGAACACCGCCTGCATGGCGCCCAGCGGCAGCCCCAGCCGGATGATCTTTCCGGCAATCGCGCGGTCCATACGGATGGTTTTGCGGTTCACATCCAGCACATCACCCATCCGTTTCAGCCTGCGGTAGGCCAGCAGCGCCGCCAGCGTCTGCGATATCACGGTCGCCAGCGCCACGCCGTCGGTGGTCATGTGCAGGCGGGTTACAAACAGGATATCCAGCACAATGTTCAGCGCCGAGGCAAAAAACAGGTACAGGAGCGGGGAAACGCTGTCGCCCATGCCGCGCAGCACGCCGCTGAGGATATTAAAGTAGATCAGCGAAATGACCCCGGCAAAGTAGATGGTCTGGTACATCACCGCCATATCCAGCATCTCCGGCGGCGTACCCAGCAACCGCAGCAGCGGTCTGGAAATGAAAACGCCCAGCGCCGTGCAAAACAGCCCGGCCCAGAACGCGAGCACGATGATGGTGCCCACGGCTTTGTTGAGCTGCGGACGGTCATTGGCCCCGAAGCAGTGGGATACGGTGATCCCCGCGCCCGTGGAAATGCCGATGAACAGCGCAAAGATCAGCATGATGATGGGAAATGAAAGCCCCACCGCGCCCAGCGCGTTATCGCCGATGTAGTTGCCCACCACGATGGCGTCCACCGTGGAGTACATCTGCTGGGCAAAGTTGCCGATCAACAGGGGAATGGAAAACCGGAGGATCTGTTTGAGGGAATTTCCCTCCGTCATGTTCATGGGCGCAAAGAAGCCCTTGAATTTGGCGGATATTGAAGCCATATCGTACCTTCTTGCTTTATGGAGATAAGGTGGTTCCCATCGGGTCGCCCCCGAGCACCTTGAGCAGGTTTTCGCCCGCGGCGTCCAGTTGAAACAGGCGCACACAGGGGAATTGGTTGTCCCGCAGCAGGATCAGCGCGCTTAAATCAATCGCGCGCAGGGAACGGCTGAGACATTCATCGTAGGTCAGGTTTGTAAGCAGCCTGGCATCGGCATGTTTTGCGGGATCCTTATCGTAAACGCCGTCCACGTTTTTCGCCATCAAAATCTGTCCGCAGTCCAGCTCCAGCGCCCGCAGCGCCACGGCGCTGTCCGTGGTGCAAAAGGGGTTGCCCGTGCCGCCGCCCAGCAGCAGGATGTGCCCCTGGGAAAGCAGCTCTTTGGCGTGCGCCGCGTTGAACGGGGCCGCAAACCGGTGCATGTCCACCGCGCTCATCACGGTGGCCTTCGCTCCAAGCGAGGTCAATGCATCATACATCATCAGGGAATTCTGCAGGGTGGCGAGCATGCCCATCTGGTCGGCCGCTACCGCGCCCATCGCCTCGGCCGGGCCGCGCCTGCCACGCCAGATGTTGCCGCCGCCGATCACCACCGCCAGCTCGGCCCCCTGGGCCTGCACGCGCAGCAGCGCCTTGGCCGAAGCCTGAAACAGTTTGTAATCAAACAGCTGCCCGTTCACGCCCAGGGCCTCGCCGCTGAGTTTGAGTATCACCCGTTTGTTTTCCATCATCCGGGTACCTCCCACCGTATAGGAATTGCATTTTCTATTATACACCGTAGTTTTTGAGAATGTAAAGGCCGGGCGGCGCATCAGCCTGATATTGCCTGCGCGGCCCGGAATTGGTATAATATTCCATTTTATCGGCTGCCTTGCACGAAAATCAACCGCCGGTGTTGCGCCGCCTACGCCGCAACAGCAAAAACCCGGCAAACCCCAGCACAGCCAGCGCGGCCAATGAGGCGAAGCCTATGGTACGCCCAACGTCTCCCGTTTTCGGTATATCCACAACCGAAAACCCCGCTTCGGCATAGCCGTCCGTAAAGTGGATGCGCAGCTTATGGCTGCCAGGGGTTAAGGCACTGAGATACGTTTTAAACAGTTCTACGATTGTGCTGCCCTCCCGGACGCTGAACTGGCCGGGGTAAAGCTGCGATCCGTTCACGAAAACCCCGGTAAATTTGGCAAACGGTCCTGCCGCCGTAAATTCCAACCCATCCTCATGCCCCAGTATGTACATGCTTTCCTGCGTAAAGCCGGTCATGGGGTAGATGATGGGATTCACGGTAAATACCGCGTCAACACCGCAGCTGCTGGCATGATCGGTTTGGAAAAGAAGCGTATGATGATATGTCCCGTATGTAAGCCCGTTTTGGGGCCGGACGCTGAACACCGCGGTCCCGTTCGGCGCAAGGGTCAGCGAATCTGCGGTGGTTATGGTAAAGGCATCGCTTGCGGGCTGTGTAAGCATTACGCTCATGTTGCCCTTATTGGTGATTGTAACGCTCTGCGCCGGGGGCGCGGCCGCATAACCCATCATAACCGAGCCGAAGGACAGCGCCGCCGGATCGGCCTGCACCGTATAATCCGGCTTTTCCACCGTATAGCTGACCGTATAAGAAACGGGGTTCAGGTCCGCGCCGGATACATTGATCGTTGCGGTATAGGTTCCCTGCGCAAGCCCCGTAACAGGCGTCACGGAAAAACTGCTTTCGGCCAAAACCCCGATCGGGGCAATCTCCGTATCGGACAGGGTAAAGCAACCGGCATGGTTCCCGCTCAACGTAACGGCAAGCGTTGCGGAGGGTACCGTGCCGATGTTGCGCAAAGTCACCTGATGCGCCGTTTGCGGTCCGTACCCATAAGCCTTCGCCGGAAACGTATACGATGTATCCGCCGTACCGTACACCATCTCCGCATAATAGGCAAAGCACACAGGATACCCTTTGTTCAACCCGCTGATAATGGACCAGCTGTCAAACGCTTTACAGTTTGTGTTCAACTCATCCACAAAATCGGTTGTCTGCATATAGGCGGCTGTTTTAGCTTGGGCGCTGATAACCGCTTCCTTCTCCCAGCCGAAAGCATTCGTTATATATTCCGCCCCTGTTGCGGAATAATACATCGCATCGCTGTTCCAATACCCGTACTCGCATTGCGCATGACTGATACGCCCCGCAAGCCCACCTTTGTAGAAAATACTATACCCTGGCGCATGGATATCCCCGGCGGCAAAGCAATTGGTTATATTCGCATAGCTGCACAGGCCGATCAACCCGCCGCCATAGGGAGCGGGTTTATTTTCCTGCCACAGTTCCACCGTGCTGCTGCAGTTGGTAACCGCAATGGACGTTTCTTCATCCCAGTTGATAAGCCTCCCGATCAGCCCCCCCATTTCCGTAGAGTCAATCGCCCAGGTATAAAGAGCATTGACTATTTTGCCGTTTGTATAGCAGTTGGTCACGGATGCCGGTACGCCCTCCCGGAAAACGAATTCGCCCACCAGCCCGCCCATATAGTTTCTTTCAGGATCTTCAGTAATGGAAATATACAGATTTTCCAGGCCGAGATTGCGGATGACCGACCCTATGGTCTTCCCAAAAAAGCCGCTCTGCTCATCATAGTGATAGGGACTTTGTGAAACGCTGATATTATACACAACGTGGTTTTTTCCATCAAAATTACCGTAAAAGGCTCCAACATTTCCGATCGGCGCCCATTCTCGGCCGTCCAGATCGATATCCTTTGTCAACGCGAACCAGGTTCCGGCCGTGTTTTCCGCAGCTCCACTAACGTTGCTCAGGGCAGCCAGATACGCCAGCTGTGCGCCCGTGGCGATTTGGTACGGATTTTCCCTTCTGCCGTCGCCGCCGGCAAAGGCCGTGGCAACCGTTCCATCCCATACATCAGCCGAAGTAACCGGCGAGGTTACGGCCAGCGACACACCCGCCGGCCCGCACAGCAGGCAAACAAAGCCTATCGTAAGCAACCATCGAATCCAGTTTTGACAGCCTTTATACCGCAAACCTTTCCTCCCGACAATTTATTAATTATCATTCCCTGTGTACCGTATAGAATATAGGGTATCAGATCGTAAAATACCAATAGAACCAATCATTACTATCAGCATAGCACATTTTCAATGCCAAAAACCCACATATTGTATATTTAACCAAAATTAATACAATTTATCAATCCAACAGCCACCCGGCCGGCCCGCCTACCCCTCCTCGTACAGGCACTGGTTGCGGCCGTTCTGCTTGGCCCGGTACAGGCGCTGGTCCGCCACCTCCAGCACGTTGGCATCCGGGCGGCCGGTGCCCACGGCAATGCCCACGGAAAGCGTCACCTTGATATCATGCTCCCGGAAGCGGAACGCCTCCACATCGCGGCGGATGGCCTCGGCCACCTGGCACACGTCCTGCGGCGCCATGTTGGTAAACAGACACAGAAACTCGTCCCCGCCAAAGCGGCCCGCACACGCGCCGTCGGGCATATGCTGCTGAATGACGGACGCGATCCGCTTGAGCACCACATTGCCAAACGTGTGCAGATAGTGGTCGTTGATCTGCTTGAAGTGGTCCACATCCATCATGCACACCACCACATCGTCCCGGTCGCTGAATTGCTCCAGCTTTTCGATGATGGTTTCTCCCTTCATCAGCCCCGTCAGCCCGTCGAAGCGGCTGAGATAATCAAGCTTTTCCACACTCTCGTGCAGCACCACGTTGCTGGACACCAGCTCCCGCTTGCTCCGGATCAGCGAAAACAGCAGCATGGCGGTAAACGCCAGGGTTATCACGCACAGCAAAAACCACAGCAGCAGATTGCTCTCCGCAATAAACTGCAATAAACTCATCACATAAATCACGGTATACTCGCCCCCCTGCACGGAGCGGATGATCACCCCCCGCCATCCGCGCCACAGCAGCTGACCGGCATCGGCCTGGCCCGCGGCATATTCCTCCGGGGTTACGCCCAGCGGCTCCAGCAAGCCGTTCAGGGTTTCGCCTGGGATTTGGCCGCCATACAGGGGGGTGCCGCCGCTGTAACCCGCCAGCACCTGGCCGTTGTCCGCCACCAGGTATACCTGCCCCAGATTGCTGCACACACCGCCCAGAAACAGCGTCATATCCTCCAGGCTTATGTTGCAGCCGGTAACGCCCATCAGCTCTCCCCCGGCGGTTACCGGGCGCAGGTGGGTGATGATCATTTCCCCGGTGACCGGATCGGCATAGGGGCCGATCAGCCTGTAGTCCGTATCGCCGTCAAACCACAGCTCCGCGTTTTGAAACAAATCCTGGCTAAAGGCGGCCACCGTATTGTAGGTCCCGTTCTCGTCCAGCAGGTCGTCAATCGGGACGGGATTAAAATATACGGAAAACCCATAGTGGGAGATAAAAAAATATTTCTGGGCCGTCGCCTCGTTGTAGGCGGGCACGATGTTGAGCACGCGTACGATTTCCCGTTTGATCGCGTCCGGGGTAAAGGCCAGGTTCTTGGCATAGGCAAACGCACCGCCGAAACCGGCCGTCTCCTGCGACAGATAACTGAGCTTCGCCTCCCGGTTGTATTCCACGGCCTGGATAATGCCGGAATCGAACTCATCCCCGGAGGCGTAGCAGGATTGCAGCTGCGCGGCAATGTAGTTGAACGGAAAATAGACGTTGACCAGGTTCATTTCCAGCCTGGCCGTTTCCGCCTCCAGCTTGCTTTGCTTGGATTCCAGCTGCTTGCCGATGCTTGTGATAAATAAAAACAGCAATCCGCATAACAGTAACGCCACCAGCAGGATCAGCCAGTTCTCTTTGATAGGGTGGGATCCCGTCCGTCCACGCCGCATTATTCCGCTGCCCCTTTCACCGTTTGGTTGATAATCATCGTTAAATTTCATTTTTTACGTCCTGATTGATGTTTGACATGAGTCGTCTCAAACTGTATAATGTTTTAGTCTGGATGGTATCGTTTTCAGACAATCATGACATGAGGAAGCACTATGAGCATCATCACATTCCATCCCATTCCCCCATGCTCCGCAACCGATGATGCGGGCATTTTTGTGCAGGGAATTCATACGCCGGTGCAGCTGGTAGAGGACAGCGGCGTGTGGGTACACTCCGCCGGCAGCGCCATGCTGCTGAAATCCGAATACGATCTGGAAAAGGAAACCTATTGGACGTGGCTGATCATCGAATCGGGCCGCGTAACACTGGAATGCAAGGAATCGAAATTTGATCTGCGTAAGGGCGAATGCGCCGTGATGCCCCTCAAGGTGAACACCTGCCGCCTGACCCACGCCAAGGACGCGCGGCTATTGTGGCTCACCATCGACGGCCCCCTGGCAACGGCCTTCCTGGGCGAGATGAACTCGCTCACCTCCGCCCCCGCCAAGCAGGGTTTCCTGCCCTCGCAGGTGATTTTGGCCCAGCAGATTGTGCAGGTGCTGGTGCGCCACGCCGGTACAGGCGACGCCAGCTTTCAGCTCGGGCAGCTGTTATGGGGGCTGCTTGCGGCCCACAGCGGCCAGAGCGTGGCCATGAGCGCCACCCTGAGCCACGAAATTGCCCGCGTGGTGGATGCGCTGCGCCGCAGCGAATATAAGGAAAGCTTCTCTCTGGCCGATATGGCGGCCATCAGCCGTATGCCGATCGAAACCTTCCGCAAGCGCTTTTCCGCGGAGCTGGGGCTGCCGCCGCTGGCTTACCTGCAGTTTCTGAAAATGGAACGCGCCAAGCTGTTGCTGCGCAGCGGGCTGAACGTGCGCCAAACGGGTATCGAAATCGGAATGCACGACCCCTATCATTTCTCCAAGCAATTCAAGCAGGTGGTCGGCATGGCGCCGACAGCCTATCTGAAGCATGTGGGATGCCAGAATAAAGATTGATGATTGTGGCGGTGCTGTGCCTGTCGCTTCCGCCCTCAACTCTTCAATTTTCCCGGCTGTTTTTCGCTTTTCTCCGCTAAAGTAAAAAGTACGATGCCTTATTATAGCACAAATTCTTCCAAAATGCTCACAATACTTATTGTGAGTATTTTTTAATACCTTTATTCTCCAAGATAAACGGCGGTCCGCCGGGGCACATCCGGCAATTTTCTCCTGCGCGCAATGAAAACGGCCGCCGGGGCGTCTAATGGATGCAAAAGCGCTTTGGCACGGGGAGGCAACCTATGACAAAACAAGAATTCGAACGCAGCATCATCGCCTCGCAGGCGGGGCTATACCGCGTGGCGCGCAGCTACCTGCGCAGCGAGCACGACTGCCTGGACGCGGTGGCCGAGGCGGTGCTCAAGGCCTGGCAAAAGCTGCCGTCGCTGCGGCGGGAGCAGTACTTCAACACCTGGCTGATCAAAATCCTGATCCGGGAATGCATCAACATCCAACGCAGGCAAAAGCGGGTTGTGCCCGTGGAAACCGTCTGTGCCTATGCGCCGCCGCCCAGCGGAAACCCCGGTCTGATGCAGGCGCTGGACGCCCTGCCCCAGAAGCTGCGCACGCCCACGGTGCTGCACTACATGGAAGGCTATCGCGTGGAGGAGATCGCACACATCCTGCATTCCACCCAAGGAACCGTCTGTTCCCAGCTCCACAGGGCGCGCGCCGCCCTGCGGGCCATGCTGAAGGAGGAAGAACTATGAAACAAAACGACTGGCAGAAGGCGTACAATCCCCCGCCGGAAAAACTTTACAACACAGTAAACCATACCCTGGCGGGCCTGCCCGCCCAAAAGCCGCGCAGACCCATGCTGCTGCGCGTGCCGGTAATCGCGCTTGCGGCGCTGCTGGCGCTGTGCGGCGTAGCCTACGCCCTGTTCCAAAGCCAGACGGCGGAGCTGTTCGGCTGGTTTTACGGCGACGGCAAAAAGGCGGAGCTGCTGAGCGGGGATATCGCCCCCGTGGGCCAGAGCTGCCAACTGGGCGACGTAATCTATACCTTTGACGACGCGATCTATCAGGATGGCACGGTATACGGCACTGGCACCATGCGAGCCGCCGACGGGGCCAACCTCGTGCTGATCGCCGAGGACTACGGCATACACGAGCCCGCCGGGTATGCCCTGCGCTACGACGGCGGCGAGGCCATCCCGGACGGCGCCCCCAGCTATGCCGGGCTTGCGGAGCAAAAAGGCGCGAAGATCGTGTTGGCCCGGTGTGTGGCCAACGGCGTCGTAAACCCGGACGGCAGCCTGAACGCCGACTGCATCGGCTATTCCCAGCTCCCGCAGGCCGATGGAAGCATCAAATTCATGTTTGAGTTCGCCGGGGGCTCGCCGGACGATCCCGCCATGACCCTTGAGCGATCGGACAGCTACGACGTGAGCCTGCACATCGCCAACTGGGAAGTGAACCAATACGGCGAATGGCTGCGCGAGGAGCCCAACGACACCTGGCTGACATATGATTGGGTGGTCACCGTGGCGCCGGTAATAGAGGAGGAATAGTTTATGAAACGTTTGGTGTCCATGCTAACGGCGGTTTGCCTGTTGTGCGCCGCGTTTGCCAGTGCGTTGGCGGCGGACGGCAACACCCTGCGCGTAGTCGGCGGACTCGTTGGCTACTATACGCAGGAGCAATTCAACGCGCTATACCCGGATTTGCCCGTGGAGGGCATTCCGATTGAATACTCGTCGGAGGAGGAAAACAACGCGCGGGAGCTGCTGCTAAGCGGAAACTGGGACGTGGCCCGAATTGAGGTGGGCTCGCAGTGGACGACCGATCTTACGCTGCAGGAGCTGTATCATCTGGGGCTGGTGATGGATCTGGGTGACGACGCAGCGCTGGCCGAAAAAGCGGAAGCGATGTTTCCCGCCGTGAAAGACGCGGTTACCGTAGACGGGCATCTCGTTGGCATCCCATCCTATATCTTCCGAAAGGTGATGCAGCTGAGCCTTTATACGCCGCAAGGTGACGCGGAAAGCCCGTTTCAGAATTTGGGCTTTACCCAGGCCGATATTCCGCAAACCTTCACCGGCCTGTGCGATCTTGCTGTAGCCTATGCGGCGCTGCCCAAAAGCGAACGCAAGGGCACTGCGTTTGACATCGACTGCATTTCCATGAGCAGCTACCGGTATTTCCTGAATTATCTCATCGAGCTGTACTCCGCGGAATTCTGTGACGAGGCCGGAAACGTGGAGTACGACACGCCTGCCTTCCGCAGCGCACTGGCCGATTTGCAGCGCATGTCCGATGCACTGGATACAGGCAAAGCCTTTACGTATGGAAAAGACGGAAGCGCGTGGGGCATGGTCCGGGATGCCGGCAGCGAGCTGGCCGGGTGCTCCGGGGATTACCGGGACCTGAATCTCTATCTTGAAAACAGCGAAAGCATCCCCGCCTGGATGGGCGTGCTGATTGTAAACCCCAACACCGCGAACCCGGAAAAAGCCCTGCAGCTCGTATCCACCCTGCTGGATACAGGCACCTCGCAATTTACTCCGATGCTATACGACGGCCTGGAGTACGCTACGCTGGCACGGCAGGCGTACGAAGATGATCTGGCCTTCATGGAGATGTTCGAGGATGATGAGGAGCTGGAATCCTATATCTCGCAGTACGCCGATGATCCCGAAGCCTGCTATATGTATACCCGTGCGCAACTGGAGGATTACCGGCAAAACGTCGCCCCGTACCTCACCTTCCATCCGGTACCGGGCGTCAACACCGATACCGCCGTCAGAACGTACCTGAAAAGCAACAAGCTGGATGTGGAAGGCCTGATCCGGTATCTGAACGACAGCGTTCAGGCAGCGCGGGAGTAACCCCCCGGATAACACGCTGCTGCCATCGGCCAAAAGCCGGGCGGAAACCGACAGCCCACGCAAGAAATGAGCAAAGCGCCCGCTGTAACCCTACCGACGACTGCCATAACGGCGCAAAGCCCCGGCTGGAAGCCTTTCCCTGCTGATACTGCGGGGACTGGCTTCCGGCCGGGGCTTTCGGTTTGGCGGCCGTGCCGCGCTTATGCTTACCCGCTTCCCTGTGGTCCGTTATGGAAGCGGTTTACCTGTCCGCGGGGTTTTCCTGTGGCCGTTTCCCGGTCCTTTTTGCCGACAGTCTGCTTACCAGCCTTAGAATTTTCTCATAGTTCTTCATCAGCAAAAACACCACGAGCACCAGCACCGCCACCAGGACGGCGGCAAACACATATCCGCCCTCGGTCACCTTGCTGCCCGCGGCGCACAGCACAAACACCGATAAAAAGCTGCCGAAATAGCAGCAGAGGAAAAACGGCCAGAACCTGATCCTGGTTTTCGCGGCGGCATAGGGAATAATGCCGTTGGGCAGCACCGGGATGAGATACGCAATCACCGTCATGTACGCCGGGTGATCGGACTTGATCAGGAAATCCAGCTTGGAGGTGCGCTCCCCGACCGGGATCAGCTGGTTCATGCGGTATTCAAACCGCCGCGCCAGGCCGAACACCAGCAGGTTGGCGGCAACGGAGGACAGATGGCACACCAGAAAGGCACGCCAGGTTCCGTATACGATGCCCGCCGCGATCTGGATCGGCGGGCCGGGCAGCACAACGGAAAACACCTGCAGCGCCTGCAAAAGCGCGGCGCACAGCATCCCCGTAAGGCTGTTGTTTTGCTTGAGGTACGCCTCCACCTCCGCCTCGCTGCCGTGCGTAAGCAGCGGGATGAGGTCCGGCATGGCTTTGACGAACGCAAAATAGACAAGGCCGACCGCCGCGCCGACGAGCGCGATTTTGATGAGAATCCGCAGCAACGTGTTCTTTTTCATAGTCTCCGTTCGTTGTCCGGTATCGGAACAAGCGGGTAATTTTGGAGGAGCAAAGAGCATTATACCGCAGAAGCGGACGGCAATCCAGAGTCTTTTTCGGCGCAGCCCCCGCATCTATTCGTGTTCGTTTTTCGTTCCGGCTTCCGGTTCTGTTCCGGTTTGCGGCTCCATTACGGGTTCCGGTTCGGGCTGCGGTTTTGTTTCCGTTTGGGTATTGATCTCCGCCTGGGTTTCTGCGCGCTCTTTTGTTTCCGCCTGCGGTTCCTTTGCCGGTTCCGCTCCCGGTTCCGTCTCCGCCATCCCATCCGCCGCCGCAATCACCTCCGCGGGGAAGCCCATCTGCTCCAGCAGGCGGATGGCGTTGCGCGTGCGGGACACGCCCTCAAACAGCGTATAGGGGAAGGCCATCCCATGCGGGGTGATCTCCTCGCGGAAGTGCACCTGCCGGTACTCCGGCAGCAGGCGGGTGAGCTCCATATCGTGCGTGGCGGCGATGCACAGCGCGTTTTGCTCCTGCAAGTACGAGAGCAGCGCCGTGGAGGCCGCGATGCGCTCCGCGGTGTTGGTGCCGCGCAGAATCTCATCGATAAAGCACAGGGTGGGCACATCGGGCCGCAGCGCGGACAGAATGCGTTTCAGGCTTTTGATTTCCACAATGAAATAGCTCTCGCCGCCCTGCACGTTGTCGCGCAGGGCCATGGAGCTCATCACCTGCGCGCGGGGCAGCACAAAGCGCCGCGCAAAGCAGGTAACGATGCTCTGGGCCAGCACGGCGTTGAGCGCGACCGACTTCACAAACGTGGATTTACCGGACGCGTTGGAGCCTGTAATCAGCACATTCTGCCGCCAATCCAGGGTGTTTACGACGGGGTCCTTGATCAGCGGATGCCACACATCCTCGGCCAGCACGCGCTTTTCGGTCACAAATTCCGGCTGGGCAAAGCAGTCCAGCGACTTTCGCACCGAGGCCACGGCGATGCACGCGTCGATCTCCCCCACCAACCCGTACAGCTGCCGCACATCCTGCGCGTGGTTCTTGGCAAAGCCGCTCAGCCGGATCAGCGAAATCATATCCAGCTGCAGGGCGATGCGCAGGTAATCGGTGATGAAATCCAGATCGTTCACCCGCTGCATGTATAAAAGCCCGTTCCACCGTGAAAGCGGCCGGAGCACGCCGCACAGCCGCGTAAGCTCCGCAAAGCCGTCCTCCATGCCCGCGACGGGGGTTTTGCGCAGGCTGCGCGCGCACCGCAGCACCGCGCCCAGATGGCGGATGGCCGTAAGCTCGCGCATCCACACCTGTTTGGTCTGGTAATACGTAATGGCGTTGATCAGCAGCGAGGCCGCGATCCCCAGCAGCCATAAGGGGTTTACAAACCCCAGCCCGATAAAGACCACCGGCGCGGCCGCCAGCGCAAAGTATATCCACGCGTGCGCGGGGCGCGCCGCCTGCGGGTTTTGCAGCCAGGCAAACGCCCCGTGATCGTGGTCGCGCGTAAGCACCCGCAGGCTTTTTTGCAGCGCGGCGCGGCCGGTGGCGTCCGCCGTCAGCGCCTGCATCCAGCGGCTGCGCCTTTGCAGGGTTTCATCGTCCGCGTCAACCGCGTGCAGCATGCGGTACAGCGCTTCCTCGCCCACGCCGCTCTGCGTGCGGTTGAGATAGCGGAACACTACGTCCATGTCCAGGTCGCTCCAGGTGATGCCGTCCACCCACGCTTCGCGGGCTTCCCCCGCGCCCATCTCCCGGTAACACACGGCCAGCGCGTGCATCGCGTCCGCATCGGGCACATAAGCGGGCTTTGCCCCGCCCCATTCCGCCTTCAGCTGCCGTGCGAGCGCGCTGCGCTTGCGCCGCACGTTGGCGATCACCGACAGGATCACGGACGGGATGAGAAGGGCGAGAAGAATTTCAAACTGCATACACCATACCTCCAAATTTAAAAGGGCATCCTGTACCGGCTATCCTTGCCGGAGATCCTGCAAAACCATCCGGAAAAAGCGCTGAACCCCCGCGGCCGTACCGGCGGAGCGGTCGCGGTCCAGATCGTCGTAATACTGGCCGGAGGCGATCTCCACCGAAAGGCAGTCCAGCGGAAACCCCGGCCTGCGCTTGGGGTGCGCTGTGGCGGTGATGAGAAACGGCTCCCCCGACAGATCATCCGCCATGGAACGGTAGGCATGCCGTCCGTCCGCAATCAAACAAATGGCGTTGCGGTACCGGGCGTGGCAAACCCCACCGAAGCGCTGGGCGATGGCGGCGTAGCGGGCCGTCATCTCCGCGTCGGTCAGGGTTTTGCCGCCCACCGTGCGCACGTGCACCCCCGGCTGCTCCGCATCGTCCAGCTCCTCAATAAACAAGCCGGAATCGCAGGAGAACACCGGCGCGCCCAGAACCCCGTAATAGGCCTCCGCCTTGATCACCGCGTTTTCCAGCGGATCGCTTCCGCTTTCCTCAATGGCGGGCAGCGTGCCCAGCGCAGACCGGATCCCCTCAATTTCCACGGGAAGCGGCACAAGCATGGCCCGCATAAACTCGAGCTTGGCCGGGTTCCCGGTGCCGTAGTAGAAGTGCATGATTATGTTTCCCGCTTTACTGTGTATTCCCCCGACGGGTTGCGGGCCGCGAAGCCTGCCGGAAAAGCACCCCCGGCACCCTGCAGCCCTTCTTTGGCTATCCCAGAGTATACCCTTTCAGCCCGCGGCAGGCAAGCGCGGGCGGCGCAACTGTCGGCGCGGCGGCCTCATTCCCCCGGTTTTCCGCCGCCAAAGGAACAAAGCCCCGGGGTGATCCGTTATAACGGGTAGAAGCAGCTCCCCCGCAGAGGATCTGGCCGGGCGATCGGCATCCAGAAAAAGCACCGGGCAGCCCCGCGTCCGCGGCTATCCCCGCCGCACCGGCCGTTTCCGGCCGCCTTGACAACCGCCTTTGGAGACATCGTGATGAAAACCCGCAGGCAGTGGACCGCGTTTCTGATCCTCCTGGTATTCCTTTCCGGGGCCGTGTTTTCACCGGCTGCGGCTTTCGGTGCGCCGCCGGTTCTTTCCGCTAGCCAGACGGGCTTTCTGGGCCATATGCTCCGTCTGCAGGGTTTCGGCGTTTTTGCGCGGTGGACCGCCACCGATCAGCAAGCCTTTGTTGCCGTCCTGCTTGAGTACGGCGTTCTGGAGGACGCCCTGCTGCCCAAGGCGCTGCTGGCCCAGACCCTGAGCAGCGAGCAAGCCGAAGCCCTGTGCACTCAGTTGCTGTTTTCGCATTACAGCCAAACCTCCTTTACCTCCTTCCTGGAGGTGCTCGCCGCGGACTGGCCTCGCAACATCCGCGGCCGTAAAATGATCGAAACCGGAAGCCAGGCCATCGCTCTCGCGCACGGCATAATGACGGCTTACTTCCATTACTCTGTGCACATCCTGAAAACGTTCGTCTTCACCGCGGGCACGGTGGCATTCGACGGGCAGGATGAACCCGTATGGCTGGTGATGGCCAAGCCCGGAGCCCGGCCCTATCCGGTATATCACCTGTACTTTGCGCAGGATGGCACGCCGCTCAGCCTGAACGCACCCTGACGATTTCAAACGAGCGTCCCCGTGATGAGCCCGCAAAAAACGCATCCGGCCGCAACCGGATGCGTCAGCCTGTCAAAAAAAAGGGTCCAGGGCCGATGGCCCTGGTCAGGGTGCAGGGGTGAAACCCCTGCCGGGGATTGGGGTGGAACCCCAAAGGCTTGCGTTACAACAAAGGGGTAAGCGAGCGAACAGCGCCCAAGGCGCTATGATGCGAGCGGCGATAACGACCCGAAGAGGTTCTTTGACAGACTGACGCATCCGGCCACAACCGGATGCGTTTACCTGCTCTGATGGGTTTGCAGGCCTGAAATCGGCCTGTGAGAAAAAACGGGCATCTCACCGAAGCCGCAAAAAGCAACGGCAGGCATGGCGCAGACGGGCCGCGCTTGGGGAATGATCACGGGGAGAAGAGGAAAGCCGATCCGCCGTCACTTGTTTGGTTCCTGCACACTGCACTGCTGGGAAAGCTTTGCTTTGATATATGGGAAGAAGCGGATATCCTCTTTGAGCAAGTGGCCCATAACCACCTCGTCCAGCAGAAAAGAGAAAATGGAGGAGGAGGTCAGCTTCTCTTTCTGATACATCTTTTCAAGCTCCTGGGCGTGCTGTATCAGCGAACGGTGGATTTCAGCATGCTCATCCAAACCGGGATAGCCCAGCTCCCGGAGAATCTCTTCTTCACTTGTGAAATGCGCTTGAACATGGGAAATCAGGGTTTCCAGCGTCTTTTCAGTGGTTTCGCTTTGCATATCCGCAAAAGCCAGAAACAACAGTTTATTACCCTGGTTGAGCAGCTCTTTATGCTGGTTGTCAATGGTAGCGTTTCCGCATTCCCATTCCGGCTTCCATTCCAGCTTGATTTGCACAAACGGAACGGCGTCCTCCCAGCTTATCCCCGTCACACGGTTTTTGCCCGCGTTTTTAGAGCAAAACAGGGCGTAGTCTACGCGTTTGAACCAGCTCTCTTCCGCTTCGCCCCGCATGAGCTCAATCACGCCAAAGCTGGCGCTCACCTGCGAAGGAATTTCCGCGAACCGGATTTCAACAATTTTCTGTCTCAGTTTTTCCGCGGCTGTGACTGCATCCGAAAAAACCGTTTGCGGCATCAGAAGGATAAACTCGTCGCCTCCCCACCTGGCGAAGATATCGTGCGTACGGATATTCTTGTGCACGGTATCCGCAACACTGACGAGAACATGGTCACCGGCCTGATGTCCATAGGTATCGTTAACCTGTTTGAAAAAATCGATATCAAAAAGCATAACGGACAGCGGATGCTGATATCGTTGGCTTCTGCCGATTTCCTCCATGATTTTCTGGTCAAAATAGTACCGGTTATAAATCCCGGTCAGGCCGTCCCGGGTGGCATGGCTGCGGAGTATCTTATTTTTTTTATCCAATTCCTTCGTCAGTTCCTTGAACGCCTTTTCGGAATCACGCAACTGTTGTATCGTTTCGTTATTATCACAGATGGTTTGCCTGAGCTGTTGCTCAAGTTGCTTCTGCTGCGTAATATCCGTGGCAATGCCCAGCAGCTCCATGGCGCCGGATTCATCGTTGCGAATGAGTTTTCCGGTAATTCTGGCCTGCTTGGTTGTATGATTATTACAGATGATTTCAAATTCTCCGGTATAGGTAAGCCTGTCGTCCTCCCGTTCACCCTTCTGATATCGGCTGATCAGCAGCTTAATGATATCGTTGGCCCGTTTCAGAGAATCCGCCGACAGCGTTTCCGCAAAGGATTTCCGCATGGCTTCTTCCACTGAAAACCCGTTAAGCCTCGATACGGCAGGGCTTACAAACGTGAACTTTCCGGCGCTGATATCATAGGTCCAAATACATTCCAGAGCGTTCTCCGCAACAATGCGGCATTGGCGATCATGAGACGAATCCGTATAATTTCCGGTCATTTTAAAGCCTCCCAATATACTGCATCATCCTATCAGCGCTGACGGCGCGGCAGACATTGCTGATGCGATAACATAGCTGAGTTTTCTATATTCGTTTAATAATACAGGATATATTGAATCAATCGTTAAGAAAGTAAAGAAACCGAATCATTACCCGTATCCGTGAAGGAGCGATGACGGCCCCATAAAATGATGACCGGGTTTTTCATTTTCAATAAAGAATACGACAAAAAAGCAAAGACTCCTCTTTACCTCAATGCTTACGCGTCGTATTGTGCGTAATGCGCAGGGATTGATTCAGCGTTTGCGCAAAGCGGCCGCGCTGCCGGAAAAGCAAGCGGCTTTCCCTGCGGCAGCTCCATCCGTTTTTACAGGAAAGCCTGCGGATGAAAACGAAGAGGATTCATCCCGTGAACGATACGGCAGGCGAACTATTCTTCCGCCGCCGCGCGGCGCGGCGCGCCGTTCTTTTTCAGCCAGATCATCAGCACCGCGATATCCGACGGGTTGACGCCGGGGATGCGCCCGGCCTGGCTGAGGCTGTGCGGGCGGCGGGCGGTAAGCTTTTGCCGGGCTTCGATGCGCAGCCCTGTGATGCCCATATAATCCAGGTCCGGATCCAGCAGCATACCCTCCATCTCGCGGGCGCGGGCGATCTGCTGGGCTTCCTTTTGCAGGTAGCCCGCGTACTTGATGGCGGCCTCCGCCTGCTCCAGCACCTCGGGCGTATTTTCTGTTTTTAGATCGGGCAGCAGCTGCATCAGCTGCGCCATGCCGATTTTCGGGCGGCGCAGGAAATCGGCCGCGGCATAGGGCTGGTCGGTAGCAGGCTCGCCGTTTTGCAAAAGCCACGCTTCGCGCTGCGGCGAGGGCTTAACGCGCATTTCCTCCAGCGCCTGCGTGAGCCTTTGTGAGGCCTCCCGCTTTTCGCACATGCGGCGGTAGCGCTCCTCGGTCGCCAGCCCGCGCTGGTAGCTGAGCTCCGTCAGCCGCAGATCGGCGTTATCCTGCCTAAGCAGCAGGCGGTATTCCGCGCGCCCCGTCATCATGCGATAGGGCTCGTCAATACCCTTGACGACCAGATCATCCACCAGCACGCCCAGGTAGGCGTTATCGCGCCTCAGGATCAGCGGCTCCCTGCCCGCCAGCATGCACCCGGCGTTGAGGCCCGCCAGCACGCCCTGCGCGGCGGCCTCCTCGTATCCGCTGGTGCCGTTGATCTGCCCGGCGAAGAACAGCCCCGCAACGCGGCGGCTTTCCAGCGTGAGCTTGAGCTCGGTCGGGTCGATACAATCGTACTCAATGGCGTAGGCCAGCCTTGTGAGCACCGCGCGGCGCAGGCCGGGCACGGTGTGGTACATCGCCCACTGCACGTCCTCCGGCAAGGAGGAGCTCATACCCTGCACATACCACTCCGGATGGTTAAGGCCCTCCGGTTCCAGAAAAATCTGGTGGCGGTCCTTATCCGGGAAGCGGCGGATTTTATCCTCAATCGACGGGCAGTAGCGGATGCCCGTGCCCTTGATATCGCCGCGCACCATCGGCGACAGGTGCAGGTTGTCGCGGATGATTTTATGGGTCTCTTCATTTGTATAGGTGAGGTAGCATTGGATTTGGTTTTTGAGCGTACTGCCGTCGGTGAGAAACGAAAACGGCGTAATCCGGTCGTCGCCCGGCTGGGGGATCATCTCGTCAAAATCAATGGTGCGTACATCCACGCGCGCGGGCGTGCCGGTTTTAAACCGGAACAGGTCAAACCCGAGATTACGCAGCGAATCGCTGAGCCCCTCGGCGCGCTGCAGGCCATGCGGGCCCATGTTTTTACTGTACGGCCCGATGATGATGCGGCTTTGCATATACACGCCCGAGCAGATGACCACCGCGCGGCAGGCGATGATGTCGCCCGTCATGGTTTTAATGCCGGACACGCTTCCGTTTGTCTCCAGCACCTCCATCACCTCGCCCTGGCGGATGGTGAGGTGATCCTGCTCAAACAGGGTTTTGAGCATGTCCTCATGGTAGCGGCGCTTATCCGCCTGCGCGCGCAGGCTGTGCACCGCGATACCCTTGCCGACGTTGAGCATGCGGCTTTGGATAAACGTGCGGTCGATCGCCACGCCCATCTGCCCGCCCAGCGCATCCAGCTCGCGCACCAGATGGCCCTTGCCCGTGCCGCCGATGGCCGGGTTGCACGGCATGAGCGCCACCGCGGACATATCCAGCGTCATCAGCAGGGTTTCCTGCCCCATCCGCGCGCACGCCAGCGCCGCCTCGCACCCCGCGTGCCCCGCGCCGACGACCACCGCGTCAAAATTACGCATTGCGAAAAACCTCCCACAGGTAGGCAGTGAATAAAGCACTTGTGCGCTGCCTCTAAATATTTATGCCATTTAAAGATCACAAAGCCTTCGACGTAGCGCTTTTACTACATTAGATTTCGCAAACCTAATCCGACAAAAACCTAGCGCGTCAACGCACAAACGCTTTATTCATCGCTTACCTTATTTTGCTGTCATATTGTACTGCATAGTCGAGGGGAGTGCAAGGAAAGCAAGCCTACAGCTACACTTGTACGACTAGCAGTCTTGTCTAACATCAGGAGGATATGATAAACTGATGTTAGACAAGTCTGCTAGTCGTACTCTTCATATTGTAACAAAAAAATTACACCCTATATAAACCCACTTTGCTTTTATATAGCTGTTTTATCATCTTAAATATAACGATCGTATTATCAAAATGGTTTAATAATTCTCTGAGATACATCAACTGCAACATCGTTAACCGTACTAAAAGGATACTCTTTTTCTTCTTTAATAAATGACACTAACTCGCAATAATTATCTTTCTTTCCTTTCATTAAATCAACAATCCACCTATTTCCAATACCTAATGGTGATACCTTGATTCTTAATTCTTCAGAAAATTGTTTAAAACAAACGAATATGTATTTCTCAGAGTGTATATTGAGATCATTAACTATCATTTTAAACTCTTTCCAAACTCCACCAATGGCATTATCGGCTTTTCTCTTATACTCCTCAGAAAGAATAATAATTATTTTATCCATTTTTAACCCAGCAATCATCATTTGATCTAGATCTTGATATTTCGTTTTTAATGAAGAATCCATTTGTGCGTCGAATCCCATTGTTCTGAGTAAATCAACAAAGCTTTCTACCTTTTCTTTATGTGCCTGGTTATCAAACGCATAACTGATAAAAATTGATATTGGAGCCAGTTTAGGAATTGTTCTTTTCTTGAAATATTCGATTAGTACATCAATAATACGTTGTTTATACAAAGGGTATTTGGGGTTATTTATTTGATTTTGTGTTACTTTTAGCAAACGTGACCGTGGCTGTTTTATTGATCTAATTAATTCCTCCCGGAATATGTCAGATAAAACCCTGTCATTAAGTTTATCTATTAATCTGTTCACAGAATATATTACCCTATAATTGTCGCTCCATAATACACCTTCACCAACTAATATTCCGGTGTATAAATCATATTTACTTGTAGCAGAGACAGTTCTGTGTAATTCATTTATATATTCTCTCAACGCAGGATGTATTAAAAAAAAATTTGCAGAATTGTTTAAACCTTTTGTTAGTTTTTCGTATGGTTTCTTGAATTTCTGTATATCAATTCCTGGGGCATCTGCCAAGCCCAATAAACCCATATTGAATAAATCGCAAAAAGGATGCTGATCTCGAGGACATTTTTGACAAATTCCTGAACAATTGCCCTCATTAAATTCTCGGCAAATCATTTTCATCTCAGAGTAGCTTATGATATTCCTTTTTAACAGTGTTAGAAAGCGATCAAATCTTTCCTGTGTTGTAAGGCAATCAAGAATCATTCTGAGTTCTTCAAATAAGCTATAAACAATTACGTTTGATGAAATTCTTCGGACCTCTTCTTTTTGAGCCATTCTTTTATCATCGAGATTTCCATATAATGCATCCTTTGTTTTTGATAATTCACAGCAAAATTGTACAAAGTCTCGTGGCCTATAAATTGAATAACGCAGCATAAATTCGAATACATTTTCATTTTTATATGTTACTGTATTGGGGAAGGAATCGAATCCCAACATATCTTCTATTGTATTATTTTTCTCATAAAATTTAACCAAGTGATTTAGAAGCTCTCTTAGTTCTTTGTTTGAATATTTAATTTCTACAACAGTAGCAGAAATTGCATTTAAGTTTCGTGAACGATGTGCAGCATATGCTTCCTGTCTTATTGAAAGATAAACTTTTACATGATGGCATGTACGCATTACATCCCATGCGGCCTCAAGCAATCCAGTTTGAATCGGCTGCCAAATCTCATCATGTGAAGTCTCCAATGCATTATCAAGACGATCGATAAATATAACAATACTTTTGTTGATGCTTGAGAATTCTGCACTTATATAATTCGATACATCATTAACAAACTGAGTTAAAGACGATTCTCCAAAATTTAACAGTTCATTAAATATATATTCCACAGAATTCGGAACACGAAGAAAATTTCGAAGACTATTTTTTTTACGTTGTGCTCTTTCTGGTAAATTTAACAAGAAATTATCAATATCAATTTCAAAATACGAAAGGGCAGCTAGCTCTATGACTAATACCCAAATTCTCTTACAATATTCCCATTCTTTGAATTTGCTGATATAGTCTTTGGACAATGTTGTTTTTATACTCTCAATAAATGATATGTAAGGGTGGTGATTTGGTATAAAAATGACAGAAGAAGAGTTGTTATCAGAAATATACTTCTTTTCTAATAAATACCTTTTATATGATAATAGCAATGTCTTTCCAATACCTTTTGCGGCTATCACAAAGTACTTGCCAGAATTATTGAGGAATTCGTTAATTGAACTATTTCGATAAACAAATTTATCGAAATTGGAGTAATCAGAAATATTCCCAGCGTCAGTTTCCCATTTCTTACTATCGGATATCACAATCTATTTCCTCCAAGCTAAATAATCATTGTTGTAATTATATGAGATTTGAAGTAATTCATATGGTGTATACGATCTTGTAAGTATAATCATCAATACTGATGCAAGACTATATTATTCATGCTGCGACCCAATAAAGTATTAAAGTAGATGCATGCGACGTATAGAAGCAATTGTTTTCATTTTAATCTGTCTCTATCATTTTAACAACACAAATGTGTTTTTTATTTGTTTTTAATCATTTTCCTGTCAGATATTCCAAGTTGGATATTTTTAACTGTTGAGCCCTTGTAAAACTAAGTTAAGTCCATATCCTTCGTAATTCACAAGTGCTATAATACTCCCAAAGGGGTGATTGCATGCCCATCGCAGGCGCCGTGATGATGCCGCACCCGCCGCTGATCATACCGCAGGTGGGGCGCGGACAGGAAAAGGAAATAGCCGCTACGGTTGCGGCCATGGAAAAGGCCGCCGGGTTTTTGGCGGAGCTGAACACGGACACGGTGGTGGTGATCTCGCCGCACGCCACGGCCTACGCGGACTACCTGCACCTGTCGCCGGGCGCGGGCGCGGCGGGCAGCTTTGGGCGGTTCGGCGCGCCGCAGGTGCGGATAACGGCGGACTATGACGAAGCGTTTGTCGGCGCACTCGCGGCGCTGTGCGAGCGCGAGGGCCTGTCCGCGGGCACGCTGGGCGAGCGGGACGCGGCGCTGGACCACGCCACGATGATCCCGCTGTATTTTTTGCAAAAAGCCATCCGGGAAAAACAACCGGAATCAAGCCGTCAGCCGTTGGTGGTGCGCGTGGGCCTGTCCGGCCTGCCGCCGGAGGACCATTACCGGCTGGGCATGCTGATCCGGCAGACGGCCGATCAGCTGGGCCGCCGCACGGCGGTGATCGCCAGCGGCGATCTGTCGCACAAGCTGAAGGCGGACGGGCCTTACGGCCTCGCGCCCGAGGGCGCGGTGTATGATGAAAAGATTATGGATGTGATGGGGCGCGGCGCGTTTTTAGAGCTGTTCGATTTTCCCGAAAGCCTGTGCAACGGGGCCGCGGAGTGCGGCCACCGCTCGTTTGTAATCATGGCGGGCTGTTTGGACGGGCTGGCCGTGCGGGCCGAAAGGCTGTCGTACGAGGGGCCGTTCGGCGTGGGCTACGGCGTATGCACGTTTTTGCCGGGCGGGGCCGATCCCGCGCGGCGGTTTCTGAAGCTGCATCAGGAGGCGGTGCGGCAAAGGGCGGCCCGGGCGCAGGCGGATGAGGACGCGTATGTACGGCTGGCCCGCCAGTCCTTCACCGCGTGGGTCACGGGGCGCGTGAGCATCCCCGTGCCAACCGGCCTGCCGCCGGAGATGCTTTCGCGCCGGGCGGGCGTGTTTGTGTCGCTGCACAAGGCCGGGCAGCTGCGCGGGTGCATCGGCACGATCTCGCCCACGCAGAAAAGCATCGCCGAGGAAATCATCCAAAACGCCGTCTCCGCCTGCGCGCACGACCCGCGCTTTTCCCCCGTCACCGCGGAGGAGCTGCCCGAGATTGAGTGCTCGGTGGATGTGCTGGGCGACGCGGAGGACATCGCTTCGATGGACGCGCTCGATCCGCAGCGCTACGGCGTGATCGTGGAAAGCGGCCACAAGCGCGGCCTGCTGCTCCCCGCGCTGGACGGCGTGGACACCGCGCAGCAGCAGGTGGAAATCGCGCGCAGAAAGGCGGGCATCGCCCCGCGGGAGCCCGTAACCCTGCAGCGCTTTGAGGTGATAAGGCACCATTAACCCACACCGGGAAACGGCGGCGCGCTTTCCGCGTACTGGCATCCGGTTAGCGCCGCCGCGCGGGCGGCCGCATTGCCGTTTCCCCGCCGCCGTACAGGAGGGAAGCGATGATTGAACCGCACACGCGATTCCTCCATCGCTTGTCCCGGACATCGCTTTGGATTTGCAGGATGGGGATGAGATTTCCATGGTCTGTACCGTATGTCATCATCATTGTCAATTAAAGGAAGGCCAAACCGGGCGCTGCGGCGCGCGGAAAAACGAGGACGGCCTGAGCGTGAGCGTCAACTACGCGCAGGTCACCTCGCTGGCGCTGGACCCGATTGAAAAAAAGCCCCTGTACCGCTTCCACCCGGGCAGCTACATCCTGTCCGCGGGCAGCTTCGGGTGCAACATGGCCTGTCCGTTTTGCCAGAACTTTGAAATTGCCGAGGCGCGGATGGGCGACCTTGACACGCGTATTCTCTCCCCCGAGGCGCTTGTGCAAACCGCCCTCTCCCTGCGGCCGCAGGGCAATATCGGCCTCGCGTTTACCTATAACGAGCCGATGGTCGGCTTTGAGTACGTGCGCGACGCCGCCCTGCTTGCCAAAGAAAACGGCCTGCATACCGTGGTGGTAACCAACGGCTGCGTATCGCACAAAACGCTCCGCGAGGTGCTTCCCTTTATCGATGCGTACAACATCGATCTGAAGTGCTTCACCCCGGAGGGCTACCAAAGGCTGGGCGGCGATCTGGAGCTGGTCAAGGCTTTCATCCAAACCGCCGCCGAAAAGGCGCATGTGGAGGTCACCACGCTGGTGGTCCCCGGCCTGAGCGACAGCGAAGCCGAGCTGCGGCGGATGGCGAAGTGGCTTTCCTCCCTTTCCGCTGAAATTCCCTATCACATCACACGGTTCTTCCCCCGCAAGCACATGCTGGACGCACGCCCCACCGAGCCCGCGCTGCTGTACCACCTGCAGGCCGTGGCGGCGGACTATCTGCGGTATGTGTATGTGGGAAATATCTAGCTAAACGATGATTAAAGCGCTTGTGCAATGGTGTGTAAGCTTTTCGTCAGCTTGGGGCTGCGGAACCCGAAGCAGTAGCAGCGCTACGCCGAAGGTTTCGCACCCTCAAGCCGGCGGAAAGAGAACACGCCAGCGTGCAGGGGATTGAATCAGCGTTTACCTGAAACAGGAGTGATAACATGCATCCAAACTGTATCGCCAAGTACCACGGCCTGGGCAACGATTACATTGTGGTGGACCCGGCCTTCCTCTCCGTGGAGATGACGGAGGAAACCATCCGCCTGATCTGCGACCGTCATTTCGGGGTCGGCTCGGACGGCATTTTGTACGGGCAGCTTACGCCGGAGCCGCCCTACCGGGTGCGCATCTTCAACCCAGACGGCAGCGAAGCCGAGAAAAGCGGCAACGGCGTGCGCATCTTTTCCAAATATCTGGTGGACGCCGGGTATACGGGGCAGCGGACGGCCTTCGATGTGCTCACCCTGGGCGGGCTGGTGAGCGTAACGCTGCTCCACCCGCAGGCGGAGCTTTTGCAGGTGGACATGGGCACGTTTTCCTTTACCAGCACACAGATCCCCGTGGCGGGCGAGGCGCGCGAGGTGGTCAGCGAGCCAGTTTCACTGGACGGCGCGCCCTACCGCATTACCTGTGTTACAGTGGGCAATCCGCACGGCGTGATTGTGGTGGATACCGCCACCGAGGCGCTGGCCCGCGCGCTGGGGCCGCTGGTGGAAACCCACCCGCTGTTTCCCAACCGCATCAACATGCAGCTGGTGCAGGTGCTGGGGCGCGATGAAATCAAAATCGAAATCTGGGAGCGCGGCGCGGGCTACACGCTCGCCTCGGGCTCCTCTAGCTGCGCCGCGGTGGCCGCTGCCCACCGGCTGGGGCTGGTGGACGACCGCGTAACCGTGCGCATGCCCGGCGGCTCGCTTTTACTCCAGGTCACGCCCCAGGGGCGGCTGCTGATGACGGGCAGCGTGGCCTCCGTATACGAGGCAGAGCTGACGCCCCTGTTTCTCAGCGCCCTCAGCCATTGCAAACAATCTGCCGAAAAGCTATAATATTTCCACATACTGCAAGAAACGAGGAATGACAATGCCATATATGGACGTATATCAACAGTGGCTGAAGGATTTTGCCGCGGACAAGCAGGCCATGGCCGAGCTGACCGCCATCGCAAACGATCCCAAGGAAATCGAAGACCGCTTCTATACGGATCTGTCGTTCGGCACCGGCGGCATGCGCGGGGTGCTGGGCATGGGCACCAACCGTATGAACATTTACACCATCCGCCGCGCCACGCAGGGCCTGGCGAACTTTTTAAACGCGCAGGCCAAGCCCGGCAAACGTCCCTGCGTGGTGATCGCCTACGACAGCCGCCGCATGAGCGCGGACTTTGCCATGGAAACCGTGCTCACGCTGTGCGCCAACGGCATTAACGCCAAGCTGTTCGACGCGCTTCGCCCCGTGCCCATCCTCTCGTTTGCGGTGCGCCATCTGCACACGGACGCGGGCATTGTGATCACCGCCAGCCACAACCCGCCCCAATATAACGGCTACAAGGTCTACGGGCCGGACGGCGCGCAGCTGGGCCCCGAGGTGGCCGACGAGGTAACCAAGGCCATCTACGCGCTCCACTATACCCAGGCCAAAACCATGACGCGCGAGGAAGCCCAGAAAAGCGGCCTGATGCAGATCATCGGCAACAAAGAGGTGGACGACGATTACATCCGCCGGGTGAAAACCCTGTCCATCAACCCGGACATCGTAAAACGGGAGGGCGATTCCCTGAAGATCGTCTACACGCCCCTGCACGGCAGCGGCAATGTGCCCGTACGCCGCATCTTAAAGGAGATCGGCATCACAGGCGTGAGCGTGGTCAAGGCGCAGGAGCTGCCCGACCCGGCTTTCCCCACCGTGAAAGCCCCCAACCCGGAATATCCCGAATCGTTCACGCTGGCAATCCAGCTGGCCAACGAGGTAAACGCGGACGTGTGCTTTGCCACCGATCCGGACTGTGACCGTCTGGGCGTGGCCGTGCGCGAAAAGAGCGGCAGCTTCCGCCTGCTGACGGGCAACCAGATCGGCTGCCTGCTGATCTACTATATCCTTTCCTCCAAACAGGCCGCCGGTACCCTGCCCAAGAATGGCGCGGTAGTGAAATCCATCGTGTCCACGCAGCTGGCCAAGCCCATCTGCGATGCCCACGGCGTGGCGCTGTTCGATACGCTGACCGGCTTTAAGTTTATCGGCGAGATGATCCAGAAATTTGAGGACGACCATTCCCACACCTTCCTGTTCGGCTTTGAGGAAAGCTACGGCTATTTGTCCAGCACCTTCGTGCGTGACAAGGACGGCGTGAACGCAAGTCTGCTGATCGCCGAGGCCGCCGCCTACTACAAGGCGCAGGGCAAAACCCTGTCCGACGTGATGGAAGAAATCTTCTCCACCTACGGCTACTATCTGGAGCACGTGGAAAGCGCCTCCATGCCCGGCGCGGACGGCGTGAAAAAGATGGGCGAGATCATGGCCGCCATCCGTGCAAACCCGCCCAAAGCTATCGGCGGCGTACAGGTTTCGGCGGTGCTGGATATCCTCAAGGGCACTAAAACCAACGAGGACGGAACCGTGGAAGCCCTCGCCTATCCCAAAAGCGACGTGCTCTACTTCAGCCTTGCCCCCGGCGGCTTTGTGTGCATCCGCCCCAGCGGCACCGAGCCCAAGATCAAGCTCTACGTCAACGTGAGCCACAAAAACAAGGCGGCGGCCGAAGCCCTGCTCAGCGAGGTGGCGGACGCGGCGCGCGGGCTGCTCACCGAGGGCTGACCGCCCGGCACGGACGCGGCCTTCTGTAAAACCCCCGCCGGGGTTTGCGCCCGCGCTGCAATCATGGTACGATACAAACAGTTAAATTCACAGATACGGTTTCCCGTATCGCAAGCCGACGATTACAAAGGAGACGAAAACAATGAAAAAAGCAGCTGCCTTAGGCCTGGTCCTGGTGTTGCTGGTGGCAAGCGTAAGCCTGGCCTCCGCGGCCGGAGACGTGAAAGATCTCTCGGCAACCGTGATGAATATGTTCTCTGTGGGCGTATATTGGAACACCACCAACGAAAACGGCCCCCTGTTCACCGTTACCTGCCAGGAGGAGGGCACGGACCGCGTATCGGAGCGGCGTACCTACCACAACTACTGCGCCATTAAATACCTCAACCCGGAAACCACCTACATCATCACCGTCACCACCAAATCCGGCGGCTCGGCCAGCACGGTGATCACCATCCCCTCCCCCTCCAGCTACGCGGACTTCAATTACCAGCTGCTGGATACCGGCGTGTTCAAATCAACCGCCTATGCCAACGACAACACAGCGGTTTCCGTGCTGGACGGCGCAACGCTGAAGGGCGAGCTGAGCAGCTACGATTACAATTTCCTGCTGCGGTTCAAGGTCGCGTCCACCCGGCAGAACAAGTATCTGGATTTCGAGCTGTTGCTGCGCACGCCAAACGGCGATGTGTACACCATTTCCGATGTGCTGTGGTACTCCGGCAGCCGCACCACCGTGACGGAATACTACACCTTTGATTCGCTGCTCAAGCGCATCTATAACGACTACGGCGCCTACCCCGCCGGAGAGTACTCCCTGACCGCCTTCATTGATAACGGCATTGCCGCGGAAGCCGCGTTTACCGTGCAGTAGGCCGGGGTATACAAAGCAAAGAGCCCGCATGAAGACATGCGAGCGCTTTGCTCAGGCTGCAAAAAAAGAAGGGTCCAGGGCTGAAAGCCCTGGTCAGGGTGCAGGGGTGAAACCCCTGCCGGGGATTGGGGTGGAACCCCAAAGGCTTGCGTTACAGCAAAAGGGGTAAGCGAGCGAACAGCGCCCAAGGCGCTATGATGCGAGCGGCGGTAACGACCCGAAGAGGTTCTTTGACAGGCTGAGCGCCCGCACCGTAACGGTCCGGGCGCTTTGCTCAGGCTGCAAAAAAAGAAGGGTCCAGGGCTGAAAGTCCTGGTCAGGGTGCAGGGGCGAAACCCTTGTCGGCGATTGGGGTGGAACCCCAAAGGCTTGCGTAACAACAAAGGGGTAATCGAGCGAACAGCGCCCTAGGCGCTATCAAGCGAGCGGCGATAACGACCCGAAGAGGTTCTTTGACAGGCTGAGCGCCCGCACTGTTATGGTGCGGGCGCTTTGCTTTGTATCCGGCATTACCCAGGCGGTCGGCGGTTATGCGTCCCCTCAATGATACATCTCATACAGCCTCTTCTCCACGGCCTCCGTGCGCGCATAGTCCACATTCTCCAAATAAACACTGCCCAGCAGCGGCAGCGCCGTGATTACGGAGATATCGCGCACGGGGTTGTTGGTGATGTCAAAGGAGCCGAGGTACAGGCACCCGGACAGCGCGGAAATATCCGTCACCCGGTTGTCCCGCAGCTGGATATCCCGCAGCTGTTTGCAGGCCGCAAGCGCCGCGATATCCGTGACGCGGTTGTTGATGAGGTACAGGTACCGCAGCCCGGCGCACGCGGCCAGCGGGGAAACATCCTCGATTTGGGCGTTATCAATGCGCAGGGTTTGCAGGCGGGCGCACCGGGCCAGCGGGCCGAGGTCGCTGATCGTGGTCGTGCCGTAGGCAAACGCAAGGTCCGTCAGCTGCGTAAGCCCTGCCAGCGGGGATAAATCACAGATCGCCACGGCCCCCGGATCGCTCACGTTGAGCGCCAGCGTTTGCAGGTTTACAAGCCCCCTGAGCGGCTCCAGATCAAACGAATCCATGATCTTGCATTTCAGGGTTGTCAGCCCCTCGCACCCGGCAAGCTGCGACAGATCGTACAGGGGGATGTTCTCCGCGTCCAGTACTTTCAGGTTTCTCAGCCTTGCCAGATCGGGCCATGGCTGTTCAATGGGCTGCTCGCCGCGAACGGTCAGGGATTCCAGCCCGGTTAAGCAGGTAACGTTGACAAAGCCGACGGCCATATCGCACGACAGGGTCAGCGATTTCAGGTTGGGCGCGTAGCGCAGGGGGCCCAACGATAACAGCTCCCGGCCCTCACGCATGCAGCCTTCCAGGGTAAGGGTTTCCAGCTGCGGAAAACACCGCAGCACCTCCAGGCTTTCCAGCTCCTGCGCGCCCAGATTCAGATAGCGCAGACTCGTCAGGGGCTCGAGCATGGCCGTGCTCCCCAGCGTGCAGGTGGCAATCGAAAGATATTCCATTTCGGGAAAGCACGCAAGCCCTGAAAGGTCTTTGACAAAGCGGTAGGTGAGGTCCAGATGCCTGAGCTTCGTAAAGCCTTTCAACGGCTTCAGGCTGGGAAGCTCCAGATCGTAATTCATGTCCCAGACCTCGGAAATATCCAGATATTCCAACTCCGTGCACCCGGCCAGCGGGGAAAAATCGGAAATGATGTTGTCCCGCAGGCTCAGGTGTTTCAGTTTTGTCAGCCCGGCCAGCGGCTTGAGCGTGTTGATCTTCACCTGTTTTCCGTTCAGCATTCCCCCGCTTTTCAGCGTCCAGAAGTTTTCGGTCCTCATCCCGGCAAAATCGGCGTCCAGGCTTTCCAGGTTCACCAGCCCCGCCAGCGCGTCCAGCGAGGCTGTGCCGGTGCGGCTGATGTTCAGCGCCGTCAGCGCCGTAAGCCCGCTGATCGGGCTGAGGTCGGAAAGCTGTGTGTTGCCCGCGAGGTTGAGCGTTTTCAGCTTGGTCAGTCCGCTGAGCGGTTCTATATTATCCAGCGTGAAGCCGAAACGCCTGAACCCCTGATCGTGGATGGTACCCATCGCAAAGCTCTCGGTTATTTCCGACACGCTCAGGTCCAGGGCTTCCAGCGACTGGAGGCCCGCCAGATCATCAATACGGTTCAGACGGTTGTCGGCCAAGCCGAGGGAGACAAGCTTTGTCAGGCTTTGCAGCGGTTTAACGTAGGCGATCCGGTTATCAGAAAGGTTCAGCTCCGTAAGCGCCGTCAGGCCGCTGAGCGGGCCTATGGCCTCGATCCGGTTGTGGGACAGGTCAAGCGATTGCAGCGCCGTAAGCCCGGCGAGCGCGTCCACGCTCTCCATCTCGTTATCGCTCAGGCTGAGCGTTTGCAGGCCCGTGAAGGCGGACAGAAACGAGATATCCGTCAGCCCGCAGCCGGACAGATCCAGCGTTTGCAGGGCGGCCGCCTGCTCCGTGTCCGGGGCATCGCCCACGTTCAGACCCTGCGCGGCACACGCGGCCTTGACCGTTTCCATGGCGGCCGGGTTGCTGATCTCCACCAGCGCCCCCTGCGCCGCGGCAGGCAGGGCCGCCGATACCAGCAGTACGCAGAGGGCTGCGGCGGCGGTTATGATCCCGGATTTTTTCCTCATGCTCTCCACCCCGCTAGTCCCAAAAGCCCGTGAAGCCAATCACCCGGTAGCCCGCCAGATCGATATCCACGGGGTCCACATAGCTCATGTCCAGATTCAGCGACCAGCGCCGCCCCGCAAACGCCGCGCCGCCCGCGTACCAATCGTCCCGGGCCAGGTTGGTGCGGTAGCCCGCCATGTTCTGGGGCGTGCCCTCCTGCCACAGCCACAGCCCCAGCTCCAGCTGCGGATCAACGGCAAACAGCGCGATATACCACGCCCCCTCCGCAAAGGTGAAGGCTTCGTTTCCGAAGTGGCGGTATTTTTCCGGCTGGGAGCTCATCCCCACTGTGGGGAACTGCGGCGCGGTCAGGTTCATCACAATGGCTTCATCATCGCGCGAGCAGAACGAAAAGCACAGGCCGGAATCGTTGTTGATGCGGAACTTGACCAGGATGGCCTGCCCGGTATCCGCCTCCCCGCCGCCGGAATAATCCAGAATATTGGTTTCGATATCCACGTGCCTGCACTCGCCGATGTGGGTGATGTCCTGAGCGTACTCGATCACCGTCTGCCCGCCGCCTACCGCGTTTTCACACAGAAATTCCGGGTTTTTCAGCAGCGAGGGCAGCACATCCCAGTAATAGGCGGCGCCCTCAAAGCGCGGCAGCGTGCTTTGCGCGCCCGCGCAGCCCACGGCGCAGCACAGCAGCAGCGCGCACAGGAACCGCTTTTTCATTTGATCAGCTCCTCAAAGCGCAGCACGCGGAATTCGGATATTTCAATGCTCTCGCCCTCATACAGCTTAACCGAAAGGGCCCAGCCAGGCAGCTCGCCCTCCGCCCGCATGCGCGCCATATCCGCGGAGGAGAAAAGCTTGCGCGCGTAATAGCCCGGCACGTCGGCATGCCCCTCCTGCCAGAGCATAAAGCGGCAGTTGGCGTCGCCGTCCAACGCGATCAGGCCGTAGGTCCATTGATCCGGCAGCAGCCGGTAGGTCTGCGGGAATTCCCCAAAGCAGAAATTGGGATACGGATATGCCGAGCCCCCGAACATCGGGTAGCCCGGTTCGTAAAACTGAATCCATTGCTCCCCGATCACCAGCTGGAAATCCCAGAACGCCGGCAGCCGGAACCGAAACAGGCACGCGCGGTTGAACACGTCCATGCCGTTATCGTAGTCCCGCAGGCTGCCGCCGACGCCGCCCCACGCCTCCTCCTGCGTGGCGGTAATCCGCACCGCCGCGCCGTCCCCGGTCAGGGTGCGGCCGATACCGGTTTCCGGCCCGGCCTGGCAAAGCGCAGCCGCGTCCAGAAAGGCGATCTCCTGCGCGTTTCGCAGCACCGTGGCAAGTACCCGCATGGGATCGGCGTCCGTGTCCGGAATTTCGCCCGCCGCCGGGGCGGCGCAGCCCAGCGCAAGCAGCGCGCACAGGAATATCGCCATCCATCGCTTTTTCATGCTGTCTCCCCTTACCACAGAGGTCTGTCGGTATACTGCCGAGGCTGATGCCCCGGAGGGAATTTTTACCTTTGGTCCACTCTACCATATCGGCCGGGGAAAAGCAATCCGCCCCCCGCCGGGGCGCGGCGGCCGCGGCCGGAAAACCGTATCAAATCCTTATCTTGTAACAATCCATACATGGCATTGATTATCCCCGGCAAACATGATACCATCGGCTTGCGGGGGCGCCGCGCGTGCGCCCATCCCATAAAAAAACGGGGCTGCCGGGCACTGCCGATACAACGCAGCGCACACAGCCTGCCCCGCCGCGAAACAGCCCGGCAATACGGAGGATATTCGCATGAAAAAATATACGGCGGCCCTTTGCCTGCTCCTGCTCCTTCTGTCGGCCGCCCTGAGAGCGGCGGCTGGGGAGCAGCTGGTGGTGTATCTGTCCGGGGAAGCGCTGGACGCAACCTCCATCGGCATCAACTGGCTGTGCACCGACAAGGAGGACCCGGCCTTCACCATCGACATGCAGGTGCAGGGCGTGGACCGCTCCGTGCGCATGAAGACCTACGACACCTATTTTTCCATCAACCACCTGTATCCCGGCACCCCCTACGTGATCACCGTATCCTCGGAAACCGGCGGCTCGCAGACGATTACCGTCACCACGCCCGCCGCCGAACCGTTTACGGACTACAGCTACGCGCTCAAGGCCACCGGCCTGTACAAATCCTACGCCGGGAGCAGGGAGTACACGGAGCTTTCCTCCCTGAACAGCCAAACGCTGCCGGGGGAAATCTACGATTATGATTTCCACTTCATGTTCCGGTTCCTCATGATGGCCTCCAGAGCGCAGAAGTCGGAAACGTTTGAGCTGATGCTGCGCCTGCCCAACGGCGATGCCTACGCCCTCAGCGATATCCTGTGGTACGGGAAGCGCACCCAGACCCACACCCAGTATTACGCCTTTACCGAACTGCTCAAAGAGGTTCTGGCGGATTACGGCGCGTTTCCCACCGGGGAATATACGCTGACGGCCTGTTTCGTTGGCAAGCTCGCGGCGCAGATGACCTTTATGATGGAATAATAGGCCGGGCTTTGCGCCCTGCCCTGCGATACGCGCAAACCGGACGGCGCTTAACGGCCTATATAGCTTATCCTGTTGAAGATAACGATACGGAGGATGATTCCGATGATGAAAAAACGGGGAGCGGCGTTTTTGCTGCTGTTGATTTTGCTGGCAAGCGGCCTGGCCTGCGCGGGCGCGCAGGAGGTGGTACGCGATCTGTCGGTTTCCGAAATCAGAACCACCTCCGCGATGGCACGCTGGAACTGCACCTACAAGGACGACCAGCAGTACACCCTCGCCTACCATATCGACGGTGTGGCGCGCCAAACCACGCGCGTGACCTCCGGCCTGATGTACCGGATCAAGTACCTGAGCCCGGCCACGCCGTATGTGCTCACCGTGTCGGCCCAAAACGGCGGCACAGCGACCACCGCCTTCACCACGCCTTACGCGATCGACTACACCCAATACGGCTATCAGCTGCTGGGCACCGGCCTGTACAAATCCGCCGCGGGCAAAAAGGACTACGCCGAACTTGCCTCCCTGAGCAGCCAAACGCTGCCGGGAGAGGTGTACGATTATGATTTCCATTTCATGCTCCAGTTCCAGCTGGATGAAACCGACGGCAACAAGGTGATGGATCTCCTGCTGGTGCTCGGCCTGCCAAATGGGGACAAGTACCCCATCAGCGATGAGTTCTGGTACAGGGAAAACGCCGCAACCGTTACCGAGTACGTATCCCTGACCGATACGCTCAAGAACATCATGGCCGATTACAGCGGCTTCCCCACAGGGGAATACACGCTGACCGCCTATTTCAAGGGCGAGTTCGCCGCGGAGCTTACGGTTGCGATGGAGTAAGGAACGGCACCAGGCCCGCAGGGAATGCGCAGAGCTCCTGTACAAGCAATCAGTGGACAGCATAAAGCAGAATATGAAGTCAATAGACAACCATTGAATACACGTGATATCCCTGCAACGAAAACAAGCGCACGAACTAGTTGAAGTTTCAACTAGTTCGTATTATAATGGGTCAGAAATCCAATAACCGACAACCCTTCTTATTTTCGGATTCGCGGTTATCGTTTTATCACTTTGCGAAAAGCTCTTTTCAGGAGGGGAGTACCATGCAGCCGGAAAATGATATCTTGAGGGGAATCGGCGCGATCTCAAGATGTATACAGACCATTAATGACAGCAGACTCAAACCGTTTCATCTGGAAAGAGGGCAGTTCGTCTTCCTGACGAGGATCTGTGAAAACGAAGGCATAACGCCCATTGATTTATCCATTAGGCTGAAGGTAGATAAAGCAACGGCAACAAAGGCAATTCAAAAGATGGAGGATAAGGGGCTGATCGAGAGGAAGCGGGATACTCTTGATAAGAGAATGTGGCGGCTATATCCTACGCCGGAAGCGTTAGCATTATATTCATTGATCATTACCGAGGAAAACGAAAATATCTCAATTTGCTTTTCCGATTTTACAGAGGATGAAAAGGCAGTAGCCGGTAAATTGATAAAGAAAATGGAGAAAAACATAGAACAGAAATGGGAGGCTTTAAAGAACGCACCGCCTCTGCCTCACAATGCAAAAGAGGAAGCGCGTATGACTTCTTTCAGAATATATAAGTATACGTCAGTATATCGTCAGGCAATCATGGAGATGATTGTAAGAATACAGCAGGATGAATTTAATCTGCCCATTTCCATCAAAGATCAACCGGATTTGGAAGACATCGATACTTTTTACCGGAAGAGAGGCGAATTCTGGGTTGCCGTAGACAAGAACGAGGTCATAGGCACCCTCGGCATTATCGGCATTGGCAACGGCAATGCGGTACTGAGAAAGATGTTTGTCAAAAAAGAGTACCGGGGAAAGGACAAGGGTATATCGGCAAAGCTGCTTGCGCAGTTTTTGAAATGGGCCGCTCAGAATAACGTTCGCAGCATTTATCTGGGAACAACGCCTCAGTTTATAGCCGCGCACAGATTTTATGAAAAGAATCAATTTGTTGAAATTTCAAAGGAGGAACTCCCCGGCAATTTCCCTATAATGGAAGTTGATCAGAAATTTTACCGTTATGATGTTCAATAAATCCTGTACCCTTATCTGATCCTTATCATCGGCCGGTTGCCCGGCAATCGCGATGGGTGTGAACACACTTCCGTATGCAAATCAAATGCCGGATCTGTTCGGGATCAATAAAATACAGTAGGCTCCGCCACCTGCCCCAGGTTGACGATGCGTAAAGCGCTTGTGCGATGGCGCGTCAGCTTTTCGTCAGGTTGGGGCTGCGGAACCTGAAGCAGCAGCAGCGCTATGTAGAAGGTTTTGCAGCCTCAATCCGGCGGAAAGAGAACGTACCGGCATGCAGGGGATTACTTCAGCGTTTCCCTGCCATTTACCCTTCCCGGTCAGCCGCGGCGCTTTCGGCGGACGATCACGGCGGCCTCTTGCTCATAGCCCTCATATTCCCCGGCGCGGACGTACACCCATCCCCGTAAACCGCTGCTGCCGGTAAGGTTGATAGCAAAGGAGCGGATCACAAGATCCTCCCCGGAGAGTGCCTCCCGATTGAATATAAAATCAGGCGCGTGTTATCCGCGGCGAACAGCGTCTTCAGGCTGTGCTCCGCCGCCAGCGCTGCCGACTGTAACCGGAAGCAGGTGGCGAAAAGCGCTGCCGCCAGTACCGTTTTCATGGGCTGCGCTCCCATTATTACAAAGCGTTCGCGTCGCAAAGCCTCCACGCAGAGGCGTTTCGCCGACTTCATCCGACAGGGTCCGGGGATTTTTACAGGCAATACTCCCGCCCGGTACGGCAGCACAACCCGTCTGTCTATTTTCGATCCTTCTTCGCCCGGCTTTTTCCGATATCCCATAAATACAAAATCGGACAATTAAAGCCGCCCCGCGCTTCTCCTTGGATAAGCGCGTGGGCGGCCCATGGAAATTCTCAGTTGTGTTATGCCTTTACGTATTCCACCAGCAGCTTCACGCCGTTTTCCACATCGCGCAGGTCCACCATCTCACAGGCGGAGTGCACATAGCGGCACGGGATGGACAGCGTGCCCACCGGCATGCCGCCGCGGCTTAGCTGCATTGCGCCCGCGTCGGTGCCGCCATAGGGCAGGATCTCCCGCTGGCACGGCACACCCGCGGCTTGGGCGGCGGCGATCATGCGGCGCACCACATCCGGGTTGGAAATACTTTTTGCATCCTTGATCTTCACGGCGGGCCCCTCGCCCAGCTTCACGGCGTTCAGCTTCAGCTCCGGGATATCGCCCGCGATGGTCACATCCAGCGCGATGCCCTCATCCGGCTGCACGCTGTAGGCCGATACGGTGGCCCCGCGCACGCCCACCTCTTCCTGGGTAGTAAACACGGCCACAATGTCCGGGTGCTTGGGCGGCAGGCTTTGTAAAAGCCGGACCAGCATGGCGCAGGCCACGCGGTCGTCTATGGCGGGGGAGACGATGCAGTGCTTGCCCACGGGGAAGGCGGACTCGGCATACACGGCCACATCGCCCAGCTGCACCATGGAGAGGGCTTCCTCCGCGTCCTTGGCGCCGATATCGATATACAGGGTGGTGAGGCTGCTCTTTTCGCCTTCCTTAAGGGCCTGCTCATACAGCACACCCTGCACGCCGTTTGCAAACTTCACGCGGCGGGCGCGGCTGTAGTCAACGCTGATGCCGCCCACGTTGCTGACGCGCAGAAAGCCTTCCTTTTCCGCGTGGGTGACGATAAGCCCGATATGGTCCATGTGCGCGGCGAACATAATCCGCTTTTCGCCCGTGCCCTTCACCTCGCAGATGAGGTTGCCCAGCGCGTCGCGGCGTACGGAATCAACCACGTCCTGTACAAGGGTTTCAATCAGGTCGGCCACGGAGGATTCCGATCCGCTGGGGCCGTACACGGAGGTCAGCTGTTCTATCAATTGTTTCATATATCAGATCATCCTTTCATCAGATGGCGCAGGGTAGCTTTGGCAAGCAGAAGCTGGTTGTCCACATCCCGGAGGCAGCACACGGAGGCCGGGCTGTGGATGTTGCGGCACGGCACGGACAGCACGATGGTTCTCACGCCCGCGCCCGAGCGCTGGATGGCCCCGGCATCGTTGCCGCCGGAGACGAAACGCTTCACCTGATGGGTGATGCCCTCCGCCTTGGCCACGGCCAGCACGGCCTTGAACAGCACCCGGTCGGCAATTGTGGAGCGGTCCATAAACGATACGCACGGGCCCTGGCCGGGCACGCACACCTTGAGCGCGTCAGGAATCTCACCCAGATCGTTGGCGGTGGTGCCTTCCAATATGATGGCGATCTCCGGCTGCACTTTATAGCCCGCGGCCAGCGCGCCGCGCAGGCCCACCTCCTCCTGGGTGGTGAAGGCAAAGGTCAGCTCGCCGTCGTAGGGCGTATCCAGCAGGCGAAGCAGGTTGTACACGCCCACGCGGTCATCCAGGGCCTTGGCGCACACAAAGCCGTCGCCAAACGGGGTATAGGGTGTATCAAAGGTGACAGGCGTACCCAGCGGGGCCTTGGCTTCGGCCTCGGCCTTGTCCTTCGCGCCGATATCCAGAGTCAGCGCCTCCATGTGGGGGGCGGCCTTCTCATCCTCCGCCGTTTGCAGGTGGATGGGCATCTCCCCGATCACGCCGGGGATAGCCGCTTCGCCGTAGCCCACCTTGACGCGCTTGGAAATCAGCACGCGCGGGTCTACGCCGCCGCTGGAGCGGAAGCGCAGCAGCCCTTCCTCCGTGGCGGAGATCACGAGCAGGCCGACCTCGTCCATGTGCGCGGCCAGCATCACGCGCGGCAGGGCCGGGTTTTGGGCCTTGCGCACGGCAATCACACTGCCGGTGCCATCCAGCGATACGGCATCCTTGCCGAGCTTTGCCTCACAGAGCTCCTGTACGGCCTTGCGCACAAATTCTTCCCGGCCGCTTAAACCCTGCAGCTCACAAAGGGTTTTCAGTTCCATAAATCCGTATCCCACCCTTCTTCGATCGACGCGCAGAACGCCGCGGTCAGGCGCCCGCACTCGGTTACGGCGTTCAGGTACACGGTTTCCACCGTGGTGTGCATGTAGGAAAGCGGCAGGCCCACCAGCACGCAGGGCACGCCGCCCCGCGCAATCTGGATATTGTCCGTATCGGTGCCCGTAGAGCGCGGGGTGAGCTCCAGATTGTACTTGATGCCGTTTTGCCTGGCGGTGTCCTTCAGCTTTTCCAGCAGCTTGGGCTGGATGAACGGGCCGCACGCGGGCGCGGGCGCATCCGGCGGAACGGTGGTATCGGGGCGTGCGCCGGGATAATTGGCAAAGGTCACATCCAGCACCAGTGCAATATCCGGGTTGACGGTGTACGCGCCCACCTGCGCGCCGTAGCCGCCCACCTCCTCCTGTACGGAGCAGCAGAACACGATCTCCGCCGCGTGGTTCATTTTTTGCAGCCGCTCGGCGGTGTCCAGCATCACGGCGATACAGCTGCGGTCGTCCATGGTTTTGCTGGCGACGCGGCCGTTTAGCAGCTCCACCGGTTCCCCATGCAGGGTCACGCGGTCGCCGATGTTCACCTGCGCGCGCACGCTTTGCGCGTCCATGCCCAGATCCACGTACAGATCCTTGTACTGTACGCTTTGCTTTTGTTCCTCGCCGTTGAGCAGGTGCGGCGGCTTGGCTCCGACCACGCCGAACAGCTCGCCCGTGTCCGTATGCACGGTCACGGTGGCCGCGGGCAGGATGTGCGGGCTGACGCCCCCAAGCTTGCCCACACGCAGCGCCCCGTCCTCCAGGATTTCGGTCACCAGCAGGGCGATCTCATCCATGTGCGCGCAGAGCATAATCCGCGGCGCGGGGGCGGGAGCCGTGCCCCCTTCCTCATTTTTACACTTCGTTTGCCGTGTCGGTTTTTTCACGGCGATCACGTTGGCCATCGGGTCGATGGTCACCTCGTCGCAGTACGGCGCAAACTGCTCCTTCAGCCATTTGGCCAGCTCCTGTTCGTGCCCCACGGGGCCGAACCGCTGTGTGCTTTCCTGTAAAAAGGAAAGGATGTCCATTGTATGTCCCCCTTTCTGAGTTGGCAGGGAAAGGATGATCAAATCCCTTGCCCGCTGGCGATCTGATTTCCGCCAGCTCAGGCCCGCGAAGGCCTTGACGAAGCGTTGCTGCAACCGCGGCCTTTGCGAACCTGATGTGATGAAAACCCGATTCGCCATCGCACAAGCGCTTTCATCATCCTTTTCCTGCATGAAAGTAATGGTTATTGCAGTAATCGTTGGCAAGCCTTGCGAAAGGCCTTGTACGCCAACCCTACTGTACTGTGCCTAGCCTTAACCGGGTACGGGATGGTGGAAGCGCCTGTGCGATGGTGTGTCAGATTTTCGTCAGGTTGGGCTTACAGAGCCTGAAGCAGCGACAACGCTACGCCAAAACCTTCGCAAGCCTATGCTTTCGGAAATACAACCACCCGCATGCAGGGCATTTCATCAACCCTTCCCCAGCACCTCTTTGGCAATCCGCACCGAGGCCATGGCATCGGCGGCATAGTAGTCCGCGCCGATCTCTTTGGCCAGGCCGGGGGTGAGCACCGCGCCGCCGACCATGATCTTCACGGGCCCGGCGCACTGCGCGCGCACCAGGGCGATGGTATCGCGCATGGCGGGCACGGTGGTGGTCATCAGCGCGGACAGGCCCAAAAAGCGCGCGCCGGTTTTTTGCAGCGCGGCCACGGCATCGGCGGGCGGCACATTGCGGCCCAGATCCACCACGTGAAAGCCGTAGCTTTGCAGCATGGTGGCGACGATGTTCTTGCCGATGTCGTGCACATCGCCCTCCACGGTAGCCAGCACCACGCTCTGGTCCGCCTGCGGCTCGGCGGCGGGCATGCGCTTTGTGGCCTCGGCGATGGCGCGCTTGGCGGCAGCGGCGGCCTGCATAAGCTGCGGCAGGAAGATTTTCCCGTTCTCGTACCGCGTGCCGATCTCCGTCAGCGCCGGGATCACATGCTTTTCGATCAGCTCCAGCGGCGGCAGCCCCTTATCCAGCAGGGCAACGGCAGCCTCCGCCGCCGGGGTTTCCATCCCGGCGATGATGGCCCCGGACACGCTCCCGGCCTCCGCCGCGGGCTTGGCAGCCGCCTCGGCTTGCCCGGCGGATACCGCTTGTAAGGTGACGGCAGAAAATCTATCAATGAACCTGGCAAAGCCCTCGTCGTGCCCCAGCGCGGCGGTAGCGGCGAAGAAGGCCGACTGCACCTGCGGGTCCAGCGGGTTGATAATCGCGGCGGACAGGCCGTCGCGCAGGGCCATGGACAGAAACGAGGCCGTGATCAGGCTGCGGTTGGGCAGGCCGAAGCTCACGTTACTGACGCCCAGCACGGTTTTCACCTGCAGCTCATCGTGCAGGCGGCGCACGGTTACAAGCGTCACGGTGGGCGCGGCGGGGTCGGCGGCGGCGGCCATGGTAAGCGCGTCAAACAGCAGGTCGCGGCGGTCGATGCCGTAGCGGTCGGCTTCCTTGATCATTTTTTCGGCGATGGCAATGCGGCCGTCCACGGTATCGGGGATGCCGTTTTCATCCAGGCACAGCGCCACCAGCGCCGCGCCATACTTTTTTGCCAGCGGAAATACCGCGTCCATCACGGATTGCTTGCCGGACACGCTGTTGATGACCGGCTTGCCGATATAGCCGCGCAGGGCGGCCTCCAGCGCGGCGGGGGAAGCGCTGTCCAGCTGCAGGGGCGCGGCCACCACGGTCTGCACGGCCTCGGCGGCCTGCTTAAGTACGGCGGCCTCATCCAGATCGGGCAGGCCCACGTTCACATCCAGCAAGTCCGCGCCCGCGTCCAGCTGGGCGGCGGCCTCGTGCTTCAGGTAATCCATATCCCCGGCGCGCAGCGCCTGTTTCATGCGCGGCTTGCCGGTGGGGTTCAGCCGCTCGCCGATGATCACGGGCCGCTCACCCAGCGTCACCGTTTGGCTGTGGCCCGATACGCGGCAGGGGGCAAGCCCGTTCTTTGGCTCCTTCACGGCCTTTATATAGGGCACGTCGGCCACGGCCCGCGTCAGCGCGCGGATGTGCGCCTCGGTGGTGCCGCAGCAGCCGCCCACGGCCTGCACGCCCAGCGCGGCGGCTTCCGCCATGTCGGCCGCAAAGGCCTCCGGATCGGTCAAAAACACGGTGCGGCTGTCCCTCAGCTCCGGGATGCCCGCGTTGGGCATAAACAGCACGGGGAGGCCGTCCGCGCAGGCGATCAATCTTTTTAAATTGGGAATCAGCGCCTTGGGCGCGTTCTGGCAGTTGAGGCCGAGCACATCCACGCCTTCCATAGCGGTGAGCATGGCGGCTGCGCCCTCGATATCCGCGCCCGTTAGCAGACGGCCGTTTTCCGCAAACGACAGGCTGACGGCCAGCGGCAGCGGGCTTTCCCCCGCCAGCCTCCGGTTGGCCGCCTGGATGCCCAGCACGCCCGCCTTGACCTCCCTGAGGCAGGTCATGGTCTCCAGCATGATCAGGTCGCAGCCCGCGGCGATGCCCGCGGAGGCCAGCTGATCATACAGGCTTACGGCGTGCTCAAACTCCTGCTCGCCCCAGGGGCGCAGCAGCTTTCCAAGCCCTGTCAGGTCCAGCGCGGCAAAGCCGTGTCCGGCCTCGGCCACCGCCTGCCTGGCCAGGCGCACGCCCTCCGCCACAAGGGTTTCCCAGGTATCGGGAAACTCGTCCGGGTTCAGGCCGAAGGTGTTGGACAGTACCACATCCGCGCCCGCTTGCAGGTAGCCGCGGTGCACGGCCAGCACCCGGTCCGGGTGATCAAGGTTCCACAGCGCGGGCTGCTGGCCGCCGGTAAGCCCCTGCGACTGGAGCACCGCGCCCATGGACCCGTCCCAGATGACGCGGCGCTGGGTAAAAAGCTTTAAAAACGGATGCATGACTACCTCCCAATGATCGCGCCGAGGTTGCGGAACACGTCGGCCGCTACGTCCGCCCGGTTCATGGTATACAGATGGATATGCCGGATGCCGTTGGCGATCAGATCCACAATCTGCTCGGTGGCATAGGCCACGCCCGCCTGCCGCATCGACGCGGGATCCGCCCCGAAGCGGTCCACGATGGACAGAAAGCGCGGCGGCAGCGTGGCACCCGACAGCGCGGTGATCCGCTTGATCTGTTTGGCGCTGATCACCGGCATGATGCCCGCGCTCACAGGCCGGTCGATCCCCTCGCGCAGGGCGCGGTAGAGAAAGTTATATAGGGTGGCGTTATCAAAAAACATTTGCGTGGTGAGGAAATCCACCCCCGCGTCCACCTTTTCCCGCAGGCGGCGCAGATCGGCGGTCCGGTTTTCAGCCTCGGGGTGCCCCTCGGGGTAGCACGCCGCCCCGACGCAAAAACCGCCGCGCCGTTTGATGTGGGCCACAAGCTGCGCGGCATGCTCAAAATGCGTCGCCTGGGGCGCGCTCTCACCCTCGGGGATATCGCCGCGCAGCGCCAGCACGTTGCACACGCCCGCCGCCAGCAGGTCGTCCAGCACGGCGTCCACGGTATCGATCGCGGAGTTGATGCAGGTGAGGTGGGCAAGCGCAGGCACGCCGTGCGCCTGCACGGTTTGGGCGATGTCGCGGGTAAACTGCGGGGCCTTGCCCGCCGCGCCGTAGGTAACGGAGATGAACAGCGGTTTCAGATCGGCGATCTCGCCCACCACGCGCTTGGCCTCCTCGCAGCGCGCAAACTCGCGCGGGGGGAACACCTCGCAGCTGACCGTCACCTGATCCTTCAGCAGGGAATCAATCCTGATCATCGGCCTTCTCCTTTTCCAGCAGCTCCTTGCGCAGGTCGTAGGGCGTTTCCTGATACACAAAGTAGTTCAGCCAGTTGGCAAACAGCAGGCTGGCGTGCGCATGCCACGTAACGCGCGGCGCGCGGGTGGGATCGCCGTCGGGGAAATAGTTGTCGGGCACATCCATGGGCATCCCCTTGCCCAAGTCGCGGAAGTATTCCGAGGCCAGCGAATCGCGGTCGTACTCGGAATGCCCGGTGGCAAACACGCGGCGGCCGTCCCGGCTGCGCACCAGGGCCGTGCCTGTGGTTGCGGACTTGGCGAGTATGATCAAATCCTCACAGGCTTCCACGGCCTCCTCGTTGAGGCGGGTATGGCGGCTCATGGGCACGGTAAAGGTATCGTCCAGCCCGCAGAGCAGTTTATCGTGCACATCGGTGATCTGGGTTTCGTACACGCCGAAGAGCTTTTTCTCCAGCGGGAATTTTTCAATCCCATAGTGGAAGTACAGGCCCGCCTGCGCCGCCCAGCAGATGAACAGTGTGGAAAACACATTCTCATCCGCCCAGTGCATGATGCGGGTCAGCTCGTCCCAGTAGAGCACATCCTGAAAATCCAGCTTCTCCACGGGCGCGCCGGTGATGATGAAGCCGTCGAACAGCTCGTCCTTAATCTCCTCAAAGGTGCGGTAGAAAGCGTTCAGGTATTCCGCGGATACGTTTTTGGACTCATAGCTGTCGGTGCGCACCAATGTGATTTCCACCTGGAGCGGGGAGTTGGAGATCAGCCGCAGGAGCTGGGTTTCCGTTTTTTCCTTGGTGGGCATGAGGTTTAAAATGGCAATCCGAAGCGGGCGGATATCCTGCGTGGCGGAACGCTTTTCCGTCATCACAAAGATGTTTTCTTCATTGAGGATTTTGGTAGCCGGGAGGGCATCCGGAATTTTTACTGGCATAGGAACTCTCCTTTTTCTCTTTTCTGGGCGCCGGGTTACACGGCGCGCAGGGCCGCGGGCTGCGGTCCCGTTCCGTCAAAGCCTGCACGGCTGGGCAGGCGGCGCGGACAGGGACGAAAGCCGCAGGGGTGGAACGCATATACAGGGGGTTTCGGTATGCGTTTACGCATGGTTTTCACAAAACCGCCCCGGCACAGCCCGCGCCGGGCACGGGCAGTGAAGCCCGAAACCTTTTCAACAAGAAAACAACCCTTCCCGATGCGGGAAGGGTTGATGAAAATTCATTACAAGGCGGCAAAAAGCCGCTCAACCACGACCGTATTCGGGGCGACACAACATCTGACAGGGCATTCGCATCTCCTTAGCCATCAGATCGCCTCCTTTACCAGCCGTTCGAATGGATATAGGATAGCAAATGTAGGGGGGGATGTCAAGGGAGGGAAACCTTTTCAATATAAAACGCATAATGTCAACGATAAATCCCTCTTTATAGAGGCTCTGTTTCATTCGCTTGCCCTATTCATCGTTTTATGCTATGCTTCCAACAGTTTACTAATTATACTTTACTAATTTATTCGTTTATACACCTCGCAGCGGCTAATGGAATGAATAAAGCCATATAAAAACTTCGAAGCGCACGAGAACAAGATAATTTCATAGCCGGAAAAAAGCCCAAGAACGTTTGAAACTGATCCGTACTATTTATTCCGCAGTAAAACAATAAAGGAGTCATATCGTGAAAACTTTATTATCCCTTTTCGGACAAATTATGAAAACCGGATTTGGAATCCTTGGCGGATGGTGGACAGTTATCGAATTGCTCAATTATCAAAGCATTTCTGTTCCTCAGTTTATTAAAACCCCGTGGTGCGTATTATGTATTGCAATCGCATTAACTTCGGTATATTATCTGCTTCCATTATTTAAAGTAATTCATGTAAAAGAAAGTGATTGCGAACTTTGTGTTCGGCCTGGCAATATACTAAAAAAGAAAAACGCAACGATTGTTGTGGGCATTAATGATATCCTTTCTTGTGACCGCACAATTATTGGAGAAAACAGTATTCATTATCAATTAATGCAAAAAAAGTATAGCAGGCAAGTGGAAGACAGGTTAAATGAGGCGCGATTGAGTTTAAACGGACAAAAGGCCAAATACGGAACCGTCTTCTCTGTAAATGCTGCCAATTATAACAAATTCTTCATTTTTTTGGTTATGTCCAATATCAGCAAACCGGGAATCATTGATACAAAGGCTGAGGATTTATGTCGTGCTATTACAGATTTATTTAAACAAGAAAGCTCTTTGACAATCAAGAATAACAAATTGTTCATCCCAATTATCGGAACAGGCCCCGCTGGTGTAGGAATTACAAAGTATAATATGATAAAAGCAATTGCCTGTGCTTACTGTTTACACAGATCAAGAGACGGTCATAACATTACAAGATTGACGATAAAAATCCGTTGGAAAGATTATCTGAATCTGGATATTGTCAGCATCATTCGTGATTTACAATGGATGGCAAAGAATTGCTGTTGTATATCAAATGGCTGTGAATTGTAATCGCTGCTCAACAATAGTCTCCATTACCGATACCGTAGTTCCCTTTGCCGTCGAAAAAATCAGAACCCTTGGGAAACAATGAATAATCCACTTGTGCGATGGCATGTTAGCTTTTCGTCAGATTGGGGCTGCGGAACCTGAAGTAGTAGCAGCGTACTGTCGAAGGTTTCGCGGCTCCACACCGTCGGAAAGATACCGCGCCAGCATGAAGAGGATCTCTTCAGCGGTTTCCCAGCAGACAATTGCCCTTTATATCAAGTGATCACACATTTTCTTGACCGTTTTTATCCATCGTGATACAGTATGAGTATTTCATAGAGATATGCAATATTCTTGAGGATTAGTGGCTGCCTTATCTTTGTGTGCCTCAGAATGTATCTAATCTTTACGGAATGCTCCTGAATTAAATTATCAATCTTGTATATATATTCCATAGTAGTTTTATACGCGCAGCCCGGCAATGGAGGATCACCATGCAAAACGCACTCTATGTTGAAATCAGCGTGATCGGCATCAGCCTGTTGCTGGTTATCCTGTTCAATCAGCACAGCGTTACAGGATCCTCCACAGTGCAGAGGCATTTTAACCGGTTTGTGTACGCCACCATCGCCATGCTGATTGCCGATGCTGTCTGCTGGCTGCTGGACGGAGCTATGTTTCCCCATGCGCGGACCGTGAAAATGACCGCGGAAACGCTGTACTTTATCCTCAATACGCTCCTTCCCTATCTCTGGGTCGTTTATGTGGAGCTTTACCTGAGCAAGGACCGGTATAAAATACGCCGCAGACTGCGGCTGCTGGCGATTCCGCTGCTTCTCGTAATCCTCCTGGCGCTTTATAACCTGAAAAACCCCGTCGTGTTCACCCTGGATGAAAATAACCGGTACCAGCGCAATATCGGTTATTTTGCGTATGCGATTGTCGCCTACACCTATCTGGGCATCGCCAGCGCACACGCGTTCATCGCCGGGCGCAGGGCCGCGTGGGCCGAGCAGAAACGCAGCAATTACCTGCTGGCGGGCTTTGTGCTGCTGCCCGCCATCGGCGGCGTGGTCCAGACGTTTTTTTACGGTGTAACGCTGATTTGGGTCTTCATTGCGCTTTCCACCATGATGATGTATATTGATTCGCTCAACCGGCAGATTTCCACCGATCCGCTTACGGGCATCAACAACCGGCGGGAGCTGACCAAATACCTGTTTCAGGAAACGAAGGCTCCCCCGGATGGTGGCTTGCTTGCGCTGATCATGATGGATGTGGACGGTTTCAAACAGATCAACGACACCTATGGCCATCACTTCGGCGACCAGGTTTTGGTTGAGATATCTGAAATCCTGAAGCAGTCCTGCAAAAATACCACTGCGTTTCTGGCGCGCTACGGCGGGGATGAGTTCTGCCTTGTGTACCACGCCGCGGATCTCCAGGCCGTGGAGGACAGGATTGCCTCCATTCAGGCCAACGTCGTCCAGTGGAAAAACGATGCGGCCTCCACCACGCTGAGCATCGGCTATTCGGTATGGGATCCGAAGACCGACCAACACGTAAGCGATTTGTTTAAACGCGCGGACCATAAAATGTATCAGGCCAAGAGCGCAAAAAAATGCGAGCCGGAGACCTAACCGCATACCCCCTTTTCGGGTTCCTTCCGGGCGTTCGCCCTCCCTGCATCGTCCTCTCGAAAGGTTCTGTATGTCTATGAAATCTCATGAGCACGCCATGCGGCGGGCGCAGACCCTCACTTTTCCGGACCGCGCCCAGCGAAACGGGGTTGCGCTGCTGGCGGTGGGCCTTGGCGGCACGGGCGGCGATGCGCTGCTGACCCTGAAAGAGTCCTTCGCCAGCCACTTCCGCCTGCCCCGGGACGAACAGGGACATACGGCCGCGGTTCCCCCGCGAACCGCGTTTCTGCTGATTGACGCCGATCCGGCCGCGCAGCGCCCGCTGCCGCCCGGCGAGCTTGTGGATATCGCGCTCCCGCCGGAGGCGGTGTTCCCGGACGACGGGGAGGGCCCGCGCCTGTCCGCCGCTGAGCGGCTGTGGTTTGACCGCCGCCTGACCCGGGATACCCTGCCGCAAAGCCGCCAGTACGGGCGGCTGATGCTTTGGCGCCGGTACGATGCGGTGCAGGCGGCCATCGCCCGCGCGCTGGAAAGCATCACGCAGCAAAGCCCAGCGGAAACGGCCCTGCCACCTGTGGAGATCGTCCTCCTCACCGGGGTGACGGGCGTTGTCGGCTCCGGCGCGTTTTTGGATCTGGCGCAGATCATCCGCCATACGGTGGCCAGCAGCGCCGCCCTGTGCGCGAGGCTATACCACATCACCGCGTATCTCGTGATGCCGGATATCAGCCTGGATCAGCTCCGGGCGCTGCCCTCCGGCAGCCCGGCGCTGCGGCTGATGAAGGCCCGCGCCTTTGCCGCGCTCAAGGAGCTGGATTTTTGGCAGCGCGTGCCGGAGCACCGAACGCCGTATGCTGTGCAGACCGGCGACACGGTTCTGATTCCCTGGGATGCCCCGCCCTTTGACGCGTGCCACCTGCTGTGCCGGGAAAGCACAAACGGCACAATTCGCGCCGGCGCCTATTCCGGCATTGGCCAGACCATCGCCAACCGGCTGCTCCAGCTGTGCGCCGCCAACCCGGCGCAAAACGGGCAGTATCCGCATCTTGCCCTGGAGGCCGAGCTGCGGACCAAACTGCAGGCCCTCGCCGCCAAGCGGCCCGCAGCGCTTCCTCTGTATGCCGGGTACCGCTCGTTTGGCGAATCCACCCTTTCTTTTTCCCGGGAAGGCCTTTTATTCTTTGAGGCCGGCTGCCTTCTGCGCTCGCTCCTCTCCTCGGAGAAAAAGGAAAAGGCTCTGGAAGCGCTGGCGCAAAATTACCCGTTGTACGCCCAACCCGTTTCAGATACTACGGACCAATACCTCCGCACCGTTATGGACGCGGCTATCTGTACGGTTTCCATCACATGCCCCCTGCCGGATTTCAGCGACGCCATTCCTGTAAAGCGACCCGCCGCGGATGTGCCGGGTCGCCCGCAGCCCGCGCCGCATGATCTGGCCGATCAGGAGCCCCTACTGTGGCGGAGCCAAACCCTCCGCTTGGTCATCAACCCGGAAGCGAACCGTTATCTGAAAACCGCCTGGCGCCAGTTTTCCGATTTCGCTGCCGCCGCGCTGCTGGATCTGTCGCTGGGTCCCTTCTGCCTGCTGTCCAACCTGAGAAAGGACCGCGGCCTGCTGCCTTCTCTGCGGGAAATCATCAACCTGCTGGAGAAAATCACCCTCCGCGAAGCGGCGGGTGAAACCCGCGCGTATGAGCGCTGCGCTGCTTCCTGGCAGGCCTACCGTGACCGCGCGCTGCTCAACGAAAAAACGCGTACTCTGCAGTACCGGGACGCTCTGAACGATTATTTTCACGCGGTGATTGGCCATGAGGTGTACAAGGCTTTCACCGGGGCGTTTACACAGCTTGCGCAGCGCGTGGAAACGTTTGGGAAAACCTTGCTCTCTCCGCTGTGCGCGGAGCTGGAGCTGCTTGCGGATACGCTTCCGGCTGACGATGAACACAAAAAGTCCCGCGATGAGCATCGGCTTGAAATTCCCGGTTTTATACGCCGTACCATCACGGAAACAGCGCCGGGCAGGCTGCGGCTGCTCACCCAAAGCAACGAAGCCGGCGACGGTTTTCGCCGGGAAATCAAGGAGCGGCTTCATCGCAGGCTGCAGGCAGCCGCCGAACAGGACGGCGGCGTATCCGCGCTGCTCGAAATACTGAACGATCTGTTTTTCGACAGGGAGACCGGCGGCAACGGATGGATCAAAGAGAAAAGCGCCACGGACGAGCTTGCGCCGCTGCTTTCGGACGTTATCCACAGCCAAACGCTGAGCGGGCCGCATCCCTTCGGCACAAACCCTACGGGCATCAACCGGCTGTTTGCCGATTTATGCGACGGCCTTTTTGATGCGCAGGCTACGCTGGAGGCCCATCAGGCGAGCCCCGGCTTCTACCGCCGCATCCATGCGCTGTGCCTTGCCGCGGATGTGCTGTTTGAGGATAGTAACGCGCCTCTGAAAACCATGGACGGGATCATGCCCTTCGGGATTGAGTCCCCCCATGATGACGGCAGGGTGAACTCCTTGCTGGAGGAATTCCTTCCCTATACCCCGCCCTCGGCTCTGTCCGATCCATCCGCCCGGCTGCGCGACAGCGTTTTCATGCGCACGGTAACGGAAGGGATCGTCCGCTCCGCCCATCCGTTTTTCCGAATGGATGCGGACGATACCCACGCGCCGTGCGCGCAGGCAGGCTGCCTTTTTGTACCGGACGATTCTCCCCTGCTCCTGCGGGGCTTGCAGGATACGATAAGCGAGTTCCACATGGCGGCCGTATCAAGCGGCCTCCACGATCAGCTGTACTGCCTTTCGCTGCTGGGCGGGCTGCCGCTGTACCGGTACGGCATGCTGCGGGCGCTGGAGACGGCCTACGAGGAAACGCTTCAAAGCGCAAACGGCTGTCCGGGCCTGCACCTGGTATGCACCGCAGAGACGGACGCCCCGTACACCGCCGATTGGACGCTGCTGCCCTCCCCGCGCCCCTATTGCTTTTTTAGCGCACATGGCAGCGTGCGCGAGGAAGCGCGGTTTGCCGCCGCGCGTGCCCTCACGGCGCGGGCCCGCGCCTGCGGCATGCTGACGGTGGATGATGCCAAAAACCCACCCCGGATCACCGTGAACCTCCTGTACGGCGGCGCACAGGGCGGGGAACCCCTGTCCGCAGCGGAAATCCGGCAGCAGGCTGACGCGCTTGCGCGGCCCGGAAGCACGCCGGAGCAGACCCGCGAGGCGGTAATCCACTACCGGGACAGCGCCGCGCGCGAAACCCTCCCCGTTGCCTGCGGGCCGGAGTGCATGATCCCCTTCCTGGGTCTGGACAGCGGCCCGTGCAGCCCATGGGACGCCGCCCTTGCCCAGGACGCGGCGGCGCTGGAAGCCGCCAGAAACAACTACCTCCTGCTGTGCGGCGCGCTGGCGGCGGCGGTGCTGTATCTGCATCCCCGGCTGCTGCACGCGCTGAAAACGCAGGTGGAGGGCTGGGAATATCTCGCCGGTATTGCAGCCGAACAGACGGAAAACGAACAGCCCTGAGCCGATCCGGCAGGCCAAACCCGATACCGGGCGAAAGCATTTGCATGGGAAAGAAATCCATATGCTTTGCCGTCCCCCGAAAAGGCTGTCGGCATCCTATAGCGGCGGTAAAGCGAAATAATACGCGGCAAAAGAACAACAGCCGCTGCCCACATGAATGCCGTGCTACCATTAGCCCGATCCTCCTGATGCAACGAAAATGTAACAATATTTTTGCCCTGCGCGATGGCCGTGCTGGGCTTTTTCTCAACGCGCCGCTGCGCGCCGGTTTGCGCCAACGCGTTGCCGCGCACGCCTCCGGGCGCCGGACCCTGACAAGCAAATCCCGGTTTGCCCCGCATGGGCAGGCTTTACAAATCGTGCTATAATACAAAGCTCAGGGAGGGAAACGATGCCAAACGCAGCCGATTCAGGGAAAAGCCGCTATGAGGTGGATATGACCCGGGGCCCCATCCTGGGCCATTTGGTGCGGTTTTCCATCACCGTTACACTCACCAGTCTGCTCCAGCTTTTGTACAACATGGTGGATACCATTGTGGTGGGGCAGTTCGCGGGCAAGGAAGCCCTGGCGGCCGTCGGCTCCACCAGCGCGCTGATCAACCTGCTGATTACCCTGTTCGTGGGCCTGTCGGTAGGCGCAAGCATCGTGTTGGCCCGGTTCTACGGCGAGGGCAACATGAAAGCCGTCAGCGAAACGGCGCATACCGCCATCGCGGTCTCGGTAATCAGCGGCCTGTTTATCGGCGTGGTCGGTTATTTCGTCACCGAGCCGCTGCTGCTTGCCATGGGCGTACCCTATGATGTAATCGATCTGGCGACGCTGTATATGCAGCTGTATTTCGTCAGCGTTCCGTTTTCGTTTATCAATGTGTTCGGCAGCGCCATCCTGCGCGCGGTGGGCGATACCAAGCGCCCGCTGTATATTTTGCTTGTATCCGGCGTGCTGAACGTGATCCTCAACCTGGTTTTTGTCATCCAATTCCAGATGAGCGTGGCCGGCGTGGCGCTGGGCACGGTGATCTCGTCCATGCTGTCGGGCTGGCTGGTGCTGCGCGTGCTCACCCACACAGAGGGCGCGATCCGCATCATCCCCAAAAAGCTGAAAATCACCGGCCCGGTGCTGCGGGCCATCGCCGTGATCGGCCTGCCCGCGGGGCTGGAGGGCGCGACCTTTGGCATCAGCAATGTGCTGATTCAATCCGCGGTCAACTCCTTCGGCTCGCTGGCGGTGGCCGGCAACTCCATCGCCAGCAACATCAACGGGCTGATCCACGTCCTGCTGACCTCCATCAATCAGGCCTGCATGACTTTTACCAGCCAGAATATGGGCGCCCGCCAATACCGCCGCGTGCGCCGCGCGCCCATGATCACCACCGGGTTTGTGATCGGCGTTTCCGTGATTACCTGCACGCTTTTGCAGGCGTTCGGCGCAGAGATCTCCTCGCTGTTCAACGGCGACGCGGACGTAATCCGCTACTCGGTGCTGCGCATCGGCTATACCTTCCCGTACTACTTTACGTTTGGCATTATGCAAACCTTCACATCCCAGCTGCGCGGCATGGGCCACAGCTTTATGCCGATGATTGTTTCCGTAACCGGGATTTCCGGCATCCGGCTTGGCTGGCTGTACACCGTGTTTGCGGCCAACCCAACGCTGGAAACGCTGTATGTCGGCTATCCCGCATCCTGGGCGACCACGATGGTGATCATCGTCGCGTGCTATATCGTCATTTTGCGCCAGCTGCCCAAGGAGGACATGGGCGCGGAGCTGCGGGCGCGGGCGGAGTAGGAACGGGCAGGCAGCTGTATACGCCGTTATTCGTATGAAACAGAAATATATCGGTATTTGCGTATTCATAGATACTATATCTCATAATGCGTATAGCTTCTGATTATACTGATATTTACATATCATAATTGACAGCATCTCGGACTCCCAAAGGCCGATCCTGTTAAAAGCCCGGCGACGATCCTTCCCGGGACAACGCCGGGGCGCTTATCGGCTTTGCAGACCGCGCCACCCTGATCCTGCCGATGGCCGTCGGTCAGTACACGGCCATCGGCCTAATGCTCACGGCCAAGTTCGTGGCGCGGTACAAGAAAATATCGGAGGACCAGTCCTTCGCCGAATACTATCTGCTGGGCACGCTGCTGGCGGTGGGGGCGTATGTGGGGTTATTTGCGGTGATGTGGTGCTAGGGAGGTTCATAATAAAGACAATAAAGCGAAGGAGGAATTGTAAAACTGCCTTGGTTGGTTTCTTCCTCTGGCTATTGTTGATGTTTTGAGATTGTTATAAACAGTTATACTATATCTTTTTTGATAATCGGTAAAATACATCTCCGTTGATTTTATTGTTATTAAAACCAGCACTTAAGAACTCTGTTAACTTGTTTTTATCAATCCCACCTTTCTGAAATGCCGAAAAAACATTTTCGATCTCTTCAGATGAAAAGAAGCAATTCGCCGCTATAATTAGCGCCATGTAAAATTCATACCAAGTAATTATATCAACGTGATCGTTTGTTTCTATCAACTCATCATCGAAAAACATCGAACATTCTCCAATGCTGCAAATACATTCAGTACATGTTTTCACAATGTCGTTGGTTAGTTGAATTCTTTCATCCATGATTCTAACCAGCGTAGAATATAGCAACTTTTTATGTTCAAGTATAAATATCTCATCAATCATTACTTTTAGTCGAACGATTTTTTGTGTAAGCATATCTGGATTGAAGTCAATATTCAAATTTGTAGAAATACCCGAAACGAAATCTTCTGCCTTTTCAATCGGTGCAGATTTAAGTAAAATCGTGGCTTCTTCTGTTGAAATCTGGTCAAAATAAAAAGCAATACCCATATACAGAAACAAAGATTTTCGAAGATTGTTTGCTTTATCTGCTGTTTCTTTTTGTTCATCCCAAGGTATTAACAGCTCGTTATCAATAATGTAACGTGTAGTTGGTTTAAAAATTTGATTTGAAAACCCGCTACCTATACTGACCAAAGCAATGGTATGTTTATCTTTACCAAATATATTATTCAGTACCTCGCTTGTAAATTTCCAATCCAACGCATAAAAGCGAGACAAATTCATCGCCATAACATAACGCATTATTGTATTCGGCTTGCTAAAATTCTCTTTATCAACGGAAGAAATACTATGTTTCACTTGGTTTCCATGTTTAGCTATGACAAAAACGCTACGCAAATAGAGGGAATATAGTCCTCCTCGAACATCATTGATAATATCATCTGCGGAATAATATGCAGCAGTAGATATACGATATATGCTAAAAGCGTTTATATGTTGAGAACAAAACTCATGAATAAGTGTTGCATACGCCTCATTGATAGATAATATATTCTCTAAGATATGAAAGCCAGCTTTTAGTGATGACTCAATATGATCTATTCCTTCATTGCTACTATTTAATAATTGCTCAACAAAGCCATAAGCTAATTCGTATAAAACATGTAATGTCTGCTCATTTTCCGGTTTAAATGTGGTAAGCTCCCAAAAGATATATCCATTCATTATCATGGGTAAGTATAAATAGAAGTTAAAATTAGTATCACCATTCTTTATTCTTGCCTTGACCCAATCAGCAATATACACAGACAGCATTCTCTGCACATGATCTGTAGGATTATTATACTCTTGATGGTATGCTTCCAGCATTTCCGTCTCATCCATGGCTAGAATTTTCAACCCGAAATTCTCTATTTCTTGTTTTTCTTTTTTATATCCATCGTCAAAGTCATTGTTTAAATCTTGTGCGATTGTCTTTAGCTTAGACGAATCACCAATTACCGCTGCGAATTTTTGCATGGTTTGCGCAAACTGAGGATATATCGCATGAGCCAGTTCTGCGATTTGCCATTTTCGATAATTTAAATACTTCTTCCTCCTTTCACCTTTTAGCGACTCTTTACAACCGGCTTTATCAATCCATTTGAAAAGTTCTATATAATCGGATGCACATAATTCCTTCGATCTTAATAGAATACATTTCATCCATTCATACATGATTACACTACTTTCCCATGGGTTAATATGTATCCTGTTAATACTAAATGGAAGACTTGTTTGTTTTCCTAAAATATTGATACAAAGTTTGGATAAAATAGGATTAGTTTTAAATGCATTAATACCATTATAAACAAATTCCTCAGCATCCTGTTGTTTTATTTTGTCTAAGCATTTCCTAATTGCATAGCAAATACTAATCTCCTTACTATTGAAAACAATGCTATCAACCGATGCTATAACCAAGTATCGCAGCAACTGTTTTCCCTTTACATCAATCGTATTTACTATAAGCTCAAGGATCATCTGCGCTTTATCCGGCGATATGTTTCTATTTTTCTCAAAAAACTGTTGTACGAAATAGTTCGATTCACCATTCGTATCCAGCAATGCCGGGCAATAAAAATAGGAAAACACACTTCCAAAGGACTGCATATCCCAATCAACAAATTGCGAAGAACGTGAAAGCGATCGCATAAGGTAATTATGATACTGTGAATCAATATTCTGCAAAAATGTAACGGTATTATCCGGTATACTCTTTGCATTTAGATTCACAGCAAAATCAGTGAGTGTCCGTATCAACCTGATATTTTTCCGGAGCGGAGAATCAGCCGGAAGGTTTATAAACTCACTAAGTATTGCGTAAAGTATTCTTCCACATAATTTTTGTAAATCCATATCAAGTGGTTTCTGTATTATTAAGTCTTTTAGTCCATCTATCAATCTATTTGGTGAATTTTCATAATCATTGTTTGTCGCGCCTTGTAATTTACCTAAATCTAAACAGTACAATCCTTGATCAAAGATATATTCAACCCAGCCTATATATTCTTCAGATTCATTGATGGCTTTAAATATTGGAGGAAGAAGAACTTGACTATAATCTGTCATAATCTCATTGCGAATTTCTTGCATGTCAAGAGCAGATTTATTACTTATTCTCTGGTAAACTGCATTTATCTGTTGAAAGGAATAGTTCGTTGATGATTTTAATTGTTCTATCCAATACTCAATAATATCAAACTGCTGTTTATATCCTTTTTTATCTTTATTATATGCGATCAATTCCACATTTAATGCATCGTAATACTTGCTCTTTGCAGCAGAAAGCGGTTCTTGATATCCAAAAAAGCCTTCAAGAATAAAGTATCTTTTATCTGACCTGCTGCCTGCTTTTCTCAACATATTGTCTAACAACTCAAATTCATTAAGGCCATATCCGAGAAAAAGGATTGTGTAGTCCTCAAACAGTGTATGGAGAAATGATTGAAAGTCCGGATCAGAATATTTTTTTATGTATTGATCGCAAGTAAGAATTAGTGATTCCTTATCAGATTTATCCTTGTCCACATATCGACCATGAATATAAAACAAATATCGCGGCTTGGCCTGTATAAATTTAGTCTGCGTGCAATCCGTTGTACAACATATTTTTCCTAGTTTTTTTTCCATCAGTCCATCGTAGTTCGTAGTGATAAAGATAGCTCGAAACTGAAATAGTAAAGCATAGATATCTTCTTTAGGTTTTGTTTTTGATTTTAAGCATTGACCAAATATTCTATAAAATTTCCTTAACTGCTTGTTCTTTCGCATATGATGATATGCTATTGTTATCAATTGTTTTCTGTCAGAAATCGAGGCTTTAATCTGGTTGCTCTCCGAAAGAGTAAAGGCCTCCGAAATCAATTGGCTGGCTAATTGATCCCAGCCAGGAAGATTTTGCAGTCTGGATATTCCCGCACCAATGAAAAATATCAACTTTTCATCGGTATATGCATCAAGCACTGGCTTTGGAAGCTTTGGTATCGGTTCTATAGAAATACTTTCCATAAATTTCTCTCCATGATAGAAGGATTCTCTCCTGCAAAAATCGATCCATTTTGACATCATATTATACTAGATTTATCTCGCTAAGCTATAGACAATATTATCACTATTACCCCAGCCTCCCCTTAAACTCCCCATATCCGAACTCCTTCACCAACCTTACCGTCCCATCCGCCCCCATCAGCGCAATCCCCGGCAGCGGCATGCCGTTGAAGGTGTTGTTTTTCACCATGGTGTAAATCGCCATATCCTCAAACACCAACAGCTCACCCGGCCGCACGGGGTGATCAAACGAATAATCCCCGATCACGTCCCCGGCCAGGCAGGTGGGGCCGGCCAGCCGCACGGTGTGGGGCTTTTCGCCGGGCAGGCCCGCGCCGCGCAGCGGGGGACGGTAGGGCATCTCAATCACATCCGGCATGTGGCAAGCGGCGGACGCATCGAGGATTGCGATGGGCATGCCGTTTTCCACAACGTCAATCACGCGCGCGGTCAGGTATCCGGCGTTCAGCGCCACGGCCTCGCCGGGCTCCAGATAAACCTCGGCGTTATATTTATTTTTGAACTTGCGAATACAGTCCACCAGCGCGGGGATATCGTATCCCGGCTTGGTGATGTGGTGGCCGCCGCCGAAGTTGATCCAGCTCATCTGCAGCAGAAGATCGCCGAATGTTTTTTCCACAGCGGCCACGGTTTCCACCAGCGCGTCCGCGCCCTGCTCGCACAGGGTGTGGAAGTGCAGGCCGTCCAGCCCCTCCAGGGCGTCGGCGCGGAAGTTTTTGCGCGGTACGCCCAGGCGGGAAAACGGCGCGCAGGGATCGTACATCGCGTGATCCTGCGTGGAGTGCTCAGGGTTAATACGCATGCCACAGCGCTTGCCCGCGGCCAGCGCCCTGCCCTTGAACCGCTCCCACTGCGCAAACGAATTGAACACGATGTGATCGGCATAGCGCAGAATATCCTCAAAATCCTTGTCGGTATAGGCGGGGGAAAACACATGCACCTCCCCGCCCATTTCCTCACGCCCGAGGCGCGCCTCGTAAAGCCCGCTGGCCGCCGTGCCCGCCAGGTACCGCCCGATGAGCGGATAGACCGCGAACATGGAAAACGCCTTTTGCGCCAGCAGAATTTTGCAGTCCGCCTGTTCGGCCACAGCTTTCAGGATTTCCAGATTGCGGATCAGCTTTGCCTCGTCCACCACATAGCAGGGGGTGGGCAGGGCCTGTAAGGCTTGCGTAAGCGTATCCATCAGTCCACCAGCGTGGGGTGGAAATCCTCCTGCCACGGCAGGCCCCACTTATTGAGCGCGTCCATGAACGGATCGGGATCGAACTCCTCCATGTTCCACACGCCGGGCTTGTTCCACGTGCCGTTCATCACCAGCATCGCCCCGATCATCGCGGGCACGCCGGTGGTGTAGCTGATCGCCTGGCTGCCCACCTCGCGGTAGCAGGCCTGGTGATCGCAGATATTGTACAGATAATAGGTTTTGGGATTGCCGTCCTTCACGCCCTGGAAGATGCAGCCGATGTTGGTTTTGCCCTTGGTGCGCGGGCCCAGCGACGCGGGATCGGGCAGGACGGCCTTCAAAAATTGCAGCGGAATAATCTGCTGGCCGTTGAAATCAATCGGCTCGATGGAGGTCATGCCCACGTCCTGCAGGCAGCGCAGGTGGGTTAAATAGCTCTGCCCAAAGGTCATGAAAAAGCGGATGCGCTTGATGCCCTTCAGGTTCCGGCCGAGGCTTTCCAGCTCCTCATGGTGCAGCAGGTACATATCACGGGTGCCGATCTCCTTGAAATCGTACTCGCGCTTGATCTCCATGGGCTCGGTCTCCACCCAGCGCCCGTCCTGCCAGTAGCTGCCCTTGGCGGTCACCTCGCGGATGTTGATCTCGGGGTTGAAGTTGGTGGCGAAGGGATAGCCGTGGTCGCCGCCGTTGGCATCCAGAATATCCAGATAGTGGATTTCGTCAAACTGGTGCTTTTGCGCATAGGCGGCAAACACGCCCGTAACGCCCGGATCAAACCCGCTGCCCAGCAGCGCGCAGATGCCGGCCTGTTTGAACTTTTCACGGTACGCCCACTGCCAGCTGTATTCAAACTTCGCGGTTTCCGGGGGCTCGTAATTGGCGGTATCCACGTAATGGGTTTGGGTGGCAAGGCACGCGTCCATAATCGTCAGGTCCTGATAGGGCAGCGCGAGGTTTAAAACCACGTCGGGTTTGAAATCGTTGATGAGCGTGATCAGCTCGTACACGTTGTCGGCGTTCACCTGCGCGGTACGGATCTTGGTTTTGCCGCCTTTGAGCTTTTCCTTCAGCGCGTCGCACTTGCTCACGGTGCGGCTGGCGATCATGATTTCCTCAAACACCTCGGGGTTCTGGCAGCATTTATGGATTGCCACGGAGGCCACGCCGCCGCAGCCGATGATCAAACATTTTCCCATAGGGTTACGCTCCTTTCATTTGCAGCAAAATCTCACGGACCAGCTTGCAGGCCACGGCGGTGGAAACACCGCTGGGGTCGTAGTGCGGGGCAAGCTCCACCACATCGCAGCCCACCAGCCGCACGCTATGCAGCTGGAGCAGCGCGGTTAACAGCTCCGTAAAGGTCACCCCGCCCGGCTCCGGCGTGCCCGTGCCGGGCAGCACCGACGGATCGAGAACATCCAGATCAAGGGTCAGGTACACGGGCTTATTGCGCAGCGCCGCCAGCGTGTCCGCCCAGCCGTCCAGGGTGAAGCGGTGCATGGCCGTGTGGGCGGCGGCAAATATGAATTCATCCTTTTCCCCGCTGCGGATGCCGAACTGATGGATGCGCCCGTCGCCCACCAGCTCCCACGCGCGGCGGATGACGCTGGCGTGGGACAGCCCCTCGCCCAGATAATCCGCGCGCAGGTCGGTATGCGCGTCCAGATGCAGGATGTGCAGATCGGGATACCGTTCATATACCGCGCGCAGCGCGCCCAGCGTAACCAGATGCTCGCCGCCGATCATCACGGGGCGCTTGCCCTCCTGCAGGATATCGGCGGTGTGCTGGCGCGTCATCTCCAGCACGGTGCCGGGGTTGCCGAAGGGCAGCTCCAGATCGCCCACATCGCACACGGCGCAATCGCCAAGATCGGCGTCGCAGTAGGGTGAATAGGTTTCCAGGCCGTAGCTGTCCTCCCGCATGGCGGCGGGGGCAAAGCGCGAGCCGGGCCGAAACGAGGCCGTACCGTCGAACGGCACGCCGAAGAGCACGGTATCCGCCAGTTCAAAGGCCGTATCGCAGCCGATAAAGGTTTGCATGTTTCTATGCATTTTCACGTAATGCCTCCTCCACATAGTTGGGCAGCGCAAACGCGCCCGAATGCAGGCTTGTGTTGTAGTAGCGGGTCCGGATTTTGAGCGCGTTCCAGCGGTCCGCCTTCAGATCGTCCACCGGGTGGAGCGTACCCGACGCAAAGCCGAACAGCCAGTGCCCCGTGGGGTAGGTGGGGATGTGCGCCTGATAGACCCGGTTGATGGGAAACACGCTGCCGCAGCGCGAATGCGCGCGCTTGAGCAGGTTCTGGTCGGCCTGGTAAAAGGGGTCGTCGTGCTGGCTGACGAGGATGCCGTTTTCCGTAAGCGCGCTGTGGCAGCCGCCGTAAAACTCCTTGGTGAACAGCACCTCGCCGGGGCCGGACGGATCGTTGGAATCGACAATAACCAGATCATACGCCGCACTGTTATGGCGGATGTATTTCAGGCCGTCGGAGTAGTGCAGGGTAACGCGGGGATCATCAAAGCTTATGGCGGTATGGGGCATGAATTGCTTGGCCACCTCCACCAGCCGCTGGTCAATCTCCACGATATCGATGGTTTCGATGGTATCGTACTTGCACAGCTCGCGGGCCACGCCGCCGTCCGCGGCGCCGAACACCAGCACGGAGCGGATATCCGGGTTCACGGCCATGGGCACGTGCGTGATCATTTCGTTGTAGATAAACTCGTCGCGCTCGGTAAGCATCAGCACGCCGTCCAGCGTGAGCACGCGGCCGAACTCCGGCGTAAGGTACACGGAAATCTGCTGATACTCGCTCTGCTCCTGATGCAGCTGCGCCGATACCCGCAGCGACAGCCGCACATCCGGCGTGTGGTATTCGCTGAACCAGAGATCATCCATGGCGCGCCACCTCCCGTACGATGTTGAGCCGGGACACATCCATGGCTTCCGGCCCGGTCAGGGTGCAGCCCTTTTGCTTGGCATAGCGGATGTACTCCGTAATCTGCCCGGTAATCCGCTCGCCCGGGGCCAGGATGGGGATGCCCGGCGGATAGCTCATCACAAACTCGGCGGATACGCCGCCCACGCACTCGCTGAGGGGCAGGCTTTCCTTCTGGGCGTAGAAGGCGGTCTGGGGGGAGTAGACCACCTCGGGGCTGATGTACTCGGTTTCCATCAGGCCCTTGCGCTCGCGCTTGTACAGCCTGCGGATGTCCGACAGCGCGCTGATCAGCCGCTCGATGTGCTTGCTTTTATCACCCACGGACAGGTACGCCAGAATGTTGCCCAGATCGCCGAACTCCACCTGAATATCGTACTTGTCCCGCAGCAGATCGTACACCTCAATGCCCGCGAGGCCCACATCCAGGGTGTTGACGGAGAGCTTGGTCTCGTCGAAATCAAAAATGCTGTCGCCGTTGATCAGCTCTTCGGAAAAGGCGTAGTAATCGCCCAGATCGTTGATCTCCTCCCGGGCGTAGCGCGCGAACTTGGTCACCTTGCGGAACACCTCCTCGCCGTGCAGCGCCAGGTTGCGGCGGGAGATATCGAGGCTGGACAGCAGCAGGTAGCTGGCGCTGGTGGTCTGCGTAATGTTGATGATCTGGCGCACGTAATCGGCATTCACGCCTCCACCGCATAAAAGCATGGAGCTCTGCGTCAGCGATCCGCCGGACTTGTGCAGGCTGACCGCCGCCATATCCGCCCCCGCCGCCATGGCGGCCAGCGGCATATCCTTGCCGAAGTACAGGTGCGTGCCGTGGGCCTCGTCCGCCAGCATGCGCATGCCGTGGCTGTGGGCAAGCGCCGTGATGCGCTTGATATCCGAGCAGATGCCGTAGTACGTGGGGTTGTTCACCAAAATGGCGCGCGCGTCCGGCGTGGCGGCCACGGCCTGCTCCACCGCCGTGTAGGTCATCCCCAGGGCGATGCCCAGCCGCGCGTCGGTTTCCGGATTGACATACACGGGGATGGCCCCGCACAGCACCATGGCGTTGATCACGCTCTGGTGCACGTTGCGCGGCAGAATGATTTTATCGCCCGCCTTGAGCGTGGACAGGATCATCGCCTGCACAGCCGATGTGGTGCCGCCCACCATGAAAAACGCGTGCGCGGCCCCGAAGGCCTCCGCCGCCAGCATTTCCGCCTCCCGGATCACCGACACGGGATGGCACAGGTTGTCCAGCGATTTCATGGAGTTTACGTCCACGCTCATGCAGCGCTCGCCCAGAAACTCGGTCAGCAGCTTGTTGCCGCGCCCGCGTTTGTGGCCAGGCACATCAAAAGGCACGATGCGGTCGTTGCGCAGTTCCTCCAGCGCATCCAGAAGGGGCGTCCTCGTTTGATCCATCAATGCGATACCTCCCCGGGTGTATTCTTGGTTATGGGCGTCAGGGTTTTACTTTTTCGCAGGGGATGCCGTGCGCGGGAATGCCGTACGGGGACTCCGCACGGGAATGCCGTGTACGGAAATTCCGCACGGGAATGCCGTGCATGGCGCGATCGGCGGCGGTGCGGCCTGCGGAAACGCAGTCGCCCACGATGCGACCGATGGCGGAAAAGCCTGCAGCCAGCGGCTTACGCGCCGCCATCCCCGGGCGGGGATGCCCCCGGCATTTACCCGGAAACAGAAAAAGATGTGCCCTTGTACAAAGGCACATCCTGTAAATCGGTATCGGGGGCCGCTACTGCGGCCGCACGGGGCAATCCATAAAAGCGGGTTGCGCCGTCTATCCCTATTGACCATCCAGAGCTTGCAGCAAAAACTTACATTACCTACTCTTTTTGACCGTTTTACAAGCGTGTACCCAAGTACACTTGGTTATGAAGTAACCAACTGGCTATTCAGTAGCCAACTCATAAAATTTGCGCTTTTAACGCAATCAAACCTGCGGATATTCTCCGCACTTCGGCGATGACCCGGCTGTCCGTATGGCCGTTGCTTGCACAGTGAGCGCAAGTGGGTCGTAAGTTCTTGCCGCTGTGGCGGCACGAAACAGTGATATCATAATATGGATTGGGGGGAATGTCAAATGGTATATTGTTTGTGGGTTTACGATTTTTATCCGGAATGGGATTGCAACAGGTGTTGAACGATACCATGTGGCATGTGAGCACTTTGCCGAGTTGGAATAAGGCCAATTTATTGATTTTCTTCCGGTTCCGGTATATAGCCGTGTTCGTCTGCCAGTTTGTAGTATTCTGAGGCTTTTTCCGGGTTGTCTTCCGCATCAAAAACTTCCGCATAAAGATGGTATGTCTCCGGTTCCCGTGGATCCAACTCTATTGCCTTATCGAGGTCTTGTTTGGCGTTTTCGTATTGTTTTGTAAATAGGTAGAATTCGGCGCGGTGGAAGTAGTTGTACTGATTTTCTGGTTCGCTTGTTATTGCCCGGTCGAAATCTTTTTGTATTTCTTCATCCGTTTCATGCGGCAGCCCTTGCTTAGCAAGTGCAAGGTTATATTGACCCCGAACACGGAATGTATAACCATATTCAGGGTTTAGAGAAAGCGATTTCTCAATGAGATTTTGTGCTTTTTTGAAGTCTTTTTCGGTAATGCTGCATCTAGCATAGTGTGTTAAGTATTCCGCATTCTCCGGTTCCAGTTCGATCGCCTTGGTTGCATCCTCCAGCGCTTCCGCATACCGTTTCATTGCATGCAGGGTTGCACCGCGTGAGTCATAGTATATCGCATTCTCCGGTTCCAGTTCGATCGCCTTGGTTGTATCCTCCAGCGCTTCCGCATACCGTTTCATTGCATGCAGGGTTACACTGCGCGAGTCATAGTATTTCGCATTCTCCGGTTCCAGTTCGATCGCCTCGGTTGTATCCTCCAGCGCTTCCGCATACCGTTTCATTTCAAGCAGGGTTGCGCCGCGTGAAGCATAGTATTCCGCATTCTCCGGTTCCAGTTCGATCGCCTTGGTTTTATCCTTCAGCGCTTCCGGATACCGTTTCATTGCATGCAGGGTTACACCGCGTGAGTCATAGTATATCGCATTCTCCGGTTCCAGTTCGATCGCCTTGGTTGTATCCTCCAGCGCTTCCGCATACCGTTTCATTGCATGCAGGGTTACACTGCGCGAGTCATAGTATTTCGCATTCTCCGGTTCCAGTTCGATCGCCTCGGTTGTATCCTCCAGCGCTTCCGCATACCGTTTCATTTCAAGCAGGGTTGCGCCGCGTGAAGCATAGTATTCCGCATTCTCCGGTTCCAGTTCGATCGCCTTGGTTTTATCCTCCAGCGCTTCCGCATACCGTTTCATTTCATGCAGGGTTACGCCGCGTGAACGATAGTATTCCGCATTCTCCGGTTCCAGTTCGATCGCCTTGGTTTTATCCTCCAGCGCTTCCGCATACCGTTTCATTTCATGCAGGGTTACACCGCGTGAACGATAGTATTCCGCATTCTCCGGTTCCAGTTCGATCGCCTTGGTTTTATCCTCCAGCGCTTCCGCATACCGTTTCATTTCATGCAGGGTTACGCCGCGTGAAGCATAGTATTCCGCATTCTCCGGTTCCAGTTCGATCGCCTCGGTTGTATCCTCCAGCGCTTCCGCATACCGTTTCATTTCAAGCAGGGTTGCGCCGCGTGAAGCATAGTATTCCGCATTCTCCGGTTCCAGTTCGATCGCCTTGGTTTTATCCTTCAGCGCTTCCGGATACCGTTTCATTGCATGCAGGGTTACACCGCGTGAACGATAGTATTCCGCATTCTCCGGTTCCAGTTCGATCGCCTTGGTTTTATCCTCCAGCGCTTCCGTATACCGTTTCCTTTCATGCAGGGTTACGCCGCGTGAAGCATAGTATTCCGCATTCTCCGGTTCCAGTTCGATCGCCTTGGTTTTATCCTCCAGCGCTTCCGCATACCGTTTCATTGCATGCAAGGTTACACCGCGTGAACGATAGTATTCCGCATTCTCCGGTTCCAGTTCGATCGCCTTGGTTTTATCCTCCAGCGCTTCCGCATACCGTTTCATTTCATGCAGGGTTACACCGCGTGAACGATAGTATTCCGCATTCTCCGGTTCCAGTTCGATCGCCTTGGTTTTATCCTCCAGCGCTTCCGCATACCGTTTCATTTCATGCAGGGTTACGCCGCGTGAAGCATAGTATTCCGCATTCTCCGGTTCCAGTTCGATCGCCTTGGTTTTATCCTCCAGCGCTTCCGCATACCGTTTCATTTCATGCAGGGTTACGCCGCGTGAAGCATAGTATTCCGCATTCTCCGGTTCCAGTTCGATCGCCTTGGTTTTATCCTCCAGCGCTTCCGCATACCGTTTCATTTCATGCAGGGTTACGCCGCGTGAAGCATAGTATTCCGCATTCTCCGGTTCCAGTTCGATCGACTTGGTTGTATCCTCCAGCGCTTCCGCGTACCGTTTCATTTCATGCAGGGTTACACTGCGTGAGCGATAGTATATCGCATTCTCCGGTTCCAGTTCGATCGCCTTGGTTTTATCCTCCAGCGCTTCCGCACACTGTTTCATTTCATGCAGGGTTACACCGCGTGAGTGATAGTATTTCGCATTCTCCGGTTCCAGTTCGATCGCCTTGGTTGCATCCTCCAGCGCTTCCGCATACCGTTTCATTTCATGCAGGGTTACACCGCGTGAGTCATAGTATTTCGCATTCTCCGGTTCCAGTTCGATCGCCTTGGTTGCATCCTCCAGCGCTTCCGCATACCGCTTTATCTCGTGGAAGATATAACTTCGCATATCGAAGTATTTTGCGTTTTGCGGATCCAGTTTAATTACTTCGGTTAAAAGCTTAATTGCTTGTGAATAAGCTTTCTTCCGTATATTAACCAAAGCTTCTTTATACATTGCTTGTACCCGATCCGCCGGTTGATCGCTGACTGAGGGGATTCTATCTGATCGTTTATCATCTGGTTCCAAAATCGCTGTATTAACCGCTTCATTTTGTTCTTCCAGCTTTGCAAACCGTTCCTTGAAGACCTCCTCAAGTTCTTTCATTTGTTGATTGAGCTGTTCAAATTCCTGCATACTTTCTTGATATTGCTTCTCTTGAGTTTCTAAAGCCTTCCCCATTTCTTCAAGCTTCTCATTCGCCTGGTCTCTTGTTTTCTTAATTTTCTTATTCAGCGCAGAAAATTCATGCTCATTCTTTTCATACTTTCGTTTCTGCTCATTAAATGCCTCGTTCATCTCTTTCACTTGCGCACTCATACAATCCGACAGTTTTTCCGCCCGCTCAATGTGATCCTTCTGCACAAAGGCATAATTGAGAATCGGCACGACCAACGTAACGATACCTACCGCAATAGTGATAATCACAAAGAGAAAGTTGATTTGCTCCACAAAATTCTCGTATTGTAAATTTAAATATTCCGCGGCCGCCTGTACAGAGGAAAGTTCAGTTGCTGCCAACGTCGGCACTGGCGTTACAGGCTGTACCGCCTGCTCTCCATCCGCGCTTATATCCTCCTCCGCCGTTGTCTGCGATTGGGTTTCCATCTCTTCTACCCGCACCGTAAGCTGTGATACCTGACGGGAAAGTTTTTTAAAATCGCGCTGTCCAAAAAAGAGCGTTATGGCAACAACTACAACTAGTAATACGCCAAACACGATACTGGAAAATTTGTGGGTATAATACATCCAATTGCTGTTTGGATGCTTTATCCCTTCCCGCGGTTTCCCTTCAGGCGCAGGGGCATTGTCTTTTTGCTCTTTCTTCGGTTCTTCCGCAGGCAAAGAGTCTTGCTGAACTTCTCCCATAGATATCCAACTTTCCTATACTTTGTTTATAAACAGTGTGGTAAAACAGTAATATGAACAACAAATTGAACAATTTCGTTTGTATTATTCTACACTAAAAGTTCAGATTATTCAAAAACAAATACAAATACTGCCGATTTATAATAAATAGCAAATATTCATCTCCCCCTCACTCCCCCTCCACCAAATCAATCATCTCCGGCACCGTCGTCCACACAACGCGGCCGTCCTGCACATACTCGTCAATCAGCTGCAGCCACGCCTCCAGCGCGTTCAGGTTTACGCCGCTGCCCAGCGACCAGGAGGCGTAATAGGTGTTCACCGCACGGCTGTCGGTGTAGGTCAGCGCTTCGTCCAGCGTTTCCCGCCACACTTCCAGATCGGCGGTGTTCAGGTCGGCTTTCTCGGCTCCGGTGGCATCCTCATAGGCAAAGGGCAGGCTGATGCCGGAGGGGATGAGGATCAGCTCGCCCGCCGGATCGTTCACAATCCAGTTGGCGCCGTCGCTGGTGCGCCAGGGGATGACCGTGCCCGCGATGTTCCACGGATAGGGCGCGTGGCCCGCCGCGGGATTTTTATAGGGCTCAAAGCCCTCGGGGCGGTTTTTTTCATCCAGCGACCACAGGGCATAGCTCACGGTTCCGGTAACGGCCTCGTAGCCCGCGTCGATACAGGCGCGCACCCAGTCCTTATCCGAGCACACGCCGGATACGTGGCGCACCGTGACGCCGAGGGACTCCAGCTCCTGCTTCATCTCTCGAATACCGCTGGTGAGCTGCCTCTGGGTGGTTTTGCGGCTGCCCCCGATATCGGCATGCACGCCGATGCCGTGGCCGCGCTCCTCCATCTCCTTGAGCACGTTGTCACCCCAGGCGATGCACCCGGCCGTAAACTCCTTGCTTTCCAGCGTCAGGCACGCGCCGTATTGCTCAAACAGGTCCGCGTACTGGCGTACCAGCGCCGCGTGCTTTTCAAAGGCGGCCTGCCTGGTATCGTCGTCCCAGCCCTCCAGGTGCACCATCACCGTGAAGTGCAGCAGGCCCTGCCCGTCCGGCGCGGCATCCGCAGCGGACGATGGGCAGCCCGCGCACACAAGCGCGGCCAGCAGCAAAAGCCCGGTCAGGATTTTCAGGGTTCGATGAATTTGTGGTTGAGTGAATCGCCGCATGATATCATCTCCTGTGGCCTGGGGGAAGGCCGGGATGCCGTTCCGGTTCGGCGGATGCTATCCGGAGTGCGTATTCTGTTTCCGGCTGCGTTTTATCTGTGCTTGCGCATTCTTTGTGCTTCTATTGTAATACGGCCTTCGCAGGCTGTCAAAAAAAGAACCGGGCCGGGAAGCGTCTCCGGCACGGTTCTTCTATGCCCGGCATTACCCCGGCGTTTTCGGGGATCATTATCATAGTATCCAAGGACTAGGGTTCCGGCCCTGTGAGCCATGCGGTTTCTGGGGCGGCCCGCCTGCAGGCCCTACCGTATCGCGCTTTCCGGGATAAACCCGCGCACGGTCTGGCCATTGACGCTTGTTTCGATATATGCCCAGCTGATGCCCTCGTAATACGAAGCGAGGTAGGTGACCTGCGTTCCCGCGCCCAGCGAGGCGATGGCGGAGCTGTAGGTGACCGGGTCATCGGTCAGGCTGGTGTTCTGGGTGCAGGTAACGGCGGTGTACGCAAAGCTCAGGTTCGGCGCGTGAATGGTGCCATTGATGTTGCTGCCGTACACATAGCCCACGCGCACCGCGCCGGAATTGGTGTCGTACATCACCAGCAGCCAGCCGTTTTCCCACCCGGCCACATACACGGGGCCGTTGGTGCTCACGCTCGCCTTGCCGTTGGCCCCCCGCCAGGATGCGCTGCTGGGCGCAGAATATACCTTGAAGCTCTGGTCTTTTTTGAAGCTCATGGCGGCGAAATCGATCGATACCGCACCGTACCCGCTGTTTGATCCGCTGCCGAACGTAATGTAATCCAGATAGTTTTTCCCGCTGGTGTTGTAGTTTTTGGAATCCGACATCGCCTTGCGGACATCCTTCACCAGCGACTCGTTGTACCACTCCATCGCGCTCAGCTTGTTGTACACCATCGTCTGGTTATCCGGATTGGCGTTTGCCTGATACCACGATAACTGGGTAAAATAGTCTTCATACTTCCCGCCCGTGTTGAACACATAGCCGTGGCGGGCAAAGATTTCGTTAAGGATAAAGCCCAGCGATTCGTAGCTCCATCCCCACAGCTCGCTTTCGGTCAGCTGCCGCGTATCGCTGTCCGGGATGATATACTCGCGGGCCATGGCAAGCGAGGGAACCGCCAGCATTACGAGGGCCATGAAAACAACGAAGATTTTTTTGATCATTGTCTGTTCTCCTCTGTGATTCGTGCCGGTAGATTTTTTATTGTCCTGCGGAATTGCTTCTGAAGCGATTGTATCACAGAAGGCTGAAAGTATCAAATGTAGACAACACTTTTCCGTTCAGAAAAAAGCCCTTTACCCGCGGCTGCGGCAGAGCCTGTTATCCTCAGCCCCCAGTGGGGCATATCGGCCTTGCAGGGTTTTTCGGTATGCGGCATCCGCCACCCTTCCCCGCCGCGGGTCAGCTGCGGCCCGCCAGATATTTGAGCGCCAGGCAGACATACAAAAGGCCAAAGATCACCGGCATCACAAGATCGGCCTTGTGTACCATGTGTTCCCTGGCCCGCAGGATGATGATCACGATCTCCGCGCCGTAGGCCAGCGCACCCAGCAGATACGCGGCAAAACAGAACAGATACGCGTGGGAGGCAAACAGCTCCAGAAGAATCACCAGAACGATCAGCAGCGCGGTGACAATAACCAGTACATTTTGAATCCCCTGTAATACCCGTTGGTGCTTTGGCCGTTGGGGGCGGTTTTGCATATCGATCCCTCTCCTTGGTACGGTCAGCATCTATGCACCCATTATAGCCAATTTCCTGAAAATTATCTACAACTATTTGTATAATTTTATGAACAATTTTTACGACTATGTCTGTCTTTCAGCCACAGCGGACGCGCACGGCCGCTAACCCCGGCCCCGCCGTGCCTGCGCCGCGGCGATCCGGAACCGGGTTTCTCCGCCTACTCCACCCACTCGGCAAGTGTCTCTTTGCCATTCTCATAGCAGGCACGCACCTGCGAAAGCAGGCTGTCGAAAAAACGCGGCCGCCGCCTGCCGCTGCCCGCCTGCCAGTTCCGCCCCCCGCTGTGTGTAAAACCTGCCGTACAGCTTTTCCAGCTTGTATTTGTACTCCTGAAAAAATGACGGCTGCGCGTCCCCGTCCCCGTCGGATACACGGCCCTGCGCATCCAGCGTGTAGAGGGGCTGGGATACGGTACCCTTGTACTGCAAGGTGCGCGCGATACCCATCGCGCCGACCGCGTCCAGCTTGTCGGCATCGAACAGAATTTTAGCTTCCAGGCTTCGCGGCGGGTTATCGCTGCGGAAACGGTGGGTTGCAATGCAATCCGCCACATGCGCGGCATCCGCCTCCGGCCAGCCCATGGCGAGCAGAAAGCGGAGGGCTTTGCGGCTTCCCACCTGCTCGTGCCGCAGCTGCGGGTTTTGCAGCTGTTCCGCCCTGCCGGTATCGTGCATCAGGCAGGCCGCGATCAGCACATCGCGGGTGACGCCGCCTTCGGTTTTCGCAATATCCATGGCAAAGTACAGCACCCGGTACACATGCTCCCGGTCGTGGGCGCTGTCATTCATGCAGTCCTTCATATAGGCTTCGATTTGCGCAAAGGCCGTTTGGTTCATCGGCTCCGCCTCCCCTGATCGGTTTTATCTTTATTGATACCGCCCTATCATAGCACATTCCTGCCCCTGCCGTGCGGCACGCCGCAAAACGGAGCGGCACTGCGCGGGCTTACGGAAACCGGACAGGTACCAGCCGCCGCTCGTTCGCAATATTATCCGTCTGTCCGTATCACAACACCCGTAGCACCCACGGCACCCGCGGGAACCACATCACCCTAAGGAACCGCAAGTACCGTCCGCACCATCCGCACGCAGCCGCCACAGCGGGTTGTTGGTTAAGCCGCAAAAAACAGGTGGCATCTGCCTGTGCAGATTGTCAAATTACCCCTTCGGGTCGTTATCGCCGCTCGCATCACAGCGCCTGAGGCGCTGTTTGCTCGCTTTGGCATGGTGTTGTGGCGTAAGGGTTCGGGGCTCCACCCCGGTCCCCGGGCAAGGGTTTCACCCTTGCATCCTGACCAGGGCCATCGGCCCTGGACCCTTCTTTTTTGGATGTCTGAGCGCTGCTCTGCCCACAATCCGCCATAACCTCTTTTCTTTCAGGGAAAAGGACGGTACAATAGAACCGAACGCGCGCGCAGTCCGGCGCTCCCCGCCTACCGAAACAACCTTGCAAAGGGGCTGATCCTTTGAAAACGCTCACGATCCCCGCGACGACCGGCAATCTTCCGGCGGTACTGGATTTCATCAACACCCAGCTGGAAGCGGCGGGATGCGACCGCAGAACCCAGTTTCAAATCAACCTCGCCCTGGAGGAAATCTACATCAACATCGCCTACTATGCCTATGCCCCCGGCAGCGGCACCGTGACGATTGTGACCGATGTCACCGGGGAGCCGCCCCGCCTTGAGATTCAATTTGTGGATCAGGGCCGCCCCTTCAACCCGCTGGCCGGGGAAGAGCCGGATACCACCCTGACGGCGAAGGAGCGCGAGCCCGGGGGGCTGGGCATCCTGCTGACAAGAAAAAGCATGGACGACGTGCAGTACCGGTATGCGGACGGACAGAATATCCTCACCCTCCGCAAAACGCTGGCCGGGACAAAGCCACAAGCCTAAGCCGCCGCCCTTGCGTGCCCATCCCCGCTGCGGGCGCACCGCCCAAGCCCGGCTGCGGCCCCGTACCCGCCGCTATGGCCGGCGTTTGATTCCAACGATCCCCGGATTGCCCTGATCTCTCCCTCCCCCCGAGCATAGCGCCCGCCGTGGCACCCGCGCCGCCGCCGGACCGACGAAGGAAAGAAAAGCATGAAAGCAAACGACGCGTTTCTGAAATCCACCTACAACCGGTATCTGCTGCCCACCATCCTGGCCGTGCTGGGCAGCACGATCAACGTATTTATCGACAGCCTTTTCATCGGCCGCAGCATGGGCGAGGACGGCCTGGCCGCTATCAACCTGTGCATGCCGATCTCGCTGATTTTGTGCACCCTCGGCTCGCTGATCGGCGCGGGCGCGGCCATATTATCCGCGCATGAGATCGGACGCAACGAAACGGAGGAAAGCCAGGCCATATTCCGGCAGGCCATCCTCCTGGCCGCGCTGTGCGGCGCGTGCCTGTGCGCGTTCGGCTACGCGGTGCTCACGCCGCTGACCGCGATGCTGAGCTCCGATTCCGGTCTGGATACGCTGATCCGGTCGTATCTGTCAATCTACTTCATCAACTGCCTGCCCAAGCTGCTGCTGTTCATCCCGTTTTACTATCTGGTGCTGGACGGCAAAAACAAACGCTGCTCCGTTGTGATGCTGCTGATGGCCGCGCTGATCGCCGTGTTCGACGCCCTGTTTTTACTGGTGCTGGACATGGGCATCCGGGGGGCGGCGCTGGCCAACGTGGCGGCCACAACAGCCGCTTGCGCGCTGGGGTTCGGGTTTTTGCACCGCCGGGACAGCAGCTTCCGCCTGTCCGGCTTGCGGGTGCGGCTTAGCGGAATCACCTCGCTGATCGTTAAAAACGGCAGCCCGGTCGCCATGGACAACCTGTGCACGGCGCTGCGCGTGGCGCTGCTCAACATCATCCTGCTGGATGCGGGCGGCAACGAATACCTCTCCGCCTTTGCCGTGGCCACAAGCATCGGCGAGTTTTTACTGTGCATCCTGAACGGCGTACCGGAAACCGCGGGGGCCATCGTGGGCGTGTACAGCGGCGAGCAGGACAACGCCGGGCTCCGCATCCTGGTCCGCCGCCAGTTCCGCACGGGGCTGCTCATCATCTCGGCGGCCAGCGTGCTGATCCTGCTTTTTGACCAGCCGCTGGAAGCGATGTTCGGCGTCACGGGCGGCACGGCGGCTCTTGCGCTGACCTGCCTTGCCCTGAGCCTGCCCATCGCGCAGATCAACACCAACATGACGCACTATTACAACCACACCGGCCGAATCCTGATCGCCAACACCATCACCGTTTCGCGGGTGTTTATGCTGGCGGTGGGCGCCGCCCTTGCCCTATCCTCCTTCGGAAACCTGGTATGGCTGTTCTACCCGCTGGCCGAGGCGGCCACCCTGGCCCTGTGGGTTTGCATGGCCTGGATCACCGCCCGCCGCAGCGAGCACGCGTCCGGCCTGCTGCTGCTGGACACCCGGCTGGAAACGGAGGGAAGCACACTGGATTTCTCCGTCAGCACCGGGGTGCGCGATATCTGCAACGCCAGCGCGGCCATCCTCGCCTTTTGTGATGAAAACGGCCTTTCGCACCGCCAGGCCATGACCCTGAGCCTGGCCGTGGAGGAGGTGCTGATGATCACCGCCGACAAATGCTTTGCCGGCCGGGAGGACGGCTCCATCGATGTACGCTTTTTCCATCTGGAAAATTCCACGGGCATCCGATTCCGCTACGGCGGACGGCAGTTTAACACCGTGGAGTTTGCCCGGCGGGAGGACGACGGCCTGGGCGAAACCCTGGGTATCAAGATGATCCTGCGCATGGCCAAGCAGGTGATCTACCGCAGCACCTTTGGCGTGAACAACGTGGTGATTTTGCTGTAACGCCGCTTGCGAAACAGGGCTTTGCGTACTTCACCGCCGTTGCCCTTTCCGCAGTGCAGCGGCATGTGGAAGGAAAGCACAACGGCGTGCAGGGGCTTTGTTTATTGCTTCCCAAAGAGCTGGGAAAAGAATACGGATCTTTCCCCTGTGCCCTGATGAAATCAGAAACAAATCCCTGCAAAACAAAAACCCCGCGGCTGGAAGAAGGCTTGCTCCCTTCCCGCCGCGGGGTTTCCGTTTATCCCGGCTGCGTGATATCCCGGTTATCGGGCCTTCCGGTTCCCGGATTGCCGCTGATCTGATTGTTACGCCTCCGCCGCTACCGTGTTTTTCAGAACGCCGATGCCCTCGATTTCGATTTCCACCGTGTCTCCCTCCCGCAAAAACACCTGCGGGTTGCGCGCGTAGCCCACGCCGGAGGGCGTTCCCGTCAAAATAAGGGTGCCCGGCAGCAGCGTCATGTTCTGGGAGCAATAGCTCACCAGCTTGCGCACGCCAAAAATCAGATCCGCCGTGGTGGACGACTGCATGGTTTGCCCGTTGACCCGCGACTGGATTTTCAGGTTATCGGGGCTGATGCCCTGCACAACGGCCGGGCCGAGCGGGCAGAAGGTATCGAACGATTTCGCGCGCGCCCACTGCTTGTCGATTTTAATCTGGCAGTCCCGCGCGCTGACATCGTTGGCGCAGGTGTAGCCGAACACATACTCTAGCGCGTCGTCCTCGGCAACCTGCTTGGCCGTTTTCCCGATCACCACGGCCAGCTCCGCCTCGTAATCCACCTCATCCGGCGCGGAAAGCGGCAGCAGAATCTGTGTTTGCGGCGCAGTTACCGCGGTGGTGGCCTTCAAAAAAATCAGCGGCGCGGGCGGCGCGGGGATGTTGGTTTCTTTGGAATGCCCCCGGTAATTCACCCCAATAGCAATAATGTTGGGCGGCGCCACCGGCGCAAGCAGGCGCACGGCGCTGAGCGCCACGGCGCTCCCGGCGCGCTGGCAGCCGGGGTCCAGAAAATTTCTGTCCAGCGGAAAGATTTCCTCACCCGCCAGTTCTCCATAGCAGACCGTATCCCCGGTTTGATAGCGGACAAATTTCTTCATACGATTCCTCCTTCAGGGCGGCGGCAGCGTGACGGCTGTGCAGGCAGGCCGCGGCGGACGGTTGCTCTCCCTTCAAAGCGGCTGCCAGCGGGAATAGCGCTTTCGGGGTTCAAAAGGCACAGCCCATACCGCAGGGCCTGCCATGGCTAAGCCGAGTAATAATACCTTCCCAAAGCGCAATCCGGCGTACCGGTAACGATCCGCTGCCCGGTTTTGTAGTGTTTTCCACAACGTTTTGCCGGGCTCCTGCTATGCGGGTAAAAATACAACCGCCCCTGTGCGCGGCGCCACCTCTCCCAGCGACGGTACCGAAGCGGGGTGAGCGCCCCGGGCATCGGGGCGGACGCGGGCACAAACGGCGCAGGCATGGAGCACAGGCGGCACTTGCGGACATGAGAACCAGCGCACGCATGGGCGCACGCACAGACACGAATGATTGTCTGTCAACGCCCCCACGCCGCCGCTGTGGAACAGATAAAATACCACCGGGTTATCCCCGCTTGCATCCCGCGCCGCTCTGTGCCATAATAAGAACATACGTTTGCCAGAGGTGTGGAATGAAAGAACAGCAGCGCGTGTCGGTACGGACCTTGGTGGAATTCTCCATCCATGGGGAGGATCTGTTTCCCGCGTCCTCCAACCGGGATATGCTGGCAGGCACGAAGGGACACAAGGCCCGGCAGAAGCAGCTGGGTGAAGGCTGGCAGGCCGAGGCGCCGCTCAGCCTGGCAGCGGAAGCGGAGGGGCTTGCCTTTCTCGTGACCGGCCGGATGGATGCCTGGTTTGACGCGGAGATCCCCATGCTTGAGGAATTCAAGCTCTGCTGGGCCGGAGAACCGCTCCCGCGCGCCGCCCTCCCGGCCCACCGCGCACAGGCCGCGGTTTACGGGCATATGCTCTGCGAGGAAAAACAAAAACAGGCCGTACGCCTGCGGGTCGTTTATGTGTCCGAGGCCGGAGAACAGCGCGCGGCCTTTGAGGAAACCTGCACCGCCGAAGCGCTGCGGGCGGAATTCCAGGCGCTTTTGCAGCCCTTTGCCCAGTGGCAAAGCGCGCACCACCTTCACCGGGCAAGCCGGGATGAAAGCCTTGCCGGTCTGCCGTTTCCGTTTCCAACCTATCGCCCCGGCCAGCGCGACATGGCCGTGCAGGTATTCACCGCAATCCGCTCAAAAAAGCGGCTGTTCGCCAGCATGCCCACCGGCACCGGCAAATCCGCCGCCGTGCTGTATCCCGCACTGAAAGCGCTGGGCCAGGGGCTGACGGGTCAGCTCTTTTACCTCACCGCCCGCACAACCGCCCGGCAGGCGGCGCTGCAGGCCCTTGCCCTGATGCGGGCGCGCGGCATGCGGGCGCGCACCCTCACCCTGACCGCCAAGGAAAAACAGTGTCCGGGCTACAGCCGCTGCCATCCGGATTTCTGCCCGCGCGCCCGGGGCCATTTCGCCCGGCTGCCCGAAGCCCTGAATGAAATGATGCAAACGGAGGACTGGAACGCCCAGGCCGTTGCCGATATGGCCGCCAGGCATTCGCTTTGCCCGTTTGAGTTCGCGCTGACGCTGTGCGAAATCGCGGATGTGGTGATCTGCGACTATAACTATGTGTTTGACCCGGTGGTGAGGATCAAGCGCATTTTTGAGAAACGGTCGGATCTCACGCTGCTGGTGGATGAAAGCCATAATCTGGCCTCCCGTACGCGGGATATGTTTTCGGGTACAGCCGACGGAGCGTTTTTGTGCGATTTCCGCCGCAAGCTCGCCCGGTCTGCCGGGCGCAGGGGTGCGCTGTACAAAACCCTGACCGAGGCTCTGCGCGTGCTGCGGCAGATTACAATCGCCGAGGAGCAAACAGAAGCGGTGCTGCCCACGCTGCCGGAGGCGCTGCCGCCCGCCATGCAGGCGCTGCTGGACGCCGTTGCGGAGGCCTTTGCCGCCCCGCCCGCGGGCGAGGCCGGGCAGGCGCTGGGGGAGCTGTTCCTTTCCACCGTGGCCTTTGTAACCGCGGCGGAGCGGGACCGGCAGAATTACGCGATTTTGTGCAAACGCCAGGGGAAGGAACGCGCCGTCAGGCTACTGTGCCTGTCGGTGGCGGAGCCTTTGAGCGAGGCGACCCGGCGGCTGTCGGGCGTGGTCTATTTTTCCGCCACGCTGTCGCCGCTGGCGGATATGCGCAGGCTGCTGGGCGGCGGCGAAGAGGATGCCTGCTTTGCGCTGCCCTCACCGTTTCCGCCCGAGAACCTGCGGATACTCCGCTGCCGCATCGACACCCGCTATGCCCTGCGCCGGGAAACCGCCCCCCAGGTGGCCACCGTCATCCTGCGAACCTTTGCCGAAAAGCCCGGCAAGTATATCGCCTTTTTCCCCAGCTACGCATACCTGCGCCTGGTTACGGAGGCTTTACAGGCCCTCGACCCGGCGCTGCCCCTGCAGGTGCAGCGCACCGGTATGGAGGATGACGACCGCGACGCGTTTCTGGCCCGCTTCACCGCCGACGCCGAGCCGCTGCTGGGCCTTGCGGTGCTGGGCGGCGTGTTTGCCGAGGGCATCGATCTGCCCGGCGAGCGCCTGCTGGGCGTGATGATCGTCGGCGTGGGCCTGCCCATGCTCTGCCCGGAGCAGGAGGCGCTGCGCCGCCATTACAACCAAACGCTGGGCGACGGCTTTGCCTATGCCTACCGCTACCCCGGCATGCACAAGGTGCTTCAGGCCGCCGGGCGGGTGATCCGGTCGGAAACGGACAAGGGCGTGGTGGTGCTGATCGACAATCGGTATTTTGCGTATGACTATGCGACCCTTTGTCCCCCGCACTGGCGGCTGTAGCAGGCTCCGATCCGAGCCCGTCCCGTGGGTGTTTCCCATATACACGGACCCAGGTAAACGATGAGGTAAGCGCTTGTGCGATGGCGCGTCAGATTTTTGTTGGGTTGGGTTTGCGGAACCCGCAGCCATATCAACGCTACGTCAAGGTTTTCACAATCGCAAGCTGGCGGAAAGATAACACGCCAGCGTGCAGGGGATTTATTCAGCGGTACCTGGCTTGACAGGATATGCAAATCAGAGTACCGTATATCTCGGTCAACGATCGTTTATACTGCGCAATCCATGAATTGCCCCTACGCAAAGCCGATATTGCGCTTTCAGCCTGTATTGCGCTTTGTCCTTACACGCACGGATCAACACGAACGCTTTATGGAAAATCAGCAGATCAAATAGGGAGAATGATATGACTGCCATCCTCTTCCCGTTTCTTATCTTCACCGGCAGCGCGCTCAGCGTTTGCTATTGGTTCAGGAAGCCGTTCCATAGCACGCTGGCCGTTACGCTGTTGACCGCTCTCTTCGTATTGTATATCAGTTATATTTTCAACGCGCTTTCTCTCGGCCGATGGCTGATGATCAGCGTTTACTGTCTGTTCACAATCTTCACCGCCGTACACGCCCTTGTAAACCGCAGCATCCGCCAGCTGATACGGCAATACGTGATCACCCCCTCCATGCTGATTTATGCCGCGCTATCTGTTCTGTTTCTCTTTTTATCCAGAGGAAAGCTCGTCGGTCTTTGGGATTCCCTGCGGCTTTGGGGCGCGTACCCCAAGGCCCTGCATGCCTATGGAACCTTGCAGCTGGGCACCGGCGCTCTCCTGTACCCGATTATGCAATCCTATCCTCCGGGCATGCCGCTGCTCGGTTACTTTTTTACCAGCTTCAACCCTGTTTTTTCGGAAAGCGCGCTCTACTTTACCTATGCCTACGTTGGGCTTTCTTTGCTGCTGCCTTTAACCGGCAGGCTGACGTGGGAACGGTGGCAGGGCATCCTGATCCTTTTGTTTCTGATCGTCTTTCTGCCTCATTTCATCTACGCGAACGACACCGATTACAGCTACTACTACCAAAGCCTTTTCATTGATCCCACATTGGGCTTATTCGCCGGGTATTTGTTTTATCAGGTGCGGAAAAACCCGTATCGGGATCCTTTCAGCCTATGGCTGTTGAGCGTATCCCTCTGCGGGATCACCCTTATGAAGGATTCCGGCATGCTTTTTGCGGTTTCCGCTCTGGCCGCCGGCATCCTGGGGTCAGGCATCTTACAAAAAGGGATAAGAAACAGGCATACCGTTGTTTCGATCCTCATCCCGGTCGTTTTACTCTCCTTTGTCTCCCTTTCATGGAAATACCTGCTGGCGGCGTTTACTGTACACAATCACGTCCCCATCGGTACGCCCTCCCTTCTGGCGTTTGGGATAACGGTTAAGCAGTTCTTCATCACCTCGGTTGGGATCGATCTCCGGATCGCGTCTCTCGCCGTCTCATACGGAGGCATATTCATCCTCTTCATAGCGGTGTACGCCCTGTACCTCTATCGGGATAAGGCATTGCTCACAGCGGACCGCTGGGTTCTGCTCGCAAGGGTTTTCGCTTATATCCTTTTTGTCATTGGCTATGTCTCTATCTTTTCTGCGTACATCGAAAAGCACGAGCTGCTAAGCTTTTCCAGATATATGGGAACGCTGCTCCTGTGTGAGGCTTACCTTTTTGTGGCTATGCTGATTGAGAAAAACGAGCAGACGGGCACAACGTTCCTTGCGAGACCCTACCGTTCCCTATCAGGTTTTGAGAAAAAGCTTGCCGCGGTTCTATGCCTCATCCTCCTCCTGTTTTCCGTTTATACTATTCACAATTTCAGGAAAATGGAATCCGCCGTCTATCAACCGGCGGAAGCTGCCGCGGTGGATTTGACAAATAGTATCCAGGAAAAAGTCGCTCAGCCGGACATCCGCAATGTATACCTGCTGATCGGCGGCGATGCTCTGGGTAACTCGCTGCTTCACCACCGTATTTACTTTGATCTGATCGACAAACACATTCGCGTTAAAAACTTCTACACGGAAACGGATATCACGCAAAGCGGCCTTGCCTACACGCCCGGAAAGTTTCTTGCGCTTTTAAAGGAGCAAGGGTTTGATTATGTGTATATTCTCAATGCCGATACTCCCATCGTAACAGAATTTAGCGAAATCTTTCCATCCGTTGCCGTTGATCCATCCAGAGATTTTCTGTACCGTGTCGTGAATACTGAGGATACGACAGCTTTGGAACCAATCAGCATGAGGTAATCCTCCTCGTTATCCTGTGGATCGCGGGGGTTATTGGCCTTAAAGCCGTCCTCTCCTTTTCACAGAACCGGAGACAGGGCCGGGCAGAGGGCCGATCCTTTGAAAAGAGAGTATCCGCAATTCGCCGATCTTTTCTCTATCCGCCCTTATCGCGCTATAGCGGGAGTTCCTGGGTAAGCGCTTTGTTCATCGCTTACCTGCTCCTGTGCTTGCAGATAATGCCATACCAGCAGCGGATCAGCAAACGTATAGATGGAACAATAGGCCTGTTCATAGGCAAGCGTTGCGTATTGGGCAAGCTCTGTGGCCGCAAAATCATCTCTTTCGGTGAATTTGACAATGATGAAAACAGATTTTCCTTCGATCGATGCCCTGTCCCGATCGTTTTGATTGGTAAGCCAATCATAATACCGGATTGTATGATCCTCATTGTGATAGCTGACACTGATCATCGGCACGGTACCGTTGGTTTCCTCCGTGATGATGTTGGCCTGCCAAAAGGTCGCATACCCGATATCCAGATGATTTTCCGTAATATAATCGACAGCGCCCTGCAGAATGGAAACGGTGTTGACCGGAATGCCAGCATCATATACCACCTGCTTATTCCCCGGACGCACATAGTAGAAAGAATAAAAAAGCCCGTTTGCCAGCATGCAGCAGCATACGGCCAGCACCGAAAGCTGTTTGAGGGTAAGCGCTTTTTTTGAGAATTCCATCTGATCCAGCTGCACGCCCAAAAACGGAAAAACCCACAGAAATACCAGCAGATAATACTGCGGATAATTCTCATTGCCGGATACAAACAGGAACAGCAGGGTAATGCCAAGCAGGGCAACGGGGTATCCCGTTGCGGCAAAGGCCTTGGCTGGGCTTGATAGCCTTTCGTTCGCCGTGCAGTATGGAGCGGAAAGATACAGCATCAGGAGCGCGGCGCCTGCCCCGCACAGGGCAAGCACTCCCTCTATCGAAAAAAGCGTCCGCCCCGTTTGAAATCCGAACAAGCTTACATAACCGACTACGAGGTTGCGCAATTGTTCCGCAGTTGGAAAATCAATCTGTAAATAGCTTGAGCTGCGCGCGGAATAGAGTTTTACCAGCGCCAGATCATACACAAGGGTGCCGATCAACCCGGCCATAAAGATCCCCAGTGCCACGCGGATCATGGTTCGGAGCCTCTTGGTGTCGTTTTCCACGGCAGGCGTTTTGCCACCGCGCTCCTTTGCCAGCAGGGCAAACGCCGTAAGCAGCAGCGGCAGCATGGTGGCCGGAAGCTGCCGCAGCCCGTTCATACAGCTGATCATCGAAAGGATAAGCGCGCTTCCCAGCCGCAGCCGCTGTTTCCAGAGAGGATCGCCCTTGCCAACGACATAGGCCAGGGTAAGCCCGGCGATCAGGAAACCATAGATGTACAGGGGCGCATAGTAGCTATGGTACAGAATAAACTTGCCATAGAACACATTCACCGGCAGCACAAGCAAAGCCGCCGACAGGAAAAACGCCTGCCTACTGATTTTCAGCTGTCGGCAAAAATAGCAGTAGCTTCCTGCCAGCAAAGCGACAAAAACCAGGCTTGCCGCAAAGCGTACGGTATGCCAGTTATCAAGGACCTTGAACAGCGCCAGATAGACCAAATTGGTATTAACCATACGGATCTCCGTAGAATAATACCAGTCTGTGGTTATGATCCTGTTTTGCCGGGCAAGGAGGTTTCCCAGCACCAGCTCGCTTGCCGCGTCGCTGTCCGAAATGCGAACGGAAGCGTAATACGCGGTGACGCACGTGCACACGATTGCGCAAACAAAGAGTAGCATCGGCAGCCGCCTCAGCCATGGACGTATTCTGTTATTACTTGTTTCCATAAAGATACTTACCTCGTAAGCATTGCTTTGTTTTGTTATAACACAATGGATATGCTGGTAATCCTGAGAGAAACTGGTACCGTAGTACAGCCATACGGTAGCGGGTTAAGCAAGCAAAAATCCATCATGCACAGAATATCACACTCCCCGAGGTATCTGCAATCATTATTCTTGGAAGAGCTGCTTGGAGAAAAATGAGAGTATCGGTACGAAAAAAACAGTGGCTCTTAGTTTTACAGTGGTTCCTGTTTCCGTGTTCACCCTCCCGCCTATATCCGGGCCTGTTTTACAGCCTGTTTTACTACAAAAAAATGGATCGTTGCGCGTTGAAAACGCGATCGGCATTGCAAAACCAACCGCAGGCAGATCGCCGTCCGCGGCGACACCGGGTATCAGGAAACGCTTATTTGTAAGCTGCGGCCTTGTTCGTTGTTGTCAGCGTATGCGCGTTTTGCTTAAACAGATTGCTTTTCAATCAGCATTTCAAACCCGCTGCCCTTTCATTTGTAAGCGCAAGCGGCAGGATTCATTTCCTGGTTCATTGAATTACTATTCATCAGGATTGTATGATATGATAGAAATCTCTCTTCGCAAGATGCTTTTCTTTTCGTTTGCTGAAGAGATACCTTTGGATTCACCAACAATGATGATTCGATCTATGCCTTTTGTAAATGGCAAACAGCAGGAAGCCTTGCAAAAAGCATAGCAAGAGGTGCTACTATGGATGAAAAGACATTGGATTGCATTCTCAATGAATTGCCTTTTGCATACGCATATCACCGTATGATTTTTGATGACAAGGGCAATCCCATCGACTATGAGTTTGTAGAGGTAAACCGTGCGTTTGAGCATATGACTGCTCTCAAAAGAGATCATCTGATCGGCCGCCGCGTTACCCAGGCGATACCAGGCATCCGTGAAGATCCCGCGGACTGGATCTCCATCTATGGACGCGTTGTTCAAACAAAACAGTCTACGAGCTTCAAACAACATTCCAAGCTTCTGGACAAGTGGTATCACATCTATGCGTTATCACCTGCAGACGGCTATTTTATTACCCTTTTTATGGATGTAACCGAGGATGTTAAAAAGCTGAATGAGCAGGCGGCCCTCTTTACCGCGCTCAATGATGTTATTCTTGAGCTTGATGAGGAGCTGCATATTGTCAAAGTGCTTATGTCGCCGGATACGCCGATCCCACTTCCACCCGAAAAAATTCCTCCCCGTACGGAGCAGCTGATTGGGATGAATCCTTTTGATTTTATGTCGAAAGAAGATTTAGTACCCTTCCATCAGGCAATGGAAAACGCAAGACAGGGCAAAAGCAAGGTAATTTTTTATCAGCATATGATAGTGTCCGGAGAAGATGTGTGGTATCAATTGATGATTAAGCACATGATAATCAATGGCCTCGGCCGCTTTGTGATCAGCATTATCAACTTTACAGAACAGAAAATCCTTGAGGCAAAGCTGAGAGAAAAGGAAGCGATATTCCAAACCATTTTTGAGCAGGCTCCCATTGGGGTATTGATTACCAACAAGGATGAAACCCTATATTCAACTATCGATGCCGGCGCCAATATAAACAAGGCATACATGAATATCCTGGGCAGAACAAAGGAAGAGCTTGCCAAGCTCCGCTGGACAGATATTACGCATCCCAGCGACCTGCACGAAGACCGAAACCAATCAAGGCAGTTTCTGGCGGGTAAAAGCAATGGCTATACAATAGAGAAACGGTATATACGGCCGGATGGATCGGTCGTATGGACAAACCTCATCATCTCTGCGCTGAAGGATAAGGAAAACAAAACCATTAGCCATTTATGCCTGTTGGAGGATATCACCAAGCGGAAAACGCTGGAGATGTCCCTCAAAGAAAGCGAACGCAGCAAGTCCGTTTTGCTCTCTCATTTACCGGGCCTGGCCTATCGCTGTCTTAATGATTCCGAGTGGACGATGAAATTTGTGTCAGATGGATGCTTTGCGCTTACCGGATATAAACCGGAAAGTCTCATTGATAACAAAGAGCTATCCTATAATGATTTGGTCACGCCGGAGCATCGGGACCAGCTCTTCAGAGAGTGGCAGCAAGTAATCTCGCAAAGAACAAGCTTCAGGGGCGAATATCAAATCATGACCGCATCAGGCCAGATAAAGTGGGTTCTGGAGTCCGGTCAGCCGATTTTCAACGAAGCCGGGGAGCTTATAGCCTTGGAAGGCATTGTGGTCGATATAAACGAGCAAAAAATCCGCGAGCAAAAAATACTCTATATGAGCGAGCATGACGAATTAACCAATCTTTTCAATCTGAGGCATTTTAATACGGAATGTAAGCGGCATAATGTATTACACACCTATCCATTGGCGATCGTACAGTGCGATATCGATGGCCTGCGGCTGATCAACGACTCTTTTGGCTTTCAGGAGGGCGATTCGCAGTTAAAGCGTGTAGCTGACATCCTGACTGCCAATAGCGCCGATCGCTATGTGCTGGCAAGAACCGGCGATGACGATTTCAGTTTGCTCATGCCCGGCGCGGGCGCAAAAGAGGCTGAGCATTTCATTACGAAGGTGATTCACTGTATTACCGAGGATAACGACCGAAAGGATCACCCCTATAGCACCAGTCTTTCCTTTGGCTATAATACAAGGAATACGCCCACAGAAGAAATTGATGTGACGCTGAAAATCACGCATGATAACTTGAATAATACCAAAATCCTCAACAATCAAAGCTCTCATAGCGCAATTCTATCTTCCATCATGACGGCAATCCATACCCGAAGTGAGGAAACGGAAGAGCATGCGCAGCGGCTTTTTAAGCTGTCTGAAGCTATCGGCAGGCAGCTGGGGCTTTCGCAGCAGGCCATGGCGGAGCTTGAACTTTTTTCAAAGCTTCACGATGTCGGAAAAATCGGAATCAGCGACACCATTCTCAACAAAGCCGGTCCCTTAACAAAGGATGAATGGGAAATCATGAAGACCCATTCGAAAATTGGGTACCGTATCGCTATCTCATTGTCCGATATCAGGCATGTAGCAAATGATATTCTTGCCCATCATGAGCGATGGAATGGAACGGGTTATCCCCGGGGTTTAAGCGGCGAAGAAATCCCGTTACTGGCTCGCATCCTTGCCGTTGCGGATGCTTATGACGCGATGACGCAGGATCGGGTTTACAGAAAGGCCATGCCAAAGGAAGACGCGATTGAAGAAATCATCAAGCATAGCGGTTCGCAGTTTGATCCGAAGATAGCAAATCTTTTTGTTGAAATCTATTGAGAGGGAAATGATGGTTATTGAATTGACCGCTATGGCGACCAGGATCGCCACATTCTCGTACTCGCCGCCCCAGTTGCAGCGCAGGTAGATGCCATCCACATACACGTACGGGTATTTCCCTCCACGCAAGGGCCGGTTCCGCCAGTCTTCGATAGGAACGTACGCTTTCTTGTTGAGTTCGCTGATGGTAGAAGGCGATACCTTGCTGCCCCACAGCGCTTCGGTGATGTCCTCCACCCGGCGGACGGAAACGCCTGCCAGATACATCTCGATCAGCGCTTCTTCCACGCTGCTTTCCCTGCGGCGGTATCGCTCGATGATGGCCGTCTCAAACGAAGCGCCCTTCAGCTTGGGAACCTTCAGCGTAACGTCGCCGGATGTCGTGGTCAAGTTTCTGGCATAATGCCCCGCGCGGTATCCCTCCCGGGCTTCCGTGCGTTCGTATTTCGCCGCGTTGGTCAGTTCTTTGCCCTCCTGCTCCAGCAGGTTGTTCAACGTTTCCTCCACGCTGCTGCGCACCAGTTCCTTCAATTCGCCCTTGATGATTTCTCGTTTAGCTGTACTATTCTCTTGGACATGTCGGCAGTTCCCCTTTCGGTGAATGGTTGTGGTGACTTTATTCTACCAAAAGGCTGCTGACTTGTTCTTTCCTATTCGTTTTTCAATTTGCGCAACATATTGTACGTTATCGTTAAATTTATACCAAGCTTAGCTTTGGAACAAACGATAACTGAGTTAGTTTTAGCTGCTTGGTATTGCTTCAGAGCTACTTAATCATTGTAAAACAAAAAATCTTCGTAATGCTCTTCTTCAGAAATTTTATGTTCCCATACTATAGGTTTTCCAAAATCAGTCTCACTTATATCTGTTCCGGAAAAATCTGTTCCTGTTAGATTTGAAGCATTCATCTTTGCATTTCTCACAGAACCTTTTTGCAAATTTGCTTGGCTTAGTTTTGCACCTCTTAAATCTGCTCCACCTAAATCAGCCCCAAAGAAAGCTACTCCAACTAAATCAGCATTGCGTAAATTTGCTTCTTTTAATAGCGCACCAGATAAATGTGCACCTCTTAAGCGTATTCCCTCCAAATGCGCTCTACTTAAGTCAACACCTTTTAAATCAACATTGCTCAAATTGAGAGTACTTAGTAAATTCTTCAAGCAATCGTTCAACTTGAATTGTGCATTGCTTTCGATAAGTAACTTCAGAGAACCTGCAGTTTCCCACTTTATCACGTTTATTTGCCTAGATATTTTTGCGAATCTGTGACAGAACGCAAGCAGTATCACTTGTGTATTAATGTGTTGTACAAACTCTCTTCTGAATTCTGGTCTCCTGTTCAACTCTTCAAATGGCAAACCATTTTCTTGTATATAATTAATCATATTGACGCATAACTGCTGATGCCCAAGTACGTTTATTTCTTTATCTGTACCAGAAAATTCAATATCAATTCCATCTGCTAAAAACCTATAAACATCATCTACTATAGCTGCATCTTCACAGACCTTTATCCAGTTCAATAAGCATTCCTTAATATTGTAATAACCGTTACTAAACTGATTATAAATTTCACTCTCAAGACGGATCAATCTCATAGCTACAAGGTATTCGCAAAAACTTTTATGAGTAAATTCGAATGTATCTATCCCCCCCACAATATTGGCTCTTCTAAAATAAAAGGCTACAAAAAGATTAGACCACATATCAGGATCATCTTTGAACTCATGTTTTATGTTATAACTACTTTCTTCACATCTATTTTTTACCTCATTTACCGTCGTAGTTTTTACTGATCCTCGCCATGCGGATATCGCAATTTCTTCCATTGTTATTTTAAAGTCATCTAGCTCAATGTTCTTTGTTACACCATGTCTACGATTTTCATCGTAAGCTCTCTCATATACTTTACTAAGCAAATCCGAATATAATCTGCATATACTAATTTTACCCAACTCATCAAGTTCCTTGTCACCATATGTAATGAAAACAAGATAATTTAGAAGAGGAATTACTGTTAAAGCTTCAAGTTGTTTATGTTGAAGATACGCTGGGAGCGTGCCTATGTCTCCGGAAATTCCATTGTACTTTCTCCACCATACCAATCTTTTATCTTCCGATAACTTATGTAAAACATCTTCAACCTTACAATTCTTATCTAGTTCCTCGTTATTGGGTAAATAACTAAGCAAGTGCAGTATACTGCTTTTATTTGTAAATGCATTTTCTATTGCCTGTACGACAGTATCACGTCCCGTGAGCAAGAATAGAACTTTAAGTATTGTATTGTTCTTCTGTTTTATAAAAACTAGAATACTATTGACTAACTCAGTTACCTTTCTTGCAGCAACTTCGCCTTGCCTAGCTATCTCATCAAGTCCATCGAGTATTATAATTGTCTTGTCGTCATTGAACAGATCATTTTCCTTAAACCACCCTGTATTCAATACATAACGCTTCAAGGCATCGTCAAAAACACCACCAATCTCTAGCTGTTCACATTTGATAAGTAGGACATTATAATTATCCTTTGCCAAACTCACTGCATACATCTTTGCAAATGATGATTTTCCACTCCCTGGGCCACCCTGTATCACTCTAACAGCATCATCTTTGTGCGCTTCTAGTACCCAATTATCCAGAGCTTTTTTCGCGTCCATCACCTTAATGGTTAGATTTTTATTCTCTTTATCTCTAAAATAATAATATATGTTAAGATCAACATATATACTCTCCAAACTATGTTCACTTGAAAGTACAGGTAGTGATACTTGTTTATGTAAATTTGCTTGATATAATTTCCATCTTTTCTCCTTCTCGTTTGCACTATAGAATGGACTTTGTATTTCATCGGCTAACTTCGTATACCTTATCTGATTCCGAATCCACTCTTGGTATAATTCAAAGATAAAATTCCCACGTAATTGGTTTGCTATTGATTTCGCTTGTTTTGCGTTTGCCTTTGTGAGTTTTAGCCAATCCTCAAAAATATCCCGCACTTTCGAATACGCAGTGGTATTTAAAGGATCTTCTAGCAAACCTAGATCGAGTTCTATTTCAAGATGACCTATTGTACTAACGAAATGTTTCTGTTTTTCATCAATTATTCTACTCAGCTCGCTTTTACTATTAGCATCTAGTCTTAATAATACTTTATTTTCTAGTATTATCGAACGATAAGCATTGTAAACGGCAGTTACAAACAATACCGAGAGCAAGCTTTCTTTTGTTTGTTCGATTATGATCATCTCGAAAATCCCATCAATTATGCCGAAGCTAGCCTCACCAAGCACAGCTACTTTGTCAGTTGTTATAGTTGTTGGAGATAAGGCTGCAAGAGCCTTAAAAAGATTAGCACTAATTCTTGCAAAGGCCGTATAATCGATCCTTAATTCATATTTCTTACTCATAACTAATACCTACTTATATAAATAATATATATGATAGTTCGTTGGTATATAAAAAGCAATGTGTTATTCAACATTCATTGAATCATTATTGTAGGATTACAATACATCTTGGGCAATGTAGAGGAAAAAGGAGGAAGGACGAGGCAAGATCAGTTATAGTGGTGTTGCGACAACACAAGCTGAAAGGAGCCTCATCCTTCATGGACAGTATAACGCAGGATATGAAGTATCGGCAATCCTTGATCCACTACGCACAGAAATATGGCGTAAGCCGTGCGGGCAGGAAGTACAACAAAAGCCGATCCTACATCTACTTCTGGCTCAACCGTTACGACGGCAGTATTGAATCTCTTCGTCCACAGTCAAAACGCCCGCATTATCATCCAAACCAACACACGGAAGCCGAGATCAAGCTCATCACGGATATGCGGCGAAGAAACCCAAGGCTTGGTTTGACTGAGTTGTGGTTCCGACTGCGAAAAAGAGGGTATACCGCAGGCCGGAAAGCCTGTACCGGGTGATGCAGCGTAAAGGCATGTTTCCAAAGGAGAAGCCAAAACGAAAGTACATTCCCAAACCTTATAAGCAAATGCGTTACCCAGCCTATAATTTCCGTTATATTCTATTAGTTATGGCTAGTAACTCAGGAATTAAATCAATAATGCTCCAAGCCTATCTGTTCATAGTAATATTGCATTCACTCCTGATCTATATGTTCATATTCACAGCGATCAGCTTATTCGCTCAGACGAAAGTAAATTATTACCTTTGCTAAACTGTGTATGAATGTAACCTGCTAAAGGTTGCAGAAATTCTTTTTGTGCATGACTTTCTCAATTTGCTATTTATTCAATGCACACCCTGTGGCACAGCCGTATAAAGGCCTATTTATCTTTGCAAACGAAAAGACCTGTAATCTTTGCAATTACAGGCCTTACGTGGCTCCCCAGATAGGACTTGAACCTATAACCCTTCGGTTAACAGCCGAATGCTCTGCCGATTGAGCTACTGAGGAATATCCATCAATCCCGAACTTTCGTTCAGGATTGATGTTTATTTGGAATGCGGCGGTGATCTACTCTCCCGGGCCGTTACCAGCCAAGTACCATCGACGTGCTGAGGCTTAACTTCTGTGTTCGGGATGGGAACAGGTGGATCCCTCAGGCTATTACCACCGCAAAGGGTGAACTAATTGGTGTGCCCATGACGGGCTTTGAACGCGGATACCAGTGTTTGTATGGGGAAGATATACACCGAACACCGTGATCCGAATTCATTCAGGGTTTGTCCCCGTGGTGAGGATGTTTCCTCGCCCCGGACTGCGCCCTGACAACCGTATATGAAGGAGTTTTGATGAGGTAAGATCATTTCACTTTGCTGGTCTTAGAATTATTAAGTTAAATCAAGCGTTTGACCATTAGTATCATCAAGCTACATGCATTACTGCACTTCCACCGATGACCTATCACCTTGTAGTCTTCAAGGGGTCTCTCGCGCTTGCGCGCCAGGAATCTTCTTCTTAAGGTGGGTTTCACGCTTAGATGCCTTCAGCGTTTATCCCGTCCGCACTTCGCTTCCCTGCTATGCCGTTGGCACGACAACAGTTGCACCAGAGGTGCGTCCATTCCGGTCCTCTCGTACTAGGAACAGATCCTCTCATGATTCCAACGCCCACGATGGATAGGGACCGAACTGTCTCACGACGTTCTGAACCCAGCTCGCGTGCCGCTTTAATTGGCGAACAGCCAAACCCTTGGGACCTGCTTCAGCCCCAGGATGCGACGAGCCGACATCGAGGTGCCAAACCTCCCCGTCGATGTGGACTCTTGGGGGAGATCAGCCTGTTATCCCCGAGGTAGCTTTTATCCGTTAAGCGACGGCAATTCCACTCTCATACCGCCGGATCACTAAGCCCTACTTTCGTATCTGCTCGAATTGTCACTCTCGCAGTCAGGCACCCTTCTGCCTTTACACTCTTTGAATGGTTTCCATCCATTCTGAGGGTACCTTTGGGCGCCTCCGTTACTCTTTCGGAGGCGACCGCCCCAGTCAAACTGCCCACCTGACACTGTCCATCCGCCGGTTTCACGGCGCTATGTTAGAATCTCAGTAACGAAAGGGTGGTATCCCAAGGATAGCTCCACATATACCGGAGTACATGCTTCCCAGCTTCCCACCTATCCTGTGCATTCGTGACCGAAATCCAATATCAAGCTACAGTCAAGCTCTACGGGGTCTTTCCGTCCAGTCGCGGGTAATGGGCATCTTCACCCATACTTCAATTTCACCGGGCTCCCTGTTGAGACAGCGCTCAAGTCGTTACACCATTCGTGCGGGTCGGAACTTACCCGACAAGGAATTTCGCTACCTTAGGACCGTTATAGTTACGGCCGCCGTTTACTGGGGCTTCGGTTCTATGCTTCTCTTGCGATGACATTTCCCCTTAACCTTCCAGCACCGGGCAGGTGTCAGCACCTATACGTCAGCTCTCGCTTTCGCAGATACCTGTGTTTTTGCTAAACAGTCGCTTGAGCCTTTTCTCTGCGACCGATGTCTCCATCGGCACCCCTTCTCCCGAAGTTACGGGGTCATTTTGCCGAGTTCCTTAACAAGGATTCTCCCGTTCGTCTTAGGATTCTCACCTCGCCTACCTGCGTCGGTTTGCGGTACGGGCGCCATTTCAATATACCAGCAACTTTTCTCGCCAGCGTGAAATCCCGTGTTTCGCTACTTAATTTCGCTCTCGTCTTCACTCAGCCTTCGCGGGAGCCGTACTTCACTAACTCCCAGCCTCGTTTGACAACCGAGTTGACCATCACCCGGCTCACGGTATCCTTCTGTGTCATTGCATCATTCTCATGGCGGTGCAGGAATCTCCACCTGCTGTCCATCGCCTACGACTATCGTCCTCGGCTTAGGCCCCGACTAACCCTGGGCGGATGAACCTTCCCCAGGAAACCTTAGGCTTTCAACGGGCATGTTTCTCGCATGCCTCTCGCTACTCATACCGGCATTCTCTCTTGTGTATAGTCCACCAGTCCTCACGATCTGGCTTCAGCCCGATACACAATGCTCCTCTACCACTTGCTTTCGCAAATCCCTCGCTTCGGTGTCACGTTTGAGCCCCGGTACATCTTCGGCGCATGACCACTTGACCAGTGAGCTGTTACGCACTCTTTCAATGAATGGCTGCTTCTAAGCCAACATCCTGGTTGTCTGTGCAATCACACATCCTTCTCCACTTAACGTGAACTTGGGGACCTTAGCGGAAGGTCTGGGGTGTTCCCCTTTTGCCCGCGGAACTTATCTCTCGCGGACTGACTCCCATACATCAATTATTCGGCATTCGAAGTTTGATAGGGTTCGGTAGATTTTCATCCCCTAGCCCATTCAGTGCTCTACCTCCGATAATCTTATATGAGGCTAGCCCTAAAGCTATTTCGAGGAGAACCAGCTATCTCCGGGCTCGATTGGAATTTCTCCGCTATCCACAGCTCATCCCCGCCTTTTTCAACAGACGTCTGGTTCGGCCCTCCATGAGATTTTACTCTCACTTCAGCCTGGCCATGGATAGGTCGCCCGGTTTCGGGTCTACATCATGTTACTCAACGCCCTCTTCAGACTCGCTTTCGCTTCGGCTCCGTACCTCCAAGTACTTAACCTGCAACATAACGTAACTCGCCGGTCCGTTCTACAAAAAGTACAAGGTCGCACCTCTATCGTGCTTCCTCTGCTTGTAAACACAGGGTTTCAGGTTCTCTTTCACTCCCCTCCCGGGGTTCTTTTCACCTTTCCCTCACGGTACTATGCGCTATCGGTCACCATACTGTATTTAGGCTTGGGGGGTGGTCCCCCCTGCTTCCCACCGGATTTCTCGTGTCCTGCGGTACTCTGGTACCGGCTAGCTGGCTTTGGATTTTATGTACGGGGCTGTCACCCTCTTCGGCGGCGCTTTCCAACGCGCTTCTACTATCCTCTGCCAATGCATGTTGCCGGCCCACAACCCCAGAGAGCATGCTCCCTGGTTTGGCCTGTTTCCCTTTCGCTCGCCGCTACTTAGGAAATCGATTTTTCTTTCTCTTCCTCCGGGTACTTAGATGTTTCACTTCCCCGGGTGCCCTTCCATGGAACTATTTGATTCATTCCACGATGACGGAACATTACTTCCGCCGGGTTTCCCCATTCGGATATCTGCGAGTCAATGCCTGCTTGCGGCTCTTCGCAGCTTTTCGCAGCTGGCCACGTCCTTCTTCGGCGTATGGTGCCAGGGCATCCACCCTGTGCTCTTATTTCGCTTGGTTTACAATCCTAAGACCATTCTTTCTTTTGATGTTTCCATCTACTGAACAGAAATGATCTCTTTTTCTCATCTCTTGTTGAAACTTACTCCGACTTCTTTCAAAGCCGTTCTCAGTCTCCTTCATATACAGTTGTCAAGGTGCAGCGTGGGATGCAATATCCCGTTGCTCCGGTCAGGGAGCTGGTGGATTGCAGTGGACTCGAACCACCGACCTCTCGCTTATCAGGCGAGTGCTCTAACCGGCTGAGCTAGCAATCCATAGTGGGCAGTGCCCACAGCCAGTTTAACAGCATAGCTGATGGCTGGACAAGACAATACTACATTGTTGTACTATTATCCTGCCAAATGGTGGAGATTAGCGGGATCGAACCGCTGACCTCCTGCTTGCAAAGCAGGCGCTCTCCCAGCTGAGCTAAACCCCCACGGCGGGCATCGCCCGTTTCCATTCGCGGTCAGACCGCGGCATTCATCGGACTTGTCCTTTTACAAGGGCTTTATCCGCATCTGCTGGAAAGCGGATCGATCGGATACTTTCTCATCCAGCTCATGCTTTAAGCTCGAGCCCTGAAAAAGATACAGAGAATTCAGAAAGAACATACGCATCGGGTTCTGTATTTGGATGTCTCGCATCCGAACCCAGCGGTTCTGCGAACTGTGTTCGCTTTTTTGACTGATCACATGCTGTGATCAGTATCGACCTAAAGATGAGCCTTCCTGTTTCCATTCAGGCTGTCTCCCTAGAAAGGAGGTGATCCAGCCGCACCTTCCGATACGGCTACCTTGTTACGACTTCACCCCAGTCATTGATCTCACCTTCGGCGGCTGACTCCTTACGGTTGCCTCACCGACTTCGGGCGCTATCAACTCCCATGGTGTGACGGGCGGTGTGTACAAGGCCCGGGAACGTATTCACCGCGGCATGCTGATCCGCGATTACTAGCAACTCCGACTTCATGTGGGCGGGTTGCAGCCCACAATCCGAACTGGGACCACTTTTATGAGATTCGCTTACCCTTACGAGCTCGCAGCTCTCTGTAGTGGCCATTGTAGCACGTTTGTAGCCCAGGTCATAAGGGGCATGATGATTTGACGTCGTCCCCACCTTCCTCCGAGTTGTCCCCGGCAGTCTTATTAGAGTCCTCGCCTTTACGCGTTAGTAACTAATCACAAGGGTTGCGCTCGTTGCGGGACTTAACCCAACATCTCACGACACGAGCTGACGACAACCATGCACCACCTGTCTCAGTATGAGCAAGCTCACACATCATCTCTGATGCTTTTACTGGATGTCAAGACCTGGTAAGGTTCTTCGCGTTGCTTCGAATTAAACAACATGCTCCGCTGCTTGTGCGGGCCCCCGTCAATTCCTTTGAGTTTCAACCTTGCGGCCGTACTCCCCAGGCGGAATGCTTATTGTGTTTACTCCGGCACAGAAGGGGTCGATACCCCCTACACCTAGCATTCATCGTTTACAGTGTGGACTACCAGGGTATCTAATCCTGTTTGCTCCCCACACTTTCGCGCCTCAGCGTCAGTTACAGTCCAGTAAGTCGCCTTCGCCACTGGTGTTCCTCCCGATCTCTACGCATTTCACCGCTACACCGGGAATTCCACTTACCTCTCCTGCACTCAAGCCACACAGTTTCCAATGCAATTCCCACCTTAAAAGCAGGACTTTCACATCGGACTTACATGGCCGCCTACGCGCCCTTTACGCCCAATCATTCCGGACAACGCTTGCCCCCTACGTATTACCGCGGCTGCTGGCACGTAGTTAGCCGGGGCTTCCTTCTAGGCTACCGTCATTATCTTCACCTAGGATAGAAGTTTACGATCCGAAAACCTTCTTCCTTCACGCGGCGTTGCTGGGTCAGGCTTTCGCCCATTGCCCAATATTCCCCACTGCTGCCTCCCGTAGGAGTTTGGACCGTGTCTCAGTTCCAATGTGGCCGATCACCCTCTCAGGTCGGCTACTGATCGTCGCCTTGGTGAGCCATTACCTCACCAACTAGCTAATCAGACGCGAGCTCACCCTTGTCCGAATAAATCCTTTGACCTCAGAACCATGTGGTCCCGTGGTCTCATGCGGTATTAGAAAGCCTTTCGGCTTCTTATCCCCCAGACAAGGACAGATTGCTCACGCGTTACTCACCCGTCCGCCGCTAGAACATTGTCAGATTACTCCTTCAATGTCCCCGCTCGACTTGCATGTGTTAGGCACGCCGCCAGCGTTCGTCCTGAGCCAGGATCAAACTCTTATGTTAATCCTATCGGCTCAGAAGCTAAGCTTAGCTTTGCTTCTTGCACTCAAATTATTGACTGCGTTGCGTTCTTTCTTTTGAGTATTTCTACTCTCTCTCTGTATCTTTTTCAAGGTTCGCGCTCTCAAGCGAGCTTTGCTATAATACCAAATATACCTTTACTTGTCAACAGCTTTTTTCGAAGAATTTGAGAATATTTCCATTTTTTATTTCTCGCCTTCTCCTACACCCATCAGAAACCCTTTGTTTGCTTGGGTTTCAGCTCGCTGAGCGATCCGTCCTCATTTTGAATTCTCACGTTATTCAGCGTCGCATGGACGTTCTGTTTGAATTCGTCAATGTATTCCCGTCGCAGCGCAGCCTGCTCCAGCAATTCTTCGGCTGTCAGGCCCCGCTCCTTTTTGAAACGGGCGAGCTCGTTGATGCGGTCGATTTTGTTTTTATCCATGCAGCTTCTCCGTTTCCTTCCCCTGCGGTTTCCCGCCGCCGCCGAACACCCATTTGCGCTGCAGGAAATAGCTCAGGCAAAACAGTGTGATATCCACGGGGATTTTAACCAATGTGTCGCTCATCCCCAGCCCGACATGCAGTGTGGATACGATGCCCGCCGACAGGATAACGATCAGCACCACCGTACAGGCATACCGGAAAAACGCTTTTGCGGTACGCACCTGGCTTTCGAAAACCAACCTTTTGTTGATCACGAAATTCACCGTTGCGCTCACGATGCGCGCTGCAACGGTGGCAATGGCAATTCTCGCCATAAAACGAAGAATGAAGATACTGATGTAATAATCCAACGCCGGAACATAGGTTTTCATCAGATGGTTCAGCAGCAGATACATGCCGTAATCCACCAGAAAACAAAAGGCGGACGAGCCCACAAAGCGGGCAAAACTGCTGAAGATGGCACGGTAAATGCGGTAGCTGTCCACCACTGTACGGAAATGACTGCCTTCGTTGTTGTTTTCGTACACGGTCTCAATCGGCAGCGAGCGGATGGGCGTCCCGTCGATGGCGCAATAAATCAGTTGATTCATCTCGTAATCGTAACGGTCGCCCTTGATCTTTAAAAACTGCGGGATCATCTCCCGGGAAAATCCGCGCAGCCCCGTTTGCGTGTCGGGAACCTCCTGCCCGTAGAGCACCCGGAACACCCGGGTGGTTATCCGGTTACCGGCGCGGCTTCTGCCGGGCACATGCCCGGCGGAAAAATCACGCGTGCCCAGCAAAAGGCCCGTAGAGTCCTTTTGCAGCGCGTCCGTCATGGCAAGGATATCCGCCACGGTATGCTGCCCGTCGCTGTCCGCGGTTACCACAAACGCACAGGCGGGACCGCTGTCCCAGATCGTCTGCATACCGTATCGCAGCGCATACCCCTTGCCGTGGTTTTCCGGGTACGAAAGCACCGTTACCCTGTCGATCTGAGAAAGCTCTTCGTAAATCGGAGCATACGCCACGCCCGATCCGTCGTCCACAACCACGATCCGGGCAATATCGGCGGCTATCAGCTTTTCCACATACGGCTGCAGAAGCTTGTCAGGCTGATAGCTGGGAATGAGCACAGCGATCTCCTGTGCGTTTTGATTTGGCATAACGTACTTCCCTTCGGTACTTTATATCATCGTATCCAGATAATCAGTAAAAAGCGGCGACCAGTCTTCCCCGGAAAACGCCTTTAACGCCTGCTCAAAATCACGGCGCGACGCAATTTGAAATGCATAGGTATCATAATATGCCCCGATAAATTCGTCAAGATGCCCCTCCAGCGCAAGCTGCAGCGCGCACAGCGCCGCCGCGCCACGGTGCCAGACCACGGTTTGGTATTCGCTCCAGTCATAGAAATAGTCCAGCGGGCTGCCGGGCGTAAGATCGCCCACCGTTAAGCGCAGCGCGATATCCACGCGGGTATATTGCAGGCTGTCCCGCGCGGATGCGCCGTGCTGCGCTTCCCAATAATCCAGCAGCGCGTATTCCGCCAGCGCTTCATGCTGCCAGGCCTGATTATACCCGTCCGTACCGACCACCGCCTCAAACCACTGCTTGGCAATTTCCCGCGCGATGCGGATTTCCCGCGCTTCTTTCTCCAAGCTCAGCACGTCCGAATCAATCATGGCAAGGGATGGATACGTCATCCCGTCAAATGGCAGGCTGACCTCCGCCAGCGTAAAGCTGGGATAGGGATAGCCGCCGTACAGTCCGGTATAGGTCTGCATGGCTTTTTGAGCGATCCCCAGCATTGTTTTGGCCTGTGCGAAGGTCTTGGCATAGGCTTCAATCAGCACCCCGTCCTGCACAGCCTGCGCCTTTTGATACGCCTTGCTGATGCAAAGCGCAAAATCACGAACCGCAGGCGCGGTGAATATAACCGTCTGGCCGTCGGTTTCCGCGGCGCCGGTCCCCGCGGCGGTATAGCCCCGTGGCAGCGTCAGGCGAACCGTGTAGTTGCGGCATTCGCTGATAAACGGGTCGCCGATGGAATAGTATTCGTCGGTCTGCCATCCGCTGTCCGCATATACCGCCGGAATCACAAACGCGTTGCCCAGTGCGCAGATCCCTTCGTTAACTCCGAAGCGGTAAGCGGCGTCGGGAATCGTAAGCGTATACGCCAGTTGGAAAGACAGCGTGGCCCCGTTCTTCCAGGGAGCGTTCAAGCCGATCATCAGCACGGTATGGGCGTCGTCGGTATACTCATAGGAAAAATCACAATCGGTTATCTCCAGCCCGCCCGCCGAAAAACCGCCCGGATAACACCGGCTGTGCAGCTCCTCGGTGGCCGAAGGCGCGTACTCCTCGTCGCGGAAAGCCGCGGCATAGGTACGCAGCGCCAGGTTGTCCAGATCCGCGCCCGTACGGTTTGTCAGGGTCAAGGTTTGTGACACGGCAAGCGTCTGCGCATCCGGATCATACGCCGCCTGAATAGCAATCTCGTCCAATCCCTCGGCGGCCTGTTTCAGCCGCTCGCCTGTCTGAGGCGTTTTCACCGGCAGCAGCCACAGCACAAGCAGCACCGCGGCGCATACCGCCGCCGGAACTAAAATCAAAAGCCGTCGTTTCATCATCCGCCACCTCTCCCGCAATTCGTTTTCTCATTCATTTTGAGTATCCTGCACGCCAGTTCGTTCGTCAAGCAGGAAAACCATTCTGTTACGTCAAATGAGAATTTATTACATATGCTATCCCAAGAAAGGAACATCGTATGGAAATCAGAAAATTAACCACAGAAGAAAATCTGGCGGCGGACAGGCTGGAATCGTTGTCGTTCGTGTTTCCGCTTCCCGACGATTCCGAACAAAAAAAAGAGAAACCCTATCTGGCGGACAGATGGGGCTCCTTTGAGGAGGACGGACAGCTGTCCGCCACCTTTACCAATCACGATCTTCCGATTTTTTTTGACGGAAGCGCGGTAACGGCCCGCGGCGTGGGCGGCGTAGCCTCCGATCCCATTTCCAGAGGCAAGGGTAATATCCGGGCGCTGATCCATCATGTACTGACGCTCGACCGCGAGCAGGGCGCGCTGTTTTCCGCGCTCTATCCGTTTTCCCATGCGTTCTACCGCAAGTTCGGCTATGAGCTCTGCCACGAGCTGATCCGGGCGACCTTCCCCACGGAATCCCTGCGGGTGTTCCGTACCGACGATCCGCCGCAGGCGCGGATGCTTGATCCGAAAGAAAATCTGGATGTGCTGTATCCGCTCTATACGGCCTTTGCCAAACAGTATAACCTGGCGATCGCCCGCGACGCGCGCACCTGGAAGCGCATTGCCATCGGCGATCCGTACAAGGTTAAGGATTACGGCTATGTGCTGTCCCGCGGCGGGCAGGATGTGGGGTATGTGATCTTCCGCTACCGGCCGCAGGACCAGCCGCTGGTGCGCACCCTGTGCGTGTGGGATTATGCCTTCGTGGATCAGCAGGCGTTTTTTGACCTGATGTCCTTCCTCTACCGCTTTGCTGCGCAGGCGAAGGATGTGGAGATGTATGTCCCCGGCAACCTGCCGCTCTCCTCGCTGTTTGTCAATCCCTACATGATTAAAATCGACGTGTTCGCGCGGCAGATGGCCCGCGTGCTGAACGTGGAAAAGGTGTTGCTCGCCATGCGCCACCCGCAGGGGGAAGGCACCTACAGTATCTATGTGGAGGATCCTTTTCTGCCGGACAACGAGGGCGGCTACCGCGTAACCTATGCGGATAGACGCGCCGTAAGCGTAACCCGCTGCGATGGGGATACAGATCTTCGCCTTTCCGTGCAGACGCTCGCACAGCTTACCCTCGGCTATCTCGGCCTCGGGCAGGCAACGTTCAAACCCGACGTACGCATCAGCGGCAACGAAGCGGTGCTGCGGCAGGTGTTTATCGAAAAGCCTGTTTTCCTGTGGGATTTCTATTAGAAGTTCTTGGTCATATCGTAACGGCTGAAAAATTCATTACGGAAATCCATCAGGCGGTCCTCCCGGATCGCCTGACGCACGTTTTCCATCAGGCGCAGTAAAAAGCGCAGGTTGTGGATGGAGGCCAGCCGCGCGCCCGTGATCTCCCCCGCCTTGAACAGATGGCGGATATAGGCGCGGGAGAAGTTCCGGCAGGTGTAGCAATCGCAGGTATCGTCCAACGGGCCGAAATCATGCGCGTATTTCGCGTTTTTGATCACCACACGGCCATCCGCGGTAAAGCAGGTGCCGTTGCGGGCGATGCGGGTGGCCAGCACACAATCAAACATATCCACCCCGCGCAGAACGCCTTCGATGAGGCAGTCCGGCGAGCCTACGCCCATGAGGTAGCGGGGCTTGTCCGCCGCCATGTGCGGCATGATCGTTTCCAGCATGTCATACATAATGGGCTTGGGCTCGCCCACGCTCAGGCCGCCGATCCCATAACCAAAAAAGTTCATATCCCGCAGCGCTTTCGCGCTTTCAATGCGGAGGTCCTTAAAAAACGCGCCCTGCACAATACCGAACAGTACCTGGTCGCCATCGGTGTGGTGCGCCTGGCAGCGCTCCGCCCAGCGGTGGGTGCGCAGCATTGCGGCCTCGGCCTCGGCATGGTCGCACGGATACGCTGTGCACACATCAAACGCCATCATGATGTCCGCACCCAGCGCGTGCTGGATGTCCATGCTTACCTCGGGGGAAATGAAATGGCGGCTGCCGTCCAGATGGCTCTGGAACTTGACGCCTTCCTCCTTGATTTTGCGGATGCCCTCCAGCGAGAACACCTGAAACCCGCCCGAATCGGTCAGGATGGGTTTGTCCCATGCCATAAACCGGTGCAGGCCGCCTGCTTCGCGGATCAGCTCCTCGCCGGGCCGCAGGTGCAGGTGATAGGTGTTGGATAGGATGATCTCCGCTCCGATCTCCGTAAGCTCCCGCGGCGTCATGGCCTTCACAGTGGCCGCCGTGCCCACGGGCATATAGACGGGGGTGTGGATATCGCCGTGTGGGGTTTTCAGCACGCCGAGCCGCGCGCCCGTCTGCGCGCAGGTTTTGGTCACCTCAAAGGAAAATTTCGTCATAGCGCTTCCTTATTCAAAAAATCATCGATCTCGGCCCGGAAGGCCGCAAAGGCGCCGCCCTGGGGTCGGGAGAGGAATTTCATTACTTCTTTCCGGGTGGGGTGGACAAGGGTGAGTACCGCGCCCCACAGCGCGATGGGCTCGCCCGGCGGGTCAATGCCATAGCGCATATCCTGTACGATGGGATGGCCCATATGCTGCAGCTGTACGCGGATTTGGTGCTTGCGGCCCGTTTCCAGCTGGATGTGCAGCAGCGCGCGGTTCTCCCACGTGCCGAGTGTGCGCCAGTGCAGCACCGCCGGCTTCGCGCCGTCCGTGCCCTGCGGCACGCAGCGCACGGTTCCGTTTTCGTCCAGCAGTTCATCGGTGCAGGTGCCGTTTTCCTCAAGCACCGCTCCATGTACCACGGCAAGATACTCCCGCTGCATGGCATGGGTACGAAGCTGCTCGGACAAACGGCTCGCAGCCTTGGAGGTACGGGCCAGCGCCACAAGCCCGCCCACCGGCCGGTCCAGACGATGCACCAGCCCCAGATAAACCTCACCGGGCTTGTTATACTTTTCTTTCAGGTAGTCCTTGGCCTCGTCGGCCAGGCAGGGGTCGCCCGTGGCGTCGCCCTGGGTGAGCAGATTCGGCGGTTTTTCGACAATCAGCAGATGATTGTCCTCATACATCACGTTAAGCATCGGGCGTCCATCGGGCGGTCGCGCCGCAGGGCAGCACGCCGCCGCTCGTCACCTTCAAGGCCAGCTCCTCCGCCTGCACCGTGCCGCCACGCCCCGCGAGGCACCGCTGCGCGATGTTGCCCAGCACACTGGCGGCAAAGCCGGTGGTATATCCGTTGATCAGATAAAACACGGGCGTATCGCTCAGCACCTGAGCGCACAGATCCGCCAGACCGTAAAGCTCGTTTTCGAGCTTCCATACCTCTCCGCCAGGCCCGCGTCCATAGCTGGGCGGATCCATCAGAATGCCGTCGTACCGGTTGCCGCGGCGGATCTCCCGCGCGACGAACGCCTTGGCATCCTCGATTATGAAACGGGTACGGTCTTCGGGGATGCCGCACAGGTCACGGTTTTCCCTGGCCCACTGGGTCATGCCCTTGGCGGCGTCCACATGGGTTACATGCGCGCCCGCCGCGGCACAGGCGACCGTGGCCCCGCCGGTATAGGCAAACAGATTGAGCACCGTCGGCTGCGGCTTCGCCGATTTTTTGATCTGTGCGCGCATAAACTGCCAGTTCACCGCCTGCTCAGGAAACAGCCCCGTGTGCTTGAAGCCCGTGGGGCGTACGTAAAATTTGAGGTCGTCAAAGGCAATCACCCAACGCTCCGGCAGTTTTCTGAAAAACTGCCAGTCGCCGCCGCCGGATGCGGACCGGAGATACCGGGCGTCTGCCCGTTCCCATAGCTCCGGCTTTGCCTTGGGCCAGATCACCTGCGGATCGGGACGGCACAGCACGACATCCTTCCACCGCTCCAGCTTTTCGCCGTCACCGGTATCCAGCACCTCGTAGTCCTGCCATTGGTCACAAAGAAACATATTTGGCCCCTTTCAGGGTAATGAGGAATCTCATCGGAATAAGGAATGCAGCATGAGGAATGGTGGAGCGGTTGTTTGCACAGCCGCTCCATTTTCAGCAGCAGTTTTTTAGGGTCAGGCTTTTTTGATGCCCAGCACAGCGGTTTTATCGTTGATATCCCATTCCTGCGTTTTGTAGCCTTCCTGTGTTTCGCCGGCCATCCCCGTGGCGAGCACGCTTTGCATGATAAAATCACGCCCCGCTTCGATGGCTTCGGAAAGCTGTTTATCGGCTTGATACACTACAAGGATACGGTCGGTCACATCGAAATCCGCTTCCTTGCGCATGGTTTGCAGCTTGGAGATCACCTCGCGCTGATAGCCTTCGGCAATCAGCTCCGGCGTCAGGTTACAGTCCAGCACCACGGTCAGTTCGCCGTCGATCTGAGCGGCGAAGCCTTCCTTCTGCACGGCCTCGGTGAGCACATCGTCCTTTTCCAGCACCACTTCCGTGCCGTCGATCGTAAACGCAACGGTATTTCCGGCGTTAAAGGCGTCCACCACATCGTTGCCGTCTGCGGTTTTCAGCCACGCGCCGATCTTGCCCAGCAGCTTGCCGTACTTCGGCCCCAGGGTGCGCATCTGCGGTTTCAGGTTGTAGGTGGTAAAGGCGCGGGCATCGTCGGTAAACACGACTTCCTTCACGTTCAGCTCGTCGGCGGCCAGCGCAACATACGCGCTCTCCAGCTTCGCGCCCTTGACATACATGGCGTTGAGCGGCTGACGCACCTTCAGGCTGGATGCGTTGCGGCACGCACGCCCCAGACCGACGATATCCAACAGCACGGCCATCTGCCGGTTCAGCTCCTCATCGATCAGGCTTTCGTCGGCAACCGGGAAGCGCGACAGGTGAATACTCTGGGGTGCGGCGCTGTCCACGGAGCGGACAAGGTTTTGGTAGATATCCTCCGAGATGAACGGCACAAACGGCGCGATCACCTTTGCCAGCGTCGTCAGCACCGTATACAGCGTGGTGAACGCGGCCTCCTTGGTACCATCCATACCCTTGCCCCAGAAGCGTTCGCGCCCGCGGCGGATATACCAGTTGCTCAGATCGTCCACAAATGCGGCGATGGCGTTGGCGGGCTCGGTAAAGCGGTAGTTGGTCAGGTCATCGTCCACCTGCTTGATCAGCTGGTTCAGGCGGCTGATGATCCACTTGTCCATCAGCGTCAGTTCCACCTGCTCCATCGGGTGGTCTTTGGGGTTGAAGTTGTCGATATTGGCATAGAGCACAAAGAACGCATAGGCGTTTTGCAGCGTGGACAGGAACTTACGGCGGCCTTCGTTTACGGCCTTGTCGCTGTAGCGCGAGGGCAGCCACGGCGCGCTCGCCGTGAAGAAATACCAGCGCACCGCGTCGGCGCCGTGTTTATCCAAAGCATCCCACGGATTGACCACGTTGCCGAGGTGCTTGGACATCTTTTTCCCGTTTTCGTCCTGCACGTGTCCCAGCACCAGGCAGTTTTCAAAGGAAGCCTTTTCAAACAGCAGCGTGGAGATCGCCAGCAGCGTGTAAAACCATCCACGCGTCTGGTCAATCGCCTCACAGATAAAGTCGGCGGGGAAACGCTCGGCAAAAACGTCCTGGTTTTCAAAGGGGTAGTGCCACTGCGCAAAGGGCATAGAGCCGGAATCGTACCAGCAGTCGATCACCTCCGGCACGCGGTGCATGGGCTTGCCGCACACAGGACAGGTGATTTCCACATTGTCGATAAAGGGGCGGTGCAATTCGAGGTTTTCATCCACCGGCGCGGTCGCCATCCGCATCAGCTCTTCGCGGCTGCCAACCACATGCTGGTGCCCCTCCGGGCAGATCCACATCGGCAGCGGCGTACCCCAGTACCGCTCGCGGGATAGGCCCCAGTCCACCACATTATCCACAAAGTTGCCCATGCGGCCTTCCTTGATGTTTTCGGGCACCCAATTAACGGAGCGGTTGTTTTTCACCAGCTCGTCGTGCACCTTGGTCATGGAAATAAACCAGGTGGAGCGCGCGTAATACAGCAGGGCGGTGTTGCAGCGCCAGCAGAACGGATAATTATGGGTAAAGGGCACGGCAGCAAACAGCAGGCCCTTTTCCTTCAGGTCTTTGATGATCATGGGATCGGCCTTTTTGGCGTCCACCCCCGCCCAGAGGGTGCCCTCCACAAACTTGCCCTGCGCATTGACCAGCTGCACAAACGGCAGGCCATATTCCTTGCCGATGCGGGCATCGTCCTCGCCAAAGGCCGGGGCGGTGTGCACGATGCCCGTGCCGTCCGTCAGGGTTACATAGTCGTCGGATGCCACATACCAGCCCTTTTCCCGGGGATAGGTGATGCCGTCAAACCGGTACAACGGCTCGTATTCCATGCCTTCCAGCTGCGCGCCCTTCACGGTTTTAAGCACCGTGCCCTCCTTGGCGTGCTCACCAAACACAGCGTCTACCAGTGCTTCGGCAAGGATCATGGTTTCGCCGTGCACCTGAAATTCCACATAGTTCTCTTTGGCGTTCACGCACACGGCCACATTGGAGGGCAGCGTCCACGGCGTGGTCGTCCAGGCGAGAATATAGGTATTCTCCCGGCCCTTGACGCGGAAACGCGCGATGACGGAATCCTCCGTTACCTCCTGATAGCCCTGCGCCACCTCATGGCTGGACAGCGCCGTGCCACAGCGCGGGCAATAGGGAACCACCTTGAAGCCCTTATATAAAAGACCCTTTTCCCAGATCTTTTTCAGGCTCCACCAGATGCTTTCGATATATTCGTCATGGTAGGTCACGTACGGGTTTTCCATGTCCGCCCAGAAGGCCACGCGGTCGGACATATCCTCCCATTCCTTCTGGTATTTCCATACGCTTTCCTTGCACTTTTTGATAAAAGGCTCGATGCCGTAGCGCTCAATCTCATCCTTGCCGTCCAGGTGCAGCTGTTTTTCCACCTCAAGCTCCACGGGCAGGCCATGGGTATCCCATCCGGCCTTGCGCAGCACATCCTGTCCCTTCATGGCATGGAAGCGCGGAATCAAATCCTTGAACGCACGAGTTTCGATATGCCCGATATGAGGACGGCCGTTGGCCGTTGGCGGGCCGTCGAAAAACGTAAACCGCTCATTGCCCTTGTTGATTTCAAAGGATTTGCGGATGATGTCTTCCTGTTTCCAGAATTCCAGCACCTTTTTTTCGCGGCTGACAAAATCCATATCCGTAGAGACCTTCTGATACATGCCTTCTCCTCCTCAAAAACAAACCGTCCTGTATTATACAGGACGGAAATCTATATCCGCGGTACCACCCGTGTTGGCAGCCGTGGCTGCCCGCTCGCTATGCCCTGTAACGGGAGCGCCCGATCCGCCCTGTTCAAAGAATGGAAGCGGATAGCTCCGGGGTGATTCGGCGCTCTTTGTTCCGCCCGGCTTGCACCCTCCCAGGCTCGCTTTGGAACTCTTTAAACGCCCGTCCCCATCATTGCATATGATAAATGGAAGCATGTGTAACCACACACGCTTCCATATTATAAGCATGAAATCCGAAATTGTAAAGCGCTGCGATCAGATTTCCCCGTTTGTTTTCAATTGCCTGTCAAGGAGCGCCTTGTGCTCCTCCAGCATTTTCAGGAAATTCTCTTTAAAGGCCCGCGCTGTCTCCAAGGTGTCCGCATACTCTTTTTCGATGCGTTCCTTTTCCTCGCGCGCGTTCCTGGTAATCTCTTCGGCTTCCTGATTGGCCTGGGCAACCATTTCTTCCGCTTGGCTGTTGGCTTGTTCCACAGCGTCGTCGGCCAGCTTCTGGGCATTGAGCAGGATCGCTTCCAGCGTTTCGGAGGTCTTGGTAATCGGCGCCTGCACAACGGGCTTGGGCGCGGCATACGGTTCCTCCACTACCACGGGCTTTGCGGCATATTTGGCCGTTTCCAGCTCACGCTTGGCTGCCTCCAGCTGTTCTTCGAGCTTGGCGATATGGTCCTGCATGGCGACCATTTCATCGCAGATCTGATCCAGATACTGATCCACATCATAGGGATCGTACCCTGCGCCCTTATAGGTAAATTCCTTGCGTTCGATATCGGATACGGTGATGCCCATTCATCATTCTCCTCTCATCACAGGGTACTTGCGGATATATTACAGCAGGATTCGATACAATAGCTTAATCAACCAGGACGCGACAATGATCAGCACATACAGCCCGAGCGGGGAAAAATCGATTCCGCGCTGTGCAAGGCTGGGAAACAGCCGGTTGATCAAGGTGCGGATCGGGTTGAGGATCGGCTCCACATATTTTCCAATCAGCAGCGTGTACTTGCTCTGCGGAGCAAACAGCGCCATGACCACATAAATCAGCACCGCCCAGGACAATACGGTGAGCAAAAACAGGATCAGGTTGAATAGAAAGCTTAACATACTGAACAGCATAATGTTCCTCCTCAAATACTAAAACGATGTTTGATAGGACGCGGGCTTCCGGCCGGTATTAGGGCCGCCCGAAGCCCTTCGGTAGGGGTCCTGCTGCGTTTGTGACTGGAATGTGGGCCGCGGCCGCTGGAACGATTGGTACACTGTCTCCTGCGGCGGCGGTTGCTGCTGTGCCTGCGGCGATTGCTGCTGGGGATACGGCGTGGTGGTTTCACCCGCCATACCGCTCATCTGCCGGTTGCTGAAGCCCTGCGCCGGGGCCAGCGGCTGGCGCTGGGTCTGATAGCCTGCCGGCGGATATTCACCCGTACGCTGCGTATATTCCACGCCTCGCTGCGGCATGAACGGCTGTGTTTCCGGCCCGGAGGTAAAGCGTTTCATCGCCGGATCGATCATCACGCGCACATACGGCGACGCGATCAGGTAAATACCGCGGTTGGATATTTTGTGCAGCTGGCAGCCCAGTGTATAGGCCGCGCCGGACAGCATGTCCACACAGCGCTGGCGTTCGCTCTCATTGGCGATATACTCCATGTTCAAAAACACGGAAGCGTTGGTTTTGATATATTCGATCACCTTGGTGCACTCGTTGCGGCTGCGCAGCAAAATGACGTATTCCACATGGGTAGGCATCCCCTGCTGGTTGGGAAAATTTACAACGTTCGAATCCTGCTGCTGATACGGCTGGGTATAGGCCATTGGCTGGGTATCCGCACGCCGGTGGCGCATATCCGCCTGCATGCGTTGCTGGTATTCCGCCTGCGCCTGGCGCTCGCGCGCTTCCCTGCTCAGCCTGGCGATCACGCTGTGAAATATAAGGCACTCGGCCGCCGTACTGGTCCGCACCGGCAGACGCGCTGTTGTCCTGATTATAGGCGGCTTCCGGCGTCTCAGCAGAACGATCCGGGTACATGCCGCCGTACGCATCCTCCGCCATGGGAGATCCGTAATAGCCGCGCGACCCGGGGGCTGCGCCGTATGCGGTTTGAGCGTTGTTTGAGTTTTTTCCACTCAGCCAACCGGTTACCCGTTGCAACACGCTCAACTGCTTTCCTCCTGCCAAAACCACATCCGTGGTAAAATTGTGTTATTTGCTTTCCGTTTACGGGCGGAACAGCGCGGTTCCGACCCTGACCATTGTTGCGCCGCAGCGGGCGGCAATGGCATAATCGTGGCTCATCCCCATGGAGAGTTCCTCCATCCGGATGCCTTCCACCGCTTCGTCCTTCAGCCTGTCAAACAGGGTGCGCATCTCCCGGAACAGCTGTTCCAGAAGGGCTGTGTCGTCCGTCAGGGGCATCATAGCCATCAAACCGCGAATTTGAATATTCCGGAAATCCTTCATCTGGCGAAGGAACGGCAATACCTCATCCACGGACAGCCCTGTCTTTTGCGCTTCCTGGGCAATGTTCACCTGCACCAGTGCGGGGAGCACGCGTCCGCTCATCGCGGCACGCCGTTCCACCTCCTGCGCCAGGGACATTCTATCCAGCGAATGGAGCAGCCAGACTTGATCTATTATATCTTTTACTTTGTTTGTTTGCAACCGTCCAATCCAATGCAAATGGAAATTTGGTTCTTCACCAATTTGTAACAGTTTTGGCAGCGCAACTTGCACCCTATTTTCCGCAATATCTTGTATGCCAAGAGAAAATAAGGCACTAATCACTTGCGCCGGAACCGTCTTTGTAACCGCGACCAGCTTTGCAGGTGCCAAATATTCATACGTATTTTTGTTCAACGTATCCAATATTTGATTAACATTTCGTTCAAGAGTTTGTAACGGAATTGACGGGTATTCCACCGCTTCGTCCACATTGCGCTCCGTGTAGGGCTTATCTGCCAATGGTTTCCCCTCCCAGGTTTACAGGCTGTGCGGTCCTTCGGGTTTTACAGTCGCCGGGCGTTCCCGGTAAACAGAAAACTGCGGCCGGGCCGCAGAATGTGTTGAGGCTCTGTTAGGGCGCCGCGCGGACGGCCTATGGCGCGGCAGCCTGACTAATGGAACAGGTGAACGGTTTGCCCCGCCAGCAGCGCGCCGGTTTGGATGGGCGAAACATATACGCCGTCGGGCTGCTCGGACACAATGGTCACGGGGATAAACACGAGTGATCCGTCACTTTCCTCCCGGACAACGCCCTTCTGGTCGTTCTGGGTATAGAGGGCGGCCTTGGGCACCATCAGGCTGTCCACATACTCGCTGAGCTGCGCCTGGCAGGTGCGCATGTACAATACCGGCGTTACATCCCCCACCACGCCCAGCCGCAGAAGCAGCTCGCCGCTGGAGCGCGTATAGCTGATCACCTGCGCGTTCACGGTGGTGGTAGAAAAGTTTTCCAGCTTCAGCTTATACACGGAATCTTCTACGGGTGTCCATACGCTGTCGCGGATAAGCAGGAGCACGGCATAGTTATCTGTTCGCACAAGCCGGTAGATATCGGTTTTGCCGCGCTCGGTGATATCCTGTTCGGGCACCTGCCCGCCGAACATGGCGCGCACCTCCGCCGGTGTGTAGGTCTGGTACTTAGTGGGCGTCAGCGCGTACTCATAGCCGTCCGTATAAAAGGAAATAATGCTTTCCTGCGTAGCCGCACGCTGTTTGATCCAGCTGTCGATGCGCTTTTGCTGGGTTTCTTCATCATCGTACAAGCGGCTGAGGCGCATGTCGGAAGAATATTTGGAGCGGAAATAGGCCTGCCGTTCGTCGATAGCGCTCTGCAAAATACTCTCCTGATTAATCAGGTTGCCCCGTGCGCCGTGCACCAGCGCGCGCACCTCCAACCCGCTCTGGACCACCTGCTCGTTCAGCCGGTCCATCTTCTGGTCGTAGGCGGTTTCGCCGTTCAATAGCGACTGTTGGTAATCCTTGATCTGGTCACGGTAGTCCTGCAGGGTGGTAAGCTCCTTGCTGGAATAGCCCGTGGAGTACACGTAGCATACCACGTCGCCGCGCGCCACCACGCTGCCTTCCCGGGCAATGTATTCAATATTCTGCACGCCCTCGTCGCTGAATACGGATTCATTGCGCACAATCAGCGCATCACCGGTATGCGTAGTGCCCAACGACGCCGTTTCCACAATCGCGTTGGTGGCTTTGGGCTCCTGAAGGCTTGTAAATATCAGCCAGGCCACGCCACCCAGCAGCCCTACGATGAGCAGCGCCTGCAGAATACGCACCAGCGGACTGCGGCTTTTGCGCCGTTCCTGCCGTTTGCGTTTGCGTTCCTTTTTCAGCGCCAGATCGGCCTTCGCCTGCTGCAGAGCCTGCCATTCCAGCAGCGCCTGCGGCGTCATGCCCAGCTGGGCCGCCTGCATGGCCGCCCATTGCTCGGGAGACATGGGCGCTCCGCCGCTTTGCGGAGGCTGCGCCTGCTGCACGGGCGGATAGCCGTTCATCGCCCGCCACTGTTCATACTGCTCGGGCGTCATATTCTGCGGCCATGGATCCTGTGAATAGGGATAGATCATAATTGCCGTTGCCCTGCATTGCGCGCCTCCTCTCCGGTGATTTTCTGATCCGTATTATGCCCCGCTCTCTTCAATAGCGCGCAGGCGCTGCAGCACGCGCCGCTCCATGCGGGATACCTGCATCTGCGATACGCCCAGCTGCTTGGCAACCTCGCGCTGGCCCAGCCTGTCGGCATAGCGCAGGGTGAGCAGCATGCGTTCCTTCTCATCCACCTTGGAGAGCACCCAGTTCATCCATTGGGAGCTTTCCACCCGTTCAAAGCCCTTGTCCTCCGTGCCCAGCAGCGCGCCGATCTCCGCCTCGTGATCCTCGCTGATGGGTGCGTCCAGCGAAACCATATCGGTTTGCTTGCGCATATCCAGCAGCATTAAAAGCTCGTCCGGCGTAATCTGCATGGCGGCCGCCAGCTCCTTGGCGGTCGGTTCCCTGAGGTGCTCCAGCTCAAACTGCTCGCGCATCTGCTGCATGTGGTACAGTTTGGTGCGCATATCGCGCGGCATACGCATGCCGCCCATCTTGTCGCGGATGTAGTTGCGCACATCCCCCGCGATGGTGGGCACCGCATAGGTAACAAAGCGGAAGCCGCGTCCGGGATCAAAGCGTTCCACTGCCTTGATCAGCGCCATGCTTGCCACCTGTTGCAAATCCTCGGTTTCGATGCCTCTGCCCTCAAAACGGCGCGCAACAGCTTTGGCCAACGGCAGATAGCCCTCGACCAGCTGATCCCTGATCTGTATCGCACGGGTTTGGGCATATTCCAGAAACAGCTCGCCCATCCGTTCGTCGTTCATCATGATTTCAACCCTTTACAGCGGAAGCGAAAACCCAATCGTACCCACACCGCAAGCGTCTTTGTGAATGGTAACATCCGGCATCAGGGTTTCCAGTACACAGCGGCTGAGCTCCTGGTCCCCCGGGGTAAGCCCGGACGGTTCCTGGCTGTATATCCCCCGGAAGCAGCAGTGCATGCGCTTCCCGCTCAGCCATGCCCGAATCTCTATCTGCTCCGCCTTCTGCGCTTGGTGCAGCAAACAATCGCAGCACTCGTCGGTGGCGGCGCGCACATCGTCAAGCAGCCCCACCTCAAGTCCCGCAACCATTCCAAGGCCGCATAATGCCATCCGCGCCAGAAGCACATACTCCTGATCCGCGGGCAACGAAAGCATGATTTCATGCTGCTCCACGTTCATCGCCTTCTCCTCTTTCACCGTTCCCGTTAGGTTTCGGTTCGGTTTATGCTACCATATTCGGCAGCCCTTTGGCAAGCAAATGCCGGGCAATCATCCGGCGGACGGCAGTACGATATCCGCCAGAATTTTTAATAACAGCAGCGCCAGCACCACCAGCATCATCACCCGGATCAGCCTGCCGCCCTTTTTAATCGTCAGTCGGCTGCCGAAAAACGCGCCGACCATGGTGAACATCCCGGCCGGGATGCCCAGCCACACCAGCACATTGCCCGTAAATAAAAAGCTGCACAGCGCCGCGATATTCCCGGCGAGGTTGACGATCTTCGCCGTACCGCTGGCTTCCACCGCTTCCAGCTGAAACACCTGCAAAAACAGCAGGATCAAAAACGTGCCTGTACCGGGGCCGATCAGCCCGTCATAAAACCCCATGGCACAACCCACCAGCACCGAAAGCCATAGCAATGCCCTGTCTCCAAAGGTTCGGCTTTCCCGTTGTTTGGGCTTGCGCAGGGTGAATACCGCCGCGATGGGAATGCAGCACAGCACCAGGATACGCACCACGTTCTGCGGCAGGGCCGTGAGCACCAGCGCGCCCAGCGTGCCGCAGATCAACGCCCCGATCACGGCGGGAATGCCGATGCGGAAATTAATCTTGCCCGCTTTGGCATAATTGGCCGTTGCAACCACCGTGCCCATGGATGCGGACAGCTTGTTGGTGCCGGCCGCAATGGCCGGCGGCAGCCCCGCCAGATAATAGGCGGGCAGGGTGATCATACCGCCGCCGCCCGCGATGGAATCCAGAAAACCGGCCATAAAGGCAAGTGGACATATGATCAGAAACATGTTGGCCGTTAACGTCATGCGTGTTCCTCGTTTTCATCGGGCAATTTATGCAGCAGCACGAACAAAGCAAACAGGCAGTACAGCGGACTGAAGGCAAAAAACCGGGCATCCTTGCCGCAGAGCACCGCCATGGTGCCGAGGTTATAGATCAGCGCGGGCAGCGCGATCAGCAAAGCGGCCGTGCCGTTCTGCCGGATAGCCCACAGCGCCGCGATCAGCATCAAAACAAATGTGACACCGATATTGCTGAACAGGTAACGTAGCGGAAATACATCATAGGGCAAGGTCAGCACGCTCTTCACAGCCTTGCCAACGCGGTTCAGGGTACGGTCCAGCACGGGCACGCCGGGCAGATCATGCGAGTTGCGCACCTGGATCAGCGCATCGCCCTCATCCGCAAGCCCCCATACCAGATCCGTAACCCCGCACACAGCCAGAAACGCCGTCCGCGGGTCGTTGCGCGCGGCGCTCAGGGCCATGCGCAGGATATCCGTCATGGCGGCGTGCGATACCGCCTGCCGTGCAAGCCCGAACTTGATGGAATTATAGGTGTGCAGCTGGTAGTTCTCCCAGCCCTGCCCGTCGGCCATGGCATCGGTAAACGCTCTGGTTTCCTCATCCAGCGCGTCTGGATTCTGCTTGCGGATATCGGAGATCACCGTCATCGGGATGCCGATGCTCTCCTCCAGCGTGTTGTTGGGATAGGCCACGTTCAGCGCGCTGTACAGCGGCCCCCATACCAGCGCAAGGCAGGCGGCCAGCACGCTCAGGGCAACCAGCAGCCCCTTCAGCTGCCCCCGATAACATAAAAACGCGGTGACCAGCAGCGGCAGTGTAAAAAACATCGCATTGTGCCGCACCATGGTGGTAAAGGCCAGCGCCAGCCCGAAGGCGGCGGCGTTGGGCAGCCGCCTGATCCACTGGCCGCGGCTGAAATACAGGTTTACGCCCTGCGCAAGCAGCAGCGTCGCGCCGATGGTCATCGCGTTGTCCTTCCACAGGTACATCATCGTGTTGCCGACGATCGGCGACAGGGTGACGGCCGCCTGCACAAGCAGAAGCGCCCACAGCCGTATCCCCCATGCGTGCAGCACCGCGACCAGATACCCCGCCGCCAGGCTGAAAAGTCCGCATTGCAGCGCGACGACAAAGCCGTAGTTTGGCCGGAGCAGATACCCAAGCCGCAGCAGCAGCGTGTGAAAAACGGGATGCCAGTTGCTATAGGTATGGGTGGCCGCCTGCGTCCACTGCACAGCGGAATCCACCGAAACCCCGCCCGGATAATCCGCCGCCACAAACACGCCCAGCAGCGCCAGGCTTATGCCCGCCGACAGTGCAAACACTTTGAAGCTCAGCCGCTTGCGCACCCCAAGCGCTCGCCTCGGCAGCGGACGTACAGATAAAAACCGAAGCGCCAAAAAAGCAGCCGCCGCAATCAGCAAAAACAGTACCGCGGCCGCCGCCGTTTGCAGCAGCGATAAAAACAATCCGCTGCGGCACAGGTAGAGCGCGGCGGACAGATAAAGGGATAAGCAAACCGCACAGAAAGAATACCAGAATTTCTGCGGCCTGGAATGAAACGGTTCCGGTTGGATAGGGAGGGTGTTGTTCATTCTACGCCTCCTGCAGCACAAACTCCTTATAGATCGCCTGAATGGCCGTTTTGAAGTCGGAAGAATCCACGCCGACCAAAATGCTCAGCTCGCCCGATCCCTGGTCAATCATACGTACGTTCACATGCGCCTTGCTCAGCGCCGAAAACAGCCGTGCCGCCGTGCCGGGATTGTGCACCATACCGCGGCCCACGGTGGCGATCAGCCCCATGCCGTCCTGGATCTGGATGGTGTCGGGCTGCGCCAGCTCCAGAATGCGGCTCTTCACTTTGTCTTTCAAGGGTTCCAGCTGCTCGGTTTCCAGCACCACGCACAGCGAATCAATGCCCGTGGGCAGGTGTTCAAAGCTCAGCCCCGCGTCCTCGATGGCCTGCAGCACCTTGCGGCCAAAGCCGCGCTCGATGTTCATCATCGCCTTTTCCACGGAGATTACGGAAAAGCCCGTGCGCCCCGCAATGCCGGTGATGACGTGGCCGTTGTTCGTTTCCTCGGTCTGATGGGTAATCATGGTACCGATATCGTTGGGCTGGTTGGTATTGCGGATATTGGTGGGGATGCCCGCGCGGTGCACGGGGAACACGCTCTCCTCATGTAGCACGGTGGCGCCCATGTAGGCAAGCTCCCGCAGCTCCTGATAGGTGAGCGAATGGATTACCTTCGCGTCGGGCACAATGCGGGGATCCGCCATGAGAAAGCCCGATACATCCGTCCAGTTCTCGTAGCATTCGGCGTCGGCCGCGCGGGCGACGATCGCGCCCGTGATATCGCTGCCGCCCCGTGAAAACGTATGGATGGTTCCGTTTGGCATGGAACCGTAAAAACCGGGGATTACGGCGTTGCTTACGCTGCGCAGCAGGTCGCCCAGCACCTGGTTGGTGCGCTCGGAATCCAGCGTGCCGTTTTCCCGGAAAAAGATGGCGTCCTTGGGATCAATAAACTGAAAGCCCAGATATTTGCTGAGCAGCAAGCCGTTCAGGTATTCGCCGCGGCTGGCGCAATAATCGCAGTTCTGCCCCTTATCCAGGTCCTCCCGGATGCGGCTAAACTCCGCCTCAAGGTCTATATCAATGGAAAGATCGTTGGCAATCGCCTGATACCGTTCCCGGATACGCCCGAAAAGATCACGGCAATCGCCGCCCGTGCAGGACAGGCGGTGCGCCTGGTAGAGCATATCGGTTACTTTATCGTCCTGAGCATGCCGTTTGCCTGGCGCACTGGGCACGATATAAACGCGCCGCTCATCCATACTGATGATATTCCGAACTTTCTGAAACTGCCCCGCATCGGAAAGTGAACTGCCGCCAAACTTCGCAACGATCTTGCCCATGTCATATCCTCCTTGCCTTCACAATCAGATATTGTATCGAAACAAAGTTCGAAAGTCAATGCTGCGTGGCTTGAGTTGCGTTTCCATGCGGACTTTTTCAGCCGGACAGGCTCAGCCCTCTTCCCTGTCGGCTATCGGTACGAACGGATTCCCGCAAGCGGGAAAAACACCCGCCGCGCTTTCAGGGGAAAGAACAAGGCGCGGATAGAGCGACTGGGCCGCCTGCGCGAGATAATCAACCGAATCCTCTCCGGCGAGCTTCAGCCTGCCGCAGGCATCGTGAGCGGCCTGCGAAAGCCTTGCGTAGGCCTGCGCCTCGGGCAAGGACGCCAGCAGCGTGTGGATCCGCACCGCCTGCGCATCGCTGATCTCCAGCAGCGCTTCTCCGCCACCCAGCAGCGAAAGCCCGACCACGTTGGCCGCCACAGGCTCGTACAGGTTTTGCAGCAGCTCCCGGTAATCCGGCGACGAGCGTTCCAGCAGCGCGGTTACACGTGCCGGAGCAAAGCGCGTGATCAGCTTGTTTTCCAACAGCAGCCTGTCCAGATAGGCACGGATATACAGCACGCCCCGCAGCGTTTCGGGCACAGGCACGCACAGCGGATAATCGATGGATGCGGGAATTTGATGCGCGTGCAGGCGGATATCATAGAGCCGGAAAAACTGCCCGATGCCCTCCAGCGTATCGGTAAGCGAGCAGCTGCCAAACACCGCCACGCTTCGCAGCGCTATCCTGTACAGCGTATCGGCGGTTTGCACCTGCAGGTGAAGGGTATGCTGCGCCGCTTTCAGCATGGCCGCCAAATCGCAGGTGAGTAGCGCGCGCATGGGCAGACCGTTTTTGTGCAGCTCCGTTTGCAGTGAAAAGATCAGCGATTGCAGAAGCTCCGCCGCTTCCTCCTCCCGCAGGGAGGAATGATCGCCCTGGGTGTACAGGCGGACCTGCTTCGTCAGCAGTGTCCACAGCCGGGCCTGTATTTCTTCCGCCTCCTCCGGCGTGGGCGGCGCTTCCTGCGGGGTGGGAAAGTACATTCCTGTGACATTCAGGGGATCAGTCATCTTCATCCTCTGCTTCCTCATCGTTCAGCGCACGGATGAGATGTATGGGAGAAATGTTTTCCATATACTCCAGCGATCCCTCCGCCCTCCCATGAAACAGCTTGTGCATGGCTTCCACCAGCTCGTCATCGGTGAGCGAATCGTTCATCTCGTCGTGATAGGCATAAAACAGCTCCTGCAGGGTACCCAATGTGTTGTAATAATCGTGCTTGGCAATCAAGGGAGAATCGAAGAACGCGTACATCAGGCGCGGTAAAATACCCTCCCCAAATTCCAGCCGGCCGTAATCGCGCTGGGTTTGCGCTTCGGCGTTGATCAGGGACAGCAGCTGCGCTTCGCTGAGCACATTGCCATAAGCGTAGGCCAGTTCGTTTGTTTTGCGCATCTGCGCCAGCTGCGCCGTACGCTGCTGCAGAATCAGGTTCTTCCTCGCTGGTTCATCCATCTGTTACATCCCCTTTCCCGCTCATGCTACACGGGTTCTCCGGCAAAGACAAGACTTGAATTTCAAGCGTTTTTATGGTATGATAACCTTAGAAAATGAAGTGAAAACCCGAAGCTGATGCTCCGGGTTTCAGGCTGTCGAAAAAGAAGGGTCCAGGGCTGAAAGTCCTGGTCAGGGTGCAGGGGTGAAACCCTTGCCGAGGATTGGGGTGGAACCCCAAAGGTTTGTGTTACAACAAAGGGGTAAGCGAGCGAACAGCGCCCAAGGCGCTATGAAGCGTGCGGCGATAACGACCCGAAGAGGTTCTTTGACAGGCAAAAACCCGAAGCTGATGCTCCGGGTTTTCTGGTTTTTCAATAGATTACGCTTGCTGTTGTTCCCAGTCCTCTTGAATCACAGCCATCATGAGCACATCGGTATATTTCCCGTTCACTATTGTGGCATGGCGGCGGGTGCCTTCCTTTATAAATCCTGCTTTTTCATAACAGCGGATGGCGCGTACGTTTTCGGTGTATACGTCCAATTCCACCCGTTCCAGGCCGAGCACACCAAAGGCATAATCCAGCATCAGCTTCATCGCCTCGCTGCCGTATCCCTTGCCGCGCTTATCCCCGCTGCCGATCACCATGCCGATTTTCCCGACTCTGGTTCTCCAGTTGATTTCAAACATATCCATCTGCCCGATGTAAGATTCATCCTGGATATCGGCAATCACAAAGTAAGCGGCGTTTGGTGCGGCCCGCATGGCGCGTGTAAGGAACTCACTTGTATCCGTCTCGGATTGCGGAAACCAGAAGATTGACGACAGGTACTTTATCGTTTCCCAGTCGTTAGTCCATTTGCGGATATGGGGAAAATCCTCCTGGCGGTAGTTGCGCAGCATCACCCGTTCTCCGCGCATATAGGGCATACTATCCCCTCCTTTTATCAATAATTCTTCAATCCATCGCAGGGTAAAATTGCGGATGGATTTACAGTGCAGACAACGGAAACCGCCATGCCAGGAGAGCCGTTGCCCTCCGGACATGGCGTGCCATAACAGGTATGTTTTCAGGAAACCCACTGCCGTGTGGGAGCGGGATCATCATGAACCAAGTAAGCAAACACAGGGATGGGAGGAGCCGCGTCCTGTTTTCCAATATTGGATACAGCGGGAGACAGCGAAAACGGTTCGCGGCAGCCAGCCCCGGTTTAGTTATCCCAGGACAGCGGATACTCCGGTACCGGGTTTTCCAGCTGTTCCCCATTCTTTTTCAGTACGGTAATCACACTTTCGATATTTTCGTACTTGGTATAGGGCGTGATCGCAAAATCATTATAGCTGGTATTGGAGGAGATGCGGGCTGGGATAATGATAAATCCATCCGGCGTGGTAACCTCGCCGTCCTTCACGTTGAACTTGATCTGGAAAATGAAGGTGGACATATCGCTGGGCTTGTTGTTGCCCGCAAAGGCAAAGTTGGACAACGAATAAACGATGTACTTGCCGTTGTACTCCTCAATGGGGTTAATCCGGTGGCTATGGTGCCCCACCACCAGGTCCGCGCCGCCGTCAATGGCAATCTTCCCCAGCTTCTGCTGGTTCTGGTTGGGGTAGTAGTCCAGCTCCGCACCCCAGTGGAAGGCACAGATCACAAGCTCCGCGCCCTTTGCCTTCAGCGCCGCGATATCCTCCGGCACCTGCGTATACAGGCGGTCGTACGCGCCGTCAAACGTTTGATACGCGAGAATACCTATCTGCACGCCGTACAGCGTAAACAGCGCCGGCTCGGTTTCACAGGCATAGCCTACGCCCGCGTCGGTAAGCGCCTGCTTGGTATCGGCATAGCCCTCGTCTCCCATGTCCAGCACGTGGTTGTTTTCCAGGGTTACAAACTCCACGCTGTTATCCGGCAGTACCGACGCATAGGAGGGATCGGCGCGGAACAGGAATTTGTAATCCGCCCTTCGGGGGTTGCGGGATGCGGTGGTCAGCGTTCCCTCAAAGTTCAGGATGGTCAGATCATCATCTGCCAGAATATCCTTCACGTTGTTGAACAGAAAATTCAGATCCCCGCGCTGCCGGTCCAGTTCCTTTTCGAAGATGGATTTCCCGCTTGCCTGTACGTTGTTGCCGATGGTAAAGTCGCCGCCGAAGGTGATCTTCAGCTCGATGGAACCATCCAGCTCATAACGGGGCAGGGTGGTGTCCACCGGTGTTTCCGGCACGACCTCCTCCTGGGAAACGGTATCGCCGTCCTGGCTGGTGATGGTGACGGAGATTTTACCCGCGTCGATCAGCGCCTGTTCCAGTGACGTATCCTCTTCCGCCTCGGTGGCAAACGCGCACACCGGCAGGAGCAGGCATAGGGTTAACAGCACAGCGGTGAGTTTTCGAAGCATGAATATCCTCCAATAATCGGGTTGGCCTACAAGCTTTGCAGAAATTCGTCGATCCGGTTCAGTGCAATGGTCAGCTGTTCCAGCGCCGTAGCATAGCAGCAACGGATGAAGCCTTCGCCGCATGCGCCAAACGCCGTGCCCGGCACGCAGGCTACGCTTTTTTCCCGCAGCAGCCGCTCGCAGAATTCTTCGCTTGTCAGGCCGGTTTTCCGGATGGATGGGAACACGTAAAACGCGCCCAGCGGCTCGAAGCAATCCAGCCCCATCTTGCGGAAGCCGTCCAGCATCAGGCGGCGGCGGCGGTTGTAGCTGTCGTGCATGGTTTTCACATCGTCGTAGTCGTTCTCACGTCCGCGTTTGAGCGCTTCTTCGGCTGCCACCTGCGCCTGTACCGACGCGCACATGATGGCGTACTGGTGAATTTTAAGCATGTTCTCCAGCAGCGGCGCGGGCGCGCACAGGTAGCCTACGCGCCAGCCCGTCATGGCAAACGCCTTGGAAAAGCCGTTGATGTAAACGGTGCGCTCGCGCATTTCCGGCAGCGACGCAATGCTCACATGCCCGTCCGGGCTGTAGGTCAGCTCCGAATAGATCTCGTCGCTGATCACAATCAGGTCGTTTTCCAGGATCACGTCGCGCAGCTTCTGCAGGCTGTCGCGGTTGATGATGGCGCCGGTCGGATTGTTGGGATAGGGCATGACCAGTACCTTGGTTTTGGGGGTTATGGCGGCTTTCAGCGTTTCGGGCGTCAGCATGAAATTATTATCCGCGTGCGTCTGGATCGGCACGGGAGTACCGCCCGCAAAGATCACGCCCGGGCAGTAGCTGACATAGCTCGGCTCCGGCACCACCACCTCGTCGCCCGGATTGAGAAGGGCGCGCAGCGCCAGATCAATGCCCTCGCTGGCGCCTACGGTGACCATGACCTCATTTTGGGGTTCGTAGGTCAGCCCGTAGCGGTGCTTGAGATAATACGAAATCTCGTTGCGCAGGGATATTTTTCCGGCGTTGGAGGTATACTGCGTTTCACCATCCAGAATGCTGTCAATCGCGGCGTTGCGGATGTGGAACGGGGTCACGAAATCCGGCTCGCCCACGCCCAGGGAAATAGCCTGGGGCATGGTCTGCACAATATCGAAAAACCTGCGGATTCCGGATTTGGGAACGGCGGCAATGGACGGGTTTACGTAGCGCGAATAGTCCATCAGGGGTTCACCGCCAGTCTCCTGTCCTTGGGATCCTCTTCAAAGATGATCCCCTCGCTCTTGTAACACTTGAGCACAAAATGCGTCGCTGTGCCAACCACGTTTTCCAGCACCGAAAGCTTGGAGGACACGAAAAGCGCCAGCTCCTTGAGGGTGGGGGCTTCCACCAGCAGCAGCAGATCGTAGGCCCCGCTCATCAGATACACGCTTTTTACTTCGTCGAAACGGTAAATGCGCTTGGCAATGGCATCAAAGCCCTGATCACGCTGGGGGGTGGTGCGAACCTCGATCATGCCCTCCACGCGCTCCTTGCCCACACGGTCCCAGTTGATCACGGGCGCGTAGCGCAGGATAACGCCGGTTTTTTCCATTTCGTCCAGCATTCCGGCAACCGTATCCAACGGCTGGTCCAGCATCACCGCAAGCTTCTCCAGAGGGATGCGGCAGTCCTGTTGCAACACATGCAAAAGTTCCATTTTGATATTTTCCATGGTTTTCACCTCATTAAAACAATCCTTCAATGTCTCCGTTTTCGTTTACGTCAATGGTCAGCGCCGCCGGCTGCTTGGGCAGTCCCGGCATGGCGATGATGCCGCCCGCAAATACCACGATAAAGCCCGCGCCCGCCGACAGCCGCACCGAGTGGATGTGGAGGTCAAAGCCCTCCGGCGCGCCCAGCACCGCCTTGTTATCACTCATGGAGTACTGCGTTTTGGCGATGCAGACGGGGCATTTGCCGTAACCGGCCTGCTGATAGCGGTTCAGGTCGCTCAGCGCGTCCTCCGCAAAGGTGACGCTGCCCGCGTGGTATATCCGCTTAGCCACCGCTTCAATCTTTTCCTGCAGGGTTTCGTCCTCAGGATAGGTGAAATGCGGCGTAGCAGCAGAGCTGACATCGATAGCCGCACCCACGACCTCCGCCAGCGCCGTTGCCCCATCACCACCCTTCGCCCAGCCCTCGCACAGCGCAAAGGTAATGCCTTTTGCCCGCAGAGCTTCGGACAACGCCTGTATTTCCGCGTCGTCATCGGTCACAAAGTGATTGATCGCAACGACCACAGGGGTTTGCCACACATTTTGAATGTTTCCGATGTGCGCCATCAGGTTATCCATCCCCTTGTGGAGTGCGTTGAGGTTTGTTTTGCCCAGATCAGCCTTGGATACGCCGCCGTGGTGCTTGAGCGCCCGCAGCGTGGCCACCAGCACAATGGCGCTGGGCCACAGATCGTTCATGCGGCACTTGATATCCAGGAATTTTTCCGCGCCCAGGTCCGCGCCGAAGCCCGCCTCGGTCACCACATAATCCGCCATCTTCATGGCGAGCGTGGTGGCCGCCACGCTGTTGCAGCCGTGGGCAATGTTGGCAAAGGGGCCCCCGTGCATCAGGCAGGGCGTGCCTTCCAGCGTCTGCACCAGATTGGGATCAAACGCGTCGCGCAGCAGCGCGGTCATCGCGCCCGCCGCCCCGATCTGCGCCGCGGTTACGGGTTTATCTTCCTTATTATATGCGACCACAATGCGGCCGAGACGTTCCTTTAAATCCTTGAGATCGGACGCCAGGCAGAACACAGCCATCACTTCGCTGGCGGCGGTGATATCAAAGCCATCCTCGCGGGGCGTGCCGTTTTTCTTTCCGCCCAGCCCCTGCACAATCTGCCGCAGCTGCCGGTCATTCACATCCAGACAGTGGCGAAAGCAGATGGTCCTGGGATCGATATGCAGCGCGTTTCCCTGCTGCACATGGTTATCGATCAGTGCGCACAGCAAATTGTTGGCGCTGGTAATCGCGGACAGATCTCCCGTAAAATGGAGGTTAATGCTCTCCATGGGCACTACCTGCGCATAGCCGCCGCCCGTCGCGCCGCCCTTCATGCCGAACACCGGGCCCAGCGAAGGCTCCCGCAGGGCCAGCATCACGCGCTTGCCGATGCGGGCAAGGCCATCCGCCAGCGCGACGGACATCGTGGTTTTCCCCTCGCCGGCGGGTGTGGGGTTAATGGCGGTCACCAGCACCAGCTTGGCCTTGCGGGGCAGGGCTGCATATTGCCGGGCGTTGATCTTGGCGATGTATCTGCCGTAGGGTGAAACCGCATCCTCCGCAAATCCTGCCGCTTCGGCAATCTGTGCGATGGGTTGCAGGGTAGCTTTGCGTGCGATTTCCAAGTCTGTCATGATGGTTCCTCCTCAAGCCGGAAATTTTTGCCTCTGGTTCCTGAATAAACATCGTATCCGCACCTGCCGTGCCGGTTCTGCCTTCGCAGCTCGAAACGGCTGCGCCGTATCGGTTTGCGGCTCTTGCAGGGCGGAAAACCCACGGCCGTCTGCATGCGGAATTTTCGTCAGCGTGCTCCCAGTATACCGTATCCGGGGAATACATTCAAGCAAGCTCCAGTTTTAAAAAGGCCCGCCCTATTCGGGCAGGCCCTGACAGGATGCCGATAAGGAGCCTTACTCGTCCTGATCGTCGTCCGCATCCTCATCCATCTCATCGATGGCGTCCACGCATTTATCAAAGACGATCTGATATTCGTCTTCATCTTCCACGGTTACGTAAATATCTTCGCCGCTCTCGTCCTGCTCCACACGCAGGATGATGCTTTCGCCCTGCATGCAGCCTTCGATATCCTGCTTGGCTTCCAGCAGGATATACTCATGCTCTTTGTATTTCACGGTCATCAGGTGTTCAAAGGCAATATCGTTACCATCTTCATCCTGCAGATAAACCACAAAATCTTCCTGATTTTCCTCGTGTTTGTTGTCGTCCATAGGTTTACTTCCTTTCCGTTTCCCATCGGAGCCATTGCTCCAAAATCACGGCGGCGGCCACCTTATCCACATGCAGCTTGCGCTGTTCGCGCCGGAGGTTGCCCTCCAGCAGCGCCCGTTCGGCCGTTACGGAGGTAAGCCGCTCGTCCCAATAAAAAACGTGCAGACCCCCTCCGGCCAGCACATCGCCAAACGCTCTGGTTTTTTCCGCCTGTATCCCGGCGGAGCCGTCCATATTCAGCGGAAGGCCCAGCAGCACGTCGTCGGTGCCATACCGTTCACACAAAGCCCTGATATACCTGCCGTCCGGGCCGTAGCCCACACGGGTATAGGTTTCCAGCGGCTGAGCGATGGTGCGGGTGGGATCGCTTATGGCGATACCAATGCGCACATCCCCCACATCCAGCGCGACAACCCGTTTGTTCACGCGTCCAGCCTGCGCAGGTACACGCGTACAAGCTCTTCCACAATCTCGTCGCGCTCCAGCCGTGTAATCATGCTCCGGGCCTGATTGTGGCTGGTGATGTAGGTGGGGTCCCCGGAAATGAGATAGCCTACAATTTGCGTAACGGGATCGTATCCCTTTGCCTGCAGCGCCCTGTACACGTGCTCCAGAATGTCGGCGGCATTGCTTGAGCCCTCGACAATCGGCATAAATCTGGCTGTTCCGCTTGAATCTGCTGTCACGCAACTCACTCCTTCCGCGTCAATCCAGGCCAAATACGATCCTATTATACACAAATGCCGCCATTTTTGAAAGGGAAATTCCCCGGCATGCCGTTTTATCTGTGCATTATTTTCAGAAGTGTTACAATCGGCCCGCCCCCACCCGCGCGCCCGCCGTACAAAAGCGCCGCAAAAAACCGCCGATTGTATCTTTACAACCTTTTTAAAGTATGCTACACTATGTCGGTCCCGTCGATATGGCTCCATGGTCAAGCGGTTAAGACGTCGCCCTCTCAAGGCGAAATCAGGGGTTCGATTCCCCTTGGAGCTACCAGATTATCACCCTTGCATTCAAACGATGCGAGGGTGATGTTTCTTTATGGCCGCTGAAGAATCTCCCCCCGGCGTTTGATAATGCTGCCGATCATGTTCTGCGCAAAGAAATAAACCTGTTTTGAGGAGGTATCATGATGTCGTACAGCCCGAATTTGAGTTCCCCCTTCACCGGTGGAAAAAACAAAAGTCAAACTACCTGTTCCACCTCCGGCATGTGCTCCATGTGCATTATGGATTGCCCCGGTACCTGTGAAATTGCGCTTTCGGCCGTGTTGGGCGCGCAAACCGTATATCCAATCACAACCGGCGACAATCAGATTGCCTCCGAAAAGAATTATCCCGTCGATTACTCTCACTTCAATATCAACGGACGGGTATTCGGCGCGCAGGGCATTGCGGAGGATGCGGAGCAGGCAACGATTTTCAATATGGATTTATCTGTCTCCTATGGAACGCACAACCGGATTGATATGGATTTGCCGCTCATTCTGCCCGCACTGATCAAGCTGAACTGGAAAGACTATTTTGCCGGAGCGGCACTCGCGGGCGTAAGCTGCGTCGTCGGCGAACACGCAAGGAATAATGATCCCAACCATGTAATAAAAAATGGCCGCATTGTTGATTTTCCATTTCTCGCCTCCGTCAGAAAAAGCTATGATCCGTATTATCGGGGCAAAGGCCAGATGATCCTGCAATGCAACCCCGATGACGATCTGCTGGGGGTTCCCCAGCTTGCCTTGCAGAAGTACGGCTTTGAAGCGATCGAAATCAAGTTCGGGCAATCGGCGAAGGGCGTACAGCCTGTGATCAGGGTAAAAGACATCGAAACCGCCCTGCAAAAGAAAACGCTGGGTAATCTTGTTCATCCCGATCCGGAGGATCCGGCGGTGCAGGAAGCCTATCAAAACGGCGTCTGTCCCAATTTTTATACCTATGGCAGGCTTCCCATGTGGACGGAAGAAAGAATTACCAAGCATATCGGGCAGCTTCGCTCCAACGGCGCAAAGAATATTTACTTTAAAATGGCGGGCTATGACCCGGTCGATCTGGAGCGGGTCCTGAGGATGGCAAGCGCGAACGGCGTCGATATGGTAACATTTGACGGCGCAGGCGGCGGTTCCGGCTACAGTCCCTCAAAAATGATGAATGAGTGGTCCTATCCTACCATAACGCTGGAAAACGAAGTGGTCCATTTGCTTAAAAAGCTGAAAAGCGAAAGCCTGCCCCTTCCGGCCGTTACCCTGACGGGCGGCTTTGCCAGCGAGGATCAGGTATTCAAGGCGATTTCCTTTGGCGACGGATTGGTAACCAGCGTCGGCTTGTGCCGTGCCGCCATGGCGGCGGCCATGACGGGCGATAGAATCGGAAATGAAGTGAAAAGCGGAACAGTCCGTCCCTTGTTTCAGAAATACGGCACAACGGTTGAAGAAATCTTCGGCGATATACCCGACCTTTGCGCCCTCTACGGAGCCGAGGCACGCAGCTATCCGACAGGCGCGATCGGTGTTTTCTCCTATTTGCGGAAAATCGGATTTGGCGTTGCCCATTTTGCGGTCCTGAACAGAAAATTCAATTTGTCTCTTTTGGACCGAAGCGACCTGATTCCCTTAACACGCGACGCGCGCAGACTGCAGAAGTAGGATTTTCTCCTCAGCGGTTTTTCAGCAACTATCCCAAACCTGCTCAATGCAAGAAGTACGGGAGAAAGAAGAACCGACGCAAAACGATCGACTTACACCGCTTCGTTGCATTTCCTATATTTTTTCGCAAACCTTAATAAAAAGAAGCGGCACTCCAACCGGGTGCTGCTTCTGTATGCAAAAAAAGCCACAATCCGTCTGCAAGCCCGGCTGGATAACCGGGAGTCTTTTCTTTGCTGTACACACAGCAGAAAAACGGACGTGTTATTCTGCCAATCGGTTGCCAGCAGGAGGGTCTGCTTTCCGCCAGGCGACTCCGTATACACAAAGGCAAAGGCTCCCCGGGCGTCCGCCGTTACAGAACTGATGGATGTGTCTGTCCTTCATAAAATAGGTAGATTTCAACCACAGCAAACGTGAAGGCAGTTCCCCTCGCCGTATCGCCAGCGGCTGTGTAAGGGTTGGTGCGGCCAGGCCGAGATTGTCCTCGTGGGGCAGCAGGATCATGTTGGACGGGTTTTTCAGAAAGATGCGATATTCGGATGCTGTTGCCCATTCCGCCGCAGACAATGTTGTTGCTCCGGAAAACATTCCAACTGGTACATCCTTCAATGCAAAGCCCGCTGCTGTGCTCATTGATGAACGTGTTCCCCGAAACCTAGCTTTGCGAAACCCCGGACATCCCCGACCGGATAGCGAACACAGTGCTGTTAATCAGGTTGCCTTCCTCCGGCGTGTATCCGCCGATAACGGCGTCCGGGTAGCGCGCTATTCCCGTATCGTTGGGCAGCGCGTTTTCCCCTCCAACAGCATACCCGATATGGTTGCCGATCACGATGCAATTGTTTCTGATCCCCACACCGCACCCGTTTCCGCTGATCATATTGCCCTCGCCATGATTTTTCCCCCTGATCCTGTGAAACCCGGAGTTGTTGAAATCAAACTCGTTTTGATTGGGCACGGCCTTAGTACCCAAATATCCGTACCAATATAGTTGCCGATTACAGCGCATTGGCAGGTATCCGGATCGCCTGCACAAATCACCAGAACGCTGACGCCGCAGCCGATATGGAAGATGTCGTATTCCTGACAGATGCATTTCATGCTTCCGCCGTTTTGGCTGACCAGTTTCCAGCTTGCGGATCCATAGACGCCGTCAAATCTGAACGGCGGAAGCTCCGTATCATCCCGGCTGTCACATTCATATTGCTGTTCCTGCAAGATCTCCTGCGATTGGCCCATTGCGTCCGTCACCGCCGGGGAAAGGCTTGCGGGCCATGCGCTTTACGCACAGCCGCACAACCGCGCCGTTATCAACGCGGCGGCAGCAACCCTGTTGTATATTTTCATAGTCGAAATCCTCCATAAAGAGCGGTAGAAGGCGTTTCAGGCGGATCAAGCCGATGAGCGGTTTCAGAAGCAAGCCATAAATCCATACTATTAGTTTTTTTACATGCAGTAAAGCGCCGAGCAACCGATTGTCAAGCATTCCGCAAAGCACAGCGCCGCACGTATATCCTGCCCAAATCCAGATAGACATTTTTCAACGGATTTGTTACCATTACGATACTATCCGTTTGATTGGGAGGTCCTCATCATGAGTGGCGAACTGCATGCCGCACTGGGCATTGAACTGGGATCCACGCGTATCAAGGCCGTGCTGACCGATTCCCGGCACCGCTGCATCGCGCATGGTAATTATTCCTGGGAAAGCCAATGGAAGGACGGCATCTGGACCTATTCGCTGGATAACGCCTGGGAAGGGCTGCGCATAGCGGTCGCCCGGCTGTTTGGATCGCTGGAGCAGCCCGTTACGGTGGATGTGGTTGGCCTGTCCGGCATGATGCACGGATATCTGGTATTTGATAAGGATGGCCGCCAGCTGGTGCCGTTTCGCACCTGGCGCAACACGATCACCGGCAGGGCAAGCCTCACGCTCACGGAGCTGTTTCACGAAAACATTCCCCAGCGCTGGAGTATTGCGCATCTGTATCAGGCCATTTTGCAGGAGGAAGCCCATGTGAAGGATATCCGCGCCATCACCTCGCTGGCCGGTTACATCCACAGCAGGCTGACGGGCCGTTTTGTAATCGGGATCGGCGAGGCCAGCGGCATGTTTCCCCTGGATTATCAAACGCTCGATTACCGGCAATCGGCGATGGAGCAGTTTGATGATCTGATCGCGCCGCAAGGCTTTCCCTGGAAAACCCGTGAGATTTTCCCTGAGATTCGCCTGGCCGGGGAGGATGCCGGTGTCTTAACCGCCGAAGGCGCGCGGCTGATTGATCCCAGTGGGATGCTGAAACCCGGCATTCCGCTCGCGCCGCCGGAAGGGGACGCGGGCACCGGCATGGTGGCAACCAACAGCATTACGCCGCGGCTGGGCAACGTATCGGCAGGCACCTCCGTTTTTTCCCTGATCGTTGCCGAAAAACCGCTAAGCCGCGTATACTCACAGATCGACACCGTGGCAACACCCGCGGGACGGACTGTGGCGCTGGTGCAGGGCAACAACTGTACCTCCGATATCGACGCGTGGGCGAGGCTGTTTCAAAGCTTCGCGGGCCGGTATGCCTGCGATATTCCCGAGAACGACCTGTTTTCCGTTCTTTATTCCGAAAGTTTGAAGGGCGAGCCGGATTGCGGCGGCCTGACGGTAATCAACTATCTTGCCGGAGAGCACATCACCGGCTTTACCCAAGGCGTCCCCATGGTGATCCGCATGCCGGGCAGCCGTTTTACGCTGCCCAACTTTATGCGCGCCCATCTGTATTCGGCGCTCGCGGTGCTGAAAATCGGCATGGATCTTCTGTCAGCGGAAGGCGTCGCCATCGACCGCCTCACGGGCCACGGGGGGTATTTTAAAACTCCGCTCGCCGGGCAGCAGTGCCTGGCCGACGCAACAGGCGTACCGGTGTCCGTGATGGAAACCGCCGGTGAAGGCGGCGCGTTCGGTATGGCCGTGCTCGCTTGGTACCGGCTCTGCCGCGCCAAAGGCATCAGCCTGGAGGACTATCTGGAGCAACGCGTGTTTGCCGGGGCGCATTTCACCATTGCCAATCCAACGCCGGAGGGCATGGCCGGTTTTGAAACCTACCTCAGGCGCTATAAAAAAGCGCTGAAGGCGGAACGCGACGTAACAGACGATTAAGCCGGTGTTCCATTCTCAGCGCATCCGGCAGCCCCCCATATCTGTTCGCATAAATAGTGAATACTCGCCTCCTGCGTCCGGGGTTCCGGAAGGGAATCACCAGAAAACAAACGGGTATCCGTTTCGACAATATGGTCGGTTCTTTTCTATTATTTTACAAATACCTTGATACTATCCGCCGGAATCCGCCGCAGAATTCGTTTGTCTTCAGGCTTATTCAGATATTTGTTGCGGTATATCCTATTCGTTTTCGCTCGGCCTGCATTCATTCTCACACCGCATAAAGTGAATATTGTGTTATTTTATATCACTATTTCGCTTGCCATTCCCTGTAAAATGATCTACACTATAGTCACACTGAATAATGAGGTATTGTGAAATGAATAAACAGCGTTTAATCGGCAAATCCCCTATTATCGGCATTCGTCCCACCATTGATGCGCGCATTGGCGCGTTGAACGTCCGGGGTTCGCTGGAAGAGCAGACCATGAACATGGCCAAATCGGCCGCTGAGCTTTTCCGCAACAACCTCCGCTATACCGACGGCCAGCCCGTACAGGTTGTTATTTCCGATACCACCATCGGCCGTGTAGCGGAAGCCGCCGCCTGTGCCGATCAGTTCCGCCGGGAAGGCGTGGACATCACCCTCACCGTCACCCCCTGCTGGTGCTACGGCGCCGAGACTATGGATATGGATCCCAAGACCATTAAGGGCGTCTGGGGTTTCAACGGCACGGAGCGCCCCGGCGCGGTTTACCTGGCCAGCGTTTTGGCGACCCACGCGCAAAAAGGGCTGCCCGCCTTCAGCATCTACGGCCATGATGTACAAAACGCGGACGATACCGAAATCCCCGCCGACGTACAGGAAAAGCTTCTCCGCTTTGGCCGCGCGGCCATTGCCGCCGCCGCGATGCGCGGGAAAAGCTATCTGCAGATCGGTTCCATCTGTATGGGCATCGGCGGCTCCATCATCGATCCCGCCTTTATTGAAGAATACCTGGGCATGCGCGTGGAAAGCGTGGACGAGGTGGAAATCATCCGCCGCATGACCGAGGAAATTTATGACCACGAGGAATTCGAACGCGCCCTGCGCTGGACCCGTGAAAAGTGCAGAGAAGGACTCGATAAAAATCCCGCGGCCATCCAGAAAACACCGCAGCAAAAGGAAGAGGACTGGGCGTTTGTCGTCAAGATGATGTGCATCATCAAGGACCTGATGAGCGGCAATCCCAATCTCCCCGCCCATTGCGAGGAAGAACGGCTGGGGCACAACGCCATCGCAGCAGGCTTTCAGGGCCAGCGGCAGTGGACCGATTTCTATCCCAACTGCGATTTTGCCGAAGCGCTTCTCAACACCTCCTTTGACTGGAGCGGCGCACGCGAACCCTATATCCTGGCAACGGAAAACGATGTCTTAAACGGTCTGGGCATGCTGTTTGGCAAGCTGCTGACCAACACCGCGCAGATCTTTGCGGATGTCCGCACCTACTGGAGCCCGGAGGCCGTAAAAAAAGCCACCGGATATACCTTGGAAGGCAAAGCGATGCAGGCCGGCGGCTTCATCCATCTGATCAACTCGGGCGCCGCCTGCCTGGATGCCAACGGACAGGCTGTTGATCAAAATGGTACCAGTCTGATCAAACCGTGGTATGATGTTACCCAGAAGGATATCGATTCCATGCTGTCCGCCACCACATGGTGCGCCGCGGATAACGGATATTTCCGCGGCGGCGGGTATTCCAGCCGGTTTTTGACCGACGCAGAGATGCCCGTCACCATGATCCGCCTGAATCTGGTTAAGGGGATCGGCCCCGTGATCCAGATCGCGGAAGGCTGGACGGTGAAACTGCCCGATGAAGTTTCCGACATTCTGTGGAAGCGCACCGATTATACATGGCCCTGCACCTGGTTCGCGCCGCGCACCACCGGCAAGGGCAGCTTTAAAACCGCTTATGAGGTCATGCGTTCCTGGGGCGCTAATCACGGCGCCATCAGCTACGGCCACATCGGCGCCGATCTGATCACTATGTGCAGCATGCTGCGCATCCCCGTAGCCATGCACAATGTGCCCGAAGACGATATCTTCCGACCCGCATCATGGGGTGCCTTCGGCATGGATCCCGAGGGAGCGGATTTCCGCGCCTGCAGCACCTACGGCCCTCTGTACCGGTAGGAACTGCCTATGCTGAAAAATGTACCGTATATCCTTTCCCCCGCCTTGCTGAAGGTTTTATGCGAGATGGGCCATGGTGATACGATTGTGTTGGCCGATGCCAATTTTCCGTCGCAAAGCTATGCATCCCACACGCAAGTGATCCGCTGTGACGGCCTGGGAATCCCGGAACTGCTGGACGCCATTTTGCAAATGATCCCGCTGGACCGCTATGTGCCCCAGCCCGCAACCCTGATGCAGGTCGTGCCCGGGGATCCGGTGGAAACCCCGGTCTGGAAAGAATATGAAGCCCTGCTGCTTCAGCATGAAACGCTCGAAGAAAAGGATATCCGTCATATGGAACGGTTTTCATTCTATGACGAGTGTAAAAAAGCCTACGCCGTCGTCGCCACAGGCGAAAAAGCGCTGTATGCCAATATCATTCTCCAAAAAGGCGTTATCTGATCCCTATCGTTTTCCCTGACAACTGATAGCGCCATAACCGGTTTATATCTGTTCCTCATGATCCATGCCAGGTAAACGCTGAATATAACCAAAGGGTCTGCCGCAGCCGTACGCTGCGGCAGACCCTTTCAGCATGCAGACCAGATGAGAAGATTCCAAAGGAGAAGCATCCCCTGTAATTCCTTATCCCTTTGTTTATCATACGCTGCCGCACATACAGCAGAAAACCGCTTCCCCTTCGTTTACTTCATACTGTATTATCCTCAATTGACAGGAATCAGCCAAGGAAGTATTCCATAAAACCAACTCCAAGATTGCCTTGCCATTCATCAGATAATCCCGGTACACCTGTTTTGTTTATCCAAAATATCCAATCCACTCTATGCACCGGAAATCAATTCTCCTCATAAAATAAACACAAAATGGGATCGAGAAATTGTACGCTCTCTTTCGCCATTTCTCATTCCCTGTTTCACATTTCTCATTCCCCTTCGTCCTGATCCTGCTCCTGCTCCCCCACCGCATCCTCCAGCACGTGGGCAATGCTCTGATGGATCACCAGGTCCGCCTGGCGGTCGTACGCGGTTTCTTCCCGGTTGATCAGCACCAATTTGGCCCCGCGGCGGTAGTTCAGCAGCCCTGCGGCCGGATAGACCGTCAGCGAGGTTCCGCCCACAATCAGCAGGTCGCACCCCGCAATCGCCCGGATGGCGTGATCCAGCACTCCGCTATCCAGCTGCTCACCGTAGAACATGATATCAGGGCGCAGCAGACCGCCGCAGACGCAGCGGGGCGTCCCCTCCTGCCCAATCACATACGCCAGATCATACACAGTTCCGCATGTCAGGCAGGGGTTGCGCAGCACCGTGCCGTGCAGCTCGAATACCGTTTGGCTGCCCGCATCCTGATGAAGGCCGTCGATGTTCTGGGTAACGACCGCTTTCAGCTTTCCCCGCCGTTCCAGCCGCGCCAGGGCATAATGCCCGGCGTTGGGCTTTGCGTCGGGGTACAGCATAACATCTCTGTAAAAGCGCCAGAACTCCTTGGGATGGTTTTCGAAATAATCGATGGAGAGCATCTCCTCATAGCTTTTTCCCTCGGCACGGCGGTATAGCCCATGGGCGCTGCGGAAATCCGGCAAACCGCTTTCCGTGCTCATGCCCGCGCCGCCGAAAAACACAATCCGGCTGCTCTGTCCGATCATCCTGCGCAGTTCTTCCGTTCCCCGTTCGTCCCCTGCCATGGCTGCCGCCTCCCCAAAATGATACGCAGCACGCAACGAAGGCATGCCGTACTTCTATACTGCATGCCTTCGACAATTTTCCGAAATATCCTATTCTTTTTACAAATCTCAGCAGAATTTCAAGCTGATGTGACGCACCAGCCCGTCGATGTAAAACGCGGGCAGCTCGGCCTGTACCAGCGGACGGACATAGCGCACCGCTTCTTCCTTCATGGTCAGGTTCTCGGAATCAATCCAGGCGCCGGGCACCTTTTTTTCAAAGTTTGCCACATATTCCACGGGGTGCAGCCCGGAAATGGCCTGATACGGATCATCCGATACCCGCTGAAGGGTGATCATATGCCCGGTCATTCCCTCCATGGCGGCTTTCACCCCCGCGCCACCCACCTGATATGCTTCCGTGATATCCGTCCGGCTGGTGATATGCGATGCGCACCGCTGCAACGTGCTCAGCTCGATGCAGCGTGTCTTCACCTTCAGCTGCCGCGCCACCAGGTTGGACAGGTACCGCGCAGTGCCCGTCAGGTTTTTGTGCCCGAAAGCGTCCAGATAGCGGGCGTCGTCCGAAAGCTCACACACATAGCGCCCATCGGCAAGCTTCAGGCCTTCCGATACGGCGATGATCACGGCGTCCTGCTTTTCCTTCAGGGCACGGGCCACACGCTGCGTAAAGCCTTCCACATTGAAGGGCAGCTCCGGCGGGCAAATCATATCCACGCCCTCGCAGTCGTCCCCTTGCGCCAATGCCGCGGCCATGGTAAGCCAGCCGGTGTTGCGGCCCATGATCTCCACGATAGTCACATTGGGGGTGCCGTACACTGTGGCGTCGCGGATGATCTCCTTCATGGTTACCGCGATGTACTTTGCCGCGGACCCAAAGCCGGGGGTGTGATCGGTTTCCATCAAGTCATTATCAATGGTTTTGGGAATGCCGATAAAACGGATATCGCTCCCCACCGCTTTGCCGTACCGGGAAAGTTTGAGTATAGTATCCATGCTGTCGTTGCCGCCGATATACAGAAAAGCGTTGATATCGTAGCTTTTCAGCGCTTTGAAAATTTGTTGGTATATGGCTTCGTTTTCCGAGGGCTGCGGCAGCTGATAGCGGCATGAGCCCAAAAAGGATGACGGCGTTCGTTTGAGAATTTCAAATTCCATCGGCCCCTTGATGGAATCCCCGAGGTTAACCACTATGCCTTCCAAAAAACCGCGGACGCCGTAGCGCATGCCATACACAGTGGATACCGACCGCCGCTGCGCATTTTGAAACACACCTGCCAGCGTGGCGTTGATCACCGCCGTAGGCCCTCCGCTTTGTCCGACAATGATGTTATATCCCATAGATTTCCTTTCCGCCCGCAGTCTTTATACCGCAGACCTGTCCACTGTACAACTTACATTCTTGTATATAAAAACAACCGGGCTGTGGAAAGCCCGGCTGTGTAGTTTTTCGATTCCGGTTGCACCCCGTTGTTTCCGCGTCTTGCTGCCATGGTTCCTCATACATCCTGTTTCGCAGATAGTTTTAAACGCAGCCATTATATCACAGGCCTAAGCCCTCCGTGTACCCTTCGGCCTGTGTGTTCTTGTTCTTCGGCTGTTTTTCCAGCGCCCAGATATGCATGTCCCTTCGGAAAATCAGGCAGGTAAGGATCCCGGTAAAGGCAATCACGAAAAACAGCAGCGCCGCGCCCGAGCCCTTCCCCGCGCCAAAGATGCGGATCAAAAGGCCTTCCGCCGGCTGGGCCGCCATGAACGGTTCAAACACCCGGTCCACAAACACGCCGCCCAAAAAATAACCGATGGGTATGGTGAAAAACTGCAGCGTATTGCGTACCGAAAACACACGTCCCTGCATGGAAACCGGAATCCGGGTACGCAGCAGCACATCCATGTTGGCGTTCATCAGCGGGATAAAGAGCCATCCCGTCACCGCCCCCACGCACCACACGGGCACGGATCGGCCAAGCGCAAGGAGAAAGTTTTCAAAGCTCATGGAAAACAACAGCGAGTTCATAATCACGCGCACCCTGCTTTTAGGCGCGGGCAATGCCGAGCTCATGGCGCTGCCCGCAAGCATCGCCATGCCCGTAACGGCGTTTACGATGCCCAGCGCCATCTCGCTGCCGCCCTCCCGTGATAAAAGCATCGCCGGGAGCGCCGCGCTGTATACCGAAGCGGTGAGGTTGATGGCGGCCAGGAACAGGATCAGGTCGAGAATCCCCCGGTTGTTTTTCAGGTACCGAAGCCCGGCCCTGGCGGCACAAAGCACGGTTTCCCTCCCGCCGGTGTCCGCGGGCGCCGCGGGGATACGGATGAAGAACAGCAGCGAGATAAACGCCACCGCAAAGCTGAACAGATCAAACAGGATCACGGCCCGTATCCCGGAAAGCGCCATGAGGGCCGAGGCCGCTACGGGCGTCAGGATATTGACAAGCGAATTCGAAAACGACCGCATGCCGCTGGCCTTCTGATAATGCTTCTCCGGCGTGAGCAGGGTGATGGTCACATCGGCGGCCGGGCGCTGCACGGTGTTCATCAGGCCGTTGAGCGCGTTCAGGACATACAGATGCCCAGTTTTCAATTGTCCCGTCTGCAATAGAATAAAGGCGGCAACCGTGCACAGCGCCGCAAAGCTGTCGCTGAGCAGCATGGTGGTTTTTTTATTCCAGCGGTCGCTCAGCGCTCCCGCGAAAATGCTCATCAGCACATACGGCGTGTAGCTGCATACCGTGAGCATGGCCGTGGTCAGCGCCGAGCCCTGCTGCTGGTATGCCCAGATGATCAGCGCGAAGCTCGTCATCGAGCTGCCCAGCGCTGAAAAGGATTGGGTAGACCATAAAATCAAAAAGCCGTGCAGCTCTTTGACCAGAATTTTTATTTTTGACATGAGACTTTGCTCCTTTAATTTGATGGCAAATCAAATCATGCAAAGCCCATGGGGACGATTGTCATGTCAGCCCAAGCCGCTTGAACGCCCGCGCAGGCGAAGCCTGCTTTCTGGTTTCAAGGGATGGATTGATTCCAGTGCTCCATGCGGGTTCGTCCTCAACAGACCTTGCATGGAGCGGAAGCAATGCAAAGAATCAAAGCGATTTCCTCCCTGCCGGTTTTCGGCAGCAGAAGCATACCATATCGCGCCGTGCGCGTAAAGGCTATAAATGCAGAATTTGCTACGGGGTTGTTTTCATAAAATAAGACTTGTTATCGATCGCCCGCATGGTCGCTAATATCCCATCCAGATGGTCGTACTCATGCTGGAGCAGCTCCGACAGATCGCCTTCCAGTGCCAGGGAGCATTCTTTCCAATCAAGATCGAGATAGTGAATAGTACACCGTGTATGCCGGTTCACCTTCACCAGCAAGCCGGGGAAGGACATGCAGTCGTCCATCACCGTCATCATCTCATCATCCGCAAATTCCAGCGATGGGTTGATAAACACCATTGGTTTCTCCACATGGAAATAGATCAGCCGTTTGGGCACGCCGATCTGCGGGGCGGCAATCGCGCGGCCCGCGTGGTGGCGCTCCCGGTACGCAAAAAGCGTATCATGCAGATCCTCCACAACGCAGGACAGCGCCTCAAGCTCGTCCTTTTGCACCGGATCACAGATTTGATATAACGCAGGGTTCCCCAACAGCAGTATTTCCCGTTTCATTGCAAAACCACCCCTCCCATAAATTGTAATCCTTTCACCGCGCGGGATCAACCCCCTGCCTTACGGGGATAAAGAGAAAGCCGGGCGATTGTCCGCCCGGCTCTGCCTTTATCCCTATCGGTTCTTTCCCGGTTACACGTCCATCCAGCACACGCCCAGATACGAAAGCCCCAGGTGGATGGTAAGCACCGGCCCCAGGCTGACCATGCGCAGCTCCAGATCGTCACCCAGGCGGCTGCGCAGCATAGCCTGCAATTGCGACAGATACTGGTTTTCGGTATGGCTGTGAATGACCACATAGCGCACGCCGGCGGGCACGGTTTCCACCAGCTTTTTCAGCTGCTCGTGGCTGCCGCGCGCGGTGCCGTCGGAATAGATGGAGCCCTGCTGCAAATACAAAATCGGACGCAGGTTCAAAATCGTGCTCACACTCTGGCGCACCACGCCCAGCCTGCCCGATTTGCGCAGGTTAGTCAAATCGTTCACGGTGAAGATGTTGTGTATCTTCTTGCGTTCCTCGATCAGGATTTCCAGAATCTCCTCCAGCGTTTTCCCCTCGCTGATCAGCTGCTTGGCGCGCACGATGAGGAAATAAATACCCCCTGCGCAGTTGCGGCTGTCCAGCACCTTGATGCTGTCGGCATTCACTTCCTGCGCCGCCATCACGGCGTTGGCATAGGTACCCGATAGGCGCGACGAAATGGTGATGCACAGCACCTGCCGCCCCTTGGCCGTCTGCTTTTCGTACGCCTTGATAAACGCGCTCAGCGATGCCTGGCTGGTTTTGCGCTGGGTATCCTCCCGGTTGATATAGGTTTCAAAGCGCCCGTTTTCCCCCAGATAGTGTTCCAGATACTGCTTCTGGCCAAAGGTATAGGTCATGGGCACATAGTACGCGCCAAGCTCCTCGGCCTCCTGGCGCGATATACCAGCGGCGCTGTCTACCATGATTACAATCACAGCTCATTCCCTCCCATTCTGCGAAACCGCCGGTATCGCTGCTGTGTGCGCTCTTCAGCCGTAAGCGCGCACAGCGCCTGCAGTTCCTCCGTCAAGGCCGCGCGCAATGCCCCGGCCACCTGTTCGGGCTTTCCGTCTTCTTCGGAAAACACGCGTTCTATCATACCAAATTTTTGCAGATCCTGCGCGGTCAGTTTCAGCGCTTCGCTGGCCTCCGCCGCCTTGCCCGCATCCTTCCAGATAATGGAAGCTGCGCCCTCGGGCGAGATCACGGAATACACTGCGTTTTCCAGCATCCATACCCGGTCCGCCACGGCCAGCGCCAGCGCACCGCCGCTGCCGCCCTCGCCGATAAATATGGAAATCACAGGCACTTGAAGCCCCATCATAGTCATCAGGTTTTCGGCGATGGCCTGCCCCTGACCGCGTTCCTCCGCGCCGATGCCGGGATATGCGCCCGCGGTATCGATAAAGCAGATCACCGGACGGTTGAACTTTTCCGCCTGCTTCATCTGCCGCAGCGCCTTGCGGTAGCCCTCGGGATGCACAGAGCCAAAATTCCGCTTGATTTTTTCGCCGGTTTCCACGCCTTTTTCGATGCCGATCACCGTTACCGCGCGCCCGCCAAGCCAGGCAGGCCCGGCGACGATGGCCTGATCGTCGCTAAACCGCCTGTCTCCGTGCATCTCCAAAAAACCGTCAAAAATATGCCCGATATAAAACATCGAGGTCGCGCGGCTTTTCTGCCGGGCCGCCTGCACCCGCTGATATGCCTCCGACATTATTCCGCCTCCCTGCCATGCAAGCGGAGCAGCTGCTCCAGCTCTGTTTTCTGTACGTTTCGGGGCACAATCCGGTCAATAAAGCCCTTCTCCAGCAAAAACTCGGCGCGCTGAAAGCCCTCCGGCAGCTTCTGCCGCATAGTTTGCTCAATAATGCGCGGGCCGGTAAAGCAGATCTGCGCCTTGGGCTCGGCCAGAATGATATCCGCTTCCATCGCAAACGACGCCGTTACACCGCCTGTGGTCGGGTTGGTGAGAACCGCGATATACAAAAGCCCGGCCTGATGGTGCCGCAGCACCGCGCCGCTGGTTTTGGCCATCTGCATCAGGGAGAAAATCCCCTCCTGTATGCGCGCGCCGCCCGACACCGTATAGCCGATCACAGGCAGCCCTTGTTCCATGGCATCCTCAAACAGCCGGGTGATCTTTTCCCCCACCACCGCGCCCATGGAGCCCATGATAAACTGCGGATTCATGCAGAACAACGCAAACTTCTGCCCGCCGACCGCTGCCGTGCCGGTAACCACGCCCTCGGGCTCACCGCTTTCCTGCTGGGCTTTTTCCAGCTTCTCAGCATATCCCGGAAACGCCAGCCGGTCCACCGGCTGCAGGTCCCGGTCCAGCTCGTCAAAGCTTCCCTCGTCGCATAGCCAGTGGATGCGCTCGCGCGCGGGCACCGTAAACTGCGCGCCGCAGCGCGGGCATACATAATCCTTCTCCAGTAAGGCCTTGGGCGAAAACGATGCCTTGCAGCCCTTACAATGAAGCAGGGAATCCGCAGCCGCTTCCGCCTGTGCGTCCGCGCCGCCTTCCAGTTGATTGTTAGGCTTCTTAAACAGCCGGTTGTTGAACAACGCCATGCTTGCTCCTATGCCTTTCGGCTCGTCAGATAGTCGGTGGTATAGCTGCCTTCAATAAACGCCGGTTCACACAGCAGGTCGATATGCATCTGCGCATTGTGGTTTATGCCCTCGATCACCATCTCGCACAGCGCCGCCTGCATTTTTCGGATAGCGTCCTCCCGTGTTTTGGCGGATACGATCAGCTTGCCGATCATGCTGTCGTAAAACGGGGGTACGGTATAGCCCTGGTACAGCGCCGTATCAAAGCGCACATGCGGCCCGCCGGGGATGTGCAGCAGGCTTACCTGTCCGCAGCTGGGGCGGAAGTTGTTTTCGGGGTCCTCCGCGTTGATCCGGCACTCGATGGCGTGCTGCTCAATGCGCACGTCCTGCTGGGTCATCTGCAGGGGCTGGCCGTTGGCGATGCGAATCTGCCACTTCACCAAATCCATACCCGTTACCATCTCAGTTACGGGGTGCTCCACCTGCAGGCGCGTGTTCATTTCCATAAAATAAAACTGCCCGTCCTGCGTGAGCAGGTACTCGATTGTGCCCGCGCCGACATACTTCACTTCTCCCGCCGCCTTGGCCGTTACCTCGGTAAGGCGCGCGCGCAATTCGTCCGATACGCACACGGCGGGGCTTTCCTCCAACACCTTTTGGTTTTTGCGCTGCATGGAGCAATCGCGCTCGCCCAAACACAGCACATTGCCGTTCTGGTCGCACAGCACCTGCATCTCGATGTGCTTCACATGCTCCAGCAGCTTTTCCATGTACAGCGATCCGTCGCCGAACGCGCTCTGCGCCTCCGCCGCCGCCGACTGAAAGGCCGCCGTCAGTTCTTCCTTGCGGTTCACGCGGCGTATGCCGCGGCCGCCGCCGCCCGCCCGGGCCTTGATCAGCAGCGGATAGCCGATCTTCACGGCTTCCCGCGCGGCATCCTGCGGCGTTGGCACCAGGTCACAGCCCGGCACCACGGGCACCCCGGCCGCGCGCATGGTGCGGCGGGCCATCTCTTTGTCGCCCATTTTGCGCATCACATCCGCGGGCGCGCCGATAAACACGATGCCCGCCTGCTCACACCGCTGCGCAAACTCCGGGTTTTCCGATAACAGGCCGTATCCCGGATGGATGGCCTGCACGCCGCAGAAGCGCGCAATCATCAGGATAGCGTCCTGGTTTAAATAGCTTTTAGCGGCCGGCGCGGGCCCAATACAATAGCTTTCATCCGCCAGTGATACATGCAGGGCATCGCGGTCGGCGTCCGAAAACACTGCGACGGTGGCAATGCCCATCTCTTTACAGGCGCGGATGATGCGGATGGCAATCTCTCCGCGGTTGGCAATCAGGATTTTAGAGAACATAGAGCCCCCTTCATACTGCGGTCACGGTTTTAAATACAACGCTTTGCTTACACCCGGTCCACCAGCGCGATGGTAAACTCGCCTTCCACAACCTTCTTGCCCCCCACATGCGCCTGGCCCTGAATGATCACAAACGGGCCGTTGTGGCGGACGAGCTTGGCGGTGATTTGCAGCGTGTCTCCCGGATGAACGGAGTTGCGGAACTTAACCTTGTTCATGCCCGCAAAAAAGGGCGTCTTTCCCTTCAGCTGTTCTTCCAGCAGCAGCGATGCACTCTGCGCTATGATCTCGCACAGGATCACCCCCGGCACCACGGGTTGGCCGGGGAAGTGCCCCTGCAAAAACCATTCGTCGCCCCGTACGGCGTAAGTGCCGTGCGCGGTATCGCTGTCCTGCGTGATTTCGTCTACTAAAAGCATCGGTTCACGATGCGGTAAAAACTGTTTGATTTCGTCTCTGTTCATTCATGATTCATCCTTTTGGTCCGTTTCACTTTTATACAATCTTCATCAGGGTCTGGCCATACTCCATTACAACGCCGTTCTGCGCACAGATATCCACAATCCGGCCGGACACAGGCGCGGTGATATCGTTCATCAGCTTCATCGCTTCCAGAATACAGACCACCTGTCCCTTTTCCACAAAATCGCCGACTTTCACAAACGGCTCAGCCTCCGGCGACGGAGCGGCATAGAACACGCCGACCATCGGTGCTTTCAGCTCGTGCATGTTGTTGAAGTCGTTTTGCTGCTCATCCATCTCCTCCGCGGCGTTTACAACCGGGAGGGGAGGCACGTCATGCCCCACAGGCTGCGGCGTACACGCGGCCCTGCGTTCCAACCGTACGCTCACATCGCCCTCCGTGTATTCCAGCAGCGATAGATCCGCCTGCGTCAGTATCTCGGCCAGCGCTTTGACATCCTCAATCTTCATGGCTCAACCCTCCGTAATGCCACACAGGCGTTATGGCCGCCGAACCCCAGCGATATGTTCAGCGCCAGATCGCACTGCGCTTCGCGTTTTGTCAGCGGAATATAATCCAGGTCACAGGCGGGATCGGGCTCCAGAAGTCCGATGGTCGGCGGCAGCGTGCCGGTAGCAAGCGCCAGCGCCGCCGCGATGCACTCCGCCGCGCCGGCCGCCCCCAGCATATGGCCCGTTACCGATTTGGTGGAGCTGATCATGGCGCGGTGCGCGGCATCCTCTCCCATCGCCAGCTTGATGGCCAGGGTTTCGGAGCTGTCGTTGAGGGGCGTACCCGTACCATGGGCGTTGATGTACAACCTGTCGCTCTCCTGGTACCCCGCTTCCTCCATCGCCATGCGGATGGCATGGGCGGCGGTTTCAGCCGTGGGATCGGGAGCGGTGATATGATACGCGTCGCAGGTATTGCCGTAGCCGCAGATTTCGCCAAGGATCTGTGCGCCGCGGTTTTTGGCGTGCTCATAGCTTTCCAGCACCACCACGGCCGCGCCCTCCGCCATCACAAAGCCGCCTCGGCGGCTGTCAAACGGCAGGCTGGCCGCCAGGGGGTCCGCCGCTGTGGTCAGCGCCATGCAGTTGGTAAACCCGCCCACCGCCAGCGGGCAGATAGCCGCCTCCGCGCCGCCCGCCAGAATGGCGTCGGCATAGCCGCCCCGGATGGCGCGGAACGCCTCGCCGATGGCATGGTTGGAGGTAGCGCAGGCCGTTACCACGGGCAGGCTGGGGCCCTTGGCTCCGTATTTAATAGCCGTATGTCCCGCAGCCATGTTGGCGATCAGCATGGGGATAAAATGCGGCGATACCTTTTCAGGCCCGCGCTCATGGCAGCGGATGGAGCTTTCCACAAAGGTCTGGATGCCGCCGATCCCCGAGCCGATGTACACGCCAAGGCGCTCCGCGGGAATGTTCTCCCCGCTGATCAGCTTCGACTGCGCCATGGCCTCCGAGGCCGCCGCCAGCGCGTACTGCACAAACAGATCCAGCTTGCGGGCCGCGCTTTTTTCTATGCCGAAATCAACGGGATCAAAGCCTTTCAACTCCCCGGCCAGCTGCACCTTTAACCCCTGCGCGTCAAAACGCGTAATGGGGCCGATGCCGCAGCGGCCTTGGACAAGCGAATCCCAGAATGTGTCCACCGTCAAACCGACGGGCGTTACCGCGCCCATGCCGGTAATCACAACACGGTTCATGTGTTATCCTCCTTATTGGTTACATGCGAAGGCCGCCGTCCACCTGAATGACCTGCCCCGTGATGTACGCGGCCGCGTCCGAGCACAGAAAGGCAACCATTTCCGCCACATCCTCCGGTGCGCCCACGCGCCGAAGCGGGATAAGCTCCACGGCCTTTTGCAGCACAGCCTCGGGCATAGCACCGGTCATATCGGTTCTGATAAAGCCGGGGGCTACGGCGTTGCAGGTAATCCCGCGCGGAGCCAGCTCCTTGGCGATGGTCTTGGTCAGGCCGATCATCCCCGCCTTGGCGGCGGCGTAGTTCGCCTGCCCGGGGTTGCCCATCAGCCCCGCCACCGAGGTGATGTTCACAATGCGTCCGGCCCGCTTTTTCAGCATCAGCGCGGACGTATGCCGGATGAGATGAAACGCGCCCTTGAGGTTTGTATTGATCACGTCGTCAAAATCCTGTTCGCTCATGCGCATGCAAAGCGTATCGCGCGTGATGCCGGCATTGTTGATCACCAGATCGATCCCGCCGAAATCCTCGGTCACAGTCTTCACCAACCGCTCCGTCGCCATGAAATCGGCCACATCGCAGGCATAGGCCCTGGCATGCACGTTATGTTCCCGGATCAGCGTTTCGGTTTCCTGCGCCATGGCGGCGTTGCTGGCATACACAAAGGCGATGTCCGCACCCTGCTTGGCCAGTGCCAGGCAAATGGCCCGCCCGATGCCGCGGCTGCCGCCGGAGACCAACGCGGTTTTCCCTGTCAGCATGCTGCGCCCTCCCTGTAATGGTTGATCACGTCGTGAAGGGATTTCTCGTCTTCCACATGTCCGATATAGTCTGCCCCGCCGATCTTTTTTATCAACCCCGAAAGCGTGGTGCCTGCGCCGACCTCGATAAAGTCCGTATAATTCTGATCAAGCATATTGCGGATCAGCCGGGTCCAGCGTACGGGATGATCCACCTGCATGCCCAGCAGCTGCGGAGCTTCTTCAGCGGTATAGCGCTCGCAGGTCGCGTCGGCATACAACGGAAGGCTGGGCTGCGTAAAATGCAGGCCCTCGGCAAAGGTTTTCAGTTTCTCGGCCGCCTCCTGCATAAAGGGGCTGTGAAACCCGCCGCTGACGGCAAGCGGCAGCGCCCGCCCGCCCGCGTCCTTCACGGCCTGGGCAAATGGTTCCATTGCCTCGGCCGCCATCGCGCATACCACCTGGCCGGGGCAGTTGTAATTAACAGGGTACGCGCCGTACGCTGCGCACAGCGTCTCCACCTGTTCATCCTCCAGTTTGAGCACCGCGGCCATGCCGCCGGGGTGCTTGCGCGCGCTCTCGTGCATGAAAGCCGCGCGGCGCATCACCAGCGCAAACGCCTGCGTAAACGGCAGTATGCCGCTTGTCGCCACGGCGGCGATCTCTCCCAGCGAGAAGCCCGCCAGCCCATCCGGTTTAACGCCCTGTTCCATCAGGGCGGCCGCGCAGGCGCAGTCCACCGCCATCAGGCAGGGTTGTGCGTTGAGGGTGAGGGTAAGCTCCTCCTTGCCGCCCTCAAAGCACTGGGCCAGCGTGCCCGGGCGCTGCGCCTCCGCCTGGTCCAGCAGCGCTTTGGCGGCAGGGGACGTCTGATACAGGCTCTTACCCATCCCGCCATACTGTGCACCCTGCCCCGCAAACACAAACGCTATTTTACCCATGAAGGCGCTCCTTGCAGCAGTTCTTCCGCCTGCGTAAACATGGTTTCGATGATGGTTTTCGCGGGGTGGATCTCATGCACCATGGCGCATACTTGCCCGGCCAGAAAGCAGCCGTTTTCCAGGTCGCCTTCCACGGCGGCCTTGCGCAGCGCGCCAATGCCCAGCGCTTCCAGCTCTTCGGCGGAGCATGAGGGATCGTATTCCTGCTTGGCATACCGCTTGGTAAACGGATTGCGGATACTGCGCACGGCATGGTTCAGCCGCTTGCCGGTTACAATGGTATCAATATCCTTGGCGGACAGCACCTTTTGCTTGTAATTTTCATGGACGGTGCATTCCTCCGCGCACAGAAACACGGTGCCGCACTGCACGCCGACCGCACCCAGCATCATTGCCGCCGCCGCGCCGCGCCCGTCCGCAATGCCGCCCGCGGCGATCACGGGGATGCTCACGGCGTCCGCCACCTGCGGCACCAGCGCCATGGTGGACAGATCGCCCACATGGCCGCCGCTTTCGCCGCCCTCGGCAATCACGGCAAACGCGCCCGCGCGCTCCACCAGCTTTGCCATCGCGGTGGAAGGCACGACGGGGATCACACGGATGCCCGCATCCAGCCACGGCTGCATATACAGGTTGGGCAGGCCCGCGCCCGTGGTGACCACGGCGGGTTTTTCCTGCGTGCAGACCTGCGCGACTTCCTTCACATGCGGGCTCATAAGCATGATGTTCACGCCGAAGGGCTTGTCGGTCAGGGTGCGACATAGCGCAATCTGCTCGCGCAGGTATTCCGCGTTCAGGTTCATGGCGGAGATAATGCCCAGCCCGCCCGCGTTGGAGACGGCGGCTGCCAGCCGCGCCTCCGATACCCAGGCCATGCCGCCCTGAAAAATGGGGTAGGTAAGCCCCAGTTCACTGATAAGAGGTGAGTTGATCATTGCTTGCTCTCGTCCACTTTCCGTACCAGATCCTGAATAGTTTTCAGGCTTTCGTCAATTTCCACGGACACGCCCAGCTCGTCTTCCAGGTTCATCACCAGCTCAGCCACATCCAGGCTGTCCAGGTCCAGATCGGAAAAGCCCATGTCGGGGCGAATATCGGCTGCGTCCATATCCTTGGCTTCCGCCAGCAGTTTTGCGATGGTTTCAAAAGTGTTCATGATGATTTCCTCCTACATGTTGAATTGCAGCAATGCTGCCCCTGAGGTGAGTCCGGCGCCGAACGCGCTTAAAACAAGAGTTTGGCCCTTTTGCAGGCGGCCGTCCTCCGCCATTTCGGACAGGAGAACAGGTATCCCCGCCGAGCCCGTATTGCCGTGCGTGGTGATGTTTACGGGGAATTTCTCGGCAGGTTGCTTCAGGCGGGTACGCGCCGTTTCCAGGATGCGGCGGTTCGCCTGATGAAGCACAAAGTAATCGACCTTTTCGGCAGGAACTCCGCTTTTTTCCAGCACATGGCGGATATCCTTGCAGGACTGGGTAACGGCAAACTTGAAAATTTCCTGCCCGATCATCTGCAGGGGCTTTGCCTTGGGGATCTGGTCATCGAAGGGGCAGTTGCCGCCGTCGGCCATGCCGTACAGTGGTTCGGCCGTGCCCCGCGCGGTGAGCCGCACCTGCCGGAAACCCTCCCCGGCCTCGCATACCGCCGCGCCCGCCGCGTCCCCAAAGAGCACGCAGGTGCTGCGGTCCGCCCAATCGGCCAGGCGGGTGATCTGCTCCGCGCCTACGATAAGCACATGCTTCACCCGGCCCCGCGTAAACATCGCGTCAGCCAGATCCAGCGCATACAAAAATCCGGTGCATCCGGCGTTCACATCCAGCGCGGGGCATTTGGCTCCGAGCTTTTGCTGAATCAGGCAGGCGGTGGAGGGAAATACCATCTCGCCGCAGGTGGTGGAGCAGAAAATATAGTCCAGGTCCTCCGCCGTAAGCCCGGCGCGTTCCAGCGCCATTTGCGCAGCCCGCGCGCCCAGCTCGCTGATGGTTTCCCCCCCGGTGAGCACATGGCGGCTTTGAATGCCGGTATGGGATTGAATCCATTCGTCCGAGGTATCCAGAAACTGTGAAAGTTCGTCGTTCGTTACTTCGCGGGACGGCAGTGCGTGACCAAAGGATGTTACTTTCATGCATTAACTCGCTTTCGTAGTTATCGTGCGACACGCTGGGCCAGCTTTTTGGCTTCCATATCGTCCAGCGCGTCCTGAAAAAACCGGTTGAGCTGCTGTATGCCCCGGAGCAGGCCCTCGCGTTCCTCGGGGTTTAGCAATTTATTGATATCACGGACCATCTGTTCGTGAAAATAGCGGTGCGCGGCATTCATCTTTTTTCCGGTGCGGGTCAGCTCCACAATCACGCTGCGTTTGTCCTTTTCAGATTTGCTTTTTATCACAAATCCTTTTTTAACGAGCTTGGAAACGGCCACCGTCACCGTGGGCGCGGACAGCTCCATGCGCTGGGCCAGCTCGTACAGGGGAATACCTTCGTCCTTTTTCTCCCCCACAGCCTCCAGCAGGTGCATTTCGCTGATGGAAAGCTCCCGGCCGCTCATCGAGTGGAGAATGCCCTCCTCCAGCTTGTTGACCTTTCGGTACGCCAGCACCAGCAGCTGGTTGAGTTCCCGGTCAAACGAATCCATTTCCTTACCGCCTTTTTGGAGTTCCGCCACTCCCGATAATTCGTTAGTCTAACTAATTATATTAATTTTTAATCCGTTGTCAATAGTACTGGAGCCGGGCCGACAACCCGGCGGTTGCCGGATGGACGCACCAAAAGCACCGGCGCCGCTATTTTCCACCAGTGGAAAATGCCGTATCACCGGCTTTTCTCATGCCGTGGTTGCCGGATTATTCTTTTCTATCTATCCAATTTGAAACCTATGATGTCGCTTTCGGAATATTTACAATCACACAGCGGCTTGCTACAATGAAACCAGACCATGAAGGAGGACGCATGCATGAGCAATATCTGGCACGATATCTCCCCGTCACGGGTAACCCCCTCCGATTTCATTGCCGTGGTGGAAATCGAAAAGGGCAGTAAAAAGAAATACGAACTGGACAAGGAAACGGGCAGCCTGATTCTGGACCGCATCCTGTACACATCCACACATTATCCCTGCAACTACGGGCTGATCCCCCGTACCTATGCCGATGATCTGGACCCGCTGGACGTACTGGTGGTGTGCAGCGAGGTCATTCAGCCGCTGAGCCTGGTACGCTGTTACCCCATCGGGGTTCTGACGATGCTGGACCAGGGACGGCTGGACGAAAAGATTATCGCCATCCCGTTCAAGGACCCCACGTTCAACAGCTATAAGGATGTCAGCGAGCTGCCCCAGCATATCTTCTCGGAGATGTCCCACTTCTTCTCGGTTTATAAAAATCTGGAGGGCAAGGAAACCGTAGTGGACGAGATTCACGGCCATGAGGAGGCCCAGCAGGTGATCCGCAAATGCCTGGATACCTACATTGACAAGTTCTGCCGTTCTTGAGCCACAACCATCCGGACCGCCGCTTCCATCTGATTCTTTTTGCAGCAGGCTCCCTCTCCTGATACACAGTACCCCCGGCCATGCTTTTGCTTTGCCTGGCCGGGGGTTCACATTTTGATTGCCAATCCATACCCCATCATATGATGGGCAGCCATACCTCCACGCCATCGTCCAGATAGTTTTCAATATCCGGCCGGCTGTGATCGATTTCATACTCGTGCGACGGTATCCATTCCGACAGTATCTTGTTCCACAAACTGCACAGCACATCCGGCACCTTGCCGTTTTCTGGGAAGATCGCCCATTTCGCCGCCTTTACCGGGTAGGTTTCCAGATCGTCCGGCACGGGCTGCGCCGGGTTATCCAGGATGGCCGCGACGGCATACCGGAAGGATTGATCGATCTCGTTCACCGCAAAGCACGCACCATACACCTTGTGGTTGGGGTCCAGCTTCGCCAGCCGTTCTGTTGTGCCGTCCCGCATGGCGCTGTGCCAAAGCGCCGACGTATCCGTGTTGTTCCCCTCGCCATTTTGGGCAATGATCGACCGCCCCGCGATCACAAACGCTTTTTTATCCTCCACCCTGTACATCATGCTATCCGCTCCGATCAGCTTAATCTGAAAGACGAGCTTCGGATACGATATGAACGCGGCGGTACTGTGAAGCACACCGGAAGGCGACAGCCCGTGAAACTCTTTGAAGGCTCTGGAAAAGCTTTCACTGCTCGCATACCCGTACAGAAATGCGGCGTCAATCACCTTCATGCCCTTTTTCAGCTTGGTCACCGCCTTGGTCATTCTCCTGTTTTTGATATAATTCGCACAGGAAATGCCGCAGGCAGCCTCAAACAGCCCAAAGAAGTATTTGGGAGACAGGCACGCGATTTCACAGAGCTTCCGTGTTTCGATTTCGTCCTCCAGATGGTCTTCCATGTATTCAATACATTTGTTCAGTCTGTCGATCCATTTCATAGCCGTCCTCGCTTTCAATGCCATTATCCCGCATCCGGAAGCGCTTTGCATGATCAAAACGGGTGTGCCGTATCATGTTCCGGTTTTCCTTTTGTCATTGTAATTCCATTACAGTCAATATGCAAAATTCCAATTTCATAATCCCCTTCGCACGCCGTTACGCACTTTTAATATTTCGTTTGATTTCCCTAAAAATGATGAGCTCAGCGCATTGACAACCAACCCGTGTTCCCCTATAATATATTCGTTGCGTTCTCGCAGCCTGTGGAGAGTTGGCTGAGTGGTCGAAGGCGCACGACTGGAAATCGTGTTCAGGCCAAAACCTGACTAGGGTTCAAATCCCTAACTCTCCGCCATAAAAATCCGTCAATCTCAATACGAGGTTGACGGCCTTTTTGTTATGATGGAAAGTGATGATTCGCAAGGGTTTCAGCAATTTAGAGTATTGGTGTAATAGCTCTGAACTTCAATATGATAGAGGAATTAATCTTCGGTTTGAAGAATTGTATAAGAACATTGAACGACAATAAAATTAGCATAATAATTACTATATCATTCATCTTCATCACTCATTTCAATCTTTTCCGCTTGTTGAATATCAATACCGGGCTTTCATACTTTCCCCGTTCTCCAATTGTCAAGCCATTGGACCAATGTTTTACCGATTTTGCATAGCCACTCTATGTAATTCGGATCATTACATACTGTATATTTCCCACTATCCGAAGGTTTCCAGTAGCCAACTTCTTGCAGCAATTCTACTTTTCTATTATCCACGTAATTATTAAATTCTTGGTGTTCTTCACCATCTCGAAAAACCAGTATCACACTGTATGGGTTATATATACCACTATATTCTGGTTGAACTTCCCAAGGTTTTATCGGAGATATATATCTCGAATGCTCAGTTTCCCAAACAGTATCATAATGATTCGCCAACCATTTATCTAGTTGAAATTCAATACTATCTTCATCAACAAAACAATAAGAAATATATTGCTCGTTATTGCTCTTAAATCGTATATCCTTTTTCCAAAGAACACGTTCAAACCTAAAGCCGTCTGCGAATACAGCCAATGTAGAATACATGATTGTTGCATGATACTTGATATGAACTTCGTAGATATAGGAATTATGCAAAGGATCTGGCAAACAATCCATCCAATACATACCCTGTTCCACAGCGTCAATTTTCCCATTATCAAAGCGACTTTCGTCCAGCTCATAGCTAATTGTATATTCAGGGTAATACTTGTTATACCAAGTAAAGAAATGACCGTTACTCGAATGTTGACCATCAGTTCCCATTGGCAACCAATCTAATGGGCTTGATAACAGCCTTTTCAATTTCTCAAAAGGGGTTTTATTAATACCAAATCGCTTTTTCCACAGATGCTCGACCTTATCAATATCAGCCGTTGAACATTTCGGCGTATTGGTATCTCCAACGCGAGTATAGATATTACCTGATAAAACATCTCTATAGCTGTCTGTTAGGTAATACGGTGTATTATCTCTATTCTTAATTATTATTACATCAACTTCCTTGGTTTCACCAGGAACAACCCGGAAAATAGTTTGGACATAAACAGTTGGCCTGCTATCTCCTGCAAACATTTTGTCTTTGAGAAAGTCAATAACATTCTGTTGAGATTTTCGATTGCCATCAGAGGTCATAACACCATGAATTGTATGGGTTTTATCGTCAACTCCAATAATTATATATCCATCATGATTAGATAAATTATTGGCCATACAAATAATGTCATGAAGCAGATCTGCGTTTTTTCCATCACTATACCATTCTCGCTTAAAATCCCAATAATCCCCCTCAGTGTCAAGAGATATTAAATCCATGATTTCTTGTGTCAGCTCATGCTTATTCATATCATCCTCACCTTTTATGCTAGGTTCTATTTCACATAAATATTCTATTCTTCTTGAAAATCGAATATTCCCTTGTTGATTATTTCTAGCCATCAACAAATAATCCTGTCTAGCGCTGTGTCAAGACCCTCTAAAGGCATTGTATTATCACAAAATTACGATTTAAAATTTTAGTAATATAAAATCGTCATAGGCTCAAGCCCTTATAATACAAGGCTTTCCACTACTATTATGACGAAATGACAAAAACATACATACCCCTCTATGCCTTTACGGCACCATTGTGGATATTTTCATCCCTCTACCCCATCGCATTTTATACCCTAACGTTTACCCCAACAGGTACTCAACACGTACCCCAACGGCGATAATATGAAGCACCAAACAAATATACCCCATAGCACGAAACCCTTTGTATTTCTTAACTCTACAGCACCTAATGATACACAACAATACGCAGTGAGATGACCATGTAATAATTCATATCCCTAACTCTCCGCCATAAAAGGTCGTCCATCTCGTTTGCGAGATGGACGGCCTTTTGTTATGATAGAAAGTAATGCTTCCTAAGGGTTTCAGCCAAAAAGGCACTGTCTATCTGCCCTCATCGAACGTTCATCAACCTCTTAAGAGTAACAATAATTACCACCGTGCTCCCCTCCTTACATAAATACTCAAGCGGGTGCATCGCTAGGTAATCGCTGAATAAAGCACCTGTGCGATGGCGCGTTAGATTTCCGCCATCGTGCAGGGGATTTATTCAGCGCTTACTTAAATTGTGTAATAATACTCGGAACCGCGCCTGTAATATTCGGTTTGAAAACGGTAAGTGCTTGACATGATTTACAAACAAGACTATACTTTAACACATACTTTACAATTCAATACCCCAAAATTGGAAAGGATGAATACCTTATGAAAAAATTCCTGGCACTCCTATTGTCAACCCTTATGGTATTTGGCCTGTGGAGCCTGGCCTCCGCCGAAACCGCTTCTGATGCCATCGATCCGGCGCTGATCGCAGCCGCGCAGGCCGAGGGCGAGCTGACGGTGTACGCCTCCTGTGAGGAAGCCTACATGAATGCCGCCTGCGACCATTTCCAGGATCTGTACGGCATCACAGTCAACCGCCAGCGCCTCTCCACCGGTGAAGTCGCCGCCAAGATCGAAGAAGAAAACGGCAACCCCAGCGCTGATGTGTGGTTCGGCGGCACTACCGACCCGTACAATGAGAGCGTTACCAAGGGGCTGCTGGAAGCCTATGATGCCAAAAACGCATCCCATCTGATGAGTCCCCTGTACCGTGATGCGGACGGCTACTGGTACGGTATTTACAAGGGCATCCTTGGCTTCATGGTCAACACCGAGGAGCTGGACCGCCTGAAGCTGGAAGCGCCCGCGGACTGGGACGATCTGCTCAAGCCCGAATACAAGGGTCTGATCTGGATGGCCAACCCCAACACCTCCGGCACGGCCAAGCTCGTGATCAACACCATGGTGCAGATGAGAGGGCATGACGCCGCGATGGAATACCTCACGGCGCTGGACAAGAATATGGCCCAGTACACCAAGAGCGGCTCCGGCCCCGCCAAGATGGTAGGCCCCGGAGAATGCGTAATCGGCATTGGCTTCCTGCATGACGGCATTACCCAGATTCTCGCCGGTTACGACAACATCAAGCTGATTCTGCCGGCAAGCGGCACCAGCTACGAAGTCGGCGCAACCGCCATCTTCAAGGGCGCCAAGCATCAAAACGCCGCCAAGCTGTGGATTGAATACGCGCTGAGCCCCGAGTGCGTCAACCTGGCCAAGACCGCCGAGAGCTATCAGTTCCTGGTGATCGACAATGCCGAGCAGCCTGCCGAAGCGACCGCGTTTGGCCTGGATCCCAACAATACCATCGCCTATGACTTTGAAGACGCCAAGATGAATACCTCCAAATATGTGGAGGACTTCTTCGCGGCCATCGGCCAGGGCGCGGACGACCGTTTCAAGACCGAATAACCAAACGAACCTCAGGCGGGGAGGATGACGGTAACCGTCATCCTCCCTGCTTTGCTCGCACAAACGCCCGTGAGCCACGGAGACCGGTAACCGGCGCGTGCTTTTCCAGTTTCATTATTAACCATACAAAGGGGGGCTGCCGCTATGGTTGGAGCACAAAAGCAGAGCAGGAGGCTCGACCGTAAAAAGCTGTTCGGGGACCCCATCATGGTATCGACGATCGTGGTTTTGTTGCTTTTCCTGCTGCTGTTTATTCTCTATCCGCTGGCAACACTGCTGGTGGACAGTATTTTCAGCAGCGAGACCGGCTTTACGTTGGATGTGTTTTCCCGGGTATTAAGCCTGCAGCGCTTTCGTGTCGCGTTTACCAACACGCTTACGCTGGGCCTGATTACCGGGCTTGGCAGCACGCTGATCGGCCTGCTGTTTGCCTATGTGGATGTGTATATGCAGGTGCGCTCCCGCATCGTCAGAAAGCTGTTCAATGTGGTGAGCATGCTTCCGGTGGTGTCGCCGCCCTTTGTGCTGTCGCTGAGCATGATCTTGCTCTTTGGGCGCAGCGGGCTGATCACGCGCACCCTGCTGGGCATCTATGACAGTGAAATTTACGGCCTTAAAGGCATTGTAATCGTGCAGACGCTGACGTTTTTCCCGGTCTGCTACCTGATGCTCAAGGGGTTGTTGCGCAATATTGATCCCTCGCTGGAGGAAGCCTCCCGCGACATGGGCGCCAGCCGGTGGAAGGTGTTCACCACCATCACGCTGCCGCTGCTGCTGCCGGGCCTGGGCAACGCTTTTCTGGTGACGTTCATCGAGTCCGTAGCGGACTTTGCCAACCCGATGATCATCGGCGGCAGCTACGACACACTGGCGACCACCATTTACCTGCAGGTAACCGGCGCCTACGATAAGGTCGGCGCGGCAGCGATGGCCGTGGTACTGCTGTGTCTTACGCTTGTTTTATTCCTTATCCAGAAATACTACCTGGAAAAGCGCACTGTGGCCACGCTGACCGGCAAGGCCAGTCGGGAGCGGATGCTCATCTCCGATAAAAGCGTCACCCGGCCGCTGACGCTTCTATGCTCGCTGTTCAGCGCGTTTGTGGTGATGATGTATATTAGCGTCCCCTTCGGCGCGCTGTTTAAGCTGTGGGGCCGCAACTACTCCCTGTCGCTGGTGCACTTTGAATACATTTTCAAATTCGGCGGTGGCGCGCGGGCGTTCCGCGATTCGTTTATGCTGTCGATCATCGCCGCGCCCATCACGGCGCTGCTGTCCATGATCATCAGCTATCTGGTGGTCAAAAAGAAATTTCGCTCCAAGGCGCTGATCGAATTCACCAGCATGCTGGCAATGGCCGTGCCCGGCACGGTGCTGGGCGTCGGGTATATCCGCGGCTTTGCCAATGGGCTGTTTGGCACCGGCGTGCTGCAGAGCCTTTATGGCACAGGCATGGTATTGGTTATCGTGTTTGTTGTGCGCAGCCTGCCGGTCGGCACGCGCAGCGGTATTTCCGCCCTGCGGCAGATCGACCGGTCCATCGAGGAAAGCGCCTATGATCTGGGCGCCAACAGCGGCAAGGTGTTTATGTCCATCACGCTGCCGCTCATCAAGGACAGCTTCTTCAGCGGTCTGGTAACAACATTTGTGCGCTCCATCACGGCCATCAGTGCGATTATCCTGCTGGTGACCCCCAAATATCTGCTGATTACCACACAGATCAACGAGTTTGCGGAAAAGGGAAAGTTTGGCGAGGCCTGTGCCTACGCGACAATCCTGATTCTGATCGTGTACGGTTCCATCCTGCTGATGAACCTGTTCATGAAATATTTCGGCACCAGCAAGAAGATCAGGGAGGCGGAGAAGAATGGCTAAAGTCAGCAAAGGTGTGCGGCTGTCGCATATTTCCAAAATCTATAAGGACCCCAAAACCGGTAAGGATTTTTACGCTGTCCGGGATGTGGCGCTTGATATCGCCCCCGGTTCCTTTGTCACGCTGCTGGGGCCCAGCGGCTGCGGCAAAACAACCACGCTGCGGATGATTGCCGGGTTTGAAAGCCCGGACGAGGGTGATATTTATCTTGGGGAGGAAGCCATTAACGAGCTGACCCCCAACAAACGCGATACGGCGATGGTGTTCCAGAGCTATGCGCTGTTTCCGCATTACAACGTGTTTGACAACGTGGCCTATGGTCTGCGCCTGCGCAAGCTCCCCAAGGCGGAAATTGAGGAGCGGGTCCACAAGATTTTGGATCTGGTGGAGATGGGCGGCATGGAAGCCCGTATGACCAACCAGCTCTCCGGCGGGCAGCAGCAGCGCATCGCGCTGGCGCGCGCGCTGGTGGTGGAGCCGGGCGTGCTGCTGTTTGACGAACCCCTGTCCAATCTGGATGCCAAGCTGCGCGTCAGCATGCGCACAGAGATCCGCCGCATCCAGCAGACGCTGGGCATCACGGCTATTTATGTGACGCACGACCAAAGCGAAGCCATGTCCATCAGCGACCAGATCATCATCATGAACAAAGGGGAAATCGCGCAGACGGGCACACCCATGGAAATCTATTATCATCCGGTGGATGAGTTCGTAGCGGATTTTATCGGCGAGGCGAATTTCCTGAACGCGAAAGTGACCGGCATGGAAGGAACGCTTTGCCGCGTAAACATTGACGGCCATGAGGCGCTGGTAGAAACCTTCCGCCCCATGAAGGCAAACCAGCCCTGCAAGGTGCTGCTGCGCCCCGAAGCCGTGATCATTGGAGACAACGGACTTTTGCCCTGCAAGGTGGAGCTGAGCTGCTTCATGGGCAGCTACCAGAACTACCATGTGCGCGTGGGAGAAACGCTGGTAAAGATCATGGATAACTGCCCGGTTAATAAGAAGATTTTCCAGGTGGGCGATCAGGCGTTTATCCGCTTTGATAAGGAATGCGCTCATTTGTTGTAGGGAGATTCATCGCAATACGCGGCATCGGGCATAGACAATATCCCGGAAGCGCGTCTGCGATTCCGGGATATTGTTATCTTTTTCTGAAGCCGTTGTCAGGGCATGGCAAACCGCATTCCGCAAGCTTATAAACTGCCGTATGGGTTTCACCGGCTATTCATTATGCCGTTTCCCCCTATTGTACCCAGCAAACCTTAACAAGAACCCGATCAAGCACAGTAAAATCTTAACGCGGGAAGATGTCCCGTATGTTGACGTACCCTCCCAATAAACCCCAGGTATCACCGATCTGTAACGGGGTTTCCGGCAAACGGTACTGCATGTACACGAAGGTTTCCGCCTGTTTCGAATTTTATATTCGCATTATGGGCCGGTATCCGGCGGCGCGCCGTACCGCCAAGCGGCGCGGCAGGCTGTTGGGGTTGTCCCCATCCGGCATTTGAACGGGCGGACAAACGAGGTGTACTGGCAATGCCCTGTTCCGCAGCCGCCGCCATGGTATCATCATAACACTGTGCTTTCCGCCTGCGTGTTCACAATCTCCGCAAAGTGTGAAAATCGTTCACAATTCAAGCGTATCGGGAATTGCAATCGCGCCGGACGCGGTTCTATACTGATTGGTAGAAATTCGGGATGCTTCCCGGATTTCCGCGTAAAGAAGGAAGTATTCGATATCGAGGCGAAAAAAGTGTACGAGAAGCATGACCGATCCTATCTACAACTGATCTTCCCCCATAAGGTGCCCGATGTGACGGGTGAAACACGCCTTGCGGAGGATCTTACCTTGAACGCTATCGCAATCCGGCTCCTGACGGCTTATATCAAGTGCAAGTACGGAGGCGAATCCAGCATCGAACCGTGTTTTGAAACCATCGCCGACATTGATACCTATATTTATTACGAACAGGTTTGCAACCGGTTCCAGTATTAACCGAAAATTTGGGAGAGGGGTTATTGGATTATGGACTATTATTTAATTTTATTGCCGGTAGCGCTTTTGCTGATCACCTCCAAGCTCTTTATGAAGCTCTGCGAAAGGATTCATCTGCCTTCCGTAATCGGCATGCTGGTCGCGGGCGTTTTAATCGGGATGATCAACTACATCCCCGGCCAGACGATCCTCAACGACACCAGCAAGGACGGCATCAATTTTTTCGCTCAGATCGGCGTGATTTTAATTCTGTTTTCCGCCGGCTTGGAAACCGATTTGAAGCAGATAAAGAAAATCGGCGGCCCGGCCGTGCTGATCACGCTGGGCGGCGTGATTGTGCCGATGGGCCTCGGCTTTCTGGTAGCCGTTCTGTTCAACGGCGGCTTTGCAGCCCTCGGTGACAGCGATACCCTGCTGATGGATGTTTTCTATGGTACCATTCTGACGGCCACATCGGTCAGCGTCAGCGTAGCCACGCTGCGGGAACTAGGCAAACTGAACTCCAAGGTTGGCAATACCATCGTGGCCGCCGCTATTCTGGATGATATCGTCGGTATTATCGTGCTTTCCATTGTGCTGGCCTTAAAGAGCAACGGCACGGCCAACGCAGTCAATCCGTGGCTGGTGATTTTGAAAATGTTCGTCTTCTTTATCTCCATCGCACTAATCGCTTCCCTGATTGCAAAGCTTTTTCACAAGCTGGACCAGAAATATCCCCACCACCGTTTGATCCCGATTTTCAGCATTTCACTGTGCTTCATCATCGCGTATGTCAGCGAGCGGTATTTCGGCATTGCCGATATCACGGGCGCTTATATCGTGGGGTTGATCCTATCCACCAACCCCGATGTGAAGTACATCGACAGTAAGGCCGAAATGCTTGGCTATATGATCTTCGTTCCCCTGTTTTTCGGTAACATTGGCCTGTCCACGCAGTTTACCAATTTCAATATGGGCATGCTGCTCTTCGGCGTTCTGTTCATTATTGCAGGCATGCTGGGCAAAATCATCGGCTGCGGCGGCACCGCCCTGCTATGCCGCTACGGTGCCAACGACAGCCTGACGGTTGGCATCGGCATGATGGCGCGGGCCGAGGTTGCGTTGGTCACCGCCCAGAAGGGTGTGGAATACGGGATTATCGACACGTCCATCATGCCGTTCATCGTGCTGCTGATCATCATCACCAGCTTCGCCACGCCTATCGCGCTGGGCGCTTCCTGCCGCAGGAGCGACCGGATGCTGGCTGCCGCCAAGGTATCGCCGGCAGCAAAGTGACCGGCAATCCCCGCTGTCCTGTACCCATTGCTTTGACACCGTCTGTCAATCGTCGTATACTTTTGTTTGATAGCCGCACGGCTATAAGCATTGACAAAGAGGTGTACGCAACGGTATGCTGCAGCAAACCAAACAAGCCATCATCGATTCCTTTATCCGGCTTTTGAACAAGCGCCCGCTTGACCAGATCACGGTAACGGATATCGCCAAGGAGTGCAGCATCAGCCGCAGAACCTTTTACCATTATTATCAGGATATCTACCAGCTGCCGGAGGACCTTTTTCTCTCCGAAACCCGGAATATCTTGAAAGGGAAAACAGACTTTCATTCGTGGGAAGAATGGTTTTTAAAGATGACGACCTTCGCCTTTGAAAACAAATGCGCGATCTCCCACATCTACCATTCGGTCCGCCGGGAGTACCTGGAGCGCTATATCTTTACCATTGCCGATAAAACGTTCACGGATTTTATCGCAAAGCAGAGCAGCAGCGCGCCGTACCGGCAGGAGGATATCGACAGCATCGCCGCGTTTTACACCAGCGCCGCGGTAGGCCTCGCGTTCGATTGGATTCGCAGAGGCATGCAGGAAGACCCCCGGCAGATAATCCAAAGCTATGTCCGGCTGCTCAAGGGTACCGTACAGTGCGCGCTGAATAACTGCCATCGTATAAGCCCGGAGGAATCCACAGCGGAAGCAGTGCCGGAATCGGCCTGTTTCCCTGGATGAGTAAATAGAACGCCCTTCACGGGCGTTTTTTTGCGTCAGGCGGTCAAAAAAGAAGGGTCCAGGGCTGAAAGTGCTGGTCAGGGTGCAGGGGTGAAACCCTTGCGGGGATTGGGGTGGAACCCCAAAGGCTTGCGTTACAACAAAGGGGTAAGCGAGCGAACAGCGCCCAAGGCGCTATGAAGCGAGCGGCGATAACAACCCGAAGCGGTTCTTTGACAGGCTGACGCAAAAAACGCCCTTCACGGGCGTTTTTTTGCGTCAGCCTTTTTCTTTACTTCTGTTCCCGGCGAGAGATCACGGCCGTGAATACGATCTGCGAAACGCTTTCCACCAGCAGGGAAGCGCCGATGAACTGCATCAGCACAATCGCAGTGGCAAATGGGTTCCACAGGATCATCACGCCGAGGATGGCCTGCACCGCCGCCGCGATCAGCGGCAGATACCAGCGGATCTCCCCCAGGCGGGACAGATCAACCGCAATCTGCGTTTCACGGGCGGCGCCCATCACCAGCAGCAAGCCCAGCAGCACCGGCAGCGCCGAGATAATCAGCTCCGGCTTGATCAGGATGATCAGCGCCAGAACCACCAGCATAATTCCGGAAGAAAAATCGTGCTTCATCATGGAGCTCTGCGGCTTGTGGCGGAAATACGTTATAATGCGGAACACACCGTATACCAGCACACCCGCGCTCAGGGCGTAGCAGATAATCGTACTGGAAAGGGAGGGCCAGATCAGCAGGATCAATCCGAAAACAGCGGTCAGAATAGCTCCCGGAATGGAGGCGTAGGCGGACATGTAGAAGTTGTTGTTCATATGTTTCGTGCCCCTTTCAATGCCGCATCTCTTGTACGGCCTGTTTTATTGCAACGGAGAGCAAGCCTGTGGCCAAGGATGCCGGAATACTATGTTTCGGCATCAGCAGCGCTTTTCCTCTTACAAGAATCACCCGTTTGATGATACTCACAGTATACAGGATATCGTGGGGTTTGGAACGTATAATTTCGCTTCTTTTCACTTTTTTCCGTTTTGAAACACGTACCAGACTATTCTGTCTGTAAAACTTTCATCTTGACACATTCCCTATTATTCCTTATTATTAAATTATTGGAAACGATAAGGAGTATTGCAATGGACGAAACCTATTATTCCGTGGAGCAGCTCTCCCGCATGCTGCATATCCATCCAAAAACTATCCAGCGCTATATCCGGGAAGGAAAGCTGCGCGCGGCGAAAATCGGAAAAAGCTGGCGGGTTACGGGGAACGATCTCTCCCGTTTCACCGAGGAGCACAGTCCAACCCCCGACGGGCAGCAGGAGCCTCGGGAAATGACAAGCGCCTCCGCCGTGGTCGATATCGCCGTGCGCAGCGCGGCGGACGGCGACCGCATCGCCAGCTTCCTGAACGGAGCCATGCACAGCAAGCCCCCGGAATACGGACAGGCGTCCCTGGTCACACAGTATCTGACGTCGCAAGGCACGCTGCGTCTGAGCCTGTGGGGCAACGTTGCCTTCATGGCCGCGGTGTTCAGCGCCGTTGATACATTTTTGCAGCAGAAAGAAGAGGAATACAATGAGTGACAGCCAAACTGTTTTCAAATCGCCGGAAGGGCGGACCGCGATCCGTGCCTACTACAACCAAATTCTGAGCCTTTTCCCGGTAACCCAGCGTACCCTGAGCACCTCCTGCGGCGATACCTTTGTGCTGGAAGCGGGAGCGGCTTCCCAGCCGCCCCTCCTGCTGCTGCACGACTCGTGCAGCAACAGTGCGGCATGGCTTGGCGATATTGCCGCCCTGACCGCGCGCCACCGCGTGTTGGCGGTGGATATCCCCGGCGAGCCCGGCAACAGCGCGGACCGCCGTCTGGATTTCCACTCGGACGCGTATACCCGCTGGCTGCTTGAAGTATTGGACACACTTGAACTGGACCAGGCAGTGCTCGCAGGCAACTCTATGGGCGGGTTTCTGGCTCTGCGGTTCGCCGCCGCTTATCCCCGGCGCGTATCCTCGCTGATCCTGCTGGCCCCGTCCGGTCTTGTGCCGCCCTCCCCCGCCTTTTTGGCGCAGACGGCGAATTTCGCCGCCGATCCGGCCAGCGCCAAAGCCTCGGCAGCATCGGTAACCGGCGCAGCAGCCCTGCCTCAGGAGGTGCTGCAGTTCATGACGCTGGTAGCGGAGCACTTTATCCCCTTCACCGGCGCGCTGCCGACGCTCTCCGACGAACAGCTGCAGAGGCTGACCATGCCAGTGCTGATGATTGCCGCAACCGGCGACGTGACCATGGATAGCGCGCAGGCCGCGCGGCGGCTGACGGCCCTTGCCCCCCAGGCACAGGTACAGCTGCGGCCCGGCGCGCATGTGATCACCGGCGCCGCGCCGGAGATTCTCACTTTTTTGGAAAAGGAGCGGTAACCATGCAATGCATTGAAAGCAATGACCAACCGATCGCCGTCGCGGATCCGGCAGAGCACATCCACACCGCGCAGGATGCGCTGGACATGATGGCTACGGCGCAGTACCAGTACAACAGCAGCGCCCTTGTGCTCTGCCGGGAGAACCTGCCGGAAGCCTTTTATGATCTGAAAACAGGTCTGGCCGGGGAGATTTTGCAGAAATTTTCCAACTACGGCATGCGCCTTGCCATCGTGGGCGATTTCAGCCGTTACCCAAGCAAGGCGCTGCGGGACTTTATCGTGGAGTGCAACCGCGGCACGCAGGTATTCTGGGTCGCGTCCCAGGCGGACGCGCTTCAGGCGATTGTGTTAGCCCGGTAAGGTCCTGTCTATTCAGGCTATTGGCGGTCCCCTTTCGTTTCAAGTTCATCATTTTATGGTATACTATTTATGACTTACAGACAAGAATACCGTCCGACCGATGATACCGGGAGGGTAAAATGATGAACACACCGGAAATGCAGCAGGCCAACGGCACAGATATTTTCTCCTGGTTTACCTCCGGAGCTCAGGAAGTATACGCCCATACGGCACACCTTAATAAAATCAATGTTTTTCCCGTAGCGGACGGCGATACGGGCACCAACCTCGCGGTCACCCTGCGAGCCATGGTGGAAAAGCCGTCGCCGGTTCAGGATTTTCACCACATGCTGCAAGCCATATCCCAATCAGCGCTGGAGGGGGCGCGCGGCAACTCCGGCATTATTTTCGCCTCGTACATAAACGGCCTTGCGCTGGAGAGCGGTTCCTTTCAAACGGTCAGTGTTTCCCAGTTTGCCACCGTTGCGCTGAACGCGGTCAAACACCTGTACACCGCCGTGGAGAGCCCCAAAGAAGGAACGCTGATGAGCGTCATCCGCGACTGGGCCGCTTTTTTGCACAGCAATCACGGCAAGTACGGCAAATTCAGCGACCTGTTTGAGGACGCGTACAGATATTCCCTGCAATTATTGATAAAAACCAAGGAACAAATGGCCGTGCTGCGCAGGCATAACGTTGTGGACGCAGGCGCCGCCGGGTTTGTCCGCTTTCTGGAAGGCATCAACCGCGTGTTTTCGGATTCGCGCACTTCGCCGTCCTATGCGGATGAGCCGTTTGAAATGCTTGCCGACGATGCGGAAACCTCCGACTTCCGCTATTGTACGGAAGCGCTGGTCTCTCTGCGTGCCGAACAAGCGGCAGAGGGCGAAGTCTTGCTTGCCGAAGTCCGGGCCGCGCTGACGCATCTGGGCGATTCGCTGATCGCAAACACCCGGGGCCAAAAGCTGAAGGTACACATCCACACCAATACCCCGGAGCTCGTTATGCAAACGCTGCAAGCATACGGCGAGCTGATGGAGCAGAAGGCCGACGATATGGCCCTGCAAAACAGGCTGCGCAAACAGCAAAAGGGCGGTATCGGCCTGATCACCGATTCCATTGCCGATTTGCCGGATTCCTATCTGCTGTCCCATGGCATCTCGATGCTGCCGCTGGGTGTGCTGAAAAACACGACCGCCTATCTGGACAAGCTTACCCTCCGGCTGCCGCAGCTGTTTGCCGCCATGGACTCGTCCGAGGCCTATCCCACCACCTCCCAGCCGGAACCCGCGCGCATCCGCGCCCTGCTTAAAGAACGGCTGGAACAGTTCGATTCGTTGATCATCCTCAGCGTGGCGGACAAACTGAGCGGCACCTATCAGGCGCTTGCCAAGGCGGCACAGGAGCTGGAAACCCCGCAAAAGCACATCAGCGTTATCGATACCCGCCTCAATTCCGGCGCGCAGGGCCTGTTGGTGCGCCACGCGGCGGAGCTGATTACACAGGGCAAAACCCATGAAGAAATCATCGCGGAGGTCACAGCCCGCATCCCACGCACTAAAATATATGTATGTCTGAACACGCTCGCTTATGCCGTGCGCGGCGGCCGTGTGCCCAATACCATCGGCAAAATCGGGATGAAGCTGGGTATGCGCCCCATCATGACGCTGGACGACAAGGGCCACGGCGCAGCATTCGGCGTGGCATTCAGCCAGAAGGGGCTGACCCGCAAAATTATGCGGCTCGCCCGCAGGGCCATGAAGCGCGGCGGTATCGAAGCCTACAGCATTGTTCACGGCGACAACCTGCCGCTGGCCCGGGAATACCAGGAGCAGCTTACCAGGATCACCGGACAAAGCCCCGCCTTTATCAGTGAAATATCGTCCGCCGTCGCCATCCATTCCGGCCCCGGCACCGTGGCCGTCTGCTATATTGCAAAGGACGGTGATCGCCCGTGACAACCGCCGCGCTGATCATCTTCCTCTATTTCTTCGCGTTTTTTCTGGCCGGTACCGCGCTGCGCAACAATAGTCTGGTGGATATCGGCTGGGGCGCCGGGTTTGTGGTGGTAGCCTGGTTATTATTGCTGTTGCGCCTGCCCGTCGGCATGGCCCAGTGGATCGTTACCCTGCTGATCACGCTATGGGGCGGACGGCTGTTTTGGCACATTCTGCGCCGCAACCTTGGCAAGGGTGAGGATTTCCGCTATGCCGCCTTCCGCAAAGCCTGGGGCAAATGGACCGTTCCCCGCGCGTTTTTACAGGTATACATGTTGCAGGGTCTTTTCATGTATCTCATTTCCCTGTCCTTCATTCTTCTGCCGGATCCCTCCCCCATCCTCCGCCCGGTTCCGCTGATTGCCGGGGTGCTTTTATTCGCGCTGGGCTTTACGCTGGAAACCGTTGCGGACAAACAGCTTTCAGAATTTCGCAAAAACCCGGCCCACAAAGGCCAGTTGATGACATTCGGCCTGTGGCGCTATTCCCGCCACCCTAATTACTTTGGCGAGGCAACGCTCTGGTGGGGCATCTTTCTGATTGCCGTCTCCGGCGGCGTGCCCTGGGTTGCCGTGATCAGCCCCCTGACCATTACCCTGCTGTTACGCTTCGTCTCCGGTGTACCGATGCTGGAAAAAGCCATGCGCTCCCGTCCCGGCTTTGCGCAATACGCCACGCAAACGAGCATCTTTATTCCATGGTTCCCGAAAGCGCACCCCTCAAACCTGCCGACTGATAAGGAGGAAACCCGATGAACCTGCACTTATCCTGGGCGGATGCCCGCAACTACGGAATCATTCTGGCCGTTTTTCTGATGATCGATGGATTTTGGCTGCTGGTGATCGCCAAAAAGCTGTATGCCAGCCAGCTTGGTTACCTGATGGCGGAGAAGCCCAAGCTGCTGGCGGCGCTGGTATTCTATCTGCTGTTTGTGCTGGGGCTTCAGGCCTTTGTGGTCAACCCCGCGCTGGTGGCTGAAAGCTGGAAAGCCGCCCTGCTGCCCGGCCTGCTGTTCGGCCTGATCACCTACGCCACCTACGACCTGACCAACCTCGCCACCGTGAAGGACTGGCCCGTGATGATCACCGTGATTGATCTCCTGTGGGGCAGCTTCGTCAGCGCCGCGGTATCCACGGTCAGTTACTTTCTCATCCGGCTTTTCTGACACTTCTCTACATAATAACAGCAAACCAGTGCCGCCCGGCTGAGAAAATACCCCTCTCCGGCGCGTTACTGTGGATACAGGCAAGGCTGCCGCACGCATACAAAGCGCGGCAGCCTTTGTCACACTTTGACAGAGTCCATCATGATATCATTGAACAGGCAGAACACAGCCATACACGTATATCGATGGAAGAACCGCCATGAAGAAAAAACCGTATATCCTGTTCGCAACCTCATCGCGGTGCTGTTTGCTGGCGCCACCGACGCCTGTACGCTGATCACTACCGCACAGAACAGCCAGCCCGCTTACAACGTTGGATGCGCTCCGGCAGAAGGCGGAAACATTCTTCACCGGGATTAGTGTCACGGCCAAGCCCATCATCCAAAACAGCACACTTTATACGAGTCTGAAGTGACCGTCGATATGGTATATCGGGGAGAAACGGCCAAGGGCGAAACCCGATCTGTGCCGAAGACGGGGTGTTTGTCAACCGCCGGGCAATATCAAAGGCAGCGTCACGCAGCGCTCAACGCACAAAACGGGGGCTCGGAGCCACGACCAGATAACAAAGCCATTCTGGTCTGCTTAGGAAAACGCTGATTAAATCCCCTGCGACCCGGAGAACAGGCGCTTCTCTTCGTCATGGATATCTCTGGTTTTCTAGCGGATGTGCAAGCCCCGGTATCTTATGCTGTCAGCGATGATGAGGGCAAGCTGCTTTTTCAGCCCGACAGCAGCTATCAACGGCTGTTCTCCGGCGACATTGAATCGGCTTTCCCTCCATCGGTTCTCACCATCACACCTGAAAAGCCGACACAACTGCCACAACTCCCGGAAAGCCGTCCCTAATATTCCCCCGTATCCCGGATCTTGTACAGCACGGCAAGATAATCGCGCGCCCTGCCCGCAAAGGTTTCGGGATTTACGGGATAATGCACGTTATACAAATACCCGCTTTCACCGTAGCGGCCCTGCGCCGCTTCCTCCAGAAACGCTTCCTCCATGCAGATGTTTTTTACGTGTAAGCAGATCAGCGTATGGGTGCTTCCTTGCGAAATCTCCCGCTCCCACGCGTATTCGCATTCCAGCGCCAGGAAGCACTCCCTGATGCGCGGCGCGTTGACCGTGGAAGCGGGCTCCGCCGTCAGCCCGGACGCCGCAAGCTCATCCGCGTCCCACTGGTTGTTGCGGATGGTTTCACAGCAGCGGTCATAGCAGTCCAGGGAAGGAAAGTTCAGCACACAAACGCCCGTGTTTTGCAGGGTTTTATAGAAGTGTCCCCCTTTGCTGACGTTGGATAAAAACGCATAAAAGCCGTCCTCCTCGCCGCTGAAGCACGCCCACGATTGCAGACAGGCGTTTGTTTTTCCATCCGGCTTATAGGTGGTTGCCACAAACAGCGGCGCGGGTATGGAGGTTACGAAGTCCATCCAGGAAAACCCGTAAGTCTGCATTCCCTCCATGGAATGGGGGATTTTCGCATACTCTCTTTTCATATTGTTTCTCTTTCTGCCGGTATTCAGCTTTCCGGTATTGGGTTCATTACCGTTTGATTCCGTCCTGTCCTCCATAAACGGACAGCAACTACCCCGCCAACCGTTGGTCAGGGCTGCTGCGGTTTCGGTTTCCGCTTTGCCGAAAGCAGCATAAAGAACGATTCCAAATCCTCTGTGTCTTTGATTCTTATCCACATCCATCGCCCGTCGTGCAGCTGGCGGGTGTTCTCCAAACTGTCCCGTACGGTATCGCTCAGCCGGTCCTTCGTTCTTTCCGCCTTTTCGGCTTCCGCCTTGCCCAGAACAATCAGAACCGTGAACGCCTCCCTTTCAGGGAAAACATAACACAGTGTTTTCGCGCCCGTTTTGTACCGCAGGCTCCAGCCGCATTGCCTGGTAAAGTATATCATTTCCGCCGTACAGGGGTAATACCCGCGGATATAGTTTTCCAGCGAAAGCCATAACGGCTCCGCGCGGCCCAGGGCCTGCAAAACCATTTCTTTGCCGGGCTTCTGTGCTTTGTCCAGAAATCTTTCATAAGCCATGTATATTCCCCCATAAACTGCATCCATGCCCTCGCCCCGTTTGCACCGTATTTTTGATATCCGGCCGTTACCATCAGGATAACACGGGAATATGGACAACAGTATGTCCGCTTATCATAGCTTTCCATACGGATCTCGTTTTGTTTTGCGCCTCGTGCATGCGCTTAAGATGTGTAAGACCCGTCAGCTTTGGCTCACGGCAGTCTCCGTTGTCCGTGCATCCGTCTTTCAAACGGTGTTTTCATCCGCCGCAAAAGTGACCCGGCAAGGGTACTTGACTATATCTTTTCTCCACAGCCGCCGCTATACTGAATCATGACCAGCGTTCATAAATCCGTGTCACCGGAAAGGATATGCGATGAAAACGCAAAAAAGCATCCAAACGAAGCAGGCCCTTCTCGAAGCGGCGGAAATCCTGTTCATGCAAAAAAGCGTGGATAAGGTCACCGTTGCGCAAATCACGCGGCTGGCGGGCGTAGCCAAAGGAACCTTCTATCTTTATTTCGATTCAAAAGACGCTCTGGTATGGGATTTTGCCGCGCGCAAGGTTGACGCGCTGCTGAAGCCCGTTCTATCGCTGGATTCCTGCGGTTTCACCCTGGAGGCCGTCCATGCGGTGGTCGATCACCTGATTGCTTATGTCAAGGAAAATGAGCCGCTCATGCTGATGCTGCATCAGGTGCGCTTTTATGGATATTTAGGCAAGGAAAACCTGCAAAGCAAGCACATCGGAATCCTCACAGAGCCTGTATCCCACTGGATACAGCGGGGTAAACAAGCCGGGCTGATCCATGCGGACGATCCGGAATTCATGGCCTGCTTTCTGGTGCTTTCCGTCCACAACATGTTTGACAGCGTCATCATGAAGGAAATCCCCTTCACCTTCGATGTGCTGGGGGAGCACCTGAAAGCATTACTGATAAAACTGTTTTTCGAGAGGTAACGCATGAAACAAAAGCTCATCGTGATCGCCAGCCTGATAGTATTCCTCTTCGCCGCATTCGCCGTAAGCAAGCTGGAAATCCTGTCCAACATGGAGGATATGCTGTCCACGGACAGCGCAAGCTACCGAGCGTCCAAAGACTTCAATCAATATTTTACCGGTCAGGATCAGGCGGTTATCGTTGTAAAACAGGCCGATCCCGCCCTGCCGGTCTCGGATTTTCAGCAGCAGGCTGAAGCGTTTGTAACCGCGCTGGGCACCGGGCTTGCTCAGGAGCCCTATGTGAGCAGCCTGCTGTACCAGGTGGATCTGAGCGCTATCGCTCCCTTCGCCTGGGCGTACCTTGATATGGATCTTTACCACCAGCTTTCCGATGCCATGGACCAGCAGGATTTTCCAGCGCTGACCAAGCTTCTGCTCAGCGCACAGACGCAGCTGACCGCGCAGGCGCAAAAAGATAGCCGGTATATCGTAAGCGACGACGGAACGCAGTATCTGCTATACCTGAAACCGGTGATTGACGACAGCGATTATCTGCAATCACGTTCCGATTTCTACTATGGAACACAGGCGCACCTTGCGGCTTTGCTGGGTGACCCCGCGTACAGCCAAATCGACGCCGGACTGACAGGCGGCACCTTTATCCAGGATATCGAAGCCGATACGGTTGCCTTTGACGGGCTGTTCGGCACGCTGGCTGTAACGCTGGTGCTGATCCTCCTCATCGTGGTGCTGTTTTTCGGCAGTCTCAAGCTGCCGCTCCTGTCCTTATACCCCCTTCTGCTGGGCACTGTAACGGCGGCGGCCTTTGCCTATGTTGTCTATGGCAGCCTGAACATGTTCGCAGTCAGCTTTGCGCTGCTTTTATTGGGGTTGGGCATCGATTACGCCGTTCACCTCATCACCCGGTATCAGGAGGAGCGCGGGCATGGCCTGCCGGCGCAGCGCGCGGTGTGCATCGCCCAAAAGGCCACCGGCCAGTCGATCGTCATCGGTGCGCTCACCACCGCGCTTGCCTTTGCCTGCTTTGCCTTTGCCCAGTTCCGGGCGTTTGCGCAGATGGGCATCGTTTCCGCCGCCGGTATCCTGAGCCTCTGCGCCTGCATGCTGCTGCTTATGCCCGCACTGATCCTCTTGTTGGATACCAAGCCCGGCTCTGCCCGGCGGCAGGGCGCCTCCGCACAGTGGATGCAGCCGGTCACCCGCTTCATCGTGCGGCGGCGCAAGCTTCTATTCCTGGCCATTCTGCTTGTGCTTGCCGCCCTGAGCCCTTTCGTTGCTCAAACAAAGCTGCAAAGCGATCTTTCCGTGATTTACCCAAAAAATATTCCCAGCCTGCACTGGGCGGAGGAGCTTGAAAAAGCCTTTGACTATGATGTGGATACCCTCAGCTTTTACGCGGATAACGAAGCGCAGCTGCGGGATATTTACAACGGTCTGACCGGCAACGCGGCCATCCGGGAGATGGATTCCGTGCTGACCTACATGCCGGATACCATGGAAGAAAAGCTGGAAATCCTCCTTCGGCTGGATACCCTGCTGCAAAGCAAAGGCCTGAACGCACTGGATGATTTTGACCTGCGCCCCATGACCCTTGCCGATCTGCCGTTGGATATCCAGGCCAATTATATCGGGCTGGACGGCAAGCTGCGCGTGGATATCATGCCCGCCATCAGCCTGTACGAGCCCGCACAGTACCGCGCGCTGCTCTCTGCAATCCTCAGCCTTACCGGACGTCAGCCTGTAGGCATGGCCACCCTCATGAATGAGATTACGGATATGGTGAGAAGCGATATCGTAATGATCAGCCTCGTCTGCTTTGCCATCGCGTTTCTGATCTCCTGGCTGATGTTCCGCAGGCTGAAGCTGGCGGTTCTAACCACGCTTCCGCTGCTGGTCACACTATATTCCACCCTTGGTTTGCTCAATGCGCTGCACATCAGTATCAACGTTTTCAGCATCGCGGCGTTTCCGCTGATCATCGGCATCGGCGTGGACAGCGGCATTCATCTGCTCCACAGGCTGCGTGAGGAAGACGGACAGAATATCGCCTCCAAAACCATGCATACCGGAAAGGCCATCATCACAACGACCCTGACAACCGTTATCGGCTTCGGCAGCCTGGGCCTGATCAACCATCCGGGAATGGCAAGCCTCGGGCTGACGGTTACCATCGGCATCGGGCTGAGCATGCTGTACACGCTGACGCTGATTCCGGCAGGCTTTGCGGCGCTGCAAAAGAAACAGCCATAATTGCGGTATTGACAACCCCACCTTCTTTGCGTACACTAAGGGCAGTCTCTGGAGACAACGATGAAATTTTGAAAGGGGATGTGTTGTATGGCAGTAAAAAAGGTGATGGAAAACTAAAACTGCATAACGCGGCAAGGGCGAAGCGCCATTAGGCAAGCAAGCCCTGCCACCCACAGGTACCTTTCATGAATATTGCTGTTTGAGAATGCGTATAACGCATTCTCAGTTCCCTGATACCGCGAGACAGCAGCTACAGTAGAAGGCTGCTTGTCCCGCGGTATTTGTGTACCAAAAAAGGAGACACCCATGGATTTAAACCAATACGGATATATACAGACCGAACCCCTGCCCGAGGGGCTGACCCCCGGGCGTGTAACCGAGCTGCGCCGGGAGCACTATACCGTGATGACCCCGTTTGGGGAAACCGCGGCCACCCTGAAAGGCAGATTTTACTACGACAACCAGACGCGCGAAGCCTACCCCTGCGTGGGCGATTTCGTGCTGCTGGAATACCAGGCGTCCGGCGCCTCGCGCATTGCCCAATTGCTGCCGCGCCGCACCAAGTTTTCCCGCGCCGATTTTTCCGGCCACGCCGCGGGCTATGTGAAAACGGTTCTGGAGCAGGTGGTTGCCGCCAATTTCGACACGGTTTTCATCCTGTCGTCGCTGAATCTGGATTTCAGCATCAGCCGCATCGCCCGCTACCTTACACAGGCCCGGCAATCCGGCGCCCAGCCCGTGGTGGTGCTCACCAAGGCGGACCTGGCAAACAACGCCGCACAGGCGGAGGCCCAGGTGCTGGCGCTGGCGCCGGATGTGCCTGTGCATGCGGTTTCCAGCCATACCGGGTTCGGGCTGGATACCCTTTCACGATATCTGCGGCCCGGGCAAACCATTGTATTTCTGGGCATGTCCGGCGTGGGCAAGTCCTCCCTGCTCAACACCCTGATGCAACAGGAGGTCATGGCCGTCCGGCAGATCCGCGAGGACGACAGCCGCGGCCGCCACACCACCACACACCGTCAGCTCTTCCTGCTGCCCTCCGGCGCGATGGTTATTGATACGCCGGGCATGCGCGAGCTGGGGCTTTTCGACGCGGAGGACGGCATCGGCGTCAGCTTTGCCGATGTAGAGGCACTGTTCGCCCAATGCCGGTTCCACGACTGCTGCCACCAAACCGAGCCCGGCTGCGCCGTGACCGCCGCGCTGCAAAACGGCACGCTCTCCCAGGAGCGCTGGAACAGCTATCTGGCCCAGCAGCGGGAAAACCGCTTCGTCAACGGCAAGGCGGCATACCTTACCGGCAAGCAAGCCCACCAAAAATCCATCGCCCGGCGGTGCAAGGCGCTGCCCAAGAAAGGGGATGATTAACATACCGAACGAACAAAATACTTGTCCTGACATCCAAACGGAAACGCTGGTACAGGCCGTAAGCAAACTACTTGATACGCCCGTACAGCACGCCCGGTATGAGGCCGTCCGCCTGTACGGCGGCACACTCGGCGATGTACGGCTGCTGTCCGGGGATGCCGACACCGGGGATGGAAAGCATATCCCGTTTCGCATTGTGCGGAAAACACAAAAGCAATGGCAGCGTCCCGGCGATCCTCATTCCTGGCGCAGAGAATACGATCTGGCTCAGTCTCCGTTTGCCGACCTGTTTACCGCCTCGTTCCGCTGGCCCAGAATTGCGTACACGGAAATGACGGACAGCGAAACCTGCCTGTGGATGGAATATGCCGAAGGCGTCTCCGGCGCACGTCTCACCCTGGCCGATTTGGAACGCGCTGCGTTGGAGCTCGGCCGCTTTCAGGGCCGTTGCGCCCGGCAGCAGGCAGTTATCAATCAAATCAGCTGCCTTGGCGACACGGAGTATATACGGCGCGACTTCGCGCAATGGACGCCGGATACCGTTGAATACCGTTGGCTGCGCAGCTGCGACTGCACACTGCCAAGCCAATTGAAAGCCATGCTGATGGATGCGCAGGCGCAGTCGAACCAAATCCTTCAAAAGCTTTCAAGCCTGCCTCAGGTGCTGTGCCACCGGGATTACTGGACGGAAAACATCATAGCGCAAAGCGGCGGCATCATTGTCATCGATTGGGATTGCGCGGGCGTTGGATGCATCGGTGAAGACATCGCCAGCCTGATCGCGGACGAAACTGAAGCATCGCAAATTACCACGTACTATCAAACGCTTGTTCCGGCGTACTGCCGGGGATTGTCGGAATACGGGAAGTATCCCCCGAGAGAAGCCCTCCCAATCCGGGAAATGATCCTGCTGAAGTTCGGATACCGTTTTGTGCAGCAGGTGATGTTCGCCAAATCCCCGCAGCCAAAAGCGGAGGCCATCCGCGCGCTGGAAGCAATATACGGCATGCCGCGCCTTGCGCTGTAATACAAAACCAAAGATTTGATGTTGAAAAGAAACCATATGTTGTCAACCTGACCGCAAAAGAAGCCTTGGCACAGCACTGCTATGCCAAGGCTTCTCAATAAGGGTTCTACATATCATTCAGTATAACACACGGCTCATTCTCACGTTTCGTTATCCCCTGAGCGGTTACTATCCCTTCAGCGCACCCACAATCAGGCTCTTTTGCACCTCGCCGCTCATCAGCAGATAGATGATCAGCGTCGGTATCGTCGCTATCACCAGCGCCGCTCCGATCGGGCCCCAGTTGGTGGTATATTGCCCGTACATATTTTGAATGCCGACAGTGAGTGTGCGGACGTGTGCCTTCGGGCAAAAGACATAAGCAAGCATCAGCTCGTTCCAGCATTGCAGGAAGGTGAATATGCTTACGGTAGCGATGGCCGGCCGCATCATAGGCGTTACGATCTGGAACACAATACGGTAGATATTGCAGCCGTCAATACAGGCCGCATCCTCCAGCTCCATGGGTATGGCGTGTATGAAACCGCTCATCATCAGCACGCCCATAGGCACCGCAAAGGCCGTGTAGGGCAGAATCAGCGCAATGTAGGTATTCATCAGCTTGGCTTTGCTGAAGATGATATACAGCGGCAGCAGCGCCGCGTGCAGAGGAATCATCAGCCCCAGCATAAATACGATGCGCATGGGTTCGCGCAGTTTCCACTTCATGCGGTTGAGCGCGTATGCGGATGTGATCGTCAGCAGCAGGGTCAGCGCAATGCTTGCCCCGGTCACCACCGTACTGTTGAACAGATAACGGCCTACACTGGCACTGCCAATGGCCGTAACATAGTTTTCAAACAGCCATTTCCCGGGCAGCCCCAGCACGTTGCCGCCGAAAATTTCCGCGTTCTCTTTCAGGGAAAAAGTCAGCAGCCAATACAACGGGAAGATTTGAATAAACGCCCAAATCATGAGTACCGCTGTAAGAATGATCGTTTTCCTGTTCCAGCGGACGGGCTGCGTCACCGATTGTTTTTTTTGGTTATCTTCCATCAGGGTATCCACGGCGCATCCCTCCTTAATAGGTTTCTGTTTTAAACAGCTTCTGCAGAAGCATCGACATGATCACACATTCCAAAATGATAAAGATCGCCATGGTGGAGCCTTCCCCATAATGCAGGTTTCTGAAAATCGTTTTAAACATCAGGGTACTCGGTACTTCGGTGGCGCTGGCGGGGCCGCCGTTCGTCAGGACGAAGATCAAATCGAAAACCTTCAGCGAGCCGATCAGCGAGAAGGTGGCGCTGGTTTTGATCATCGGCTTGATTAAAGGAATGGAAATGCTGAACGCCGTGCGCACGCCGGATGCGCCGTCTATTTTGGCGGCTTCATAAATATCAGTGGATATGGACTTGATCGCCCCATAATACAGCAGCATGTGATAGCCGATATACTGCCATAGTATGGGGATAAAACAGGCGATCAGCGCCGTGTTTTTATCGCCAAGCCAACTGCGGGTCCAGCTTTCCAGGCCCGTAGCGCGCAGCGCCATATTGAGCAGGCCGTAATCCGGATGGTATATTTTCATCCACAGCTGGCCGATAACCACCGTGGAAATAATGACGGGAATAAAATAAACGCTGCGGTAGAAGTTTTCAAACTTCACGCCGCTGGAAATCACAAGCGCCAGCAGCAGGCTGATGGGCAGCTGAATAAAAATCGAAACCGCCGCATACAGCAGCGAGTTCATCACGGCTTTGGGAAATTTGGTTCTGACGCCGAAAAACAGATTGACGTAGTTATCAAAACCGACATACGTACCTTTGCTCATACCGTCCCAATCCAGCGTGCTGTACTGAATGGAGATGATGATCGGCGCGATGATGATAAAAGAAAACAGCAGCAGGGATGGAATAATAAACAGACAGATCGCCATTTTGTCCGAACGTACCTTTTCCATACGGTTCACTCCCCTACAGGAAGCCGCAGCGACACGAAAACCTCCCGCGCGGGCCCGTGGGCCCGCGTGGGAGGAAGAGCGCGGCGCGCAGCGCCGGATTGATTATTGCAGCAGGCTTTCCATTTCGTTGAGGAATTCCTCGGCCGTGATGGAGCCCATAACCAGTTCCTGAAGCGCATCGCCGTAGAAGGTGGAATCGTCGCCTTCCAGGATGGTGTTGCCCCACAGCAGGAAGCTGGTGGCGCTGTTGGTGTAGCCGACGATCTCGGCGATCAGCGGGTTGATGCCGGTGGGTTCGGCGGTGAACTTCCAGGTGGGCATACCGGCGCCGACCACATACGCGTTGTAGCTGTGGTTTTCAGCCAGGAATTTGCACAGGGTCATCGCCGCTTCGATATTCTTGCTCTGCGAGGAAACGGTGAACTCTTCAGCCGCGCCGCCCATGAAGTCGGTCGCAAGGCCAGCGCCGTCTTCCATCACGGGGAAGGTTACGCAGGTGAAGCCGTCGGGGCAGTTGGCGGCAGTCCAGTTGCCGTTTACATACATCGGGATTTCGCCGTTGTAGAAGGGCACTTCGCTCTCGTCGCGGCTGATGCCGGCGGTGCCTTCGGGGAATGCGCCCATGCTGACCAGCTGCACAAACTTGTCGGCAGCTTTCACCATGTTGTCGGTCAGGAAGGAGCCGTTCTCGTTCTTATAGAACGCATCCGCCATTTCCTGATAGCCGCACTGACGGAGCATGAGGATATCCATGTACATGCAGATGCACCAGGTGTCCTTCGCGCCCAGGGCCAGCGGGGTTACGCCGTTGTCGATGAACTTCTGGCAGGTTTCCACAAACTGCGTCCAGGTCCATCCGGCGGTCGGCAGATCAATGCCGTACTGCGCAAACAGCGCGGGATTGATAAACATGATGGAGCAGGCATTGGTGTAGGGCAGGCCGTAGATGTTGCCATCAAACGTCATGTTGGCCAGCGTGCCTTCGATAATGCGGTCGGAGGTACCATCGGCGATGTAGTCGTTGAACACGGCCAGCTTGCCGCCGTCCACAAAGGCTTTCATCACGCCGCCGGCGTTATAGTAGAATACGTCGGGCGCTTCATCGGCGGCCACGGCAGTTTTAATGATCGCGTCATATTCGCTGGCATCATACTGTGTCAGATTGACAGCGATATCGGGATAAGCGGCATAGAATTCATCAAGGGTCTTCAGGAACGGGGCTTTGTTGGATTCGCTGTCATTGGACCAGATGCACCACAGTTCCAGCGCGGTAGCGTCGTCTGCCGCCGCAAAGGAAACGAGGGACAATACCATGATTGCAGCCAGAAACAGGGATACGAATTTTTTCATAGGGTAACCTCCTTCAATTTACGGTATCATATATATGGGCTTTTTATTATCATAGCATGGATGAAATTTAGCCACAATAACCATAATTATACATTCAACATGAGAAATTTCACATAAATCTCATGCTCTTTTCAAGAACTCCCGGTTCGCGAAAAAATACAGGGTTCCGCGTACCGCACGAGGGTGCGCTTTTTCTTATCCGATTCTCCGCCGCCGTCTGGCTTTGCCATGACGGATAAAAACCTGCCGGGATGTGCTCCGGCAGGTTTTTTCATCAATGCTTATGGATAATACGAACGCTGTACCGGTATCAGTCGCCGGGTCATTTTATTCGTTTCGGTGTTTTGCCTGTCGCTTCTAATATCAACCGCCCAAAGCGACAATTATTGCAGCATGGGATCATCTTCGCAAGCCAGCTGAAGGCATGTGAACGCACATTTGAGCCGGTACCGCTTTACATCCTGTGTTTGATACCGGGAATGCCGTGCCGCCGCCTTCATCCGTTTGTGGAGCGCAGGGCTGTCGCCGCACTTTTTGAGCAGGACCGTGATCACATCCAGCAGCTGCTCCATCCGTTTCGGGTCCGGATTATGCCGGAGCAAATGCTCAACCGCTTCGAGCATTCCGGACACATACCCCTCCACATCGGGAAACGCGCGGGTCTCCAGCAGTTCATCCGCCGCCAGAAGCATGGCATTGTAGCAGGCCGTGCTCACAGGCCCGTCCGCCTGATGTATCCGGATCAGCGCCTTGAGCAGCCCGCCGAAATCCGGATAGTCCGCACTGTGCAGATCCCTTTCCCAGAAGCCCTTGATGCCGTCCAGATATAGGTCGTCATACATCCTGTGGCTGATACCGGACGATAGGATTCCTTCCCATCCTTGCTTGCGGGGAGGCTGCACATTCCGTTCTTCCATGCCGCCCCGTGCAGACCGCATCCGTGAGACACCGGACACGAACGAATCCTTTGCCGAATCCATGCGGCGCGGCTGCAGCAATTCTCTTGCAAGGCTGACCCCGCTGCCGATTATGGAGGAGAGCTCCTCGTCCTCGCTCCTCGCGCACGCGAAGCCGCTGGTATCGGAGCGTTGGAAAAGCCGTTTCAAAGAAGCCACAGGCACTTCATGCGTAAGGGGAATCCGCCGGTCGCTTTCGGGGCGCAGCAGCTCGGAATAGAAAGTGGTAAAGCGGCAGAGCACGCCGCTCTCCACGGAAAGCGCAATGGCCCTTTCCTTGAGCTCCTGCTGCACCGCCGCGTTGCCACAGGCATCGTAATCCCGTTCCAGCTTGCGCAGCTTCTGCCGCGCCGCGATTTTGGCCGGAAGGTCCTCTCCGATATCCAGCACATCCCGGCGCTGCAACACGCAGGTCCAGCGCTGCCCGTCCGCCGCTGCGCTCAGCGTCAGCGGCCAGGGTTTATCCCCGGTGCATACGCAGGCGGATACCGTATCGCCGTCAAATACGGCGGTCAGCGGCACGGCCGGTTCCGCCGCCGTGTCGTCCGCCCAGCTCAGCCGCACGTTTTCCATCCGCTGCCCCGCGCAGCGGATCATCTGCCGTTCACACTTGGCCTCCAGGTTTTCCCCCGGAAACACGTTCTCCGCCATTCCCCCGCCGACCAGCGCAAGTTCGGAAACCAGATAGCTGTTGGCAGCCTGCCCAATACCGATGGTAAACAGCCGGGTGCCGCGTCTTAAGTACCGCTGCGTCATGGTAATGATTTCGCTCTCATTGCCTACCTGCCCGTCGGTGATCAGTAGGATATCATGGGTTTCCGGCGTTCCCGTTTCCTCCAGCGCCATTCTGAGCGGAAGCAGAATCTCGGTTCCGCCGCTTGCCTCCAGCGTTTGCAGCGTGCGGCGCAGAGTTTGGCGCGCCTCATCACCGGCCCTGCACATCGTTTGCCCGGGAAGATTGCGCAGGGTATTGTTGAAGCACAGCAGCTGAATATCGTCTTCCTTGCGGATATAGGTCAGCGCGTTGCGCACCGCCTCCTTGGCGGTATCCATCTTATCCTCCATGGAGCCGGAGCTGTCCAGCAGGATGGTATAGGCTCTGTTCCCGGGCCTGCCCACCGGCAGATCGGGTATGAACTGCGCCAGCAACGTCTCGTCCGCGCCCAGAATACCGCGGTTTTGCTTGGCGTCTTGCTCATGGTACAGCACCACCATATCGCTGCCCGCTTCGCAGCAGCCGTCCTTCAGGGTCACAAGCCACCGGCCGTCGTCGGATTGTTTCCACAACAGATCATGGGAGGGGGAGTCGCCCGGCCGGATATCGTTAAGCGGAAGAATTTCCAAGTCCAGCTCCACCATATAGCCCGTTTCGCCGCTTGGCGGGGTAATCCTATGCGCGTCTTCCGGGGTCTCCATCAGCATACGGCAGGGGATGTAGCGCGGCGCGATGGTGGTGGGAATGGCAAGGCGTATTTCGTTGTCACAGCGCTGCGGCGTCATGCAGAAACGGGTTTCCGCCACAATCCGCTCGCCCGGCTCCACACGCCCCAGCGTGAGGCGGTTTACATTGGGGCGTTCCGATTCCAGCAGGAACGCGCTGTTGCCGTCCGCAATGGCTTTGGCATACTGTTGATTGGCCTGCTCACGCTCCACAATCCCCGTTTCGATCCGCTGATTGCCAATGGTAATCAAAAGGCCCGTCACCGCAGCGTTTTCCGGCGTGGGAAAGGTATACACAACCTCCAGCGGCACGCTGAACGTGTTCACATATTCCTGGGTAATCCGCCCCTCCAGCGTATCACCCAGCACGCTGCCGTGAATCGGGATGCTCTTGAGAACCGACGTCAGAAATACCGTCTCCTCCTGACCGATCATCGAACCCTCATCCTTCCTGCGATAATTTTTTCAGATAGGCGGCCAGTGTATCCATTTTATACCGCAGCCGCTCGTACACTTCCGGTGTCATGTGGATTTCCAGCCCCGGCAACAGGGTTTTGCGGATATATACGTCCGGCGCAGCGGTATCCGGCGCCATGTTGAAATCCTCCGCGGGACTGCGGTTTTCCGCCATCTCGCGCTCCATGGTTTCACCGCTGCGCCCCTGCATTTGAAACGCGATTCCCTGCAGGGATACGTGCCGTGCCGCCAGCCAGCGGATATACAGGATTTTTGTCAGATGCTCCTGTGTGTAGTAATATCCGTCTTCATCCTTTTCCGCCGGGGGCAGCAGCCCCCGCCCGATATAATAGTGCACGGTCCGCTTGGAAACGCCCGTTTTTTCCGTAATCTCGGAGATGGTTAATTTATCCATCGGCCTCACCTCACGCTCATCTTACACCGTTACGTATTTAGTGTCAATCCTATCTGCAATCATTTTCTGTTTTTCACCATTATAAAATAGCGCGATATCCATCGTTCTCCATCAGTTTATATCGCGCTTTGCCTTATTCTATTCAGCTGCTTTACCGTCTCATTTTTCAGGTGCGTATCATGGGTGTGCCCACGCTCCGGCGATCCGCAATGCCGCCTTCATAAAGGCCATCCCCGCAGCATAGACCCAGGCGTTTCGCTGTATGCCAAAATACCGGAACGCGGAAATCCCTCCCAAGCAACGCACGCCGATATGAAAATTGCATAACTATTCCATCCGGGACGCTGGCCGATCTTCCGTCAACCCTGCCCCACCTGTGATCACAAGCGGGTTTCCAAAAATAAAACAACAGGGCATACCCCCTCCCGGCGGTATGCCCTGCATGGTTTATCTCCGATTGTCCGGTAAGTCTATTTCGTAGTTTTTTTCTTTTTCCCGTACATGAGCAGCAGCATCAGCAGGAAATATACCACCAGCAGCCCAAGGGTGAGTAACGTCATTTCAGGGGAGTTGGGCGCGATGCCGATCAACAGCAGCATCGGTGCGCCCAGCAGCACCGCGAAGCCCGATCCGACCAGCATATTGGTGGAGGCCCGTGTCCGGAACAGCGGATCCACCTCGCGCAGCAGCAGCACGCCGGAGGAAATGGTTCCCGTCATCATCCCGTACATCGACAACAGGCCTTCATAGTAATAATCGGGATACAGTTTGCGGCAGATGACCTTGAGATAGAAAAATGTCAGAATTGCGCCGATCACCGACATCAGCACAAACGGCAGCCACAGGGTTTTCATCACATTGATATCGATGGACGCAATGCCCGCCACGATCATCAGGTCGAAAAAGAAGCCCGATACACGGCTGAGCAGATAATTGTTCTGGTACTGGTGGGTCATCAGCTTGTTTTTGCGCAGCAGCAGCATAATGCCCCGGAACAGCATGGCGATCAGCGCGCCAACGATAAAGTTGAACCCCCACAGCAGCGACGAAATGGTGTTGGCTAGTCCTTCGCCAAGCGAGGCCGAAAGGGACGTAAGCCCCAGAATGACGCCATAGGTGATCAGATACACAGACAGCACCAGCGCAATCTGCACCGTGAGCTTGTCCACCGCCTGGGAAATCGGGATCTCGTTGGGATCCTGAAATACACCGATACCGCTTTTTTCGATCTCCTCGTCTTCATTCTGCTTCACGCGCTTAATCTCGCCCTTGCGCGACAGATAATTGAGGTAGATCACGCCCACAACGCACGCGCTTAAAAACCCGGCCGCCGCCAGCGAGAGCGCGAACGAACGTCCGCCGACAAAGCCGAGGCCCTCGTACACCGTGCCGATGTTATTGGCCTGTCCGGGGCCCTGGCCGTAGCCCATCGGCAGCAGGATGCCCGCTGACTTGAACAGATCGGGCATCAGGGTATACCCCAGGACAAGGGAAATGATCAGGCCCGCGATTCCCTGAATGATATAGCTGCTCACAATCAGCGCGCCGCTTTTCATGCCGATCAGGCCCACGCCGTTTTCCAGCTTCTCATTGCGCATGGTGCGGATGGACAGCGCGATGAAGCCGATCGCCAGCCCGTGGTAGGTAATCATTTCCAGCAGACCGGTATCGATATACACCCATCCCGTCAGCCGGAGTGCCAGCAGCAAAAACCCGCCGAGCACGGCTGTTGGCAGCAACAGCTTCTGGATAACGGGCAGTTTTCTGCGAAGGATGTTTGCACCCAGCAGAATGGCGGAGATTATCCCCAATTGAAGAACCAGGTTCCAGAGCTCCGTGTTTTGTGCAGAAAAGCTCATTGTTGTTGTTGTGCAACGCATACCACAGCATCGCACTCTCCTTTCGCCATTGTTTTGCAATACAGGTAAATACGGCGGTATTTAAGCGCGTTGTAGTCGCTTTTACTGCGCAGTTCGTAATACCCTCCGCTGCGGGTTTCAAACACCAGGGTATTGCGCCCGATGATCGCCAGATCGGAAATATTCGCCAACGGGAACATGAAAGAACCGCATACCAGCTCCCTCTGGCTGATGGACAGCCTCGCGGTTTCGATCAGCTCATCGCCTTTGCACGGCTCCACCCGGTAGAGGGAAATCCCGTCGTCGCCGACAATGCTGCCGCCTTGGCCGTTTAGCGCTATTTCCGCCGTTTTGCTCTCCTGCCACGCATCCCACGCGGTAACGGTGGAAAAGCGCGCGTCTTGCCCATCGGCGCTTTCTAAAATTCCCATCTCATCATACCGCATGGCAAATCCGCAGCCGCAGGCAATGCGATTGTCCTCGCTTTGCAGGGTGCCAATTCTTTCGCATCTGGGGCACAGGTACATGGCCGTTTCCAGGCTTTCGGCCAGCTTTTTGCCCCGGTACACGCGCGGCATCTGCCGCTGCCTTTCATAAGCGTCCTCATGCAGGTCCCGCCGGATGAGCGCCAGCACTTCCTCGGTATTCATGGCTGCCAGCTGCTGCGGCGTATACCGTCCCACCTCGTGGCCGAACACATGCCCTCGGCGGCCGTATTTTGCCCAGCGCGGATGCTTTAAATATCCGCCCTCAATGCGGTAGGTGATCAGCTGGCATTTGGCCATGCGCGCCAGTGAGGCCGTTGCCTGCGTAATCTCTCCCGTAAGCCCGTTATAGCTGCGGTTGCCCTCGGGAAAGATGCACACCCTGCCGCCCTTTTTGATCACATTGAGGATATCGCGCACTGTCCGGATCTCCGTTTTCCCCTTCATACGGACAATCGGCGAGAAAAACTGCTTGACCAGCCAGGTGAGAATTCCCAGCCGGAAAATGTGCTCGCTGGCCACCACCCGCATGGACTGCCGGTAGCTTAACCCCATCAGGCCGATATCGATGTCCTGGTTATGGTTGCACAGTAAAATCGCAGGCCCTTGAATATGCTTCGCCCTCTGGTATGTATAGCCGACAATCGGCCGGACAAAAGGGCGAATCAGGAAAAAGAAAACTGTCCAGGCAACCTGCTGACCGAACCTGTGCTTCATGATAGTCCTCCCGTTGTGCATGGATTCCTATGAAATATTTATACCTTATTTTACGTGCCTGTGCAAGCAGGGGTTTCAGTTTGCTGCTTCGGCGGGACGCCGCCCGCCCGTGAAAAATTGACAACCAGCATAGATTATGTTACAAAAGTAGTATAGACAACAGAACAGAACCGGACCGGACGATGATCCGGAACAAGTCCCGACAGCGGATGGAAAGGCAGGTATTCGCGCGCATATGTTTTATCGGAGAGTATCCCAGATTGCTGAAATACTTCATCTACCCAAGGAGGAAGCAGACCGTCTGGAGCAGATCGCCGACCGGTATCCCATGCTGATTCCTTCGTACTATCTGGATTTGATCAATCCGGAGGATCCCGAGGATCCCATCCGGAGAATGGCGGTTCCCTCCCTTGTGGAAGCGGAAAAGGACGGCAGCATCGACACCAGCGGCGAGCAGACAAATACCGTGCTGCCGGGGCTGCAGCATAAGTATACGCAGACCGCGCTCATCCTCTCCACCAGCAAATGCGCCATGTACTGCCGCCATTGTTTCCGCAAGCGGCTAGTCGGCAGCTCGGACGACGAAATTGCCGAAAACCTTACCGCGATCATACGCTACATCCAAAACCATGAGGAAATATCCAACGTGCTTATCTCTGGCGGCGACGCGTTTTTAAACAGCAATAGCAGAATTGACCGCTATCTGGAGGCATTGACGCCCATTGAGCATCTGGATTTCATCCGGTTCGGCACCCGCACCCCCGTATCCTACCCGCAGCGCGTCAACGGCGACCCGGCGCTGTTGGAGATTTTACAAAGGCACGGCCGGAAAAAGCAGATTTACATTGTGACGCAGTTCAACCATCCTCACGAGATCACCCCGCAATCCATGCAGGCGGTCAAAGCCCTTCAAAAAGCCGGTTTAATTGTTAAAAACCAAACCGTACTGCTGCGGGGCGTGAACGACGATCCCCAAACGCTGGGCACGCTGCTGAAAAAGCTGACGCGCATCGGCTGTCTGCCCTACTATATATTCCAGTGCCGCCCCGTCAAGGGCGTCAAGAACGGATTTCAGGTGCCCCTGTTTGAGGGGATGGAGATCGTGGAAGGCGCCAAAGCCATACAGAACGGGCACGGCAAGCATTTCCACTATTGCATGTCCCACCCCACAGGCAAAATCGAGCTGCTGGGCAGGGCCGCCAACGGCGATATGATCACCCGGTATCACGAAGCCAGGGACCCCAGCCTGTACGGCAAAATATTCTGCCGCAAAACCGAACCCGGTCAGTGCTGGTATCATTAACTGATTATGAATCCTATCCAACTATCATTACAGGATTTTAAAGGGGTTGCTGCAGCATTTTGGCTGCGACAGCCCCTTTTATCAAGATAAAGCAATCAAAAACAGGGAATAGAAGCGAGACGGAACGAAACCGGACCGGTCCGGCAGGCAGTTTCGTATTTCTTTTACCACGTATTCCGGCCGCCGGTATGTTATAATGGTTTCACTATAGTGCGGAGGTGCCCAATGGCGACGGTAATATTGGTTCGGGGTAAGGAACAGCGGGTTTTCGGCGGGCACCCGTGGGTGTTCGCAAGCGACATTGCGCGGGTGGCCGGAGAAGACGCCGCGGGGAACGTCGTGCGTGTGGAGAGTTCTCGGGGGCAGTTTCTGGCCATGGCCGTATACAACCCGCGCTCCCAGATCGCGCTGCGCATTGTAAGCCGCCGGGAGGAACCCATCGACCGCGCGTGGATCTTCAATCGTGTGAAGCGGGCACTGGATTACCGCCGTGCGTTCGCCGACCTTGCCAGCTGCCGGCTGATCTTCGCGGAGAGCGACGGGCTGCCCGCCGTGGTCGCCGACGCATTCGGGGACGTGATCGTGCTGCAGGTGCTCTGCCTGGGCATGGAACGCTTTAAAAAAGATATCGTGGACGCGCTTGTGGAGGCGCTTCACCCCGCGGGCATCTACGAGCGCAACGACGTGCCGGTGCGGGAGCTGGAGGGCCTTCCCCAACAAACCGGCCTGCTGTACGGTGCCGTGCCGGACAGGGTGGAGCTTTGGGAAAACGGTGTGCGCTTTCTGGTGGACGTGAAACAAGGGCAGAAAACAGGCTATTTTCTGGACCAGAAAGAAAACCGCGCCGCCATCGCGCCCTTCGTTAAGGATGCGCGCGTGCTGGACTGCTTTACCCACACGGGGGCTTTCGCCCTGCACGCCGCCCGTTATGGCGCAAGCGACGTGACCGGCGTGGACGTGAGCCAGTACGCCTGCGACTGCGCCGCGGAAAACGCACGGCTCAACGGCATGGAAACCAGCGTTCGCTTTGAGTGCGCCAACGCCTTCGATTACCTGCGCTGCGCGCAGGATCGGCACGAGCGGTACGATCTGGTGGTGCTGGATCCGCCTGCCTTCACCAAAACGCGCTCCGCCGTGCAGGGTGCGCTGCGGGGCTATAAGGAGATTAACCTGCGCGGCATGAAGCTGGTCGGGGACGGGGGGTATCTGGTCACCTGCTCGTGCAGCCAACATGTGACGCCGCCGCTGTTTCAGCAGATGATACTGGATGCGGCCAAGGACTCTCGAGTGCAGCTCAGGCAAGTGGAGTTCCGCACGCAGGGACGGGATCATCCCATCCTGCCGGCATCGCCGGAGACGCAGTACCTGAAATGCGGAATTTATCAGGTGTTTAAATAAGGATAGCAAAAAACGCAGGGCTGCCGCGGCAGTAAAACCACGGCAGCCCAAGCTGTCAAAAAAGAAGGGTCCAGGGCTGAAAGTCCTGGTCAGGGTGCAGGGGTGAAACCCTTGCCGGGGTTTGGGGTGGAACCCCAAAGGTTTGCGTTACAACAAAGGGTAAAGTGAGCGAACAGTGCCGAAGGCACTATGAAGCGAGCGGCGATAACGACCCAAAGAGGTTCTTTGACAGGCTGAGCTGCCGCGGTTTTACTGCCGCGGCAGCCCTTTTGTGTATCCGACCATGTCCTTGCTTCATATCCTAATCTCAGATATCAATGCAGGTAAGAAACTGAGTTTTTTGTCATAGCCGCAAAGACAAACCACAGTCATCGTGGAACGGCAGCGAGGATCGCCAAAAGGGTACGACGAAAACACGAAGGGTTCTGACTGCATTGCCATCTGCGATGAGTATCAGGTATGGCAGCGTCTCCCCTACTCCGTCAGCCAGTATTCCGATCCGCTGGGCGTGCGGTCCATCAGACCGCAGCTGACGAGGTAGCGGCGGATGGTAGCATAATCGGCGTATATGGGCTGGAGGATATCGTTGACCTCCCGCTCGGTGTAGTGCTTGCCAAGCTCAAACTGCCCGGCGATTTCGGCAAGAACGACCACCTTTTTCTTTTCCTTTGCCGGGAACACCTTTAACCGGAGCGGGTTCCTGTTGGTGAATAATCCCTTGAGCATCTTCTCCCGCTCCTGCTCGGTAATCACATAGCGGTCGTCCATCATGGATGCCTGGTTGTGCACCGGTATCAGCTCCTCGTTATCCATCGCTTCAAACACCTGCCCATACATTGCCAGATAATACTTTGCCTGTTTAGCCTTTTCCCGGAAATTGAATCGCTGCCGCCGCACGGTTGCCTCGGTAATGCCGAGGCTTTTGGCAATTTCCCTGTCGGGTATGCCGGCCGCAATCATCCGCAGCAGCTCCTTCTGGATTTCCGTCAGTGTGTTGTATTTTGTGTCGGCGTCAATCAGGCGCGCGGCGCTGCCGCCGTGTTCACACACAACGTGTCTGGCCGCCGCGGGCTCCGCCAGATAAAAGCTGCCCTCCAGGGGATATACCTGCCCCTCGGCAAAACGCCCCCCGCAGACCAGGCAGACATAGGCGTTTGTTTCCGCGTCAAACCGGTACCCCCGTCGGATCTCCTCTACCGATAGCATACCGTAATCCATGCTTCAACGCCCTTTCACATTAATTATAAACTTATTATATTATTGTTTATTATAATTGTCAACATATACATAATTTTGTTTGTATCCTACAAACAAAAAAGCTCCTCTGACGAGGAGCTTGTAAACGTACTTTTCGTTTACTGTGCGCTTTCCACCGGATATACGCTGACCTGTTTCTTGTCGCGGCCCTTGCGCTCAAAGCGCACAATGCCGTCTTTCAGCGCAAAGAGCGTGTCATCCTTGCCCTTGCCTACATTCAGGCCCGGATGGATGTGGGTGCCGCGCTGGCGCACCAGAATATTGCCCGCGAGGGAAAACTGCCCGTCGGCACGCTTGGGGCCGAGGCGTTTGCTCTCGGAATCGCGGCCGTTTTTGGTGGAACCCATTCCTTTTTTATGTGCAAAAAATTGCAATTGAAGCTTCATCATACCGTTGTCCTCCCGTCTTCTGTGGTAATCCTGACCATCTTCGGATATTCCTGGGAGATATCCGTTAACCCCTGTATGATCGTACGCAGGATGATTTGGGCGTCGTAGCTTTCGCAGGTGTCCGGCAGCGTAATGCTGAGGAGCGCCTTGCGGTCGTCCTTGCCGATCTTCGGCAGTACGCCCGCCACGCTTTCCAGCGCGTTGATGGCCGTGTACATCAGGCTGGATACCGCCGCGCAGACGATGTTGTCCCCCGCGGCCGCGCTGCCCGCATGCCCCTGTGCCATCAGCGAAGTGATACGATCCCCTTCACGCCTGATCACGATGCGTGTCATTTGCTGATACCGGTAATCTCCACTTTGGTGTAGTTCTGACGATGGCCGGCCCGGCGGTGGTAGTTTTTCTTGGCCTTGTACTTGTAAATGATGATCTTCTCGCCCTTTACCTGGCCCAGAATCTTGCCTTCCACCGTTGCGTCCTTCACAAACGGCTTGCCGACTTTCAGAAGTTTTCCCTCGCCGATCATCAGCACGTCAAAATTCACGGTGGTATCGGGTTCGTTTTCGAGCTTTTCTACGTAGATAATGTCTCCCTCGGATACGCGGTATTGCTTGCCACCTGTTTCAATCACAGCATACATGGCATGCACCTCCAACTTATAGAACTCGCCAAACGCTAGGTGGCGCATTTAGGCGCACTTTAAAACCCCGCTTGAGCGGCTTGCCGGAATAAGGTATCACATAAACTGCCGTACGTCAAGTGCTTCTTTGCTTTCCGGGCGTTTCCCAGGGTTTCAAATCCGGCTTTTATCCCCTGAAAAATCCCGTGCGGCGGCAAACCCGTGTTAAATAATCAGAGTCTTTCCGGTTCTTCCACCGTCCGCTCGTTGACCACATCTCCGGTGTTGCGCGTTTCCCTGGGCTCGATCATCATCACCTGAACCTCTTGCGGGGCTACGGGCATGTGCTCTACCCCTTTGGGGATGATCAGGCATTCGCCGTCGCGCAGCACCACATCCCCATCCCGCAGGCGGATGGTCAGCTCGCCCTTGAACACATAGAACATTTCATCCTCATCCCGATGGGTATGCCAGAGGAATTCCCCTTTCAGCTTGGCGATTTTCACATGGGAATCGTTAATCTCCCCGATGATCTTGGGGCTCCAGTATTCGCTGAACCGGCTGAATTTATCCTGTAAGCTGATCTTCTGCACTGCGTTTCCCCCTATTGATAATCCGGTTGATGATCCGGGTATTCTGCGAATTTTCCATAACACCAGTGCGAACTGGAATCCTGCTTGCTTTTATGCCAGGGTAACCCGCACCACAATCGGCATTTCCGTATGGATACCGGGCAGATTTACATGCAGCCCGGCTTCATCCCGCGTCCAATCCGGTTTGCCGTGTCCCAGGATATCCACATCCTGCACAATGCCGTCAAACACAGGCAGGGAGGTGGCGTCCTGCACGGCCAGCGAGCGGATCAGCCCCTTGCCGTCTTCAGACCAGCGCATAAATGTGGCGTACAGGTGCGAGCCGCGCGCGGTGAAACGGATGTCCTCGACTGTAAAGGGCGTATCTTCCCCATCCGTAAACTGCCCCTCCGGCGTTTGAGTCGGGCCTTCGGATGTTTTGCGCCACACCGTGGTATGATAGATTGCCTCGCCGTTTACTGCAAGCCATGCACCGATACCCTCCAGCACCGCCCGGTCCTCCTGTGAGATCGTGCCATCAGCCTTTGGGCCGACGTTGAGCAGCAACACGCCGTTCTTTGAAACGATATCCACCAGATCCCGCACCAGGCTTTCCGGAGATTTGAACGTGTTGTTCTCCGTATAGCACCACGAGTTGCGGGCGATCGCCGTATCGGTCTGCCAACGGAAGGGCTGGGCCTGCGCGAACTTGCCCCGCTCGATATCAACCGTTGCGGTGCCAAAGGGAAACGCGTCGTGTTTGTAACAGATGGTTACCTCTTCGCCCCATTCCTGGGCACGGTTATAGTAGTAAGCGGCGAATTTCTTCAGGTAGGGTTTCACGGCGCCGTGCTGAATCCACCAGTCGAAATAGAATTCCTTGGGCTTAAACCGGTCCACAAGCTCGCAGCAGCGCACCAGCCAGTCCTCTAAAAACTCGCGGGTCGGCGTCGGCTTGCTGAGCACATCGTGATGGTCGCCTTCCGGCATGGCGGGCCAATAGAAGTCTCCGCGTTTGAGGGGTTCCTGAATGTCGCTGGGAAATTCCTTGCCATGCCCCATGAAAAACCAGTGTTCCACCCGGTGGGACGACACGCCGGTGATCAGCCCCGCCCGGTCAAACGCTTCCCGCAGCTCCCCCACCACGTCGCGCTTGGGGCCCATCTCAAACGCGTTCCAATGGGAAAGCTCGCTTTTATACATCTGGAAGCCATCGTGGTGTTCCGCCACGGGCACCACATATTTAGCGCCCGCTCTTTTGAACAGATCGGCCCATGCCGCCGCGTCAAACGCCGGTGCGGTAAACAACGGGATAAAATCCTTATATCCGAATTGGGTATGCCGCCCCGAGGTCTCTATATGGTGCTGATACTCCGGAGTGCCCTGCCGGTACATATTGCGCGGATACCACTCATTGGCAAACGCCGGCACCGAGTACACGCCCCAGTGAATGAATATCCCGAATTTGCCGCCGTACATCCACTCCGGCATGTCACGCCCGGCCAGGGAATCCCAGTCGTCCTTATAGCTGCCGCGCCGGATGACCTCATCAATCTGCTCCAGATACGCCTGATGGTTCATATGCGTCCTCCTGTGATGATTGGATCTTGCTGTTGGTTTCTATCATTTAGTTCCTATTATATAGACAGCGCTTTTCTTTTACAATACGACGATACTACAACAGTACAGCAAATATCGTTTCCATTACCTGATGCTTTCCGATGTTTGTTCGCTCGCGGTCCAACCGAATCTCGCGCTTGATACCATAAGCCGTCTAAGGTAAACGATGAGTAAAGCGCTTGTTTGATGGCGCGTTGGTGCAATGGCACGTTAGATTTTCGTCAAATTTCGTTTGCGAAAGCCGCCGTAGTAGCAGCGCTGCGTCAAGGCTTTTGCAAACGCAATCTGGCGGAAGGATAGCGCGCCAACGTGCAGGGGATTTATTCAGCGTTTGCCTGGCGCCGCGGAGCAAAAGGCTGCGAGCGCCCATCTCACCGGGCTTCCCAGCCGTTTCACCGGCAGGGCGGAAATCGTCCAAAAGAAATTTTCTGACATTTTGCAGAAATCCGCCGCCATCCTGTTGCATTTCTTTCCTTCTCCTGCTATAATAAGAAAGCTGTTTTGACGAACGTCAATCGGCATGTGGGCTCGTAGCTCAGCTGGATAGAGTGTTTGACTACGAATCAAAAGGTCGTGGGTTCGAATCCCGCCGGGCTCACCAAACGAAAACCCTTGAACCATAACGGTTTGAGGGTTTTCGCTATTGTACGGGCCTGACCTTTTTTGCGCAGAAAAGCCCGTTTTTTGATGAAATGTTCCGTGTTTTGTTCCAAACGGCCGTTAAAAACAGCGATCAAAGCCTTATGACTCAAGAGTTTCAAGGCTACCCCGCATGTTCCACCGCTGTTCCGTCAAGGGGTACCCACGCCGCCATTGCGGCATTGAAGGTTTCTCCCGCCTGCTGGATTTTTTCGGTGCGCTTGTCCACATATCTATCCATTGTCATCCGGATGTCGGCATGCCCAGCGATAGCCTGAATGGTTTTTACGTCCACCTTGGCCGCCGTAAGCTCCGTCAAATAGGTATGCCGCAGGATATGCGGCGTTGCGCCGTACAGGTCGATGGTTCTGCCAATGCGCTGCCATGCGCGGTCGAAGGTGATTTCGGTGAGGGGCATATCGCCGTTGCCAATCACAAACGTGCCGGATTGATTTCCATGCGGCAGTTCTTTCAAAACTCTGCAAAGGGGTATTTCACGAACGCCCGCTTTGCTTTTCGGTGTTCCCACAACGGGTTGATTGGAACAAAACGTAACATTACGGGTGATGTGGAGGATATTTTGATCGAAGTCTATGTCGTTCCACATCAGACCGAGCATTTCACCCCGCCGCATCCCTGTGTACAAAAGCAAGCCAAGCATCAGTCTGTCGTTCAGGTTCAGGCAGTGCAGATGGGCAATAATATCGCGGTAATGACTGGCACTGAGCGCCGATCTGGCGTTTACCTTCGTTGGCATGGAAAGCCGTTTGCTTTTTGTAGGGTCTGCCGAAAGAAAACCGTCCTCCATTGCGGAAGTAAACACCTGCGATAGAATGATTTTCATCTGACGAACGGACGAATGTGACATGCTGCCGCAATGATTATAGAACCGTTGAATATCGTTCGTCGTGATCTCCTCAACCGGCATTTTTCCGAAAAACGGATAGATATGCTTAGACAGTAAATTTCGATACGTACGCAGCGTGGTTTCCTTCAGCTTATGCTCCTTGAAAAGGGTCAGCCATTCTTCGGTGTATTGCCGAAAGATGTGCCCTGCCTGGGCAGGCGGTACCGGATTGCCCCATACGCGTTTGAGCTCAGGAATCAGGGCATCCACAATTTCCTGAAGAGAATCGCCGGTTCTCCATCGAATCGTACCGTCGCCAAGATCAATCTTTATTTTCTTACGTGCCATGTCGTGATCTCCTTCCGAGCATGGCATGTAATTCTGCGATGAGAGTGTGCCGTTATCAAGATGCGGTTCAAGGAGCGTCCGGCACTGCTCAACCACAGCACCGCTAATCTCCTGCACCACAGATTTTAACATTTCGGGGGTCATAAGGAAAGCCCCGGCATCAGGTGAATTGTCTGGTTGCGCGCTCAAAGCATTTCCTTTCTGCAAAATTATCATTCGCGATTTTCATTGAAGGTTTACCGACAACCGATTCTGGCAACCAACGGTAAAAAACCACTGTAATTACGATATCCAATAAATTCTAGGCTTTTACTTTTCCCGGAAAACTTTGTTGCTTTGGTTGTCAGGACAGACGAATCTGTTTGTTCAATCTATACTAGTCAACGGTTTCAGCGCTCCCCGCGATCCACCAGACCAGCAACCAAGCCAGCAACCACCCCGGCAAAGTGCCCGACAACCGGCGGTAAAAATCCGGCCGTTCATTCTCCGGGAAACCGTAGCTGTTTTGCTTCTTCCTGCGTTGATTGTGGCAATCTGTCGCGGTTGTCGGGAGGTTGATTGCCGATGCGCTCCCAACCCTTTTATCTCCCGTACTCCACTCCAAAGGAACGTGGGTTATTAAAATATCGCCAGCCCTTTGCATACGTTCGCATGATCTCGCTGATGTCGTGCAGCTTCCACTTCTTCGGCTCATCGAAAAGGTGCAGTGCTTCCCGGTGGAGAAGCCGACAGCACACCTTATCACCCTCGTATCGTTCCAAAAATTCCAGTATCAGGCCCGCGTCCGTATCCTCCTGCATGAATCCCTTTTGGTTATCCAACAACTGTGTTTGCATCTCTTTGCTGTAATTCATGGAATAACGACCACTCCGATAAATCATCATAGCTTCCGCCCACACTTGCAGCAGGTAAGCCCGTGACGCGGCTTCATCAGCAAGAATGTGAACTTCCGCTTGCATCGGGTTTGTCATAATGGGCAGGAAACGGCGGTTGCCAGCACGATCCAGAGGCAGAAAATCTATGGTGTTGGATGTGCCGCCAAACACGCATTGCCGGAGCCTGTCCTTTGGCTGGGCCTCGTAGGGTGTTCGATAGGTTTCCTTCTGCCTGCTGATGAAAGAGCGGATTTCCTCAATGCTTTTTGCGTTGCTGGTCGCCAGCATTTCCGACATTTCAATAATCCAATGCCCTTGGAGTTTTGTGAATACCTTATCATCGTCCAGCCTTTTCAGGTCGTCGCTGAACCACTCATCGTTGATGGCAAGCAATCGAAACATCGTAGATTTGCCGATTCCCTGCCCACCTATCAAGCAGAGCATTTCCTCATACTTACTGCCGGGAAGAAACACGCGCCGAATCGCACCCAGAAGAAAGTGCTTGAACATTTCTTCCGTATAATCGTTGGCTTCCGCACCGAGAAAGTGGCGCAGGCAGTCACGGATACGGGGAATGCCGTCCCAGACCAGTGCGTTCAGCCTGTCCCTGATTGGATGATAGCAATTTTCATTTGCCACAATGCTCAAGGCATTGTTGATCTTCTTCTCGCTGGTAAGATTGTAATTTTGCTCCATATGAAGAAAGAGATATTTCATATCAGTATCCGTAATAGAATCCGTATTTCGCCGCCAGCCAAGCTTGCGCACAATGTCGATGCGCTCCGTCAACAGATTGAAGCAGATCGCGCCCTTCAACAGCGAATCCAGCTGAAAAGCCGTTTTACAGTTCAGGATCGTATTGGCGGTTCGGCCTTTGTCTGTGAGAGCAAGCCTTTCTTTCACTTCTTCAACGCTCAGGCTCGGCTCTTTGGCTTCTGCGGTGCTCATCACGGCCTGCTGCATCTCTGCGGGCAAACGCTGAAACTCGTTGTTCAAGACGCGGTATCTCCTTTCCAAGCTCAATGATTATTTCGGCTTTATCCTGCAAGGCACCCATTAGCAGCACATCCAGCATTTCTTCCACCTCTTGCTGCTTTTGCAGAGCTTCCGTAAACAATGGATGCCATTCTTTGTCTATTGACTGCGGCGCAAAATCCTTTCGCCACTGTACAAGTAAATGCCGGTACTCCACCAATACATGAAAGCATCGCTTTTCGGCTTGCCTGAAGCGCTGCTCTTCCGATAGCTTAGGTTTGAACTGTTTCCTAATATGCCTATTATGATTTTCATACCCAACGGAAAAATCTGCTGCGAGCTTCCGAGCGGCTTCCAACGCAGATAGTTGAAACAACCCTCCAACAAAATCAATAACATCCCCATCGGCCTGACAGCCAAAGCAATGAAATCGGCGATCCGTTTTCATGCTGGGGTGATGATCGTCATGAAAAGGGCAGAGTGCCATTCCGTTGCGATGAATTTTAATTCCATAACGCTCGGCAGCCTGCCGAACAGTGACGCTGTCCTTAACTGCTTCAAACAGATTCATCGGTCGTCTTCGCCTTTTACATTAACCACAGACTTACGGTTTAGCCTATCGTGGTTTGCCTGATCTGCAACGATCTTCATTCGCTGCAAAATGCTTGTGATGGATTCCCTGGTTTTCTCCTTGATCTGGGCTTTCCCTGCGTTGCGCGCTTCGGGCATTAACAAGGCCTGGCGAACCTTAATTGCAATCTTCTGCGCCGCGTTCATGAGTTTTTTCTGAACGACACTCAGGCATTCACCAACAGCTTCACGGATATTTTTCGGAAGCTTCCGTTCTGGCGATGTGATCCATTTTTGATAACGTTCAATTTCCGCAATGTCCGCCTTTTGCGTTTCAGCTCGGACGGTATCCGCCACCGCCTCCACAGCCTTGTCATACGCAGCGGAAGAAACTTCATCGATCAGCGTTTCTACTTCTGTGATTTTCTGTATCTGGTTATCCAAATGCCCGGTATTCTGCGAGATTTCCGCCTCCTGCTGTATCATCTTTTCCTTTTGCTTGAGCAAAATGAAATCTTGTTTTTCCAGATACGCGCGGCCGCCATACTCCGGTTCCTGATCCAAATGCAAACCATATTCCCGGGAAATGTCGAAAAGCATCGTTCTGCAAATCGCATCAAAGGTCATTTTGCGATTGTTGGTTTTCCCTTTGGGCTTGTCCGGATCCGGAAGCGGAATTTCCAATTTCTCCAGCGCCTTTTCCTGTTGAGGGCAAACTTCGCCGTAACGGTTCTCACAGTCGAACACATGACGCTCGTGAATATGTGGCGTGCTTTCGTCCAAATGAAGCGCCCAATCCAGAATGTGAACGTGCTTGCCGAATCGTTCCTCGAACTGCCTGGTAAACTCATAGATGACGGATAACAGTATCTCAGGCTGTACCGCTTGTTCCATCGTTCCGATTTGGAAAACCGTTTCCTCCGGACAGGTCTTGTCATTTTTCAAAATTTGTTCGATGGAACGGTTACGTTCCGTGTGACGGGTTTTCTTGTTGCGGGCGTTCTGCCCGCTGACGAAGTTTGCATAATGCTCGGTATAATAAGCACGCTCGATTTCTTCAAAAGTGGCGTCATACTCATCTGAACTTTCACGGTTTTGCATGGTGGTGTAGCCGCGATAACAATCCCAGAATATGTTTTGCTGCGCACGATCAGTGTCAATATGGCTGCTGTTTTCAAGGTCGAAGCGGCGGTCATTATGCTTGGGATTGTATACACCTTTCTTCCCGATGCGTCCGTTGTGCCTGGTGAGTTTCAGTATCGCTTCCTCCGTTCCTTTACAAATCTACCGAACTAATCAGGGCGTGAGCCCGATTCCTTGCTGCATTCTGCGTCAAGTAATACCCAGTACGAGTTGACGCAAGCATCAACTCACTGGGCAGGGCTGCCGCCCTTGACCCGCACAAAGTGCTGCGCTCCCGCCTCCCCGCTTTGTATAGTGCCGCTGCGTTGCGGCACCCCGAATGGTACACGGAATCGAAACTTTTTCCCGTATGTCCGAAAGATCGGAAAAACGGCAAAAGCCGCATGATTTCCACGCATATGGAAATCATGATATAATTCGATAGAATATGATTTTCCACGAAAGGTGGATATTCTATGTATATCAAGCTTACGATTGCTGAAAAGCTCAAAGACTTGCGAGTGAATGACAGGCATTTGACATTGGAGCAGCTGGCCGAACAGACGCATTTATCTAAATCCGCCCTTGGCAAATATGAAACGGATGAATGTAAGGATATCAGCCCTTTTGCGATTGCAACCTTAGCGCAGTTTTATAATGTTTCCACCGATTATCTGCTGGGACTGACAGAGAACAAAAAAAGCCCAAGCGCAGAATGTACTTCTCTGCACTTGAGCGACGAGATGATAATATTATTGCAAAGCGGAAAAATCAACAATCGTCTGCTGTGTGAAATAGCAACCCACGAAAACTTCCGCTGCCTGATGACAGACATTGAAATCGTAGTCGACCGCATTGCAGATATGCGTATTCAAAATATGAATACCGTTATGGAAGCCATGCGACAGGAAGTGATAACACGCTACGCGCCTGATGCAAACGACCTGCACCTGCGTACCCTTGAGGTAGCGCAAGTGCAGGAAATGGATTATTTTGATTATGTGGTTCATGAAGATTTGGACGCGATCATCCACGATATTCGCAAAAAACATCTGACAGATACCACTACGGCGGATGACGCGCCTGCACTGACCAAAATTCGGGAAAAGCTTTCGGAAGCAATGAATTACGACAGCAAGGAAGAAGCAATCATCCAAACATTTTGTAATAAAATGCAAATTCCATTTGAAAAAATAAGCAAGGACGAATTTAAAATATTTCTTCGGATCATTGGAAAGTCTAAGCTGTTGAAGGAGCCAATAAGCAAGCGAGGGAAGAAGCGGAATTATTCGACATCTAGTATTGGAAAATAAAAACCATCCATAAACAATCCTTATTCTTGCCAAGCGAGTCCTAAATAAACTTTTTGTCTCGGTGGTTTGTTTTCGTTTACCTTCTTTGATACGGTAGCATCAAAAAAGTTCGCACAATCAAAGTACTCCACACATGAATTAAGCCGCTTAGGGCAATGGAGTACGGATGGATAAACCCTGGAAATCGACCAATCTTCCGTGTATTCCATCATTCATTCTAGCGGAGTGTCAATGGCTTTGCCATTGCTTTTTGAAACTACGAACTATATCATATTCAATTTGCTATCAAAAAGCGCTAATTTCCCTGTCCACAATTTGGCCGTGAATTGGCATGTATTGGACATGAAGCCGTCACTCCCATAATTCAAAAAAGTGCGCTACCATATAATCAGCAAAAGGAACTGGTGGCCACTGATACCTGATGCAAAGCATAAAATGAAGGGAGAAAATAAAATGGGTTACAGAGCGACAGTTATAGGCGGTGGATTAAACCTCCGTGCAGGCATGAGTACCAATTCGACATACCTTACCCAAATTCCATCTGGCACTCTCATCCACGTAAAGGATGTTGGGAATGCAACTTGGATTAGGGCTTACTACAACTACCGGTTAGGCTATGTCATGAGGCAGTATCTCACTGAACATACCAGTCAAACCTCTTATGGCGTCGAAGCGTGTGAACGTTACGGAGCAGCCCTGCTTCAGCGGGGCAGTACCGGTAATGGAGTGCTTGTCATGCAGCAGGATCTTCGCAATTACTACTTTCACTCGCTCGCTTCTGATGGTGTCTTTGGATCGGCTACTGAAGCAGCCGTGATGGAATATCAGCAGATGGAAGGGCTGACGGTGGATGGTCTCGTGGGAATCAGCACTAAAACCAGCTTGTACGGCGATGCTGTGATCGGCTAAATCCTACAACAACGAGGGGCACTGGATGCATCAAGCACCAGTGCCCCTTACCTTTGCAAAACAATTTATCCATTGGCTGCCTTCTGAATTTCCACCTGTTCGGCATCCAGCGGATCTACAAGGACATAGATTGGCTCTACATCGTCATTGTAAAACTCGATAAAGTACTTACGATCTCCAGATTCGTAGCGGTATAAGCTTATCCCCACCTTGTAATCGTCCGTTGCGATGCCTTCTTGCTTAAGCAGTGCGATGGCAGCCAGACGAGCTTCCTCGGGTGAGATATCTCCAGCTTCCGGTAAAATGGGCCATATATGAATGATGCTTCCAGCCGCCTCTTCAAGGGTGGCAATAGCGGCCTGTTCCTCCAATGTCCATTGTTTGGCATCAGGTTGTTTGGAAAGCAGCTCGGCCTCATAGACCTGCAAAGCCTCCTGCTGAGGAAATAGCGTGGGCTCGATATCGCCAATGGCGATATCATATACAACGCTTGCCTTACCGTCTCCGGCGGTTACATCTACCGTATACTGTTTTTTTCCTTGATAAAACGCTACCTGCCATACTGGCGCATCCGGGTTATCAAGCAGGTAGTAATAAGCAACATCCATTGCATAGAGTTCTTCGGCGGTGACCGGTTTTTCATCCGCCACGCAGGAAACGGCAATCGCTAGCGCTTCGTCTTGTGTCAATGCGTCGTCTCCCGGCAGACCATATGGACGGCCGATCATGGCTGTAATATGATCCGCTACGATTTCTCCATTTGCCTTTGCTTGTGCGTATAAAGCCGGAAGTTCTTGAATGAACTCATATTTTTCCTCGACCGTCCAAAAACGAAACGGACCGCGTTGTGTAATAAGATCGGAGTAATACGCTTCCAGCGTAGTGGTCAAGTGAGTGCTAACCGTTGCGGCAGCACCCTGATCGTAAATGAATACGACAAAATCGGCATAAATGGAATCGGTTTGCGGCTCGTAAAACTCGATCTGCCAAAAAGGGCCGCCGCCGTTTTGGTCATCTGAATAGCGAACGATATGCTGATAGGTCGCAATCGTATCCTTGTAGCTTGGGTATTGCGTAGCAATCTCTTGCTCCGCCATCTCCTCTGCTTCTGCTTGCGACAACTCACCTTCTCCAGGCAAAACCTGGATTGCTTGTTTCAAGAGGCCGGCAGAAACCAATATTTCATTCATCCATGCGCTCTGCTCCAGGGTCCAGGAATACATGTCGCCATAGGCAAGCTCGGCAGTAAATCGCATGGCATCATCCGGGTAATTCCAATCTGAAATGAGTGATTCGACTTCGTCCGTAGAAATCAAATCGTGCTCAAGCAATAGGTTCGCGAACGCCCGTTTATCGTCTTCAGTCCAATTGGTCAGGAATCCATTTTCCTCTTGCTGTTGGACAGCCTCTTCAAGACTGGCTTGCACCAACTCCGAAATGGTAAGCGCAAGTGCCGACATGGCGACGATCAGCAATACGAATGTCAATGCTAAGGCAACCGTAATCTTCCGTTTCACTTTTTTCCCTCCAATGATTTCATTCATAAGCTCTCTGTGCTTCGTTGCCGATACATACAGTCCTGAGAGGTTCTCGTCAAGGTACTGTTTAATTTTCATGTCTTTGTTCATTCAAACCTCTCTCCCTTCCGGCTGATAACGAAGCAAGGCATACGCTTTTTTCAAGCGGCGGTTCAGCGTGGGGCGACTGATGCCCAGAACCTCTGCCGTTTCTTCCAGTGTCATATTCTGGTAATAGTAGAGCAGGATCGCTTGTTTGTGTTTCGCGGGGAGATGCAGCACATCCAGAAATACCTCACGCGATTCACGAGTCGTTGGATAAAATGCGGGTGGTATCTCTTCAAGCGCCTTTGCGATATCCACATGTCGGAACCAAGCGGAGCGTTTGTAATCTTTACAGGTATTAATGGCGATTCGTGTGATCCATGTTTTTGGAGAACTGCCGTTTCGATTCTCAAATTTGTCCATGGTACGCCAAACCTTGATAAAAGTATCCTGCATGGCATCCTCCGCTAAATCTTTATTCGCCAAATACAGAAAGCAGATACGTAATACGGCATCCCCGTACTCAGTAAGCCATTGCTCCAGTCTGGCTTCCTGAACATCACTTGGTACCGAAGTAATGTTCACCCGCTTCACCTCCTCTACTTATTAGACGATTGAATCAACGATTTTCGTAAAAGGAGAATATTTTAATTTTCAACAGAAGTATTTTGAATCATACCGATAATACAATTTCTATTGATTAACCAATCTGCCCTTGGATGGCATTGTGGAATACTTGCCTGGCATCTTAGCTGAATCTGATCCAAAGGTGTTTGCATAGCGCATAATACGCTCGAGCGCTATTTTTTGATACCGTCTTAGCGTTCTCTCACTTTTTCCAAACTCATGCCATTTTTCGATGTGCTCTGCTTCAATTCGCTTAAAATCCAACTCGTCAATAAGGTGCCGACGTATAACAAATTCCTTGTCATCTGGCAGCATAGAAAGCCATTCTTCAACAATATCATATTTATCTGCAAGAACTCGCAATCTTTCTTGTTCACATTGTTGCATATCAGCGCCACATCTGCGCCTTTTTGCTTCAAGTTTATGGTATTCAGCTCGCACTTCTCGATGAGTTTTAAGGTATTCTAAGATTGTCTTTTCATCGAACACCATGACGGCACCTCCTTTCAGATCAATTTTTAAAGCAGCTTACTAACTATTTTGCTTCTCCTGTCCCACTTTCAAGGATACCTGTTGCTCAATTTGTCCCATTCGATCTTGAATTTCCTCAATTCCACTTTCGATATCATCGCTTAATCGGGCGATGATCATCTGATACTCTTTCTCCCTTTTTTCATTCTCACTAAGCATCCGAAAAAAGAGATAGATGTAGAGAGCAGCCCAAATTCCTTGCCCTAAAGCTGTTTCGATGATGCTAAGCAGCGTATTGTCCATGATTTTACCTCCCGAGCTTTTTATTTCATAGGTGCTATATTTCCTTGTATGGACGCTCTGCAAAATTATCATACAGCAGAAAAAAGAACTTAGGGAGTGACAGATCCATGCCAATTCAAAGACAATTAAATGCCATTTTGAGGGCTTCATTTTCCCAAGACATAATTGCCTCTGCACAACAACTTCCGGCAGCGTTTTTTGAAGATCGGATACCGTTTCTGCACTGTGTGTGAAGACCATTGGGAATGTCACGTGGTTGCTAAACCTCTCTCCTATTACAAGTGTACGCCACTTCATCATTTTGCGGGAGTGAAATTTCCGTGAAAAGGAGGGGAAAATTTCGAACGAAAATGGTAAATATTTACATCCATGGTTTTTATTCGATTTATACTGCACCAATAATCATTATTGGAAAGTGCTGATCCATCAATTAAAGGGCCGCACTGCCACGAAAATTGACTAATTATATGGCTTTGAAAAGGAATCAAGATTTCTTTGAGCACTATAAAGCCGTTGAAGTCATAAAGCTATAGCGCTACGCGCCTGATACAAACGACCTGCACCTGCGTACTCTTGAGGTAGCGCAGGTGCAGGAAACTGATTATTTCGATTATGTGGTTCATGAGGATTTGGTCGTGATCATCCATGATATCCGCAAGAAGCATCTAACGGATACCACTACGGCGGACGTTGCGCCTGTGTTGAGTGAAATCCGGAAAAAGCTTGCGGAAGCCATGAATTATGACAGCTTGGTTGATACCACCTACCACTGTCTCCGGCATCTTATATTTCTCTATACTCAAATTCTCCATGTTAGATTATTGCTCTATTTAACTTCATAATCAAAGAGAAATCCTCTCGATCTTCGCATCGTTATATTTAAAGATAAACAATCTCTGCTTTTTCAAACCACCCGCAGTTCTCAATTGCTTCCCCAGCCAAATCAATGTTTGATGAATAGTAGACAATAGCCAAACTGTCGATGGCACGACTACATGTCACATATAGTAATCGTCTTGTCCTATCTATTGTCGTTTCACGCCCTTCATTTTCGTTTTGAATGTCAGTATCTGATTTTTTCTCAAGTCCTAACAGTTTGTTATAATTGAATAAAGAACCACGGGTTGATGAATCATCAATTATTACCATTACGCGTGGAAATTGCAAACCTTTGATTCCTTGATGCGTATCAAAGCGAGCATTCCCCTCTATATACTTCTGATAGTTTTTTACTTCAGAGAATGGAGCATTTAGTGATTCTGCCAACAGATCCAACTTTGCATCATCTGAATCCTCGGGACCGTCATTAGCATCACGATTGAGTAGAAGTTTTATGTCATCATGAACACTAAAAATGTGCTCACGATATATACAGTTAATTAGATCTATACATCTAGGATCATTATTATCCCACAATCGGGTCAGTAAATCGACTTTTCTTTGCAAATCACGTATATTTTCAAATAACAGTTGTTCCGCATTTTTTCTTTCCGTAAATATCAGAGCGTACTCACGAACAATGTGCATCATTTCAAATTGATTATGCGATGTATAGGCTTCATACAGAGGTAAAACTATGCGTGTTAACACACTAATTGCCGATAACGAACCATTCAACAATCCCTGCTTATACGATTTAATATTGTAGAGAGGTTCAAAGAAAGCACTAAATCCTAATCTTTTTGCTGCCATCTGATGTTCGACCGTTAAGCACTTTATTGCCTGAGGATTTTTCCAATTATCATCTGAGGTTACAGCTGCCATACGATCACATATTTCTTTTTCAGATTGTAATGGATTATTGTTCTGTGATATAAAGACTCGAATAAAACCACCATCTTTGTTGTGACGCGATTTCTGCTCAATGCAATCAACAGAACTTCTTATTGAATTGCATAAAGTGACTATACGCTTTCTGCTTCTATGGTTCATAAATTTAATGGGACGTTTCCAAGCGGTGGGAATAAGAGACGGTAGGTTTTCCTTCCCATCTAGATAAATGCGCTGCATAGTATCACCTAATAATCCTAAAGTAAATCGGTTTTGATAGCGACTCTGCACCGTTAAAAAAGCATCAACAAGCTCCTTCTTTGTATCTTGACTTTCATCTATTAGCAGAATCGGATACCGTTCAACCAAAATCTCTTGCAATGTTCTCTTTTCCACGAGAAATTCCGCAGCGATTCCAATTACTTCTGCATGATCCAATGAGTTTTTCTCAGCATTGTTACCATCTGGATTGTAAATGAACTTCTTAATTGCTGGTAAATGATTAAGACGCCCCGTGTACATTGTGATCTTTTTTGCACGATCTTTGAATGCCTGACTAGTAGGCCTTCCAGTTTTCTGCTTGCCTTCGAGTTCCAATATTTGCTTTTCAAGCTTTAATTGTAACCATTCCTTAATGTCTTGTGTATGTGGGGAGATCAGAATCCACGCAAAGCTATGAATTGTAGAAATACAAAACAGCTGATTATACTCAGCTCGCCTTTTAATTTCATCACAAGCAGCGTTAGTATAGGTAATAACTGCAACTTGACGATTTTCTTGTTGAAGCCTCTTCCCATATGTTTGATAAATAAATGACAACGTTGATATTAGGCTTTTTGTCTTTCCGCTTCCGGCACCTGCGTACAAGAAAAAGCTTTGAGGTTGTTCGAGATTACAACATGATTGAATAATCATATCGGCGTCATCATCTTTATGGTTATCGATGTTATCATAATAACTTGCTTCTTCATTCATATGTTTACTCATCCTTACTAAGAAAATCATTATCCTCTTTATCTATCAATTCATTTTGTAACCAATTGAGGCCGGAAGCAATATAGGCAGGTACTATAAGTTTTTCAGGATCATGAGAATATATCATATCCAAAGCAAATTCAGCTTTTTTTGCCCCCTTGCTTTCGACAGCACTAAACACATCAAGCGCAATTTTATCGTATTCCTCAGTATTAAATGCTTTACGGAATTTTACTATTAAGCCTTTCCCTTTCATTACTTTAAAAGTATCAAAGTTATCGTAAGCTAAGGCGTCTTCAAATGTAGTAGGTATGAATTCGTGACTTGTGCCATCGGAAAAAGTCACATTTACAGGCATTTGGTATGCGATTCTTGTCTTCGCATCGGAAATGTTGGTCATCACCTCATCTTTTTTATCATCACTTAACGCCAGTAAATAATCCAAGTCATTATTTTTTATAATCCAGTTACATATTGTTGGATTTGAAGAAATGAGCTTTGCACCTTTTTGTGGTTGCTTTGATTTGTGGTTTTTGGGATCGGCACTATCCAAATCTGTTATAATAAGGCATATTATACCAAGTTTATCAATAAGCGGCTTTAATAAATGTGCATAACGGCCCCCAATATCAAGAATAGAAAGATAGGCTTCATCAAGGAATTGATATTTTCTGATGAAATAAGGTATAAAGATACGTTCAGCAGTTCCCTCAATCAATATTGCGGCATCAGCGAAAAAAAGATCGCAATGAGTAGTCTTAAGGTATCGACAAACAAATCGCGTTGTTTTATCTTGCTTGCCAAAAATTTCTGACATGTTAGCAACAACTGATATTGGTAATCCATCATCACTTTTTAAACGCCTGAAATACCTGAGATCAGAAAAGTCACTTTCAAGTGCAATATAACTTGAATGAGTTGTTACAATCATTTGAGTTGAATATTGGGTTTTCTTTTTCAAAGCGGAATGATTCCGGAGTATTTTATAAGCGTTCTTTATAAAAACCTGTTGAACCTGTACATGAAGATGGGCCTCTGGTTCTTCTATTAAAACAAGGTGTATTGGTCGAATGATCTCAATAGAGCCTTCATCAGCCTCAATTGATTTTTTATCACCATTAATCCATGAATCTCTGAAGCTCATAAGTTTGAATGACATGGAAATTAAATTTTGATATCCCAAACCATTATACTTTTCAGGAAGTTTATAATCATTAGCGCCATCAGAAAACAGAGGATATCGAACGACAGTACTATGCGATAAAATCTCATTTGTTTGAGCCTTTGACTCAATGATGATTCTTGGATTGTTTTTACCTGGATAACCAAACGTAGAAAGTTCTTTCATAGCCTTTTCAAATTTCTTTGAAATCTGCTTATCAAATACATCTTTCGCGCCCTGCAATTCACTGATCGCCTTAATATCTGATTGTGTTGGTTGGTGTTCCGGATCTAATTGCCGATCATAATAGTCCCTCAGCTGTGAAGAAAGCAAACTGCTTTCACTCGAAGTCTGAGAATTCCCACTGTCAGAATCATCAAGACCTCTTTGAGCTGCAATGATATCTATTCGTATTAGATTTTTAAAGGGATCAAAATCTAAAAAGGCGTTATCATATGGAGTCTCTTGTGGGTGCGCCGTATTATTATCGTCAGGTTCAATAAGTTTTGCTTCGTCAAGAATATAAGCATGCATTACAAAGAATGTGCCTATCTTATGACTTAAAAAATCACAGAGATCCTTGGGCCATAAATGAATCTTTTTGATGTGTTCCTGCGCAGCTTTATAGGAATCAACATATGCTGAATACAGTTTTTCAGGAGCCTTGGGTTCAAATATTAGACGAATGCCAATCAAACCACTATTCCACGATAGCGTTGGAATCATATCAGCTATATAGCGTACTTCGTTTTCAGCAACATTTAGCCAGACATCTAGAGAAGGTAAAACTTCTGACCAATCGGCAATCGTTGGTACTGATGTATTACTATCATCAACATAGTTTGCTCCAATCGCCGATATTTTAGGTAAATTCGAAATCGTAAAGTCATCCAAGAGCAACTGATGGTATTTTAGAAACTTAATAAACGCAAGCATTGCAGAAGTTTTACCACTATTGTTTGCTCCAACAAAGATGGTTGATTCCTTGCTTAATTCGATTCTACAAGATTTCAATTTACGAAAATTCTTTACTTCCACAAATGCTATGTTCATTCGTCATACCTCCTATATTCTGTCTCCATAGGGTAGTGACTTCACATAATTCTCCATAAAAGTCCAATCAGGTTCATATGAACCATCTTCAAGCATTCGAGCAGGAAGTTTGAATGTAGTATTTTTTAGATGGGGTCCCCATTTCCTACCAAATGAATACTTCTGTCTTTCTTTATCAAGGATTGTCACAAAAAATAGAGCATTATATTTGTTTAATTTGTCAGAATATCCTATTTTTAAATCTGTTGTTGCGATAAATGGACGATCTATATAATTTGTATAGCCAACAGAACCCTGTCCATTACAAATAAATGCTATGCAATTCCCTCGATGCATTAAAGCAGGATTCGATGCACAATGCCGCATAATACAATTATCGTCCTTTTTAGCACCCAGATAAATACAATCATCACCATCATCAAGCATATTATCGTGCGCTTTACCTGTCTCTATTTCTGTAAAGATTGCTGAAAGTGAAAATTCCTTCCAATGATTCACATCAAGATCAAAATTTTTTAGCTGGCAACTTCTATTGCTAGTAGTTATCTTTTTATAGTGCAATGACTTAATATACTGTTCCATAAAGTCCCAGTCGGGATCACCATTTTCTGCTTGTGGCAAATTGAAGCCAAAATCCTTACGAATATGTGTATTTAATTCTCTTCCAAAGGGAAAATACTTATACTTACATTCATTCATGATCATTGACGTAACAAAGAGTTTTGCCTCACATGATACAATTGAATCAAATTCTAATACGGACACGTTCTGAGATGTGTAAAAATCTGCATTTTGAATATATGCAGACCCTAAACTTCCGCCCAAGGCAACAGTTACGCATCCTTTTCTGTAGGGTTCAACATCATCTATGCGGTCAACAATTCCAGCTAATCCGTTGTTGTCAGCCGACCGACCAATAAAATTGATAGACGGATGATCAAATGACATGTTTGTATAATCCAACTTATTTCCCATAAATATATTGCAGATATCCTTCAAGAAAAAGAATCTCCAGTTATCGACATTAAGACTCATATACGTTACCCTCTTTTATCAAGTGTGCCAAATAATCATTTACAGTGTTTTGAAAATCCTGCTCTGTCAGTTTGGTATAGTCAGTTTTCATGTATGCCTCACAAAGCCACTCATCATCGCCAGTAACCATATGAATTGCCGAAAAGCCATCCATAACTATACTTTTCCGATAAGCATCAATCCATTGTTCTTCAATAGGATCCCATTTACTTTTACCTGTCGATACATCCGTTTGTTCAACACGCCCAAGATTCTTTTTCTTCTTGAATCCATCGTCTTTATAATAACCAAAGAAGGTATAAGGACTATCGCTGTGCTTTCTACCAATCTCAAAAACCATGCAACAAGCAGAAGCGCTAGCACCTGGATAGAAAATTTCATTTGGTAAAGTAAACACGGCTTTCAGAGTATTCTCTCTCAATATTTCTCGTTTAATTTTTGATATTACTCCGCTCGTACCGATTGCACATGCAACCGGAAGCAATACCGCAAAGGTCGCCTGCTGGTTGATCGAATTAAGTGTATCTGCGATGTACTTTACAAAATAGAAACCTTTTGATGGATCCTCTTTCTTGTTTGTAGCCCACGTTCTCACATAATTTGCAGGCAGATGAATTCGTTGTCCATTATATGGTGGATTCATTAGTATTACATTGGGCTTTGCTTCTTTGATCCAGTCGCTCAAATTGAAGCAGCTACCTTGTCTTATATTAGAATTACCATCCGAATGAATCAGCATATTTGTTGTAGCTAATCCATAGATATTTTCATCAAATTCAATGCCAAAAATCTGATGTTTCTTTACATTTTCCTGTTCCGCTGCAGTTGCACAGTCATCCAATGCTTGCGTCATTGCTCTGACCAAGAATGATCCGCTACCACAACATGGATCGAGAACAATAGAATGCTTATTGACTCCAGCAACTTTTGCCATAAAATCCGTAATGTGATCAGGCGTGAACGCCTGGTTTTTATCAGACTTACCCACATATTTATTGAAAGTTACAAAGAACAGGTTTAGAAGGTCTTGCCCGGAAGTGCTTTTATCATTTATAAACGGAAGAATATTGTTTTCAATATCGGTAAGTATCTCTCTAAATGGCTCAATACGAAGTTGACGAATATATTGATTGTTCAGAACGTTATTATTCAATACTGTCAGCTTTTCGGCTTTATTCAAATCATTAGTTAAAAGCCCTTCCAATACTTCTTTGATCTTTGCCCGAATTTGAGCAGCAGTTATAGACGGCGTAGAGTAATCAAGTCCATTTTTTAGCGCAAGCAAACAGGTACCCACAAACTGGCTTCGAAGTTTTTCAGGTATACTGTGTCGATGTAGCATTTCGTTAAGTTTATAGGTGTTCTGCATCACCTTTTCTTTGTCATTGATTTTCGAAGTGTACATATCGATATATTCATCCATAGTACGGAGCTTTGTTTCTTTTGGTAGATAGTCAGCATCCGAAACAACACCACGCCATACCATAATGCTATCATCGTTTGTATTGGCTAAAACAGCTATAGTTTTATTGCCGGTCAATGCTTTTTCATACTCGACATATGCAGATAATTGCTTGGTTGCTTCTGAAAGATTGGCTGAATAATCCTGCTTAGTTTCGATCAGAACCGTTATATTATCCTTTCTAAAACGGATATCCAGTTTCTCAAAAGAGCGACCTGCACTACTTTGTATTGGCACAAAAGTCAATGAAGCGGTACGATAAGCCTTTGGATAGCTGAATTCATCATTCTCAATGTTGCTGGTAAGGAATTTTCTGCCAACTGTAGCGATCATATCTGCTCTAATCATTTATTTACCCTCCACATTAGATTTGCTGTTGACCATTGCATTGAATACTCTCTTTTTTCGATCGCTGCAATACAAGGTTCGAATAGAAACACACTGATTACATCAAGCACAGTACGCAAATCCTCTGCTTTTATACCGGTTTTCTTTGTAAACGCCTTCCACTTCTTCTGCATCCCATCGTCGGTATCGAAAGCTATAATTTGCTCAAATTGCTCTGCCGTGAATTGCCGGTTACGGTTTGCAAAGGTTTCCCGTAAGGCTTCCGTCAGCACAGCGCCGTCAAAATCAAATTTGTTAGCCAAATAATAGAGATCGTAATAATCCTTCATGCGGCTTGAAAATTCCATCAAGCTCAGTATGGCGTCCAGCTTTTCGGCTACCGTGGTTTCTATAGAATAGGTATTAACCTCCGGCGCTCTGAAACCGGAAAGCTGTGTTGCAATACTTCGTTTTTTCTGATGCGGCACGATAACATCGCCAACGCCAAAATCAATTGAAAAGGGTGTTCGCGTGTTCTTTATTTTAGCAACAACCGACGCGCCGATACCAGAGTATTTTTTAGCTACTGCAATTGGTGCAACGCTTTGAATTTCAAAGGTGATGAAATCATTACCGGTATCGACCGCGATGATTTCCTTAAGCATTTCCTGCAGGTGTTCCGGAGCATTCGGCTGCTTTTGCAGTAAAAAATCAACATCCACGGTCACACGACTGTCGAAGTTCGTCAGCGAATACAAAAACAACCCGCCTTTCAAAACCAGGTTATCCACATACTTCGATTTTTCAACCTTACGGAGAAATTCCTCCTGACAAAAAAGCTGCAGGCACAACTGATAGCTTCTGCTGCTTTCCGCAGCTTTGTTTTTTAGTCTCGCAAGCACAGATGCACCCATATCAGCCATTGAGCAGCACCTCCATCAATGCGCTTACGCTTTTAAAAACGCCGAGTTTCTTTGCGTACTTGGAAAGATTATTAAGGTTTTTATTATCATCCGCAACATAGGCGTGAATTGCTTTGTTAAACGTTTCGTTATCAAGCTTTGTGCGGTATTTGAAACAATCGCAGATTGTGCGTTCCCTGTCATATACCGCAAGCGTAACACCATTGAAGTTGGAGGTTGTCTTTCCAAGTTCATAATTTTCTTTGGGAATATAGTACGGTTTTATACGGAGCGCATCAATTTTCAACTTAGCACGAGAAATGGTACGCGGCACGGCAATTGTCCAGACTCTTGGGGAGAAATCGCTATAGCCATAATGAAAGAGTGCGGATTCTACGCATACGATCCCCTCCGGGATGAGTGTGGCAATAAGTTGCTCCTCCATGATAGCCGCATTATCAGCAAGCTGGTAGTAACCATGCCTGATACGTTCAAGGTAACCCTCGTTATGAAGCGCGCAGACATCCGTTTTGCTTAGACCAGCCGAGAGAAAATCAGCTGTCTTTGCTATTCCTCCCAATGCCGCAACCACTTGCTTTGCAGTATCCTTTTTTACCATCCGCTCACCAACTTTTCGCACACAATCATTATTCTTTGTAAGCTGATAGTATAATAGCATAAATTAAAAACCGTGGTCAATACTTTTTGCACACAGATTTTTCAATCTTCATTCGACAAGTCAGATAGAGTTTTCTCAACAGCCAGCATACGACGTGAAACGGCATATTTATTTGCAATTTTTCTATACGAGAAGGAAACACAATACATCCAAACGAATTATTTATTACTTATATAAGTTAAAACAACTGTTACCAACAGGCATCAGTGATAGCGTACAATAAAGGTTGCAATTTAGGAAAAGAGAGATGGAAAAACCATTAGGGCTCCGAAAGAATGAATTGAGAGATACATTCGAAAGGAGAACCCCTAATGGCACAAGGAAAGCGTACCATAAACCTGACGGAATTACTACTGGAATGCATGGGGAAACCCGACCCAATGCTCAATATGCTGAAGTGGCTCTGCGATCAGCTCATGGAGGCAGAGATATCCGGGCAGTTGGGAGCGGAAAAGAACGAACGCAGCGAAGGGCGCGGAGGGTATCGCAGCGGCTACCGGCCCAGAAGGCTGGATACACGGATGGGAACAATGTACCTGCTCATACCCAAAGCCAGAAACGGCGGGTACATCCCGTTTTTCATCACCGAACGCAAACGAAGCGAAGCAGCCCTGATTGAGGTGGTGCAGGAAGCGTTTGTGCAGGGCGTGTCCACGCGCAAGATCGAAAAATTGGCCAAGCGACTGGGGATAGAAAACCTGTCGCACAGCCAGGTAAGCGTCATGACGAAGGGACTCAACGAGCAAGTGGAAGCTTTCCGCAATCGATCTTTGTCCGACACACGCTATCCTGTGCTATGGGTGGATGCACTGTATGAGAAGGTGCGTTTCAATGGGAAGGTCGTGAGTATGGCGATCCTGATCGTATGCGGCGTGAACACGCAGGGAAAACGCGAAGTGCTGGCCGTTGAGCCGATGCTGGAGGAATCCACCAGCAGCTATAAGCATCTGTTCACGCAGTTGAAGATCCGTGGATTGGAAACGCCTGCACTGGTCGTATCGGACGCGAATGCCGGGTTAATCCGCGCCATCCGGGAAAGCTTTCCCGGTGCGTCATGGCAACGATGCAAGGTGCATTTCATGCGGGATATCCTCGCCCATGTATCGCACAAAGAAAAGGACACCTTTGCCAAACATCTCAAGGAAATCTGGCTGGTGTCAAGCGCTGCGCTGGCGAGGCAACGGGCTGAAGAATTAGCGGAAACTTACGAAAAGCGCTTTCCCAAGGCCATTGAAACGCTGGACAATGGGTTGGAGGATTCCCTGTCCTTCTATGGCTTTCCGGATTTGGACGCGCGCAGGATCGCTTCGACCAATATGCTGGAACGGCTTAACAAGGAAATCCGGCGGCGAACACGCGTTGTCGGGATCTTCCCCAATCAGGAATCGTATGTGCGGCTCGTGACGACCTACCTGATCGAATACGCTGAGGACTGGTCGGTTTCCCGCGCCTACCTCAGCGAGCAATCCCTGCAGGGATTGCTCGGCAAAGCCGCTTGATGCATCGTTCGGAGCCCTGAAATTGCAACCTTTTCTTGACACTAGCATAGCATGTGCTATTTCAATTTTTCAATATATATTGAAATAACGTATCGACATATTTACTTTATTTTCTTCAAAGCGATTCTACAGTTGATAATTGCGCTGTAACTAAAACCAAGTTTTTTCACTGCTAATACTGAACTTCTCGCTTTATCCAAACTCAGTAGAATAATCAAACGGGCGTCCGTGGAAAAATCCATAGGCGCCTTTTCATAACTTGCTTATTATCTTACGTATTATCTGCACAGTGGATTACTTGCGGATATAGGTCTGGTTTCTGCTGGTCGGCTTGTCCGGAACGCCCATAACAATAAGACCCATTTCCAATGCCGGGTTAATGTAATGCTTCCGGAGCGTTTCCTTGGATTTCAGATGCAAGGCTTCCATGATTTGCGTGGCAGTATACGGCACATCATACTCCATGACGCCCAGCAGCCTTTGCACGTATTCCGACAGATACGCATTATCCGAGGATGCCTGCGTCAACGCCAAATCGAGCGTTTCATTGATTTTGTCCAGCATGAACTCAATAAAGCCGTCCGATTTCCCGGCGCTGTGACAGCCGGATATTGAATCATAGTATGCGGACTGGTACTCATGAATACGGCTTTCGATCGGCAGGTATTGGAAAACGGGATTCCATTGCGACAGCAAGCCGGTTTGCCACAAGCGCGCCATGCGGCCATTGCCGTCAGAGAACGGATGGATGAACACGAATTCGTAATGAAACACCGAGGAAAGAATCAGCGGATGAATTTCTCCAGCAGCATGGCGCATCCATGTGAAAAGCTGATCCATCAGATCCGGAACGAGCTTTGCGGGAGGCGCCATGAATATGCAGCGATCCCCATTGAAAACGCCTTCCCCGCCCTGTCGGAATGTGCCCGATTCCGCAACGGTCAAATAAGTCATGATTCCGTGGATTCGTTTTAGATCTTCAAGCGAATACGGGTCCAACGTGCCGATCTCCTCATAAGCCCGATATGCGTTTTTGACTTCCTGAATCTCTTTCTGTTGGCCTATAACAGTTTTCCCATCAATAACACCTTTCACTTCGTCCAGTGACAAGGAATTGGCTTCGATGGCAAGCGAGGAATGTATGGACCGGATACGATTGTTTCGTCTCAGGTATGGCTTTGACTCGAACTCACGGTAATTGCTGATATGCCCCAGCTTCTCGGCTATCTGTGAAATGACAGCAACCATACGGTTTGTGATGGTAAAGGGCGGCGTGTAAACATCCACGGTAATCACCTCTATTCCTATACTGTTATTATACCGGATTTTATTATTATTATCAACAACTTGCTTATTATCTTGCTTACTACCTTACGTATCACTACAAGAAACTAATGTATATAACATAGCGGCTTTATTTTTCTTTGGAAACCTATATTGAAATAACGAAGCGTTTTTGAGTGCTGTTTTCAACCAAACAATCCTCCTGCTGAAGATCAAGACCTCCTACAGTGGTTTTGATCTTCTATCATTTTAACCTTTTTTGAGGGAAAAGCCGCTTTTTGTGGTAAATATTCCAAACAAGCGAAAAAAACAACGATCAACGCTTTATTTTACATGGGTTTTGCGGCTGGTCTATATGTTCTTTCATTGTTCAATTTCGGGCGTGCCCACGTAGTCATTGCAGTAGAAACAACTGCTGATCTTTTCAAAATTCTCACTGAAATCCTGATGCTGTTTTTCTATCATTTCCAGCTGCTTCTAGCAGGCATTAGCGGAGCTATCACCATTGCTTCAGAAACGCCATCCAGTCTCTTCAAGCAAACTATCAATCTTGATCCAAGCCTTTGTTTCTCTAGTATTCATCGGCTTTCAACCTATGCGGTCAAGCATGGCTTGACCGATCCCCTAATCAAATTCCAGCGTCAATACTTTCCGCACACAGATATAGCAATTCTAATGCGGAATGTCGGAGAACGCTCTTGAAACAGCACCCCTCAGCCGCAGAAATCACATGCCATCTGCATATGTTATTTTCTTCAAAGTAGGAACTACGAATCAAAAGGTCGTGGGTTCGAATCCCGCCAGGCTCACCATAAGGAAATCGTTATCCTGAAAGGGATTGACGGTTTTCTTTTTTGTTTGTTTTAAGCGAAATGGTTTGATATTTGTCCGTTTTCAGTGTTTTCTGTATAACTAGCAGTCTTGTCTAACATCAGGAAATGAAACATATAGACGTTAGACAAGACTGCTAGTCACACATAAAATCAATTATAAACCACTCCATCGTAATTCATACCTAACCCCTTAACCATCAAGCATTCTGTTGACTTTTTTTCGAGATATGATATTATTCTGAAATATGCATTATTCTATTCAATGCGTTTCCCATCCAAGGAAAGGGGTATGTCATCATTATGAAGGAAATGACAATTGAGGCTTTATCAAGCTTTTGTCAGCAGTATGGTTTCATCTACCAGGGCAGCGAAATTTACGGCGGTCTGGCAAACACGTGGGACTACGGTCCTCTGGGCGCCCGCCTGAAGAATAATTTCAAGGACGCTTGGAGAAAGCGCTTTATTCAGGAACGGGAAAACAGCTACGAAATCGATGCCGGCATCCTGATGCACCCCCGCGTATGGGAAGCCAGCGGCCACGTGGCCTCCTTCTCCGACCCCAAAATCGACTGCAAGCACTGCAAGGCCAGGTTCAGGGCCGACAACTTCATCAGCGAAGCCTCCGGCGGCACGGTCAGCGCAGAGAGCATGACGCTTGAAGAAATGCAGGAATATATCGCAAGCAACCACATCAAATGCCCCGCGTGCGGGCATCAGGATTTTACCGGCGTGCGCCGCTTCAGCCTGATGTTTGAAACCTACCGCGGCACCGTGGATGATAACAAGTCCGTGGTCTACCTGCGGCCCGAAAACGCTCAGGGCGAATATGTGAACTTTTTAAACGTGCTGCGCACCACCCGCAGCAAGCTGCCCTTCAGCATCGGCCAGGTCGGCAAGGCGTTCCGCAATGAGGTGACTCCGGGAAATTTCACCTTCCGTACCCTTGAGTTTGAGCAGATGGAGCATCAGACGTTCTGTAAGCCCGGCACGGATATAGAGCTGTACGAGCATTTCAAGGAATATGCCCGCCAGTTCTACATTGATCTGGGTCTGCCGGAAGAAAAGCTGCGGTTCCACGACCATGAAAAGCTGGTTTTCTATGCCGCCGCCGCCTGCGATGTGGAGTATTTGTTCCCCTTCGGCTTCGGCGAGCTGAACGGCACCCACGACAGAACCAATTACGACCTGACCCAGCACCAGAAGTTTTCCGGCCAGAAGATGGAGTATTTGGATCCCGTAACCAACGAACGCTTCATCCCCTATATTGTGGAATCCACTGTGGGCGTCGATCGCGGCGTGCTGGCCTTCCTGTTCGAAGCCTATCATGAGGAAGAGCTTCCCGACGGCACCACCCGCGAGGTTATGAAGTTCCACCCCTTCCTGGCCCCCTACAAGGCTACCATCCTACCCCTGATTAAAAAGAAGCATTCCGAAAAGGCCCGGGAAATCTTCCAGATGCTGTCCAAAGAATTTGCCGTTGATTACGACGAAACCGGCAGCATCGGCAAGCGCTACCGCCGAAGCGAAATCTACGGAACGCCCTACGCCATTACGGTGGATGAGGACACCCTCAACAATAGCACCGTCACCGTGCGCGACCGCGACACGATGCAGCAGGAAGTGTTAAAGCTCGAGGATGTTGCCGCGTATATCAAGGCGCGTATTCAGTTCCAATAATCCAGAAAACCATACCACGATACGAAAACGCTGCCGCGGCGATGATCAGACGTCATCACCGCGGCAGTTTTTGATTCTGGCTTTATAACGCGCTGTGATATCAGCAGAAAGACAGCCTCAAAGCAAATCGGGAAATCGTTTGAGCAAGAAATGCTTACGCTGTTTTTGTCAAATGGAGCTTATTGATTCTGTTTCCCATATTCCGGCCGCGTATCCAGCCGCGATAGATCAACCAAATCCATCAAACGGAATCGAACCGCAGAAGACAATATCGCTCCGCTTACTATTGAGCAAACGAAGAATCACACATCATGGTTCGGGCTTGCGGAGCAGTGAAAACCATCGGTATTTTATGTTCTGACAAAAATTACACATGTCGTCCCAATGTCCGTAACGCATTCAAAAACCCGCATATTGCTGTTTGTCCCGGGCTGCCGGTAAATTGACAACAGCCCGGTATTTACAGTAATATAAGACGTTGTTTGTTATGGATTATACGTTTGAAATACGATGGATTGTTAAGGAGCATGAGAAATGCCGACATTGAAACAGAAAATAGAAAACCGCACCGCAACGCTGGGCGTGGTAGGCCTCGGGTACGTGGGGCTGCCGCTTGCGGTGGAAAAGGCAAAGGCCGGGTTTCAGGTAGTTGGGTTCGACGTACAGCAGGCGAAGGTTGATATGGTCAACCAGGGCCGCAACTACATCGGGGATGTGGTCACCCACGATCTGGAGGAAATCGTAAAAAGCGGAAAGCTGCGGGCAACCAGCGATTTCTGCGATGTGGCAAGCTGCGACTGCGTATGCATCGCCGTGCCTACCCCGCTGGACGAGCACCAGCAGCCCGACATCAGCTATGTGCAGGCCTCCAGCGAAAGCATACTGCCCTATATGCACCGGGATATGCTGATCGTGCTGGAATCCACCACTTATCCGGGCACCACGGAGGAGCTGCTCAAGCCGATTTTTGAATCCAGCGGGCTGCAATGCGGCAAGGATTTTTACCTTGCGTTTTCCCCCGAGCGTGTAGACCCCGGCAATTTGCTGTATAAAACCCGCAACACGCCCAAGGTGGTCGGCGGCGTAACGCCGCAGTGCACGGAGATCGCCGCCACCCTGTACGAGGCCGTTCTGGAAGCGCCTGTGCAGCGGGTGTCGTCACCGGCAATCGCGGAAATGGAAAAGATTCTGGAAAACACCTACCGCAACGTGAATATCGGCCTGATTAACGAGCTGGCCATGCTGTGCGAGCGGATGAACATCAACATCTGGGAGGTTATCGAAGCCGCCAAAACCAAGCCCTACGGCTTTCAGGCGTTCTATCCGGGCCCGGGCCTCGGCGGGCACTGCATTCCGCTGGATCCCTATTACCTGAGCTGGAAGGCCCGGGAATACGGTTTTCATACGTCCATGATTGAATCCAGCATGATGATCAACGATCAGATGCCGGAATACTGCACACAGCGCGCGATGAAGCTGCTCAACGGAGAACGGAAATCCTTAAACGGTGCCAAGGTGCTTCTGCTGGGCGTCGCTTATAAACAGGATATCGACGACTACCGCGAAAGCCCGGCCATCCGCGTGCTGGAACGGCTGAAGGCGTACGGGGCGGACGTAACGTATTACGATCCCTATATTCCAAGCTTTTCCCGCCACGGCCAGACGCTGAAGGGTTTGGAAGCCCTCACGGCCGAAGCGCTGGAAAACAGCGACCTCGTGATCATCACAACGGCGCACACCAGCGTGGATTATGAGTGGGTTGCGCAGCACGCCCCGATTGTGTTTGATACGAAAAACGCCATGAAAAATATCAAGCAACGCGATAACATCAGTCTGCTGTAGGAAGGACGACCCATTGTTATGACCGATACACTTCGATACGCTTTGATCGGCTGCGGCCGCATCGCGCCCAACCATATCGCCGCCGTCCTTAACAACGCGGATCAGCTGACCCTCGCCGCGGTATGCGACCTGGTTCCCGAACACATGGAGGCGGTCCTCGCCCAAGTCCCGCCACAGATGCGCGGGCAGGTGAAACGCTATACGGATTACCGGCAAATGCTTGCGGATATCCGCCCGCAGCTTGTGGCCGTGGCGACCGAGAGCGGCGACCACGCCAAAATCGGGATGGACTGTCTGCGGGCGGGCGCCAACGTGATCATCGAAAAACCAATCGCGCTGAGCCTGCGGGATACGCAGGCGCTGATGGATACAGCGAAAGAGCACAACGTAAAGCTGTGCGCCTGTCATCAGAACCGTTTCAACAAATCCATCCAGAAAATCCGCTCCGCGGTAGAGGAAGGCCGCTTCGGCAAAATGCTGCACGGCGCGGCGCATATCCGCTGGAACCGGGGAAAGAATTATTACGAGCAGGCCCCGTGGCGCGGCACCTGGGCGCAGGACGGCGGCGCGCTGATGAACCAGTGCATCCACAACATCGATCTTCTCCGCTGGATGATGGGCGGCGAGGTGGCCGAGGTGATGGCCTATACCGATAACCTGCAGCACCCCTACATTGAAGCCGAGGACCTCGGGTTGGCCGTTGTAAAGTTTACAAACGGAGCCTACGGGCTGATTGAGGGCACCACCAACATCTACCCGCAGAATCTGGAGGAAACGCTCTACCTGTTTGGCCAGAACGGCACGGTAAAGGCCGGAGGCAAGAGCGTAAACAGCATTGAGGAATGGGCGTTCCGCGACGGGATCGGTGATCCGGAGGCCGTGAAAAAGGAGTTCTGCGAAAACCCGCCCAACGTGTACGGCTTCGGCCATACGCCCCTGTACGCCGATATGGTCCAGGCAATCAAAGACAACCGTGAGCCCTATGTATCCGCGGCCGAGGGGCTGAAAACCCTTGAGCTTGTGCTGGCGATCTATCAAAGCGCGGCGGAGCACCGGCCGGTAAAGCTGCCGCTGGGCGATTGCTCAACACTGGACTTTGTCGGGAGGTTTGACCGGTGAACATCCATCCAACCGCGGTAATCGATCCCGGTGTAACCATTGGGGAAGGCACAAAAATCTGGCATTTTTCTCATGTGCAAGGCGGCGCGCAGATCGGCAGGCATTGCGTGCTGGCCCAGAACGTGTATGTGGGCGCCGATGTAACCATCGGCGATCACTGCAAGCTGCAAAACAACGTAAGCATCTATCAGGGCGTAACCCTGGAAAACGGCGTATTCTGCGGCCCAAGTTGCGTGTTTACCAACGATCTGACCCCGCGCGCGGAATACCCCAAGGGCTCCGATCACTTTGTGAAAACCCTTGTAAAGGAAGGCGCTACCATCGGCGCGAACGCGACGGTTGTCTGCGGGCACACCATCGGGACCTGTGCCATGATCGGCGCGGGCGCGGTGGTCACCACGGATGTGCCGGACCATGTGCTGATGCTTGGCGTCCCCGCCAGGCCCGCCGGTTTTGTGTGCGTATGCGGACAGAAGCTGGATACGATGGAATGCCCCGTGTGCGGGCGGAAATACCGGACGGACGGCCAGGGGCTGAAATACCTCGGCTGAACAAACGATAGAAAGCCTCACACTGCGAGTGCGCGGGTTTTTACTGCTTTATGCGGATCGAAACAGATGTGGCAGCACCCGCATCACGGATTACGGGTTATCAAAACACAAGCCGACTGAATACAGCCTCGACATGGATAGTACTCTTTGAATTCTCAAAATGAATATGAATCAGCGCTTCCGGCTACGGAAGCGCTTTGCCTGTTATAGAACCCTTCAGACCGTTATCGCCGATAGCGTACAATAAAGGTTGCAATTTAGGAAAAGAGAGATGGAAAAACCATTAGGGCTCCGAAAGAATGAATTGAGAGATACATTCGAAAGGAGAACCCCTAATGGCACAAGGAAAGCGTACCATAAACCTGACGGAATTACTACTGGAATGCATGGGGAAACCCGACCCAATGCTCAATATGCTGAAGTGGCTCTGCGATCAGCTCATGGAGGCAGAGATATCCGGGCAGTTGGGAGCGGAAAAGAACGAACGCAGCGAAGGGCGCGGAGGGTATCGCAGCGGCTACCGGCCCAGAAGGCTGGATACACGGATGGGAACAATGTACCTGCTCATACCCAAAGCCAGAAACGGCGGGTACATCCCGTTTTTCATCACCGAACGCAAACGAAGCGAAGCAGCCCTGATTGAGGTGGTGCAGGAAGCGTTTGTGCAGGGCGTGTCCACGCGCAAGATCGAAAAATTGGCCAAGCGACTGGGGATAGAAAACCTGTCGCACAGCCAGGTAAGCGTCATGACGAAGGGACTCAACGAGCAAGTGGAAGCTTTCCGCAATCGATCTTTGTCCGACACACGCTATCCTGTGCTATGGGTGGATGCACTGTATGAGAAGGTGCGTTTCAACGGGAAGGTCGTGAGTATGGCGATCCTGATCGTATGCGGCGTGAACACGCAGGGAAAACGCGAAGTGCTGGCCGTTGAGCCGATGCTGGAGGAATCCACCAGCAGCTATAAGCATCTGTTCACGCAGTTGAAGATCCGTGGATTGGAAACGCCTGCACTGGTCGTATCGGACGCGAATGCCGGGTTAATCCGCGCCATCCGGGAAAGCTTTCCCGGTGCGTCATGGCAACGATGCAAGGTGCATTTCATGCGGGATATCCTCGCCCATGTATCGCACAAAGAAAAGGACACCTTTGCCAAACATCTCAAGGAAATCTGGCTGGTGTCAAGCGCTGCGCTGGCGAGGCAACGGGCTGAAGAATTAGCGGAAACTTACGAAAAGCGCTTTCCCAAGGCCATTGAAACGCTGGACAATGGGTTGGAGGATTCCCTGTCCTTCTATGGCTTTCCGGATTTGGACGCGCGCAGGATCGCTTCGACCAATATGCTGGAACGGCTTAACAAGGAAATCCGGCGGCGAACACGCGTTGTCGGGATCTTCCCCAATCAGGAATCGTATGTGCGGCTCGTGACGACCTACCTGATCGAATACGCTGAGGACTGGTCGGTTTCCCGCGCCTACCTCAGCGAGCAATCCCTGCAGGGATTGCTCGGCAAAGCCGCTTGATGCATCGTTCGGAGCCCTGAAATTGCAACCTTTTCTTGACACTAGCTTATCGCCGCTCGCTTCATAGCGCCTTCGGCGCTGTTCGCTCGCTTACCCCTTTGTTGTTACGCAAGCCTTTGGGGTTCCACCCCAATCCCCGGCAAGGGTTTCACCCCTGCACCCTGACCAGGACTTTCAGCCCTGGACCCTTCTTTTTTGTCAGCCTGAGCGCTTCCGGCTACGGAAGCGCTTTGCCTGTCATAGAACCCTTCGTGCCGTTATCGCCGCTCGCCTCAGTGCGCCTGCGGCGCTGTTCGCTCGCTTTGTCCGCTTGCAGTCCTACAAGGCTTTGGGTTGGACTCTGCCACAATCCCTGCATAGGCGTCACCTCTTCACCCTGACCAGGGCTTTCAGCCCTGGACCCTTCTTTTTTGAAAGCCTGAGCGCTTCCTCATTCGAAAACACTATTTTAATGCATAAGTCAGTCCAAGCTGTGGGTATTTAGCTCCCGCCATAGTATTGTACGGCAGCTGCTCCCACGGCGCATCGCCGATCAGCGCCTGTATTCCCCGCAGGTTATCCGGGGTATCCGTAATACCGGGGATCAGCGGTGTGCGGATGACATACGGCTTGCCGCTGCGCTTCAACTGACGGAAGTTTTCCACTATCAGCCGGTTGCCCACGCCGGTCTGCGCCAGATGCTCCTGCTCGTCAATCAGCTTCATGTCCAGCAGCACAAAATCCACGGCGGCAATCACCGCGGCAAAGACCTCCGGCCGGGCATGGCCGCATGTTTCTACGGCTGTGTGCACCCCTTGGAGCTTTTGCAGCAACTCCAAGGCAAACTCCGGCTGCATCAGCGGTTCCCCGCCGGACAGCGTAACGCCGCCGTTGCAGGTCTTAAAAAAGTCCCGGTTTTTCAGCAGGATTTCGGCCAGCGTCTCCGCCGATATTTCATACCCGGCAACCCGCACCAGATGGTCGGGGCAGGCATGCAGGCAGCGGTGAAACGGCTGGCAATCCGCATGGCCGCAGCCCTGCACGCACAGGCCGCAGTGGCGGCACCGGCTTTCGATCACCATCAGCTGCGGCCGCGGGCTGATCCCCTCCGGGTTGTGGCACCAGCGGCACCGCAGCGGGCAGCCTTTCAAAAACACGGTTGTGCGCGCACCCGGCCCGTCGTGCAGGGAAAACTCCTTAATATCGAAGATCGTCCCCGTCATACCCTGTATTCCTGGCGCGCAATCACATGATCCTGATACTCTTTATCCAGCTCCACAAAATAGGCGCTCCAGCCCCAGATGCGCACCACCAGGTTCCGGTGCCTGTCGGGGTGCTGCTGCGCGTCCTTCATATCCTCCAGATTGACGGCGTTGAGCTGCAGCTGATGGCCGCCGCGGTCGATAAATGTTTTCACCAGCAGCGCTACCTTATGCACGCTGTCATCATCGCGGAACATGCCGCTGGAAAACTCCATCGTCAGCGGCCCGCCATTGATCGCGCGGTTGAAATGCTGCTTGGTAAACGAGGCGATCACGGAGAAAGGCCCCTTGGTATCGCTGAACAGGGAGGGTGAGAAGTTGGTGCCGAACGGCTCTCCCTTCCGCCTTCCATCCGGCGAGGCCCCGATTTCCGCCGCGTGCCACAGGTAAAACATCGCCGATCCCGTACCCGCGCGGTAGCAACCGCCTCGGCAGTTGACACGCCCTTCCAGCGCGTCGGCAAACCAATCCAGCAGCCGGGTGGCGAGCTGATCGGGCAGATCGTTGTTCTGGCCCATTTTCGGCGTCTCATACCTAAGCTTGGCCAGCAAGCCGTTTTCGCCTTCAAAATTACCGTCCACCGCCTCTATCAGCCGTTGCGGAGTCACGGACTTGTTATCAAACACGTACAGCCGGATCGCCGCCAGCGAATCCGCCGCCGTGGCGATGCCTGTGCCATGGATGCCGAAATTGTTGTATTTCCCACCCTGCGCAATGTCCCTTCCGCCCATCATGATCTTCATGAACGGCGAGGGCACAAACCATAAATCCATAATGTTGCCGCAGATTTCATCCGCCTCCCGGACAATCTCCTGCCGGACGCATTCCAGAAACGCTTCCATATCCGGACAGCTTTCCAAATGCTCATGCAGCGCCCTGTCCACCGCTTTGGGAAACGATAAGGCGCCGATGTTGGCTACGTCCGCCCCCACCTTGGGCACGATGAACTCCCAGCAGGCGGCCACCACATAGTCCGCGGCGTCCTGCGGGTCATATCCCAGCTTCTCCAGCGCGGGTATGACGACATCGTCGTTGGAATACTGCGGAAAGCCCAGCCCCGCCTTTGTCAGGCGGCTGCCAAGCTCGTAAATCCGAAGCGGCGTATCCCGGTCCACCCGCAGGTTGATCTTGGGATCAATCAGCAGCAGATGCTCCGAAGCCTCCAGGCACAGCTCGGACAGCCGGTTGAACACGCTGCGCCCCTCGCGGTCTCGGCCGCCCAGCACAAGGCTCTGTCCGTTGTCGCCCTGCTGCACGCCCGGATACAGATCGCTGTCCTTGTTAAAGGAGATGAAAAAGTCCTCCAACAGCGCAAGCGTCTCAGCGTCGGTATACATCCCGCGCTCCAGATCGGCCTTCAGATAGGGGTACATATACTGGTCAAACCGCCCCACGGTAACATGATAGTTGTTTTCCAGCCAGAGGCCGTAATGCAGAATGCGGAAAAACTGCAACGCCTGCCGGAAGGTGCGCGCGCCGTATCGCGGCACATGGGCCAGGGTTTCGACCAGCTCATCCTTTCCCTGGCGTATCGCTTCTTCCCGGTACCGGTCCGCCAGCCCGATGAGCGCATCGATCACCCGCCTTCCGTACTCGTCCGCCGTTTTCCGCTTTTCCAGCAGACCGGTGTGCAGGATCTCTTTATAATCCGGGGAGAGGTTGGACAGGTATCCCAGCTCGTGGATGAAATGGTCTTTACGGATCTCCCGCCATTCCGCCTCGGTGAACACATCGTTGTTTTTCAACACGGCGGTGCGCATAAAACAGATCTGCTCATCCGGCAGCAGCACGGGGGTTTCCTCGGCGCACAGCCGTTCAAACCGCCGCGTCATCCGCTCCTGCGGGCACAGGTTCAACCGGGTGAATTCCTGTGCCGGATCCCAGTCGAGCGTTCTGCGGTATTGGTGGTGCCGGTGCTGTGTAATCAGTTGCAATAACGACATTCTGTTATCTCCCTGCCATTCGGCATTTCACAGGTTCGCTGCCCGCGTTTTCCGGCGCGCCGGTCAGGCGTTACCGCCTCCGGGCGTTTCAACAACCGGGTACACATCAAACGGTTCGTCGTGGATGTCGAGATACGCCCTGTAGGTGTGGCAGTTATCTCCCCGCAGCGCCAGGGCACGCTTTTCCCCTGCCAACGGCGTGAACCATTCCTCCGGCTTGCGGGGATCAAAGGCAAGCGTCAGCGGGTTGGGCGCGCCCAGCGCCGCGTACAGCAGCGGCCCGTATTCCAGCGCCCAACGCTCCTTGTGCGGTATTTCTTCGCCGCCGGTGTAGCGGGTCATTTTGAAACGGAAGGGGAAATTCAAGCGGAATACATCCCCCGCCTTAACCTGTTCGTGAACCTCGTAGTAAGATTTACCATCCTCCGCAGCCCACCGGGGGATACGCAGCCGCAGCGTGAACGGAGCCGCGGCTTTTTGGATGGTCACCGTCACGCGGCCGTCGTCCGGCATCTCCGTTTCCACCTTCAGGGCTACGCCGTTAGGCAGCTCCGCCTCGCTGGCGGCATAGAGATCGCAGCTGACGCTGTGATCGGTATACGTAAATAAAAACTGCGGGAGCAGCGCCACAAGCCGCGTACCCAGGCTGGCGCAGCAGGTGGCGCGGTCCAGGTAGCGGGTGTCCTTGTTGCGCTGGAGAAAGTTGAGGTAATGATATCCCTGGTCGCCTACCTGCGCCGCGAGCAGCACGTTGTACAGGGCGTTTTCCATCTCATCCACATAGTGGGTGTTGTCCGGTTCCAGCCTGTGCAGGCGCTGGTTCAGCAGCACCCAGAAGTTGGTAGAGCATAGCTCGTTATACTGGTGGTGTGGCGACAGCCAGTTGCAGCCGGGATAAAAGGTATCGTTTTCACACATCACAATACCGCTGCCCACATGCTGCCATTTTTCCTCATACATCCGCAGGGCGCTTTTCACCGCCTGCAGATAGGTTTCCCGGCCCGTTGCGCGGTACAGGTCAAAATACCCTTCCAGTGTGGTGAGCAGCGTGGAGTGCGGATGATTGCCGGGATGATCGTAAATGGCGCGCTGATCACCGTCGATCACCTGTTTCAGCCACCATTCTTCCCCGTAATAACGGATGGCTGTTTCCGCATCCTCCCGGATACCCACCGGAGAATCATATAGCCTCGTATTGGCTAAAATCCCCTGAAAGCCAAGGTTCAGGTCCTTCACATAGGGCAGCACATCGCAATGGTTGAAATGGTCGCCCATGCCGCGTGCCAAGCGAAAGGCCGCCTTCTCCCCGGCAAACCCGGCGTCCAGCAGCCCGAAAATGACCCACGCGCGCGTGTAGTTGGGATATTCCTTTGTGTGAAACGTTTCCCGGTCGATCGGCAGCAGAAAGCCGTCGTCCTCCTGATCATCGGCCAATTCCTCCAGCACCCTGCGCACCATGCCGCGCAGGGTATCATCCTCCTGCCACCACAGGCTTACGCCCGCGCCCATGAGGAATTCGCCCGCCGTCTGCCCGTGCAGATTATTTTCAAAATGGCCCGCTCCGTGTGCATACGGCGCGCCCGGTGCGGGCTTGCCCGCATGCACACGGAACCAGTATAGAATTCTGTCCGTATCAAAACCTTTCAGAAACGACTGATTGTTCTCAAAGGCGCGGGCAAACCGCCCGCCGGTCAGCTTTACCTTGTTTTCCGGTACCTGCAGCTCGTACTTAACCGCATGCTTTTCCATACAAGAACCCCTCATGTTGTTCTATAGCACCGCGCTGCTGTACCGCCGGAACGATTTATCGAAATGTCGGCAGCCAGTCGCCGTGCGCTTTGATCAGATCATCGCACATGGCCACAATATTGTCAATCGACAATTCGCTCTGGGTGTGGGGGTCCATCATCACGGCGCGGTAGATATCCTCCCGGCGGAGCGTGCGCGCAGCCTGGAGCGTGAGCAGCTGCACATTGATGTTGGTGCGGTTGAGCGCCGCGCATTGCTCGGGCAGATCGCCGACAACCGTGGGGTTGATTCCGCTGGCGTCCACCAGGCACGGCACTTCTACCACGGCGTTGCGCGGCAGGTTGGTGATCAGGCCGTTGTTCATCACATTGCCGCCGATCTTGTAGGGCACGTTGGTTTCGATCGCTTCCATAATATAGCTGGCGTATTCCTCGGTCCGCTCATGGGTAAGGGTGGGATCCTTGGTCAGATCGTCCCTGCGCTTGTTCCAGTTGGCAATCTGCTCAATGCAGCGGCGCGGATACTCGTCCAGCGGAATCTGATAACGTTCGATCAGTTCAGGATACTTGTCCTTGATAAAGTACGGCATATACTCCGAGCTGTGCTCCGAGGATTCCGTTATATAGTATCCAAACCGCTTCATTACCTCGAAACGCACCATGTCCTTATGCGGGTCGGTCATAGCGGCGGCGCGGCGCTTGATCTCCGGGTACAGGTCCGTGCCGTTTTTGGTCACCTCCAGCAACCATGCCTGGTGGTTGATGCCGGCGATTTTCCACTGCACCGTTTTGTCGTAGGTCTCTTCCATACCGACTTCCTTGAGCAGTGTGCTGCAGCACACCTGCACGCTGTGGCACAGGCCGACCGTTTTGATGGACGACATCGACAGCATCGCGCCCGTGAGGATTGCCATGGGGTTGGTGTAGTTGATAAACCAGGCGTTGGGGCAAACCTCCTCCATATCCCGGGCAAAATCGAGCATAACGGGGATGGTGCGCAGCGCGCGGAACACGCCGCCCACGCCCAGCGTATCGGCAATGGTCTGGCGCAGGCCGTACTTTTTGGGGATTTCAAAATCCGTAATCGTGCAGGGATCATAACCGCCCACCTGAATGGCGTTAACCACATAATTGGCGCCGCGCAGCGCCGCCTTGCGGTTTTCCACGCCCAGATAGCTTTTCAGGGTCGCTTTGCTGCCCACATTGTTGCGGATGGCCGTGAGCATCAGCTCGGATTCCTTCAGGCGCACGCCGTCGATATCGTACAGACAGATTTCCGAATCCTTCAGCGCCGGGCTGAGCATACTGTCCCCCAAAACATTTTTCGCAAAAACGGTTGAACCGGCTCCCATGAATGTAATTTTCGGCATAGTCTCTCCTCCTTGTTTTGTAAAGCATAGCACACGGGCGCATTGACAGCCAGCCTGAATTGTTGCAAAATATATACGATTTGTTGCACGAGGTGAGGATTATGGCCCTGGTCGTCAAGCAGTTCGGAACCGAGCAAACCCCTCCATCCCACCGCTATGGGCCGCATGTGCGGGATCACTACCTGATTCATTATGTGTTGCACGGCAAGGGCACCCTCGCTGCCGAGGGATTGACCCATGCCATCGGCGCGGGACAGGCATTTGTCATTTTTCCGGATCAGATTACGGTGTACCAGGCGGATGCCGTATATCCCTGGCAATACGGCTGGGTTGGCTTTGTCGGCGAGGAGGCGGCGGAGCTCGTGCGGGCCGCGGGCGCAACGCCCGAGCATCCCGTACTCCGCTGCCGCCATAACCTGTTTGCGGTTGTGCACCAGATGCAGCAGGATGTGGAGCTTGCCGCGAACGGCCTGGCCCTTACCGGCGGGCTGATGCGCTTCCTCGCGCTGCTTGGGGATGTAGATTCCCAGTACAAATCCTCAGCCCGCGCGTTGTACGAAAAAGCGCTGTGGCATTTTCGCAGCCATTACATGCGACCCATCTCCATTGATGAAACGGCGCGGATGGTGGGCCTGAGCCGCTCGCAGCTGTTCCGCATCTTCCGCGGTGAAACCGGACAATCCCCCAAGCAGGCGCTGACCGACCTTCGGCTGGAGGAGGCATACCGGCTGCTGCTGGAAACCCATCTGTCGGTACAGGAGATCGCCTACGCGGTGGGCATTCCATCCGCGAGCCGTTTCTGCTCTGTTTTTTCCGCAAAATACGGGATTTCCCCGGGGCAATTTGCCAAGCGAAGCCTGCCCCGCATTGTTCCGTAACCCGATTTTGCCGATTCCGTCCCGCTACAATAGTTTTTGGCTTGGCACAAAATTGATATATATCGACGCATTCATGATAGCATTCCATTCTTCTCTTTGCTATAGTGTCGCTAGAAACCAGCAAGGAGGAACTTTATAATGAACAGACACAAGATTGGTATTATTGGGTGCGGCGGCATTGCCAACGGTAAACATATGCCCGCCATCAAATCGGTCAACCGGGCGGATATGGTCGCGTTCTGCGATTTGGACGAGGCCAAGGCGGCCAAGGCGGCCGCCGAGTACGGCATCGAAGGCGCGAAGGTGTACACGGACTACAAGGAATTGTTACAGGACGGGAGCATTGATATTTGTTATGTGCTCACGCCCAACCGCAGCCATGCGGAAATCACCTGCGACGCCCTGCGGGCCGGCAAGCACGTGATGTGCGAAAAGCCCATGGCCAAAACCGCCGAGGATGCCAGGCACATGGTGCAGGTCGCCAGGGAAACCGGCAAAAAGCTGACCATCGGCTATCAGCACCGCCACAAGGCGGCCAGCCAGTACCTCAAGCAGATCATCGAGCGCGGCGACCTGGGCGATATCTATTACAGCAAGGCGCTGGCCATCCGCCGCCGCGGCACGCCCAACTGGGGCGTATTCCTCAACGAGTACGAGCAGGGCGGCGGTCCGCTGATCGATATCGGCACCCATAGCCTGGATCTGACCCTGTACCTGATGAACAACTATGAGCCCCGTATGGTGGTCGGAACCCGCTACAAGAAGGTGGAGCACGCCGAGTGCGGCAACCCCTGGGGCGGCTGGGCGGCTGATGAAAACACCACGCTGGAGGACGCAGCCTTCGGATTTATCGTCATGAAGAACGGCGCGACCATCACGCTGGACGCCACCTGGGCCATCAACACCTGCGAGCCCATCCAGGAGGGCAGCTGCGACCTGTGCGGCTCCAAGGCGGGCGCGCGCATCCGCCGCGACGATGTGATCCTCAACAAGTGCGAATTTGATAAACAGGTAGAAACCGTACCCAACATGAAAACCGGCGGCGTAGCCTTCTACGAAGGTCTGGAAATGACCCCGCCCGTGGTGGAGCAGATTGCCTGGATGGACGCCATCGACAACGACACAGCCCCCGTGGTAACCCCGGAGCAGGCCTGCGTGGTAAGCGAAATTCTGGAAGCGATCTATACCTCCGCCAAGACCGGCAAACCCGTCTACTTCGACTGATGAGGTGAAATGATGAAATACGGATTACAACTGTACAGCGTCCGGGACGCCGCGAAAGATGCGCTGCAGGACACCCTTCAAAAGGTTGCCCGGCTTGGGTATCAGGATGTGGAGTTTGCCGGGTTCTTCGGCCACAAGGCGGAAGACGTGAAGAGCTGGCTTGCGGAATACAAGCTGAACGCGCCCAGCACCCACACCGGGCTGCAGGCGCTGGATGAAGATTTTGACGGCGTGGTCGCCTACCACAAAACAATCGGATGCTCACTGTTGGTTATCCCTTATACCAAGCCCGCAACGCAGGCGGAGTTAACCGCGCTGATTGACAAGCTGAACGGATATCAAAAGCGGCTGGCCGTGCAGGGGATCACCATGGCGTATCACAACCACGCGCACGAGTTCAAGTCGATTGAGGGCGGCCCGTCCCTGTGGGACGCGCTGGTGGAAACAACCTCCATCCCGCTGGAAATCGATACATTCTGGGTATATGCCGCCGGGGAAGACCCGGTTGCGTGGATGAAAACGCTCCACGCCAAGCACCGCCTGCCCGTGATCCACATTAAGGATGGCCTGGCAAACGGCGAGGGCAAGCCGCTGGGTCTGGGCACCGCGCCCGTTCGGAACGTATACCAGACGGCGCTGGCGCTTTCCGTGCCGATGATCGTGGAGAGTGAAACGCTCACCCCCACCGGCCTGGACGAGGCGCGGGTATGCATCGAGTATCTGCGTTCTCTGGCATAACGCACAAAGGAGTAACATAGGGCATGAATTGGGCTTTGATCGGGTATGGCGGCATGGGGCAATGGCATGTAAAGCAGCTCCAGACCATGCCGGAGCTTTTCACGGTGGCAGGCGTGTACGATATCCTGCCGGAGCGCAACCGGGCGGCTGAACAAAACGGCCTGCGCGCCTACCCCACGCTGGACGCGCTGCTTGCAGACAAAAGCGTTGATCTGGTCACCATCGCAACCCCGAACGATACGCATCTGCCGTTGGCAGTGGCCGCCCTGCGCAGCGGAAAACATGTAATCTGCGAAAAACCCGTGGCGCTTTCCTCGGCGGAGCTTACGGAGATGATCACAGTCAGCAAACAGGAAAACCGCCTGTTCACCGTGCACCAGAACCGCCGCTGGGATGAAGATTTTCTGATTGTCAAAGAGCTGCTTGCCAAAAACGAACTGGGACCGGTTTTCAATATTGAAAGCCGCGTGCTCGGCTCGCGGGGCGTACCGGGCGATTGGCGCAACCACAGGGAGCATGGCGGCGGTATGATTCTGGACTGGGGCGTGCATCTGCTGGACCAGATACTCCAGCTTACCGATGAGGATATCCTGTCAGTATATTGCCACACCACCCATGTAACCAATGATAACGTGGACGACGGCTTCAAGGTATTGCTCACCTTTGCAAGCGGCTGGACGGCTGTGGTGGAGGTAGGCACCAGCCACTTCCTCAGCCTGCCGCGCTGGTTTGTATGCGGTGAAAACGGAACGGCCCTCATCAAGGATTGGGCTCTGAACGGCAGCATCGTAAAGGTCAGCGACTGGGAAAAGCGCGACGCCGTACCCGTGGTAACCGCCGCGGGGCTGACCAAAACCATGGCCCCGCGCACCGAGGAAACCATCCAAACCTATCCGCTGCCGCAGGTGGAAAGCGATGTGCGCGATTTTTACCGCAACATGAAAGCCGCCGCGGAGCAGCGGGAAGAACAAACGGTAACGCACGCGCAAATGCTGCGCGTAATGCGCCTGATGGAAGCCCTGTTCCGCTCTGCCGAGCTGGGCGAGGCCGTACACGAACGCATTTGACGTAAATAGGAGGTAACCAAATGAAACTGTGTGTATTGAACGCCGGATTGTACCAAATGACGCTGGAACAGGCCTGCGCGTTTTTGCAGAGCCAGGACGTGCATGCCATCGAAATGGGCTGCGGCGGCTATCCCGGCAAAAAGCACTGCGATCCGCAGGTGCTGCTGAACGACCCCAAAAAGCTGGAAGCCTTTCAGAACACGCTGAAAGAGCACGAAATTGAAATTGCCGCCCTCAGCACCCACGGCAACCCGGTGCATCCCGATCCCCAGGAGGCAAAGAGGTATCACGACGATTTTGTAAACGCGGTACTGCTGGCCGAAAAGATCGGGGTCAACCGCATCGTCGGCTTCAGCGGCTGCCCCGGCGGCAGCCCGCAGGACAAAATGCCCAACTGGGTTACCTGTGCCTGGCCTACGGAATACCAGCAGGTGTTGGAATACCAGTGGAACGAGGTGCTGATTCCCTATTGGCAAAAGACCGTAGCCTTTGCCAAGGAACACGGCATTGAAAAAATCGCGCTGGAAATGCACCCCGGCTTCTGCGTGTACAATCCGTCTTCGCTGCTGCGGCTGCGCAAGGCGGTGGGCGAGATCATCGGCGCGAACTTCGATCCCAGCCACCTGTTCTGGCAGGGCATGGACCCGGTGATGGCCATCCGGGAACTGGGCGGCGCCGTCCATTTCTTCCACGCCAAGGATACGAAGCTGGACGCGGCCAACATCGCCCGCAACGGCGTGCTGGATGTGCGCAGCTACAATAAGCTCAACGAGCGCAGCTGGACCTTCCGCACCGTCGGCTACGGCCACGGCATGCTGGAATGGAACAACATCATCAGCGAGCTTCGGGTGAACGGCTACGACGACGCCATCTCCATCGAGCACGAGGATGGGCTGATGAGCGGGCACGAAGGCATGTGCAAGGCCATCAGCTTCCTCAAGCAGGTACTGATAACCGAGAAGCCCGGCGATATGTTCTGGGCCTGATCTACCGAAAATTCCGCAATCATCCGCCCGCCGCGGGCGGAAAGGCAGAACAAAACACCCCCGTTGCTTTGGCAGGCGCCGAAGCAACGGGGTTTTTGTTCTGCGGCGTGCCATCCATGGATACACGTCTGTTTATATAAAAATCCGCTTCCGCTGTGGATTTATCCCGTTGCAGGAATTGGCCGCAGCCCCATAGAACCAAAACAATACCGTTATTCCTCCGATAAACGGCGTATCCGGTCTCTATCATTTTTATGCCGGGAGGCGCTTCATGTATTACGAAAAACGGGATCCGGCCAAGGGTCTGGATGGGATTTTTGAATGCTATGCCCAGCGCGTAATCGGCATACAAAACGTGGTCCGGGCCCACATACACGAGCACTTTGAGCTGCTGTACTGCACCAGTGGTTGCTATGAGCTGATTGTGGAACGGCAGACCATGACGCTGTCGGCAGGCGATGTGGTGCTCATCCGCCCCATGCAGCCGCACCAGACCCGCACGCTGCAGGACGGCATAAACCAGTACACGGTGATGAAGTTTGTTCCCGAAGGATTGTTTTCCTCCACCCAGCCAATCTACGAGCTGAAGTACATTTTCCCGTTCATGTATCTCAACAAGCATGAAATTGAGTTTTATACGCGCAGCCAGCTTCAGGGAAGCCGGGTTGATGTGCTGCTGGAAAGCATGCTGGAGGAGTTTGCCCAGCGTTCCTATGGTTATGAAATGGCGCTGCGGTCCTACACGGAGCAGATTCTGTTATGGTTCATCCGCCAGTGGTACCGGCGCGGCAGCGCGGCCCCCATGGACGAGCACGGCCTGGAGGTCATCAAAGCCGTGTTCCAGTACATCGAGGAGCACATCGACGAAGCCCTGACCGTTGACCCGATCGCCAGACAATTTAACATGGGGCGGTCCACCTTCTCCCGTTTTTTCAGCCGCTATGTGGGAGAATCCCTGCCGTCCTATGTGCGCAGGCTGCGCCTGACCAAGGCGGCCAACCTGCTGATCCGCACAGACAAGAGTATTACCGAGATTGCCGCCGAAACCGGCTTTTCCTCCACAAGTTATTTTGTGATGTGCTTCCGGGAGCAAAACGGCATGGCCCCCAAGCAATTCCGCCGCAGTGCCCGGTAACAGCGGCCTGTTTACAGGCGCAACCGGTAGCGCCGCGTGCCGCGTACGCCGGGACGAACCGTAAAAACATACCCAGCGAAAGGTCCGGGTTCCGGTCATGGTCCATAATGTACTTGCAGCAGCATCGCGGAGGTATCGTTAAGGTCTGCCTTATCGCCCGGCACAACCTCGCTGATATACAAAGAACCTTTTTCAGGGAATCGATCAGCAGAGGAATCGGCACATCCGGTTGAAACGCAAGAATGGAGTCGAGCATTTCCACTGCTTTTTTATCTCTGGTAAGTTATCTATGTAAATGGCGTGGAATGGAAACTGGTCATCAATCCCGGTGATTTAATCATTGGCGATACAAACAGCGTGGTCGCTGTGCCCAATTCGCTGACCGTTCCCATCCTGAAATAGGTCGGGCGGATCCTCGGCAATGAAAACAACAGCCGCAAGGCCATAGCCGGCGGCCAGGATCCCCTCGCGGTGTACAAGGTCTACGCAACGTTCTGATCTGCCGCAGGCAGTGCCGCTGCCGCCCGTGAAGAAACCCGAAAACAGCGCCGTATGCTGTGCGGAAAGCCAATGGCTTCCCGCATACCGGATCGGCGCTCTTTTTCTTTTCCGGTACAGGATGTGTTACAATAGCAGGGTCGGCAATCCGGGTTCCCCGGCGGGAAACGGCGGATTGCTTTTTCTCTGACAATGCAAAGGAGTTACCTGCATGAGAATACTGATTGACGCGGACGGCTGCCCGGTGGTGAGCATCGCCATTGCCTGTGCCGGGCAAAGGGCTCTTAGCGTTTTGCTGATCTGTGACAGCGCCCATGTGTTTGAGCGTGAGGGTGCGCAGACCATTACTGTTTCCAAGGGTGCGGACAGCGCGGACTTCCGTCTGGTAAACCTGATCCAGAAAGGCGATCTGGTCATTACACAGGATTACGGCCTTGCGGCGATGGCGCTGGCGAAGCAGGCGCTTGTGCTCAACCAGAACGGCATGCGGTATACCAACGACAATATCGACGCGCTGCTGCTGGCGCGGCATACCGCCCGCAAAATCCGCATGGGCGGCGGGCGGCTGAAGGGCCCCGCGAAGCGGACGAAGGATGACGACGACGCGTTTGCAAAGGCCCTGTGCGCGCTGCTGGACCGGGCTGCGGAACCGCTGGAAAACGAACTGTAGCGGTATTATGAAGTTAACTGGTTTTGTATTATCTATCAAAATCAATCTCTGGGACGGTGTTGGATATCGATAAGCTTACACAGCTGAAACAATACTTCGGGCACAGCGCGTTCCGGCCGGGGCAGGAGGTGCTGATTGACGCCCTGCTGGATGGCCGGGACGTGCTGGGCGTAATGCCCACCGGAGCGGGAAAATCCATCTGCTATCAACTTCCGGCGTTGCTGTTGCCGGGCATCACGCTGGTGATCTCGCCGTTGATCTCCCTGATGAAGGACCAGGTCACGGCGCTGACGCAGGCTGGGATAGCCTCCGCCTTTATCAATTCCACACTGTCAGCGGCGCAGTACCGCGAAGCGTTTCGCCGCGCGGAAGGCGGCGCGTACAAAATAATCTATGTGGCGCCGGAGCGGCTGATGACCGCCGGTTTTCTGCGCTTTTCCAAAAAAACGGACATCTCCCTGCTGGCCGTGGACGAAGCCCACTGCGTATCCCAATGGGGGCAGGATTTCCGCCCCAGCTATCTGGCGATCGCGGAGTTTGTAGCCTCGCTTACCAAACGCCCGGTGCTTGGCGCGTTTACCGCCACCGCCACCGCTACCGTGAAGGACGATATCGAAAAGCTGCTGCTGCTGAAAAAGCCCCTGCGAATCACCACCGGGTTTGACCGGCCCAATCTCTATTTCGAGGTGGCGCACCCCCAGGACAAAGACGCTTATCTGCGCGCCTTTCTCAACAAACGGCCGGAGCAAAGCGGTATTATCTATTGCGCCACCCGCAAAAAGGTGGAAGCGGTTTGCGACGCCCTGCGGCAAAAAGGCGTAGCCGCCACCCGCTACCATGCCGGGCTGGGCGACGCGGAGCGCAAGAATAATCAAGAGGATTTTGTTTTTGACCGGTCGCGGGTGATGGTCGCCACCAACGCCTTCGGCATGGGAATCGATAAATCAAACGTCAGCTTCGTGGTGCATTACAACATGCCCAAGAATATCGAAAGCTATTATCAGGAGGCGGGCCGCGCCGGACGCGACGGAGAAGCTGCGCACTGCGTGCTGCTGTTCTCCTCCGCCGACATCGTTACCGCTAAGTATCTTATCAATCACACTGAAAAAAGCGAAACGCTGCTACAAGAGGAGCAGGACTTGATCCGGGAGCGCGACCTGCAGCGGCTGGACCAGATGATCGCCTACTGCAAAACCACCGGCTGCCTGCGCGCCTACCTGCTGCGCTACTTTGGCGAAACCACAACGGACAGCTGCGGCAACTGCGGCAGCTGCGCCGGGGAAATACAGCAGGTGGATATCACCACGGAGGCGCAGAAAATCCTCTCCGCTGTCGCCCGTGTGGAAAACAAATATCCGTCCGGCCTGGGCCTGATGCTGATTGTGCGCATGCTGCACGGCAGCAGGGAACAGCGCGTGCTGGATCTGGGGCTGGATCAGCTGCCGACCTACGGCCTTATGCACGAAATCAAACGCCCCCAGATCCGGGAATATATCGATTCCCTGATCCAAGAAGGCTATCTGACGCTTACCGGCGACGAATACCCGGTGCTGCGTATGACCGGGCAGGCGCGGCAGGTGCTTTTCCTCGGGGAGAAGGTTTTCTTTGCCCGCCGGAAACAAACCCGGATGGAAAAAGCCGCGTCAACCTCCCCAAAAAAGAGCAAAGCGCTGCCCGCACAGGCGGACGAGAGCCTGTTTACCGCGCTCCGGGCGCTACGCACCCGGTTGGCGCAGGAGGAGAACGTACCGGCCTATGTCATCTTTTCCAACGCTACGCTGACGGACATGGCCGCCCGGCGGCCCCGGATCCTTTTGGAGCTGCTGGATGTTTCCGGCGTGGGAGCGGTGAAGGCCGAGCGGTATGGCAGTGTGTTTGTAGCGGAAATCCGGCGCTGGGCGGAGGAAGCGGAATAACCCTGCGGAAAGCATCTCCTTGTTTGAGCCAAAGCCATGAAAAAACCTTCTGCGCCACGATGCCGCAGAAGGTTTTTCTTTGCTCTGTTCCGTTGCCCGTACAAGGCCGTAGGGCTATCGCTCAATTGCAGTGCCCAATTTACCCGCGTTGTTTTCGGCAGTGTTCAGCCTGGGTCGCGGCCATGGGCCGCGACCGGTTAAAAAATCGTTTCGTCCTTCACGCTGTCCGCCACGGTGCGCAGCAGTGCCAGCTCCTCCGCCGAAAGCGGGGTCTTTGCACTGGTCGATGTGCTCCAGCATGAAGCGCTGATGGGTGAAGTTGCCCGGTGGTACCAGCATGCCCGCGCCCTTATCAAAGGCGTATTTCATCGCGGCTACCGCCAGCGGCTCGTTATCCCAGATGGGCTTGCACCAGCTTTTGGGAAAAGTATGCGCCTCGCCCTCCCGCCATTTGCGCTCGATCAGCGTTTTCATGGCGATCAGGCCGATTCCCTTCTGCCGGACAACCTCGGACAAACGGTCGCCCCAGCCAGAGGTAAGGCCCATCGCCCAGTTCATGGGAAAGAGCACCGTATCAAACTCAAATCGTTCCAGGCATTGCAGGGCGATTTCCTCACTGTGCGCCGAAAAGCCGCAATAGCGGATCAGCCCCTCCTCGCGGGCCCAGCGCAGGGTTTCAATCGCACCGTTTGGGGCAAATACGCGTTCCAAATCCTCCGGCGTGGTCATCGCGTGGAGCTGATACACATCAAAATGATCTGTTTTCAGCCGTTTGAGAGACGACAGCAACTCCTCACGGGAGCTCGCCGCGTCCCGCTGCTGGGTTTTGCAGGCAAGGTAAACCTCCCCGCGAAACGGCAGCAGCGCATCGGCCAGCCGTTCCTCCGCATTGCCGTAGGACGGGGCTACGTCGAAATAATTCACTCCCGCGCCGACGGCATACGCGGTATAGCGGATGGCGTCCTCCGGCGTTTCGTCCTTATTCACGATGCCCGCAAACGCCACGGCGCCGACCCTGAGATCAGTCTTGCCAAGCTTGTTGTAAAACATTCGGGTTCCTCCTTCCGCTTCTGCCACAGATGGTATTGCAAAGCAAAAGCGCCGCCCGGATGGCGTTATCCTTCGTTTTCAAAAATTCCCACAATCTCGCCCACGTAAACATAGTGGAAGTCCTGGTTCGGATAACAGCTGTCCACAATGGCCGCTGTCTCAAAATTCTCCGGCTGAAGCCGCCCACGGTAGAGCTTTTTGCACACGATCGCCGTTTTGCCTTCCCGGAAGGTAGGCTGACCGGCGACCATCTCCACATGGAAGCCGACCTCCGCGATTTTATCCCCGTCCCGGCCGGACTTCGTTCCCAGCACGCCCAGCTCCTTTTTGTGGCCATCAAACAGCGTGACTGTAAAATAATCGCTCGCGTCGGCAAATTCCCTTGTATACCGCTGCGGGCGGATGTAGACGGTCATCACGTTCTTGGACCAGAGCACGCCGATGCTGCCCCAGCTCGCCGTCATCGTGTTGACCACGCCGTCCTTCTGCGCGGTGATCAGCGTCCATTTTTCCCCGATCGCCTCAAACGGCTTCAGCGCGTAGGCTGCGATATCCACTTCCCGATAGCTCATCTTCATACCACTCCCGTTTTTTATTGCGGTTCCGCGCGCGGTTTCCGGCAAAGCGGATCGCCGCAGAAACGGCCGCGCCGCGCCTGCGTCCGGTTTAGCATGCGGTGCGCCCGCCTTTTATAATATTTTACCATGATCCGGTCTTTGCTGTACAGTTTCGAAGGTCAGTGAACACAGCTGTGCCTATAGAAACCAAACGATTCCATGGGGAACGTATGCGGCAATCATACGTTTCTGGCAGATAAACCGGCGTCAGGCACACCACCCTAGCCACAGATACGGCTGGTCTTACTTTGGCGTACTCAAATAAAGCATAACCAAAACAGCAAAGGATGAAACAAAGAAGAAGCGCATTTCTGCGGTTCGCGGTTTACAGCCTTCCCAGCAGCTCGGCTTTTTTCTCGTTGTATTCATTCTCGCTGATCAAGCCGCTGTCCCTGAGTTTCTCGAGCTGCTCCATTCTTTCCTTTACCTCCCGTCCCCTTTCCCTTGCGTTCTCCTTTTCCTGCACAGGCTCCGTATTGCTTTGCGCAGCCGCGATCGCGCGGCGGATTTCCTCCGCCTCAGGATCCAGCCGAATGCCCATAATGCCCGCCAGCGCATCCACCATCTGCTGCGCCTTGGCAGCCGTATCATGGTAGACGCTTGAACTGCGGAGCATATTGTCCTTGATCAGGATGATGGAAATGGGTTGTTTGTCCCCGATCCCGAGAATAATCCGTAAATCATTGCAGAAGGTCTGCTCCGCCCCGTCGGCCTCGCCGCAGTCAAGGGTTCCCGTCAGGGCGCCGCCTGCCCTGCCCTGTACGCAGAGCTTTCCATTATCAACCACCTTGAATTCCAAAAGAGCGCTGTTTGCGTATGTTTGGGCGGCGGAGACATTGTTCTCTTTCACGCTCCACAGCCGATGCACGGTATCCGTATAAAGAGCGTACACCCAGAAGTTGATCTTGCTATCGATGATAAATCCCTGGCTTTCCAGCTCGCTTTCAAACCTTTTTTCTGCTTTTTCATTCCCCTTGACCCGGGCCAACATCACGAAAGCGTAGAGAACGATCAGCACAATCACGCCGACGATCACACTTCCGGCAATCAACAGTACGGTCATGGTTCCCTCCTTATGACAGTCCCCAGGATGAACGTTTCCCTAAGCTTTTCATCAGATGCGACGGAGCAGGATCCCTCTTTGAATTTCATAGTCCTTTTCACTGATGGTTCCGTTCGCCTTTTGTTCCTCCAGCTGCCGCATTTTTTCAACAATATCTTCCCCCTCGGCGGGTAAAACGGCACCCGGGTCCGCCTCCTGTTTGTCTTCCGTCTCCAGGCGCTGCGGTTTTGGGCCGTTGTCCGGATCATCCTGCATATAGGCAAACGACGCCATCATTTTCTGCGCCGCTTCTACCGCTTCTTTGTATTTGTCCGTGTATCTCGCCGTTGGCCCGCCGATCAAAACCACATCCATACCCGAATCAGCCCCGGCTACCTCCATATGGATTTCCAGCTTGCTGCAGGTATCGGTTTCGGTCCGGTTGGCACCGATCACCGCGCCGATCACGCCAAACATCAGGGCGCCAACGATCATCCCTGTGGTATCCCTCGAAACAATCACTTCCCCGTTATCATTCAGGGTAAACGCCCGCAGATCCGAAAACCGGTAGACCGTCGGGGACAGATCCCCGGTTTTTTTCAAGCACCACTGTTTATGGTCATTATCCAGATACAGAGCATAATTCCCATAAACCACTCTCTTGTCGATGACGAATCCCTGTTCCATCAGCGCAATGTCAAACAGCGTTTCTTTTTTCTTATTCGCTGCCGCGGCGGCCGCCTCCGCTTCTTTTCTTTTCCGGCGGGTTTTGATCCCCCTCAGGATCAAAGCTGCGATCAAAACATACACCGCAATTTGTATCAGGATCATTACATAATCAGACGACTTCATTCTGCCCTCCCTCTTTGCAGCCAGTGATAGAAAACGGCCGCCCTTGGTACTGTAAATCCCGGTTCTGCCCGCGGGATGGGTTTCCCGATTTTGCGCACAGCCGGAAAGCGAAAACGCGGATACAGCAAAGCCGCATCCAGTATCTCCGATGCTGCCGGCAGACAAAACACAGCGAAAGCCGTGGCGCGGCAGACCGAAATCCGTATCGGTTCTCCGTCATACGGTATGAGAGAAGTCGGTTCTATTGGATTGTCAAGCGGAAACCGGCGTAAACATACCGGAACACAACGAACCGCGCAGCCTGTAGGTAGTATGAGTCATCGTGCAATTTTCAACCGGAGCCATGTTTTTTCAATTGTATCAGATAGGACGGCCTTTGGCAATTCCCCGCAAAGGTTCGCACAGGGATCAGGCGTGCAACTGTATTGTATGTCCTGGAGCAAGTCAAAAGGACCGCCGCCGCCCTCCGGCGGCAGCGGTCCTTTTGCAAGCGGCAAAACCCTGCCGTAGGCTATTCCTTCGCCGCGAGGATTTGGTTATACGTTTTTTCATCCAGCTCATACCGGTGAATCAGCAGAATGCCAATAATAAAGATCAGCGCGGGCACAGGCCCGATCAGCAGCCGGATGGTAAATATCGTCGCGCTGGTCTGCTCCGCCACATTGGCCACGAAGCCCGCCATGCCCATAAACAGGCCCGCCAGCGCAGCGGCCAGCGCCACGCCGATTTTGGAAAAGAACGTCCACATTCCGTAATACGCGCCTTCCTTGCGGTTCTTCGTGCGGATGGCGTCCACCTCCACCACATCCGGCAGCATGGCAAAGGGCGGCACATAGCCAAAACCGATACCGATACCCGCAAACACCATCACACCCAGCGTGAAATTCATCCCGAGCGTATGCGCAAAGAAGAAGATCAGCAGGCAGCCGATGGCGATGATCAGCAGGGCCAGCTGATAGGTGCGTTTCTTCCCCAGTCGCCTGGCAACCAGCACGGAAACCGGCACGCAAACCATGGCCACACCGAGCAGCAGCAGCAGCGCCACCGTCGTCATATCCTCATTCTGGTAGATATACTTAAAGTAATATACCAGCATTGTCTGCACAAACGTGAGGCCCGTCAGGTTCATGGTATATACCACAGCCAGCTTCATATAGGTTTTATTATGAAAGACGGCCAAAAACGTCGGGAAGAACTTTTCCTTAGGCCTGGATGCCGGATCGGGCGTAGATTCCCTTACATTGAAAAACACCGCCAAAATGGTTGCCGCCATAATCACGCCAAACAGCAGGCCCACAATGGAAAACCCTTTGTGCGGATCACCCGCGATGCCGACAATCGGCAGCACAATGCCGGCCCCAAGGATGGTACCGATCACCGCAAAGCTGAACCGGTAGCCGTTGAGGGTTGTCCGCTCCTGAAAATTCTTGGTTAAATCCGGGGTCAGCGACCCGTAGGGAATGTTGACCACCGTATACGCGGTGTTGAGCAGGCAGAGTACCACCGTAACCCACACAAAGCCCAGCGTTTGCGAGCCGCCGAAATCCGGCGCGGAGAAAAAGTACCAGCTTGCCAGCAGCAGCGGCAGCGCGCCGAAAAGGAAATACGGCCGCCTTCGCCCCCACCGGGATTTTGTGCGGTCGGATAGATACCCCATCATCGGGTCGGTAAAGGCATCCCAGAATTTACCCAGCAGGATGGCCGCCCCGGCTAACGCCGATGAGATGCCTACGACATCCGTCAGGTAGTACAGCGTATAAAACCCCATTGCCGTAAAAAACAGATTGCCCCCAAGATCGCCGATTCCAAACCCGAGCTTCACGCGCAGCGGCAGCTTGCCGGTTGGTTTGGCCGCGGCGGACGCGCTCTTATGGTTGTCCATTGTGATACACCTCAATACAGTCTGTAAAGCGTTTGGCAAGCGCGTCGGTCAGCGTTTGCACGGTCTGTCTGGCGTTTTTCTGATAATCGGGCAGCATGTCCGTCAAATCCATGGGTTCGCCGGGCACGATCACCGCGCGCTTGCGCAGGGTGTTGGGCCGGTTGGTAATGTTGCCGCCCATCAGACGGCAGGTCAGATCCTCCAGCGTATAAACGGTTTCCACCATCCGGTCAAAGGTAGAAGTACCGAAGGGTTCCGCAACGTTCAGGTATCCGGCGTCATGGTAGCTCATCAGGTCCACCAGCTCCATATGCCGCATGGCATGCCACGCCTCGCCCGCGCGGCGGTCGGCCAGCGCGGCCTCCAGCGGAGTCAGCTGTTCCACCGGGTTTTCCGGATAGATGCGGTCCCACGCCGCCTGCCGCACGAAATACATCCGCTGCACGGTATCGTCGTTTTTCGGCTCGATCCCCAGAATATGTTCCCCCACCGTGATGGCAAACGGCAGCAGTGCCATCCAGCGATCATGCCGCCTGTCCGCGTCGTCCGCTCCCTCGGCAGTTGTATCCGCTGGCCGGTAGCCATAGGTTGTCTGGTAGAAGGCTTCGGTGATGTCCAGCAGGCGGCTTTCCAGCGCATCTATTCTCGGGATCAGGGTTTCGGGCGTCTTCTCCGTGGGGCGGCCTGGCTGCGGTTTGATGCCGCAAAGCCGTTCCATGTTGGCCATCGATTGCCATAGCTTTTTCGCGTCCCGGATGTTGTACCGGTAATGCACGGAAAGCGGCAGCACCATCACATGCTCCGGCCGGTTGGCCTTTTCAATATCCCGCGCGCACCAGAACCCCATGCGAATCGTGCCCTGCTCAATCCGGGGCAGCGTTTCCGCGTGATAGGAAATCTGGCCTTCGGGGGCCAGACCCAATGGGCTTTTGCCATCCCGCATCACGCTTCGGATATTGTGAAGACTCTCCCCATCCAGCTTGCTGTGATAAATCGGCAGCGCGCCCACGCGCGGCAGGATGAAGCGGATCACCGCGTCTCCCCACAGGGACACCGCATAATCGTGGATGGGCCGCATACCCACGCTGTGCCGCAGCGGCTGCCCCAGCCGCCGGGCGCAGCGTGGCAGCAGGTTTTCAAACACATAGAACATCAGCTGCGGTTCATCACCGTACGGATGCCGGAAGGCAAGGATCAGGCGCGTACGCTTTGCCTGAAATTCATTCACCGCCTGTACCAGCGTTTCCGGCCGCATCAGGCTGATACCGCGAAACTTCAGCGCGGCCCGCAGGTACAGCGGCACGATCCAGCGGCCAAAAATAACAAGCGGCCCGGAAATTTTGGAAGGCGCCAGGCGCTTCCGTGTCCGGGCTTCGATGACGGGCTGGGCGACCAGTCTGGATCTTCTCATTTGCACCTCTAAAACGGTTGCATTTTTGTCATTTTATACAAACCGTATGATGCTGTCAAGCGGTATTCGCCTTGCAGGGTTGGTATTATTTCCTGCGTTAGCTGCCCCGTTTTTCCAGCGGTATTCTAAATAGCCTCCCCCCGCAGCCGCACGGCGCGAAGGGAGGCTATCGGCAAACGCATCATCCCGCTGCTTGGGCAGCGGCGCTGCGTTATTCCTTGACCGCACCCATATTGATGCCGGTTACGAAATAGCGCTGCAGGAAAGGGTAGAGAATCATGAACGGAAGGATTGCCACGATCACCGCCGCGTTCTGCACGGTGTTTTCCACAGCGCCGCTATTGGCCGCCGGCAGATCGGAGCCCATCATAATCGACCGCAGCTTCATCTGGAAGTTGTAAAGCAGCTCCTTGGTGATATACAGCTTGTAATTGGTGTAATCGTTCCAATACGCCACCGCGAACAGCAGGCCGATGGAGGCCAGCGCCGCCTTGGACAGCGGCAGCACGATGCGGATGAACGTCTGCATGGGCGTGCAGCCGTCCAGCGTAGCGGACTCGAACAGGCTCTTGGGAATTCCCTCAAAAAAGTTGCGCATCAGCACCAGGTTGTAGATGTTGATAGCGGGCAGCAGGATGACCGACCAGAGCGTGTTCGTGAGCCCCAGCTTACGCAGCACGATGTAGGTGGGGATCATGCCGCCGTTGAAGATCATGGTAAACAGCAGCACAAAGGCGAGCAGGCCGCGGCCCGGCATATCCTCCTGAATGAGCACATACGCGCCGAGTGTGGACAGCAGCAGGCCCATCAGCGTGCCGGACATGGTGGTAATTACCGAGTTGATCAGCGGAATATAGAGCGATTTATTGGTAAATACCGAGGTATACCCGGCAATGCCGAATTTCTCCGGCAGCAGCTTCATGCCGTAGCCGGTGGTCAGGTCAAACGAGTCCACCAGCACCTTCCACAGGGGCAGGAGGATCAGCAAGGAAAACAACACGAAGAAAATGCCGTTGAAAAGATGAAAGGTACTGAATTTCTTACCGATACGTTTTGGGGCGGTTTTCATGGGCTTCTCCTCCTTTCCTACACAATGCCTCTGCCGCGGATTTTTTTACTGGCGTAGTTGCAGATCAGCACCAGCGCCATCCCCACGATGGATTTAAACAGACCAACAGCCGTGGTGTAGCCATAATCGGGAATACCGCCGGAGTTGAAGGTCTGGTAATAAATATAGGTTTGCAATACCTGCGCTTTATCCATAACCGCGTCGTTTTGCAGCACAAACGCGGATTCAAACAAATTCATAACCTTGGCCAGGTTCAGGATCAACACCGTCAGGATGGTGGTGGAGATCGCCGGAAGGGTAATATACCGCATTTTCATCCAGCGGCCTGCGCCGTCGATAGCGGCGGCTTCGTACACGCCGGGATCAATCGCGCTGAGCGCCGCCATAAAGATCACGGTTCCCCAGCCGGTGTCCTTCCAGACGTTGATCACGTAATAGGCGGACGTCCACCACTTGGAATTGCCCAAGAAATAGATACTCTTGTCGATGATGCCGATTTTGATCAGAAATTGGTTTAAAAGGCCTGCCGTCGTCGGCGACAGCAGCATTTGGAATACGGAAGCCGCAACCACCCACGACAGGAAATGCGGCAGATAGATCACGGTCTGCGCCAGTTTTTTGGCCCGCAGGTTTTCTATTTCATGCAAAAGCAGCGAAAGGATGACCGCGATGCCGGTATTAAGCAGCAGCTTTCCGATACTCAGCTTGAGCGTGTTGAAGAAGGCCGACCAGAAATTAGGCAAAGAGAAAAGCCTGTTGAAATTTTTCAACCCCACAAAAACCGGATCCTTGATCAGGTTATACTTGGTAAAGGCGAACCGGATGCCGATCATCGGCGTGTAATAGAACACGATCACAAAAACCAGAACCGGGATAAACATGAGGTAAAACCACTTGTATTTCAGGATTCTGGTTCTCAGCGGCGTTTTCTGTATTTTAACGTTCGGCGCAGTTGCGTTTTCCATGCTTTCTCCTCCAATACTGATACAAATCTTTCGTACAGGTTGCCTTTCATGCCGTGCCATACGCCCGCGCGGATGTATTCCGCACACGGCACAGGCCCGCAACACACATTCAGGGTTTGAACCAGTATGCTGTGCAAAGGGAACCCGGAAGGGAAACAGCCGCCCCCGCAAGGCCGGGACGACCGTTCCTTCTTCCGGGATAACCAGCCTGTATCCTTCACCCCGCCCTGCCGGGCATGGGGAGAGAAATCCCAGACTACTTCAAGGCATTCAGAGATGCAACGATCGCGTCGGACCAGCCGAGGCCGCCGTCGGTGTTGAACTTCTCCACAGCCGCTTCATAGGTCATTTCACCCATGGTAACCTTGGCAACCAGCTCGTTTTTAAGCGTGGTCAGATCGCCGTTATACATGGTCATTTCTTCCGTGGTGGGCACGATCGTCGCCAGCTTGGAGTTCGCGTTGAAGATAGCCGAGGCATTCATGGCCTCTTCCTTCACGCTGTCCATCATGGGATCGTAGTACCCTTCGGCGAAATTGGCCAGGGCCAGCATCGGATCGATGTGGTTCTTGGTGTAGGCGGTACCGGCTTTCTCCAGGTTCTCCAGCATATGGAACTCGCCCTTTTGATACGGCTTTTCCAGGATGGTTTCTTCCGCCATGCTCCAGTGCGTGCCTTCCACGCCGTAGGTCCACAGCATCTGCATGTCGCCGCCGTCCAGCATGGTGTCGATGAAATATTTGAACACGCCTTCGGGGTTCTCGCACGCGGTGGTGATGCACCAGACCGGCGGTACGCGGTCATAATAGGCGCCGACTTCCGCAATGGGGGCAAGCGCAACCAATGCGCCGTCATGGCCGTTGGCTTCGAGGTTGGTCTTCAGGTTGGTGGCCCAGGTGCCGGCCCAGTAGGTGAAGATACCGGTGGTATCGTCATAGAACTTGTTGCGGCAATCCTTGGTGCCGTTGGTAAGCGTGGTGGGGTCAATGTAGCCCTTGGCGTACGCATCGGCCAAACGCTCCAGCGCGCCCTGCATGGCGGGCTGGGTGAAGCCGTCTACCCACGTACCGTCTTCCAACTGGATGAAGGAGGGATACGCATCCTGATAGAAGTTAGGCAGATAGTTCACAAACGGAGCCTCGGAGCCCACAAAGCCTGCCGCGGCCAGCGCGTAGGTATCGGCCTGGCCGTCGCCATCGGGATCCTGATTGACAAATGCGTCGCACACCGCGAGGAATTCGTCATACGTGGTGGGGGCTTGCATGCCAACGGCATCCAGCCAGGCCTGCTTGATGTAGGTCAGGCAGCCGTTGCCGCGGGTGGGAGCGAAGCCGTACAGGCTGCCGTTGATCTTCAGGCCCTCAAATACGTTCTGGCCGGTGAAGCGGCCGGATTTCAGGGTATCGCTGTTGTCCCACGCATCCGTCATATCCCACAATACGCCCTCGGAGGCATAGGAGGAATAATAGGTGGAAGACATAAGGACCACATCGGGCCAATCGCCGGAGGCGATCTGCTGCTGCATGACATCATAATAAGCGTCATGGTCCGGCTGGATGATCTCCAGATCAATGCCGGTCAGTTCTTCCCAGCGCGCCTCGAAAGCATCGCGGCCGTTGTTGGCGGTAACGAGCGTCGCATCTACCATAATGGTAATTTTGTCGGGTTTGGCCGCCTCATCAGCAGCAAGGGAGGATACGGTGACGAGGGAAACGAGCATTCCCAGTACAAGCGCAAAGGCAAGGAGTTTTTTCATGGGTTTACCATCCTTTCTGAAATGTATGCCTTTTCATTTCGGGCGGCTTTGAAGCGCCCTCTGAAGTGTTTTGAGTATAGCATCCACCGTTTGGAGCACGCAAGAAACAGATTTTTTGCAGGAGATTCATATTTTTAGATTTCACAAAAATTGTAAAAACAAATATTGTTTCCTGCCGTCCCTGTACCCCTTGCTTTAAAACGGTTTCAGGCCGAATCACCCTTATCGGCCGAATACAGATTTTTCGTCTCCAGGCACCCGCCGCGCAGCGCCTGTCCCCCTGCGGAGAGTACCGTCATGCATCTGAAAGCAGTTTCTGCCGTATTGCCGCACACCTCCTGTTCACCCGTGAAAGGATGTGTATAGCGCCAGATTCCAATTCTTTTAAAACAACGGAGGGCCTGCGCTCCGCACGGACATATTACGCCCCCTTTACTGCCACATCCCCTTGCGCATAAAGCATGCTTTGCATATAATAAAACAGATGATTTTATCCTGAGAAATTTCATAATGCGTCCTCATGATCCGCATCACACGAAATCAACACACAGGCGGGAGGCTTGTATGAAAGTATTTACATCCAAACGCGGTGGCAATCAGGCCACCGAGCCGGATTCTGCCGCAAAAATCGCGCTTTCGTATGCCCTGTTTCTCCTGCTCTGTCTGGCGCTGGGGCTGTGCCTGTATCTATCTCTTTCCAACAGCGCCAAAGACGATTTCTGGGCGCACCACAGCGCGCTGCTCAGCAACAACGTCATCACCATGGACCACTACCTGGCCACCGTGGACAGCTATACCCGCCAGCTGACCAACGATTCCACCTTTATCCGTTTTTCCAACATGAAAAGCCTGCGTGAACAGGGTTATATCACCACAGCAGACGCCATTATGCAAACCCTCAATTCCCGTGCCTTCAGCCTGGCCAACGTGCCGATTACCGAAAGCCATATCTATCTGAAAAACACCAAATACGTCATTTCTTCCAGCCAGTTTACCGAGGTCCGTCAGTTTTATATGGACTATAATATATTAAAGAAAGACCAGTACCAAAACTGGCTGAATACTCTAAGCGCGGCAACGGGCGTTGAACGCAATTACGATACCTCGGCCTTTAGCGGTATGGCGGACCACTATACGCTGATCCGTGATATCGACGATATCTTCACCAAAACCATTCCGGCCATTATCTGGTTTGAGTGGGATATGTCCGCGCTGACCCGCCAGTTTTTAAGCTATCTGGAGGATGACCACGCCATTGTGGTGGCCGTTAGCCCGGAAAACAAAATACAGCTGATGCTCTACGCAGACGCTGCCACACAGGAAAGCAAAAATCAGCTGAAACGCTACGCTCTGGGCATGAAAACGGACGAAATCATGGGCGATTATCACATTCTCTACGTGGAGAGCGCACGCAACAGCTGGCGATATTATATGGCGATCCCGCAAGCGCTGTGCGCGCAAACCGTGGGCGCGTCCGATCTGCTGTTCACCGCGCTGTTCATCCTGCTGCTGCTGGGGGGCGTCGTCATCATCGTGATGCGGGTGCGGCATTATACCCTGCCGATCAAGCAGCTGGGCACCCGGCTGGAAATGGCGGAAGATTACCAGGCGCAGCTGGAGATGGAGCTGGATTCGCATAAGCCGTTCCTGTATACCTCGTATCTGCGGCGCATGCTGTCCGGGCATGTCGCCTCCGAGAGCGAGTTTGCCTATATGATGCACTTCTTCGGCATCGACGGCGAGGGCCTGCGCTACATGGTGCTGTACTGCTCCGCCTATCTGCAAAACGATCAGGAAGCGGACAGTTTTGTCCTGACGAAAACCCTGTCCGAAAAAATCGGAATAGCGCTGCAAACCAATTATCAGGCGTATTCCTATTCCACGCTGGATAAAAGCATTGTAACGCTGGTCACCTACGATGCAACGGTAAGCGACCCTCTGATGGATTTGCAGACCCGTGTGGTAAAGCTGCACGACGAGCTGCTTTCCCAGAACAATATATGGTTTTACGCGGGCGTGGGCACGCTGTGCACCCATCCCTTTACCCTGTGGGAATCCTTTGAGCAGGCGCGCACCGCGTCCCGTTACGCGTCCAAAAGCCATGTGTTCCTGCCCTACGAGATGATCGGCAAAACCACCACCGACGTATATTATCCCATTGAGATTTCGGCCAAGCTGCTGCACTTTATCACCAGCGGCAACCGCCGCCAGGTGCAGGAGATGTTCGCGCTTATCTACCGCGAAAACTTTACGGAGCGTTCCCTGCCGCCGAATATGCTGAATTATCTGTTGTCCGATATCCGCAATACCCTGATGAAAGCGCGCTTTTCCGTGCCCGCCGACGGGAATGAGGACAACCCCGAGCTGCGCCAGCTGGACAAGCATCTGGCGCAGCAGGCTACCCTTCCCCTGTGCGAAAGCATCGCGGTAGCGCTGTGCGGCTTCTTCAGCGAAAGCGCCAAGCCCTCGGACCCGATTCCGGAAATCAAGGAATACCTGAATAAGAATTATGGCGATCCGTCCATCTGCTTGAGCATGCTGTCCAACCAGTTCCATATTTCAGAAAGCTATCTGTCTCATCTGTTCAAGGAAAAAACAGGCGAGAACTTCTCCATTCATTTGGAAAAGCTGCGCCTCAGCGAGGCGGCCAAACGCCTGAAAAATCCGGATCATTACGGCAAGGGGAAGGAACAGAGCATCAATTCGCTGTACATTGAGGTCGGCTACAACAATGCCGTCACCTTCCGGCGCGCGTTTAAGAAATACTTCGGAATGACCCCCAGCGAAATGCGGGATAAAGCCGCCAAACGATAACGCACGCACCGAACGCCCCCCGGCAAGGCCTCAGCAAGCCGTAGACGCGGCGGTGATCCTCGTCAATCCAATGACTATTGGTTTTGTGCCATACTGTTTACCGACCGACCGGAACAGAAAGGAGTCGCATATGCGCTATGTCAAGGCAGCCCTTACGCAGGAGGTTGCGCAGGGCGGAAAGCTGAAAGTGGAGGTGGAAGGCAAAACGCTGCTGATTACCCATGTGGAAGACGCGTACTATGCCATTGGCAACCGCTGCCCGCACATGGGCGGATCCCTGTACGACGGCGTATTGGATGGGGATACCATTGCCTGCCCGCGGCACAAAACCGTGTTCAGCGTAAAAACCGGAGAGGTGCTTAAAAACGGCAGCATCGGGTTTATCCCCCTCAAGGTGAAAAACACGCAGGCCTACCCGGTCAAAATTGAAGGCGACGATCTGCTGGTCGGCCTGGAATAAACCGCCCGCTTCCCCGGGGTCTTCAGCCGACAGCTTTGCCGGACGCAACGCCCGAATAGTGCGCCGTATAAATTTCCCGCACGGATTTCATCTGTACCGTGATCCGGTCGTCCTGAGCGCACAACAGCATATCCACGCCGCAGGGATAATCCCCCGTCAAGTGGCATTGCAGGCGGAACAGCCCATGCGATAGCCATCCGCCGGACGCGACGCATGGCTGCCGCGTATCCGGAAAGCTTGCGCTTGCCCATTCCCCGATCCCGAAGGGTAGCGAATGGCGGCCGGTGGCGTTATCATAAACCAGCTCGCGGTCCCTCAGGCACAGATACGTTAAGCCTATGGGGTTGCGGGCAAAAGCGTACTCCCGCCCAACGTGCTGCGCAAACGCGCTGTTGTTGTCAACAGGCCGCATGGCAAGCGTACGGAGCTTTTCGTCCAGCGCGTCCCGGCTTTCCTGCGCACCGGGCCGAGCGGAGGAAAGCGCGGGATAAAGCTCCTGCCAGAACGCATCGTAAATTTTCTGCACTCCATTGGGGTCCAGCTGCGTATCGGCGATTGTGCACAGCACCGTATCCAGATCCGGCAGGCACACCGCCAGCTGCCCGCCCATCCCGTACATGGCAAAGCCGTTGTTGCGCACACGCCAGAACTGATACCCATACCCGAACCGTTCCTCCGTGTTGCCCTGCAGCGGCGTTTCAATCTGCTTTTGCGTCGCCTGTGCCAGATACTCCTCCAGCTCCGTGCCCCTGCCGCCCGACAGGCAAAACTGCGCCGCCTTGGTAAAATCCCCGAGCGTCATCACCAGGCCGGAACCGCCCTGGCAGATGCCCGCCGGATCGGTCAGCCAGCGTTTCTCCTCCGTGGCCCCGATACGGTTCAGCAGCCGCGCCTGTAAAAAGCGATCAAGCGGCATGCCGGACAGCCGCTGCACCAGCGCCGACAGGGTGTGGGACGAGGAGGTATCATAGTGGAACACCGTGCCTGGCTCATGCGTGGGCGGCACGGTAAAAAAGGTGCGCGTCCAGTCGTCGTCCTCCGCTTGTTTATAGGTCGTTTGCCGGTGGCAGGTGGCCATGCGCAGCATATCACGGATAGTCAGGCGTTTCAGGGGGCCGGGAACCGTTTGGGGCAGCTTATCCGGAAAATAGTCGCAGATCGTATCGGCCAGCGTCAGCTTTCCCTCCGCGATCAGCAGCCCTACCGCCAGCGAGGTCATGCTTTTGGATACGGAAAACATACGGTGCGGCACATCACGCCGGAACGGCGCCCAGGTTCCTTCGGCCAGGGTTTCTCCATGCCGTGTCAGGGTAAAGCCATGCATGCGCAGGCCCTCCGCCTCCCACCGGTCAATCATACGGTCAACTGCCCGTGCCGGGCAATCTGCTTTGGCGTTCATGGTTCGTCCTCCTGTTCAAACATATCGATGTATACTTCTACAATAAGCCGGAAAATCTTTCTCAAAGCGGCGTATTCCGCCGCCATCCATGCTATGCTGAGGCCAAGAAAGGAAGGCTGACCATGCGATACGAAAACCCCCTCCTGAAAGGCGATTATTCCGATCCCGACGTGCTTCGCGTCGGAGAGGGATTACTATATGGTTTCCTCCTCGTTTACTTACCTGCCGGGCATTCCTGTGCTGCACTCCCGCGACCTGGTGCACTGGCGGCTGATCAACTATGTGGTGCGCTCCCTCCCCTTTGCGCGCTATGATACACCCGCGCACAAATGCGGCACCTGGGCGCCCAGCATCCGCTACCACGAGGGGCTTTTTTATGTGTATGTCTGCCTGCCGGATGAAGGGCTGTTTGCCTATACGGCGGCAAACCCTGCCGATTTGTGGGAAGCCCATTATTGTAAGGATGTTACGGGCTGGATCGACCCCTGCCCGTTTTGGGATGACGACGGCAGCGCGTATCTGCTGCATGCGTTTGCCGCCAGCCGCGCCGGTATCAAGAGCATATTGTACCTGCACCGCATGAGCGCGGACGGCCTGCACATTTTGGACAACGGCACAATGGTGTTTGACGGCGGCACGGAAAACGAAACGACGGAAGGCCCCAAGATGTACAAACGCAATGGCCTGTATTACATCCTCGCCCCGGCAGGCGGCGTTGCGACCGGCTGGCAGTTGGCCATGCGCAGCGCTTCGCCCTATGGGCCGTATGAGGTGCGCCGCGTTTTGCAGCAAGGCCGTTCCGCCGTCAACGGCCCGCACCAGGGCGGCTGGGTGGATACCCCGTACGGAGAGGATTGGTTCATCCATTTTCAGGATGTCGGCGTATACGGACGTATACCCCACCTCCAGCCCGTGCGCTGGGTGGATGGCTGGCCGGAAATGGGCGACGGCGGAGAACCGTGTGCTTGCCCACGAAGCCCCCAAAGCCCCCGAGGCAACCGAGCCCCTGATCCCGGCCTCCGACACGTTCAACGGCAAGCTCAGCCTCGCCTGGCAATGGCAGGCCAATCCCAAGCAGGAATGGTACGCCTTTACGGAGCACGGCCTGCGGCTGTATGCGGCACAAGCCCCGTCGCTGTTCCAAGCCGGGCAGTTTCTATCCCAGCTGATGCAATCCTTTCAGTTTACCATGGAAACCTGCCTCACGCTCCATGCCGATACCCGGGGCCGATTGCGCCGGGATTGCCGTGATGGGCTATCTCTACCATTTATCTGGGCGCTGTTCCCCGAGAGAAATCCGCCTGATATGCGGTTCCGCTGTGGAAATGGGCCGCCATGCCCCGGTCGACGTATGGGAAACTGTATTGGAGAGAACGTCCCTGGTCCGCGAATACGGTATGTTTCAGGTTGCAGATAAGCAACGGACAGGCCTGCTTTTCCTACGGCGATGGCAACCAGCCCTTTCAGCCGATCGGGGAATCCGTTCCCCTCTCCCGCGGCGGCTGGACGGGCGCGCGGCCCGGGATTTTTGCCATGAGCCGGGAAGCGTCCGCAGGGTATGCCGATTTTTCATACTGCCGGGTTACCGATATACAGGACTGATTGTGGAAGCGATACGATGCCGTTATGCATAGCTGCTGAAAGCTGTCATACCCCTCCTTGCTGATTTCCGTAAAACCGCAGGTACTCCTCCATATGCGCCCTGCAATACGCAAAGCCATGGCTGCCGGGGAGTACCACAGCGGCCGCATCCACGCCGCGCAGTGCCAGCTTCTCCGCCAATGCCTGGCCACGCCTCAAGATTAACGTCGGGAATATCCCGTATCGATAAACACCTGAATCCCTTCCAGGTTGGCCGTTTCAGCCAGCAGCACCGGGTCACGTTCCCGTCGGGCTTCCTCTGTGGGAAACAGCCACCGGTCAATCTCCGGGGTAACATAGGTATCCAAAAACAGTGTGGGGCTGTGACCGCCGATTTTAGAAAACATCTCCGGATTCCGTAACCCCACATGCAGCGCCGCAAAACCACCCATGGAGTATCCGCCTATATAACGAAAACGCCCTGTCTTCACCGGTTGCATAATGTGCGTCGATATAAGGAATGGCCTCTTGCGTAATATAATCCTCATAGAGGCCCTCCGCAAATTGATAAACCTGTTCGGATTCAAAGGTTCTGGTTCCCGTCGTTTTCGGATGAATTGATACCGAAGCTGAAATCAATACCCAACGCAATGATTATCATCGGATCAATCTCTCCGCTTGCCATCAGCCTGTCGGCAGTTTCCGCAATTTCAAATTGATGGATTACCGTATAGGCCGAGCCGCCAGCGCTCGCCATGTAGTACAGCGCAGGATATTCTTTTGTATCATCGTATCCAAAAGGCAAATAAACATACGAAGTAATTTCTTTCCCAAGCAATACGCTCGGGATGCTGATCTTCTCCAAACTTCCGGCCCTGTCGTGCGCTGTGCTTGCGCATCCCGTAATGGCCAGCAGCATCGCCAGACAATAAAGAATAACCGTTCTTTTCATCGGGAACTCCTGTCGGGTCACTGTGTATTGGTCCGTTTCCACCAGGTAGCGGATGCATAGGGCTGAAATCCAATTCTGTAATAAAATGGCTGAGAAGAACCCACAAAGGCACGTTTGGCGCCCAACACACCGCAGCGCCGCAGCCCCTCCAGCACCGCCGCGCGGCCAAGGCCCAGCCTGCGGAAGGCCGGAACGGTAGCGACAGGTTCCACCAGCGCGCTATCACATTGATCATCCTGCCACATACCGCAGTACGAAACAAAATCGCCGTTGGGCGCGACCACCGCGATTTTCAAATCCAAATTCACATTCGGACGTTCAAACATTTTAGAAACATCTTTGTTGAACACAAAGGCGCCTTCGCCATTTTCCTCGTGATTGAAGCCTTTCCAGAGCACCTGCCCATACCGGAATAGA
>CAXXOK010000002.1:0-460235 GCA_963664595.2 Candidatus Limiplasma sp. | reverse complement strand
TGCAGCCGCGGGGATACCGCCTGTTTTTATTCTGCGGTACAGGCTTCGCTTCAAATAAAGCGATGCGGGCAAGGAACCGGGCCATAGTCTGCAACAGCGAACTGGCCCCCTGGCACAGGGGTACTGTGCCAGGGGGCCAGGCTGTAAGGGTTACGGCAGTAAGCTTGGACTGCCGGTTACCTGATGGTTGCCATTCGGAGAGGCAGGAAGCGAAGGCCTAATAGGGGAAGTCGAAATTCTGCATGGTATCGGGCAAGTGCCAGGCATCGCCTTGAACGCCGGACGGGAGGATGACCAGATTATCCTGTACGCGCCTGGTTCCGGCTTCCTGAACCTTTCCATCGTCTATTACTTTGCCGTCGTTTTGGAGTGCAGCGGCCCCGTCATCAATCAACCTGCCGTCGTTTTGCAGAATGACGAGGCCGTCATCAATCAACCTGCCGTCGTTTTGCAGAATGACGAGGCCGTCATTAATCAATCTGCCGTCATTGCCCAGAATAACCTTTCCGTCATCGGCTGCGATTCCGTCGTTGGCCAGGATAATGAGGCCGTCGTCAATCAGCCTGCCGTCGTTTTGCAGAATGATGAGGCCGTCGTCAATCAATCTGCCGTCGTTTGCCAGAATCACCTTTCCGTCATCGGCTGCGATTCCGTCGTTGGCCAGGATAATGAGGCCGTCGTCAATCAGCTTGCCGTCGTTTTGCAGAATAATGATGCCGTCGTCAATCAACCTGCCGTCGTTGTCCAGAATAACTCTTCCGTCATCAGCGATGAGGCTGTCGTTTGTAAAAATCAGTCTTCCGTCATTTGACAGAATAATAAGTCCGTCGTCTAACAGTTTTCCGACTTCCTGAACCATATCGTCGTCGGCTTCGCTATCATCGTTCGCCAGAATAATGAGTCCGTCATCCCCCATGATGAAGATATTGTCGTCCGCCAGGATGGTGGCTCCCTCGTCCGCCAGGATGAAGGCGCCATCATTTGCCAGTACGGTGGCTCCATCGTTTGCCAGTACGAAGGCCCCATCATTTGCCAGTACAAAGGCTCCGTCATCCGCCAGGATGAAGATCCCATCGTTTGCCAGCATGATGTCTCCATCATTCGCTAGCACAAAGATTCCATCGTTTGAAAGGATGAAGAAACCGTCGTCCGACAGGGAAAAGGTTCCGGCTTCTGCCAGCACAAGGGTATCGTCGTCCGCCAGCAACAGTCTTCCGTCGCTTGCCTGAACAAACATCCCGTTGTTCGAAAGCAACAGGGTGCCGTCGTCCGCCAACATAAAGATGCTGTCACCCAGCAGCCTTCCATCGTCGCTGGCCGGGATGTCGTGCCAGTTATCCTGATTATTCAGCCAATTGGCCTCAATGATCTGCCAGTTGTCCTCGCTGAGGAGGGGAAGATCATCACTGAGGAGAGGAAGATCATCGCTGAGGAGAGGAAGATCATCGCTGAGGATAGGAAGATCGTCCCCATCAGTCTCCGCCTGCCATTGCCATTCGTTGTTTTGAACCACGAAATCGTAAATGGCAACGGCCGTAGGCTCCGAATCCGTTTGCGGATCGTGATGTGTGAACGTAACGGTTGCGCTGCCTTCGCCAACGGATTGGAATGCCCAGTAGTGGTTGCCGCCCACATAAGCGGTGCCATCTTCGTCTACAAAGCCCGCAAAGCTCAGATAGCTTTCGCCTATAAGCTGCAGTACATCGTTGTCGCTCAATTCATAATCCCAGCGCAGGTTGGTTGCCTGATCCTCATATTTGGAAAGGATAATCAGGTTCGGTTGGGATTCCCCCGGCTCCCCCTGAGTGTCCATCAGGTATACGTTCAGCTCTTTGTCCACCTCGAAGGAATAGGTGAATTCAACCCCGGAGGCTCCGCCTTCCCAGGGCTGCGAATAGGTGAATACGATGCTTGCGTTTCCGGCGGCTACGCCGGTAACAGCCCAGCTGTGTGTGCCCGGAGCACCGGCGGCCCCGGTGGTATCAGCGGTCAGGCCCTCGTCTGTTACAGCTAAAATGGCTTCGTCGCTGATAGCATAGCTCCACAGATAGCCGGTTGTGGCATTTTCCACCAGCGTGATATCATAACTTACGGTTGAAGCAGGTTCGGCCAGCGCAATGCCAAGTAAAAGAGAGCAGAACAGAAGAACCGAGAGTAGTTTTTTCATGAGAAAGCCTCCTTATATAATGTAGTTGTGTAGAAAGGATCTTTCAGTACCTGTCTCTAGTTTACCATAAAATGGGAAGAATATGTAGAAATAAAATCAGACATTTGTAAATAATAATTCATGCCAGTGTCTGCTGCTGAGAATCTTTTTATTATCAAAAGGACACCGCCGATCGGTTTCTTATCAGGATCAGCGCACGCGCTGTGTCAGGCATCCAGATAAAAGACCGGACGGCAGCCCGCATTCTTCATCAGGCTGCCGTCCGGCGGGCAGAGAGCATAATCATCCATACAGGGAAAACGCGGAGCCGCGGAAATAGCGGTGCGGGATCACGTACGGTCCCTCCGTCGCACAGGCCGCCGGGGCTTATGGAGGGCCATCCGGCTGCTCCGCCGGATCAAACAGCGAAAACTGATGCGGCGCGTCCGGCAGAGCATGCAGATACCGGAACACGGCGTCGGGATCGCAGAGGATGCCGTGCTTTTGGCATTCGTCGTTGAACAGTCCCATCAGGCGGTCGTTCCGGGGGCTGCTGCAGACATAGGAAAGGCCGAAGGTATCGATATAGCGCTGCTTGAGGCCGGGAAACAGCCTGTCCAGCTGCGCGTAAAAATACTCACGGTCGCCCTCGCGCAGGGTGAGCCCCATGCCGAAGCTGATGACGCCGTGCACGCCGTTTTCAACGCACAGGCGCAGCAGGCCGCGGATGTTCTCCTCGGTATCGTTGAGGTAGGGCAGGATGGGCGTCATCCAGACCACGGTGGGGATGCCGCGCTCCCGGCAGGCCCTGAGGATGCCTGCGCGCTCCGCCGTTGAGGAAACATTGGGTTCCAGCTTCCGGCACAGCGCCTCATCAAAGGTGGTCAGGGTGGTGCAGACCACGCATTTCTGCCTGCGGTGGATGGCCTCAAACAGATCCAGATCGCGCAGCAAAAGGACGGATTTGGACAGGATGGCAAGGCCGAACCCGCGCCGCAGGATCACCTCCAGGCACTGCCGCGTGAGGCGGAGCTCCTTTTCCAGCGGAATGTAGGGATCACACATGCTGCCGGACTGGATCATGGCGGGGCCGCGCCGCCGCCGCAGCTGATCATCCAGAATGGCCGCGGCGTTGCGCTTGACCTCGATATCCTCAAACGGATGATGGATCTGATAGCACACGCTGCGGGAATCGCAGTAGATGCAGCCGTGCGTGCAGCCGCGGTACAGGTTCATGGTGTTGTTGGAAAGCAGTACGGTTTTATAATCGGCGTAATGCATGATGCGGTTCCTTTGCTGTGTCGCTTGCCGGGGAACAGGGCGGATATGGGGAAGCGGACGCGGAGCGTTGCTGCCGGTTCCCGGTTTTATTCAACGAGCAGGCCCCGTACAATCCTCTCCGCGGTTGCCAGGGTATGCTCGCTGTTGGGAATCTCTCCCGAGGCGATCAGGGTGGATATGCCGTGCACCAGTCCCCAGCTGAAAAGCATCTGTTCGTCGTAGGAAGGAGCGTCGCCGGGGTGGGCGGCTACAAAGCGGGCAATGACATCCTGCAGAATGCCGTAGGAGGTGCAACTCTTTTTTGCCCGTTCGTCCTCAAAAAAACGCATCCGCAGGCGGTTGTCGGTGAGGAACAGAAGCCGCAGGTATTCCGGGTTGCGGGCGAAGAAGCGGATGTAAGCCACGCCCATCTCCGTGAGCTGCGCCTTGGGATTGCCGGGGTGCAGCGAAACGGCTTCCTCCAGGCTGCTGCGAAACGCTTCCAGCGCCTGGTCGGCAATCGCGGCGATCAGCTCATCCTTGTTTTGAAAATGGCGGTAGGGGGCGGTTTGGCTTACATTGCACAGCTTGGCTACCTTGCGCAGCGAAAAGCCGGGGTAGCCCTCCGTGTCCAGCAGCTTCAGGCCCTGGCGGATCAGCTGGGCTTTCAAATCACCGTGATGATAGGGTTGATCGGGCATCGTGGCTTGTCCTCCGCAGAAAATATACAGGATACAGGAGAAGAATAGCATATTATGTTGACAAAGTAAACATTATGTCGTAGTATATGTTTACGATGTAAACATTAAAGGAGGAAACGACGTGAAAGCCTATATCCTGTCGGATGGGGAATACGAAACGCAGACCCTGCATCGGCTTTACGCGCTGGTGAAGCGTGTGCTGGAGCAAAAGGGGTTTTCGGTTACGGAAAAACAGCTGCAAAAGAACGAGCTTGCCTTTTGCAAGGGCTGCTTCGGCTGCTGGATTAAAACACCGGGCGAGTGCGTAATCAAAGACGCCATGGCCGGCATCAACCGTGAAACCATGGCTAGCGACGTGGTGATCTATCTGATCCCTATCGTGTTCGGACAGTTTTCCGCCAATATCAAGTCGGCGCTCGACCGCTGGATTCCCAATGTTCTGCCGTTTTTCATCCAGACCAAAACCGGCGCAACCATGCACCCGGCGCGGTATGAGCGAAATCCGCAGTATGTGATGCTGGGCTATGGCGACGCGCTGACAGCGGAGGACAAGCGGCTGTTTTCCGATATTACAACCAAGCACCGTGAAAATGGCACGGTGCTGATTTACGAGGGCGACGACGCGGCAACCGGGCGGGCGCTGGAAGCCCTTACCTTGCAGAGAATGGGGGATGTGTTATGAGCGATGAAAAACGCGTGGTGATCATCAGCGGCAGCCCGAAGCCGCCGGATACGGCCGCTTCGGATTTCCTGGCGGCGCGCGCCGCGCAGGCGATGCGGGAAGGCGGCGTGCAGGCGGACGTGCTGAACGTGCGGCGGACGCTGAACCAAAAAACGGAGGAGGAAGCCTTTGCGGCGATGGCCGAAGCCGACGCGATGATCTTCATCTTTCCGCTGTACGTGTTCTGCCTGCCGGGGCTGTTGATGCGCTTTTTGCAGGATTACAAGGCCTACGCGGACGCGCACCCGCAAGCCCGCTGGGACGTGAGGGTATACGCCGTGGTGAACTGCGGCTTTCCGGAGCCGGAGATTAACGAGCAGGCCGTGGAGGTGATCGGGCGGTTTGCCGCGGCTGTGGGCGCGCGGTTTGGTTTTGGGGTGATGATTGGCAGCGGCGGGATGATGACGGTCAATGTCGCGCCTGCCCAAAAGATGGTCCGGCAGTTTTCGGATATCATGCGGCGCATCGCGGCAGAGGTGGCAGCCGGCGCCGCGGCGCCCGCGGAAACCCTGTGCCTGCGCATCGGCTTTCCCCGCAGGCTGTACTTTATGATGGGCAACAGGGGGTGGCGGCAGCAGATCCGCCGGAACGGCAAGCGCGTGAAAGACCTCTATGCCAGGCCCTATCTGCGGACGGAGGAGTAAGCGGATTATTAAAAGTCGGGTCCGGTGCTGATGGCCTGGCCAGGGTGCGGGAGTGAAGTCCTTGCCCGGGGATTGGGGTGGAGCCTCAAAGCCTTGCAGCACAACCCATTGCCAATACGGGCGAGCTGCGCCGCAGGCGCTATGATGCGAGCGGCGATAACAGTCCGATAAGGATTTTGGCAAACGAAAACGGCGGAGATCAGTCCGCCGTTTCAGCCTGTCAAAGAACCTGTTCGGGTCGTTATCGCCGCTCGCATCATAGCGCCTTGGGCGCTGTTCGCTCGCTTACCCCTTTGTTGTAACGCAAGCCTTTGGGGTTCCACCCCAATCCCCGGCAAGGGTTTCACCCCTGCACCCTGACCAGGACTTTCAGCCCTGGACCCTTCTTTTTTGACAGCTTGAAACGGCGGAGAGCAGTCCGCCGTTTTTTCATGCTATTTATTTGGCTTCAGGGATATCGCACCGCAGCAGCTTCTTCTGTTTGCGTTTGAGCAGCGCGGCGTCTACCCACGCGGTGACCACGGCAAACGCCAGTGTAATGCTTGCAAAGTTGAGCAGCAGGGGGCCGAGTTGGGAAGGATCGGCCGCCTGGTTGGCACCCTTGCCCCGGCCGCCGCCGTTGCCATTTCCGCCGCCGCCGCCGCTGCCGTTGCCTTTAACCGGGGCAGTCAGCGCGGCGGATATTGCGATATCCGGAGAAATGGCCTCGTTTGCGGCGGTATCCGCGTCCCCGCCGCCTGCCGCACCGGTAAACATGCTGTCACCGGCGGGCAGCGCAGCGGTTTTGGCTTCGGGGAACGCCGACGACGCGGTGATTACGCTTCCCAGGCTGGACATCCAGTGGAAAAAGCTGGTCGCGGTCATCTGGTATACGCCGAACCCGAGGATGAGAACGCTCATCACAATGGCTGTAACGCGGCGCAGCACAAGCGGCAGCCTGCGCGCGGGCGTGCGGGTGATGATGCTGTGATAATGCAGGCCGATGTGGATGCCGATCAGCGCCAGCGCCAGCGCCGATACGGCGTAATGCCCCACTTTGAACGACGAGCTTTCCATGTGTACGGTAAACAGAACCTTGCTGATGAAGATTCCGCTGACGAGGATATAGGCAAAGCACAGCAGCAGCAGGAAATCCAGCAGCCAGTTCAGCTTGCTGCGCCAGGCAATTTTGGGGGAAAACAGCTTGCCGGACATCGCCAGCACCCACTTGCCGTTGAGCAGGATGTGGATGATAAACAGCCCGCAACCCGCCATACCGCCGATCTCGTGGAAGGTCAGCCCCAGCACATTTTTGCGGTACATCAGCAGCAAAACGACGAGCATCACGATATCCAGCGCCAGCTTGATTCGGTTTTTCCTTTTCATGCGGATACAATCCTTTCAAACAATCATGACAAAACAATGCTATTTGAATATAGCGGCAGGATTTGCAAAAATCAAGCAAAGTGGCGAAAGTTCAGGCTTTTGTCACAGGTTCCTCACAATGCTGAGCGTATTCTGTCTGTTTCAATTCGAAACAATTGTCCGGAAAATGGAAGACAACGGCGAAAAAAAACTTCGGCGCGGCATGAAAAGCGTTGTATGGCAAATATAAATATGCTATCCTGATAGTACACAGATTGTGTGGCGGTACGCCGGAAGAGACTGCAAAAATTTGGTTTTCACGAAAACGGTTTGATGGCTGACCGCGATCAAACCGCCAGAAGGAATTAACCCAGCGCAGCAGGCGGCCCTGATGTACAGCACAGGATGCGGCGAAAACAGGTGACCACTTTATTCTCTGTGACAACGAAGGAACCGTTTTGATTTCGGCACAGGAGTATTATGATGGAACAAAAAGAACAGGATTATAACGAATATATCAAAATCGCGGAGGGTATCTATTGGGTGGGTTTTGCGGATGATCATGCCGGGCTGCACTGCAACCCGTACCTGATTGTGGACGGAAACGAGGCGGTGCTGATTGACGGCGGCAGCCGGGATGATTTTTCCACCGTGATGCTCAAGGTGATGCGCACGGGAATTTCCCCCAACCAGATTTGCCGCCTGATCTATCATCATTACGATCCGGACCTGTGCGGCAACATACCGCATCTGGAGGCGCTGATCCGCAATAAAGACCTGAAGCTGATCTCCCACCGGGAGAATATTGTGTTCATTAAATATTATTCCACCAAGCTGCCCATGCAGTGTATCGAAACGATGGACTGCGCCTTTACGTTTTCCAGCGGCCGCAGACTGGAGTTTATCCGCACGCCCTACTCGCATTCCCCCGGCAGCTTTATGACCTACGATACCAAAACCAAAACGCTGTTTTCCAGCGACCTGTTCGGCAGCTACGACCATAGCTGGAGCCTGTTTTCCAAGATTAATAAAGCCTGCGAAACGTGCGACGCGCCGGAAATCTGCCCGCGCACGCAAGGCCAGTGCCAGCTGAACGGCATGATCAACTTTCATCAGCGCATCATGACGTCGGCCAAGGCGCTGCATTATGCGCTGGAGCAGGTGGAAAAGCTGGATGTTTCCATCATCGCGTCCCAGCACGGCGGGATCCTGACGACCCCGGAATCGCGGCAGATTGCCATCGCCCGGCTGAAGACGCTGGATACCGTCGGCTTTGACTTCTTTTTGAAGGGAGCAGGAAAATGTTCCACCCAAACGACCTGAAAAACGTATTGGAAGCAGCAAACATCGACACTTGCTCGGACCAGTACCTTTTCATGCTATTGGAATCCTTTGCGGATACCGTGAACGGTGGGATTCAATCGGAGCTGATCTCCGATCTGATGGACCGCTACCTCATCCTTTCCCGGCAAGTGGAGGAGAAAAACCGCCAGCTGATCCGCAGCGACGAAATCCGCCAGGAAGCGCAGCGGATTGCCATGATGGGGAACTGGGAATATGATATCGCCTCCGGTGTGCTCAACTGGTCGGAAACCATGTACGATGTCCTGGAGCTGGATCCCGCAAACAAGCCTTCCGTAGATACTTGGTTTGCACTGGCGCACCCCGACGACCGGGAAACGGTACAGAAGGTTATCGAGGAAATTCTCAGCGGTCATGAGCCCGGTGAACAGCGCTACCGTTTGCTGATGCGGGACGGACGGATCAAGTGGGTCCACATCTGGCGCAAGCCGCGGCTGGATTCCCTGGGGAAAATTATCGCCTTTGTCGGCACCGTGCAGGATATCACAGCCAACAAGAACAATGAGGAAAAGCTGCAGACGTACAATAACGATCTGGAGAAGCTGGTGGAGCAAAAAGTACAGGAAATCGTTTCATCCCGCATGGAAACGATTTTCGCGCTGGTCAAGCTGGCGGAATCGCGCGACGACGATACGGGTAACCACATCGAGCGTACCTCGGTATACTGCAAGTTTCTCGCTGAAAAACTCCGCGAGTACGGACTGCACCCGCAAACGGTGACGGAAGAGTTTATCGAAACCATTTCGCTGGCAAGCCCGCTGCATGATATCGGCAAGGTGGGTATACCGGACGCGATTCTGCTCAAGCCGGGCCCCCTGACCCCGGAAGAGTTCGAAGTGATGAAAACGCATGTCATTATCGGCTACAACACCCTGGCCGGGCTGCAGAAGCACTATCCCGCCAATAAATTTTTCAGCTTCGGCATGGATATCGCGCGCTACCATCACGAACGGTGGGACGGCGCAGGCTATATGGACGGCCTGCGCGCAGAGCAAATCCCGTTGTCGGCGCGCATTATGGCGCTGGCTGATGTGTACGATGCCCTGCGCTCGCGGCGTATTTACAAGGAACCGTATCCTCACGAAAAAACCTTGGAAATTATCCGGCGGGGCCGCGCGACGCATTTTGATCCGATGCTGGTGGACTTATTTTTGCAGAACCACGAGCATTTCCGCGAAATCTACGACCGCCTGGCCTGACCGCCATATGACAGCCGCCGGTTATCAGTCATGGCCGGTGGCGCTTGCTTGCCCGTACCGGCTGGGGGAGAGATCCGGCGCGTTACAGGGAAATGGATATCTTTACCTGAAGCGGTTGATTTCCAACCGGATATTTGCTATGATCGAATAAATTAGCTTTGCGGATTTGTGATCTCGTTTCATGAAAGGGGAAATCAACCCGTGGTTTTTTCCAGCGTCACCTTTATCGGCGCCTTTCTGCCGCTGACGCTGGTGTTTTATTATCTGTTTCAAAACCGTACGTACCGAAACGCAGTGCTGCTGGCCGCGTCGCTGCTGTTTTATGCGTGGGGCGAACCGGTGTATATCCTGTCGATGATCGCCGTTACGCTGATTGATTACGGCTTCGGGCTGGTGCTTGGCAGGACGCGCCAAAAGGCGGCGGGCAAGTGGCTGCTTGTGCTGTGCGTGGTGCTGAACCTGATTCCGCTGGTTACCTTCAAGTATTACAACTTCTTCGCCTCACAGGCGGGGGCGATGCTTCATTTCAGGCCGCGGCTGCTGTCGGCGGCTATGCCCATCGGCATATCGTTTTTCACGTTCCAGTCCCTCAGCTACGCGATCGACGTGTACCGCAAAAACGCCGAGACCCAGAAAAACTACGCCTATGTGCTTTTGTATGTGTCCATGTTTCCCCAGCTGGTCGCGGGCCCCATTGTGCGCTATTCGGATGTGGAAAACGAGCTGCTGCACCGCAGGGAAACCCCCGCGGCCTTTGCCGAGGGGGGCTTCCGCTTTGCGGTCGGTTTTGCCAAAAAGGTGATTCTGGCTAACTTCGCGGGCAGCGTGGCAAGCAAGCTGATGGGGGAGATGTGCTCGTCGCTATCGGTCTGCGGCGCGTGGGTGGGGCTGATCACCGCTTCGTTTCAGCTGTATTTTGATTTTTCCGGCTACTCGGATATGGCCATCGGCCTGGGGCTGATGTTTGGGTTCCGCTTCCGGGAAAACTTCAACTATCCCTATGTGTCGCGTTCCATTACGGAGTTCTGGACGCGCTGGCATATTTCCATGGGCAACTGGTTCCGCGATTATGTGATGTATCCCATGGCAATGTCCGGGCCCTTCAGCCGGTTCGGCCGGTGGGTGCGCAAGCGCTATGGCGCGAAGATGGGCAGCTTTGTTCCGTCCGCCGTAACGACGGTGATTACCTTCGGGCTGATCGGGCTATGGCATGGCGCGGGATGGAACTACATCCTGTGGGGGTTGTATTTTGCCGTGTTCCTGGTTATCGACAAGCTGCTGAAGCTCAACCGGAGAAAGCCCGGCGGCATCCCGGTGCTTTCCAACTTCTCCACTCTTTTCATCATTACGCTGGGCTTCGTGCTGTTTTATTTCAGTGATCTGTCCCAAATCGGTCATTTTTACAGGGTGCTGTTCGGCCTGGGCGGCGTGAATTTCTGGCCGGGTGTCCGCGAAACGAGCCGGATCTATGATATTTTCTGGCTGTACCCGGTGCTGGTTCTGGCAGTCCTGCCCCTGCCGGCGAGGCTTGCAAGGCGGGCGCTGGGCGAAGGCAGGGCGTTTGTCCTGCTGCGCGCGGTGTACAGCGTGGCGCTGATCGCGCTGAGCTATGTGATGCTGCTGGGGCAATCGTACAATCCGTTTATTTATTTCCGGTTTTAAGGAAACGCTGGACAAAGCCCTTGCACGCTGCTGCGGCGGCTTCCGCAGGCGCAATCCGACAAGAAATCGATTCACCATCCTGCACATTTACTTTTCATCGTTTACCTAAGGGGGGGGAAGCGCCGATGGAAACCGCACACAAAGTAAGCGTCCTGCTGATTGCCGTGGTGCTCCTCGCAGTCAGCGTATTTTCCCTGTATTCGTTTTTTGATACGGACAACCATGTGTCCCAGAAGGAAAAGCGAACCCTGGCAAAGCTGCCGCCCTTTACGCTTTGCGATTGGTTTTCCGGCGATTACGGGGAAGCGCTGAACCGGTACATGCCGGACCATGTGCTGATGCGCCAGCCGATCATCCATGTTATGTGCGATATGGAACGGCTGATGTGCCTGAAAACCCACGGGATTTACTTTGTTGACATGAAAAAACCGAAATGGTAAGATGAAAAAATAACGGGAGGCGCCTTGTCCTATGGATGACTTGGAGAAAATTCTGGAAGAAATTCATCCTGGAATTGATTATCGGCACGAAACCGCATTGCTTGACGACGGCCTGCTGGATTCGTTTAACGTGATTGCGATCGTAACGGAGCTGAACTACAAATACGGTATCAAAATTTCGATCAGTGATCTGGAGCCGGAAAACTTCAACTCGATGCAGGCGATCCATTCTCTGGTCGAACGGTACAGGCAGGAAAAAGACGGCTGAGTATGGTTACCAATGTTTTGGCCTACCTGGAGCAATCTGCCGCACGCAAGCCCGACGCCGTTGCGTTTTCCGGGCCCGATGAGCGGCTTACCTTTTCTGCGCTCAAAGGGCGTGCCCGCGCGGCGGGCAGCGGGCTGGCGGCCATCCTGCCGCCGCGCCGCGCCGTTGCTGTGATTATGGACAAAAGCTGCTCCGCGATTGTCGCCCTGATGGCGGCGTTGTATGCGGGCGGCTTTTACGCATTCATCGATCGCGGCCAGCCCCCCGCCCGCATCCGGGCGGTACTCACCAAGCTGGAGCCCGGTGTGATCCTCACCGATGAACAAAACCGGGAACGGGTGGAGGCGCTTGCTGCGGCTTGCCCCGTGCTCACACTGGAAACGCTTTTGCAGGGCGAGGCGGATGAGGCGCTGCTGTTGGCCGTGAGGCGCAACCATATTGATACGGACCCCCTGTATTGCAATTTCACGTCCGGCTCGTCGGGCGTGCCCAAGGGGGTGCTGGTAAGCCACCGCTCGGTGATTGATTTCATCGAGGCGTTTGCGGACGTGTTTCCCATCACCGGGGAGGATGTGCTGGGCAACCAGGCCCCGCTGGATTTTGATGTATCGGTAAAGGACATCTATATGGGGCTCAGGGCGGGGGCGGAGGTGGTGCTCATCCCCCGGAGCTATTTCACGTTTTTGAAAAAGCTGCTCCAGCTGTTGGAGGACCGTGGGGTGACCACGCTGATCTGGGCGGTATCCGCGCTGTGCCTGATTTCCACCATGGACGGGCTGGCGTTTCTGCGTCCCGGGCGGCTGAAGCACATCCTGTTTTCCGGCGAGGTGATGCCCGAATACCCTCTGCGGTATTGGCAGTCGCATTACCCGGACGCGCTGTTTGTCAACCTTTACGGGCCCACCGAGATCACCTGCAACTGCACCTACCATATCGTGGACCCGCGTGCGCCCGTGGGTTGCGGCCTGCCCATCGGCAAGCCGTTTGGCAACGAGCGGGTGTTTTTGCTGGATGAGCAGAACCGGCAGGTTTCCGCGCCCGGCGTGGAGGGCGAGCTGTGCGTGGGCGGCACGGCGCTGGCGCTGGGCTATTACAACGATCCCGCGCTCACAGCGCAGGTTTTTGTGCAAAACCCGCTGCAATCGGCCTATCCGGAGACCATCTACCGCACGGGCGACCTGGCGAAGTATGGGGAGGACGGCCTGCTGTATTTTGTCGGGCGCAAGGATTTCCAGATCAAGTACCACGGCAGGCGGGTGGAGCTGGGGGAGATCGAGGCGGCGCTGGCGGCCTGCGGGGTCAGGCGCGCTTGCGTGCTGTACATGGCGCCGGAGGAGCGGATTGTGGCCTATGTCATGGCGGAGCAAACGCCGGAGGAGCTTTTTACGGCGCTGCGGCAACGATTGCCGGACTATATGATCCCCGCGGAGATTATCGCGGCCGACCGGCTTCCCCTGACCCCAAACGGCAAGCTGGACCGCAGGGCCCTTGCGGATGGCTGGTATCAGCAGAAAGCGGAACAAGCATGAAAAACGAACGGCTGCTGAGCATGGCGGCGGAGTACGGCACCCCGCTGTATGTGCTGGATACGGACGCGCTGGAACGCCGTGTTCAATTGGTGCGCGAGGCGTTTTCCCCGGAGGTGGGCCTGTGCTATTCCATCAAGGCCAATCCGTTTCTTATAAACGCCGTACCCATGAGCCTGCTGGAGGTTTGCAGCCCGGGCGAGCTGGAAATCTGCAGGGCGTGTCATGTGCCGCCGGAGCATATTCTGTTCAGCGGCGTCAACAAAACGCTGCGGTGCATTGAGGAGGCGCTGGAATACGGCGTTTCCCGCCTGACGGTGGAAAGTCCGCTGCATCTGGAGCGCATCGGGCAGGCGGCGGCGGCGCGCGGGCTGCGGGTTTCGGTGCTGCTGCGGCTGACCGGGGGCGACCAGTTTGGCATGGACGCCGATACCCTGCGCGGGCTTGTGGGCGCGCGGAACCGTTACCCCCATGTTCGCTTTGCGGGGCTGCACTTTTTTTCGGGCACCCAAAAGAAAAACGCCAGAATCATCGGCCAGGAGCTGCAGATGCTGACGGAGTTTGCCGACGCGATGGAGCGGGACACGGGCTGGAAGGCCGAAACACTGGAATACGGCGCGGGGCTGTTTGCCGATTACTTCGGCGCGGAGGCGCGGGAGCGGGAGGAGCTGTTGCTTGCGCACACGGCGCCGTATGTGCGCCGCGCCGCGCAGCGTTTTCACCTCACGGTGGAGATGGGCCGCTTCTTTGCCGCCTCCTGCGGGGTATACCTGACAACCGTGGAGGATGTGAAAACCACAAACGGCAGGCTGTACGCCATTGTGGACGGCGGCATCCACCAGATCAGCTACGACGGGCTGCTGCTGGCGCCCGCGCCGCCGCCGGTATCGGCGCTTACGAATCAGGGCGTGCCCGACCGGGAGTGGACGGTGTTCGGCAGCCTGTGCTCGCGGGGGGATGTGCTGGCGCGCGGGGCCATGCTGCCCGCCCTGCGCTGCGGGGATATCCTGTGCTTTGCGCAGGCGGGCGCCTATGCGGTTACCGAGGGGATGGCGCTGTTTTTAAGCCGCGATCTTCCCGCCGTGGCGCTTTGCAGCGAGCGGGGCGGGGCAAGGCTCGTGCGGGATCACGGCCAAACATACCGGTTGAACACACCGGCGCTGTAACGGAGGGATACATCATGCGCGATCCGCGGATCGGCACGCTTTTTCCGGACTATCGGCAGTATGTCGCCCTGATGGACGAAGCGCTGGCGGCCTGTGACCAGCCCCTGATGAACGGCCTGCCCCTGGCGGACGAAGCGCGGCGGCAGATTGCGGACGGGCAGCTTTCCTATGAAAGGCAGAAGGAGGGCCTGCTTTTATTCAGCGCGCATCCGGGCTATGCCAAGCTGTACTATATCGCCGCCCCGGCCGCGGCGCTGCGCATCCCCCCAAACCAGCAGCCCGATCGTGGCCGACCAGATCCGCAGGGGAGACCGGGCGTATGTCCTGTACGACGCGCTGATGCTGCGGGGCGGGCTTGCCCTGCGGCGGATCAACATCGGCATGGAGCGCAGCCTTGATAGCCCGATCCAGCCCGAAGCGTATCTGGGCGCGGCGGCAGACGGCCCCCCGGTGGATTTTGCCGCTCCCGCCGATCTGGAGGCCGTACAGCGGATCCTTGCGGATAGCTTTGATCCCGTGCTGGACGAGCCGCCGACCGGGGATGAGCTTATGGCCTATATCCAAAACCAATGGGTCAGCGTTGTGCGTGAGGGCGGACAGCCGATCTCGATCATGATCCGCATTCCCCGGGGCGGCTCGGAAATGCTTCGCTGGATCGCCACGGACGCGGCTTACCGCAGCCGCCGGCTGAGCGGGGTGATGCATTTGGCCGGAGACCTGCGCGCCCGGCAGGCGGGCCGCCGCCAAACAACCCTGTGGATCAACGCGGACGCGCAGGGCTGGATACAAAGCCACCGCAAAAGAGGATACGAGCTGTCCAACCAGTATCTTTATACATTCGTTCGCCCGCCGGACGCCTGAAAAACGTATCTTCGCTTGACTTGCCACAATTCCAGAAGATATAATAATATGCAATATATCCGACAGCCGGAATTGATAAAATGGAATGCATATCGTGGAGGACTCTATGAAAAAAGGATTGGTTCTGCTACTGCTTGTTGTCCTGCTTGCCACTATAACCTCCTGCGGGGACGAACCACAAACCGCCCCGGCGACCGCCGATGTGACCGGCACTTCGCTCAATGCCAATACAACTGCCGCCGGGAAGGAAACGGCCCAGCAAACAGCCCAGGAAGCGGCCGATACCGACCGCATAGAATATTTTGTGTATAAGGACCGTATTCTCACCGTTGCCGATGCCAGCCAGAAGGAGCAGAAGGACGCGGTTGATGCGGTTTCCAACCTGTTCCGCAAAATGCCCGAGGCGGTCAATAAGTACCTCATGCTTTCCCCCTCGCGCATTGCCTTTGAGGAGGACGAGGCCAGAGCGATGTCCCAGGATCAGCAGGCGGAAATCCAGAATATTTATGTGTCGCTGGATTCGTCGGTGATTCTGGTGGACGCCTATTATGCGCTGTCCCAGCACGCGGATCCGCTGAACGATATCTTCTTCCGCACGGAAAACCACTGGACCCAGCTGGGCGCGTATTACGCGGCACAGGCTTTTTTTGACGCGGCGGGGATCGGGTACCACAAGCTGGATGAGTATACAAAGTACGACGGCGGCGAATTCCTGGGTTATCTGGAGGATGTCGTTAACGATCCGTTTTTCTACGATAAACCCGATACCCTGACGTACTATCTGCTGCCCGGCATCAACCGCAAAGCGACGGTCTACATCCGGAACGAGGATACGGGCGTGCTGGAGAATTTCGAAGTGGATGAGGTGAATTTTGAGCACAAGGGCTATGAAATTTTCTTCTGGAAAAGCGGATACTCCCACGTTATCGTGGCCGGGAATGAAGCCAGTGACCGGGTGCTGCTCCTTGTGGGCGATTCCTATACCAACGCCATCGGGGTATGGCTGGCCGATAGCTTCCGCACGGTGATCCTTATTGATCCGCGATATTTTGAGGGGAACGTGACGGATATCAGCGCGATGATTGCACAGTACGGCGTAACCGACGCCATGGTGCTGGCCTCGAGCGCGCTGGGCTTGCCGGAGGCGCTGAAGAACCTTTACTGAGAAACCGCTGAACAAATCCCTTGCACACTGGGGTATCCTGTTTTCCGCATGGCTTCCTGACCGATGGACCGGCCTGTGCCTGTACCCCTTCGGGATGGTCTCCCCCCGCGGCGTCGGGTTGCGTTACCGGCCCTGACGAACCTGTGACACAGGCTGTATGAACATTTTATCGCCGTTTCTTTTATTCGGCAGGAATCAGCTTGCCAGGGGACCCGGAAAGGGGATGACGCCTATGTTCGGTACAAGGATGCGCGCAATACTGCTGGCGGCTGTCATGCTGCTGCTATTGGCGGCGCTGTGCTCCTGCGATCAGCTGATTATTGAGGAGCTGCCCACGGAAACGCGCCTGCGAAGCGATGTGGAAGGCTATTTTAAGGATCTGGCCGGAAACGAAGTCCAGCTCTTTGAGATAAAAACCGAGGAACGCGACTATCAGGAAAAAGAAGGCCGTGCCACCTACGGCTGCACCGTGCGCTTTGCCTGGGATGCGTTCAACGGGGAAGAAACCTGCCATCTGGAGGCAAGCTACGCGCTTGTGGGCGGCAGCTGGGCGCTTTCCACCGTCCATACCGATATCGATCCGGAAAGCCTGCAAAACCGGGTGATGATGCGCGGGCTGTATGAGAAGGCCGTGGATGTACCTGCCGTTGTTCTGGCGGCATTCGGCGGGCAGTACGACGCGCTGTCCGATTCGCTGCTGGATTATTCCATACGGCTGATGGGCGCGGTATACCGTTTTCCCTGCCCCATGCTGCAGTTTACCCTCAACGGCTGGGAGCCGTCGCCGGATCAGGAGATCACACGGAAATCCACCCTGGCTGCACAGACGTATGTAACCGTGCCGATGGTGAGGGAAGGCGGCGGGAATATCCTGCTGTACGTTGCCAACCGCACGGATCAAATCCTCATGGCGGGGGCATGCGAGTGCATCGGCGTCACGGTGCGTTCCGGCGAATGTACGGCGGCGACAGCGGCGGAGGTTTCGCTGCCGTCAACCCCGCAGGCGGTGTATGCCGCCTATGGCGAGGCCACCCTGCAGGAAACAAAGCCCGAGGGCACGCAGATGATGTATCAGGATGCCGCGGGCGGCAGAACCACTTTCCTGTTTGCGGAGGGATATACGCAGGCCGATCTGTTCACCCAGGGCTGGCAGGCCGCGCAGGCGGAGCCTGCGGCGCTGTTTAAAACCTATGATTTCAGCTTTTCACTGGACGGGGAAGAGTACACGCTGCCCACGCGGCTGGAAACGTTTTTAAACAACGGCTGGGCGCTGACCGGCACGGATACGCCGGAGGATGTGCTCAGCTGGTACGAAACGAAAACCGTCACGCTGCAGCGGGGTGAAGAAAGCTTTTCAGCGGTTTTGCGAAGCCCCTCCATGGGGGATCTGCGCCTGTATGCCGCCAGCGTGGCCGCCGTTACCCTGGACGGCAGCCAGGGCAACATCACGCTGATCACCACGGATGCCGCCGGGGCCAGAACCGCGCTGCCGCTTACCCCGCCCGCGGAGGGGCTTGTGGCCGGGCTGGGCACACCCACCGAAAGCAAAACGGCGGACGGCGCCCTGACCGATGTTTATACCGCGGACGCAGACCGCCGCGTAACCGTTACCCGTACGGAAACCGAAGTGCTGGTTTATCTGCAGGCCCTGTCTGTGGATACGTCGTCCGAAACGCTGAACACGATGGCTTTCAATATCACGCTGGGCACCAATGTGTATGTGGTTCCGGACACGGCCGCCGATTTTCAGGAAAAAATGTGGGTGCCGGAGTATGGCTGGGATCAGAGGGTACAGGCAAACTGCTTTGTGAAAACCAGAGTGGAAAACCGCAGAACCGAGAGCATGACCGCCTATGTGATCAATACGGGCACGGAAACCGCCGCGATGAGCGCCTGCCAGATCGCCGGGCTGTACGCCGGCGCGGGCGACATTGATATGGTCGTCGGCAACTCCCTGCACAAGGGGAGCGCCGCCGATGAAGTGCTTGATACCTTTGGCACGCCCGACTATGATATACTGGATGGGGATGCGCGTTACCTGATATACGGATCCTCCATCAATCACTTCCTCTGCGTGCAGTGCAGCCAGGAAACGGTAGCCGCCCTGTGGAGCATCAACCTTGCGGACCAATGACGCAGCCGCATTTTTGAGGAAGGAAAAGGATACAGACAGTGAAAAGGAGCCGCCAGTACTATGAATGATCGAAATCAGGCCCAGTCGCAGATCGATAGGCTTATCGAAATGGCGAACGAGCTGGAGAAAAAGGAGCAGGAGCTCAACCGCGAAACCCAGCAGCTGCAACAGCGCAAGGCGCAGCTGGATGAGCGCGAGCGCAAGCTGACTGCCTCCGCTCCGGCGGGCAGCCCCGCGATTCCGTTCCGGGATACCGCACAGGAGCCAAGAAGCCAAAGGCGGGAAAACCCGATACGGGAAACACAGGGTGCATTTCAGCCCGCGCCGCAGCCGGTGCAGTACGCGCCCCAGCCCATCGCCCAGCAGGCGGCGTACGCGCCCCAGCCGCCGCTTCAGCCGGGTTATGCGCCGCAGCCTTCGCCCTATGCGCAAAATCCGGTTTCACAGCCTGCGCGGCAGACAATGGAAAGGCCTGCCGCCCCCGTGCCGGGCAAGATAAGGAAGAACGCCTTAAAGCAAACGGGCGAGTCTCCTGAAATAGTTTCGGAAATTGCCGAAATCCTGCGAACCATCTTCTGGGAATACTCCGATAACGTGCACCAGATCAGCACCCAGATGTCCACGGTAACGGCGGCTATGATGTGTGCCGCCGTGAGCTGCGTGCTGGAAAACCGGGGGTTTAATGCCAGAGATATCTTTGTAGAGGAAATGCAGAGAATTTTGGAGGACGAAGGAAAGCTTGGCGCGTTACCCAAGCCTGTCCCCGCCGCCCGCCCCCGGAACAATGTTCCGGCCGCCCCCGCCCCTGCCGTTGCGACCCCTGTGAGACGGGCACTGCAGGACGATGACGACGATGACGACGATTATACCGTCTACGGCGCGGCTCCGGCCATGCCCCTGGCCGCCGCGCCCGCGCCGCCCATGGCCGTACCCATGTCGGCCCCCGCAGCCTTCGCGCCCATGCCTATGGCCGCAGCACCCGCGCCGGAACCGGCGTATGACGAGCCGGAACCGGTCTATGAGGATATCGAGCCGGAAGCGTCCGAGAACACACCGGACGGCATGCTGCGCATCACAAGCCCCGCGGCCTTCCAAAAGCTCGGGGAATACGGCTTCCGCAACGATGATAAAATTGTGCGCGTGGAATTGCCGGAGGGCATCACGCAGCTGCCGGGCAGCTTTTTCTACGGCTGCCGCAACCTGGAGGAGGTATGGCTTCCCAACTCCGTTCAGGAAATCGGCCCCTATGCCTTCTACGGCTGCGAAGCGCTGCGGGAAGTGTATATCGGCGATTACTCCTCCCTGCGGGAAATCGGCGAGTACGCGTTTGCCATGTGCAGCTCGCTGCAAACCTTCTCGGTTCCGGCACAGGTGGAGGTGCTGGGCACCAGCGTATTCCGCTTCTGCTCCTCGCTGCAGCGGATCAGCTTTGCCAAGGACAGTCTGGCGCTGCGCTCCATCGGCAGCCATCTGCTGCAAAACTGCACGGCGCTGGATAAGGTCCGCCTGCCCGATAGCATCACCGTGATCCCGACCAGCATGTTCTATGGCTGCTCGGCGCTGAAAAAGGTGGTTGCCAAGGGCGTGGATACCATCCGGGACTATGCCTTCTACGGCAACGAAAGCCTGCGCACCATCCGCATCCGCGCCAAGGGCAGTATCGCGCCGCAGGCCTTTGAGGGGTGCGATCCGGCGCTGGAGATTGAGTACCTTCAGTTTGATTGAGTAAGCCCGGCGCGCCCGCCGGAGGGCCATGCGGATATCAGGCGGCAGGGAGCATTGCTTGCAGGCGAGTGAGCGCGGCTCCTGCCGCCTTTGCTTTCCGCGGCGGCGGACGACAGGAATACCTAAGCGTTTCTTTTTCCCAAGGGACGGTGTCAGGAGGACTTGCGTATGGAGTACCCCCGCAAACAAAAAGAGGACCGGCCCGTTTTGGCCATCTGCTATGATTTTGATAAAACGCTGTCGCCGGACGATATGCAGGCTCAGGGCTACATCCAGTCCGTGGGCTACGATGTGGAGCGGTTCTGGGCGGAATCCCGCAAAATGGCCGTGGAAAATGATATGGATTCCAACCTGGCGTATATGCTGAAAATGGTTCAGGAGGCCCGGGGCCGGATGCTGTTTACCAAGGAAAAGCTCAGGGAATACGGAAGCGGCGTCAAGCTGTTTCCGGGCGTGGACGGCTGGTTTGACCGGATCAAGGCGTATGGAGACGAATACCGGGTAAAGGTGGAGCACTATATCATTTCCTCCGGGCTGAAGGAAATGATCGAGGGCACGTCGCCCGCCCGCCGGGGCGCGTTTGAAAAGGTGTATGCCAGCTCCTTTTTCTATGATGATGGCGGGTTTGCCATCTGGCCTGCGCAGGCCATCAACTACACGAACAAAACGCAGTTCCTGTTCCGCATTGAAAAGGGCGTGCTGGATATCAACGATCCGGGGGTCAACGATTATTTCCCGCCGGAACAGCGCCGTGTACCCTTCCGCAATATGGTGTATATCGGCGACAGCGAAACCGACGTCCCCTGCATGAAGCTGGTCAACGCCTACGGCGGGCATGCCATCGGCGTGTACGACCCGGATACGCAGGACAGGCAAAAGGTGTTCCAGATGATGACGGACGACCGGATCCGCTACTTTGCGCCCGCCGATTATTCCGCGGACGCGCCGCTGGACCGCTTGCTCAAGGCGATTCTCCGGAAAACCGCGGCCTATGAGGTGCTGGAGGACAAGCACCAGTGCGACCGGATGGAAACGGATTCGTTTACCAAAATTCCGGACGCGATCGCCATGCTGGCCTCGGAAAACAATATCCGCCAGTTTAATGAAAGCTGTACGGGGAGTGCGCAGATCGCGCTTTCACACTCGGTTGCCGAGGCGCTGCAAAAGCTCCGGCAATCACTGGAAGCGGCATACCCGCCGGACGGCTTAAAACAGTCCGGCCGGGGAACGGAAACCGGAAAAACGGAGGAGCGGGAGTAATCCGCTGCTTTCGCATTGGATGGGATATGGAGGAATGACCATGGAAACCTATCGGGAAGCGGAGCTGGTGCTGGACGCGCAGGCGTTGCTGGGGGAAAGCGCGCTGTGGCGGGCGCAAAGCCAGTCGCTGCACTGGGTGGATATCGACAAGGGGGAAATCCATACGCTGCAATGGCCCGGCATGGTGCATGGGAGCTTTGGCACGGCGCAGGCGGTGGGGGCGATTGTGCCCGCGGCGGACGGCGGGTTTGCCGCGGCGCTGGCGACGGGCTTTTATCTGGCGGACGACAAGGGCCTCACCCGGCGGCTGGCCGAGCCGGAAGGGCTGGTGCCCCGGCTGCGTTTTAACGACGGCAAGTGCGACCGCAAGGGGCGCTTCTGGGCAGGCACGCAGATCCTGCGAAAAGAAATGGAAGGCAAGGGCTTTTTCTGGTGCCTGGATACGGACGGCACGGTGCGCACGGCGCTCACGGGCGTAACCACCTCCAACGGTCTGGCCTGGAACGCGGACGATACGGTTTTGTACTATATCGATACGCCGACTTTCACCGTGATGGCCTACGAGTTTGATCTGGAGCACGGCACGCTGGGCGAGGGCCGGGCGTGCGTGAAGGTGCCAAGAGAGTATAGCTTCCCCGACGGCATGACCATCGACCGAGAGGGCATGCTCTGGGTGGCGCACTGGCAGGGCAACGCCGTGCGCCGGTATAACCCGCACACGGGCGAGTGCATCGGCGTGGTGCCGGTACCCGCCTCCAAGGTGACCAGCTGCTGCTTTGGCGGCGCCAACCTTGATATCCTCTTCATCACCACCGCGCGCAAGGGTACCGACGCGGCTGTGGAACCCCTTGCCGGGGGCATCTTCAAAGCGGATGTCGGGGTGCAGGGGGTTGAGGCATTTGATTATCAGGGACAATAGAAATCTGTGATAAAAATGAAGGGTCCAGGGCTGCTGGCCCTGGTCAGGATGCAAGGGTGAAGCCCTTGCCCAGGGTATGGGGCGGAGCCCCATGGTTTTGTAAAAACCTATTGCGAAAGCGAGCGAACAGACCGCAGGCGCTATGAAGCGAGCGGCGATAACGACCCGCTGAGATTTTTACATATTAAAAGCACCACCGCCGCATAAAACGCGGCCAGTGGTGTTTTACTTAATACCAGACACTTCTCAATGATCATTCCGCAGCACATTCCCGCACGGCAGCTATTCCGTTTCATCCTGCGTATCGGCCACCGCGTGGAACTCCGCGGCCAGAGCGGCGTCGATGATATAAAGGCGCATGCCGTCCTCCTGCACAATCTGGCCGGGCGGCAGGGTGTTCAGGTAGTCGCTGAGGGTGGTTTCGGCAAACAGGCGGCCGTCCCAGAAATCCGGCTCACTGGCCACGGCCACGATATTTTTATCAGCCAGAGCGGCGGGGATCTCCTCCAGCGAGAGGTTCAGCAGGGGGGCTACCGGGTTGGCGGTCAGCAGCAGGGCGCGCGAGTGCAGCGGGTATTGGTAGTTTTCCCGCGAGATGAGCAGGTTCTGATCGTCGTCCAGCAGAGCGGCAAGCTTCGTCAGCGTGCCGTAATGGCCGGTGATGTAGGCATCCTGCGCGTACAGGCTGTCGGTCAGCCACGGGCGGCCGTAGCGGAAAAAGCTGGCGGAATAGCCCGTCACCTTCACGCCCTCGGCAAACCAGGCCACGCACAGCAACACGCACAGGTACGCGGGTATTTTGGCAAACCACGCGGGGAAGGCGCGCTTTGGCAAATGCTTCTGCGCCCAGGCCAGCAGGGCGGGCCATTTGTCCTCCGCATAAGCCCCTACGGCGGCGATCATCGCGCACGCGAGGAAATACCACTGCAGCGTGTAGCGTGTCAGCTTGAGAAACGTGCCCGAGAAGCTGTACAGCGGGCTGTCCAGCAGGCCCGTCATCGGGGCGAGGGTGAACAGGGTAAACAACGCGATCACCGGCACGGTGAGGTCGGGCGTCGTCCGGGTGAGGCCGGCAGGTTTGTGCACGCGCTTCCAGATCAGCCAACCGATGAAAAAGAGCAGCGCGGCCAGCGCAATCCGCATCCCCCAAATGCCAACGGGCGAGGCGTGCGCCATCACGATATCGTAGCGGGCGGTCCAGAAATTAACGTGGGTGGTGGTCTCCTCCAGGCGGTAATCCAGGCGCATGTAGGTTTCAAACCAGGTCGCGGCGGTATAGGTGGTCATCACCCGCCACGGGGAAAACTCGCCCCATTTCAGATAACACCACAGGTTGCCCGCAAAGCCCGCCAGCACGCCGCCCGCGGCAAAACCCGCCATACCCACGCTTTTGAGCAGCGCGCGGCCGGGATGGTCGCGGCGGACAAGGGCATCGGCAAACACCGCCACAACCCAGGCGGCCACGATGAACGGAACAATGACAAAGCACACCACATGCGCGCTCATGGTGACAAAGCTGATGAAAAACAGGAAGAGGAGATCCAGCAGATAGCGCCGCCCCTTGGCCGGGCGCAGATCGAAAACCGCCAGCACCAGCAAAAGCACCGCCAGAATGCGCCAGGCATCGCGCGTGGCGCCGCCGATGGAGTACACAAAGTTGGGGATCAGGTTAAACAGCAATAGGGCCAGCATCAGCCAGCGCAGCTTGCCGCGCGTCACCCGCAGGCACAGCGCGAGGAACGCCGCCATCAGGTAGAAAATCAGAAGGCCGATCGCCGTAAAGGCGGGCTTATCGTAGGGATAGCCATAGGTATCGGAGGTGTGCATCAGCCCGTAGGCCATGTACAGCTCCAGCGACGGGAAGTGCGAGTGCCCTCGGTAGTCCGTCTGCACGTCGTCCTTTTCAAACAGCCCGGCGGTATCGCGGGTTTCCGCATAGCGCAGGGCGAGGCCCATGTATTCGCCTGAATCCCCCTGCGCGCCGATGGCGGAGGTTGCCGTGCGGATGCACACGGGCAGCAGCAAAATGCCCATCGCCAGAGCAAAGCAAACGGAAACGAGCGCCGCCCGGTCCAGCCGGATGCGGCGCAGTGCCGCCCAGCCCCCCCGCAGCAGCGAAAGCCACCGTCCGCGTGTTTTGAACAGCCGATACAGCAGATACGCGCCCGCGAGCACGGGCGGAACGCCGATATACACAAGCTTCGGGGCCTGCGGAAAGAGCAGCGCCAGCAGCAGCATCCATAAATACTGCGCAAACGGTGTCACCGCCGCGCCCGCGAGGAACGCCGCCACGCGGTTTTCCTTTATCCACAGCCGGTGCGCGGCAAACAGCACGCCCAGCGAAAGGGCCTGCACAAGGCTGGAAAGCAGAAACAGGTTCCGCCAGCCGTTTCCGATAGAAAGCCAGGTCATGCGGTTTCCTTCTTTCGGCCGCGCGTATCGGGCAGGGTATGGCCCGGCGCGGCAGGGATCATTCCAAACGGCATCACCCGGCGGCGGCACCGCGTTGGGATTTCATACGGCGGTTATACGCCGGTCCGTCCGGCTGCGGCCGACCCGGATACAGCCATCGGCAGCGGAGGCATCCGGTACAAAGCGTTGCGCCGCGCACGCCCCGGCCCGCGGGGAGGAGGGTGTCACCATCATGCGTTCGGCTCCGTTTTCTCATGAAAATCCGTATTTGCAGTATAGCTTTTACGGTGGAGGGTTGTCAAACACGGCGGCCCGTTTTTGGGTGCGACAAGCAAAACCCTGACACAGCGGCGCGGTGTCAGGGTTTTGCTTGTTGCTATGCAGGGCATGAAAACGCAGGCACGCTGGCGTTTCGGGTTACGGGGCGTTCGGCGTTTCGTACATTTCAAAGTACCATTTCATATACCGCACGGCGCCATAAATGCCCTGGAAGGGAAGCTTTTCGTCCTTGAATACGTAGGGCTTTGCCGTTAGGCGCTGCACGGCGACCACGTCGCTGTCCGTAGCGAGGATATACGCCTGCCGTTCGGCCATGTCCTCGCGGAACTGGGCGGCTTCCCCTGTGACCAGCGATTTGGCCGCGCTGACGGACGACGTGTTCATAATGGTATTGCCAAAGCAGCCGAACAGAAGCATAACCAGGCAGAGCGTCAGATACGCGGCGCTGAACCGCTGTCCGATCGTCTGCGTTGCTTCGAGCCATCCTCTGGCGGCAGGCTCCTGGCATCTGCGCTCCAGCAAGCGGATGAACGCGCCCTGCGCATACAGCACGCTGCCAAAGGCAAACAGCAGAAAGCTGAAATAGACGGGGTTGATATACCGGTTGGAATCATACCCGAAACGGGTGTAGATGCCGGGCGAGAGCGACGAGGCAAAGACCCCGAACAGCATCACGGCCACCAGAACGGGATGGCGGAATGAAAAGGAGCTTTCCCTGAGCGGCTTCCAGAGGATGGGGATAAGCAGCAGCAGCGCGGCAAGGAGGATCAGGGAAAACCATTGTCCAACCAGATCGCAGGATTCCAGTACGGAGGTCACCAGCGTATTCATAACGCTGCTGGTATCTCCGAGCACATCCTGGCGCAGCGCGTTTCCGGGCGCGAGCAGGCTGACGGCCAGGCCCGCGAGAAACGCGGTAAACATCAGAACGACGTACCCGCGGTTTTTCCATTTGGAAAACAGTGCACAGCCGGTGATGAAGGACAGCAGCACGAAGGTGCTGACGACAACCGGATAGGTGCTGCCGCCGCTGAGCACGGCAAACAGGATCAGCAGCGCAACGCGCAGACTGCGCCGAAACACGCTTTGGGGGGCCGAAAGCCGGATCAGCAGGCCCGCCATGACGGGGATAAAGCACCAGGTAATCACATAGGGCGTCGCCGCGTGCCAGTAAACACCTTCCGCGATGGACGGCATAAACTGCAGCATGACGCCGGTTACGATGACATAGACCAGATAGAAGGTTGTCCGCGGCGCGTGCAGCAGATGAACCAGCAGGCCCTTGAGCCCGTAACCCATGGACAGGCATATGAAAATCAGCACAAGCCAGTTGCTCAGAAAGTAGTATTGCAGCCCGAAAATCATAGGCGTGGAAACGGTGATGATAAACTGTGTAAAATCGCCGTTCCATGTTTGGTACACATCGGCAACCGTTTCCGCGGCCGAACGGAGCACCGCGGAAAGCGAGTGCGTGCTGACCCAGGCAACCACGGAGGTATGCGTATGGGAGAAGTCATCATCGGCGGGGTAGTTGTACAGCGCGATGGTAAACAGCGGAATCAGGGAAACAAGGAATAGTACCAGAAAAACGATTGCCAACCGGCGCTGGGAGATATGTGTGTTGATCCATACATCGGATAGGGTCCGTTTTTGCAATGTGCCTGAAGCCATACAACCACCCGCCATTTTCTATGATTTATTGGGGAAGGGTTTCCCAGGTAAGCAATGAACAAATCCCCTGCACGCTGGCGTGTTATCGTTCCGCCAGCCTGCGTTTGCAAAAGTCTTGATGCAGCGCTGCTGCTGCGGGTTTCGCAGCGGTCGGCGCGCCGAAAACGACTCGGTAAGCACCTGCGGCATCTGCATGCCGACATTGTGGCGAACAGGCCGGGATAATAAGCGAGAAAAACCGGAGCTGGCCCGGCAAAATGGGGGCGTGGCTGAAGCGGAAAACAGCCCTTCGATGGCTGCTCCCGGCCGGTTTGGCTTTGGCAAGCAGGCGCATCAGCCGGATAAAGCAATACGCGGCCGCCGGGGCATAGCATACCCCGATCTAAGGCACAGCAGCCGCCTGTCCACCGTGGTGCGCTGGTTGATCTGCAGGGGATACAGCAGCCTGAGGCAAAACAAAAACCGGGATGAAAATCCCCAAATCGGGTTGGATGCGCCGTTTGTTCGGCGTTCTAATATGACAGGCCCCAGCCGAAAGCGCGGTACAGGCTGATATCCATAAGAATAGGATAGCCGAGGGAACGGGGAAAACCGCAGACGGCATTGATGGCCGCTGTGCCGCCAATGCCGGTTAAAGGGAGAGCAGGCTTCGGGAAACCTTGCCACGCGGAGGCACAGCCATGGATGTGCCTCCGGATCACCAGAGCAGATTCCCGGCAGTGACTCTTAATATTCAATTATAGCACCTTATTCGGGGGAATATAATCTCCAAAAAGCAGAAAACGATGGTTAAATTATAGAAAATCAAAGGCGGGCCGGAAACCCGGAAACGATTCCCCAACCCCCCCTTGCACGCTTTTTTCGCCTATGCTATAATAGTACGGATTACGCACCTTTGCCGATTGACCGCTTGTGCCGTGTTTCACGGCGTCCGGCCAATAAGACGCAAGGGGTGGAAAAAACAAGGAGGAACCAAACCATGGCAGTTATTTCTATGAAACAGTTGCTCGAAGCGGGCGTCCACTTCGGCCACCAAACCCGTCGCTGGAACCCCAAAATGGCGCAGTACATCTTCACCGAGCGCAACGGCATCTACATCATCGACCTGCAGAAAACCGTGCGCAAAGCCGACGACGCGTATGCCTTTGTGCGTGACGTGGCCATGCAGGGCCAGAGCGTGCTGTTTGTCGGCACCAAAAAGCAGGCGCAGGAGAGCATTTCCCAGGAAGCCCAGCGCTGCAACATGTTCTATGTCAACCACCGTTGGCTGGGCGGCATGCTCACCAACTTCCGCACCATCCGTACCCGCGTAGACCGCCTCAACCAGATTGATAAGATGGAACAGAGCGGCCAGTTTGACTTGCTGCCCAAAAAGGAAGTCATCAAGCTGCTGCACGAGCGCGAAAAGCTGGAAGCCAACCTCGGCGGCATCCGCGAGATGAAACGCCTGCCCGGCGCGCTGTTCATCGTGGACCCGCGCAAGGAACACCTGGCCGTGCACGAAGCCCGCACCCTGGGCATCCCGATCGTTGCGATCGTGGACACCAACTGTGATCCGGACGAGGTGGATTATGTAATCCCCGGCAACGACGACGCCATCCGCGCCGTGAAGCTGATCGCCGGTAAAATGGCCGATGCCGTGCTGGAAGGCAAGCAGGGCCATCAGATGGATGCCGACAGCACCGAAGCGCCCAAGGAAGACTAAGATACACTGCGGCAGCGCCGCCATGGCGTTACCCCGGAGTTGCCCGGAGTGACGCCCGCATCCATGGCGGAGCCGCCTTATTGAAACGCAACGCATAAGGTAAGGAGAGAATCCCAATGGCACAAGTAACAGCACAATTAGTGAAAGAACTTCGTGAAACCACGCAGGCCGGTATGATGGACTGCAAAAAGGCGCTGCTCGAAACCGACGGCGACATGGAAAAAGCCATCGAATACCTTCGGGAAAAGGGCCTTGCCGCCGCCGCTAAAAAGGCCAGCCGCATTGCCGCCGAAGGCATGGTGGACGGCTATGTGACCGAGGACAGCAAGGTTGGCGTGATCGTGGAAGTGAACTGCGAAACGGACTTCGTGGCCAACACCGACAACTTTAAGGATTTCTGCCGCAAGATCGCCAAGCATATCGCGGCCGCCGCGCCCCAGGACGTGGAAACGATGCTCACGCAGAAATTCTCCGAAGATCCTTCCAAAACCATCACCGATCTGGTGTCCGACGCCACCGTGGCCATCGGCGAAAAGATCTCCGTCCGCCGCTTTGCCCGCTACGAGGCCAAAGCAGGCATTGCCGAAACCTATATCCACATGGGCGGCAAAATCGGCGTGCTGGTGGAAGTGAACAACGATACCCCCGCCACCTTCACAGCGGATGCCTTTAAAGCCTACTACCACGACCTGGCCCTGCAGATTGCCGCCGCCAAGCCGGAGTATGTGCTGCGCGACGAAGTGCCCACCGATACGCTGGATAAGGAAAAGAAAATCCTCCGCGAGCAGGCGCTTAACGAAGGCAAGCCCGAAAAGATCGTGGACCGCATGGTGGAAGGCCGCATCACCAAGTTCTACAAGGATATCTGCTTGACTGAACAGGCCTTTGTAAAGGACCCTGAGAAAATCGTCAACCAGTATACCGCTGAAGTGGAAAAGGAAATCGGCGCCAAGATCGGCCCCGTGCGCTTTGAACGCTTCGAGCGCGGCGAAGGCCTTGAAAAGCGCCAGTGCGACCTGGCCGCGGAGATTGCCGAGCTGCAAAAGTAAAAATACGGATATTTTTACAATGAGGAATCAGGAATCAAGTAAACGATGAACAAAGCCCGTACAGGTTGACGAATCGTATTTCCGTCGGCTTGTACTTGCGAAAGCCTTGAGGCAGCGCTGCTGCTGCTGCGGTTTCTGCAAGCACAATCTGACAAAAATCCGATTCGTCAGCCTGCACGGTCTTTATTCATCATTTACCTGGGAATGATGAATTCCGAAAAGATTGCGATTAGTATGCGAAAGCATTGTCCCATGCATGGGGAGAGTCATCGTATCGTGAAAGGAATACCACGCATCCGGCTGCGGCAGCCGCCGCGCCGCCATTTCTCATTCTTCATTCCTCTTTTATCCCGTCCTCATCCGACCGGGTTTTGAAAGGATTTGAAATGCTCCGTTTCGTGCCCCGGGAATCCCGCACCGTTACCGAAGAAATGCAGGCGAAGCTCCACCCCTACGCGGGTGTGATGGCTTCGCTTTTGCTGTCCCGTGGCATAGAAACGGCGGCGGAAGCGGACCGGTTTTTCAGCCCTGCGATGGATCAGCTGCACGATCCGTTTCTGCTGTCGGGCATGCGGGAGGCGATTGATATCCTCCATACCGCCCGGGCGGAAGACTGGGAAACGGTTGTTTACGGCGATTACGATACCGACGGTATCTGCGCGGCGGCGCTGCTCACCGAGGCTCTGCGGGCCTATGGCATCAAGGCGGAGCCCTATCTGCCCCTGCGCGACGATGGCTACGGCCTCAACGCCGATGCTGTGGAGGAGCTGGCCCAGCGCTTCCGGCTGCTGGTGACGGTGGACCTGGGCATCACCAACGCAGACGAGGTGGCCCTGGCAAAGCGGCTGGGTATGACGGTGATCGTGACCGACCACCATCAGCTCGGGCTGGTTCCCTGCCCGGCCGACGCGGTGATCAACCCGCTGCTCAACCGCTATCCCTTCCCGTACCTGTGCGGCGCTGGGGTGGCGTACAAGCTTGCAACCGCCCTGCTGCACGATGGCACTCAGGCGCAGGATTTCGATCCCTACCTGTCGCTGGCCGCCGTGGCGACGATAGCGGATATTGTGTCATTGACGGGGGAAAACCGCGTCATCGCCGCGCTGGGCATGCCGCTGATCGCGCGGCGGCCCGGCCTGCGCGCCCTGATGGACGCGGCGGGGATTGCGCCGCCTGTGGACGAGGGCATGGTGGGCTTTCAGCTGGCGCCGCGCCTGAATGCCGCCGGGCGCGTGGGCGATGCCAACGCCGCCGTAAGGCTGCTGCTGACAAACGATCCCGCCGAGGCCAAGGTGCTGGCGGAGCAGCTGGACGCCGCCAATACCGAGCGCAAGCGGCTGGAGCAGGCCGCCGTAACCGAGGCGATGGCCCAGGTGGAAACGCACGATTTTGTCGGCAAGCGGATGCTGTTTGTGCGTGGCATGGGCTGGCACAAGGGCGTCATCGGGCTGGTGGCCGGGCGGCTGAACCGGAAATTCTCCGTGCCCGTGTGCGCCTTCAGCGAGGAGGACGGCCTGCTGCATGGCAGCCTTCGCGGCGTGCAGGGCGTGAACCTGGCCGACTGCCTGAAGCAATGCGATGACCTGCTCATCAAATATGGCGGGCACGCCATGGCCGCCGGGGTAACCCTGGCCGCCGGGCAGGATGAGGCTTTCCGCGCGCGGCTGGAGCAGGTGGTGGCGGCGGACGCCGATCCCGAGGCGTTTCTGCCCGCGCAGGCCTACGACGCGGCGCTGCCGCTGGAGGAAGCGGACGAGACCCTGCTTGCCGGGCTGGAGGGGCTGCGGCCCTTCGGCGTGGATAATCCCGCGCCCGTGTTTTTCACCGGCGGGGCCAGGCTGGAATCCCGCCGTGCCTGCGGCGCACAGGGGGCGCACCTGCAATTGCGCCTGCGGCAGGGCAATGCGGTGCTTGCCGGGATCGCCTTTGGCATGGGCCCGGAGGCCCCTCTCCTGCCCGATGAGGTGGATGTCGCCTATACGCTGGAGCGCAACGAGTACCGTGGCAGGACCTCCGTGCAGTGCCATGTGAGCGCCCTGCGCCCGGACGCCTATGCCCGGCTGCGGTCCCTGCGGGCGGAAAACGACGCTCCGTATCAGGATTCTCTGCTTGCCAGGCTGCGTTTGCAGGCAGGAAAAACAGACCCCGGCGAAGAACATGTACAGACTGTCCCTTCCCAGGGGCAGTTGATGGGCGACGATCTGCTGGAGGGCCGCCGGGGCACCCTGTATGTCGCCTACACGAAGGAAACCGCGCTCGCGCTGCTTACCCGCCTGAACGACCGGGTGGAGGTGGCACGGGAAACCGTGACCGATCCCCGCTGCTTTCACACCCTGCTGCTGTGTCCCAAGGCCGAAGGGCTGAGCCTTTCCCCGTACTGGAAGCACATCGTGCTGCTGGACGGCGCTCTCACCCCGGCCGACCGTACGTACTGGCAGGCGCTGTGCCCCGCCGCCGTGGTGGTGGCGCCCACCGGAAGCCCCGCGCTGCTGCGGGCTTTGGCCGGGCTGGACGCGGGGGACGACCGCTACCGGGAGCTGTACAAGCTGCTGCGCAAGTCCGTATTTGCCAGCGTTGCCGAAACCGCGCAGGCCGCCGGACTGCCGCAGGCGCAGACGCTTGCGGGGCTGCACGCCTTTGACGAGCTGGGGCTGATCACCCTGCGCGAATCCCCGTTCAGCTACACGCTGCTCCCGCCGGTAAAGTGCTCGCTGGGGGAAAGCCGCTTGCTGAGGGAGATACGTGCGGTTACACAGGAGCGTTGAGACAGCGTTTACAGGGTTTATGAGCAATGTGGAATTGTGGTACGGTTGCTTGCGCAGCCGGACGGTTTTCATTATCCGATTCCGAGACGGCATCATGACCCCGCAGTCTGCTCAGGTGAACCGCAGAGAACGGCAGGAAATGAAAAGCCTGCAGCACAATCTTTCCGCCATGTGCCCACTCGGTTTTAGGGTCGCATCACACCCCCTTGCGGCCGTGATGCTCTGTAAAACCTCCCGTCTCCGGTTTGTTTCAACGTTGCTGAAGTTCCCACTGGTTATACACGTACCTTTGATGCCCATTCCTCATTCCACATACCTAATTCGCTTAGAGGGGAGGGAAACGGATGCTGACCTTTATCACCAACGAATGCATGGGGCTGGATAAAATGGTAGCCCGCGTGCAAAAACAAAATCCGGGGGACGACAGCTACCTGCTGGTTAAAAAGGCGTATGAGTTCGCCGAAAAGGCGCACTGCTGCCAGACGCGCAAAAGCGGGGAGCCGTATTTCATCCACCCTGCATCCGTTGCTTCCATCCTGACCGACCTCATGATTGATGCGCCCACTATCGCTGCCGGGCTTTTGCACGACACGGTGGAGGACTGCTCCAATGTGGATATCGAGATCATCCGCAAGGAGTTCGGCGAGGAGGTCGCCCTGCTGGTGGACGGCGTCACCAAGCTTGATAAGCTGGACTTTTCCAACCGCGAGGAGCAAAAGGCCGAAAGCCTGCGTAAAATGATCCTTGCCATGTCCAAGGATATCCGCGTGGTGATCATCAAGCTGGCCGACCGCCTGCACAACATGCGCACGCTCACCCATCAGCCGCCGGAGCGGCAGAAGGCCATCGCGCTGGAAACGCTGGATATCTTTACGCCGCTGGCGCACCGGCTGGGCATGAACGCCGTTAAGCAGGAGCTGGAGGATATCTCCTTTAAGTACCTGGAGCCGGAGGCCTATCAGGATATCGCCCGCAAGGTGGGGCTCAGGCGCATCGAGCGTGAGGAAAACATCCGCCTGGTCATCCAGAGCCTTTCGGAAAAGCTGGACGAGCATAAAATCCATTATGAAATCGACGGCCGCTCCAAGCACATGTATTCCATCTACCGCAAGATGACCGAGCAGAACAAGACCTTCGAGCAGATTTACGATCTTATCGCCGTGCGCGTGCTGGTGGGATACCGTGCAGGACTGCTATGCGGTGCTGGGTATCGTGCACACGCTGTGGAACCAGATTCCCGGCCGGTTTAAGGATTACATTTCCGTGCCCAAGGGCAATATGTACCAAAGCCTGCACACCACGCTGATCGGCGGGCGTACCATGCCCTTCCCGTTTGAGCTGCAGATCCGCACCTGGGAAATGCACCGCGTGGCGGAGTTCGGCGTGGCGGCGCACTGGCGCTACAAGGAAGGCGCCAAGGCCGACGATCTGGACAACAAGCTGTACTGGCTGCGCCAGATTCTGGACTGGCAAAACGATACCCGCGATTCCAAGGAGTTTATCGACACCCTGAAAACCGACCTTTTCAGCGATGAGGTGCTGCTGTTTACGCCCAAGGGCGACATCATTTCCATGCAGCGCGGCTCCACGCCGATCGACTTTGCCTACCGCATCCACTCCGGCGTGGGTAACCACTGCGTGGGCGCGAAGGTCAACGGCCGCATCGTGCCGCTGGAAACCGAGCTGGAAACCGGCGACCGCGTGGAGGTGATCACCTCCACTAACTCCAAGGGCCCCAGCATGGACTGGCTGAAAATTGTCAAAACTCCGCAGGCGCGTTCCAAGATCCGCCAGTTTTTTAAAAAAGAGCTGCGCGGGGAAAACATGGTGCGCGGCCGCGAAATGCTGGAGCACGAGGCCAAGCGCCGCGGCGTGCAGATCCACACCCTGTTAAAGCCCGATTTTTACGAGCCCATCCTGCGGCGCTACGCGTTTCAGGAGCTGGAGGATATCTACGGCGCGGTGGGCTACGGCGGCATGGCGTCCTCCTACGTCATCAGCCGTTTGATGGAGGAACAGCGCAAAACCGAAACGCAGAACGCCCCCGAGGTGAAGGAGCTTTCCCAGGACGAGGTTCACCAGCATGTGGGCAAGCCCTCCCACGGCATCTACGTCAAGGGGCAGAGCGGCATTCTGGTGCGTTTTGCCCACTGCTGCAACCCCGTGCCGGGCGATGAAATTGTGGGCTACATCACGCGCGGGCGCGGCGTGACCGTGCATAAGGCCGATTGCCCCAACGTGGGCGATCCCGACGACGACCGCATGATCGAGGTCGAGTGGGCGGACACCGAGGGCGGCGATTTTAACGCCACCATCAATATCATCGCCTACGACAGCGTTTCCCTGATGGGCGATCTGGCGACCAGCGTCAACAATCTGGGCGTGCCGATTATCGGTGTGGCGGTAAAGCGCGATAAAAAGCACCGCACCAGCAACGTAACCATGGTTGTGCAGGTGAAAAGCCGCGATACGCTGGATAAGCTCATCAAGGCCCTGCGCAGGAGAACGGATGTCGTAGAGGTGTTCAGGGGTACGGCGTAATGATTTCGGTGCCGATGCTCCGGCTGCGGCCACGCCGCAGCGGTCACCGGACACAAGCTTCCCTTCGGCGCTTTTCGCGCAGTGCTGCTGTTGCCTTGGGCTTTATCATTAGAATAAACTGCACGCTGCCGGCGAAATCGCAAAAAGCGACCGAACCGGCGGCCTTCGTATATTTCACCGGCGCAAATGCCGGCAGGATGGGATTTTATAAGTAAAGGGAGCATGAAATGCGAGCTGTAGTTCAAAGGGTAGCCCGCGCGTCGGTGGCCGTGCATGACCAGATGGTTTCGGAAATCGGGAAGGGCGTTTTGGTGCTGCTGGGGTTGAGGCGGGCGATACGGACGGCGATTTGCAGTACATTGTGGATAAGGTGCCGAATTTACGCATCTTTGAGGATGGCCAGGGCAAGATGAACCGCTCGCTGTTTGATATCGGCGGGCAGCTGCTGGTGGTGAGCCAGTTTACGCTGCTGGGCGACGCGCGCCACGGCAGACGGCCGGGCTTTACCGCCGCCGAGGAGCCCGCGCGGGCCGACGCGCTGTACTGCGAGGCGGCGAAACGGTGGCGCACTATGGGCATTGCGGTGGGCACGGGCGTGTTCCGCGCGGACATGGCCGTAAGCCTGGTCAACGACGGCCCGATTACCATTTTGCTGGATTCCAAAAAACTGTTTTAATGGAGACGTTATGAAAATTAATGTGGAAACGCTGCATGTGGCAGCTACGATATGAATTGCTATCTGGCGGAAAACACGGAAACCCATGAGCTGGTGATTGTCGATCCCGGCGACGACGCCCAGCGCATCATCGCCGCGGTGGGCGGCCGCACACCTGTGGCGGTGCTGATCACCCACGGGCATTTTGATCATTTCGGCGCGGCGGATGCCGTGTGCGACCATTACCATATCCCGCTGTATATCCACGAGCTGGACGCGCCCAAGCTGGCCGACCCGGTAGCCAACGTAAGCCATCAGTATGAAACCAATGTGGTGGCAAATACGAAGCCTGTGACTATAACGGACGGGCAGGTGCTCACCCTCGGCGGCATGGATATCACCGTGCTGCACACGCCCGGCCACTCCAAGGGCGGGGTGTGCTATCTGCTGCCCGGCGATCAGGGGATGTTCTGCGGGGACACGTTGTTCCATCAGGGCTACGGGCGGTATGATTTCGGCGACGGCAATTTTTCCGAGCTGAAGCAAAGCCTGCGGACGCTTTTGCACATGCATCCCCAGATTATCGCCTATCCGGGGCACGGCCGCAGCACGGTGGCGGGGAAATAAGGGGAATAATATGAAGATCTGCCTGCATACGCCCCTGCCGCGCTTTGCCAACGAACTGTGGGATGTGCTGAAGCTGTTCTATGTGACCGAAGGCTTTGCCGTGGTCGCCACCGTGCCCCTGTCTGCGGAGGATGAGCAGAAGGCGCAGTTTACCGCTACCGTGCCCACGGAGGATATGCAGGTACTGGAGCATACGGTTTTTGCGCGGGGCGGCAGTACGGTTTGCCGTTTTGCCTTTCAGGGGCACAGCGCGCAGCGGGCCGTTATGATCCCGGTATGGGAAAGCGAGCTGCTGCAGCGGCGGCAGCTGAAGCGCTTATGCAAGATGACGCTGTACGATCTGTGCAGGCAGAGCACGGGCAAACAGCCCGCCTGGGGCGCGCTTACGGGTATCCGTCCCACGCGCCTGTTTTACGAGCGGCTGGCCGAAGGCATGGACCACGCGCAGGCCCGGCAGGCCCTGTGCGCGGATTTTGATGTGTCGCCTGAAAAAGCGGAACTGCTCTCGCGCATTGTAGCGGTGCAGCAGTCGCTGCCCAAACCCGCCGCGGAGGATTGGGATGTGTATGTCGCCGTTCCGTTTTGTCCCACGCGCTGCACCTATTGCACCTTTGCGGGCGAGGCCATCGGCGCGGGCGAAAAGGTGGACGCTTATCTGCGCGCGCTTGACCGTGAGATGCACACCGCCGCCGCGTTGATGCTGAAAAACGGCGCGCGCCTGCGCGCGCTCTACATCGGCGGCGGCACGCCCGTATCGCCGGATGACGAGGCGTTTGCCCGCCTGCTGCTGCTGGTGAAAACGCATTTTCCGGCCCCGCTGGAGTTTACCGTGGAGGCCGGACGGCCGGACGCCATCACGCCGGGCAAGCTGGAGACCATGCGGCGCTACGGTGTGGAGCGTATCTGTGTGAACCCCCAGACGATGAATGATGAAACACTGCGGCGGATCGGCCGCAGCCATACCGCCGCGCAGGCGGTTGAGGCTTTCCGGCTGGCGCGCGCGCACGGGTTTGCCCACATCAATATGGATGTCATCGCCGGGCTGCCCGGCGAAACGCCGGAGGACTTCCGCCGTACCATGGACCGCATCGAGGCCTTGAGCCCGGATAGCCTCACCGTGCATACGCTGGCGCTGAAAAAGGGCGGCAAGCTGCGCGAGGAAAACACCCCCCTGCCGCCCCCCGGAGCAGTGGAAGAAATGGTCGCCCTTGGGGAGGCGGCCGCCGGGCGTATGGGCATGAGCCCTTATTATCTGTACCGGCAGAAATACATGGCCGCGCAGCAGCAAAATGTGGGCTATGCCAAGGAAAATAATGTCTGCCTGTATAATATGGATATCATGGAAGAAACGGCCACGGTGCTGGCTGTCGGCGCGGGCGCGATTTCCAAGCGTGTGCTGCATGTACCGGATCTGCACATTGATCGCGCGCCCAACGTCGGCAATGTGGACGTTTATATCGCCAATATCGGGGAAATGATTGGGCGCAAGCAACGCCTGTTTATGGAGGAATAAGGATGACGGTATTCGTAGCATTGGATCAGGGCACAACCTCAAGTCGGGCCGTGGTATTTGATGAACACGGCAATATGCTGGCCTCGCACGCAAAGGAGCTTACGCAGATTTATCCCAAGCCCGGCTGGGTGGAGCACAGCCCCGATGAAATCCTCTCCGGCCAGACCGAGGCGCTGCAGGAGGCGGTGAAGCTGTCGGGCGTGAACATTTCCGATATCGCCGCCATCGGCATTACCAACCAGCGCGAAACCACCCTGCTGTGGGACAAAAACACGGGGGGAGTGCGTGCACAACGCCATCTGCTGGCAGTGCCGCCGCACCGCGCCCTATGTGGAGCGGCTGGTGGCCGAGGGCCAGGCGGAAACCATCCGCCAGAAAACGGGGCTGGTACCCGACGCGTATTTCAGCGGCACCAAGCTTGCCTACCTGCTGGACACCCTCAACCTCTATGAGCGCGCCCAGCGCGGGGAGCTTTGCTTTGGCACGGTGGATACCTTTCTGGCGTGGAACCTTGTGGAGGGGCGGCCGCATGTGACCGACGCCACCAACGCCTCCCGCACGATGCTGTTCAACATCCGCACCCAGCAGTGGGACGATGATCTGCTGAAAATGCTCAATATCCCCAAAGTGCTGCTGCCCCAGGTGGTGGACACCGCCCAGGTGATCGGCAGCCTGCGCACGGAAATTCTGGGCCGCCCCATCCCGGTGGCCTCGCTGGCGGGGGACCAGCACGCGGCGCTGTTCGGGCAGGCGTGCTTTGACAAGGGCATGGTCAAAAACACCTACGGCACCGGCTGCTTTATGCTGATGAACACGGGCGAAGAGGCTGTGGACTGCCGCAGCGGACTGCTGACCACCATGGCGTGGCGGCTTTCCGGCAAGCCGACCTACGCGCTGGAGGGCAGCGTGTTTGTGGGCGGCGCGGTCATCCAGTGGCTGCGCGACGAGCTGAAGCTGATCCACTCCGCCGCCGAAACCGAGATGATTGCCCAGAGCATTGCGGACACCGGCGGCATGTACATCGTGCCCGCCTTTACCGGCCTGGGCGCGCCCTATTGGGATATGTACGCCCGCGGCACCATTGTGGGACTTACGCGCGGCAGCGGCAGGGCGCAGTTTGTGCGCGCGGCGCTGGAAGCGATCGCCTTTCAGAGCGCCGATCTGTACGGGGCCATGGTGCAGCACTGCGGCCAGCAGCCGCCTCACATGCAGGCCGATGGCGGCGCAAGCGCCAACGCCTTCCTGATGCAGTTCCAGGCCGATGTGCTCGGCATCCCCGTGGTGCGCCCCCAGGTGACTGAAACCACGGCGCTGGGCGCTGCGCTGCTGGCGGGCATCGGCAGCGGCACGCTGACCCTGGAGCAGGCCAAAGCCTGCGTAAAGCCCGATCTCACCTTCACCCCCGCCATGGATGCCTATGACCGCGCCACCGCGATGGACGGATGGCACAGGGCCATCGAGCGCGCCAAGGGCTGGGGATCAGCCGATTGAAAACGCACAGCCTGCTTTGTTGGCCGCGCGACGGCGAGGCCATCCCTTACCTAAAGTAAGCTCAGCCCTCGCCGCGCTTGCCGCCGCGCATGCCGCACGTTTTGAACCGGCTGAGGATTGCCGATTGAAAACGCACGGCCTGCTTTGCTGGCCGCGCAACGGCGAGGCCATCCCTTACCTAAAGTAAGCTCAGCCCTCGCCGCGCTTGCCGCCGCGCATGCCGCACGTTTTGAACCGGCTGAGGATTGCCGGTTGATAACGCACGGCCTGCTTTGTTGGCCGCGCGACGGCGAGGCCATCACTTACCTAAAGTAAGCTCAGCCCTCGCCGCGCTTGCCGCCGCGCATGCCGCACATTTTGAATCGGCTGAGGATTGCCGGTTGAAAACGCACGGCTTATACTGCTGATTTCTTCGTACTGACTTGGTCTTGCTTATCAAAAGGAGGAACGGTTATGGCGTGGAACACGGCCTGTGAAGCCCTTCGGGAGCGTATGTTTGCCCTGGCTGGCTGCCGGTGGGACGGCGTGGTGGAAACCCGGCAGGGCGAAGCGCTGCGGTTAAGCCGGGAGGGGGATACCCTCACCGTGGAAGCGCCGGATCTGTCCGGCGTTGCCCGGGGGCTGTTTCTGGCGGCGCAGGCGATCCGCCATGACGAGCCCCTGCCCGCGGGGGAGCAGAAGCGGCACTTTGAGGCCTGCGGGGCGATGCTGGATGTATCGCGCGGCGGCGTGCTGACCGTCGCCTCGGTAAAGAAGTATATTGACGTCCACGCGGCGCTGGGCCTGAACCTGATGATGCTGTACACCGAGGACGTGTATCCGGTGGAAGCCTATCCGTATCTGGGCTACCTGCGCGGGCGGTACAGCCGGGAGGATCTTCTGACGCTGGATGAGTATGCCGCGCAGGCGGGTGTGGAGCTGGTGCCGTGCATCCAGACGCTGGCGCATCTGGCGCAGTTCCTGCAATGGGAGGAAAACGCCGCCCTGCGCGATACTGCTGACTGCCTGCTGATCGACGAGCCGGAAACCTACCGGCTGATCCGGGCCTGCGTTGCCTCCGCAAAGCAGTGCTTTCGCAGCCGCCGCATCCATATCGGCATGGACGAGGCCCACGGCGTGGGCCTGGGCCGTTACTTTGAAAAGCACGGGGCGCAGGACCGCTTTGCCCTGCTGAACCGCCACCTGCAAAGGGTGGTGGAGATCTGCGAGGCGGAGGGGCTGAAGCCGATTATGTGGAGCGATATGTTCTACCGCATCGGCTCCAAGACCAACGATTATTACGATCCGGACGCCGTGGTGCCCAAGGCCGCGGCTGAGGCGATCCCGGATGTGGCGCTGTGCTACTGGGATTACTACCACACGGACGAACGCTTTTATGCGCAGATGCTGCAGCGGCATCACGCGCTGGGACGGGAGATATGGTTTGCGGGCGGCGTGTGGACGTGGTCGGGCTTCCTGCCCCACGCTTCGCTTACGGAGGAAACGATGTATCCCGCGCTGCGTGCCTGCCTGAAGGCCGGGGTGCAAACGGTGCTGGCGACCCACTGGGGCGACGATGGCTGTGAAACGAACTATTTTCTTTCCCTCAGCCTGCTGACGATCTTTTCGGAGCACTGCTGGCTGGGGGACGCCTGCACGCCGGAGGCGGCGCGGCATTTGGGCGAGCGGCTGTCCGGGCTGGATGGGGACGCACTGGCGGCGTTTGACGCTTTTTATGCCGATGCTCAGGATCACCGCGCCGGCAAGGGGCTGTTCTATTGCGATCCGCTCTTTCCCCTGACCGAGGGCCTGTGGGATTTGCGGGGCTATGACGACCGGCTTTCGCAGGCTCTGGCCGTGCTGGGGAAACGGCGCGCCGATCCGCGCTGCGAGTATGCGTGGCTGCTGCTGACCATCGCGCAGAAAAAGCTGCGGTGGATCACGGCGCTCCGTCCGGCGTACAAGGCGGAGGACCGCGGGCGGGTACGGGCCATGGCGCAGGCCCAGCTTCCGGAGCTTCGTGCCCTGTACGAACAGTTTTTCACCGTGTTCCGCGATCAGTGGGAATCAACCTACAGGCAAAACGGCTGGGAAACCCATTGCGTGCGCATCGGCGGCACAATCAGACGGCTGGAGGACGCGCAGCGGGAGCTGCTGCGCTGGGCCGACGGCGAGATCGCCCATGTGGATGCGCTGGAGGAGGAACCGCGCCGCGCGCTGCGCCGCAACGGCTGGCAGGATTATACGGGCTTTGCGTTTCCACAGTTCCTGTTTTAACGGCGCAGGATCGCCGCCCCTCACACACCATCCGGAAGGAGAACCCCGATGAGAAAATGGATTGCCGTCCTGCTTTCGCTTTTCATGATGCTGTCGCTCGCCACGGCCTGCGCGGTCAGCTATACGGCGGGAGACTACTACGCCATTGAATATCCTGTGGGGCTGAGGATTGACAATACCTCCCACACAGCGGAAAGCACGGCGGACAATACCTGGCTGTTTATGCTGGGGGACAACGAGTATGTCATCGATGCCTATGTGACCCGGCTTAATGACTACGACCCGGATTTTAATCTCAGCACTGCCGACGACGCCGGAAAACAGGCCTATGCGGACGAGGTAAGCGCAACCCTGGCCGATGAGCATCCGACGTTTTTAAACGCCATCACCGCGAAAAGCGGCACGGTGTTTTATCTTTTCCATATGGAGGATGATCAGGGCTCGTACCTGTACGCCGAGACCATCCGAAACGGCCTGAGCATGAACTTTTTCTGCTACTATTTTGATCCGGACGCCGGTCCGGACGTCGCGCTGCGGGAAACGCTGGAGAGTATCCTGTATACCTTCGCGTTTGCGGCGGAGTGAGCCCCGGGTAACCCCATGAAAAATATACACGATAAGGAATCGACGAGCAATGCAGTTTTCAAAGCGGATGGAGTATTTCAAACCCGGGATTTTTTCCGTGCTGGCGGACATGCGCAGGGAACGCGAAGCGCAGGGGCTGCCAGTGATCGACCTGAGCGTCGGCACGCCCAACATCCCCCCGGCGCGGCACATTGTGGACGCCCTCATCAGCTCCGCGCAGAATGAGGACAATTACATATACGCCATCAACGATACGGAAAAGCTCCGGCAGGCGGTGGCGCAGTGGTACCGGCGGCGCTACGGCGTGGCGCTGGACCCGGCTACTGAGATCACCTCCCTGCTGGGCTCGCAGGATGGGCTGGCGCATATCGCGTTTACCGTGATCGACGAGGGCGATACCTTCCTCATCCCGGATCCGTGCTATCCGATTTTCCGGGACGGGCCGGTGCTGGCCGGCGCGAAGCCCTATATGATGCCGCAGAAAAAGGAAAACGGCTACCTGATTGACGTAAGCCGGATCCCGGAGGATGTGGCCCGGGCGCGCGAAGCTAATGATCCTGTCCTACCCCAACAACCCGGCAGCCAGCGTTGCGCCCGATTCGCTGTACCGCGAAGTGATTGATTTCGCCAGGCAGTACCATATCCTCGTCGTGCACGATAACTCCTACAGCGAGCTGGTGTTTGACGGCCAGCCGTGCGGAAGCTTTCTGCGCTTTCCCGGCGCGAAGGAGGTCGGCATCGAGTTTAATTCCCTGTCCAAGACATACGGTCTGGCCGGGGCCAGAATCGGCTTTGCCGTCGGCAACCCGGAGGTGATCGGGATGCTGAAGGCGCTGAAATCAAACATTGATTACGGCATGTTCATCCCCGTGCAGGACGCGGCCATTGCCGCTGTGCTGGGCCCGCAGGACTGTGTGGACACCATGCGGGCCGCCTACCGGGAGCGGCGGGATTACCTGACCGACAGCCTGGGGAAAATCGGCTGGCCGATCCGCAAAAGCCCGGCAACCATGTTTTTATGGGCGCGGCTGCCGCAGGGCTATACCGACAGCTTCGCCTTCACCCGGGAGCTGCTGCGCACCTCCGGCGTGCTGGTAACCCCCGGAACGGCCTTCGGCGCGGAGGGCGAGGGGCATGTGCGCATCGCGCTCGTTGCCGACCGGGAGGAGCTGGAGGAAGCGGTTGAAAGGATTGAGAAATCGGGGATGCTGAACGTGCCCGGTTTACACGCCTGAAAAGATTCGTCAGGTAAGCAATGAGCAAAACCCTTATGCGATGGCGCGTTATCTTACCGCCGGGTTGGTCTTGCAGAACCCTCGACGTAGCGCTGCTACAACTTCGGGTTCCGCAATCCCCAATCTGACAAAAAGCTGACGCGCCATCGCACAAGTGTTTTATTCATCGTTTGCCTGGGAAAACAGTCCTCCGTTTCTGGGTAAGCCAACGGATGGATTGGAGAACCCATCACTTCCGCGATTCTGCCATTTTCATTGTGCATGGAGAATGAGTATTTATTACCCCGAAATCTATGCAATCACAGGCAGCGGCGGCGCAACCGCGGAATGCTGTATTCCGGAGCGCAAAGCGGATACAATGTTCTTAAAGGAGTGAGAGAACATGAATTTTGCTGAAAAACTGCAGCTGATCCGGAAAAACCGGGGCCTGACGCAGGAGGCGCTGGCGGAAAGCCTGCATGTATCGCGGCAGGCGGTCGCCAAGTGGGAAGCCGGGCAGGCGTACCCGGATATCCTGAACCTGATTGCCGTCAGCGAGCTCTTTCTGGTGACGGTGGATTATCTCGTGAAGGACAGCGAATGTATGAAAAATCCCCTGCCGCGGGCCGGGGATGACGAGGCGCTCACAGGGTTTCTGATCACGGCGAAACAGAACACCTATGCCGTCAAGGGCGGCAAAACGAAAAGCTCCCGGCCCAATTCCAACGATCTGCTGTACCGTGAGGGTGAGTATCTGTATCTGGATACCTATCTGGGCGGCGAATGCTTTGCCGGGGAAGAGGGCGTGTGGCTTTCGGACAAGCCCGTGTACGCCATGAATTACTGCGGCCGCGTGCTGGACGGACGTTTCAGCGGCAGCTTTCTGGATGCCGCGCTGCTGCGCGTACCGGCGGAAAAGCCGTTCCGCGGGCCGCAGTGGTTTCAGGAGGGCGACTTTCTGTACCGTTGCTCCTGCGAAGGCGGGCTTGCGTGGTTTCAGGGATACGAGGAGATTTTCTGTCAGGAGACCCGGGTGTACGAGTGTTATTTCCATGGGGGAAAGATACTCTAGGCAAGCAATGAACAAAGCCCCTGCGCAGCATCGCACAAGTGCTTTATTCATTGCTTACAGAGGCAATGCCTGTCGTGATATAGCCGATCTTGGAAGGCGTATCGGGATCGGAGAACTAAAAGAAGCCCCGCGATGGTTGTGCGATGCACAGTTTATCGCGGGGCTTGTTGCTTGTTATAAATCTCATCGGGTCGGTATCTCCGCTCGCCTCATAGCGCCTGCGGCGCTGTTCGCTCGCTTTGGCAAAGGGTTATGGTGTAAGGGTTTAGGGGCTCCCGCCCCCATCCCCGGGCAGGGGATTCACCCCTGCACCCTGACCAGGGCCATCGGCCCTGGACCCGTCTTTTACAGCCGGGCGAGGGGCCTGGTATGCCGAGTATTTCCTTTTACTCCCGTTACGAAAACGCCCCCGTATAGAACTGGTAATACGTTCCCTTCTCCTTGAGCAGCGTGCTATGGTCGCCGCGCTCGATGATGCGGCCGTCCTCCAGCACAAGAATAGCCTCGGAGTTTTGCACGGTGGACAGGCGGTGGGCGATCACAAACACGGTGCGCCCTGCCATCAGCTGGTCCATGCCCTGCTGCACCAGCGCCTCGGTGCGGGTGTCGATGGAGGAGGTGGCCTCGTCCAGAATCATCACCGGGGGATCGGCCACCGCGGCGCGCGCGATGGATAGCAGCTGCCGCTGCCCCTGGGACAGGCGGCCGCCGTCACCGCTGATTTCGGTTTGATAGCCCTCGGGCAGGCGGGTGATGAAATCGTGCGCGTTGGCGAGCTTTGCGGCCGCAATCACCTCATCGTCGGTGGCGTCCAGCCGACCGTAGCGGATGTTCTCCATCACGGTGCCGGTAAACAGGCGGGTATCCTGCAGCACCATGCCCAGCGAGCGGCGCAGGTCGCTCTTTTTGATTTTCTGGATGTTGATGCCGTCATAGCGGATTTTGCCGTCCGCGATATCGTAAAAGCGGTTGATCAGGTTGGTGATCGTGGTTTTGCCCGCGCCCGTGGCGCCCACGAAGGCGATCTTCTGGCCGGGCTCGGCAAACAGGGATACATCGTGCAGCACCAGCTTGTCCGGCTCGTAGCCGAAATCCACGTCGGTAAACCGCACGTCGCCCGTGAGCCGGGTATAGGTAACGCCGCCGTTCGCGTGGTGCGGGTGTTTCCACGCCCACAGGCCGGTGCGGTGGTCGGCTTCCACCAGAACGCCGCCCTTTTCCTCCGCGTTGATGAGCGTTACATAGCCGTCGTCCTGCTCCGGGGTTTCATCCATCAGCTTGAAAATGCGCTCGGCCCCGGCAAAGGCCATCACCACGGCGTTGATCTGCTGGGCAATCTGGCTGATGGGCTGGCTGAAGTTTTTACTCAGCGTTAGGAAGGAGGCAATGCCGCCCAGCGTGAGCCCGCCGATGCCGCCGATGGCCAGCGCCCCGCCCACAATGGCGATCATCACATATTGCAGGTTGCCGATATTGGACATGATCGGCATGAAAATATTGGCGTAGCGGTTGGCCAGCTCCGCATTTTCGCGCAGCGCATCGTTCTTCGCGTCAAAATCGGCCTCGGCCTGGCGCTCGTGGTTGAATACCTTGATCACCTTCTGGCCGTTGATCATTTCCTCAATATAGCCGTTCATCGCGCCCAGCGATTTTTGCTGCCGGATGAAGTACTTTGCGGAGTTGCCGCCGATTTTCTTGGTGATGAACAGCATCAGCCCCAGAAAGCACACCACCAGCGCCGTCAGCCACAGGCTGATGGAGAGCATGGCGACGAACACCGCCGTGATGGTGATCACAGAGGAAAACAGCTGGGGAATGCTCTGGGAGATCATCTGCCGCAGCGTATCGGCGTCGTTGGTGTAGTGGCTCATGATGTCGCCGTGGGTGTGGCTGTCGAAGTACTTAATGGGTAGCGCCTGCATTTTGGAAAACATCTCATCGCGTACGCGCTTCAAAACGCCCTGCGCGATGGTCACCATAAACCGGTTGTAGAATAACGCGGCAAGCACCCCCGCCAGGCAGATTGCGCCGACAAGCAGAATGGCGCGCAGAAGCCCCGTGAAGTCCGGCGTATCGGTCAGCAGCAGCGGGGCGATGTAATCGTCGATCAGCGTCCGGATGAACAAAGTGGAGATCACGCCCGTGATGGCGCTGATCAGGATGCAGCACAGCACCACCAGAAACAGCGCGCGGTACCGGCCCGTGATGTAGGACGTAAGCCGCCGGATTGTTTTGCCGAGGTTTTTCGGCTTGCCATGAGCGCCGTTAGGCATTCTACCGCCCCTCATCATCGAAATCGCCTCCCTTCATCTGCGAATGATAGACTTCCTGATAGATGGCATTGGTTTTGAGCAGCTCCTCATGCGTGCCCACGGCGTCCACCCGCCCGCCTTCCATAACGATGATGCGGTCCGCGTCGCTGATGGAGGAGATGCGCTGAGCGATGATCAGCTTGGTCGTATCGGGGAGATCCTCGTGAAAGGCCTTGCGCAGGGCCGCGTCGGTGCGCGTGTCCACCGCGCTGGTGGAATCATCCAGTATCAGGATCTTCGGCTTTTTCAGCAGCGCGCGGGCGATGCACAGGCGCTGCTTCTGCCCGCCGGATACATTGGTCCCGCCCTGCTCGATGTGCGTATCGTAGCCGTCGGGGAAGGACATAATAAATTCATGCGCCTGCGCCAGCTTGCAGGCCGCGGTCAGCTCGTCGTCGGTGGCGTCCGGGTTGCCCCAGCGCAGGTTATCCTTGATGGTGCCGGAGAACAGGACGTTCTTTTGCAGCACCACGGCCACGGCGTCGCGCAGGGTTTGGATGTCGGTATCGCGCACATCCACGCCGCCCACGAGCAGCGCGCCGTTGGTTACGTCGTACAGCCGGGGAATCAGCTGTACCAGCGTGGATTTGGAGCTGCCTGTGCCGCCGAGGATGCCGATGGTTTCACCGGAGGCAATATCCAGGCTGATGCCGCTCAGGCACAGCTTGTCCTGCGCCTTGGCATAGCTGAAATCCACATTGCGAAAGGAGATCGCCCCGTCCCGCACGGCGGTTGCGGCGTTTTCGCGGTTGGCAAGGTCCGGGGCCTCGGTGAGGATTTCAGATATTCTTTCGGCCGAGGCGCGGGAGATGATCACCATCACAAACAGGAAGGAGAGCATCATCAGGCTCATGAGGATCATCATGATGTAGGAGATAAAGCTTACCAGCTGCCCTGTGGTCATGCTGCCGGCCACGATCAGCTTCGCGCCCACCCATGCGATGAGCAGCAGGCAGGCGTACACGCTGAACTGCATCAGCGGGGCGTTGAAGGCGATGATTTTTTCCGCCTTGGTAAAATCCCGGTAGATGCGCTGGGAGATATCCTCAAACTTCTTTTTTTCGTAGTCCTCGCGCACGAAGGATTTCACCACGCGGATGCCCCGCAGGTTTTCCTGTACGATGTTGTTGAGCTTGTCGTAGGTTTTAAACACGCGCCGGAAAATGGGGTGCACATGGCTCATAATCAGGTACAGCCCCGCGCCCAGAAACGGGATGATGCCAAGAAAGATCAGCGATACGCGCGCGCTGATGGAAAACGCCATGATCAGCGAGAACACGATCATCGCCGGTGCGCGCATGGCCATGCGGATGGTCATCATATACGCGTTCTGGAGGTTGGTCACATCGGTGGTCAGCCGGGTGACGATGCTGGCGGTGGAAAATTTGTCGATGTTGGAAAAGGAAAAATTCTGCACGTTGTAAAACATATCGTGCCGCAGGTTGCGCGCAAACCCCGCCGCCGCCCTGGCGGCATAAAAGCCGGAGAGCACGCCGAACATCAGCGAGATCAGCGCCGCCAGCACCAGCACCGCGCCCATTTTATAGATATAGGGCATATTGCCGCCCCCGATGCCCTTGTCGATAAGGCTGGCCATGAGCAGCGGAATAATCACCTCCATCACGACCTCCATCGTGACAAAGAGGGGGGAGAGGATGGACGCGGTTTTGTATTCGCGCACACATCCGAGCAGTCTCTTGATCATACATGTCCTCCGTTGTCGGTTGTCGGGCTGCCGCTTTCGGCGTTGTCCGCCCGGGGCGGCTGCTGCGCCGAAGGGGGCGCGCTGAGGTTTTGCTTTACCTTGTCCAGAATGCGGAAAAAGGTTTCGACCTCCTCCGCGGTCAGCCCCCGGGTAAGGCTGTCCTCCACCTGGTCAATGGCGCGCATCACGTTGTGGTGGATATCGACCGCCTTTTGGGTCAGGGTGATGTTCTTACGCCGCGCATCGGATTGGATGGAGCTGCGCACAATCAGCCCGTCGCGCTCCATCCGCTGTAAAAGCCCCGTTGCGGTGGAGCGGCGGATGTTGAACTCCTGTTCCAGATCGTGCTGAAACAGGCCCTCGGCCTCCCGGTGACGGTACAGATACCCGATAATCCATCCCTGCATGCCGGTGATGCCGTCGGTTTTGCTTTGGGCAATGGTCTGATCAATGCACTGCTTGATCTGATGGGAAACGGATTTCATCTCGAAACCAATTCTGCGGTTGACCGGCATACCCGCACCTCCATTACTGTTAGCACACTAACAATTAGCGTGCTAACAGTATAGTACTGGAATATTTTCGTGTCAATGGGAGGCGGAGTGGTGGATTGAAAAACAAAATATAGCCTGTGCCGCAGGAGCGGACATCGCTTTTTTACTGTAACCGGAGCCGATAAACCCTGGCACAGCGGACTGTGCCAGGGTTTCCGTAACAGGCGTTTATCAAGTGCCTGGGTAAGCGATGAGTAAAGCGCTTCCCCGGGATAGGGGCTGCCCGTCTGGAGAATTACCTTGCTCAGCCATATGCGGGCTTCATAAAAGTGGGATTGCGCGTCAATCCGTGTCGTCCCGCAGCGCGTCGATGATGTTTTCCTTGCGGAGTTTGCCTACGGCGTACATCATGGTAACGAAAATCACGAGAAGCACACTGAGCACGCTGATGGCGATACTGGCCCAGGGCAGCGTAAACCGCAGGCCGCCCGCGCCGCCGCTGAACATGCTTTTGTAGATCAGCCACGAGCTGAGCAGCGCGAGAGGAAGCCCGGCGGCCAGCGCCCGGAACCCGTAAAAAGCGCATTCGTACCGCATCATCCGGTTAAAGGCGCGGCCGGACATCCCCACGGACTGGAGCATGGCAAGCTCCCGGCGCCGGAGGCGGATGTTGGTGGAGATCGTGTTGAACACATTGGCCGCGGCGATCAGCGAAATCATAAAGATGAACGTATAGGCGAACACGTTGGAGATAAAAATGTAGTTGCGGTTTTCATCCATCATCTCGGAATTGTTCACCAGCATATAGGCAGATGTGATGCCTGCGCCCTGAATGATTTGTCTCATTTCCGCTGCGGATTGCGACGGATGCCCGGACAGAAAGGTCAGTCCTTTGACCCGGATATCCGGATGGATTTCGGACGGAGCGAGGATCTCCTTCATGGACCAGGGCGCCAGGATCTGGAAAAAGTAGGACTGCTGCGGGGCGCCTGTGATTGTCGGTGGGATATCCGGCGGTATGGTTTCGACACAGGCAAGGTGTACGGCTTTTTGGTAGTCCCGGTTCGGCTCGCCGTTGATCTGGGGGGTGAGCACGGCATCCAGGGAAGAACGGCTGAACAGCTCCTGAAAATCGCCGACCTCCTTTTCATCCGACTGCGCATCGCTGCCGGGCGTGATTTTGGCGACGGCTATCAGCTTTGCGTTTTCTCCCGTATAGTCCTCCGGGTGCAGCCCTACGCCCGTAACGAGCGCCTGAAAGGTGGCGTCGTCGAGAAAGTGTACTTCCACGGGCAGCTCCGCCGTTGCGCCCGGGGCAAATCCGCCGGCCGATGCCCGGTACTCGCCGGATAAATCATCCGCCGCAACCGTGCAGGTGGTATGTATAATTGTCTGATATGCGCTTTCGGTAACGCCGTCAACGGCTTTCAGCCGGTCATAGAGCCTGAGCATGTCCGCATCATCCATGGCCTGCGTGCCAAAGCCGATATCATAGCTGGTAGCGACGAGCGCCTGCGCCATGGTCTGCTGCAAATCCTCAACAAAAGCGCTGGTCGATATAAACAGCACGATGCTTAACACAAGCGACAGCACAATGCTGCGGTAGCGTTTCCGGTTCCGTTTGAAATTTTTCAGGGCCAGTGTGCCTTCCAGGCCAAACAGGCGCTCAACCAACCCGGAGGTTCGCATGGCCTTGGCTTCCACCTTCACCTCGTTTGTCTGGCGGATACACGCCATCACCGGTACATTGGCGGCTTTCTTGGCCGGGATATAGGCCGAAAGCAGAATGGTGATAAGGCTGACCGCCGCCGCGCCGAGGAGCGTGAGGAACGATATATGCAGGGTCAGCGCAACGCCGGAGTAGAGAACGTTGCTGAAATTTCCCGAGACAACGAGAAGAACAAGCTCAATGCCGCCCAGCCCCGCGAGAATACCCAGGGGGATGCCGACCGCCCCGATGCATAGCCCTTCAAACAGCACCGAATGGCGCAGCTGCCTGGCCGTAGCCCCCACCGAGGCCAGAAGCCCAATCTGCCGCGTGCGCTCGCTCAGTGAGATGCTGAAGGCATTGTGAATTAAGAAGATGGAGCCGATCATGATGATAGCAAGCACAATGCCGCCCACCGAGTACAGGAGCATGTTGAAAAACCTGTCGGAGGAAGACAGCCCCAGAAAGCGCAGCACTTTATGGTTGAGCAGATACGCGTGTCCGGCTGCCTTTGCGTCCGTATAGGCATGGATATGGCGGGGGTTTTTCAGTGTGATGAACAGGCAGAGATCCTCCGCCGTTTCCGCGGTGTCCGACAGGGTAACCGCGGTATATCCCGGCGCATTGTCCGCTTCAAAGGCAGGCGTTGCGCAAATGCCGACGACGGTATAGGCTTGCTCGCCGCGGGAGATCAGCGTTTCGGCTTCCGGCGCATAAGCGTCCAGCTGGCCGAGCTTCTGCTCTCCGCTGAAACGGTCTCCCACGGATAGGGTTATCGTATCGCCTATCGCATACGCTGCGCCGCCGTCCGTTTGGGCTTTGGCGGGGAGGAGGATTTCCCCGCTGTTTTCCGGAAGCCTGCCCGAAAGCAGGGTCAGCGGGAGGGCGTCAAAGGCGGCCCGGCTGAAGCCTGCGATAAACAGATACGGCCTGCGGGCGTTTTTAGCGGAATCAAGCGCGGCATAGCCGATGTTTTCAAAGGTTACGGTTTTTTCCACCTCGCTGTCCCGCGCATGCGCCTGAGCAAAGGAGGGATCGGCATTCAAAAACGCGGCATGCCAGTCTCCGTATTTTACGGCTGCGCCTTCCGCCATATACTGCAACAGGGAGAAGCCGAAGGTGATCATGGCCGTGATCAGGGCGGTGGACAGCACAACCCCAAGGATTGTAACAAGCGTCTGCGTACGGTTTTTGCGCAGGCTTTGCAGCGCAATCCGGTGAAAGATATTCATCGCCGCGCCGCCTGCCTCTCGTCCCGCACCACCCGGCCGTCCGCGAGGGTGATAATCCGGTCGGCTTGCAGGGCAATGTTTTCGTCGTGCGTAACCAGCAGCAGGGTTTGCCCGTATTGCCGGTTGCTTTGTTTCAGCAGCCTGATGATTTCCTGTCCGTTGTGGCTGTCCAGGCTGCCGGTCGGCTCGTCGGCCAGCATAACGGCCGGCGCGTTCATCAGGGCGCGGCCAATGGCCACACGCTGCTGCTGACCGCCCGACAGCTGGTTGGGCAAATGGGTTCTGCGGTCCTGCAGGCCCAGCAGCGCGAGCAGGTCGTCAAGCCATTCCCTGTTCACCTTCCGCCGGTCCATCAGGATGGGCAGGGTGATGTTTTCCACTACGTTGAGCGTCGGGATGAGGTTATGAAACTGGTAAATCAATCCTACCTGCCGCCTGCGGAAGATGGCAAGCTTTTCATTGTTCTGGGCGTACACATCCTGCCCGTCCAGGTACACCGAGCCGCTTGTGGGCACATCCACCCCGGCGATGATGTGAAGCAGGGTGGATTTTCCGGACCCGGAGGAGCCGATGATGGCGGCAAACTCTCCTTTTTCAACGGTCAGCGAAACATGGTCAAGCGCAGTAACCTGATTTTCGCCCTTACCATACACCTTGCATAAGTTTTCTGTTCGTAAAAACTCCATGTTATGAGCTTCCTTTCTGTCGGATTACTCATATCATAGGCCCTGCCCCTTACAGTGCGGTGACTTTGCGGTGAGAGAACCGTCACTTTGGAAACCGGACGGTGAATACCGCGCCGCCCTGCGGATGGTTTTTGGCGGTGACCGTGCCGCCCTGCCGGGTGATGATCGTATGGCAGAGCGCAAGGCCAATGCCGTAGCCCGCGGTTTCGGCCTTTTTACCGCGGTAAAACCGGTTGAACAGGCAGGGGATCTCATCCTCGTCCAGGCCCGCGCCGTTATCGCGGATGGCAATCTCCGTAAACAGCGGGTTATCTGTGCAGGTGACGGTAATCGTTGCGTGATCGCCCGCGCTTTCCATACAGTTTTTGAGAATGTTCTGCAGGGCTTCGGCAAGCCAGCCCGCATCCCCCTGCAGGGTGATGCCCTTGGGGATGTTCAGGTTTACGGTTATACTGCGCAGCTCCATGGGGATCAGCAGCGGATGAAGCGCGGCGGCCAGTAGCGCGTCCGCCGCTACCGGTTCGTTTTGGAATACCACAATGCCCGCGTCCAGGCGGGATAATTTCAGCAGCGAGGTGAGGAGCCAGTCCATCTGCGTGAACAGCGCCTTGGCTTCCCATAGCAGCGCTTTGCGCTCTTTTTCATCGGGCGGGTTTTCCAGCAGGGACAATATAAGGGCGGCGGAGGTGAGCGGGGTGCGCAGCTGGTGCGCGATATCGGCCAGCGAATCGGCCAGACGTTCTTTTTCCCGCTTCAGCGATTCGTTCTGCTCCCGGATGCGCAGCGTCATTTTCTTGATTTCGGTCTGCAGGATGGAAAGCTCGCCTTCGTCTGCGGCGGCAATATCCATGCGGTCCGCGTGGTGCAGCACAAGATCGATCTGATCCGCGATCTGCGCAAGACCCGCGTACCGGGCTTTGGTAAAACCATAAAACAGCGCGCCCAAAGCGGCGGAGGACGCAAGGGACACAATCCCGGCTGCCGTGGCGATAAAAAACCCCAGCGCCGCGGCCGCTGCGGCGATCACGGAAAACCAAAGCGTTAGCTGCCGGAACTCACGATTGCGAAGCATGCCCGCCTCCCAGCCGATACCCCGTTCCGCGCACGGTGAGGATGATACGCGGGTTTGCGGGGTCGTTTTCAATTTTTTCGCGCAGGCGTTTGATGTATACGGTCAGGGTATTGTCGTTTACAAACTCGCCCGCCGCGTCCCACAGCTCGTCAAGCAGGCGGCTGCGGGTGAGAATGATGTTTGGATTGTTGATCAGCACCAGCAGCAAACGGTATTCCAGCGCAGAAAGGGGAACCTCGGCGCCGTCCTTTTTTACAAGGCCGCCGGCCATGTCCACATGAAGCCCGTTAATTTCGAAAACCGACGGAGTCCGCCCGTTTTTTCGCAGGGCGGCCCGGAGCCTTGCAATCAGCTCGCGCGGCCGAAAGGGCTTGGTGATGTAATCATCCGCGCCCATGTTCAGCCCGGTTACGACGCTCGCTTCATCGCCGGAGGCCGTGAGAAAGAGCACGGGAACCGTATCCTGCGCCTCCCGGATGGCTGTGCAGACCGCAAAGCCGTTTCCGTCCGGCAGGGAGATATCGACCAAGGCCAGATCAAACGGATTTCCGTCCAGCGCCGTCAGGGCTTCGCGCTGCGTGGCGACATGGGTAACGGCAAAGCCCTCCGAGCGAAGCAAAAGGATCAGGTTTTTTGCGATGGCCTTATCATCCTCCACCAGAAAAATCCGTTTCATTATTTCACCGTCTTTTCCGTATTGCGTTTTAGGCTGTTTGACGGGAAACCCCGGCGGCACAGCGGTAAAAACAGGCGCCCCTTGCGTGCCGCGTGCTCCCTTTCCATGCCGGGATGCCCTGCGCGCGGGATGCTCCGATAGCTTGATTGTATTGCTTTTCCCGGAAATATTCAAGGCGGGCATTTGCTGTGCGGTTTGCGGGCAAAGCGAGGGAGCCGTGCAAGCGTGCGCCATGCGGCAGCACCGCATACCATACCCGAGCTTTTAAACGGCAATGCTGCTTTGAACACAAAAAAGCCGCACCCTTTTCGGGTGCGGCCCCAATGCCACTTGGGCGTATCCTCGCTGTTCTCTCGCTTACTCCTCGCCTGCGATGGCGATTTTCTTGGGCTCGGCCTTGGGCTCGGGCTGGAGTTTGGGCAGGGTCACCAGCAGCACGCCGTGTTTGTAGTCGGCAGCGATGGCGTCCGCGTTAATGCCCTCCAGATTGAAGGAGCGCTCCACGTGTCCGGAGCGGCGCTCGGAGTATACGTAGCCCTTGCCTTCTTCTTTCTTCTCCTCGTTGAGATCGGCGCTGATGGTCAGCACACCATCCTCGATGGAAAGATTGATCTTGTCCTTGGGCACGCCCGGCAGTTCTGCTTCCAGCTGGTATGCGTTGTCATCCTCGCGTACATCCACCCGGAAACCCGCAGTGCCAACCATGTCGCCCATATCAAAGAAGGAGCGGAAAAAACGGTCTGCCAGGAACGGAGTGGGCAGCTCACGGTTCATGCGGCGGCGATACGGTACGATGGTATACATAGAAATGACCTCCTTGTATTCGGCCTGTGGCCGGTATTGATTGATGATGCTTGTTACGTGAGGGGCTTTCCCTCAACGCATGTATAGCATACCAAGATAGTCAGTAATAGTCAAAGTCAAGTAAGGTCTATATAGGTCAATAATAGTCAAAATGATAGGGTATATAGCAAAATATCATTAAATATCTAATTAAAACTTTAATTTTTGCGAAATTTCTTCAATTTATTAAATTGGATTATATTGGCAGAATCCTCCGTTTGACGCCGCTGTTAGGTTTTACCTTTCCGTGCCTGTGAAACCCGTCTAGGGTGCTGCCGCGGGCTGGATTTTGGCAAAACAGCAAGGCAAAAAACGAATAGAGTGCCATCGCACAAGTGCCTTACTCATCGTTTCCCTGGCTATTCTTCAGGCTGGAGCCGCGGAACCTGAAGCAGCGGCAGCGCTGCATCGAAGGTTTCGCAACCCAAACTGGCGGAGGGATAGCGTGGCAGCGTGCAGAGGATATATTCATCGTTTACGCAAAAAACCGGCGCACGGGTGCGCCGGTTGAGGATCGTCCATTCTTCATCGTTTATCTGGTTATGCCTGTGTTTCCGGGGCAGCCGCAGGAGTATCCAGCGTATCCAGTTCTTTGCGCAGCGCCTGCGTATCGCCGGTAAACGGATGCACGCGCCAGCCCAGCGCCTGGGCGGCCTGGAGATTGTTCTCCCGGTCCTCCACAAAAAAGCATTCCCCGGGTTTCAGGCCGTAACGGTCCATCAGCCGCTGATACAGGCGCGGATCGGGCTTCACCATACCCTCGTCCGCCGAAAACATAATCCCGGCAAACCGTTCCCCGTGGGGGATCATATCGCGGCGGCGGCTCATCCACAGTCCGGCGTTGGACAGGAGATACACGCGGAAGCCGCGGTCCAGCACTTCCTCCACGACATCGGCCATGCCGTCTACGGGAAACAGGATGTTTTCGGGCATGCCCGTGTACAGGGCGTCCACCGCCGGGTGCAGCCGGCGCGGCAGCAGCGCCTTGACGGCGGAGGTAAATGCCTCGCCATCCAGCGTGCCATGGTCGATCGCCACCCACAGCGGCCCGCCGAAATAGGCGTCGCACAGCGTCTGCGCGTCCTGCTCGGTCTGCGTTTGTTCACGGCAGGCCGGCATCGGCAGGTACCACATCAGCACATGGCCCATATCAAAAATTACGTTGCGAATCATGTTGTACTCTCCTGTATAAATTCTTCAATCGCTCGGCTGGCCATGGCAAGCGGATCGGCCTGCATGTCCAGCCAGAGAATGCGGCTGTCCCGCCTGAACCAGGTCATCTGCCGCTTGGCAAAGCGCTTGATGGCGCGGGAAAGCTCGTCGAGCATCTCCGCTTCGGTTTGGATTTCCCCCAGCAGATAGGCGCTCAGGTAGCGGTATTCCAGTCCCAGCTTGCGCAAAAAAACGGGGGATACGCCCCGGTCGAGCAGCGCCCTGACCTCATCCAGCATGCCGTCCGCCATGCGCCGCTGCAGCCGCTCGTCAATGCGGCGGCACAGAACCTCGCGCGGCCAGGTGACGCCCAGCTTCAGCACCCGGTAACGCGGTTCACGCTTGCTGTGGCCCGGATCGCCCGCGTGGATTTTCTCCAGCCTGCGCATCACACGGTTGCGGTTGTGCTCGTCGATCAGCGCGCCGGGCTGCAGATCGTTGAGCATGCGGAAAAGCTCCGGCGTGGTGAAGGTTTCCAGATGCTCCCGGTACAAAAGATCGGGCTTGACCTCGGACAGCACATAGCCGTCGGCCACCGCGTCCACATACAGCCCCGTGCCGCCTGTAAGAAACGGCAGCCTGCCCCGGGCGGTGATGCCGTCGATGGCGGCATAGGCCATGCGCTGGAAATCCGCCATGGAAAAAAAGGTGTCCGCCTCGCAGATATCCAGCAGATGATGCGGCACGCCCTGCATTTCCGCCGGGATGATTTTACCGCTTCCCAGATCCAGCCCCTTGAATACCTGGCGTGAATCGGCGGAGACGATTTCCCCGGCAAAGCGCCGGGCCAGCTCCACGGCAAGCCCGCTTTTACCCGACGCGTTGGTGCCGACAACGGCAATCAGCGGCGGGCGCGCCTGTGGTAAAGGCTCCTGCATACCCGGCATGTCGGCTTTCACTCCTTGCTGCTTTGACAATGGTTTGTTTATTATAGCGAAACCCGCGCGGTCTGTAAATCGCGCGCCTTCCATGGCGGCGTATGCGGGGGTTGGGGCAAACGGTTACCGGTTTCTACAGCGCAAACGGATCGTTGGCCGCGTCCTCGTTCCACAGGTATTCGATGTCGTCGGCCACGTTTCTGGCCGTGTCATACCCAAGCGTATCCCTAAGGAAGCCCAGCGTCATATCCATGCCCGCGGTTACGCCGGAGGAAGTGTAATACCTGCCGCTGACCACCCAGCGTGCCCTGGGTTGCCACTGCACCTGCGGGGCCACGGACTGCGCCCATGCAAACAGCCGCTTGTTGGAGGTTGCGGGCTTTCCGTCCAGCAGCCCGGTTTTGGCCAGCACCGGCGTGCCGGTGCACACGGCCAGCACAAAGTCAGCCTGCAGGAAGAGGGCTTTGAGGGCGGCGATATACTCCGCGTCCTGTACCAGCGCGCGGGTGCCGATGCCGCCGGGAATCAGCAGCACGCCGCCGCTCCGTATGGCGGAGAAAGGCTCCGTTTCCACAGGCAACCCCTGAGCGCTGGTTACCCGGCCGCCGAACCGGGAGCAGTAGCGCAGTTGAAAGCGCTCCGGGAGCTCCCCGATGATTTCCGCTGGGCCTAGCGCATCCAGCGTTTCAAAGCCGTCAAACAGGATCACGGTAAAATGCTGCATCCTTTACCTCCTATGCCGTGTACCGGTAGCGAACGACCAGATACGCCATGCTTTTTTCCGCACCGTCGGCCTGAAAGCCCACATGCTCGTAAAACGCGCGGGCATTATGGTTTTCCTTCAGCACTCACAGCGCGATGGGCGCGGGGGCGAGGGAACGGAGGGCGGTTGTGTATTCCATCAGCGCGCGGCCAAAGCCCTGCCGTTGATCGTCGGGATGGATGTGGAACCCCTGGATTTCCATAGCGTCGGCAAGATCACCGTCCGGACAGGGACAGCAAACCGATCCTCCGGCGATGGCCCCGTCCGTTTCCAGCACGCGGTTACGGAAATCCGGCCGGGTTTTGATTCCATGCTGGATTCTCCCGGTGAGCTCCTCCGCGCGCAGGCCGTTCAGCAGAGCATCCGCCAAGATGCCCCGGTACGTCTTTTGCCACGCGAGCACAAGCAAGCGGGCGATGGCGGGGGCATCGGCGGGGACGGCGCTGCGGCAGCGTAACAGCATGAGGGGCGGCTTCAGTCAGAGACGGTTAAAACAGCTTCGTCAGCAGAAAATAGGCCGGGGGGATGAGCACGGCGGGCAGCATATCGCCCACGTGTATTTTTTTGATATTGAGCAGGTTAAAGCCGATTCCCAGGATCAGCACGCCGCCGACCGCCGAGACCTCGACCATCATTTCGTCGGTGAGCAGCGGGGCCAAAAAGCCCGCGCCCAGTGTGATCGCGCCCTGATAAATCAGCACCGGCACGGCGGACAGCGCCACGCCGAAGCCGAACTTGGTCGCCAGCATCATGGCAAAAAAGCCGTCCAGCGCCGCCTTGATGAACAGCAGTTGATAATTGTGGTGCAGGCCGGATTCGATGGAGCCCAGAATGGCCATCGCGCCCACGCAGAATGTGATGGTGGCTGTGACCAGACCCTCGGCAAAGGGCACGCTGCCCTCCTTGTGGAAGCGCGCCTGCGTGCGCTCGCCCCACGCCTCCAGCCTGCGTTCGATGCCGATCACCGCGCCCACAAAGCCGCCCACCGATACGCTGATGACCAGCAGCAGCGGCTGCTGTGTAGTGATCGCGCCCATAATGCCGATCACAAGCACGCAAAGCCCGATGCCCTGCATGACCACTTTCTGCGCTTTTTCCGATATCCCGCGCTTTAAAAGCACGCCCATCACGGTTCCCAATACGATCGCCGCCACGTTGACAAGGGTTCCGAACATGCGGGTACACCTCCGGCTGTTTTTGGCGGACGTAAAGACCGCGAATAGAATGAGTATAACAGGGCGGAGGGGATTCGTAAACCATCAGATTGCGGCGTCTTACAGGGCATGCGGCGGCTGTGCCTGTGACAGGAAGGGGATACGGGATGATGCGCAGAGGGGATTATCCCTGCTTTTTTGTGAGAAGGATGGAGAAGGTGAGAACGAGCAGCACAAGGTTCCACACGATGACCAGATAATCCATAAAGCCCAGCTGGTCGGTAAAGGACAGAACAGTGTTTACCCCCAAAAAGGCAATTGTGGAAAACTTGAATAAAGGCTTGCGGATATCGGGAAATGCGAGAAGCATGTAACATGCGCCGTTGAGTGCCATGAGGATGACGATGATGAGATAGGAAGCGATACCGGACAGTGCGCTTTGCACAGCCATGTAAAGCCAGAGGAGACCCTGTGCAATCATCAGCAATCGATAAACTTTTCGGTTCATGGATATCACCTTGCTTTCTAACGGAGAAACCGTTGAGATCGTGAGTCGGACAGCGGCGGAAACCGCGCCGTCCATTTCTTTGGTGCTTTTATCATAGCATAGGGTGGGAACCTGCTGCAAGCGGCGCGGCCTTGCTTGACAGGGGCATACCGGCATGCTATACTGACTCGGCTGTCAATGAATATCCCTTGACACCGGACGATGGGAAAGCAAACCCCATGCACCGGGTTTGGCAGCGGGAGGATTTCATGGCGGACACGTTCAACGCGCGGGTGGAGCTGGGTACGCTGTATGCGTGCTACGGCGGACTGCTGACGGATAAGCAGCAGCAGGCGGTGCGCCTGTACTCGGGCGAAGATCAGTCCCTGTCGGAAATCGCGGGGCAGATGGGCGTAAGCCGCCAGAACGTGCACGAGCTGATCACAAGAGCCGAGCACAAGCTGCGCAAATGTGAGGGCGCGCTGCACCTGGCCAAGCAAACGCTGTCGGTGCAGGCAGGCCTGGAAGAAGCGGTGGAGAAGCTCTCGCAAAACCAGCCCGCCGCCTGCCAGAAAATCCTGCTGCGCCTGATGGACGAGCTGGATAAGGAATAGCGCACACGCAGCATAAACAGCATCCCTCATTTATAACATCAAGCTTACTATGAAATAACGCACACTGCGATAAAGCCCAAACGGCGAAAGGACACAAGCATGGCATTTGAAGGCCTGACCCAAAAGCTGAACAGCGCGCTTGCCAAGCTCACCGCGCGCGGCAAGCTCAACGAGCAGATGGTGAAGGACGGCGTGCGCGAGGTGCGCGTCGCTCTGCTGGAAGCGGACGTCAACTACCTGGTGGTAAAGGATTTCTGCAAAAAGATCGCCGAGCGCGCCGTGGGCAGCCAGGTGATGGAAAGCCTCACGCCCGGCCAGCAGGTGATCAAGATCGTCTCCGAGGAGATGACCGCGCTGATGGGCTCGCAGCAGGCCAAGCTCACCTGGTCGTCCAGCGTGCCGACCATCTATATGCTGTGCGGCCTGCAGGGCGCGGGCAAAACCACCATGGCCGCCAAGCTGGCCAAATACCTGGCCAGGACCGGCAAAAAGCCATGCCTCGCCGCGTGCGATATCTACCGCCCCGCCGCCATCAAGCAGCTGCAGGTGGTGGGTGAGCAGGCGGGCGTGCCCGTGTTTGAAAAGGGCACGCAGGATCCCGTGAAAACCGCGCTGGAGGCTGTGAAGTACTGCCGCGATTACGGCCGCGACGTGCTGATTATCGATACCGCCGGCCGCCTGCATATCGACGACGCCCTGATGGGCGAGCTCGACCGCATCAAGCGGCAGGTGAAGCCGCAGGAATGCCTGTTTGTGGTTGATGCCATGACCGGGCAGGACGCTGTGAACGTAGCCAAAACCTTTGATGAAAAGCTCGGCATCGACGGCGTGATTTTGACCAAGCTCGACGGCGATACCCGCGGCGGCGCGGCGCTGAGCATCAAGGCTGTAGTCGGCAAGCCGATCAAGTTTTCCGGCATCGGCGAAAAGCTGGCCGATATCGAGCCCTTCCACCCGGACCGCATGGCGCAGCGCATCCTCGGCATGGGCGACGTGATGACCCTGATCGAGAAAGCGCAGGAGATCGCCGATCCCGAGATGGCCAAAAAGTTTTCCAAGCGCAAGCCCAGCGATATGGACCTGGACGATTTTCTGGACCAGATGCGCCAGATGAAAAAGATGGGCGGCATCGAAAGCCTGCTGTCCATGCTCCCCGGCGGCGCGAAGCTGAAGGCCGACGACATTGATGAAAACGCGCTCAAAAAGCCGGAGGCCATCATCTGCTCCATGACCAAGCAGGAGCGCCGCAACCCCAACATCCTCAACGCCTCCCGCCGCAAGCGCATCGCCGCGGGCAGCGGCACCACCGTACAGGATGTCAACGCCCTGATGAACCGCTTCGAGCAGGCCCGCACCATGATGAAACGCATGATGACCAAGGGCGGCATGCGCAGCATGATGCGCAACATGCGCTAGGAAAACGCTGATTAAATCCCCTGCATGCGGGTGCGTTATCTTTACGCCAGCAAGGGCAGGAACGCCGGTACCGCAGTTAATGAGGAATTTGGAATGAAGGAATGAGGAAGGGCGGAAAGAGGGTCTCGCAATCTTTCGGATTTGAAATGATCCAATCATCGGCTGCGCAAGCACCCGTACCGCCAGGTCTCGTTCCCGATTCCATAGTCCACATTGATATAAATTTCCAACATACGAGGAGGAACAAACAAAATGGTTAAAATTCGCTTGAAAAGAATGGGTATGAAGAAAAAGCCTTTCTACCGCGTAGTGGTGGCAGACATCACCAGCCCCCGCGATGGCCGCAACATCGCCGAGATCGGCTACTATGACCCGATGACCACCCCCGCCACCATCAACATTGACAGTGAAGCCGCCAAAAAGTGGCTGGCAAACGGCGCACAGCCCACCGATACCGTTCGCACCCTGCTGAAAAAAAGCGGCATCCTTGAGGGATGAACTATATGAAAGAATTGGTAGCCTTCATCGCCCGGTCGCTTGTGGATAACAAGGATGCCGTTACCGTGGAGGAAACGGAAGGGCCGGAAGCAATCATTCTGGAATTGCATGTTGCGCCCGAGGATATGGGCAAGGTGATCGGCAAGCAGGGCCGCATCGCCAAGGCCATCCGCGCCGTGGTGCGCGCTGCAACCGCCAAGGGCGGCAAGCCCGTGTTTGTTGAGATTCAATGAAACAGTACTTGCTGCTGGGTGAAGTTGTGAAGCCGCAGGGGCTGAAGGGCGAAGTGAAGCTGCGCCATGAAACAGGCGACGCTTCGCGCTTCCTCTCCCTGGATACGGCCTGGATGAAACAAAACGGTGCGTACGTGCCCGTGCGCGTGCTGGATGCGCGGCTTTCGGGCGCGGATGTGTTCCTCACGCTGGAAGGCGTGGAGGACCGCGACGCGGCCGAAAAACTGCGCGGCACGCAGCTGTATGTGGACCGCGTCAACGCCCGCCCGCTGGATGAGGGCGAGGTGTTTATTGCCGACCTCATCGGGCTGAAGGCCGTGGATACAAAAGGCAACGCCATCGGTACGCTGACGGATGTGCTGCAGCCCGGCGGCGCCGATGTGCTGGTGTTCACAACGCCACAGGGCCCGCTGATGGCGCCGCACTTGAAAAAGCTGGTGAAAGAAATCACGGCCGAGCATATCGTGCTGGACGAGGCTGTGCTGCCGGAGGTGGGCGTGTATGAAAATCGCCGTACTGACGATCTTTCCTGACATGCTCTCGGGCATCCTGTCGCAAAGCATTCTGGGCCGCGCGCGGGAGGAAGGCCTGCTTTGGGTCGAGGCCGTGGATATCCGCCCCTACAGCGACCGCAAGCATAAGAATACCGACGATTATCCCTTCGGCGGCGGCGCGGGCATGGTGATGACCGCCCAGCCGATCGTTGACGCCGTGGAGGATCTGCGGCGCAAGGGATACACCGGCAAGTGCCTGTACATGAGCCCGCGCGGGCAAACCCTGACCCAGGCCAAGGTGGTGGAAATCGCGGAGCGGGAGGACAACCTCATCATCCTCTGCGGGCATTACGAGGGTGTGGATCAACGTGCGATTGATCTTGTGGTGGATGAGGAAATCTCCATCGGCGATTTCGTGCTTACGGGCGGCGAGCTGCCCGCGCTTACGCTGATCGACGCTGTGGCGCGCCACCTGCCCGGGGTGCTGGGCAGCGAGGCCAGCGCGCAGGACGAAAGCTTTTCCGGCGGCATGCTTGAATATCCGCAGTATACCCGCCCGCGCACGTTTCGCGGGCTGGAGGTGCCGGAGGTACTGCTGTCCGGCAACCATGCCGAGATTGAGGCCTGGCGGCGGGAGCAGGCGATGCGAATTACACAGGAACGCCGTCCCGACCTGTTAGGTAAGCAATGAACAAATTCCCTGCACGCTCCTGCTGCTTTCGGCGGCCCCGCCTTAGCGGGCGCGGCTGTACGCTTCATTGCTTGCTTGCGGCTGCCCCAGGCAGCAACGCCATTGTTTTCTTTGAAACTTCGGTGGCAGCCGCCCTATTGGCCTCTCTTATGCGGCAAGCTCGTGTGCTGGCCGGGTTACGGCTTCCCTTTCGGGTTTCACAAATTTATCCCGACGAAAACCCAGCGCAGCAGCGCACAAGCGATTGATTCATCGTTTACCAAGAGTGAAAGGAACCGATCCAATGAGTGAGAAAAAGGCTCCGAAAATTGCTATTGGCTGTGACCACACGGGGATTGATTTAAAACCGGCCGTCCTTGAGGTGCTGGAGGAAATGGGGCTGGAGTATGAGGATTTCGGCACGTTTTCACACGTCAGCGTGGATTACCCGGTGTACGGCAAACAGGCCGCCGAGGCCGTGGCAAGCGGCGCATGCGATTTGGGCATTGTGATGTGCGGCACGGGTGTGGGTATCGGGATCATCGCCAACAAGGTGCATGGCATCCGCTGCGTGATGTGCTCCGAACCTTATTCCGCCCAGATGAGCCGCGAGCATAACAAGGCCAACATGCTGTCCCTGGGCGCGCGTGTGGTAGGCAGCGAGCTGGCCAAGATGATCGTGCGCACCTTTCTGACGTCCGATTTTGTGGATAAAACCGGGCGGCACGAGCGCCGCGTGAACCAGATCATCGAGCTGGATGATCAACGGTAGGGAAGCGATCACGAAGGCTTGCGCCGGGTAGCGGCGTATTTCCGCCCGCTTGGGTCCGCGAGGTCCGCTCGGTTAGATTGCCCTATGGCTCCTTGTCAGCCGTCCTATTCCGTATCACCTCCTGCCTGCGGGGCGCTCACCGGACATGCGCTTCCCATCGGTGCCTTCGACGCAGCGTTGCGGCTTGCGGCAACGCGCTGCATTGCCTTATTGCGGCGGCCCCGCGTCAACGTCGTGTGGCAGCTACGCCACTTCGTTTCTTCGAAACCTCGGTGGCCAGTCGGCCTATCGGCCTTCCTTATGCGGCAATTTCAGGCGCTGGTCGGGCGGCGGACTTCCTTTCAGGCTTCACAAACCCCGCCTGACAGAAAGCCGGTTCGCCGCCGGGCACGTTCTGCCATCATCACTTCCATTCGGTATGCGCAGTACGTATGATATACGTTGCGCTCTTGCAAGATCAAGCGGAGATCCGTATCAGCATGCCGTTGCCAAGGCTTATCCTGCTGAGGCTCCGGATAGTACCGGCCTCAGCACAAAAATCTATTGAAAGCAAAGCGAACCCCGCTTTTTTAACGCGTTTCGCAAAGGAACTATGACGAAAACACTTCGGGCAAATTCACTGCTGCTCCTCACCGCCATGATCTGGGGTACAGCTTTTGTGGCGCAGGATGTAGCGATGGACGCCATGGGGCCGTTCACCTTCAACGCCGTCCGGCTGGCGCTGGCGGTGCTGGTGCTGCTGCCCTGCATCAAGCTGCTGGATCGTATCGCCCTCAAGCGCAATCCGGACCGTGAGGTGCAAACCTTTAAAACCATGACCAAGGACCAGAAACGAAAGCTGCTCACGGGCGGCCTCGTGTGCGGCACGGTGCTGGCAGCGGGGATCGCGTTTCAGCAAAATGGGCTTTTGTATACCTCCGCAGGCAAGGCGGGGTTTGTGACGGCGCTGTACATTGTGCTGGTGCCGCTGACGGGCATTTTTTTCAAACACCGCGTGCGGCTGTATGTGTGGGGCGCGGTGGCGCTGTGCACGGTGGGGCTGTTTCTGCTGTGTGTTACCGAAACGCTGACCATTGGCTTGGGCGATATTCTGGTACTGATCTGCGCGTTTTGCTTTACCGCGCATATTTTGCTGATCGCGCACTACTCCCCCCAGATGGACGGTGTGCGCCTGAGCTGCCTGCAATTCCTGGTGGCGGATATCATTTTCATCATTCTGACGCTGCTGTTTGAGCAGCCGCGCCTCAGTGATATCCTCGCGGGCTGGATTCCGATCGTGTATGCCGGGGTGTTCAGCTGCGCCGTGGCCTATACCCTGCAAATCATTGCCCAGCGTGATGCTCCGCCCGCCATTGCCTCGCTGCTGATGTCGCTGGAAAGCGTGTTTGCGCTGCTGGCGCAGTGGGTGTTCCTGGGCGATCTCCTGTCTCCCCGGGAGCTGATCGGCTGCCTGCTGATGTTTGTTGGCATTGTGCTGGCACAGCTGCCGCCGAGGAAGGCGAAAACCCTTGCGGAAACGGAAACCGCCGCGGTTTAGCTGTTTGTCAAACCAATAAAAAGAAGGGTCCAGGGCTGAAAGTCCTGGTCAGGGTGCAGGGGTGAAACCCTTGCCCGGGGATTGGGGTGGAACCCCAAAGGCCCGTATAACACCATCCTGCCAGAGCGAGCGAACAGCGCCGCAGGCGCTATGAAGCGAGCGGCGATAACGACCCCAAGGAATTTAATAATGAAATGCGCAAACACCCGGCCAGATAGTCCGGGTGTCTGGCTATCAAAAAAGAAGGGTCCAGGGCTGAAAGCCCTGGTCAGGGTGCAGGGGTGAAACCCCTGCCGGGGATTGGGGTGGAACCCCAAAGGCTTGCGTAACAACAAAGGGGTAAGCGAGCGAACAGCGCCGTAGGCGCTATGAAGCGAGCGGCGATAACGACCCCAAGGAATTTAATAATGAAATGCGCAAACACCCGGATTGATAATCCGGGTGTTTGCTGTTAAGCCTAATTTGCGCCGTTCGTAAAATGCAGTCAACCCAGACATAGCAACAGGGCATTGACGGCTTTAGCATGCTGGTCTTGCGCTTGTCTGCAAAGTGTCCCATTGGAATGGGTGTCTGCCGTCTGGCACCGGGCTTTGGATAGGGCAAATCTGCGTTCAGCCGGGATATCCGCAGATTCCACAGTCTGTTGCGGCAATCGACACACTTTTGCCACACCCTTTGCGGATAATACAGTTGCAGCAAGGAATTGCGCAGCAACATTTGAAAGAAGGGTAAATCCATGAAACGTAAATCCACTTTGATCCTGATCGCCGCGTTGGTACTGGCGGTAACCATCCCCGTGTTCGCTCTGGCGGAAACCGAAACCGCGCTCCAGCCCCTGGACGGCACCGGCTTTATGCACGGCCGCTCCACCCAGACCGTTGATCCTGCCACCGCCGTACGCGGCGTCCGCCTGCAGGACCCGGAGTATTGTGACGAAGAAGACTGCGACTGCACCGCCGAAGGCACCGGCCTTGGCAATGACGGCGAAGCGCTGCACCAGTACGCTGCCGCCGGCAGCGGCATGATGCGGGGCGGCGCGGCCGTGGCCCAGGAAACCCAGACCGTGAACCGGAACAACAGCGCCGTGGGCAGCCGCGGCGGCCGCGGAAGCGCCCGCTGGAACTAAGAAAGGCTTAGCAAACAGGATTAACTAAGGCAGACCGAACCCCGGACAAAGCAATGCAAACACCAACACCCGGCCCCCAAAAGGCCGGGTGTTGGTGTTTGCCTGGTATGAACGCTGCGGGCTGTGGTCGCCGCTCGCTTGATAGCGCCTTCGGCGTTGTTCGCTCGCTCTGGCAGGATGGTGTTATACGGGGCTTTGAGGCTCCGCCCCGGTCCCCGGCAGGGGTTTCACTCCTTCACCCTGACCAGGGCCATCGGCCCTGGAGCCTTCCTTATCCGGGTGTCAGCTTACGCTATAACCACTTTGGGGCTGTGATCGCCGCTCGCTTGATAGCGCCTGCGGCGCTGTTCGCTCGCTTTGGCAGAGGTGTTATACGGGGCTTTGGAGCTCCGCCCCGTTCCCCGGCAGGGGCTTCACCCCTGCACCCTGACCAGGGCCATCGGCCCTGGACCCTTCCTTTTACCTTTTACAAGGGTGTTTGGGCTGGTGAGGCTTGCATTATGCCTCGGCAGGGAAAATGTGCTGGATCGGACACAGGCAGAAGGGGTGCCCGGCGGGATCGAACATCACATTCCAGTCCTGGGAAAACTGCGTCCCGGCCACGGCCGCGCCGCAGTCCAGCGCGTGCCGGATGGCCTTGTCCAGATCATTGACCGCGATATCCAGATGCGCCATCTGCTGCTGTGCCTGCGGCTCATCCGGCCATACGGGCGGTGTGTAATCCGGGTTTTGCTGAAGCATGATGCAGGGATACTCTCCCTGCTGCGTGCCCGGCGGGTATACCCATACGTACTCCCCATCGGCGGAACCGGTTTCCCACCCCAGCAGCGCCGCGTAGAATTGGCCCAGCGCCTGAGGATCCACACAATCGATCGTAAAGGCGTACAGCTTCAGCTTCAAATCCTTATTCATGTCGTTTTATATCCTTCTGCTTCTCTTGATTGGCAGCATCGCCGTCCGCTATTCGGCGGTTTCTGCCGCACCGCCGAACGCCGCCTGTTCAATGGCCTGATAGTCCACGTTATCGATATACATGGAGCGTGCGATGACGCGGTTGCCGGTGATGATGCCGCCCTGATCCAGAAACACCGTGCGCAGCGCGGTCATTTTCAGCAGCGGGGTGTAATCCTCAATCGGGTTGTCCAGAATATCCAGCTTGCGGATGGTGCTCGATTGGACCAGCGCGGAGATATCGGTAATCTCGTTGCCGTCCAGGCGCAGATCGTCCAGCCTGCGCAGCTGCGCAAGCAGGGGCATATCGGCGTCCGCAAACTGTGACGCGTAAATTTTCAGCGTTTCGATCTTTTGCAGCCCCTTCAAGAAACTCCAGTCGCTGATGCGGCAGCCGTACACGTTGAGCTGCGTAAGTCCTGTAGCATAGTCGAAGCCGGATATGCTTTCCACCACCACGCCCGAAAGCGTGAGCGTGTTCAGGTTGGGGAGCAGGCTTAAAAACTCGGTGGAAAGCACCGTTTTGCCCTCCGAGGTAAGGGTCATATCGCGGATGCCGGAAATCCGTTTCCACATGTCGCTGGTTAAATCGAGATCGGCCTTCAGGATGATGATCATATTGTTGAGCGAGGTCTTCTGCTTGAGGACGTTGCTCATGTCCTCAGATAACGAGGACAGTTCTATGATCAGGGTAATCAGCTGCGGGCTGCGGTCGGCCAGCAGGGAGAGCATCACAGGCTCGGGTGTGTCCTTGAGCACCATGGTGTTTTTATCGGCGTATACTTCGCCGATGGAGGTGCCATCGCCCACGGCAATGCTTTCCATTACAAGGCGGGAGGATGAAACGAGATCCTCGTAAAACAGGGGGTTGGATGCGTCGCAGTCGCTCAGTGTATAATCGGTGAGGCTCTTAAAGCGCCGGGTAGCCTCCTGCACCCCGTCGTCAAAAATGATCTGGCTCAGGGTCAGCGATTTAATGGCCTTATTGCAGGTAAGCAGGATGTCCGCTACCGTGGTGCTGTGGAGCAGGTCCAGCGTCAGGCCGGTCAGGTTGGTGAATTTCTTCATCAGCGAATAATCGTCAATGGCGGTATCCGAAAGCGTAAGCACCTTCACCCGCTTGTATACCGAGGTCAGCGGCTCCAGCGACACAATGCCCGCTCCGTACAGGGCGAAGGTGTTCAGCTTTTTAAGCTTGGTGAGCGGCGCAAGATCGAATGTGCCGGAGGCCGCGGTGTATTCGTCTTCCCAGCCCAGCGTAAGGGCTTCGAGGGACTCGCAGTTTTGCAGCGGAGCCAGGTCGAACACGCCGCAGTTGAGCAGCGTCAGCTCTTCCAGCGCTGTAAACTCGCCGATCACGTCCAGGTCGGTCAGGGTGGCATCCGTGAGCGAGAGCTTGGTCAGATCGCCGAACATCCACAGCCAGCGAACGTCCGTAAGCGTTCCCTCGTATTCGCTCAGGTCCACTTCGGTAATCCAGGCCAGGCGCGTCATCAGCTGGGACGGCCGCAGGGATGTGAAGATGCAGCGGGCGCGCGTTTGCAGAAATTCCTGCAGGGGGGCGTCGATATCTTCCAGATAGATCAGTCCGTCGGCGCGCGCCATGGCGAGCAGCGGGGAATCCGGCTCGTTCCATATCGGCGTCTCATCCACGGTCGTTTCCGCGGCTACGGGAATCCATTCCTCCGCGGCTGCCGGGGCCATGAAAAGGAACAGTGCCAGGACGGCAAGCGTAAGCTGTGTGATGCGTTTCATGAGGTGCCTCCTTCTCCATTGATTATCGGAATGCGCTTTCGCCGATGAACTCCCTGAGGATGCTCTGCGGCGGAATCTCCTTGATCATATCGTCGGACGCGGGCAGAAAATATTGCAGAAACTTTAAAATCCGGTGCGCCGTCAGATGCGCGGGAGAGGTTTCAGGAATGGCGGACAGCAGATCCCAGCCCACGGTCCTGAGCACGGGCAGCTCGTATTGCAGCGAGGTGTTGAACATCACGTCCGCTTTCTCCTGATTGGGGAAAATCCAACGTTCCTCGCCCGCGCGCACGCTGGGCCACATGGAAATGGTTTTTTCGGCGTCCATGCCGCGGTAGGCCGCGTCGCGCACAATGCGCCGCAGCAGCCGCACATCCGTGGTGCGGATGCGGTTGTGGTTATCCAGGTTCACACAGTGCAGCGCGGACACATAGATGCCGAACACCAGCTGCTCGGGCAGCTGCTCGGTGACCAGATCGTTGAGCGCGTGAATGCCCTCGATAATCAGCGGGCCGCGCCCCAGAAGCCGCATGGGATTGTCGCTCATGGTGCGCTTCGCATTTTTAAAATCGAATGTCGGCATGAGCACCGTTTCACCCGACAGCAGCTGTTCAATGCGGTCCCGCAGCAGGGGGATATCCAGCGCCCGCACGTTTTCCAGATCGGGCTTGCCGTACTGGTCCGTGGGTACGTTGGCGTGGGGCAGGTAGAAATTATCCATCGACAGCACGTGCGGGTGCTTGCCCAGCACCTGCAGGTGCACGGCCAGCCGGTGGGCGAACGTGGTTTTGCCGCTGGAGGAGGGGCCGAATACCAGCACGATCTGCGCGCCGGTATCCACGATCTGGTCGGCGATGGACGCGATGGATTTATCCTGAAGCGCTTCGTTGACGCGGATGAACTCCCGCATGCGGTTTTCTTCAATCAAATGGTTTACATCGGGGATATTGCTCACGCCGAGGATGCGGCTCCACTCCTGGGACTCGGCAAAGGTACGCAGGTGCTTACGCCGCGACAGATAGGGCGCGGGCACCGTGGGATCGGACGGGGCGGGCATGCGCACCACCAGCCCCGGAAAATGCGGCCGCAGTGAAAAGACGCGGATGTACCGGGTGGACGGTACCATGATGCCGTAAAAGTACTCATGGATGTCCATCAGCCTGTACATCGGGATGGTGGTGGAGGGGCGGTAGGCGAGTACATCCGCCTTGTCCGGCATGGCGTTGAAATACTGGATGGCCTGCCCGGTGGTCCACATCTCCTTTTCAAAGGGGATGTCCTCCCGCACCAGGCGGTGCATTTCCTCCTCCAGCGCCTGCACCATGGCCTGATCCATATCATCGTCAATGGTGCGCAGGTATACGCCGTAGCCGATGGAATTCAAAATCCGCACGCGCCGGCCGGGAAACAGGCGGTGCATGGCCAGCAGAAATAAAAACCGCAGGGAACGCTCGTATACACGGCGGCCTTCCTCGCTGCGGTAGGTTAAGGGTTTCAGGGTGCAATTCCGGTACAGAGGCTCGTTCAGGGCAAGGCTTTCCCCGCCGCACATCACGCACAGCGCGGCATCGGCAAGGGCGGGCATCAGACGGTGGATGACATCCAGCGGCGTTGTGCCCGCGGGAAATTCCGCCGTCCTGCCGGACAGGGTAATTTCAATCGTCTCTGGTAATTCGCTCATGCATATTCTCCGGTCAGACGTCGTCAAACGGCATACTGTAACCCTGCGCCTGGCTCAAGTCCTCGGGGTCGGGGAAGGGAAAGCCGTTTTTACGGCGGTATTGTGTTTGCAGGACCTTGGTGTGCACATAGGCGCGCGTCTGGCGGCTGGCGGGGGAAATGCTTACGTTCATACCCGTCTGCCGGTTGTTCAGCGGGGTGAAGCGCACCTTGAGCAGCAGCTGGCCGTGCTTTTTGCATTTACAGAGCGCAATGTAGCGGCCGGGGGCCTGCGGCGTAAGCTCCGTAATCAGCGTGGCGGTCTGCTTGCAGGTGGGGCAGGCGGGTGTGAGAACATCCTTGTGCTGAAGGCCCGCGGCCACCGAGGGCACCGTATGCGTAATGCGGAAGCGCTTTTGGGAGGACGCATGGCTCAGCCTGCGGGGCTCCTGCTTAAAATCCAGCACCTTTTCGGGCGCGGGCAGCTTTTGCCATACCCTGGCGGTGTAGTAGGCGTCATGCATCGCGTGGTGGAAGGCGCGCTCCTCCTCCTCCTCAACGCCCAGCTGCTCCATGGCGCTCTTGAGGGCCTTCTGGCTGTTGCCCAGCTTGAACACGTCGGCAAAATAGCGCTGAATGTTGCAGGTTTTGGGCAGCGGGCATTCACAGGCAAAGCAATCCGCGTTCTGCTTGAGCACGCTCACGTCGTCCGCGCCCCAGGTGAGCAGCACCGGATCGGTACCGCAGAAGGAAAGGAATTGGTCCATTGCCTCGGGAAACGAGGGCGCGTCGTCCAAGTCGGCCTGAGACAGGTTGGTCATGCGGCGCACGTAGGGGTGCAGCCGTTTATAGTGGGTCGGGGAGATGAAAAGGTTGATCTCCTCCTCGATTTGAAACTGTTCATTTAGCCTTACCGCGCCGATTTGAATAATCTCAAACAGCAGCTGTTCGCCGATCGCTTTGTAGGCCGAGGAATGGAAGCTGACAGGCTGATTCCATTCCAGGTCCATGACGATATAGTGCATAGTATAACTCCAATCGTTTCTATGATAGACCAATCACAACGGGGATGCAAGGCGGCGGCGCAAAGCGCAGCCAGGATTTACAATGTTTGGCAGAGGAGGCGCGTTGGGTTGCTGAGGAATGTGGAATTGCGGCGTGGTTGCTGCGCAACCGATTGATTTCAGGACGCTGACATATCATTTTAATTTATCGGACGGTCCCATATCATTGCGATCAACCGTCAGATTGCGTAAGGAATCTCAGACTGTCAAAGAACCTCTTGGGGTCGGTATCGCCGCTCGCTTCATAGCGCCTTGGGCGCTGTTCGCTCGCTTACCCCTTTGTTGCAACGCAAGCCTTTGGGGTTCCACCCCAATCCCCGGCAAGGGTTTCACCCCTGCACCCTGACCAGGACTTTCAGCCCTGGACCCTTCTTTTTTGACAGCCTGAGATTTCGTAAGCAATCTTTTCGCCATTCCAGATTCCTCATTCAGGCTTTGAACCGCACACCGCTTTCGCTGCCGCGTAGGCGGTGGCAAACGCGATATGCAGGTTAAAGCCGCCGGTGAGCGCGTCCACATCCAGCACCTCGCCCGCGGCGTACAGGCCCCGGACAAGCCGGGATTCCATCGTGGAAGGGGAAAACTCCTTCACGTCCGCGCCGCCCGCAGTGATCACCGCGGCTTCGATGGGCTCCGGGCCGGTAACGGGCAGGGGCAGTGCCTTGGTGAGCGTTACCAGCCTCTGGCGCGCGGCCTTGGGCAGCTCGCAGGCGGGCAGACGCACGTCGATTTGGCAAAGCGCGGCCATGGCCAGCGCGAGGGATTCGGGGAAAAGCCCCCGCAGGATGGACAGCATCTGCTTTTTGCCCGCCTGTCCAAGCTCCCGCAGCAGGCGCTGCTCCAGCTGGTCCTCGCGCAGGCCGGGTTTCAGATCCAGCGTCAGGGCGCAGCCTTTGCGCCCCGCCATCAGGCTGGAGGCCGTGAGCACGAGCGGGCCGGAGATACCCCGGTGGGTGAACAGCAGCTCGCCGATGTCCGACAGCAGCGTTTGCTTGCCGTCGGTCACGGTCAGCCGCACGTTGGTCAGCGTCAGCCCCTGCAAATCGCGGATCCACTGCGCTTCGCTGATCAGCCCGCACAGCGCGGGCTTTGGCGCGACCAGGGTATGGCCGCAGCCTGCAAGCAAGCGGTAGCCATCGCCCGTGGAGCCGGTGGCCGGATAGCTTACCCCGCCGGTGCACACGATCACCGCGTCGGCGGTGATCCGCTCTCCGTTTTCCAGCACCACGCCGTGTACCGCGCCATCCTCAAGCTGCAGCGCCTGCACGCGGGCGTTGAGCCGTACGGCCACGCCCAGCGCTTCCATGCGCCGAGTAAGGGCGCGGGTCACATCGCTGGCCTTCTGGCTTACGGGAAACACGCGGTTGCCCCGCTCGGTTACCGTGGGGCAGCCCAGCAAACGCAGCCAATCGACCATCGCCTGCGGCGGAAAGGCGTTTAGCGCCGAGTAGAGAAACCGGGGGTTGCGCACAACGTTTTTCAAAAATTCGGCGGGCGTGCACAGGTTGGTCACGTTGCAGCGGCCCTTGCCCGTGATATACAGCTTTTTGCCGAGCTTTTCGTTGCGCTCCAGCAGCAGCACGGCGCGCCCGCCCTCCGCGGCGGTCACCGCCGCCATCAGGCCGGCCGCGCCCCCGCCGACGATCACCACGGGATCATACATGGGGCTTGATGGACGCAAACTGCGCCACAAACGCCGGGCTCAGCCCATCCTGCCCGCAGGGGTTGCCGATGAGGGTATAGGTGATGTGCCCGGCCCGCAGCAGAGCGACATCGGACTCCGGGGCGGACTCCTCCATCTCGGCATCGTTTGTCAGCCAGTAATAGGTGCCGGCGCGCGGGCTTTCGCGGCGGATATAGCAATCCCGGTACCCGGCAGTGGACAGCGGCGCGGCCACGGGCGGGAGCACATCCCTGGCTTCCAGGGCCGGGGCGTTGAGGCTGAGCACGGTTTGCGGCGGGATATCGGTTTTTACATAGGCTTCCGCGGTTTTCACGGTGAGGAGAGCCAGATAGTGGAGCATGCTCTCGGGGCCGTTGTACGCCATACTGGAGGCGATGGAGGGCACGTGGTTAAGCGTAGCCTCGCGCGCGGCGGCGATGGTGCCGGAATAGTGTACGGCCATGCCCGCGTTGTGCCCTTTGTTGATGCCGGAAATCACCACATCCACCGGCGAGGAAACCAGCTCGTACAGGCCCAGACGGACGCAGTCCGCCGGAGTGCCTGATATGGAAAACGCCGTGACGCCCGGCAGATGAAAATTCTGCTCTTCCACAAAAATAGGGTCTGCCAGCGTAATCCTGTGGCTGGAAGCGCTGCGCTCGGTGTGCGGCGCGCACATGGTTACCCTGTGGCCCTGCGCCGCGCAGGCTTCGCACAGCGCGCGGATGCCCACAGCTTGAATCCCATCGTCGTTCACCAGTACAATATGCATCGACACTCTCCTTTATTTCTTCGTACTGCGCGTCACAATATCAATCAGCATGCGCGCAAGGTTTACAGAAACCGCAATGGCAACCGCCCACCAGAAGCTGTCCACGGTTACAGCCTCAGGGTACATGGCGGTGGCCGTCCACACCAGCCAGGTATCGATGGCCACATACAAAAGGCCTACCGTGAACCAGTTGAGGATTTTCAACAACAGCCGGGCTACCGGGCGGATGACCGCATATAAAACACCCAGCACGGCGCCGGCGAGCAGCGCGGCCGGGAGATCCTGCATATGTACGCCGGGATAATAACGGGCGCACAGCGGTAGGGCAGCAACCGTAACCGCAAACCGCATGAAAACGGAAAACACTGCGCCGAACTCCTCCTTCGCGTACTGAAAACAGTATATCATATTTTAGATTATGTGGTTAGATGAAAACTTTGATGCAAAGCGATATCCGGGTATTACGATTAATATATTGAACATTCCAGACAAACGGTTTCCGCGATGATGGAATTCGTTGCAACAAATAATACTATATATAATGTGCAGGAATCGGAAAATTTTGATGGAAAGTCAAACCCGTGGCGGAGCCGGTGTGCCATGAAAGGATATCGTCCGATGGACAGGCATTGCCGGGTATGCGTCTCCATCGTTATTGACAGGGGGTGCGGCTGTGCATATCATAGAAGCAGTCGGTACACATCCGTTATAAAGCGGATGCAATGTGTGCTGGATTGATAGAATGCAGTATTTAAAATAGATAAGGATAGAAGCATGAAGCATAAAACCGACTGGAAAAAGTGGATTTCCCTGGCGCTGTTCGCGGTGCTGGCGGCGGCGCTGGTGTGGTATGTGAAAACGCACTGGGTGGAGATATCGGGTTTGCTGCAATTGGACCGCGCTACGGTGCTGTGGCTGCTGGCGTTGGGCGTGCTCAGCGCCGTGCTCAACGGCGTGTACCATCTGGTGATCCTGAGCACCTTCGGCATCCGCCTTACGCTGACGGATTGGATGGGCGTGACCTGCGTGAGTAACGCCATCGCCTTTGTGATGCCGCTGCGCGGGGAGCTGGCGCTGGCCGCAAGCTACTACAAGCGGGTGAACGGGCTGGCCTACACCAAGAGCGCAGCGATGGTGGCCGGGAACATGGTGTTCGGGGTTTCGTTTTCGCTGCTGGAGATTGTGGTCGCCATGCTGTGTGTAGGGCTGATCGACGGCAAATGGCCGCTGCTGGTGTGGGGCGTTGCGGTGCTGGGCATGATAGGCATCGCGGTATTCGTGTTTGTTTCGCTCACCTCGGAAAGCCGCCTGCGCCGGAGACTTGAAAAGTGGAAGATCGTGCAGGACATCATCACGGGTTTCAACGATCTGCTGCGCAGCCGAAGGCTGCTGTGGCAGCTGCTGGTGTGCATGACGCTGAGCAACATCGTGCGGCTGCTGATTGTGATGGTTTGTTTTCAGGCCTCCGGGCATCCCATCTCGCTGTACGAGGCGTTGCTGTATGCAAGCCTTGCCTGGCTGGCCTCGGTGATCGCCGTCGTGCCGGGTAATATCGGCCTGAAGGAAAGCCTGATGGGCGTTGCCACCATGCAGCTGGGGGTGGACTTTACCGTGGGGGTAACGGCCTCGCTGCTGGAGCGGGTGACCATGATGGTGACCTACATCGGGCTTGGGCTTATATTCGCATTGCCGGTGTGGTTTCGATATGCACAAAAAAAACATGAATCCCGCGGCCCTCACCACGAGCCATGAACGCGCGGACGCAGGGACCGTGGCTGATGGCCGGGCCTGCGGTGCGGTGCAAGCGTGGGAAATACCTTACGGTTCGGCCGTTTAACCCGGTGCCTGCGCTGTCTGTGGCAGAGCCCCGCGCCGTGGATACAATGCTTGACATATAACCGAATCTTGTATACAATAAAACGGTCGGCAGAGAATCCGCGCAAGCGGGTTCCGGCTGTTTATGCAATAGATTTTAGCGGAATGGCTTATCCCGCCGAAACCGCAGCCTTGCGGCGGGTTTTTTGGCAGGAGCGTACTGCTCCTGATGAATATGTTTTAGCAGCGACGGCACTTGAGCGGAAGTTTTCTTGCGCACAGTGTGTCGCCGCAAACCAGTGAAGCTATAGGCATGACGCCATTCAAAGAGATCTGCACAGCCGCCGCACGGGGTTTTTCCCGTGGGGTTTTTCGATTTATCCAAAGATCAATAACGTGATTTTAAACATTGAAAAAAGATTTCGATACGAAAGGAGATCGACGACATTGAACCCGATTATCAGCACGATCATCGCTGTTGTCACATTGCTTATCGGAACTGCGGGCGGATATGCCTACCGCAAATCGACGGCGGAAAAACGCATCGGCCGCACCGAGGTCTATGCCAAAACCCTGCTGGAAGAAGCTACGCGCAAAGCGGATGAAAAGAAAAAAGAGACCATTTTGGAAGCCAAGGAAGAGGTGCTGCGCCTTAAAACCGAGCTCGACCGCGAGTGCCGGGACCGCCGCAGCGAGGTGCAGCGGTCTGAGCGCCGTATCCTGCAGCGGGAGGAAACGCTGGATAAAAAGACCAACACGCTGGAGGCCCGCGAAACCCAGATCAATCAGCGCCTGAGCCAGCTGCAGCTAAGCGAGAAAGCCCTGGAGGAAAGCCAGAAAAAGCAGAACACGGAGCTGGAGCGCATCGCCGGGATGACCCAGGACGAAGCGCGCCAGATGCTCGTAAGCCGCATCCAGAAGGACGCCTATCACGAAGCCGCCGCCACCGTGCGCGAGATTGAAGCCAAAGCCCGCGAGGAGGGCGAAAAGAAAGCCCGCAACATCGTAACCCTCGCCATCCAGCGGTGCGCGTCCGACCATGTGGCGGAGAGCACCGTATCCGTCATCGTGCTGCCCAACGACGATATGAAGGGCCGCATCATCGGCCGCGAAGGCCGCAACATCCGCGCGCTGGAAACCGCCACCGGCGTGGACCTGATCATCGACGATACACCGGAAGCCGTGATCGTGAGCGCGTTTGATCCCGTACGCCGCGAAATTGCCCGTATTGCACTGGAGAAGCTGATCATGGACGGCCGCATCCATCCCGCGCGCATTGAAGAGGTTGTGGAAAAAGCCAAGCGCGAAGTGGACAACCAGATCCGTGAAGCCGGAGACCAGGCTGTGTTCGAAACCAACCAGCACGCCATCCACCACGAGCTGGTCAAGCTGCTGGGCCGCCTCAAATTCCGCACAAGCTACGGCCAGAATGTACTCAAGCACTCCATTGAAGTCAGCCATCTGGCAGGCATCATGGCCGCTGAGCTGGGCGCGGATATCGCGCTGGCCAAGCGCGCGGGCCTGCTGCACGACATCGGCAAAGCCGTGGACCACGAGGCCGAGGGCACGCACGTATCCCTGGGCGGCGAGCTGGCCCGCAAGTACGGCGAGAGCCCGGACGTAATCCACGCCATCCTCGCCCACCACAACGATGTGGAACCCCAGACCATCGAGGCCGTGCTGGTGCAGGCCGCCGATGCCATCTCCGCCGCCCGCCCCGGCGCGCGCCGCGAGAGCCTGGAAAACTACATCAAGCGTCTGGAAAAGCTGGAAGAGATTGCCAACGAGTTCCAGGGCGTGGAGAAGTGCTTTGCCATACAGTCCGGCCGTGAAGTGCGCATCATGGTCAAGCCGGAGGATGTGTCCGACGAGGGCACCAAGCTGATGGCGCGCGACATTGCCAAGCGCATCGAAAAGGAAATGGAGTATCCCGGTCAGATTCGCGTCAACGTGATCCGCGAAACGCGCGCGACCGATTATGCCAAATAAGGGCAGCCTGTAAAACCAAAAAAGGAAGCCTGATCAACAGATAGCCATAACGTAAGAGACGGCCCCCGCAAACAGATGCGGGGGTCGTTTCAGCTGGTTATAGAACCGTTTCGGGTCTTTATCACCGCTCGCATCATAGCGCCTTTGGCGCTGTTCGCTCGCTTTCATCATAGGTTGTGGTGCAGGAATATAGGGGCTCCGCCCCATGCCCTGGGCAAGGGTTTCACCCTTGCATCCTGACCAGGGCCATCGGCCCTGGACCCATCATTTTTCAGCAGCTTCTATTTCTATGGGTACGATATGAATATAGAGACCATAGAGTCTCAGCCCAGAGCGACATCGAGCACCATCATCACCGCAAAGCCAGCCAGCGCGCCCAGTGTCGCAACATCTGTTTTGGATCCGCCTTCTTCCCGCTGCGCCTCCGGGATGAGCTCTTCCACCACGACATAGATCATTGCGCCCGCGGCAAAGGCAAGCGCATAGGGCAGGATCGGCTGGATTTTGATCACGGCCAAAGCGCCCAGCACACCGGCAATCGGCTCCACAAGACCGGAGGCCTGCCCATACAGAAACGACTTCGTTCGGCTGAACCCCTCGCGCCGCAGGGGGATAGATACGGCCGCGCCCTCCGGAAAATTCTGCAGCCCGATGCCGATGGCCAGCGCAATGGCGCCGGCCATCGTTGCTGAGGAGCCCATTCCCGCGGCGACGGCGCCAAACGCCACACCCACGGCAAGCCCTTCCGGAATGTTGTGCAGTGTGATGGCCAGCACCAGCAAAACACTTCTCTGCCAGGATGTTTTAATACCCTCCGCTTTGGCTGTGTCCAACCCCATGTGCAGGTGCGGCAGCAGCTTATCCACCAGGTACAAAAACCCGCCGCCCGCCAGAAACCCAATGGCGGCGGTCAGGAATGCGGTCTGACCCAGTTCCTCTGCCAGCTCAATTCCGGGGGCGAGCAGGGACCAGAAGCTGGCCGCGATCATCACCCCGGCGGCAAAGCCCAGCATACCGTTGAGCACGCTTTTGTTAATGCTTTTGAAAAAGAACACCAGGGCGGCGCCCAGCGCGGTAACCGCCCATGTAAACAGGGTTGCGATGAAGGCCTGCTGCACTGCGCCAAATTGGGAAATCCATTGGATCACGGGGATGCACCTCGCTTTTTTGTTCTGGGCCCGGTTCTTTGGCTTTCCGGATTGAACGGGTTATTCGATTTGTACTGTAAGTATACCAGAACAGTCGGTTTCCAAACAACTTTCCGTGCCGAAAGGGTGAGGATAGCCGCAGTATACGGGCGGAGCGGCCTGCCGTGTGTTCCGGCTGAGAAACATCACCCGGATGAAGCGGCAGTTTGCGTCCCGCTTTTTGCAGTTTGCGATTGCCTGCGGGAAACGATGTCAGAGAAACCTTTTGTACTGTTTTATAGTAAAACAGAAAAAGAAACGGAAAGGAAGAAACCATGGACAGCGCAGAGCAGCGGCAATCCATGGTTCATACTATGAAATGTTTAGTAAGTTAATGCTTTCAGGCAACCGCCGGTTTCGTCACACGGCAAACGCAGCACGCCGCCGTTGCGGTGCCCGGGTTTCTATTGGTTCGCCTCAATATACTCCTCCAAACACCAGTTGTTATCTCGCATGGTGATGGAGTGGGGCATGCCGACGTAGCGGATATGCCAGGCTTCGGCGATATAGCCGGTGATATCCTCCTTGTCCTCCTGATAGCGCACGATAAAACCGTAATCCCAGCAGTTTTCATGCAGCCAGATCTGCTGGGGCGTGCCCTTGAAGGAGGTATCGGCGACGGTGATATCAAACGCGAGGCCGAGCTGATGCTCGCTTGTGCCGGGATCGGCCACGGTGAGGCGGGTTACGCTGTAGGCGCTTTCGCGGCTGCGGCCCTGGGCGATGAGGTTGTCCACCGAATCGTTGAACAACTCTTCCTGATAGGCATAGCTGCGGTACCCGGCGCTGATCTGCCAGCCGGTAACGCCATCGGCCACGGCGGCCTGGAACATGCGCTTGAGCGCGGCGGTGGCGGTGGCGTCGCCCTCAATCTCGCTGCCCTTGACATATACCAGCGAGGAGGGCAGCACATTGCGAAGAAGCACCATGTTGTCGGGCTTGTAGCTTTTTGGCAGGGGATTGTCCGCGTTGACGAGCACGGGCAGGGAATTGGGATCGGGGGTCGGGGTAACGGTGACCTTGGCGGCGTTTTCGTCCATCATGGCGGCAAGCGACATGCTGCCGATCACGCCGTCCACATCCAGGCCGTTCTGGCGCTGGAACAGGCGGACGGCTTCCTCGGTGCCGTTGCCGAACTGCCCATCGACCTCGCCGGAATAATACCCCAGCTCCTTAAGCCGTTCCTGCACGCTGCGCACCCGGTCGGAATCCTCTCCCTTTTTGATCACCGAGGGCGTGGCGGACGGTGTGGGCGTGGGCACATAGGCTTGCGCGGCGCCGGAGTATAAGAGCGTAAGCGTCGCCTCGCCCGCCAGGCCGTCGGCATCCAGCCCGTGCTGGGCCTGGAACAGCTTCACAGCCTCGGCTGTGCCGTCGCCGTACTGGCCGTCCACGGTGCTGCTGTAGTATCCCAGATCTTTGAGCGCCTGCTGCAGCTCGGTTACGGCGGTGCTTTGCATGCCGCGCTTGAGCACCAGTGCCGTGGGTGCGGGCGTGTGGCTGGGATCCATGGTCACATAGAGCATGCTGGCCGTGTTGGCGGTCGGCGTGGGGGTTGCGCTGCGCTCGGTATTCAGCGTCTGATACGCGCCGAGGGTGGACGGCACCATGATGGCAATGCCGACGCACAGCAGCGCGAAAACCGACCATAGCAGGACGCGGAGCCATTTCATCAGTTTTTTTCTCCCCATAAGGTTTCAGGATATACGCCCTGGGCCGTCATGGCCTGCAGGGCCTGCTCCACCAGGGGACGGTCCTGCCGGTAGGTAACGCCGTACCAGCGCTCCGCGGTGCGCAGCACCTTCACACGCACACGGCCCGTTTGCAGCAGCTCATCCACCGCAAAGGGCAGAAAGAACTCCGCCTTTTCCACATTCTTCTTGAGGGCGCGGTCCAGAAACGCGGGGAACAGCTCTTCCAGGTAGCCCGTCATCGCCTGGGGGAAGGCCCACATGTTCATGCTCACGGTGGCGTGCGCGCTTAGGCGGGTGTAGGTTTTTTCGTCCTCGGTCATCAGCGGGCCGTCCACGGTGGAGATGATATGTGTGCGCTCGGTGATGGACTGCAGATAGCCGTCCTCCGTTTCGCTGCACACCCCGCGTGACACATGCCCCGTTTCGCTGAGGGTGTTTTTCAGGTAATAGCCGATCATGGCGAAATCATCGTCCGCGGTGATGGATTGCAGGTGGCGGGCCGCCAGCTGAAACGCCTCCGCACCGTAGAAATCGTCGGCGTTGATCACGCAGTAGGGCGCATCCAGCAGGGTGCGGGCCGCCAGCACCGCGTGCCCCGTGCCCCAGGGCTTAACGCGCACCGTGGGCAGCGTGTAGCCCGCGGGCAGATCATCCAGCTCCTGATAGGCGTAGGAAAGCGGCAGCGTAACCCGCGCGCCGAGCAGGCGGCGGAAGTCCGCCTCGTTTTCACGCTTGATCACCAGCACCGCGCGCTCAAACCCCGCGCGTTTGGCGTCGTACAGGGAATAATCCAGAAGAAATTCGCCGTGCGCGCCGATGGGGTCCATTTGTTTTAAGCCACCGTAACGGCTGCCCATCCCGGCAGCCATAATGACCAGAATTGGTCCTTTTTGCATGGTTTCGGCCTCCTTTGCCAGGTTGGCTTCATTATATCATACCGGCGAGGTTTCGTCAGCCGCCGATCGCCTGGCGGGCAGAAATAACCTATGTATAACAAAACTATAGAGCAAATATTACAAGATATGGCATAAGTGTTGACACTGTGTATCATATGTGGTATAGTCTACCAGAAAAACTTGTAAATAGTTTTCGCGTGATCGCCACGTTCAGGGGATTACGGTGCTGAATTCATCATCAAACAGTTAGTAATAACTTTGCAATATTGTTCGAGCGAAGCGCAGAGTGTTACGGCTTCATTTCAATATGACGGAGGGTTTGGATGGAGAAGCAACTAAAGGTCACCTATCATCATAACAGTGGATTTTCCGTACAGGTCGGCAGCACCCTGCTGGTGTTTGACTACTGGGAGGGCGAGCGCAGGCGGCTGTCCCCGGTGGGCCAGCTGAACACCAAGATCTTATCGGTGTTCGAGGAAGTCTACGTGTTCGTCAGCCATGTGCACCCCGATCACCTGGATCCCGTGATTTACGAGTGGCGGGAGGAACTGCCGGGCATCAACTACATCGTGTCCTCCGATCTGCCCATCGGCAAACGGGGCAAGCGCATCGGCCCGCTGGAGACCCTGACCCTGTCCAAGGATATCAGCGTAACGGCGTACGATTCCACGGACCGGGGCGTCAGCTTTCTGGTTACCGCCTACGGCATGAACATTTTCCACGCGGGCGACCTGAACCTGTGGCACTGGCGCCAGGAAAGCACCCTGCGGGAGATTGAGGCCGCCGAGGAAGCCTTTTACAAGGCCTGTGATCCCATCCCCGTCGATATGATCGACCTGGCGATGTTCCCCGTGGATCCGCGCCAGGGCATGATGTACGACGCGGGCGCCAACCACTTTATCCTGTCCAAAAAGCCGAGGCTGTTCATCCCCATGCACTGGCAGGAGCGCCCGGAGGTTGCCATCGATTTCGCCCGCCGCGCCAGCACCCAGCATACCGAGGTGATCGCCATGACCCACGCGGGCGAGAGCGCGACCATCACCTTCAGCGAGAACCGATACATCGATATCCATATTATTGAGCCGCCCAAGGACCTGACCGATATCCCGCTGCCCAACGCCTACACGCCCAAGCACACGCCCAAGGACCCGAAGGATCCGTTTTCGGACAGCGACCTGCCCGTGGATCTTTCGTAGGGAGACGATCGTGAAACTCCTTACCTGTTGATTGACGATTGTTTTCCGTCTGCTTGAGCCTGCCAAAACAATCCGACAGAAATACGATATGCCGTTGTACTGTACATTCACTGTTGTTTATCTGCCTGCCAGTCAGCAGTGACAGAAAGACTATGGAAAACGAGCCGCTATCGATAGTTTTCAGAATAAGGGACGATAAACAAACAGGCTATGCACGATTGCTGCACGGCCTGTTTGTTTTATGATCCGCCGCTTTTTTGGATCTCTGATCGGAAAAGGCGGCGGTATTCTATATAAGCATACTTACCGGCTGTACTTTCCCGTTTTTACTTCATTGATATAGGACTCGATACGGTACACCTGCGGCTCGGCCTGGGCTTCGCGCACGGCCAGGTCGCGGTCGTAGGGGATCTGGATCAGCTGAATGGTGAAGGGGGCGTTTTCGGTGGTTTCGTCGCCTTCCAGCAGGGCATAGCAGCAATCGGGGCGGCCCAGTGCGTTGCCCACACTGCCGCAGTTGAACAGCAGACGGTCCTCCAGTGAGCGCAGGGACTGGCGGTGCGCGTCGGCATAGCCGGCCACCTCGCAGCTCTCGCCCTCGGCATTGATGAACAGGGGCATAATCTGCTCCCTGGTATCGTGCGCGTGGATGAGGTGCGCCATAATCGGCCGGCCGTGGAACAGGCGGATGCGGCGGCCGGAAAGGACGATGGTATTTTCCAGCGGCAGCTCGCGCAGGGTTTTCAGGCGGGCCTCGCCCAGCTGATCCCAGTAATAGTGGTCGGGCTCAAACGAACGGTAACCCACAAAAACGTCCCAGTTGCCGCCCAGCACCAGGTCGCAGTTGGCCATGGCCCAATCAAAGGTGTAAACGCTGGAGGGGCCTTTGCCCACGATATCGCCCAGACAATAAATCTTGTCCGGGCGTGTGCGGCTGAAGTCGCGTTCCAGCGCGTCGGTGGCGGGGCGGTTGCCGTGCAGGTCGGCAATCACGGCGATTCGCATGGTTAGGGTTTCTCCTTCCAGGTGAGTATGACAACGTTGGGGAGGGGCTCTATTCTTCTGCGCATTTTCCGCCCGGGATTTACGGCATAGGCATACCGGCACAGCGCCAGCATAGGCAGGTCGTGGGTACTGTCGCCGTAGGCGCTGGAGGTAAACGCGCTGAACTCGTTCCCGGTCTCCGCCAGATATTCGCGCAGGCGCACCGTTTTTTGCTCGCCCCGGCAGTTTTCACCGATAATTTCCCCGGCAAAGCGCCCATCCTCATCGGCGGAAAACCGCGTGGCCAACACGGCGGTCAGGCCGAGAATCTCCTTGAGCGGTTCCAGATAAAACGCCGGGGAGGCGGAGATCAACAGCACCTCGTGCCCGGCCTGCACATGCTCCCGGATGGCTGCCACGCCCTGGGGGTACAGCCGCGGCACCAGCACGCTGCGGCAAAAATCCTCCGCGGCGGCGGCAAACACGGCGCGTTCCTTGGTTTTTAAAAAGTTGAGGCCCATTTCCTTGGCACGCTTGGGCGGGATCAGCTTCAGGGTAAACAAAACCCCGGCGGCCGCAAAGCGCAGCACGTCCGCGCCTGAACACAGTTTGTTGCGCCACGCGTAGCGGATGAACAGGATGATCGAATCCCCGCGGATCAGCGTTCCGTCAAAATCGAACAGCGCGTAGGTTTTGAGCATAGTCGAACCCTTTCCATGGCATGGCCCGGCAGCCTCGCCGGACGGATGCCCGCATACAGTGTTACCCCAGTATACTCAATATAACGGGGAACTTCAAGTACGGCGAAGGGGTTTGCAGGCGCGCGGCTCATTGACACGGAATGGGCCGTATGCTATTCTTAACGCAGCAAACCAAGGAATTACAAAGAGGTGATACCGATGGCAGGTGTAACGTATAAGTGCCCGAATTGCGGGTCATATTTGCGGTTCAGGCCGGAGCTCCAGGAGTGGAAATGCGATTCCTGTGACAGTGAATACAATGAAAAAACGTTGCTGGATATGGCGGCTAAGCATGAACACGACCACGATGACGATCATGAGCACCCGCTGGGCGCGGAGCAGACGGAAGCAACATCGTCCGCCGACGCCGCGAAGGCGGAGGCTGACGCGCGGCTGACCCAGGTGGTGTACCATTGCCCCAGCTGCGGCAGCGAGGTGATCACCGACGAAACCACCGTGGCTACCCACTGCTACTACTGCCACAATCCGATCATCCTGGAGGGCAAGCTGACCGCGGATATGCGGCCCGAAAAAGCCCTTCCGTTTACGATCAGCAAGGAAATGGCCGTGGACCGTTTCATGCAGTGGGTCAGTAAAAAGCGATTTGTGCCCAGGGGCTTTTTCGCCAAGGAGCAGGTGAAAAACATTCAGGGCGTATATTACCCGCACTTTGTGACCGATTGCCTGATCGACGGCACCTATACCGGCGAGGGGCAGAACACATCCGTTGCCCAGACCCCGCGGGAGACCATTACCACCACGCAGCATTATGCGTTCCGCCGCCGCGCGGATATCGATTTTGAAGGCGTTATGCGACCGGCGCTCAAGAGCGCCGACCGCAAGCTGAGCGACGGCATTCACCCGTTTCCGCTGGACGATATGAAGCCGTTCTCCGGCGCGTATCTGGCGGGCTTCCTGGCCGAGCGCCGCGACATCACCAAGGAGGAAGCGACCGCCGATATCCAGGAGGAGCTTCAGGGGTATGTCAAGCCGCTGCTGTCGTCGTCGCTTTCCTACCAAACGCACCACGGCACCGTTAGCACCAATGTGAAGAAAAAAGAAAGCCAGTATGTGCTGCTGCCCACATGGGTGATCAGCTACCACCGCGAGGGCGACAAGGAACCCTACTATTTTGCCATGAACGGCTGCACCGGCGAGGTGTGCGGCAAGCTGCCCATTGCAAGCGGCAAGCTGTGGCTCACCGGCGGGCTGCTCTCCGCGCTTTGCTTTGGAGTATACTGCCTGGCGGCGTACTTCCTGTTTTAAGGAGGGTATCAGTGATGAAGAAACGGATCCTGCTGCTGATTATGGCGGCGGTACTGCTGCTGAATACGGCGGCCCTGGCCCAGGCGGAATCGGCGGATACCCGCGTGTTTGACTACGCGGAGCTGTTTTCCGCGGACGAGGTGGAAACCCTGCGCGCCGCGATTATCGATTTTCAGGAGAACACGGGGTATGATTTCGCCATCCTGATCACCAGCGAAAACCTCGGCACAACGGATTACCAGCAGCTGGCCGATGATTTTTATGTGAGCAAATCGCTGGGGCTTGGGATGAACGACACGGCGGTGCTGTGCTATCTGGACCTGTACGGCGACAGCTATTACTATATCTCCGTGTACGGCGACCTGAAAAACCTGATGGCGACGGAGGATATCCAATATCTGATTGATCAGTCGTTGCCGTATTTTACCCAAGGTTCGTTTTCCGACGGCTTTTTATGGATGATGCATATCCTCACCGAAGCGCTGACCAACATTGGCAGCGTCAACCAGACCACGCGCGTGTTCGACTATGCCGAGATCCTGTCCGATGAGGAGAGAACCACACTGGAGGCCGCGATTGCGGATTTCCGCACGCTGTCGGACCGTGATTTCCTGTTCCTGTCCACCTATGAAGAGATGGAAGGAAACGAAAACGGCGACTATATGATGGAGTTTTACAAAAGCCACGGCTTCGGCTCGGGCGAATACCGCAGCGGTATGATGATTTATCTGGATTTGTTCGCCGGCAGCTATTACATCCAGAACTTCGGCGATATGGATAGCTATGTGCCGCAGGAAAGCCTGAACCTGATCATGCAGCAAAGCAATCCCCTGATGGCCGAAGGCCGGGTTTTGGACGCGGCGCTCACGGTGATCAATGCGTATTCCCAGTACTTTCAGTAAACGGACGACACGGAGGATAATGTGATGAAACATGTCACGCGGGCCCTGGTGCTGCTGCTGATACTGGCGTTGCCGCTGGTGGCCGCCGCGCAGCAGCGTGTGTATGATTACGCGGAGGTGTTCACAGCGGCGCAGGTGGAGGAGATCACCCAGGCCGTGGAGGCGTTTATTACGGCGACGGGCATGGACTATGCCGTGGTCACGGTCGATGAGACTATCGGCACCCAGACCAACCACGAGGCGGCCCGCGCCTATTACCGCACGCTGGGGCTGGGCACGGGGGACGACGCCTCCGGGGCGCTGTATTACGTGAACTTCAACGCCAACAACCGCTTTGAGTACCTCTACACCGACGGCCTGATGATCAACTACATGACCGACGCGCGGGTGGAAAAGGCCCTGGACAAGAGCAACCCGCTGCTGCGGGAGGGCCTGTATGCCGAGGGCGCGCTGGCGATGATCGCGGCGGTGCAGGGCTTTGTTAAACAAGGCATCCCCGAGGGAAGCTATCTGTATGATTATGAGACGGGCGAACACCTGACCTCTTATTACAAGGTGATCACCCCCACGGAAATGCTGGTGGGCGCGGGCATCTGCCTGATCATCGGGCTAGCGTTTGTGCTGATCGTCCGGTCACGCTACAAGCTGAAGGGCTCCACCTACCGTTACGACTATCATGACAACGCCAAGCTCAACATGACAGAGCACGAGGACCAGTACCTGCGCACCACCGTAGCCCGTGCGCCGCGCGCGCAGTCTTCCGGCGGTGGCGGCGGTGGGGGTCTCGGCGGCGGCGGGGGCAGCGGGGTGCACTCCGGCGGCGGCGGCGGTGGGGGAAGAGGGTTCTAAGTAAGCAAGGGTAAGGATGCGCAAATCGTCCGCACACTGCCGGCCATATTTCCGCCAGATTGGGCTTGCGAAGCCCTCGACGTAGCGCTGCTACTACTTCGGGCTTCGCAAACCCAATCTGGCGAAAATCTGACTCGGCATTGCACAGACGATTTACGCATCCTTACCCTTCGGGTATCGGATGCGGGGGGAACGAACGGAGCTTATGGGCCGATGTGCCGTGTTTGCTTGCTGTTGCGTATCCGTGTCCTTACCCTTCGGGTATCGGACGCGGGGACGGGGTGTGACGGGGGCAGGAGCGTATTGGCCGACGTGCCGCGTTCGTGTACTGCTGCGTATCCGCATCCTTACCCTTCGGGTATCGGACGCGGGGACGGGGTGCGACGGAGGCAGGAGCGTATGGGCCGACGTGCTGCGTTCGTTTGCCGTTGCGTATCCGCGTCCTGACCCTTCGGGTATCGGACGCGGGGACGGGGTGCGACGGGGGCAGAAGTGTATTGGCCGATGTGCCGCGTTTGTTTTCTTTGCGAATCTGCGTCCTGACCCTTCGGGTATCGGACGCGGGGACGGCGCGGATAGGGGATAACGCGAAACTGGATATTTTGGGAGGCTTACATGGCGGTACGATGCGGCTGGGCGCGGGGCGAGGCGATGATCCGCTACCACGACACGGAATGGGGCAAGCCGGAGCACGATGACAGGAAGCTGGCCGAGATGCTGTTGCTGGAAGGATTTCAGGCGGGGTTATCGTGGGCGGTGATCCTGAACAAGCGGGAGAATTTCCGCGAAGCGTTTGCCGGGTTCGACCCCGCAAAGATCGCCGCGTTCGGCGAGGCGGAGGTACTGCGCATGATGGAAAACCCCGGCCTGGTGCGCAACCGGCGCAAGCTGGAGGCCGCCATCGGCAACATGCGTGTGTTTCTGGCAATCCAGGCGGAGTTCGGCACGTTTGACCGCTACCTGCTGTCCTTTGCGCCGGATGCGCCGGTGATCGGCGGCGCAGAAATGATCTGCTCCTCGCCGCTGTCGGATGCGCTCAGCAAGGATATGATCAAGCGCGGCATGCGCTTTATGGGCACCGTAACGGTGTACAGCTTTTTACAGGCTGTCGGGATTGTAAACGATCACGACCCGGTCTGTGATTTCAAATACCGATAAGGAGACGGAAACGACGCATGACCATCGATATTAAATACCACGCTCCCATTGAGAAAATCGAACGCATAGAGCAGGGAGACTGGATTGACCTGCGCGCCGCCGAGGACGTAACACTGCGCGCGGGCGAAGCGCGGCTGATCTCGCTTGGCGTATCCATGCGGCTGCCCAAGGGGTTTGAGGCGCATGTGGTGCCGCGCAGCTCCACCTTCAAGCGCTGGGGCATTCTGCAGACCAACTCCATGGGCGTGATTGACGAGAGCTACGCCGGGGAGGACGATATCTGGCGCATGCCGGTGTATGCCGTGCGCGACACGCACATACAGGTAAACGACCGCATTTGCCAGTTCCGCATTGTGGAAAAGATGCCGCCCGTCACCTTTCACGAGGTGGAGCGGATGGACGCGGAATCGCGCGGGGGGTTCGGCTCCACGGGCGACCGCTGAACGGAGAAACCATGGCGCAGAAATTGCTGAAACACAACCGGAAGCCCCTGCTGATCGCGGCGCTTTTCCTCGCCGCGGCGCTGCTGGTGTATTTCGGCGCCAATCAGGATGATTATTACAGTACCTTTTTGCAGCCGGATGATTTTACGCTATCGGAGAACGGCGAAGCCCTGCAAAGCGAACGCCTGATGCTGGAAAAGGGCAGCTACACTGTGACCGTCGTCTATACGCTGCCGGATGACGGCGGTGCGGCCAGCGGCGGGGACGGCGCACCGGAGGTCCGCATCATCAACGATCTGGCCGCCGACGCGCAGGGGAACCCGTCCCCGGTGCTGGCCTCCGCAACGCTGGACGCCGGACAGGCCGAGGCTGTGCTTACGCTGACGCTTGCGCAAACCACGCGCGGCATCCGCGTGACGCTGATCGGCGCGGAGGCGGGCGTAACGCAGGTGCGGTCCGATCAGCCGGTGTGGCATGATACGGCGTTTTTCCTGCTGGCGATGCTGCTGACGGGCGGCTTGCTTGTGTGGCAGATGCGCCGGGAGGCGGACGACGCAATTCCCGAAAGCCTTGCGTGGGCAGTGTGTCTGCTTGCGGGGGGCGTGGCGTCGCTTCCTGTGCTTCGGGATTTTCTGGTGTACGGGCATGATCTGGCCTTCCACCTCACCCGCATCGAATCCATCAAGGACGGGCTTTTATCCGGCCAGTTCCCCGTGCGGATCGACCCGACGTTTTTAAACGGCTACGGCTATGCCTCCTCGGTGATGTACGGGGAAATGCTTCTGTATATCCCCGCGCTTTTCCGGCTGTGCGGGGTATCCATGCTGGTGAGCTGGCAGGCGTTTATCGTGCTGCTGAACGTGGGTACCGCCTGGCTTACCTACCGTGCCGTGCGGGCCTGGACGGGCAAGGCGGCCGTGGGGCTGATCGCGGGCGTGGTCTACACGCTGGGCATCTACCGATTGATGACGCTGTTCACGCGCGCGGCGGCGGGCGAGGCGCTGGCGATGCTTTTCTACCCGCTGGTGATCGTGGGCATCGCCGCCACCGTGTGGCAGCCCAAACAGGATATGGCCCGGCCCCGCATGAGCGGCGTGCCGTGGTTGATCATCGGCATGACGGGCATGCTGCAAACCCATCTCATCAGCCTGCAGATCGCGGCCATCGGCTGCGCGCTGTTTACGGCGGTCTGCATCATTCTCCGCCAAACCACGTGGAAGGCTCTCGGGCGGCTGTGCGCGGCGGCGGGGCTTACGGTGCTGATCAATCTGTGGTTTCTGGTGCCGCTGCTCCGGTTTTCGGCGCTGGATCTGGATATTTTCCATCAGGAAAAGCTGATCTACCTGCACGCGGTGTATCTGCCGCAGCTGTTTGCCTCGTTTGTCAATCCCTACGCGGGCATGACCACCTTCCCCGGCACCACGGTGGAAATGCCTCTGTCGGTGGGGCTGCTGCTGGGCGTGGGTCTGATTGGGTTTCTATTCGTGGCGTACCAAAAGCGGGAGGACCGGCTGGAGGATCCGTATCTGTACTCCGTGGGGCGCGGCGCGGCCCTGTTTGCGGTGCTCGCGCTGATCATGGCTTCGGTCGTGTTTCCGTGGACGTATGCGTATCGGATTCCCATCCTCAGCAAGGCGCTGTTTGCGGTGCAGTTTCCGTGGCGGTATCTGGGTGCGGCCTCGGCCCTGCTGGCCGTTGTGTTCGCTGTGAGCGCGCACCTGCTGGTTCACAGGCCGGAGCACCGCAGGCTGCTGGTGCTTGCCTGTCTGCTGCTGGCCATCCTCAACGCCGCGCCATTCATCGACCGGAGCATTCAGGGCGATGGTCAGGTGGTGGTGATGGCGGATAAGGAAGCCGATTTTGCGGCAAAGGTGTACCTGCCGGGCGACTATTTTATGGAAGGCACCGACGTGGACGCCTATCTGAACCGCGCGCCCGTGCCCGCCGTGGTTTCCGGCGGGGCGGCGATCACCGCGTATGAGAAGCGCTATACAAACCTCACGTTTGCGTATACCGCCGATACCGAAGCAACGGTGGAGTTGCCGCTGTATGCCTATCCCGTTTACCGCGCCGCGCTGGAAACCGGGGAGGCGCTCGCTCTGGGCGAGGGAGCCAACCACATTCTCACCGTCACACTGCCGCGGGGCTCCGGCCGGGTTACGGTCGCCTACGCCCCGCCGTGGTACTTTACCCTGGCCGATCTCCTGTCGCTGGCCGCCCTGCTGGCGCTCTCGGCCCGCAGGCTGATGCGGCGGCGCGCCCGGCACGGCTGATCATCCCGCAGCCGCCGCTCCGTGCGATAAACGCAACACCAACGGCAACGGCAACGCCAATCCAATCCAGTTGCATATCATTACGGGCCCGTAGCTCAGCGGATAGAGCACTTGACTTCGAATCAAGGGGTCGGGGGTTCGAAACCCTCCGGGCTCGCCATATGGTAACCCGTCGGAATTCAATGTTCTGACGGGTTTTCCAGTAATCACAAATAATTATGGATTTCAAAGGCAGTAAAACGTGGCATTTCTCCGCCGACTCCATGTATATACTTTATCGAAAAGGGATAGGCAAAGAGATGGCATGTATACCCGCCGCCGGTTTGCAATATGTTATTCCGTGAATATATCCGCACCGTACTAGCTAAGCGCTGATTAAATCCCATATACGCCAGCGCGTCATATTTCCGCCGGGTTGGGCTTGCGGAACCCTTGATATAGCGCTGCTGTTACTTCGGGTTCCGCAAGCCCAACCCGACAAAAATCTAACGCACCATCGTACAAGCGCTTTATTCATCGTTTACCGAGACGCGGACCTCAGTTGACACGATTTTGGCGACACATTATAATTACTTAACTATAGTTATTCAAACGAGGTTGTGATATGCAGGAATATGCAGAGTTAAGGCGTTATGCAAAGAGAGAGAACAACAGCAAGCTCAGGTATAAAGTTGCAATTTTAGGCGATTGCGCCACGCAGCATCTGGCAACGGCGCTGCGCGGGAACGCCTATCTTCAGAATATCTTTCTGGATGTTTTCGATGCGGATTACAATCAGATACAAATACAGATTATGAATGAAGGTTCGGCACTGTACCAGTTTCAGCCTGATATTGTGCTGATCGTTATGTGTGTGGAGAAATTGCAGGAGCTCTTTAGCGCCTGTAAGCCGGAGGAGCGTTCCTCCTTTGCTGAGCAGATAATCCAGCAGATCAGGCAATACTGGGGCCTGCTGTCGGTCCGGCTTACATCAACCGTGCTGCACTATAACTTTGCCTATTACAATGATGGTAATATGGGCAGCTATGCGCTGAAGGAGGAAAGCTCGTTTTCATTTCAGATTCAAAAACTGAACTACCTGCTGTCCCTTGCGGCCGTTGAGTATAAGAATGTGCTATTGGTCGATATCAACGGAATCCAGAGCGTGCAGGGGAGGAACAGCTTTTTCAACGATAAGTTTTTCTATGCGGCAAGGATGCCCTTTTCCCTCGAAGCGCTGCCCGAAATTTCCAAAAGGACGATCGATGTCGTCAAAGCGCTCAGCGGGCGGATAATCAAGGCGGTTATCCTGGATCTGGACAATACCCTCTGGGGTGGCGTGATCGGCGACGATGGCCTGGGCAATATTCAGATCGGCGAGCTGGGAACAGGCCGTGCGTTTTCGGATTTTCAAAGATGGCTCAAGGACCTGAAAAACAGAGGCATTCTGTTGGCCGTGTGCAGTAAAAACAACGAGCATACGGCAAAAGAACCGTTTGAACACCATCCGGATATGGTTTTACGCCTGGATGATTTTGCAATGTTTATTGCCAACTGGAATGATAAAGCCAGCAATATCCAGCAAATACAGCAAACCTTAAACCTTGGCATGGACAGCTTTGTGTTTATCGATGATAACCCGTTTGAACGCAATCAAGTCCGCTGCGCAATCCCGGAGATGACCGTGCCGGAGCTTCCGGAGGATCCCTCGCTGTATTTGCAGTATTTGCGCAGCTTAAATCTGTTTGAAACTACGGTTTTATCGGCAAGCGACGGCCAGCGCACGGAGCAATACCAAAAGGAAGCAGACCGGAGCAAATCGCGCGTTTCGTTTACCTCCTATGATGATTATCTCAAGGACCTCGATATGCTGGCCGTCGCGGCGCCGTTTGATTCGTTCCACTTCTCCCGAATCGCACAGCTTACACAGCGGTCCAACCAGTTCAATCTCCGTACGGTTCGCTATACGGAATCGCAGATTGAGGAACTCGCTGCTGATGATACCGTGATTACCCGTTATTATGAATTGAAAGACAGATTTGGCGATTACGGGCTGGTAGGCGTTGTGATTCTGGAAAAGCAGTCCCGGGACACGCTGTTTATCAGCGAGTGGCTGATGAGTTGCCGCGTTTTACAGCGGGGCATGGAGGAATTTATCGTCAATGATATTTTATCGGTTGCCCGTAAAAACGGATACAGCCGGGTTACGGGCGAGTATATCCCGACGCCCAAAAACGAAATGGTTGCCGGCCTGTACCAGCGGATGGGCTTCCGGGGAGGAAATAACCTTTTTGTTATGGAGCTTTCAAACAGTGAGCAAAGAAAAACATATATTAAGGAGAGTGCGCTATGACACGTAAAGAAATCTTTGATGTGCTTGACAAGGTTTTTCAGGAAGAGTTTGACGACGACACAATCCATGTTACCGAAAGCACGGTAGCAAGCGATATTAAGGAGTGGGATAGTCTGGAGCATATCAATCTCATCGTTGCGATAGAAAAGCAGTTTCAGATACGCTTTACAATGGGGGAAGTAACCAGCATGAAGAATGTCGGTGAAATGGTCGATATCATATCCCAGAGAGCCAGGTAATAAAATGCAAGCCGTGACATTTTCCATTACATCCTTCTGGTTTTTCGCGTTTCTTGCTTTGGCCTTGCTGGTGTATTATCTGCTGCCCGGAAAGATGCAATGGGAATGGCTGCTGGTGGCAAGTATCGGGTTTCTGTATCTGAGCGTAGGGCTTGCGCCCTTTGTTTTTTTAGCGGTCGATATTCTGGCCGTTTATTGGGGAACCCTGCTGATTGAAAGAACGAAAACCCCCTCGGCCCGGCGGTGGGAGCTATGGCTGGTGCTCCTTATCATTGTTGGGCAATTGTTTATGCTGAAGTATTATAACGGCATGTCCTCATTGGCCAACAAAATCGCTTCCCGTATGTTTGGCATTGTGCCCATTACATGGCAGCCGACTTTTTTGGCGCCAATCGGCATCTCCTATTTCTCTCTTTCCGCGATCGGCTATGTTTTGGATGTCTATTGGGGAACATACCATGCGCAGCGGAATCCCTTCAAGCTTAGCCTGTTGGTGGCCTGGTTCCCGGCAATGGTTTCCGGGCCTATCGTGCGGTATGCGGAGCAATCGGTACAGCTGTTTGCGGAGCACAGGTTTTGCGCGCAGAAAGTGAAATTCGGCTTCGAGCGCATAATCTGGGGCCTGCTGAAAAAGATGGTCATTGCGGATCGTTTAGCCATCTTCACCTCCGCAATTCTTGGATCCAGCACGGTGCATACAGGGTTTTATATTGTTGTTGCGTTGCTGCTCTTTGCCTTTCAACTATACGCGGATTTCTCCGGATGTATGGATATCGTACTTGGGGTATCCGAAATGTTCCAGATCGCATTGCCGGAGAATTTCCAGCGGCCTTTTTTCTCACGCAATCTTTCCGAATTCTGGCGTAGATGGCATATCACGTTGGGGGAGTGGTCAAAAGACTATATTCTGTATCCGCTTTTGAAGAGCGCGCCATTTGTCAGCCTTGGCGGCAGATGCAGGCGCCTTTTTGGCAAAAAGATTGGCAAGAGTATTCCAACCTACCTTGGCCTGATGGTGCTATGGCTGGCGATTGGGATTTGGCACGGCGGTACTGCAAAGTATATTTTCGCGGCCGGAATACTGCCTTGGTTCTTTCTTGTGGGCGGACAGCTGCTGCAGCCGGTGTTTTCATCGCTGACGCGATGGTTGAAGATTAATACCGAATGTATGAGCTATCGTTTTTTTTCCAGTATTCGCACGTTATGCTTGATGTGCGTCATATGGCTTTTTGCCACGTCAGAATCCTTCGTATATGTGATGAAAAACCTGCCTGTGATGTTTGGCACCCTGAAACCCTGGGTTCTTTTTGATGATTCGCTTTTCTCGTTTGGCTTGGACTATAAAGACTTCTTTGTTATCTTAATCGGCTTTCTTGTCATCTTGGCGGTCAGCTTGCTGCAGGAGAACGGGAAGGCCGTGCGGGTTATGCTGGATCGTCAAAACATTATATTCCGATGGATTCTCTTGCTGGGCGGGATCATGGCTGTTATCATTTTTGGCATTTACGGGCCCGGATACAATCCGGCAGATTTCATTTACGGAGGCTTTTAATGGATACTAGGATTTCCAGCCGCAGCCGTGTAAAAACAGTACTGAAAGCGCTGCTCTTTACGGTACTGTTCGTTCTGCTGTTCCTGTATGTGGCCGCCGTTATGCAGCCGGTAGATATGGAGCTAATCAACATGAGGGGCTTCTACGCCGAGAAGAAAAATACGCTCGACGTTGTGTATATCGGGGGAAGCATCTGCATCGTATGCTGGGCTCCGTATGTGGCATGGCATGAATACGGCATAACAAGCTATTCCTTTGGGAAAAGCTCTCTAGCTTCCTTTTCCGTGCTTCCGCTTGTCCGGGAGGTTCTCGCGTATCAGTCCCCGGAAGTCCTGGTGATTGATTTACGCCCTTTTGAATACACGGATCCGGCCATTTCGATTTTAAAAGAGAACAGCCTCGCCTGTGCAAGCGGAATGCCTCTTCTTTCCGCAAACCGTTTCGAGATTTTACGACGGGGCTATGAGTATTCCAACAACAAAACGGAGCAGGATACGCCGCTTTCCTTCTATTTTGATATATCGAGATATCATAGCACATGGAAGCTGCTCGGTGAGAATTCTTTTAGATACGCAATTCCCGGCAGGCAAGTAAATGAAACCAAAGGATATCTTTTCATTGGATATTCCACTGATATAAAGCTAACTGACAATATGGCAGAGACGTGCAGGACGCCTGTTTCATCGCTCAGTGAAGAGAATATGCTGGAATTGCTGTCCTACCTGAAAGAGAAAAATCAAAAGGCACTTTTTGTCGTTACCACTTATTCGGAAACCGACGAAGAGCGTCAACAGTATAATTATCTGTCGGACATCGTCATTTCCAATGGGTTTGACTACGTAAATGCCAATGATTATAATGAAGCCATGCAGATGGACCCGCACAATGATTATTATAACGACGCGCATACCAATATCTATGGCGCGGAGAAGTACACGAAATTCGTTGCAGCGTACCTTACACAGCATTACGCCGTACCGGATCAAAGTGACAGCACGTATCGGCGCTGGGCAGATGGGTATGAAAACTGGATGCAGCAGGTAGACTTGGTCAAAGAGGCGATTCAGCAAAGCAAAACCGCCGGCAGTGCGGCAGCTAACGGGAATTGAGGGGGAAGTGCCGTTTGAGCGCTATCGGGTTTGGCACATGGAAGCTGCCCGCCAATGAAGCTTCCCAGGTTATTCAGGAGGCTGTGTCGGAAGGGTTTACCCATATCGATACTGCGGCGGCCTATGCCAATGAATCAGCCGTCGGCGAAGGAATCCGGAGCAGCGGCGTCCATCGCAGGGATATTTTCGTGTCGGGAAAGCTTTGGGTGTCCCGGCGTACCTATGACGGGGCAATCTCCGCCTGTAAAAAAACCATACGCAACCTTCAATTGGATTACCTTGATCAATATTTAATTCATTGGCCCGCGACGGCTGCCCTGCATGAGGATTGGCCTGCCGTAAATGCCGAAACCTGGCGCGCGCTGGAAGCGCTGCAAAAGGAAGGCCTGGTACGCAGGATTGGTGTATGCAATTTTAAGAAGCATCACCTGGCGGCGCTGCTGCCGGAGGCGTCTGTGCCGCCCATGGTTAACCAGATTGAGTTTCATCCCGGCTTTATGCAGGAGGAAACCATCACGTACTGCAAAGCAAACGGAATGGACATCGAGGCATGGAGCCCTTTGGGCAATGGAAAGCTTCTGGACAATCCGGTGCTGCAAGCCATTGCCGTCTCGCACGATCATTGCAGCGCCGCGCAGGTTTGCCTGCGCTGGTGCCTGGCCCATGAAGCATTTCCCATTACAAAAACCGTTTCTCAAAAACGAATGCGTGAAAATCTTGAAAGTGTAAAACTCGAACTTGCGCCGGAGGAGATTGCCAGGATTGACAAGCTTGCTCCGCTTTCGTTTTCCGGGCTTGACCCGGACGAAATAACGAATTACCGCTTGTAGAGCAACATCTCAAGTGCAGCACCCAAGGAAATGAAGGGAGAGGATTTTTTCATTGAGCGAATGGAGAGAAGAATGTAAAACCCTCAGAAAAGAGATTTTTCTTGCCGCGTATGCCGGTGGAAAAGGCCATTTGGCCTCCAGCTTTTCATGCGTTGAGATATTGTATGCGCTGTACTGCAACGGCGTTATGCGGTTTGATCCGCAAAATCCAAACTGGGAAAACCGCGACCGCCTGGTGATCAGCAAAGGCCACGGGGGATTGGCGCTGTACGCCGTACTGTGTAAAGCCGGTTATTTTGGAAAAGAAATGCTCATGCGGTTTTCCCAGCCGGGATCGCTGCTGGGGGGCGAACCGAGCCATTATCTCCCCTATGGCATCGAAGCCTCTACCGGATCGTTGGGGCATGGCCTTTCCTTGGGCGCAGGCATGGCGCTCGCACACAAGATTGACCACAGCAATAGCAGAATATACGTTTTGTTAGGCGATGGGGAATGCGAAGAGGGTTCCGTCTGGGAAGCCATCATGTCCGTTGCCAAACTGAACCTCGGCAATCTGGTCATCATTCTGGATCACAACGGCCTTCAAAAGATGGATTCTGTTTGTACTATCATGAACATAGAGAACTGGAAGGCGCGCTTTGAAACGTTTGGGATAGGCTGCAGCGTTGTTGACGGACATGATGTGGACGCCCTCACACAAGCGTTTCACGATTCTGCCGGAGGGGGAAAGCCGGAGGTTGTCATCGCGAATACGATCAAGGGCAAAGGGGTTTCCCTTATGGAAAATAATCCTGCGTGGCATTGGCGAATGCCGAATAAACGGGAGCTGAAAGTATTTATCCAGGAATTGGGTATCACAGCGGAGGAGCTTGCCCTATGCAAATAGCGTATATTAAAGCGCTCAACAGCATCATGCAGAGCGACAAGCGTGTGGTGTCGCTGCTTTCCGACAGCGGCACGGATTACGACGCCATGATGGCGCGCGATATGCCCTATCAGTGTTTTAATGTCGGGATCGCGGAGCAGAACCAAATCGGGATTGCCGCGGGCATGGCCATGAGCGGAAAAATCCCTTTTGTGTACACCTCCGGAGCATTTCTGGCCTATCGCGGATATGAGTTTATCCGCAACGATGTTTGTTACCAAAACCTGAATGTAAAGCTGGTCGGCATGGGCAGCGGATTATCATGGTCCACACTGGGTCCGTCCCATCACACAACGGAGGATATCTCGGTGCTGCGCTCACTCCCGGGGCTGGCGATTTTATCTCCCGCCACCCCCATCGAAGCCGCCGCCTGTGTGGTTGAGGCATATCATCATGTAGGCCCCACCTACATTCGCCTTGGCATGAGCGGAGAGGAAGAGTTTTTCCATGAAGGATATTCGGTTCACATCGGCGGCAGTGAAAGGCTTACGCAAGGGGACACGGCCGCGATTTTCTCGACCGGCAGCATGCTATCCGAAGTAATGCAAGCCGAAGCCTTGCTTGCCCAAAAGGGCTGCTCTGTGTCCGTTTATAACATCTACTCGCTTAAGCCGCTGGATAGTGAAACCATGCTGAACGCGGCGCGGCGCCATAAAGCCATTGTAACGGTGGAAGAACATACGATTCTTGGGGGACTGGGAGGGGCCGTTGCGGAAATCCTGCTTGAAGCAGGGCTGAGCTTGCCATTCCTGCGCATTGGGCTTCCCGATACCTTTGCCGTGGGCTATGGTACCCAGAGCGACGTGCGCAGGCAAAATGGGCTGGACGGTGAAACCATAGCCGAACGAGTTTACGGATTTTTGCAAACCTCGGAGCGGCACGATGAATAGTTATACCTATCAGCAGCTGCGTATACATCAGGAAGAGAGCTTTCAATGTGTAATCAGTGAAGAAATGATGGATCAGTTTCTTGCGGTCAGCGGAGATACCAATCCGCTGCATTGTGATGACGCCTTTGCCAAAGCACAGGGGTTTCCGGGACGCGTCGTATATGGAATGCTTACCGCGTCGCTCTACTCGACATTGGCCGGGGTATACCTGCCCGGAAAATTCTGCCTCCTGTATGGGGTGGATACATCGTTCAACAAACCCGTTTTGATTGGCGATCGGCTGACGGTTTCGGGTAAGGTTGAAGAAAAAAACGATACATTCCGGATGATTGTTTTAAAAGCCCGTATATGCAACCAGAAAGGGGAAAAAGTATCCAAGGCAACCATGAAAATCGGGTTTGTGAACGATGAGGCCGAGAGCTGAATGAGCTTTCGGTTTTCGGTTGATGCCCGTATACCTCTGCCGACAACGGCAAAAGTATAGCCTGGCACAAATGATGGCAGACCATCCCGAAGGAAGAGAAGGATTGTATCAATATGCCATCGTTCTGCTTTGTCTATGATCCGGGTGTATTTACAGCGGCACGATGAAGGCTCTTCATCAGCCAGCCTGCGGCTGAGAATGTTGTTGGCAATCCTTATCTGCACGGCCCTATGAGAAACGGCTGCTTGAATGCGATAACTGTTGATTGCCGGAGATGATCGTCTGCGCTAAAAAGGGTCGGCCACAAGAGTCCGCCTTATCTTGGCTCCGGCCAAAATATACAGTGGATGAGCGCTACGGAAAGGCTGCTGTTGCTGAAGGCGGGAAGCCGGGGGTTCGAAACCCTCCGGGCTCGCCAATCAATCCTTGATCCGCGTGGTTTCAAGGATTGCTTTTTTTCAATGAATCGCGCGGGTGCGGGCGCGCCGGGCAACGCGCCCGCGCCCGATGTGTTATACTGCTGGATGGGCGTAAGCTTGGCAGGGAAATATCCCGTGCCGGCGGAAAGGGGGGACAACGGTGGGCAAGGTGAAAACCTCGGCGTTTGACAGCTACCGGCTGTTCTTACCGGATGATGAAAAAGAAGCGCTGGATGCGTTTTTTATGGAATATAATCATCACAATTTCATGGATGCCAATGAAAAGGCGCTGATGCGCAGAGACTTTGAGCAGGCAATTCTCACCTGCGTTTCTCTGGGCGTACCACTTTTCACGGCGCTGGAGCGCCTGGCGATCTCCAACCTGGGCGGGTTTTACGCGCGGCCGTCGCTGCGGTGGTTTCCGCTGGACAACGCCGCCAAGATTTACCCGTTTTCCATGGCGCATGGCCGCATGGCGGTTTTCCGCATATCGATGTATTTGAAAGAGGACGTCATTCCGGCGCTTTTACAGATGGCGCTCACCTTTACCATCAAGCGCTTTCCGAGCTTTGCCACAACCATTAAAAAGGGATTTTTCTGGCACTATCTGGATACCTCCAAGCGCAGGTATCTGGTGGAAACGGAAAAAAGCGTTCCCTGCGGCGCGCTGAAGGTTGCCGGCAGCGGCTCACAGTCGTTTCGGGTGCTTACGTACAAAAACCGGATCAGCGTCGAGTTTTTCCATGTGCTGACGGACGGGTTCGGCGGCACGGTATTTTGCAAAACGCTTCTGGCGGAGTATCTCCGGCTGCTCGGCGTTGAGGCCCCCAGAGGCGACGGCGTATTGGATATCAATGAAAACCCCTCTGAGCAGGAGGTGGAAAACGCGTTCGCGCTGGTGCCCAAAACAAAGAAGGGCTCCGGGTTTGTGGATAAAACGGCTGTGCAGATGAGTGGGAAGCTGTCCCGCTACAGCCCCTGCCGGGTGCTGCATTTCAACATGAATGTTGAACAGCTGAAAATGGCGGCGGCCCGCTATCAGGCCACCGTTACGTCCTATCTGCTGGCGATGATTTTTCTGGCCGCCCAATATGCCACCGATGAAACAGAGGGCACGCTGAACGTCCAGGTGCCGGTCAACATGCGCAAGTTCTATCCCTCGGATACATTGCGGAATTTTTCCATGTACTGCGGCATCAGGCTTCCCCTGCGGCAGATGGGGGACGCGGGTGCTTTGATGGAAGAAATCACGAAACAGCTTGCCGAAAAGACCTCGCAGAACGTTATGAGTGAAATGGTAACGTCCGCGGGGCGCATTGTTGCCGCGCTGCGGTTTATCCCGCTGCTCATCAAGGCCCCGGCGGTAAAGCTGGTCAACGGGATTCTGAGCGATAAAATTTTCAGCACCACGCTTTCCAACCTCGGTGTGGTCACCCTGCCGCCGCAGCTGATGGCGCACGTACTGCACATGGACTTTGTGCTGGGTCCGGCGGTAACCAACCGCGCGGGGTGCGCGCTCGTTACCTGCGGCGGCACGGCCACGCTGTCGGTCACCAAGGCAACCCCGGACCCCTCCTTTGAGGAAAAACTGTACGATCTGCTGGCGGCCGACGGGGTTGCGCCGGAAGCCGAGGGGAGCGCGCTTTGTGAAGATTGAAATCATTTACCCGGAAAGAACCAGGCAGGCGCTGCACCGCAGCCGGATGATCCGGTTTCTCCGGTGGCCGTTCCTCATCGCCGCGTATCTGTGCCCGATCCTGAACCTGCTTTTCGGCGGGCAGGCGTGGAGCGTCGTTGTGCTGTGGGCGCTGTGGATGGTATGGTCGATGCTGCTGTCCCCGGATCTGGTGGAGTACAACCGCCTGAGCCAGACCGTCAAGCTGGTGGAATACGCCTGTGTGCTTATGATCCTGATCGACGTGCTGCTGTCGCCCGGCTGGGCGGCCGAGGTGGTTTACATCGTATGCTTTTCCACGCTGATTGTTACCGCGGTTTTGTTCTTTACGGATTTGAATAAGCAAAAGCAAAACATGCTGCCGATGCTGCTGTTTATGGCGGTCAGCGTGGCAGCGTCCATCGCCGGGGTTACGATATGGAAAGGCAAAAGCCTGTGGCCCGCCATGCTGGCCGGGGTGCTGGCGCTGGCGCTGGCACTGGCGTGCTTTTCCGTTCTGGGCAGGGATTTTTTGCTGGAATTTAAGAAACGCTTTCATACGAAATAAACGGCGGCTGCCCGCCTCTGTGCGGCCTCCGCTTGTGCTTTTTATGTATATCCGAAGCGCCCGAAGGGAAGAGTATGCCTATAACGGGGCGGATTGATGTATAATAAGAGCTGGTTTAATTTTGAGGAATGCAGGCGCCGCCGTTAAACGGTCTTTTGATTCTTTTGTTTCGGGCTGTGTTGTTTTTTACGCGGAATGCCCCGGTGTTTCGTGCCCGGCCCGGCACACAAACAGATGGGAACCCGACCCTTGCGGATCGCGTCTGCATGCCCTGTTTGGGGTGTGAATATGCGGATTACGAAAAAAGTATTTACGGATCTCACCATTTACATGATTTTTCTGGGTGTTTGCGTGGGCCTTTGCTTTCCGTTTTTCATGGTGCTTTTCGAAGTGCCGAAAGCCATTGTGCTGAAGCCTTCTTTTTTTGCAGCGTGCATCGGAGCGGGTATCCTGCTGGCGCTCATGAACATCTGGCTGGCCCGCAGGGTGGTTGGCAACCGGATGCGGCAGCTCTCACAAAAGATGAAGCATGTGGAGGGCATCCTCTCCAAAGCGCAGGCGAATTCGGAATACTGCAAATGCACAGCGGAGAATTGCCTGATCACGGTGGATTCCGAGGACGAGCTGGGGGAAAGCGCGGAATCCTTCAACCAGCTGATCACTACGCTCTCCGAGGTGCTGGAGGCACAGGAGAGCCTGCAGTGCTTTTCGCAGGTGTTAACGTCCCACCTGGAGCTGGATACGCTGGCCAACCAGGCGCTGCGCAACCTGGCGGAGATCACGCAGGCCAACGGGGGCGCTGTTTTGGTTGAGAACAACGGCGAGCTTACGTTGGCGGCGGCGCTGGCTATGAAAAACGCAAGGTCGCTGGCGACCAACGCGCTGGTGCTGAACGTTCTGCAAACGCGTGAGCGCTACCTGATCCGGCTGCCGGAGAATTTTGTGCTGGACGGGCTGATTGCGGAGTATTCCCCCAAGGAGATCGTTATCGAGCCGATTGTGTATAAGCAGGTGCTGCGCGGCGTGATTGTGCTGGCGGCGGTGCAGCCGTTTTCGCAAAAGACGCTCGACCAGCTGACCGCCTATGCGCCCATCCTTTCCATGGCGTTCAACAACGCGATTACCCATCAGCAGATGGAGGCTCTGGCGGCGCTGGATCCCCTCACCGGCGTGTACAACCGCAGGTTCGGCAACAACCGCATGTATGAGGAATTCAGCCGGTCGGTACGGTCTGGCGCGCCGCTGTCGCTGATCATGGCGGATATTGATCACTTCAAGATCATCAACGATACCTATGGTCATACCGTAGGCGACAAGATTATCGTGCAGATCACCAAAACCATCAGCCAGGCGATCCGGGACGGCGATGTGCTGATTCGCTACGGCGGTGAAGAATTTTTATGCGTGCTGTCGGGCGCAAGCCAGCACGACGCGAACATGATTGCGGAACGGATTCGCGTCACCGTCAGCGATTCCGTGCTGCGGCTTTCGGACCAGGAGATCAGGGTGACGGTGAGCCTGGGCACGGCGACCTACCCCAACTGCGATATTTCCGATATCCAGCAACTGGTGGTGCTGGTGGACGAGGCGTTGTATACCGCTAAAAACACCGGGCGCAACCGCGTGGTATCGGTATAAACGGAAGGATTCGCTGCTTTAAAGATCAAAAAGGCATTGTCGCTTTATTGTGGTTCGGGCATTGTGTGCGGCAAGGCTGCACACTCCCCGCCCTACCGGCAAAGCCGGCCGATAGGAAAGCAATCGGTTGGCGGCGGCTCTCCGATACCGGCTGGAAATTTGTTTTAACAGCCCGGCATGGGTCGGCTTTCGTGCGTTTGCCCGCCGTGCGGCGGCCCGGCTTTCGGCTGGTTTCACGCCCCTTCCAGCCTATAACCAGTATCATTCCGCCAAGGATTGACCAGATTCAACAGTTTTTTCGGCGTAAATATGAGAAATAGCAATGAATTCTTTGGATTCACAATTTTCATCATTTCCGGACATGTATATACTTGAAGTAAGAATTGCACAAGACGTGCAGTAACTGGGGCGTGCTGACGGGAACAGTCAACGGCCGGTTTTACGCTTTTCGTGTCACGCGGCGTTGCTTTGCGGGAAATGGTTTCGGGTTACCCTGTAAAAATTCGCCTTGCCTGACGTGGAAGGAACAAAGAGCCGGACATTTGGATTGCTGTCGGCACGCGCTGAATATCTGAAGGAGGAACAAGGAATGAGAACCCCGAAATTTGTCGCTGTTTTGCTGGCGGCCACGATGCTGCTTTCCTCGGTCTGGAGTGCCGCGCTGGCGGATACCGCGCCTGTGGAGCTGGAGTTTTACTCTCTCAAGCCTGAAACGGTCAGCGTGATGGAGGAAATCATCTCGGATTTCATGGCGCTGAATCCCGACATTAAAATCACCCTGACCTCGGTTTCCGATTCCGGTACGGTATTGCTGACCCGGATCGCCACCAACGAGATGCCCGACATCCTCAACGTGTATCCCGCGGAAGACAAGTATAAGGCGATGTTTGACGACGGGCTGATGGTGGACCTGACCGACGAGGCTTTCATGGGCAACGTATCCGACGCGATGCTCGATATGGCGGCCTATAACGGCCACCAGTATGCCCTGCCCATGACCCTGAGCAGCTACGGTATTTATTACCGCACGGACATTTTTGAGCAGCTCGGCATTGCGGAGCCCGCCACCTACGCGGACCTGCTGGCTGCCTGCAAGACCCTCAAAGACAACGGCTACGATGCGTTTGCCCTGCCCAACAAGGATGTCGGCAACGTGGCGCAGCGGCTGGAGCGCACCATCGGCGTGCTCAACCATGACTCCGATGAGGAGTTCCAGAAAATCGCCTCCGGCGAAATGAAAGTGGAAGATTCGCAGACCATCCGCGGCTTCGCTCAGCTGTGCCTGGATATCGCCCAGTACAGCACGCCTGATTCGCTGGGCCTGGACTATGAATCCGCTGTGGCCGATGTTGTAAACGGCAAGGCCGCAATGATGTTCTCCGGCACCTGGATGCTTTCCACCATGCAAGCGGCCAACCCGGACATCGCCGTGAAGCTGATCCCCATTCCCTCCCCGCTTTCCGACGAGCTTTACGTGCCTGTGAATATCGATACTTCGTTTGCGGTATCCACCTCCTGCAAGTATCCGGAACAGGCGCTCAAGTTTATCGCATACCTTTCCACCACGGAAGTTGCCCAGAAGTATTACGAGCTGGACGGCAATGTGAACATGATCAAGGGCGTTACCTACGACAAGGCCCAGCATATGTACATGAAAGAGCTCATGGATGCGGGCAAAATGTTCCTGACCCAGGTCAACTTCTGGCCCACCGGCCTCCGCGAAGAAATGCGCGCTCCCGGCCAGCAGCTGTACGTGGACGGCAATATCGACGCCTTTGTGCAGGCCTTCGGCGCGGCCATCATGAAACTGTACAACCAGTAACCAACCCGGCATCCTTCCGGCCCGGCGTGCCGGGCCGGAAGTCTTTGGGGGTATCCATGCGCCGCTTATTTGGCTCCGGTGAGCGAGCGGCCCATGGATTCCCTTTTTAAACGGGCTTTGCCCGGCAGCCCATACCGGCCGTTTTGCCCCCCGCCGCGGGGGGCGGCGCCCATACAGCAAGGAGTGAGCATATGAACGCGATCGTAAACAGGCGGACGCCTCTGCGAAAAGGGAAGGGCGGCCAGGCGGAAAAATCGAAAAAAATCACCTTTGCTTTATTCAGCCTGCCGGGATTGCTGCTCTACAGCACGTTTTTTATCTTCCCGGTCATCCTCGGCGTTTATTACAGCATGACCAACTGGAACGGGATTTCCAGAAAAATCGATTTTATTCAGTTTAAGAACTATGCCAATCTTTTCAGCGACAAACGGTTTTTAAACGCGCTGATTTTCAATGCCAAATACTGCGTGATGCTGACGATCTGTATTGTGGTGCTGGGGATTATCCTGGCCCATCTGCTCAACAGCAAGATCAAGGGCATCACGTTTTTCCGGTCGATGTATTTTTTGCCCGCGGTGCTGAGCATGATCACCGTTGGCCTGATCTTCAACCAGATTTATTACCGGGCCATTCCGCCCATCGGCAGCGCCCTGGGGATTGAGCTTTTAAGCAAAAACATTCTTTCCAGCCCGACAACGGCGGTGTATGGTATTTTGTTCGTCAACGTTTGGCAGGGCGTGGCGATGCCTACGCTGCTGTTTTTAGCCGGGCTGCAAACCGTGCCCTTAGAGCTGTACGAGGCGGCCGCGATGGACGGGGCCTCGGCCTTCCAACGGTTTTTACACATCACGCTGCCCTTTCTGGTGCCGGTGCTGAGCGTGGTAATGGTGCTGACCGTCAAAAGCGGCATTACGGTGTTCGACTATGTGAAAAGCCTTACCGACGGCGGGCCGGGCGGCGTTACGGAAAGCGTATCCCTGCTCATTTATTCCAACGCGTTTGTGGAAATGAAATTCAGCTATGCCGTTGCCGAGGCGATTGTGATCGGTATCGTGATCGCGGCCATCTCGGCCGTGCAGATTCTCATTTCCGGCAGGAAGAAGGTGTGAGACTGTGAAACATAGCAAACTGGGAAGCACGGCGGTGTATGGGCTGCTGATCGCGGGCGTGCTGCTGATCATCCTGCCGCTGTATGTAACGGTGATGACCGCCTTTAAAACGGTGGCGGAGAACACGGTCAGCTTTTTTACGCTGCCGGAATCCCTGAATTTCAGCAACTTCAAAACCGTGCTGGAAGGCGGCAAGTATTTTCAGGCGCTGCTCAACACGGTGTATATCACCGTGCTGGTGCTGCTGGGCAACATTGCGTTTATGCCCATGATGAGCTATGCCATCTCGCGTTCCAAGGCGACCAGCAAATGGTACCGGGCGCTGTATGTATACCTGCTGCTGGGCATTTTCATCCCCTTTGAGGTTAAGATGATGCCGCTGGTGAAGCAGCTTTCGTTCATGGGCATGCTTAACCCCACGGGGCTTGCGGTTTTATGCATATCGTCCCTCACGTGTGAGGCGGTGTTTTTGTACGTGGGCTTTCTCAGCTCCATTCCCACCGACATGGAGGAGGCGGCCTATATCGACGGCGCCACCACGGCCCAGACCTTTGTACAGGTGGTGCTGCCGCTGATGCAGCCGATTCTGGCGACCGTGCTCATCCGCAACGGACTGTGGATCTGGAACGATTTCATGCTGCCCCTGATCACCCTCAACCGCTCGGCGAAATACTGGACCATTACCCTGTTCCAGTATAATTTCAGAACCGAGTACAGCGTGGACTACAGCCTGACGTTTGCTACCTTCTGCATGTCGATGCTGCCGATCATGTTGTTTTATGTGTTCATGCAGAAAAACATTATCGGCGGGCTGACGAGCGGAGCCATCAAATCCTGATTGCAAAGGCGGGAAGAATATGAAACTGCAGTATCTGGGCACAGCGGCGGCGGAGGGCTGGCCCGGCATTTTCTGCCGGTGCGAGGTCTGCCGCAAGGCCCGCGCGCTGGGCGGCAAAAACCTGCGCACGCGCTCGCAGGCCATAATCGACGATACGCTGCTGGTGGATTTTCCGCCGGACAGCTATCTGCACATGCTGCGCGACGGGCTGAACCTGCCGGATATCCACGATATCCTGATTACGCATACCCATCAGGATCATTTTTACCCGGAAGATTTTCTGTTTCGCTGCGGGGGCTTTGCCAGCGGGGTGCAGGGCGTGCTGACCCTGTACGGTAACGACACCCTCAAACGCAGGTATGATGAGTTTGTCGAAACAAACCCGGACCGGGAGATCATCAAACAGCGGATCGCCTGCCGGGAGCTTACGGAATTTGTTCCGGCGGAAATCGGCGGCTACCGGGTAACCCCGCTGCTGGCCAACCATGCGAAAAACGAAAAGTGCTTCCTCTACGAAATAGAAAAGGACGGCAAGCGCCTGCTCTACGGCAACGATACCGGCCTGTTTCCGGAGGCCACCTGGGCTTATCTGGCCGGACGGCTGTTTGATCTGGTCAGCCTGGACTGCACCATGCTCAAGCACCGGGAGGGCACAAATCATATGGGCATCCCGGATGTGCTGGAGGCGCGCAAACGGCTGGAAAGCATCGGCTGTGTAAAACAGGACACCCGGTTTGTCATCACGCATTTTTCCCATAATGGGGAGCTGCTGCATGATGAAATCGAGGCCGCGGTAGTTCCCCACGGCTTTGCCGTGGCGTATGACGGTTTCAGCGTTTCGTTTTAACGGGTCTATCCGCCTGTCTGCAAAAAACGCGGCAACGGCCTCCCGCCGGGCCCTGTGCGGCGGCCCGGCTTGACACCGCAGACAGCGGCCCGTATGATGGAAGGATGAAACGGCAGGGGTGATTCCATGAGGCAAAGGAGCCTTGGAAAAACGATCTTGAAATGGGAATACGGCCTGCTGCGCAGTGTTTCCATCAAGCGGAGGCTGTTCATCATCTGGGGCGTTGTGCTGCTGCTGATGACCCTGGCACTGTTTGCCATGCTCAGCTCCACCATATCCAGCCACGAAGCGTATGTATCCATGCGCTGCACTCAGCTGGTGAACGGGGTTGCGGATCAGATCAAGGCCGGAATCACAAGTCTGCTGTCGGTGACCAAATACCCGGTGGTGCAGATCAACAATCTGCCCAATGATACCTATAATTATCTGGCCCATCCCGATAAATACAGCAGAAGCGTGCTGTACTCCGATCTGGAGTACAAGAGCACCATGCTGTTTGAGCAGAACCGGGAAATACGGCTGATCGCGGTTTTTGATCTCAACGGCAGCGGATCGTACGTTAAGAACAACAAGAAATATACCTATATGATTTCCCCCAACCAGCAGCCCCTTCAGGGCGGTGTGATCAACAGTGAGCCATGGTTTGCGGACACCCTGCTGGAAAAGGGTGGCCCGCTTGTGCTGCGCCCGGACGAGCTGGAGATCTCCGGCATTTACCTGACCGATAAGGAGGAAATGCTGTTTGTGTCCCGCGCCATCATGAGCCTGGAGTATTTCGACCCGCTGGGCGTTATTCTGGCGGGGGTGGATGTGAGCGGAGGCGCTGCGGTGTATGAGGAAACCAGGCTGTTTGATGACCAGCGGATGGGCTTTTTCAGCACGGACGGAAAGCTGCTGATGGGATCAATGTCCCAGGAGAGCGTGAACGCGTTTCTGGCGGCGGTGGACGATACGCATAACCACAGCCCGGAGGGCTCCTTCCGCGCGTCGGCAGAGGGAGACGATCAGATCTACCACTATTCGTCGGCGCTCGACGGCTATTATTTTGTGCTGCAAACGCCGTACCGCCTGGTGATCTCCGATGTGATCCGCCAGAAACTGAGCCTGTTTGCCGCGCTGTTTGCGGGGTGCATCTTGCTTGGGGTGGTGATTATCGCCATTGTGCACAGCATTGTACGCCCGGTGAAAAACCTGGCGGATACCTGCAACGATATCGTGCAGAAGGAGGACTTCACCCTGTCCATTGCCGATCCCTTCGGCGATGAGCTTTCGGAGCTGACGGCGGCCTTCAACACCATGACCCGCAGAATTGAATACCTGATCTATGACGTTTATGAAAAGAAGATGGAGCTGACCAGCACCCAGCTGCAGCTGCTGCGCAGCCAGGTAAACCCGCATTTTTTGTATAACACACTGGAAACCATCCGCACCAAGGCCTACCTCAGCGGCCAGCAGGAGCTCAGCGATATGACGCTGCTGCTGGCCAACCTGCTGCGCTACGGCATCTCGGCCCCGGCCAATCCCGTAACGGTGGCGGAGGAGATGGAAAAGCTGCAGGAATACATCGCCCTCCAGCATCACCTGTATGGGGACCGGTTTACCGTAAGCATCAATATCGAGCCGGAAATCCTCTCCTGCAAAATGCATAAATTCGTTTTGCAGCCTCTGGTGGAAAACGCGCTCTACCACGGCGTGAACGCCATCAAAACCATCGGGGCTGTGGATGTGCTGGGGTATCTGGACGGGGAGAAGATCATTTTTCAGATCACGGATAACGGAAGCGGCATCCCCGACGATATGCTGGAGGACCTGCGGGAATACATGGATAACAACAACGAAAAATTTACGAGCATCGGCCTGAAGAACGTGCACCGCAGAATCCGGCTCCTGTACGGGGAGCCTTTCGGCGTTGCCATCGCTTCCGAGGTGAACGTCGGCACGATGATTACCGTTACGCTGCCGCTGCGCAGAGAGTAAAAACATTGGAAAGGAAGGTGTGCCCATGCATGATATCCTGATTGTGGATGACGACCCCACCATACGGGAAGGTCTTTCGCGGATGATCCGGAGCTTTGAGGACTGCCCGAACGTGTACACGGCGGGAAATGGCAGCGAAGCGCTGGAAACCGTATGCTCCGCCTGTATCGGCATCATCTTTCTGGATATCAAAATGCCGGTGCTGGGCGGCATCGAGCTGATGCAGAAGCTGTCGGAGATGGAATACCGGGGCGAGGTTGTGGTCGTCAGCGGGTTTGACGATTACGAGTTTGTGCGCAACGCCATGAAGCTGGGCGTGTCCGATTATATTTTGAAGCCCGTTTGCGAAAGCAACCTGAAGGCCGTCTACGTGGAATGCCGTGCGCGCATTGCCGCGCGGATGGGCAAGCTGGCCACCCGGCAATTTGGCAAGCAGGATGTGCTGCGGGATGTGTATGCCCAGCAGGCCGCCGTGGAGCGGCTGCTGACGGCGCCTGGCCCCGCGGAGGAGCTGCTCAAGCAAAAGGAACTGCCCCCCAATAGCCGGGTGATCGCGGCGATTCTGGATTCGTTTGGCAAAGGAATCATCAGTGATATGGACAAGCAGGCGATTTTCCTGGCGGGGATCTCCCTGCTGGACGCCTGCGTGTCGTCCCCGCCCGCGCATCTGGTGCAGGGCGAGTATAAGCAGCTGTTTGTCATGCTGGTTTTCTTGCCGGAGGAGTCGGCCAAGGGGGTATCCGCCAAGCTGTCCCACGCGATATCCGGCCAGAATTTCCGCTATGGCATCAGCCGCGCCGATTATCCGGCGGACCGCGCGTCCGCTGCCTACGCCGAGGCGCTGGCCTGCCTGGAACAGTATTTTTATGACGTGGAGGAAGAGCTGCCGGAGAAGCCGGAGCCGTTCCCGTTTACGCGGGAGGTGGAAGCGGCGATTGAGTGCATTGCGGCCCGGGACGCAAAGGGCGCCGACCGCGTGATCCGGAGCCTGTTTTGCCAGGCGGCGCTGGCGCGCCCCGAGGTGGAAAGCGTACGCCAGCTGTTTGCCTCCATGGTGTACACGCTGATGAACCGAAATAAGGATTTTATCGGGATCGTCGGCAAGTATAAGTTTACGGACAAGGATATCGTGCACATGCTGCGGGAGGCGACGACCCTGTCCTATATGAAAAAGAATTTTCTGAGCCTGATCCATGTGTATATGGACGCGCTGAACGAACGGCTGTTGACCAAGGATGAATACGCCATCCAGAAAACCAGGGATTACATCGAAAACAACTACCAGAGCAACCTGCGGCTCGCGGAGATATCGGAACGGCTGGGCCTGCACCCCAATTACCTCAGCTCCCTGTACAGCAGCAAAACGGGGGAAACCTTCAGCGATTACCTGCGCAAGGTGCGCATGGATAAGGCGGTGGAGCTGATGACGGGCACGAACCTGAAGATATACGAAATCGCCTGCAGGGTAGGCTACGGCGATACCACGCAGTTCTACCGGGCCTTCAAGCAGGCGATGGGGGTTTCCCCGGGCGAATATAAGCGGTACCATCTGTAAGGGCTGAGCTTGGGACAGGTCTGCTTTTATCCGGAGGAAAAGAACGGTCTCCGCAGGGGAGGACGGGTGCTGCTCGTTGAACCTGTTCGGGCCGTGATCGCCGTTCGCCTCATAGTGCCTTTGGCGCTGTTCGCTCGCTTTTGCAATAGGATGCGCCTGCGGCGCTATTCGTTTGCCTTCGCCATGTGATGTTATACAAGGCATGGTACTCCGCCCCATACCCCGGCAAGGGTTTCACCCTTGCTTCCTGACCAGGACTTTCAGCCCTGGACCCTCCATTTTTTGAATGCATAAAACCGTTCTCCGGTGGGGAGAACGGTTTTATGCATTGGGATACGGTTGGGGTGTGGTCAGCTTAAAACGGTGATGGGCACGTACAGCGGCATGGGGCGGCCTACGGCGATAATCTCCAGCACGGCGCGCTGCATGGGCAGCACGGTTTCACCCGAGTACAGTGTGAATTTTCCATCGGTGAGCTGCGTCTGCGGCTCGCGGTTCTGGGTGACGAACAAATAGTGGCTCCCTTCCGCACGCCAGCCCTCCGGCAGTAGCCACCGCAGCTCAAAGTACTGCGGCTCGGGGATCAGCGGGCTTTGCAGCGTGATGGTGCCCGACAGCGTTCCCCCGGGGGTGATCACGGGCTCGGCGTCCAGCTCCACCAGCGCGGCGATGAGGCCGTTCACCACCCGGTAGGAGTGCGGCTTGCGCGCGCCAAGCTGGTCGGCAAAGGCACGGCCCATCAGCGCTTCCTTCGTGAGGCCGGAAAAATCGTTCGCATCGCCCAGGGTAATCGGGGCCGCGCCGTTATACCGGTCAATATTGCGTACGCGCAGGGTGACCGGCAGCAGGTTGAGCACGGATTGTGTCAGCTCCGTACAGGTTTTGGGAAAACGTCCGTGCCCGTACAGCGTACAGCAGGTTTCAATACGGTCGCCCAGATAGCCGCGCCAGTCCTCCGGGATGCCGCTCATGCCGTTTTTGATGCCCAGCAGCGCGCCGACGGTGGCGCCGGTGCAGTCGGTATCGTCCCCGCAGTTGACGGCCGTAAGCAGCGAATTTTTGAAGTCGCCTTCGCCGTACAAAAGCCCGATGACCACAAAGCCAATGTTGGCGGGCGCCTGGAACCAGCCCAGATCGGCGCTGTCCTCCACAAGCCGGGCGCGCGCCTCCTGCCAGGGCAGGCCCTGGTCGTACGCGTCCATCGCCAGGCGCACGCTCCGGGCCACACGGCAGGCCTCCGGGATTTTGCTCAGGCCGATGGCAAGTAGCTCCCGTATGTCGTTTACGGCAAAGGCGGCGCATTCCATCGCGGCGACGAAAATGGCCGCATAGCTGCCCTCGCCGTAGCCATGGTCTACGCAGGCGTCGGCAAAGGCGTAGCGGATGGCCTTTTCCACCTGCAGGGGATACAGGCACGCCCAGATTTCCGTGCGGATCCAGGCTCCGTTGGAGTGCTTCCACGCCTCGTTGTTCAGCTCGCCGCTCAGCGGCGGCAAAACACCCCGCCGTAAGTTGGCCTTGCCGTTGCCGTATTCGTTCCAGTGCGGGCCGATATAGCTGAGCCAGTATTCGCCCAGCGTTTCCTCGTTCACGCTTTCCGGCCCGAGCTCGTCCATGGCGCGCAGCCACACCAGCTGCAGGTCCAGATCGTCATTGGGCAGGGGCTCGCCGGGCTTTACGGCGAATCCCTTCACGTCCAGCAATTCCCGTTTGCCCTCATAGGGGGTTCCGATCGTTCCGCCGATGTTTTTGCCCAGCCAGCAGGCATAGATGCGGTCCCATAAAAAATCTTTGCTGAATGTAAGCATAGGCTGTCCCTCCGTGATATTGTATTTCTGTAGGGATGATGATATCCCATCACGCCCCGCCTGACTATGCCGAGGAGATCAAATACCATGCGAAACCGCTCAAAAAACGGACTGCCGGCCGTGTATGTGGAAACGGCCTCCCAGGGGATCGGCGGCGCGAAGGCGCTGGAGATTTCGACGCTGGATGTGTATAACGTAACCTATCTGCACTACCACAACGTGCTGGAGATCGGGCTGTGCGTGGAGGGCGAGGGCATATGCTATGTGGAGGATCAGGCGCAGCCGTTTTCCGAGGGCGACGTGCAGGTGATTTTTCCGTTTCAGAAGCACCTTTCCTGCAACACGGGCGAAAAGCCGGGAAGGTGGTACTGGCTGAACATTGACGTGGCGCGCCTCAGCGGCAACGCCCAGAGCGGAAGCCTGAAAACGCTGCTCCATGTCATTTATCAGGATATCCGCGTGTTCGGTATTTTCCGGGCGGCGGAGTATCCCGCGCTGGCGTCGCTGACGCGCAGCCTGATGGACGAGGCGCACGGCAACAGCCGCCCCTATGCCGCGGAAATGGGCATGGCGGCGTTCACGGCGCTGATGATTACCCTGAGCCGTCTGTCCGAAGGGAAAACGGCGCGGCCCGTGCCTGTGCCCAAGCATTTTCCGGAAATCGAAAAAGCGCTCCAGCGGGTGCTGCAGCGCCTGAACGATGGGGAAAAGCCGACGGTTGCGGAGATGGCGAAAACCTGCGGGATGAGCGAGGCCAATTTCCGGCGCGTGTTTCAGCGGATCATCGGCCGGTCGCCCAGCCAATACTGCCGCGACGCCCGCATGCGCCAGGCGCAGCAGCTGCTGCTGACCACCGACCGGAGCGTATCGGAGATCAGCCAGCAAATCGGCTTTTCGGATGTCTCGGGCTTTAACCGCGTGTTTCTGGCGTGCTGCGGCATGCCGCCCTCGGCGTTTCGCCGGGAGATGGGGTAAGGGGGAAACCTCGGTTCAACCTGGCCCTTTTCCGATGGGATGGAACACCCCCGCGGCATGCTGGCCGCGGGGGTGCTTTGTTTAGCGGACGTTCTATTGATACTGTATCCGTGGTTACCCTGCATTATTCTGTAAAATGCAATACGGCTTTTTGCCTGCGCAGCTCCGCCTGCACGGCGGTCAGCTGCGGCGGGGCCTGGGGCCGGGCACAGTGCGGCGGCAATCCCGGCCGCCTGCCCGGAAACCGCGCATACGGGGGATGACGCGCGTCATATCCCACATCCGGTCGGTTACGGAAAATACAGCGGCCCCGCGGCAAACACATTGTCCAGCGCGGGGCTGTACAGCGCACCGAAGGGGCAGCTCGTAAGCTACGCCGCGCCTGCGCCAGTCCGCAAACATGCCGATGCTGGTTTCCACGTGCGCGTAGGGGTTTTCCTCGTCGGGCGTAGCCAGCCCGGCCAGCCGGCGCGTCATGCGTACCTGGGGGATGGAAGCAACCGCCGTAATGGCGCGGCTTTCGCTGATGCCGCCCTTTTTGAGAAAATCGGCGTACAGCGACCGGTGCGCGTCGATGGTCATTTCGGACAGCTCCCTTGCGTCCAGCCCGGTATAGCGTTTTTTCCGGCTTGTTTCGGGGTGCAGGGCTTCCTCCGGCGTATCGCAGAAGCCCAGCTGGTAGCAGGCCATACACTCCGTTGTCCGTGCTGTAATACCAGGAGGCCAGGATGTTGCCGTTGCCAAACTGCGCTGTGGGCGCGCCCGCCATAAAAAACAGGTCGGCGTCGCCTGTAGCATCCACAAAGGCGTCGGCTTCCAGGGTTTCCCGGCCGGACTTGTGGACGATTTCCACGCTTTGCAGACGTTTGCCCCTGCGCTTGCACGCCGCAGAGCATGGCGCCGTAAAACACCTCCACGCCCTCGGCAAGCAGCAGCGCTTCGGCATCAATAGCAAAGGCATAGGGATTGAAATACGATTCAAAGCGCTGTCCTTGCCGTGCTTCCAGGGTGCCCTGCTCCAGCCAGGCGGTGGGCGCTTTCCCTCTCCGCGCCGTGGCGGATGGAAAGCCGCAGCAGCTCTTCGGCAACCGAAAAGCTTACCTGCCGCCCCTGTCCGTCGCAGATCGGCAAATAAATGGTCACCAGCCCGCAGGTTGCCAGGCCGCCCAGCAGATACTGCCGCCTCCAGCAGCAGCACCTTGCGCGCGCCGGGAGCGCCGGGCCGCCAGCGCCGCCGCGATGCCCGCCACGCCGCCGCCCGCAATGATGACGTCATACTTCATGATACCTTCTCCTCCTTATGCGATGCCCACAAAATACCCATTGTTTTTCATGGGCATGGGCCTGTTTCCATTATACGGAAATCCGCGGCGAAGTAAACTGCGCACAAACGCTTTAATAGCCTTCGGTTTCCAGATAAAATTCATAAGCGGCTGTGTTCTGTATTAGCCATCCGGCGGGCTGGTTGGCCCAAAAATAAAAAATATTCCTGAAAAGTGATTGACAAGGCGCGCGGGAGTTGTTACAATCTAACATATCGAAACGGTTTGAAATTCGCCAAATAGTATAGTTCGTGTCAGAAACCCTCGCAGGATCGCAAGGATCAAACCCAACGACTTATCGTTTACCCCGGAATTTCAACCGTTTGAAATTCTGAAAAATTAAACCGGCCGCGACGATTCTCCAAAGGAGTGGGCAAGGGAAAACCAGGAACGGCTGCATCATGCCGGCAGGAATACCCACCGCAGTACGGGCGGCACAGGGCCGGGAAGGCAGCCCGTGACGGTTTATTCTTAAAATTTCAACCGTTTGAAATGATGAGGAATTCGCAATGGAAGTAAAGCTGGAAGATGTCGCCAAAAGAGTGGGCATGTCAAAATCCACAGTATCGCTGGCTTTGAACGGCAGTGAAAAGGTGAATTTGGAAACCCGGAAACGGATTCTTCAAACCGCACAGGAAATGGGCTATTCGCCCAACCCGCACGCGCGCAAGCTGGTGATGCGCAAAAGCAACATGATCGGGCTGATCGTGCCCGACATCCAGAATGTGTACTACGCGTCGCTGGTGGACAGCATTTCCCGGGGGCTTCGCAACAGCGGCTACGGCCTGTTTATTGCCATCAGTGAAAACTCCCGCAAGCGCGAAAAGCAGATCGTGCAGGAAATGATCCAGAACCGGATGGACGGCGTGCTGCTGGTGCCGCTCAACAAGCCCAACGACGATGTGAGCTACCTTGCGGCGCTGGAGGCGGCGGAGATCCCCATGGTGTACGTAACCTCCGTGTATCCCTCGCTGCAGCGGCCGTATGTGATGTGCAACCTCTACAGCGGCATGCGCATGATGGTGCGCCTGCTGCACGGGGAGGGGCACCGGAAAATCGCCCTGATGACCGGGCCGTCGGACGTGTACTGCATGGACCAGCGCGAAATGGGCTACCGCGAGGAGCTGAAGGCGCTGCGGCTGACGTACGAAAACATCATGCGGCTGGAGGAGGTTACCTACGCCTCCGCGCTGAGCCGGATACAGCAGCTGCCATCCCCGGACATGGACGCGATCGTATGCGTGAACGATATGATGGCCCTGGGCGTGATCAACGCGCTGAACGCCGACGGCATCAAGGTGCCGGAGGATATCGCCGTGGCCGGGTATGACGATCTGATCTTTTCCAGAATCTCTGCCATCCCCATCACCACCGTGAAACAGGATCTGGCCGAGGTGGCGAACCTCTCCACCCGGATGCTGCTGGGCCTGATCGAAAGCTTCGACACCGAAAAGGAGGCGGTGATTGACTGCGAGCTGATCATCCGCGATTCCACCACACGCCACGGGGCGTAATCCTGTCTCGTTGCCCGCATAAGCGGGAGAGAATAAATAATTTTTATGGAGGGCTCGAACATGAAGAAATTGGTTGCTCTGATACTTGTATCCCTGCTGCTCTTCACCTGTACAACTGTTTTTGCCGATGGATGGGAAATCGTTGTGGTACCCAAGGACGCCTCCAACCCCTGGTTTGTTCGCATGGAAGTCGGCGTGAATGAATACGCTGCGGCTCATCCGGAGAACACGATTTATCAGCGCGGCACCGCGGAAATCGACGCGACCCTGCAGGCGCAGCTTGTGCAGGATTTGATCGCGCAGGGCGTGGACGCCATCTGTGTGGTTCCCGTTGATCCCGAATCGCTGGAGCCGGTGCTGCAGCAGGCGCGCGAAGCGGGCATCGTTGTGATCGCCCACGAAGGCGCTTCCCTGGAGAACGTCGATTACGACATCGAAGCCTTCAACAACGAAGCGTACGGCGCGTTCATCATGGAAAACCTTGCCTCGGCCATGGGCTATGAAGGCGTGTACACCACGATGGTTGCCCACGTAACCAATGCCTCCCATAACGAGTGGGCGGACGGCGGCGTGAAATTTGCGACCGAGACCTATCCCAACATGACCCTGCTGGCCGATGAGCCCCGCGTTGAATCCGAAGACAACGGCGATGTGGCCTACAACGTAGCCAAAGAGCTGTTCAAAAAGTATCCGGACCTCAAGGGCATCATGGGCACCTCCTCTTACGACGCTCCCGGTATTGCCCGCGCCATCGCCGAGCTGGGCCTCAGCGGCAAAGTGTTCACCGCCGGCACCGGTATGCCTGGTGATAACGCCGAGCTTTTGAAGAGCGGCGCCGTGCAGTACCTCACCCTGTGGGATCCCGCCCTGGCAGGCCAGGCAATGGTTGCCCTGGCTGAGCAGGTGCTGGCCGGTACGGCAATCGCCGAGCCCGTGGATCTGGGTGTGAACGGCTACACGCAGCTGATGTTCAAGGAAGGCAGCGACAAGGTTCTGGAAGGCCAGGGCTGGATCGTGATCACCGCCGAGAACGTGGACAGCTTCGGATTCTAAGCGTACCCAAGACCATGTTTTACAAAACGCTACGGGGTAGCAACCGATAAAAGCTCTGCCGGTTTGCAAAAACCGGCAGGGCTTCCCTAGGCAAACAATGAACAAATCCCTCGCACGCTGCCGCACTATATTTCCGCCAGCTTGGGTTTGCAGAACCTTCGACGTAACGCTGCTACTACTTCAGGTTCTGCAAACCCAACCTGGCGAAAATCCAGCACAGCATCGCACAAGTGCTTTATTCATCGTTTCCCTAGGCAAACGCTGAACAAATCCCGCGCAGGCTGGCGATCGTATTTCTGCCAGCTTGCGTTTACGGAAACCTTGATGCAGCATTGCTGCTACGGCGGTTTCCGCAAGCACAATTTGACGAAAATCCAATTCGTCATCCTGTACGTTCTTTATTCAATGTTTCCCTACAAAAATCCAGGAATGCGCCGTGTGCGCTTGGGAGGTGCTTACAGTGACTCAACCTTTGTTGCGAGCCGAGGGAATCTCCAAGGCTTTTGCCGGAGTGCAGGCGCTCAAAAATGTTTCGCTGGAGATTGCCCCCGGAGAAATCCATTGTCTCGCGGGGGAAAACGGCTGCGGAAAATCCACGCTGATCAAAATTATCTCCGGGGTATACCAGCTGGACGAAGGCTATATAGAATTTGCCGGAAACAAACATACGAAGATTACGCCGCGCGAAGCCATCAACAGCGGCATTCAGGTAATTTATCAGGACTTTTCTGTTTTTCAGAACCTGACGGTGATGGAAAACCTTGCTTTGAATGCCGAGCTGGCGGACGGGCATAAGCTGGTCAACCGCAAACGCATGAAAAAAATCGCGGAGGAAGCGATCGCCAAAATCAACTTCCAGGTGGATCTGGACCGGCTGGTGGGCACGCTGTCGGTAGCCGAAAAGCAGATGGTCGCCATCTGCCGCGCACTGATGTTCAACGCGCGCCTGATCATCATGGATGAGCCGACCACCGCGCTGACCCGCAAGGAAGTGGAGGCGCTGTTCAAGATCATCCTGCAGCTCAAGGCGCAGGGCATTTCCATTCTCTTTGTCAGCCATAAGCTCAACGAGGTATTTGAAATTTCCGAGCGGTTTACCATACTGCGCAGCGGCGAGCTGGTGGTATCGGGCAGCACCGCCGATTTGGACGATAAGAAATTTACGTATTATATGACGGGGCGCAAGTTTGAAAAAAGCAGCTTTGTACCCAAGAACATTTCCGAGCAGCCGGTGCTGGAGGCGCGGGAGCTTTCGCTGTCCGGCTGCTTTGAAAACGTCAGCTTTCAACTGCGGCGGGGTGAGATCCTGGGCATTACGGGCCTGCTGGACTCGGGCAGGACGGAGCTGGCGCTGGCGCTGTTCGGCATTCAGCGCGCGGAGAGCGGAACCCTGCTCAAGGATGGCAAGCCGATCCGCCTGAAGAACCCCGAGGACGCGATTGCCCACCGCATCGGCTATGTGCCGGAGGACCGCCTCAACGAGGGACTGTTCCTGCCGCGCACGATTGCCGACAACATCATCATTTCCGAGATCGACCGCCTGGCAAACGGCCTGCATGTGATCGAACGCGAAAAGCGGCAGCAGGAAGTGGACCGCTGGGTGAAAGATATGGCGATTGCCACGCCCAACGCGGATAACGCCTGCCAAACCCTGTCGGGCGGCAACCAGCAGCGCATTGTGCTGGCCAAATGGCTGGCCTGCAACCTGGATGTGCTGGTGTTAAACGGGCCGACCGTGGGCGTGGACATCGGCTCCAAGCACGATATCCATACCATCCTGCAGGCGCTGGCTAACGAGGGCATGGCCCTGATTATTATATCGGACGATCTGCCGGAGATGCTGGTCAATTGCTCCAGTCTGATGGTCCTCAAGGGCGGCCGCGTGGAAGCGGTGCTTAACCCCGGCGAATCGGACGAGCAGAGCGTGCTGTCTTATATGCTTTGATGGGATAGCCATCCCGGCGGCGGGGGCGGCGCTGCCCGCGGCCGTGGAAAGCGGAGGAAAATGATATGCAAAAAACACTCAGGAAGCTCTCGCAGCGAAACGAGACGTATATCGCGGTGGTCTTGTTTGTGCTGTTTCTCTTGATCGAGGTACGGTCAAAGCAGTTTTTCACGCCGAACAATATCGTGGATATTTTGTCGGCAATGGTGGTATCCGGCATCTTTGCCATCGGTACCTTCATGGTTATTATTTCCGGCGGGATTGATGTGTCGTTTCCCGCGCTGGCATCACTGAGCTCGTACGCGATTACCAAGCTGCTGCTGGACGCTGATTATCAGGGCGGCATCTGGCTGCCGATTATAATGGCGATCGTGCTGGGCGGCGTGCTGGGCGCGTTCAACGGCTTCTTTATCGGCCATCTGGGGCTGCCCGCGCTGATTGTTACGCTGGGCTCCGCCAGCGTGTTTAAAGGGTTTATGCAGGGCACGCTCAAGTCCGTGCAGCTGGCGGTCATCCCGCCGGGCATGCGGGACTTCGGTACCTCCGCGCTGTTTGTGGCGACCAACGCGGAATCCGGCCTCACCTCGCGGATGCACTCCTCCATCCTGGTGTTTATTGTGCTGCTGATCTTCGCGTGGTTCATCCTGCGGCGCACAATGTTCGGCCGCGGCATTTATGCCATCGGCGGCAACCCCGTAAGCGCCCTGCGTGCGGGCTTCAGCGTGAAGTGGACCAAGTTCTGGCTGTATGTGTTTGTGGGCGCCGTCTCCAGCCTGGCCGGGCTGATGCGCACCTGCATGATGACCCAGATGCACCCCACCAACATGCTGGGGATGGAGATGAACATCATCGCGGGCGTGGTGCTGGGCGGTACCGCCATCACGGGCGGCGCGGGCACGCTGACCGGCTGCATGCTGGGCACGCTGCTGATTGTGGTGGTGGAAAACTCCATGATCCTGATCGGCGTACCCACCGTGTGGAAGAGCGTGTTCGTCGGCGCGCTGATCATTATCGGCATCGGGGTGAGCGCCATGCAGGTGTACCGCGCAAACTCCGTTCACAGAAACCGCAAACTTTCCAGGGAGGTGGGTTAAATGCAGGCAAGGAACAACACTTCCTTTCTCGGTCGGCTGTACGCCAAGGATAAGCACCTGTTCCGCATCATTCTCCTGATCGTCCTCTGGTCGGCGTTCATGGCCCTGACCCGGCTGCAGAAGTTCTATACGCTGATCAATTTCCAGACCATGGCGTCACAGTTTCCGGAGTTCGGGCTGATGGCGCTGGGCATTATGGTGTGCATGCTCACCGGCGGCATCGACCTGTCCGTGGTCGGGGTGGCAAACCTGACCTCCATCCTGATGGCGCTGCTGATGAAAAAGCTGGAGCTGGCCGACGGCGGTTTGGCGTTTTACGTGATTCCCCTGTCGTTCGTGCTGGCTATCGGCATCGGCGCGGCGGCCGGAGCGTTTAATGGCTTTCTGGTTTCCAAGGTACACATTCCCCCCATTTTGGCAACGCTGGGCACCAGCGAGCTGTTTACGGGTATCAGCATTGTGATTACCAACGGCAAGGCTGTGAGCAAGCTGGCGCGCGTGTACGCGACCACCATCAACGCAAAGCTTTTCGATGTCATACCGGTGCAGCTGATCTTCTTCGCGGGCATGGCGTTCGTCATCTGGTTTTTCCTGATGCGCACCACCTACGGCACCAAGCTGTACATGCTGGGTACCTCGGCAACGGCGGCAAAGTTCTCGGGCTTGAATATCGACCGGCTGCTGATCAAAACCTACACCCTGTCGGGCATCTGCGCGGCGCTGGGCGGCATGATCATGCTGGCGAACTACAATTCGGCCCGCGCCGACTACGGCACGGTGTATACCCTGCAGTGCGTGCTGATTGTGGTGCTGGGCGGCGTGAACCCCATCGGCGGCAGCGGCCGGATCTCCGGCGTGGTGCTGGCGACCGTTCTGCTGAAAATGCTGGAAACGGGGCTCAACCGTTTCCCGAAAATCTCCAGCTATTACATCTCCCTCATCTGGGGCGGCGTGCTGCTGCTGGTGATGGTGCTCAACTATTTCTCCGATAACGATATCCATTTGTTCCGGCATCGGAAATCCATTTCCATCGACGGCGGATTGTGAGGCCGCCGGGCTTTTCGGCAGGCTTCCGCCGTACGGGCAGAAAGGCGGTATCCTTGAAAATTCTGTGTATGGGCGCGCTGAACATGGACCACGTGTATGCCATGAAACGCTTTATCCGGGCGGGGGAGACCATTTCCGCGCTGGGCCTGCAAAACTTTTGCGGCGGCAAGGGGCTTAACCAGTCCGTCGCGCTCAGCCGCGCCGGATGCGCCGTTTGCCATGCGGGCATGGTCGGCCGGGACGGGGACGCGCTGCGGACCCTGCTTTCGGACAACGGCGTGGATACCGCGCTTGTGAAAACGGTGGACGCGCCCTCCGGCCACGCGATCATCCAGGTGGATGAGCACGGGGAGAACTGCATCATCATCTATGCCGGGGCCAACGGCCGGTGGGACGAAGCCTTTATCGACGATGTGTTTTCCCATTTTCAGGCAGGCGATATCGTGGTGATGCAAAACGAAACCGCCAACCTGGTCTACGCCCTGCGGCGCGCGCACGAGCTGGGCCTGCGCGTAGCGCTGAACCCCTCGCCCATCAACGACACGCTGCTGCACTGCGGCCAGCTGCACTGCGCGAGTTGGTTTATCCTTAACGAAATTGAGGGCGCGGCGCTGACGGGGGAAACCGAACCGGCGTTAATCTGCCGGGCGCTGCGCGGGCAGTATCCGCAGGCCGCGGTTATGCTGACGATGGGCGCGGACGGCTGCATGTATTTCGACGGCGAACGGATATATACGCAACAGGCTTTCCCGGCGCGGGTGGTGGATACCACGGCCGCGGGCGATACCTTTACGGGATATTTCCTGGCCGGTGTTGTGGAAGGGCTGGATATGCAAAACACGCTGCGGCTGGCGTCCAAGGCGGCCGCGATGGCGGTATCGGCCGAGGGAGCCGCGCCGTCCATCCCCCTGCGCGGGGATGTGGACCGGGCGCTGGCGCAGGAACAAGCGTAAACGCGCCGGTACTGGCCCGCCGGTTTTTGGCCGGACGGCCCACAAGAATACGGACTGGAGGACACGAGCATGCTCAAGGGAATATCACCGCTGCTTTCGCCGGATCTGCTGCGGACGCTGGCGGCCATGGGACACGGGGATGAAATTGTGATCGGGGATGGCAACTTTCCCGCCGATTCGATGGGCAAGCGCTGCATCCGCTGCGACGGACACGGCACCATCGAAATGCTGGATGCCATTTTGCAGCTGCTGCCGCTGGACGAGTTTGTGAAAACCCCCGTCACGCTGATCCAGGTGGTGCCGGGCTCCATGCCCGCCGGTGACCCGCCGATTTGGCAGGAGATCCGCAAAACGGTGGACAAGTACGAAAAGAATATCCAGATCGGCTTTGAGGAACGGTTTGCCTTCTACGAGCGCAGCCGCAAGGCGTATGCCACCATCCAAACCGGAGAAAGCGCGCTCTACGGATGCGTGCTGCTGACCAAGGGCGTCATCCGGCCATAAAAAGCAGGGAGTCCATCAGCTGTATTCCCGGAGGGCGCTGCGCACATCACTCGCCTGCCGTGGTGGGAATACAGGGGAAAGCGTTATGGGAAAAGGCAGAAAACAATCCCTGTACCATGCAAAAGACTGCCGCCCAAAACAGCGGCAGTCTTTTGATTGTTAGGCTTGTATCTCAGCAGCACATGGGCTTGGGGGCTTCGCCCTCGGGCTTATCCTCCAGTGTAATGGGAAAATCGCCCAGGTGCTTTACCTTGTAGCCGTTCTTTTTGAACGCCTCAAAGTCGAACGCTTCCAGCTCGTCAATGGCCAGCTTATGGAACTCGTAAAAGTTGTGCCACCACTCATACCCGCTGCCAAGCTCGGCATTGAGGTATGCGTCCGCGATATCGCAGCCCATCTGCGGGGCCACATAAAACGCGCCCATTGCCAGCACGTTTACGCCGTTGCCCGTGATGGCGCGCAGCGCGGAGGGAACGCTTTCCACGACGCCCGCGTGCACATGGGGGCACTTGCTGGCGGCGATATGGATGCCCATGCCGGTGCCGCAAAAGATGAGCGCACGCTCAAACTCGCCCTCGGCGATCAGCGCGCCTACATGCAGCCCCACCCGGTGGAACATCAGATCCGTGTCCTCCACCGTGGGATCGGTTACGCCGACATCGGTAATTTCCCAGCCCTTTTTGCGCAGGTGCGCGCACACGGCTTCCTTCAGCGGGTACCCCGCAAAATCAGCGCCGACCAGTAATTGTTTATCCTTGACCATCTTCATGATGATTCCTCCTTTTAATAGGTAGTAATTCAATTGCTATTTTACCACAAAAACATGGAGGAATTCAAGCAGATACAACAAATACAGCCCTTGAATCTCCATTATTTCCGGATGGTAAAAGGGTTTATTTCCGCCTGCTCCTGCGCGGCTGAAACCCCCCCGAAAAGGGAAGCGGATTTGAAAAAATGAGTATTTTGTGAAGAATATTTCTGAAGAGGAATTGACAACCTCACGCACATTGTGTATATTGTGCATGCACAATGTGTGAGGAGGAAGCTATGAATATTCTGGAAATCAACAACCTCTGCAAAACCTATCCCGCGTTTCAGCTGAAAAACGTATCGTTTGCGCTGGAGCACGGGTACATTATGGGGTTTATCGGTTCCAACGGCGCGGGCAAAACCACGACGCTGAAATCCATCATGGGGATGGCGATCAAGGACAGCGGCACGGTGCGCGTGTTTGGCGAGGACTTTGATCAAAACGAGCTGAGCGTTAAACATAAGATCGGATTTATGATGGGGGAGACGGATTTCTTTCCCAAGCACAGGCTGATGCAGATTACGGAGGTGGTCCGCCGTTTCTACTCCACGTGGGATGAAACGGCCTACCGTGCGTATCTGAAGCGGTTTCATCTGGACGAGACGAAAAAGGTGGACGAGCTTTCCAGCGGGATGCGGGTGAAGTATTCCCTCACGCTGGCGCTGTCGCACAAAGCGGAGCTGCTGATTCTGGATGAGCCCACCAGCGGGCTGGATCCCGTGGCGCGGGACGACTTGCTGGAGTTGTTTCAGGAGCTGATCGAGGACGGCGATAAATCCATCCTGTTTTCCACGCACATCACCAGCGATCTGGAAAAGTGCGCCGACTTCATCACCTATATCAAAAACGGTGAGATTCTGGAAAGCTGCTCGGAAAACGACCTCATTGCCAAGTACCGCATGGTGAAGGGCACGCGCGCGCAGCTTGATGCGCTCACGTCCGGTGTGGTATCCTATCGGCTGAACGCCTTCGGGTTTCAGGCGCTGATGGATTCCGCCGCCATTCCTATGGACAACGGCCTGATGGTGGAGCCGCCCACGCTGGAGGACATCATGGTGTACCATGAACGAAAAGGAGAACAAACGCATGCAAGCGCTGCTGTATAAAGAGTTCAAGCTGGTTGTCAATCCCCTGTTTTACGGTGTGGCGCTGCTTTCGGCGCTGATCCTGATTCCCCAATGGCTGTATTTTATCGCGCTGCTGTACTTCTGCTTTATGGCGGCGCCCAACCTGTTTACACTGTCCAAGACATACAAGGAGGTATACTTTTCCGTTTCGCAGCCGGTGAGGCGGCGGGATATCGTCAAGGCGCGCGTGCTTTCCATCGTTGCGCTGGAGGTGCTGCAGATTTTGGTGGCCGCGGTGTGCGTGGTGCTCAAGCTCACCGTGATGACTACGCCCAATTACCTTTTTATGGACGGCAACCTCGCGTTTCTGGGACTCTCGTTCGTCATGTTCGGGCTGTTCAACCTTGTGATGCTGCCGATGTTTTACAAAACCGCGTATAAAATTGCCATGCCGACCATTGTGGCCACCGTTGTCGCCGTGGCCTTTGCCGCGGTCATTGAGCTGGGGATGCTCTACGTTCCCTTCATCCGCTTTTTCGACGGCATGCAAACCACGCCCGCCCATGTAATCACGCTGCTGGCGGGGATCGTGGCGTTTGTTGGGCTGAACCTTGCCGCGTACCGTTTATCCGCGGCCAGATTTGAGAAAATCGACCTATGAATATCATCATCTCCGAAGCTTCCGATACGCCTATCTACCAGCAAATGGTGGAGCAGATCAAAGCGCAGATTCTGCGCGGCGATCTGCCCCCCGGCACGCCGCTGCCGCCCATCCGCACCATTGCCAAGGAGCTGAGAATCAGCGTGATCACGGTGAAAAAGGCATGGGAGCAGCTGGAGGGCGCGGGGCTGATCTCCACGCGCGTGGGGCGGGGCAGCTTTGTGTCCTCCATGAGCGAGGAGCAGCTGCGGGAAACCAAGGCGGAGATCCTCAATAACAACCTGGCGCAGGATATCCGCTACTATCAGGAGCTTGGGTTTTCCCAGGAAGAGATTATCGCCTCCATTCAAAAGCACTTTTCGCAGAAGTAGTCATTCCGTGTATAAAACCGCCGGCAGCTACCGGCGTTTTTTCTTGTTCCTTGAGGAAACCTTTGCATATTGCCCTGTTCCAAAGGAGTTGTAGGGTGTATAATAAAGCTGTAAACGTTGCGGCACAAGCAGGCGGCCGTTCGGTATGTTTTTCAGGCCGAATCGCCGGGCGGTAAAGGCCAAGCTATACGCCGCCGTGACAAGAGGGGTTACGTTGTTGAAGCATAAAGGAAGAATGACGATAAAAAGGGAAGTTTTTTTGCTGTGCCTAACCTATTCCCTGATTTTTACCGCGGTGTTCACCCTGATTTTCGGCAGCGTTCTTTTTTCCGGCAAACTGAATGGAATGAAGCAGCAGCTGCAAAGCTCCAACGCGGAGATTAAAATTTATCTGGACACGCTGTTTGCGGACAGCGTGCATATGCTGGATTATCTGGATGCCATGCTCCCGCTGACCTCACGGGAACCCGACGAGCAGGCGACAATTTTGGAATCCTTCCAGAGTATTCAAAACAGCACCCCCGACTTGCTGCACATTTTTGTGGGATCCAACGACGGCTCGCTGCTGGTGAACGATTATGAGCTGGATGAAGACTACGATGCACGGAATCGGTCCTGGTATAAAAAAGCGGTGGAGGCATACCCGGAAACCGTCGTCGCAACGCTGTATCAGGAATATACCACCGGGGACTGGTGCTTTTGTACGGCCAAAGCGCTGGCTGATCAAACCGGCATGATCACCGCCGTGGTGGCGGTGGATTTTTCGGTGGATACGCTGTTTGAAGACGCAATTCAGAAGAGCTATTATGATACGCAAATCAATTACCTGATGGACGAGAACGGCGTTTGTACGTACCATCCCAACCGAGATCTGATTGGGCTGAACGTGATGGAAAAGATGAATGATCCATCACAGATGATCCTGATTTCACAAGGGTATATTGAGTACACCGCCAATAATGAGGATAAAATTGCGTATTATGATCACCTGAATCAATCGGACAGCATTTTGGTGTCGTCCATCTACCGCAAGGATGTCATCGCGCCGGCAATCGCCGAGTTGCTGCATGTTCTGCTGGCCCTGGTGCTGCTGTCGGTGCTGATGTCCGTGCTGTTTATGCTGGTGTTCGACTACCGGTATGTTACGCCGGTGAAAGCGCTGAAGGTGCGCCTTGCCTCCTTGCTGGCAGGGGAAACGGTTGTCAAAAACACGCTTTTCTATCCCAACGAGGAGTTTTCTGAAATTGCCGACAGCATGGAGGGGCTGACCAAGCATACGCTGAGCCAAAAGGCGGAGGAGCTGAACGCCATTCTGGAATCCTCCAGCGACGGGATTCTGGTGCTGGACCGCGACAACCGGGTGCTGCACTATAACAACCAATTGCTGATTTTATGGGGTCTCAATCCGAAGGGCGTTTATGAAACCTATCAGGATCTGGGGATTGACGAACGCCTTCTCATCCCGGACAGCTGCGGGCACCCTTCCACGCAAATCATGGAAACCGAGCTGTGCTACCTGAAATCCGGAATGATTCTGGAACGCTATACCCGCAAGCTCAACCAGCACGAACGCATAGACGGCACCCTCTGCGTATATCGGGACGCTACGGAAAAGGTACGCAAGGAAGAACAGCTCAAGGAAATCGCCAACACGGATTACCTTACGGGGCTCAACAACCGCCGCTATTTCTCGCTCCTGGCCGCACGGGAGTTTCACCGTGCCCGGGAGAACGACGAATCGCTGGCGATGCTGATGCTGGATATCGATTATTTTAAAACCATCAACGATACCTACGGCCACGATATCGGCGACAAGGCGCTGCAGGCGTTTGCCGCGCATCTGCGCCAGTGCAGCCGACGCAGTGACATACTGGGGCGTTACGGCGGTGAGGAGTTCTGCGTGCTGCTTCCGTTTACGGGGTTGGAGGTGGCCATCCGCATTGCCGAGCGCGTGCGCATGCATTTTGAAAAAACCGCCATCGACAACAAAGGCCAGAAAATATCATGGACGGTTTCCATCGGCGTGGCGATTAACGGAAACGGCGTAGCCTCGGTGGAAACGCTGATCAAGCATGCCGATATCGCATGCTACGCGGCCAAGCAGCGCGGCCGCAACCAGGTGATGACCTATTCCAGCGAATATATTGAAACCAGTCCGAAAAACGAGTAAAAGGCAAGGAGTTACACTATGCGATTAATCCGGGGGTTGGTAACCGTACTTCTGGTCCTATGCCTGGCGGGGGGGGCCTGCGCCGGGGATGCGGAGGTCAAGCCGGAAAACCCGATTTTGTTCCCGCACAGCAGCGTGGATTATGTTTCCTATCCCGATACCATCGTAAATATTCTGCTGATCGGCATCGATTTTGGCACGGATGGCTATTGGGGAAGCGGCTATAAAACGGAAATCACCGACTGCCATACCGACGCGGTAATGGTGGTTGCCGTCAACCTGACAAAAAACCGGATTGATATCGTATCCCTCCCGCGCGACAGTGTAACCATCGTGCCCGGCGTGCGCGGCGTGTATAAGCTAAACGGCGCGGTCAACTGCGCCGATACGCTTACGGAGGGGCTGGAGCGCACCAAAGCCGCGGCGGAGTGGCTGCTGGGGGGCATCAAAATTGATTGCTACCTGGCCGTGGATATGAACACCATGTTCAGCCTGGGCGACGCCATCGGCGGCGTGGATTTTGAGATGGACATGAAATATGTCGGCTCCAGCGGCCACACCTATGTGGAGGGCTGGCAGCACCTTAACGGGACCGGCATTATGGACTATGTGCGCGCGCGTACCAACGCCACCGTGGATGGCAACGACCTGGGCCGCGCCCGGCGGCAGCGCGCCATGATGACTGCCGTTATGCAAAAGCTTGCGCAGGACCGCCAAAGCGCCCTCGATGTGCTCAATATTCTCTCCGATCCGCAGCAGGGCTTTTTTTCCGATCTTACCAGCGCGCAGGCCATCGGGATGCTGGCGCTGGTGCCGATGTTGGTGCAGATGGACGCGGACAGCATAACGTCCTATTCGCTGGACGGCCACTACCGCAGCGCCATGGGCTTCAACTTTACCTTTACCGATCAGGAGCATCGCGCCGAGGTAATCCAAACGGTGTACGGCATTCAGGTGCCGGAGGTGCCCTACGTGAGCTACGCGCACACCCAGTGGCTGCTGGATACAGGGTTTTATTCCATCCACACCATCCGTATCGCCAAGGAGTTCAAGGAAAAAGTGGAGGCTATGAGGCTGAAATTTTCCGACAAACAGCAGGAAGCGTGGAAGCTTTTTACCGAGGCGTACTGGGACGCGATCAATCAGTTTCAGATTTCCGCCGATACGCTGGACGGCTATGCCATCGGCCGCATGAAAACCGCGCGCATCAAGCTGCGCACCTACGGTGACCAGCTGGCGGAGGCGATTGAGTACGGGGAGAAGCTCAACTGGAGCAATGTGGCCGAGTATTGGTACGACGATCCTTATATCAATCAGTACCAGCTGGATTGGAGATAACCATGCAGAAAATATTCGGCGGCTTTCCACCGCGTTACCGGGAAATACTGCGCTATACCTTGACGGCCGCGCTGGTGCGGCTGGCGGCGTGGGTTCCGTTTTTGCTTGCATACCTTCAGCCGTTCAGCCCGTGGCTGCGGGTGATTGCGCTGGGCACGCCGGTGCTGTGGGCGTATGCGGTTTGCCCCATGCGCGTGCGCTATGGCGAAGCGCTGGCCGCGGTGGCGGCCGGGCAGCCCGCTGAGCTGCCGCTGCGCGGACTGCTTGCCAGGGACCGTGCCTGGGCTGGCGTATGCAAAGCTCGCATCCGCATGCTTCGGGGGTGGGCGCTGCCGCTTTGTGCGCTGGTGGTGTTTTTACTGCCGCTGCTGTGGATTTTGGATGCTTTTACTTTGGTGAAGGTATTGATCAACGTATTTGGCGGCATCGCAACGGCCTTTGCTGCGGTGGTGATGCTGGTGCCCCGTTTGATTACCGGGAGCGCGCTGGTGCAGCCCGCGGGCATTGCGGGCGCAGTGATCGTGCTGGCGCTTTTTGGGCTGGCCGCGCTGGCGCTGTTTGGCTGGGGGATGTTCCGCACGTCCGGCTACCGCTTTGGCTTTACCGGAAAACCTGTAAAAGGCAGCCTGAAACCGTTGCGCAACCAAAACCTGCGGCTGTGGCTGCCCACACTGGCGCTGTTGCTTGTGCTGGTGCTGCTGGCCAATCAGGAGATGGGGCTGCTGTTTTCCAACCTTATCAGCGCCGCGCCCCTGTTTACCGTCAAGCTGCAATGGTACCAGCTGGTGGTGCTGGTGCTGACTATCGTCTCGTACGGGATGCTGCTGCCGGTGCGCAAGCTGAATACCGCCGTTTGGGCCAGGCAGGAGCAGGCACGGGCGGGGGACGGGCAGAGACGAATGAAAAATGTGGAATAAGGAATGGCGGAATGATTGCGCAGTAATCATTCCGCCATTGCGTCAGGCTGTCAAAAAAGAAGGGTCCAGGGCTGAAAGTCCTGGTCAGGGTGCAGGGGTGAAACCCTTGCCGGGGATTGGGGTGGAATGTATAGACTAGTAACATGGTTTACAGAAAGTCCGAGGACATGATTTACAGTTTTCGAATAAAATAGAGGCATGAAAACGCAAGGGATTGGTGGCCATGCCTTGGGAAGAGAGAACTGTGGAAATGAATCGGGCTGAGTTTGTCAAAAGAGCGCTGGCCGGGGAGAAGAACAAGAGCGCTCTGTGCCGTGAATACGGAATAAGCAGGCCAACAGGAGACAAGTGGATCAAACGGCATCAAGCCGGAGAAGGGATGAGGGACCGAAGCAAGGCGCCGTTCCACACCCCGAATAAGCTCAGCGCAGAGACTGAAGCCATAATTGTAGAAGCGAGACAGAAAGAACCTGCGATCGGCGCCAAAAAGATCCATCGGATGCTAAGCAACCAGGGCTATACGAAGCTGCCCTGTGTCAGCACCGTCAATGCCGTGCTGAAACGCAATCACCTCATCACACGGGAAGCAAGCCAGGCTGCTGCGCGATGTAAACGGTTTGAAAAAGAAGCCCCGAACATCCTGTGGCAGACCGACTTCAAGGGTAACTTCGCGATGCAAAACGGAGAACGTTGCCACCCCTTGTCGATCATCGACGATCACAGCCGGTTCTGCCTGTGTGCCGATGCGAAAGCAAATGAACAGCACAAAGGCGTAGAAGAGAGTTTTCGTAAGGTTTTCAAGGAATACGGATTACCGCAGATGCTGCTTTGCGATAACGGAAACCCCTGGGGAACAAATTACAGCGGCGGATATACCCCGTTTGAGGTCTGGTTAATGGAGCTTGGTATCCTGACTATTCATATTCGTCCGCATCATCCCCAGACTCAGGGGAAAGCGGAGAAATTCAACCGGTCCTACAAGGATGAAAGGCTACAGTATCACGTGCCGTACGACCTAATTGATGCCGACCGCCAGCGGATGGAATACCGGGAGTTTTACAATCAGAAGCGGCCGCATCATGCGCTGGGGCTGGATGCTCCGGCAGAGCACTATCAGGCAAGCACGCGCGTTTTCCCTGAGAGAATAACGGACTGGGAATATGGAACGGAATGTGAATTGCGTGAGGTTAAGAAGAAAGGGTATATCCACTATGGAGGAGAGCGTTACTTTCTCAGCTGTTCGTTCGGGGGCAAGTGTATTGCGGTAAAGCCCTCATCGATAGATGGTTTTGTAAATCTGCTCTATCGACAATTCCGGATCGGACGGATAGATTTGAGGGAAAAGAAAATGGTATCCCGCACATGCTATTTGGCAGAGGGCGATCCCCGCTTGACTGAAAAGTTGTAAACTATGTCCTCGGACAATGTGTAAACTATGTTGGGCTTGACATGGAACCCCAAAGGCTTGCGCAACAACAAAGGGGTAAGCGAGCGAACAGCGCCCAAGGCGCTATGAAGCGAGCGGCGATAACGACCCGAAGAGGTTCTTTGACAGGTTAACGCAATAGCGAAATGATTGCACAGCCATCATTCCGCCATAGCGTTTCTTGTTCAGTATCGTTGTGTAGCTATAACTTTATTGTGCTATACAAAGCGTTATGGCTATCGGCTGAAATAAGTAACAAAATCATCGGAATGGGAAATCATCCGGTTATGTGGCAACCGTACCCTCATTCCTCATTCGCCCATAACCTCATACACCGTAAAAATCCTGATCCGCGGATCAGGATTTTTGCGGCGCTGCGGTGGCGACAAACTTCAGCGTGGCGGACACGAGATCGGCGATCTGCTCATCGCGCTGGGCTACATTCCAGTGGATATGCCCCAGGCGAACGGGGTCCGCGCCTTTTTTCAGGCAGAGGGTCCGCAGTTGCTTGCAGGCACGGTTGCCGCCCATCCATGCTTTGGGCAGCCCCTGGGTAAAGAAGCAGCCCACGGGGATGCCTTTGAGGCTTTTCATCTGCTTTACGTACAGCGCCATCGGCTGACAGAGCGAAAACGCCTGCACAGGCGAGCCAAATACGATTACGTCACAGCCGTCCGTGCCGGGAATATCCTTGAGCACAACGGGAGCATCCGCTTTTTCGCGGCCCTCAACGGTAATTTGCCGAATCTCGGCGATATGCCCGGCGGCAACGCAGGTTTCCCTTATTTTTTCGGCGACGGCCAGCGTGTTGCCGGTTTGAGAGTACAGGAGTATCCCGATCTGCATGGCAAGCACCTCTTTCAGTATTCGTTACATAATACAAAGCATATATTTACTATACCACGGCGCGGTGTGCCAAACAACATACAATGCTTTAGAGCTTCGTTAGAGATTGGTGAGAAAGCAGGGTTTCCGCAGGAAAAAAGGAATACTGTACGCTGTGCGCGAATTGAATAAAACTGATAAAGGAGGCGATAGGATTGAAAAATGATAAAAGCAGAATTGTTGCGATGATCCTGTCTTTATTCTTCGGTGTATTTGGCGTGGACCGCTTTTATTTGGGATATACAGGCTTGGGGATTCTCAAGCTGATCACGGTAGGCGGTTTCGGCGTGTGGGCAGTCATCGACTTCATCATGATCTGCATCGGGGTGCTGGAGCCCGCGTACGGTAACTATTATGTGGAAGACGGCCCCCCTCCCGCCGAGGCCGAGCAAACCGCCGATACCATTCAGCGGTTTTACGATCTGTACCAATCCGGAGCGATTTCCGAGGCCGAGTACCAGGCCAAGAAGGCGGAACTGCTGGACAATATGTAATCAGGAACGCAAGCGCAATCGCCGCTTGATACCCGGGGCATAGTAACGGTATAAAAAAGGGATGCGCTTCATCGCGTATCCCTGTGCAATGTAAGGCTGTTGGAAGCGGCGGGGCATGCCCCGCCGTTTTTCAATTATCTCCGTTGCCCTTATACCCCGGCGCGTTTGCGAAGGGCGTCGGCCTCGGCGGGCGCAACCGGGTGGCTGCTGTAGCGGGCCCGGTCGTACAGGGCGGCAAGCGCGGCGGCGGCTTCGGGATCGATTTTCAGAGCGCCGCTTGTAAGCATCTCCTGCGCGGTCAGCGCGGGATCGGGGGCCTGCGGCCGCCGAAGCAGCAGGGCATACACCCGGCGCACGCGCTGCGCGGGGGTTAATTTTTCCCATGGGGTGGGCAGGTAGCGGCGTTTCAGGCGGCTGAGCCGCTGCCTGGCGGTTTGGCGGATCTCCCCCCAGTCCAGCAGGCTTTCGCTCTGGTCCTGATAATCGGCGGAAATCCTTTGCCGGTAGAGCTGAAGGCGTTCCCCCAGCGCGCGGAAGGCTTTGCGGAGCAGCCGGTACAGGTGCCGGAGCGCGAAGAACAGCAGCACGGCGGAAATCAGCGCGGCAATCCCCATGAAAACGATCTCCAGGATCCGGGCCAGCAGGCTGGGCTCCGCTTCCTCAGCCAAACCGGCCAGGAGGTTGGTGTCCGCCCCGCTGTTCGAAGCCTGCAGGGTATCCGGCGTAAACAGGGAGGCAATCCAAAAGATTGCGGTGGCTACGGCCCCGGCAATCCAAAAGAGCGCGACGCGGATGGCCGCCGCTATGGTCCGGATATTGGCCAGCAGCAGGCTGAGCAGGGCAAACCCCACAATCATACCGCGGTTGAAGGCCAGCAGGGGCTTGGGTGCGGTCGCGCTGGCGCCTGTGAGCACAACGCGGTTAAAGGCAAACAGGCAGGCGAGCAGATAGGCGGCAAACCCCCAGGGCAGAACGGGCGCCGCCGCCGCAAATACCGCGACGCCCTTTAAAACTTGCGCGGCGGTGTGCACAAGGATTCCGATTCCCAGAAAGGACACCGTCCATTCCTCATGCGCCGGGCGCGCCATGGCGGGCATAAACAGCAGCATGGAAAGCAAACAGGGCAAAAAGAGCAGCAGGCCCAGCGGCAGTCCCGGCAGAAACACCACCGCATAAGCCGCCGCCAGGAGCACAGCCGCGCCCAGCAACCCGATGGGCCGCCGCCTGCCCGGCAGCAGCGCCGCACCCCCGGTGAAAAGCAGCGCGGGCAGGGGCAGCAGCGCGGCAGGCCATATCGCGCGGGAATCCAGCGCGGCAGCCGGCAGTAAAAACAACGGCAGCAGCCCCAGGTACAGCAGCAGGGCGGCGTATGCCTTGGTAAAAATCCGGTTTTTCATGAAGCCGCCTCCTCCCGGCCGATCCGCTGCAGGGCCACTGTATTGCCGCTTGCGCGCAGCGCGCCCATGCGCTGCGCCAGCAGCTCGGAATCATATACCGACAGCAGGAGGATATCCAGGCCCGTACAGGCGCGCAGATCGTCCAGCAGCTTCAAAATGGTCTGTGTGCGCCGGAGGGTGAGGTGCGCCATTGCGGACAGGATCTCCCCTTCCCGGGCGGATGATTTACCCGGCATGAGCAGGGTGAACCCATCCTCCTCATCCACGGGCACATTGATGGCAAAGCCTGCCTCCACGCCCTGCCGCAGCGAGGTGACGCACAGCGTGGCGGCAAGGGAGATCATATATTCCACCACCTGCTGTTCGTACTCCATCAGGTCACCCCATTGGGTTTCAGACATCTGCGCGTTGATAATCACCAGCATTTTCGGGTCGGCGGTTTTTTCGTGTACCTTCACCTGCAGGCTGCCCGCGCGCGCGGTGGCGCGCCAGTGGATATCGCCGGGATCGTCCCCGGCGGTGTAGGGGCGGATGCCGCTGACCCAGATGGGATCGGGGAGGATCCAGCGCTTCACCAGCAGATCGCCCTGCCAGCGCGTGGAGGGCAGGGGAATGTCATAAGGGGAGAGCAGGCGCGGGTATACGGCGATGGCCGCGCCTGTATCCGCCTGTATGCGCGGCGAGTGCAGGCCGAACAGATCGCCCGCCTGCACCGATACCGAGCCCGCCTTGTAATATCCGCGCTTTTGCAGCCGCACCTGGTGGGTGCGGGTGATTTGCTGAAAGGGTTTCAAAAAAAACACGCTCTTGTGGTAGCGCTCGCCGGAAATCTGCACCTCCTGATCAGACTGGAACCGCAGATACGGGGAGATACGGCTTTCTGCCTTTACCCACGGCACGGGGAGCAGCTTGCGGTTGCGGATGACCTCGATCATCTGCACGGTATCGCCCTCGTTGGCGTCCGCCGCGGAAAAGCGGCGTTCATAGGTCAGCCCGCGCAGCGCGGGCTTGCCCAAAATCCACCCCTGCGCCACGGTCAGCAGGCCGACGACCACCAGCAGGATCAGCGCGCTCATGCGTCCGGCTCCTCCGTGGGCACGGGCACGGCTTTGAGCACCTCCCGCACCACCGCCTGCCCGGCGTCGGTTTTACCGTACACGCCGCGCACGATCACGCGGTGCGCAAGCACCGGCACGGCGAGGGCCTTTACATCGTCCGGGGTTACAAAATCGCGTCCGCGGATCAGCGCCAGCGCCTGCGCCGCGCGCATGAGCGCCAGCATCCCGCGCGGGCTTACGCCCAGCAGCACCTTGGGCTGTTTGCGCGTAGCCTCGCACAGCGCGGCGATATAGGCCATCACGGGCTCGGACACCTGCACGCCGGGGCAGGCCCGCTGCGCCGCGATCAGGTCTCCGGCGTCGGCCACGGCGGCAAGCTCCGCCATGGGATCGTTGCGGATAAAGCGATTTAAGAGGGCAAGAGCCTCGTCGCCCTCGGGATAGCCCATTGAAAGCCGCATCAAGAAGCGGTCCAGCTGGGCCTCCGGCAGGGCGAAGGTGCCCTGGATTTCCACAGGGTTTTGCGTGGCGATGACCAGAAAGGGCTCCTCCAGCGCGCGGGTTTCGCCGCCCTCGGTTACCTGCCGCTCCTCCATGCACTCCAGCAGCGCCGCCTGTGTGCGCGGCGTGGCGCGGTTGATTTCGTCGGCAAGCAGAACGTTGGTAAACACCGGGCCGGGCTGAAACTGAAACGCGCCCGTGGCGGGCTGGTATACGCTGTTGCCGGTGATATCCGAGGGCATCAGGTCCGGGGTGAACTGGATGCGCGCAAACCGGCAGCGCAGGGATTTTGCCATGCTTTTGCACAGCACCGTTTTGCCAGTGCCGGGCACATCCTCCAGCAGCACATGCCCGCGGGCGATCAGCGCGGCGATCATTTTCTCGATTACGTCCTGTTTGCCGATCATGACGCGGGCGATGTTTTCCTGAACTTTTTGGGCAAAGGCGGCGGGTTGCGCGGCTTGCATGGCGGTCACCTGAACTTTCTGAACCTATTTTTTCCATTATAGCATATGCAGCTTGCTTTCAGGCGCGCAATGTGACGGATCGGGCAGGTTGGATTGCTTTTTACAGTCGTACTTGCTATGATAGGGAGCAAACGGACGGTTCCTTTTCATACCAGGAAGGGGGAGTATACGTGAGCGTTATTTCCATCCGGAACCTGACCCGGGATTACGGCCGTGGCCGCGGGGTGTTTGCCGTATCGTTCACCGTGGATCAGGGCGAAGCATTCGGGTTTCTGGGGCCTAATGGCGCGGGCAAAACCACCACCATCCGGCACCTGATGGGCTTTTTGAAACCGCAGACCGGGGAGTGCCGCATCAACGGCATGGATTGCTGGGACAGGCGCGCCGAGATCCAGCAGACGCTGGGGTACATCCCCGGTGAAATCGCGTTTTTCGACGATATGACCGGGCCGGAATACCTGCGCTTCATCGCGCGCTACCGCGGCATGAAGGGCGACGGCCGCATGCGGGAGCTGCTGGAACGGTTTGAGCTGAACCCCTCGGGACGTATCAAGAAGATGTCCAAGGGGATGAAACAGAAAATCGGCATCGTGGCCGCGCTGATGCACGACCCCGCCATTCTGATTCTGGACGAGCCCACCAGCGGGCTGGACCCGCTGATGCAGAACCGCTTTATCGAGCTTGTGATGCAGGAAAAGGAGCGCGGCAAAACGATCCTGATGTCCAGCCACATGTTTGAGGAGGTGGAGCGCACCTGCCACCGCGTGGGCATCATCCGCCAGGGCAGAGCTCGCGGCCGTGGATTCGGTGGACGAGCTCAAGGCCAAGCAGCAGAAGAAGTTTATTATCACCTTTGAACACTCCAAAGCCGCCGAAGCCTTTCTTCATGAAAGAGGATCTGCAAAGCAAGCCGCTCACGCATCACCGCGTGGCGGTGACTGTGGGCGCACAACATCCGTGAGATGATCGCCGTTTTGAACCGATACCCCGTGCAAAACCTCGCCGCGCCCAACCAAAGCCTGGAGGAAATCTTCATGCAGTACTACGGGGGAGGTGGACAGGCATGAACCGTACGCTTTTCAAACGCGAAATGAAATCCAGCTGGAAGCTGCTGGTGGTTTTTGCCGCCATCCTGACCCTGTACGTTGTGATGATTATCGTGATGTACACGCCGGAAATGCTTACCATGTTCCAGCAGTTCAGCAAAACCATGCCGCAGCTCATGTCCGCGTTCAGCATGGATTTCTCGGCGGATTCGCTCACGCTGCTGGGGTATATGGTGTCGGGGCTGTACGGCTATATCCTGGTTCTGTTCCCGATGATCTATGCCATCGTGCGCGGCAACGGGCTGGTGGCCCGCTATGTGGACCGGGGCTCCATGGCCTCGCTGCTGGCCGCGCCTGTGAAGCGCCGCACCGTGGCGCTGACGCAGATGATGGTGCTGATCACGGGCATTACGGCGCTGGTTGTATATACCACGGCGCTGGAGATCCTCACCATCGCGGCTTATGCCCCGGGCCAGGCGGACACCGGTAAGCTGCTGCTGCTCAATGTTGGGCTGCTGGGGCTGCACCTGTTTATCGGCGGTATCTGTTTTCTCGCCTCGTGCATTTTCAGCGAAACCCGGTATTCGCTGGCTGTGGGCGCGGGTCTGCCCGGGCTGATGTTTGTGCTGCAGATGCTTTCGCAGGCGGGCGATAAAACCGAAGCCCTGAAATACGCGACCTTTTTCACCCTCTACCGCCCGGAGGCCATCGCAGCGGGCCAAAGCGGCGCGATGGGCGGGGTGCTGCTGCTGTTTGCCGGGGCCGCGGCGCTGTACGCGGCGGCGGTCATTGTATTTACCAAACGGGATTTTGCCCTGTAGGAGACTGGCTATGCAAGCGATGATCACAACAGAAAACCTGCGCTTTCTGGATATCCTGCGCTACCCTGCCATGGAGATTGAGCGGGAGCGCGCCACCTTCATCTGCGGCGCGAGCGGATCGGGCAAAACCACGCTGCTCAAGCTGTTCAACGGCACCCTATCTGCGTCCGAGGGCAGCATCCGCTACGGCGGAAAGGACATCAACGGGATCGATGCCATTCAGCTGCGCCGGGAGGTGCTGCTGGCGGGGCAGGTGGTGTACCTGTTTGATGATACCATCCGCGGCAACTTTGAACAGTTTTTTGCCTATCGCGGCGAGGCATGCCCAAGCGAGGAAGAAATGCTTGGCTACCTGGCCCTGTGCAGCCTGGATATGCCGCTTGACGCGCGCTGCCAAACGCTTTCGGGCGGGGAGCGGCAGCGCGTGTTTCTGGCCATTCATCTGGCGATGCGCCCCAGGGTGCTGATGCTGGACGAGCCGACCTCGGCGCTGGACCAGAAAACGGCGCGTAAGCTGTTGGAAAACATCAAGGAGCATTGCAGGCGGGAGGGCATTACGCTGATTGCCATCTCCCACGATCCCGCGCTGGCCAAGGCCTACGCGGACAACCTGATCGCCCTGACCGAGGAGGCGTGCGAATGACGACGATTGTACAGATCAAGCCGTGGCAGTTTGCGCTGATCTACCTGCTGCTGCTGGTTGTGATTACGGTCATGCAGATCAGCCGGGTGAACAAAACCAAGAGCGTGCTGTGGGCCAGCGTGCGCATGTCGCTGCAGCTGACGCTGGCCGGGCTGGTCCTGACGTACATTTTTCAAAACCCCAGCCCGTGGTTTATCGTGCTGTACCTGACGGGGATGGTAACCTTTGCCGTCTACCGCGTGTTTCACATCAACCCATGGCTGAACGCGCGCTTCCGCGTGATCGTGGCGGTGTCCGTCGCGTGCTCGGGGCTGGCGGTGATGGCCTACTTTGTGCTGCTGGTGGTGGGGAAAGCCTGGGCAATCCGCAGTATGTGATCCCGATCGCCGGTATGCTGGTCGGCAACACGATGACAGGCGTATCCCTGGGCCTGAAAACCTTTCACCAGAGCCTGAAGGACCAGGCCCCCAAGATTGATACGCTGCAAAACATGGGCGTGCGGCCCGACAAGCTGTTCATGCCGCTGGTGCGCCAGTCGCTGGAAACGGCGCTGCTGCCCACGATCAACACCATGCTCGGCACCGGCATCGTATCCCTGCCGGGGATGATGACCGGCCAGATCCTCTCGGGCACGCTGCCGATGACGGCCATCCTCTACCAGATCGCCATCATGATCGCCATCTGCACCACGGTATGCCTGTCCACGTTCGGGGCGCTGTACTTCGGCTACCGGACGCTGTACAACAGCCGCAGCCAGATTGTGTTCTAGCGTCGGGAAACGATGAACAAATCCCTTGCACGCTGGCGCGTCATATTTCCGCCGGACTGGGCTTTCAGAACCCTTGAGGCAGCGCTGCTACTCCTGATGGCGGCCACGCCTTACAGGCGCGGCTACGCGCTTCATTGCCTTATTGCGGCTGCCCCACGGCTTCGCCGTGTGGCAGCTGCGCCATTCGGTTTCTACGAAACCCCGGTGGCTAGTTGGCTTATCGGCCTCCCTTATACGGCAATTTCGGGCGCTGGTCGGGCTACGCCCTCCCTTATGGCTTTCGCAAACCCAACCTGACGAAAATCTAACGCATCATCGCACAAGCGCATTATTCATCGTTTCCCTAGGTATTGTTGAACGAATCTCAATAGATACTGCTATCACCGTTTCTCAAGCAGACACCGCGTCCGGCAGGGCATAGAGCCTTCCCCGGCGAACCTAACCATAGTATTGAACATGCCGCTTTTTGGAATAACCTGTAAAGGACTGGAAGGACATCATGCTATCCGATCACCCGATCACAACCGCCGGGGACGATTTGCTGGGGCGCGCGGAGTTCTCCCGGCAGGTGGCCTCGGCCATGCTGGCCTGCCCCTCGGATAAGCGGGGCAGCTTTGCCATCGGGTTGTGCGGCGGCTGGGGATCGGGCAAGACTTCCATCCTCAACATGGTGGCGGAAGCATTGCGCAATGGCGGCAGGGCTCCCAAGGCGGGCAAACCGCCCAAGCCCGCGCCGGTTATTGTACAGTTCAACCCGTGGCTGTATCCGGCGGAGGAGCTGCTGGCGGGGCAATATCTGCATATTCTGGCCGCCGAGCTGAAACGGCCTTCGCACGGCGAAAAGCTGAACAAAGCCGCCAAAGCCGTGGAGAAATACGCCGCCGCCCTGCGCTGCGGCGCGGAGGACAAAAGCACCCCTGTGATGGCCGAAACCGTGGCGGAGCTGAACGGAAATCCCAAACCCGGACCCAGGCCCGGACCCGTAAAGCAAAAGCCGCCCAAGGGAGTTTTGGAGCAGAAGGAAAAAGTATGCAGGCTGCTCCAAAAGCAAAAGCAGAAAATCTATATCATGATCGACGATATCGACCGCCTGTCCCCCCGGCGCATCCGCCATGTGCTGCAGCTGATCGGGGCTGTGGCGGGCTTCCCGCGCATGGTGTATCTGCTGTCGTTTGATCAGCAGGTGGTCGCCCGCGCGCTGGGCCGGGAGCTGGACGCCGACGGGTTTGAATACCTGAAAAAATTCGTGCAGGTGCAGTTCACCGTGCCCGCCGCGGACAGCGGCCGGATTCACGAGATTCTTAGCTTGTATGTTGAAACATGGCGCAAGGCGCAGGCGGATTTGAATTTCGATCCCGCGTATTTCGACACGATCTCGCCGTTTCTGTATTCCTGCATGGCGAGCATCCGCGATGTGTACCGCTTTGTGAACACCTTCCGGTTCCAGTATCAGGCGCTGGGCAACGAGGTGAACTTTGTGGATCTGATGGCCGTTACGGCGCTGCAGCTGCACGTGCCCCAGGCGCTGCCGTGGATGCAGGCCCACCGGGACGATCTGCTGCGCGGCGGCGGGCTGGCCTTCCAAAGCGCGTCCCCGGCCTACAAGCAGCGGATGAGGCGGGAACACGAGCAGGCGCTTACCGCGATGTCCGATCCCGGTGATAAAACCCTGCTGCCGATGATCGGGCACATGTTTCCCCGTTACGGCCGGGATGTGCTGGAGCGCCGCGGGGAGGAACCCGACGCCCGCCCGGTGCGCATGCGCCGCATCTGCTGCGAGGAGTTTTTTGACCTGTACTTCAGCCTTTCCACCGAAGGGCTTGCCATCACCCGCAAGGAAATCCTTGCGTCCGTCCGTGCCAAAAACGCGGCGGCGCTGCGCGCCTTTACCGACGGTATAACGGCGTTTGAACGCCGCAACGCCTACATCGGCCAGCTCCCGTATTATCTGGAGGATATCCCGGCGGACAAGCTCCCGGTGTTCTTTGCGGAAACACTGTGGCTCAGCCGCCTGCCGGAGGATCCCTCACCGTCCCCCAAACCGTTTCAGCGTTCCTATTTTCAGGCGTGCGTCGCCTGCGCGCTGCGCCTGCTGGCCCGCATGCGGGAGCCCGCGCGCACCCGGTGCCTGCGCGATGCCGCCGCCCAGGCGGACGAGCGGACCCTGCCCATGCTGGTCGTGGTGCTGACGCGCATCCAAAGCCACAGCCCGGACGCTTGTTCCATGGAGATCGGCGATGAGGCGATGGAACGCTGCCGCCAGCTGATGCTTCCCAAAATCAATGCTTTTGCCAAAGACGGCAACTGGCTCGCCCAGCCCCGCCCCCTGCCCGTGCTGGAGTTTTGGCAGCAGGCGGAGCCGGAGACCTTCGCGCCGTATTTTGCGGCGTTGCTGCGGGACGACGCCAACGCGGCGCGGCTGATCTCCTGCCTGACGCTGCGCTTTGATCAGGGCGCGAACATGGAATATCAATTCGGAGACATGCGCGGGCGGCACGCGTTTTCGGAGGCTCTCACCCGCGCCGATGCGCTGGCTGCCCTGGAGCGGCTGCGGGGCACCGCCGCCTTTGCCGCCCTGCCTGAGGAGGTACGGCTGGACTGCGTGGCCTTCTCCCTGATGGAGGAGGGCGGCGGCCGTGTGGCCCATCAGGCGGTGGGAAGCTGGAGGCGTACCCGGGATGGGTACAGGTAAAACTATAAATTGCAAAGGATGAAACACATCATGAATTATCAGGATATCAACGCCAAAGCCGTGGACAGCTGGGTGGAAGACGGCTGGGAATGGGGCAAACCGATCTCGCACGAGGAATTTCTGGCGGCCAGACAGGGCGACTGGCAGATGCTGCTCACGCCCGGCCGGCCCGTGCCCAGGGAATGGTACCCGGAGCTATCGGGCAAAGAGGTGCTGGGGCTGGCCAGCGGCGGCGGGCAGCAGATGCCGGTTTTCGCCGCGCTGGGCGCCAGCTGCACGGTGCTGGATTACTCCCAAAAGCAGCTGGAAAGCGAACGCATGGTATCGGAGCGCGAGGGCTATGCCATCAATATCGTGCGCGCGGATATGACAAAGCCGCTGCCCTTTGCGGACAACAGCTTTGATCTCATTTTCCATCCCGTGTCCAATTGCTATATCGAAGAGGTGCTCCCCGTGTGGCGGGAGTGCTACCGCATTCTCAAGCCCGGCGGCCGCCTGCTGGCGGGCCTGGACAATGGCTTCAACTACATTCTGGATGAGGATGAGCGGACGGTGATAAACAAACTGCCCTTCAACCCGCTCAAGGACAAGGCCCTGTTTGATATGCTCCAGGCGCAGGACTGCGGCGTGCAGTTTTCCCATACGATGGATGAGCAGATCCGCGGGCAGATTCAATCGGGCTTTCAGCTGGTGGACCTGTTTGAGGATGTGGCACCGAAGGCGTTTCGGCCAGGCTGAATATCCCCGCGTTCTGGGCGACCTGTGCTGTGAAGCCGAAATAAGGCGGATCAGCCCGGCTGTTGATCCGCCGTGATAAAATGGGATCATTCGACGGCGGCAAGCGATACGCTGCCGTCGTTTTCCGTTGCCACCCGGTACAGCAGGAAATCCGTTTCATAGGGGATCAGCTCGGGGAAGAGATCGCCGAACTCCTCCAGCAGCTCGTCGTCGCCGTATACCAGAAGCACATACTCGTATCCGCCCGATTGCAGCGCCTCCAGAAAGGTATCGGGCGTATAGGCCTGCCCGCTCTGGGTGATGTTCGTCTCCAGAATATAGGTTTTCACGCGCGCACTGGTGCCGACCAGATCAAAGTAGATGCGGTGGTGCAGCAGGGAGTTTTCCCACGCGTCGCCGCCGATTACCAGCCATAGGTCCGCGGTTTCGCCCTCGGGCATCGTGACGCCTTCCTCCACCAGCCCGGCGGCCTGCTCCGCGTCCCAGGCAACGCCGCCGTCGTACTTCCAGAAGCTCCTGACGGTGGAAACGGACAGCAGCAGCAGCACGGCGGTCAGCAGCGCGGCCGCCGCCTTGCCTGCGGGTTTCAGCGCCGGGAACGGGCGGTGCAGGAAGCGGTTTTCGCGCCGCGACGCCCTCATCCACGCCATGAGGAACACATAGGTTTCACACAGCAGCATGGCGGCCATGTAGCGCGTTATGCTGGGATATACGCCGCCCGCGATATCGTCGCGGAACATCATTACATAGGCAAAAAAGTAGCCCGCGTAGCCGATCACCCGCAGCGCGATGAATGGCAGATCGGCCTTCAGCGCGCCCCGGCCGCGGTACACCAGCAGGGCGTACAGCAAAAGCAGCAGCAGCAGATACGTGCCCAGCGGCAGGCTGATGGCGGCAAGGGATAGATCCACGGAAATCAGCGAGGAGCAGAAATAGGCAAACGAGCTGAAAAGCGCCTGCCCTGTGGGCAGCGTCGCCGTTACAGTGTTGTAATTGACGACGTGGTAAACACGCATCAGCACTTGCCATGAAAGGTATGCGGCGGCAAGCGCGGCGGCGGCGGTACCGGCCTTTATAAGCGCGGGCCTGAGCTTTTTTTGCCGCGCGGCGCGGCGCGTGTACAGCAGGCTGCCCGCCAGGCACAGGCCGCCGAACAGCACGCCGAAATCCTTGGTCAGCGTCAGGGCGGCCAGGGTAATGGCAAAGGCGGCGGCGGCAAACCAATCCTCATAGCAGTCCTTCGCCGCCTGCCAGCACAGGTAGCCGCACAGGAGACCCGCCGGGGCGTCCACATACAGGCTTTCATAGTAAAAGGCGTAATCGGGATCGTTGGTGGTGAGGTAATAGGGCACAAAGAGCAGCAAAAACGCGGCGGCCGTCAGCCCGTGCCAGTTTTTCCAGCTCAGCCCCTGCGTAAGCGGCAGCAGCAGCACAAGCCCGAACCATGCGCGGGTGAAGAACAGCGCTCCCTCCGAAAACACGGGGGAGAAGCTCACGAAAAAGTATTGCAGCAAGCGGCACCGCCGGGGGATAGGACTGCGAAAAGGAAAACAGCGAGGCGTTTTCGCCGAATTGCAGCGTGCCGTAGGCATGCAGCGCCTTGGGCAGCGAGCCCCACAGGCGCAGCTCATCCCAGATGCCCACCTGCTTGTTTTGGGAGAGCAGGAAAAAAAGCGCCGTCAGCGCAAGATACAGCGCCATCTGCGGCGTGAGCAGCTCCCGTTTGGCAAAGGCGGCCCCGTCCCGCCGCCGGATCATCCGGATCAGGGCGATCAGGGGCGGCGCGGCGCAGGCGGCGATGGCCACAACCCGCCCGATGCGCAGCAGGTTGAACGCGTAAAAGGCGTAGAGGATCAGCATCACGCTCAGCGTTACTACGGGTAGCACGGCGTGCAGCCTCCGGTTCAGCAGATACCCGGCGGCCAGCGCGCACAGCGTAATCAACAGCAGCGGCCAGATGACAGAAAGCATGGCAGGCTCCTTTTGGTTTGATAGAAACATTGTAGTTTCCCGGCGCGCCGGAAGTCAATCGGCGAATTGTTTTGTTAGGGGCAGTACAGGCGTTTGCGGTGAATACGCGCCCGATCTGTGGTAAAATGGAAGCAATACTGGAGGGGTGCGTATGGCGGGCAGCGTTTTGGTGTTTTTGGCAATCGCGGGCGGCGCGGTGTTTTTGGCGGCGGCGCTGAGGCGGCGCGTGGCGGAGACGGTGCCGCTGAGCGTGCTGTTTTTAATTGCGCATACGTACCTGTGCGCACAGCTTGGCCTGCTGCGGTTCAGCATATATGTTTCGGTGTTCGGCATGATCGGGCTGGGCGTTATCGGCGGCTATCTCAGCCTGCGAAATTCCAAACGATGGGCCCCGCGTTGGGATAGCTCCCTGCTGTTTTTCGGCCTGAGCCTGATCTGGCTTCTGTACATCAGCCATAACCGCCTGCCCCTGCTGCAGGAGGATTACACGCAATGGGCCCTGATGGCCAGGGAGATGTTCTATACCGGCAGCCTGACCCCCGCCGCCGGTACGCTTTTCTATGCGCCCGCGATGGCCGTGTTCCAGACGGTGTTCCAGGCGTGCAATGCCCTGTTTGCTCCGGGCGATGGCTTTGCGGATTGGCTGCTGTACGCGGCGTACGGCACGGCGTGCCTTGCGCTGCTGCTGCCGCTGGTTACCGTTTCGCATCCCAACCGGTGGGTGCGGGCGGGGTATACGCTGCTGTTTTTTCTGGCGGCGGTATGCCTGCCGTTGCACGCGTTTGACCTGTTTTCCGCGCTGAACCCTGACGGGTTTCTGGCGATCCTCGCCGCGGCCGCGCTCTGGGCCGCCGTGCGGGACAAATCGGTTCCGCAGGCGATCATCGTGGGCGGGTATCTGTTCGTGCTCGCGCTGGCAAAGGATGCGGGCGTTTTTCTGGCGCTGGGCGTGCTGGGGGCTTATCTGACTACGCTGGTTCGCGCGGCGGCATACAGACAGTCGGACGGCAAACGGCGCTTCACGCTGATCGCCGTGCCCACGGCGGCGCTGCTGCTGGCAAGGCTTTCGTGGCCGCACCTGAGCGCCGTGCTGCACGGGGCGACGCCGGGTATGCTGCCGCTGTTCTGGCAGAGCGTTACGGCCAGGGTGGTTTCATACCGCGTGGCGCTGGCGGTGGGCGGAACCACGGTGTTTACGGTATTCTCGGTGTATGCCTCGTTTCTGTTCCTCACGGGGCTGCTGGCGGGCATCACGGCGCTGCTGCTGCGCGCCCTGCGGGCGAAGGAGGACTGTGACGGCCCCCCGCGCCGCGCTATGGGCCGCGGCCGCGCTCACGGTGCTGTACATGGCCGGGCTGTGGCTGGCATACGTGTTTGCCATCAGCGCGGAGGATGCGGCGAAGCTTGTCAACTTTCAGCGGCTGATCAGCGTCGGGTTCGTCGTCTGGGGGCTGATTGCGCTGGCTGCGGCGCAGACGGCGCTTTCCCGGCGCAAGGCGTGGACATGGCGGCTGCACCTGCTCACGCTGCTTGCGTGCGGGTGTTTGGCGCTGGCGGGCAGCGGCGCGCTGGATACGCTGACAAGCCGCGATTTTATCCCCGCCAATGAGAAATATACCGCCTATTATGCCGTGGCGGAGGAAGCGCAGCGGGTGATCCCGCAGGACGCGCGCGTGTACATCGTCAGCCAGAACGACGACGGTACCCGCTACAACACCCTGCGCTACGCGCTCTGCCCGCGGACGGTGAACAGCGGAACTACCTTTTGGCTGCGCGACCCGCAGGGCAAGCAGAACGCCTGGACCTACGCCGTAACGCCGCGGCAGTGGCAGGAGCAGCTGAAGGAGTATGATTATGTGCTGGTCTATCAGGCGGACGACTATGCGCAGACCGCCATCGCCCAGGCCGTAACGGCGGACGGTGTGATCAACGCCAATACCCTGTACCGCGTCGATCAGGATACGGGCCTGCTGCAAGCCGTTGGAGCGCTGGCGGAAGCAAACACGGAGGAGCAGCGGCGATGATCACCCTGGAGGAGTTTAACAAGCTGGACATCCGCGTGGGCACGGTGCTCACCGTGAAACCGAACCGCAAATCCCGCAACCCCGCCTACGCGATGACGATTGATTTCGGCGGAACGATCGGCGTAAAGAAAACCTCCTCCCAGATCACGGGGCTGTATGCGCCGGAGGATTTGATCGGGCGGCAGATCATCTGCTGCGTGAATGTGCCGTCCTTCTACATCGGGCTGGTGAAAAGCGAGGTGCGCGTGCTGGCCGTGGAATCCGATGCGGGTACGGTGCTGGTGCTGCCTGAGCGGCCTGTGCATAACGGCGACCGCGTGGATTAAATTTTTGTATTAATACGCTTGACAAGGAATTGGAGTATGCCTATAATGTGAATATGAATTCATATTCACTGACTGAACTGCAAGATGAAACACGGGAAAGGAAGGCAGCACAATGCGCCGGAAAGTATGCCTGATCACGGGCGCGAACGCCGGAATCGGCAAACAGGCGGCCATCCGCATTGCGAAGGCCGGATACTATGTCGTAATGGGCTGCCGCAGCCGGGAGCGCGGCGAGGCGGCGCTGGCGGACGTTAAAGAGCAGAGCGGCAGCGGCGATGTGGCGCTGATACAAGTGGACATGAGCCGAATGGAATCCATCAGCCGGTTTGCGCAGGAGGTGCTGCGCCGCTTTGAGGCGGTGGATGTGCTCATCCACAACGCGGCTGTTTTTGACATCACCCAGAAAAAGGCCGTGTTCACCGAGGAGGGCCATGAAACCGTATGGATGACCAACCATGCGGGGCCTGTATACCTGACGGATCTGCTGCTGGACGCGCTTGCCAAAAGCGGCGGCGGCCGCATCCTTACGGTTGCGTCCAAGGGGCCTGCTGGCGGTGCCACGGCTTACGGTGGATTTGCGGGATCCCGAATATAAAACGCGCGCCTTCCATATGGCCAAGGCGTACTATCAATCCAAACGGGCGCAGATCATGTACACGTACTATCTGGCGGAGAAGCTGAAAAACACCGGGATCACCGTGAATTGCATCCGGGTTCCAGCCGTGAAGGTGGATCTCCGCCGGTATGCCAATCTGTCGGCTTTCACCCAATGGGTATACCGGCAAAAGAGCAAGCGGGCGCTTACGCCGGAGAAGATGGCGGAAACCTATGCCTGGCTTGCCACCAGCAATGAGGTGCGCGGCGTGACCGGGAAATATTTCGATGAGAACCGCAGGCAGGTAAACGCCAACGCCTATACCCGGAAACAGGAGAACATCCGCGCCGTGATCAGCCTGACCTACCAAACCATGAACCGCCGGAAACCGGACTGACCGCCACGCTCACCCACCCCAAACCCGAAGGAGGCCGCGCCCTTGCCCAGGAAACGTTTTTTAACCTGAAAGAGGAAAAGCAGCAGCGCATTCTCAGCGCCGCGCTGCATGAGATTGCTGAAAACGGCTACGACAAGGCCAGCGTCACCCGCATCGTGAAGGACGCGGGCATCGCCACCGGCAGCTTCTATCAGTATTTTGAGGATATGGACGATCTGTTTGTGTACGTCGGCCTGGAAGCCGGACGGCTGAAAACCGCCTACATGCAGCGTGCGATCGACGAGGTAGGCAAAACGGACCTGGAAAGCATCATACGCGCGATGTATATGGGCGGGCTGCGCTTCGGGCTGGAGCATGAGGAATACTTCCGCTGCGCCCAGCACATTTTGCAGATGACGGATTCCGCGCTGTACCAAAAAATGCTTGCCAAAGCGGAAAAGAGCGAGCTGGCGGTGTGGCTTTTCCAGATGATGAGCCGCGCCATAGAAAACGGGGAGCTGTACGAGGGGATTTCGCCGGAGCTGTTGTTCCGGCTGTTAACCAACATCAACGCCACGATCATCGAGCACCTGATTGCCGCGCGGCCCAACCGGGAAATGAACGCCGAGGATCTGGAAACGCTCTGCGAGCTGGGCGTGCACGTGGTGCTGCACGGCATCGGTAAACCGGGCGGAGCGCAACAATCCGCAGCCAAAACGACGGACCTGCAAAAGGAGAAATGACCATGATCCATGTGAAGAACCTGTTCTATTCCTACACCCGGGATGATCACTATGCCGTGAAGGAGCTCTCCTTTGATATCGCCAAGGGGGAAATCTTCGGGTTTCTGGGGCCGTCCGGCGCGGGCAAATCCACCACGCAGGGCATCCTGACGGGGCTTTTGCCGCTGCAGGAGGGCGAGGCCGAGGTGGATGGGTACGACCTGCACCGGGAAGACAAGAAACGCTTCAACCGCATCGGTATGAGCTTTGAGCAGTCCAACCTCTATGCCAAGCTTACCGCCGAGGAAAACCTGCGCTACTACGCCAAGCTGTTTGACGTACCCACCCGCGACCCGCGCCAGCTGATCGATATGGTGGGCCTGGGCGGCAAGGAAAAGATGAAGGCGGGCTCGTTTTCCAAGGGCATGAAGCACCGGCTCACCTTTGCGCGCTCGCTGTTAAACAACCCCGCGATTTGGTTTCTGGATGAGCCGACCACCGGGCTGGACCCGGCCATCGCCGCGCAGATCAAGGAGATCATCCGCGCGGAAAAGGCGAACGGCGTAACCACGTTTTTAACCACGCACAACATGTTTATCGCCGATGAGCTGTGCGACCGCGTGGCCTTTATCGTGGATGGCGAGATCAAGCTGATCGACAGCCCCAAGGCGCTCAAGCTGCAATACGGGCATAAAACGGTGGACGTGGAGTACAAACAGGGCGACACCATCAAAAAGGAGAACTTCGCCCCCGCCAACGGGCAGGACCGGGAGCGCCTGCACCTGGTTTTGGATACCTGCGAGATCATCACCATGCATTCCAGGGAGGCCACGCTGGAGGAAATCTTCATCAGGGTAACCGGAAAGGGGCTGACGGCGGATGAAGCTGTGGAGTAATTACTGTAAGGAAATGAAAATCGCCTCCCGCGGATTTTATTTCTACATGGAAATCGTCATGGCCGCCATCCTGCTGGTTGGCATTCTGCTGCTGGTGCCTGTGGATTCCGTCACCGTGACGCAGGAAGTGATCTACACCGATCTGCCCGCCGAAGCCGTGGGCGTGCTGCTGCAAAAAAGCTTCGGCGCCACGGCAAGCTATGAGCGTGCGGAGGATACCCGCGTGCGGCTGAAGCCCGATACCCTCACCTACTACGACGAGCAGACCGGCGAGCCGTTTACGCTGACCTTTGACGACAAAAAAACGCTGGAGCTGGAAACCTGGTTTGCCTACGATCCCGTCACCGGCAAACACGACCAGACGATTTATTTCACCGGAAGCTTTGAGGATATGCTGCGCGTGGCCAAGACCGAAAAATGGTACGCTACCGCCATCCAGCCGGGCGCGGACGGCGCGCTGCAATACCGGCTGCTGCTGTTCGGCTCGGAAAGCGAGCGCTACCAGAAGCTGATTTCCGCCATGATGAACGCCGGCAGCACCCCCGCCCTGCTTCAGGCGGCAGAAAGCCGGGAGGTGCTTACCCTCGGCGCAGAAAACGTGCTCAACAACCGGCAGAGCTACATGCCGCTGGCCGTGGTGATCATGAACGGGCTGATGGGCATGCTGATCGTGATCGCTTATCTGACCCTGGATAAATCCGCCGGGCTGATCCGCGCCATGGCCCTGACGCCCATGCATACCCGCGCGTACCTGCTGAGCAAGGTGCTGGTGGTGCTCACAATGTCGCTGATCTCCTCGCTGGTGGTCACGGTGCCCGTGATGGGCGCACAGCCCAGCTATCCGCTGTTCATCCTTACGGCGGCGCTGGTATCGGTGCTGTCGTGCATGATCGGGCTGTGGGTGGCGTCGTTCTTTGAGGATGTCAAATCCGCATTCGGCGTGATCATCCTCCTGATGGTGCTGCTGATGCTGCCGTCCATGTCCTACATCATTCCGGCCTTTGCGCCGCTGTGGATAAAACTGATGCCCACCTACCCCATGCTGCAGGCCGTGAAGGAAACGCTGCTGCCCAGCCCCGATACCAGCTATGTGCTGATTGTGTGCGCGGGCATGGCGGCGGGCTCGGCGCTGTTTCTGTGGTGGTCGGACATCCGGTACCGAAAGAGCTTGGGGGTGTAAGCGATGAAAAAAGCACTCAGTGTGTTGCAGCGGGATTTGAAGATTTCCGTGAAGGACCCGATGGCGCTGTGGATGATCCTGATGCCGTTGGTTCTGGCCCTGTTCATTTTATGGATCGCCCCCGGCATCTCCGAATCGGTGCCCACCCTGGCCGTGGATTCCACACTGGACGAAGCCTTTATCCAGACGCTGGAGACGTATGCCGGTGTGGATGTGCTGGAAAACGCCGACGCCGTGAAGGAGCGCGTGCTGCGCCGCGACGAGGTAATCGGCGTGATCGGAGGCGAAACCGGCCCCGTGCTGGTGCGGCAGGGCAACGAAACCGAAACCACGCTTGCGATGGCCAGGCTGCTGACGGCGATTGCCGAGCAGGGGGACGCCGCAGGCACGCAAAGCACGCGGTTCGGCTTTTATTCCTTCCGCGATAGCACCTCGCCGCTGAAACGGGCGCTGTCGATCTCGCTGCTGATCATGATCAGCGTGATTACCTCCATGCTGATCTCGCTGGGGCTGGTGGACGAAAAAGCCGACCAGACCATCAAGGCGGCCAACGTAACGCCCATACCGCAGGCGCTGTATGTGATCTCCAAAAGCCTGATCGGCGTGATAACGCTGATCGTGACCTCGGTCTGCGTGCTGTTGATTTTGGGTATCACCGAGATCAACTGGGGGCAGATGATGCTGCTGATCCTGACCGACGGGCTGATCTCCATCATTGTCGCGTTTGTGATCGGGTTGGCCTCAACCGATTTCATCGAGGCGGCGGGCAGCGTGAAAATGCTGTTCCTTCCGCTGGCGGCTTCCGTGCTGGTGTACGAGCTGACCGACCCCGCCTGGCATGTGACGGTGATGTGGAGCCCGTTCTACTGGGCCTACCGCGGCATTACGGAGGTCATACAGGGGACATCCGGCTGGGGGAGCACGCTGCTGTACGCAGCGATCATCCTTTTAATTTCAGGCGTAGTCTTTATGCTGTGTCAAAAGAGCATCCGCAAGTCGCTCAGCTAGGTAACCGCTGAATAAATCCCTTATGCGCCAGCACGTTATCTTTTCGCCAACTTGAGTTTGCGAAAGCCTTGACGCAGCGCTGCTGCTACTGCGGCTTTCGCAAACCCAATCTGACAAAAATCTAACGCACCATCGCACAAGTGCTTTACTCATCGTTTACCTGGGCGGCCTGCATGGTTGAAACCAAAAGATCACAAAGGAGGAACCTGTATGGAAACCGGATATTGGGTTGGCGGTATCGCCTGTGCGGCCTACGGGCTGCTGTGCGTCTGGATTGGCGCGTTCAAGCCACAGGCTCTGCTCAGGCTTGTGAAGCAGAAGCTGAAAATGTTCGCGGGCAGCAAGGAGCCCAGCGACAAGGCGGCGGCGATCACCTGCATTGTGTTCGGCATTGTCGCGCTGATCGCGGCCGTGATTCTGTTCGTTGTCGGCGCGGCGAACGCGTAAGCAATCCGCACCCGGACGCTGCGCCGCCTGTGGGCAAAGGGAAACCGTGAAACGGGATGGCCGCCGCTTTACCAGCGGCGGCCATTCAGGCTGTCAAAAAAGAAGGGTCCAGGGCTGAAAGTCCTGGTCAGGGTGCAGGGGTGAAACCCTTGCCGGGGATTGGGGTGGAACCCCAAAGGCTTGCGTTACAACAAAGGGGTAAGCGAGCGAACAGCGCCCAAGGCGCTATGATGCGAGCGGCGATAACGACCCGAAGAGATTATTTGACAGGCTGTGGCCGCCGCTTTACCAGCGGCGGCCATTCAGGCTGTTAAAAAGAAGGGTCCAGGGCTGAAAGTCCTGGTCAGGGTGCAGGGGTGAAACCCATGCCGTGGATTGGGGTGGAACCCCAAAAGCTTGCGTAACAACAAAGGGGTAAGCGAGCGAACAGCGCCAAGGCGCTATGAAGCGAGCGGCGGTAATGACCCGAAGAGGTTCTTTGACAGGCTGTGGCCTCCACTTTATCAGCGGCGGCCATTTTTAACCTGTGTCTGATATTCCTGTGACATCCGGTTAACATCCCTGCGTTATGCTGTACCTGTAATCCGGATCCCATTGGATGTACCTGCCCGGGCCGCTGCGATTTGAACGCCGTCCCGGGCGGGCGCCTGGCAGACGAGAGTCTGCCTTTTTTATGTATGCATTTTGGCAAGCCGGACGCAAAGAGGACGCTGCGGAAACAGATGAAACCGAATGATTGATAACCGCTGGCTTTTCAAAAAGCAACGAGGATACACGGCGGGATAATGCGGATCAGGGTTGGCCTGGGTAAAAACTGAATAAATCCCCTGCACGCTGGCGCGCTATCTTTCCGCCGGGTTAGGCTCGCAGAACCCTTGATGTAGCGCTGCTGCTGCTTCGGGTTGCGCGAGCCCAACCCAACAAAAAGCTGACGTGCCATCGCACAAACGCTTTATTCAGCGCTTATCCGGCTAGCGGGCGTCAGCTGCTCCAGCACGGACCGCTGACGGTATAGGGCGGCCTGCTCCAGCAGATACTCCCATACCTCTGTGGAAAAATCGAACTCGTAGATTTGAAAATACTCGTCGCGGTAGGTGGGTATGGAGACCGCCGCAAGCCCGGAGTCTCCAAACACAAAGGTTTCATCAACGCTCAGCAGCAGGAAGATGTTCTTGTCCTCAATAAAGCTCTTTTCGCGGAAGGGCTTGGCCGTCAGCCAGTCCATGTAGGTGTAGGCGGCGTCCGGGTACTGCCGGGTGATGGGGATCATCGGGATTCGCCCGTTGGTCAGCTCGGTTATCAGGTTGGCGTACCAGAAGGACGCATAGCCCACCTCGCAGCCGTTCTCATCCAGGTATTGCAGCACGCCGTCCATGCGGTGCAGCGTGTCCATTTCCGTGTTGCCGCTGGAGGTATAGCTGACCAGCTTGGCATTGGGGTTTATGAAATACAGGTTGACGAAAACGCCGTTCACCGCCAAAAACAAACATACGGCCCATACTGCCGCCCGCTTGAACGACGGCCCGGAAACCGATGCGCCATCCTCCCGGCTGAGCGTAACCGCGAGGTAGGGAAACAGCCACGCAGCGACGGATAAATGTAGACATAGAAATTATAGCTTTCCTCATCCACCGAAGTGAACAGGAACAGCACGGTGATCACGAGCATGGCGACGGGGTACAGGGTTTGCAGTATCGCCGCGGCGGGATCGGCTTTCCGCTCGCGCGGCACAATATCGCCCAGGCTGATCACCAGCATCACAACCGCGGCCGCCGCGCCGCCCAGCGAAAGCAGCCCGCCGACGGAGAAAAGCGGCAAATTGTCCGAAAAGCCAAACAGCCGCAGATACCCGCAAACCATCTGCTGCATACTGTCTGCGGAGGAAAGAAAAACGTCGCAGCCGTCGTGCAGAAGGAAGAAGAAGCGCTGGGATAAGAAGCGATTATGGATATAGAGTCCCGCAAAACCTACGGCACAAAGCATTCCCGCGGCCCAGACCTGCGTCCGTTTGGCCTTGGTCACGCTTTCCGGCGCCCAGGCGGCGCCCCGGCGGTCCTTCAGGGCGATGATCAGCACTGTGACAAACAGCGGAAGCATGGTGGCGGGAAACTGCCGCATACCGTTGAGGCAGCTTGCCATCGTCAGCGCGGCCATACCGCACAGGCGCAGCGTCTGCCCGGCGCGCTTCTGCCCCTGATGGTGTACGAAGGACAGGAACAGGCCGACGATCAGATAATTATATAGAAACGTAAAAGTATAGTAATTGTGGTAGAGGATATACCGTCCGTATTGCAGGCTGGTCGGCAGCAGCATCAGCGCAGCGGTGAGGAAGAAAACGCCGCGGCGCATCCTGATCTGGCGGTTCAGGTAATAGTAGCTGCCTACCATCATGGCCTGCATGAGCAGTGAGCTTAAAAATCGCACGAGAAAATAACTGCCGAAAATTTTAAACAGGGGGACATATACCAAATTGAAGTTGAACAGGATCAGCTCCGTGGAATAAAACCAATCCCGGGAAACAATTTTGCTCTGGTCCGCCAGGAATTTGCCCATGACAAGATTGCTGGCAACATCCGAATCCGTAATGTGCCCGGCAAAGCAGTACGCGGTATAACAGGAAAACAACGCCGCCGCAATAAACAGCGCAAGCGGAAGCCTATGGAGAAAACGTTTCAATAATTGAAATTTCTTTATGCTCATGGTTGCGCTCCTTCGGCAAGAGGCCGGGCAAATGCCGGCCCGGGACACGCTGTATAAGAGCGGATTCAGGGCTGAAAGCCCCGGTTATGGCGGAAGTATGAAACCCCTGGCGAAGGGCCGAATCACTGTATTGTTATTTTTGCAAAGGCGGGCAAACCGTGCCGCAGGCGTTGTACGATGTAAGGCTTTAACGGGCCAAGGAGGTTGTTTTTCAAAAGGCACGGGCCTTTTTATTGGGCTATGGCGGCCATGCGGCGCATGCGCAATAACCGCCCCCGCAAGCGCCGCCCATAACCACAGAGTGCCGCGAGAGCATAAAACGCGATATAACAGCTTTTCCGGGTCTCTTTTCCCTATCCCGCATCATAACACCTCAACGGCCTGGGCAGGATGAACCGTTTTAACAGGATAAATGCAAGAAGAACCAAGGCTACGGTCGAAGGAACGTCCGAAAGAAAACAGGCATTTTGAGAATCAGGGAACCGGCAGTCAAACGGGTTTCCGGCCTGCGGTCTGCGCATTCCGCCGGAATATCTTGATACAGTATACTATAGCGGATGAGAAGGTTCAATCCGTTATCGAACCGAATCAAAAACCGGCGGTATACGGCAATGCGTATCCGCCGGTCCGTTGCGCTGTGAATGGTCGCGGCCCAAACCGGAGCCTGTGCTCCGCCTATTTGCGCACGTAATTCACAATGCGGGTGCAGGCGCCCTGGGCGTCGATATAAAACTGCAGGATCAGCACTTCGTTGGTCAGCGTTACGGCGGTGTACTGCACGGTATGGGTGCCGTCGCCGTTGTTGAGCACCACGCCGATCAGGGGATCGGCATAATAGAGGTTGCGGCTGCCGTCCTGGTTGTCGGGCATGCCGAAATCCTTATAAGCCGCAGTGATCTCGCTTTCCATGTTGCCCACGCCCACACCGCGCGGCGGCAAGGAAATATTGCGGTTCATGTCGATGCTGACCAGCAGCCATTGGTTGCCGGACAGTGTAAACACGGCGTTGCCCAGTCGTACAACAGCTCCTGCGCCTGTCCTTCGTAATACAGGTATTGAACGTTCTGGGTGGAGACTGGCTGGCCGAAGGCGTTGGTGAAATCGGTGATCTGCGTGGTGTTTATCTCAAAGCCGCGGAAGGGTATCATCCCGCGAATAGGGCTGGGGCAGATAGGGGCTCACCTCAAACTTATATCCGATCTCCATCGTGGAGGATTTTTTGCCGTAACCGTTGACAACGATTGCTTGCAGGATTACACGGCCGGTGGGCAGGGCGATGGGGTTGCCGTCGTAAATCGGGCTCAGGGCCGGATCGGGGCTGGAGCCGTCAAAGGTATAGTAGAAGGTCAGGGCATCCTCCATGGCCTTCTGTTCGGCTGTTTTGGTTTTATAGTCCTCGGATTTGTCCCCGGCCCGCAGGCTGACGGTTTTCAGCTTGTTGTAGGTGTTTGGCGCGAGGTTGGCCCTGGGGGCGGCAGGCGTGGGATAAAACACGATGTACTGCGCGGAGAACTCGTCGGAATGCAGATCGTTGATGGAGCACACCGCGCGCAGGGTAAACGTGCCTTCGGGGATCAGCACGCTGTCGCCCGTGAGCAGCGTGCCCTGCTCGGGCAGCACGGCAGCGTCGTCCAGTGTGTAGTAGATATCGTAGCCCTGCGGGGAGATCAGCACAATGTTCTGTGCCAGCTCATAGCGGCCGGCTACCTGCTCGGCGTTGACCTCCGGCTTCTCGGGAATGAAATCGTTGCGCTGTATGCGGAAGGTTTCGCGCCCGGTGCTTTCATAGGCCAGCTGCATCATATCGGCGGCCTCCGGGTTGCGCTCCTGGTTGATCAGCAGGGAGATCAGCGCGTTGTAAGCCTCGGTGCGGGATGGGCTGATGTTTTGGATCAGGTTCAGGTATACGGCTTCGGCCAGATCATCCTGGGTGTTCAGCTCGTACACCGTAGCCAGCAGGTACAGGCCGTCGTAATTTTCCGGATCCAGAATATCGGCGATGCGGAAAGCCATGATGGCCTCGGTCATATCGCCGATGCCCATGTAATCCTGCCCAACCAGCCAGTAGGTCTGCGCCGGAACGGACAGAAGGTTGTCCAGCACCTCCTCCTTCTCGGCAATCAGGGTAGGCTCTGTCGAGGTGGCCAGCAGCAGGGTATCCTCGGTCGCCATCAGCACGCGCTTGCGGGCGGTAATCCGCTGCCCCTGATCCGATGCCTTCATGTAGACGAAATAGCCCGCAAGGGCTATCAGCGCAGCCACGACAAGGATCACCAGCAGCATCATCCAGTTGAAACCGTGGGTTTTCACGCCCTTGGTTTTGATTTGGCGGGTGGTAACGTAGCGGGTCATCATGCTGCCATGCACGGGAATGCCGGTGCGGGTATCGGGGCGGCTAAGCCCGTCGGCCGTCTTTTGGGTGTTCAGGCGGCGCACGTTGCGCTGTTGGTCCGGCGGCAGGGGGGACATCTCGAAGTCTCCGTATTCAGGCACGGAATCCCGCTTTTCATCGGGCAAAACCTGCGGCGGCGCATCGCCCCGGCGGCCCTGGCGCATGCTGCGCACGCCAATGTCTGCGGTTTCCCGGCGTGCCATCTCGCCGCAGATATCGCACATCACCGTGTCGTCGGGCAGATAATTGCCGCATCGTTTGCAATACATTCTCGGGAAAGCCTCGCTTTCGTACGAAATCAAAACAGGCGGGCCGCGGGGCCGCCGCCGGGACGGGAGGGCGAAGAACGCAACGCGGTCCCGCCGTTACGGAGTAAGGCGATACGGGGGCTCAGGGCCTCAGGGGCTCAGGGCCTCAGGGGCACTGGGGCTCAGGAGCCTGGTTGTTGACCGGATGGCCGTTGATTTCCAGCTCAAACTCCTGTTTTAAAAACCGCGCGGCCGTTTCGCACATCAGGATGCGGGGCAGGTAGATGCTCAGGTATTCAAGCACCGAGCTGGATTTATCCATGATCAGCGACTGCCGGATGATGTGGGCCTTGCGGTTGACGATCACTTCGTTTTTCTGGATGGCGAAGTTGACGCGGTCGTGGATATCGTGAGGGTCCGGGGTGCCGCTGCGCACGCGGCTTTTGTGCGCGTCGGATTTATCGGCGATGATCAGCGCGGCGCTGACCGCGGAAGATGCCGTGCCGCTTTCTTCCTCGTGGTTGCCCACGGCGGTGACCACCTCCAGCGCGTCCTGGATATTCATGCCCGCTTCCTTGAGGATGGGGAACAGCAGGATGGCGCCGTTGGGGCCGTGGTCGTGCCGGTTGATGGAATTGCCCACGTCGTGCACCCAGCCTGCGATGGCCGCCAGCTCAATCTCCCGCTCGCTGTAGCCTAACTGTGTCAGGATCTGGCTGGCGGTGCGGCTGACGTAGCTCAGATGCCGGGGGCCGTGATCGGTATAGCCCAAATGCTCCAGATAGCGGTTGCCCGCCTTGATCAGGGCTTTGATGCTCTCGTTTTGTTTGATATCGGTTAATGTCAACATGATACTCTCCTTTGGTGTTGGTGTTGGTGTTGGTGTTGGTGTTGGTGTTGGTGTTGGTGTTGGTGTTGGGGTTGCGGCCACCGGTGTGTTACCGGGTTTGCAGCCGCTTGACGGCGATATAGGTCGGGTCGTCTTCAAAATCGCGGAAGGGTGCCTCGCCCCCCAGGCGCTCGATGGCGTTGCGGATTTCGATAAAATCAATATAGGATATGGCTTTGTCCTCGGCTGCGTTGAGCAGCGGTTCCAGCGCGCGCTCATCGTCCAGCTTGCCCAGATAGCCGGCGTACAGGGCGCGCTTGTCCCCGCATGTCTGGAAGCGGCGGATGGCAAAAGTAAGCACGTCGTCGTCGCCCGTTACCTGTGAAAGCACATCCAGCAGCGCTTCCTTGCCCTCGTCTCCGGCGGCCATAAAGGCGATCTTGGCGGGGCCGACGGCCTTCTGGCCCATGGCGTTGAGGCTTTCCAGAGCGCTGTCCAAAAGCTCCTCGTCCAGGTTGCGCTCCACCTGCCAGCGGATGTACTCCACCATCGGCTTTTCGCTTTCCAGCTCGCGCAGGATATCAATGGCGTGCATCCGGGCCTGGCCGTCGGCGGTTGGATCGCAGACGAGCGCAAGCAGCGCGTCCTCGTCGCCCAGGGTTTGCAGGCGGCTGAGCAGCGGATCGGGTACGGGCATATCTTGAGCGAGATAGTCTTTCAGCAGGGAAATCAGCGCGTCCGCGTCCGTATAGCGTTCAAAGTATCCGGTCGGCGTTTCGCCGTCCAGAAAATCCGCGGGGGTGGAAAGCCAGTGCGTGTACACATCGGGCGCGGCATCCTCCATATCGTCCACGGTTTTGTAGTTTTGCCGGTTTTCTTCAATCCAGCGGGTTAACGCTTTGGAAAACTCCGCGTCAAAATCAATCAATGTCATGGGGTTTCTCCTCTCTGCTCTTGGAAAGCCACAGCTTCGGCCTGCGGGCGGCGCCCGGGGCGGGCGCGATGCGCGCCAGCATGCGGTACAGGCGCAGCACATGGCGTACATGCGCAACGGTCTGCTGCACGGCGGCCGCGGGATGGGTCTGCGCGTAATGCATCCTGACGGCAATCCGATATTCGCTTGCCTGCGCGGCGGCAATTTTCAGGCGCGCGCGGGGCGGCAGGCGGCGGATGAGGCGCAGCGCGTGGGTAATGATCCGCGGGTCGGCCTCCGCGGCCGCCATGTGAAGCAGATGATCCCGCAGGCGCATCTCCTCGGAGGTCTCGTTGCTGCCGTGGGGCTTGACGAACGACAGCCGTCCGTCGTGCCACAGCACAAAGGGCTGCGCCTTGCCGCGCAGCAGCACCTGAATGGCCAGCTGCTTTTCCGCCACCCCACCCGTGGGCAGGGTGAGGATTTCGCGCATCAGCTTCTGGGTAAAATTCTCCTTCAGGTGGGCAATTCCCTGTTCCAGCAGGCCGGAGATATCCACATTGGGATTTTCCACCTGGTAAAGCGTCAGCCGGTAAAAAGCCGAATCGGTTTGCAGCCGCCGGGCGAAGGCATCCGCCCCGGCCTGGAAGGTTTCCATAAAGGAGCGGAAACAGGCCTCGCTGTCCGCGTCCGAAAGCGCCGGGTACAGCCGCAGCGCCGCCGCCTGCTCAAGCAGCTGCGGGTGCGGCAGCGCGGCAAGCGTCTGCGCGGTGCGGCGCAGGTAGCGGGTGGGCACATCGTCCGGATCCAATGCGCGGCACTGGTCCAGCGCGTGCAGGGCGTGATGGGGATTCCCGGCCATCAGCCACAGCACGCCCTGGTTGTACAGCGTGTGCACGCGTCCGCCCAGCCGCTGCAGCGTGGGCAGCGGCGCGGCGGGCAGGCGCAGGCGGATGGCGGTCTGGCACAGCTGGCGCTCGTCCTCCACGGTCAGCACGCGCCGTGCGGCGCTGAGCAGGGTAGCAAACGCCTTGCCGCGCTGCCCGGCCATATGGTACAGCTCGGCCAGCGAGCAAAACGGGCGCGGGCTGTGCGGCGCCATGCGGCAGGCGGCAACGCCCTGGCGGATGGCCTGCTCCATGCTGCCCGTGGCGCGGTATAGAAGCGCCATCAGCGTATGGCATCGCTCATCCCGGCGGGGCATGGCGCAGGCGCGCGTAAGCGTTTGCTTTGCGGGCTCCCAGGCTCCGGCTGAGAGGTATTCCGCGGCCCGCTGCACCAGGATGCGGTAGCGCACGCCGGGTTCCGCATCCTCCCGCAGCAGCAGGTCCAGGCGGTCCAGCTGGTCGGCATAGACCTCGGACAGGCCCTGGGAATCGGCGTACAGCTCATGGGAAAAGGCGTCGGCCGCCTCCTCCAGATAGCCCAGCGCCATCAGGTTCTGCCCGATCAGGCCGACGCAGGCATCACAATCCGGATCCTGCGCCAGAACGGCGAAGGCCTGCCGGTTGCTGGCCTCGTAGCGGTGCATCTCCTGCAGCACCCGCGCATAGGCGAGCTTGAGGGCAACGTTGTCCGGGGTGAGGGAAACGGCGTGCTGGTACAGCACCTCGGCCTGATGCCGGTTGCCGTGCCGGTGGTGGAAGGCGGCGCGCCGCGCCCAGTATGCGGCGGGGCGTGCCATGCGAAGGATTTGCGGTTCGGCCATGCTTTCTCCTCGGTACGCGATGAATTCATCGCTTGTACAATGTTGCGTTGGCGTTTCTACAGGTCGGGTTTGCGAAAATTGCCGCTTTGGCAGCGCCGCGTCAAAGCCTTCGCAGGCCCGGACCGGCGGAAAGATAACGCGGCAGCGCATAAGGGATTGACTTAGCGTTACCCTATCGGCAGCGGTTTAACAGCCGCAGCAGATCCTGGGTGGTGAATTGGTATTTCCGGTTGCAGAAGTGGCACACGAGCTCCGCCCCTTCCACCTCGTCGGTAATCATATGTTTCAGCTCCTCCGCGCCCAGCGAAATCAACGCGCGCTCCATGCGGGGCTTGGAACAGGGGCATTCGTAGCGCAGCTCCCGGCTTTCCAGCCGGGCAAGGCCCAGGTCGCCCAGCCAGAGCGAAAGCAGCGTGTCCGGGGTCTCATGCTGCAGCTCGTTGGCGATATCACCGAAGATCGGCGAGCGCAGCTCCAGCTGATCGATGATCGCGTCGTCGCAGCCGGGCATCGCCTGCAGCAGCACCCCGCCCGCGGCGGGCACCGTGACATCCGAGGCGATTACGCCCAGGCTGACCAGCGAAGGGGTCTGCTCGCTCTGCACGTAGTAGTAGGCCAGATCCTCGGCTATCTCGCCCGTGCGCAGGGCCACCTGGCCGATGTAGGGGTTTTTCATCCGCAGGTCCCTTACCACGCTCAGGCGGCCGTGGCGGCCCACGCCGCCGCCGATATCCAGCCTGCCGTTTACCAGCGGCAGCTGCACGGTATGGTTTTGTACATAGCCGCGCACCGCGATGCCATCGCCCTTGGAATCGGGGTCGGCAGAGATGCCGCCCACACAGACGATTTTCTTCAGCGGGCCGTCGCCATCCAGGGTCAGGGTCACGGAGGAATCCTTCTCCTTGAGGGTGGAGGAGAGCATCACTGTGGCTGTCAGCGCGCGCCCGAGCGCGGCGGCGGCCACGGCACTGGAGCCCTGCAGGGCCTGGGCTTTGCGCACAGTCTGCGTGGAATCGATCAGCAGACCGCGCACGGCGCCGTCCGCAAGGGTGAAGTGCAATACGGTATCCAACGAAATTATCGCTCCTTTTTTTCAGCGGCGATGTGCCATCGCTTTTCGGTGGCACGGGGTGGTTCCGGCGTGCGGTCGCCGCAGACGGCGATCCCGGTAAAGCCCGTTTCCTGCAAAAGCCTTTCCAGCACGCCCTGCTCATAGCCGTACTGCGTCTGTTCCTCCAGCACGCGGCGGTAGCGGCCGTCCGCTTCCCGCTGAAAAATGCTCAGGGACAACGCCACGCGGCAGCCGTCTTCGGTGTATTTGTTTTTCCACAGATAGGTGATATCGTCCGCGTCCTCGTACAGCAGACGGTTGCCCAAGAGCGTTTTCAGCTTGTAGGGGGTAGACACATCAAAAATCAGCACACCGCCCGGCCGGAGCGCCTGATAGGCGGCGCGGAAAAACGCGGCGACCGCCTGCTCGTTTGGCAGGTAATTCACCCCGTCACAGGTGCAAAGCACGCCATCCACCGGGCGGTGCAGGGCCAGCTTTTGCATATCCATCTGTATAAAGGGGATGGGAAGCCCGGCGCGGCGGGCCTTGTCCATGGCGACGGAAAGCATGTCGCAGGACTGGTCCACGCCGATCATATCATAGGTTTTGGCAAGCGGCAGCGTAAGGCTGCCCGTGCCGCAGGCGCACTCGCACACCGTGCCCTGCGCAATGCCGAGGTGGCATAGCAGATCACGGTAAAACGCGGCCCACGCGGGATAATCCACATCGGACATCAGCCGGTCATAAACGGAGGCAAAGGCGGTATACAATCAGTTCACCCGCTATTGATGATTCTGTTCGTCCGCCAGGTCTTCGTCGTCCGGTTCGTCATCGTCATCATCGTCTTTGTACAGGCCGCGATCGATCTGTACGCCTTCGATTTTGGAATTGATGTATTTGTCAAACACCGCGTTGGTGTAGCTGGCGGAGATGAAGCGGCTGAACGCGAACCCGAAGATCACGTAATACAGGAACAGGATGCCCACCGCCCAGATATAATAGGGGGTGAACACGCTCACAACCAGGCCGATAATCACGGGCAGCACCGACAGCAGCTTGAACAGCACCGTCTGCGGCAGCCGCCCGATGGTGAGCAGGAATGAGTTGCGCAGCAGCTGCCCGTAGGTGAGCCGGTAGCTGACCATGAGCGGATAGGTAAACATCAGGCTCATCAGCCAGAGCAGCGCGAGCACCAGCGTAAGCATTTGCGGGATCACATAAAACGCGCCGCTCTGCCCGGCCAGCGAGCCGTAAAAATCCCAGCACACGTAGGCGACAAGGGGCACCAGCCCGGTGATGAAGCCGGTCAGGAGACCCTGCTTCCAGTTTTCCTTGACGGCGTCCTTGAAATCGCTGAAAATGAAGGCGTGCTCATCGCGCGCCCAGTTGCGGGTAACATAGCAAAGGCCTGGGGTAAACGGCCCGGTGATGGTGATGGCGGGAATCAGCATCAGCATGCAGAACATCACGATGGAGCGAAGCGCGTCAAACCCTGCCTGCACCTGAACCTCCATATCCGTCTGCAGCAGGGAGCCTTCCTGGAACAGGATGTTGGCCTCCGCGATGCTGCCCAGCGCCGTATAGGCCAGAATGGCGTGATAGGCGATGATGATCATGGCCGGAAGCCAGCTGAGCATGTACAGCAGGTTGAGGCGGGTAAGGCCGCTCAGCCGCACGCGGAGCATCTCCTTGAAAAGCTGGCCCCTGGTTTGGGGCAGGTCATCCTTTGTGTAATCCCCTTTGCCGGATTTGCCGTATAAATAGCTGTTTATTAATTTTCCGAACATATGGTGTCCTCCCTTTTGCGGTCAAAAATATTATATCACATTTGACCGCAGCGCGCGCGGGCGGGCGGCCATGATTTACAGGTGGCGGAAAGGCCCGTCAGGAAAGCCGGTCCTCCAGCGTGCGCAGGATGTCCGCGGCGGTGGGCGGACAGCCGGGCACACAGCAAGCAAACCCCGCCGTGCACTGCCCGATGCCGATGGCGTCGGCGTTTGATTGCCCCCGGTAGCCCTGCCCCACGCACAGGGGCGTTTTCAGCCGGGAGAGAAGGCCCGCCTGCTCCAGCCGCAGCAGGGCATACACCGTGTTGGCGCAGCAGGCCGAGCACGCGTTTTTCTGCTCCACGCGGGACAGCAGCCGGTTTACCCGGTGCTCCGGCCTGCGCATGGGGGAGGCGGGCGCGCTGAGCACAATCTCCCGCAGCGCGCTCAGGTCGTCGCTGCCCACGCCGAGCTTTGCCGCGATGCCGATGTAGGGAACATCCTCCAGCCGGTAGCCCAGCTGCGTGCAGGCATAGGCGTCGCACAGCACGGGATCGTACGTGCCGAACACCTGGTCGCGCTGCACGGGGCTGCCGCCTTCCTCATAGTCCAGGTCGCCGCAGATGGCGTCCACCAGCACAAAATCCGATTTCAACCCGGCGGAAAGGTGCGCGATGGGCTTGTGCAGCCCCAGCGTGTGGAAACGGCGCTTTTCGGCATTGGGGATGAGCCCCTTCATATTCTTCAGGGCGCAGGTCATGCGCGTCTGGCAGTGGCCCTTCATGACGGGCACGTTGATCAGGTAATCAAGCTTCAGGGCGCTGTTGCAAATCCTGATCTCCATGCCGCCGCAGCTGCGGGGGGTGGATGCGTCCTTCTGGGTATCGATAAACGGCACGCCCGTGTGCCGGGCCAGATCGGTATAGCCGCACACATCGGCGGCATCCTTCGTGCGCGCGCCAACCCATGCGCCCTCCAGCAGGCAGAGGTTTTCAAACCCGTTCTCCCGCAGATATTCGATGATGCCCAGCGCGATGTCCGGGTGCGTGGTGGCTCCGTTTTCGGCAACCGAAGCCAGCACCAGGTTGGGCTTGATGCCGATCAGCGCGCTGCGGGACGGAATGCTGTCCGCTACTCCCGCTGCGGTGAGCACGGCCTTTGCCATTGCCTTGGGGTTGCTGCCGTAGGTGCTCCATATGGTGTTGTGGTTCATGGGTCTCCTTTGCTGCGCTCAGGCGGCGCCGCGGCCCGGCCCGGAAAACGGGCAGGCCGTTCGCCCGGCGGCGCCGGGAGCCGCCTGGCAGCGTCTTGGTTTCAATCCGGCTATACAAGAATAGACCGTAAACAGCGGATATGTCAACGGTCCGGCGTTTCCTTGTCACGGGCCAGCGCGCCGCGCTACGCGCGTATAACAGCGCCGCAGCCGATTCCGGCGTCGTGCATATGGCGGATGAGCAGCTCCAGCTCATCCAGATTTTGGGACGGGTCGCCGTCCATGATCACGGCGCTCAGGTGCCCGCCGTTGGTCAGGGCGTGGTAGGGCGCTTCCAGCGAAATTCTTTCAAAGGCGCTGAGGGGAAAGGCGGAGGGAATATGGAAGGAATCGGTATAGGATTCCCGGTCGGTAACGCCGGGCAGCACGCCGTAGCGGGCGCGGTCCAGCTGCGCAAAGCGGCTGCACACATACGCCGCGGGCGGGGCGAAGCAGGTGAAGTTCAGCCGTGTTTTTTCACTCATCTCATCGCAGAACTTGCGGATAAAGCCAACCATCTCCAACCCCAGGTTTTGGGAGGACTCGTTTTCGCCGTGGTGCGTGCCGTGCAGCGCGGACAGCGCTTCGGCCAGCCCGGCAAACCCGATGGCCAGCGTACCGTGCTTGAGAACCTCCCGGATGCCGTCGCCGCGGGAGAGCGTTTCGGAATCCATCCAAACGCCTTCGCCCATCAGGAAGGGGAAGCTGTATGCTTTTTTGGCGGCGATGATCTCAAAACGCTCCGTCAGCTGGGCGGCCGCGAGGGCGAGCATCCGCTCCAGCTCTTCAAAAAACCAGACCACATCGCCCTTGGCCTTGATGGCGATCCGCGGCAGGTTGACGGTGGTACACGATAGGCTGCCGCGCCGGGGAGCCACCTCGCGGCTTTTGTCGTGCAGGTTGCCCATCACGCGGGCGCGGCAGCTGGTGTACGCAACCTCGGTAGGGTAAGCGCCCTCCCGGTAATAGGGGAGGTTGAAGGGCGCGTCGATAAAGCTGAACCGGGGAAGCCCGCGCCCGGCGCTTACGCGGATGGCCAGGCGGAACAGATCGTAATTGGGGTCGCCGGGGCAGAAGTTGACGCCCTCCTTCACCCGGAAAATCTGGATGGGGAAAACCGGCGTCTGGCCGCTGCCAAGGCCCTCCTCGGTGGCCAGCAGAAGGTTCCGCATTGCCATGCGCGCCTCGGGCAAGGTGCAAAGCCCATAGTTGAGGGAGGAAAGCGGCGGCTGTCCGCCCGCGCGGCCCGGGGTGTTGAGGCTGTGCACCAGAGCTTCCATCGCCTGATGGGTGGCCGTGTCGGTTTCCTGCTCGGCATGCATACGGGTGAAATCCACCAGGCGGTCCAGCTGCTCCCGGGGCGCGGCAAACAGCTTCTGGAGTTTCGCTTTCAAGGCTTTGTTGTAGGCCTTATCCTCAACAAGCATGGGTTTTTTGCCTGTCTGCGCTTCCAGCTCCGCGAGCAGGGTTCTGGCGGCTTCCCACGCGTCATCCGCGCGCAGCATAAGCTCCAGCGCGCGGGCCAGGTTTTCCTGAAAGCGCTTGTAATATGTTTTTTGCACGCCGGGGGCCATGCTGTAATCGAAAGCGGCTATGCTCTGGCAGCCGTGCTGGTCGTTCTGGCTGGCGCGCAGGGCGATGCAGCAAAGCGCGGCATAGCTTTGGATATTCTGCGGCTCACGCAGCACAGCGCAGCCCGCGCGGAAGCCGCCTTCAAACAGCTTCAGCAGATCAATCTGCGTGCTGGCGGTGGTGAGGGTGTAGAAATCCATATCATGGATGGTAAGATCGCCCTCCTGATGGGCGGCGGAAAACCGGGGATCGATCACAAACATTTCGTAAAACTGCTTGGCGCCTTCCGAGCCGAACCGCAGCATGGCATCCATGGCGGTGCCGCTTCCGCCGCGGGTGGTTTCGCAGAGCACGCCGGGATCGGCGGCCGTGGTAAAGCAGATATCCTCAAAGGATTTCATCAGCCGCGTTTTCATTTCACGCACGCGGCTGCGCTCGGCGCGGTACAGAATATAGGCTTTGGCGGAGCGCACAAAGCCCTGCTCGATCAGGATGCGCTCCACGGCGTCCTGTACCTGTTCCACCGTGGGGATGCTGGGGATGGATTCATCGGTATCCACGGCGGCCACTACCAGCCCGGCAAGCTGATGCGCGGTTTCCCTGCCCTTGCGGCTACCGGAGGCCATGAAGCTTTTTTCAATGGCGCGCTCGATTTTTTCCGGATCAAACGGCACCACACGGCCGTCGCGCTTTGTGATGGATACGATCATCGCTGGACTCCTTTGCATCAAGAGGTATGGAGAAAAATGCGGAAATCACCACCCCGCGTATCGTAGGATGCACCTTGGCGTTACTAAAAGAGTCAGGCCTTTTTCGGCCTGTATTCCGGCAGACGTTCTTATGATCGTCTTCGTCGTATGATTACGAAGTAATTTCATTATATTGTGTTTGTATGAAATCGTCAATACTATATATGGGTTGGCAAACGGCCTGTCCTGGGGATCAAATCAATCACGGACCGTTCACAAACCCTTAACAGGAAAGCCGTAATCGCCGCGGACCGCGTAATAAATATCCGCACAGAGGGTATTTTCATAGCGTTATCCACAGGGTTTTCCACAAAATAGGCCGGTTTTCGACACGTTTTGCACATCCTTCCCACATCTGCTATGATGGGCGGGGAAGATGGCAAGGACGCGAACGGCGCTGCAAAACGGCGGTAAATTCCCATAGAAGGGCAGCGGCAGGGGGTCGCCGGTTTTCCGCTGCCGGACCCCTTTGTGGGAAACGGTGCCAGATTCCCGGCTGCGGAACAAATCGGACGAAAATGTTAAATTCCACAGGTTATCCACGGGTTTTCCACAGAAAAGGGCCGAATTCCACTGCGTTTTCCACAATTTTCCTCGCTGTCCCTGTGAGGCGGGTGCAGAAACGCGTGCGCGTAAGGCGCTCACCATGTGGGCAAATGCGGAAAACGATGCGCTCACAACATTCCCCGGCGGGTGTGGAACAGCGGGCGCGGCAGCGGCCGTCAAACCGGTTCGGATGTTTCAGCCGGCGTTGAATCCGCTTGTCATTTTGGAATATTCTGGATCAGAAAAAGGAATTTCCACAGGTTATCCACAGGTTTTCCACGGAAAAGCGCCGGTTTTCGGCAGGGTTTCCACATGATTTCAACATCCGCCGCTGTGCGGAAGGAGGGGTACCGGATGCGGGTTGCGGTTATCGGGGGCGGCGCGGCAGGGTTTGCGGCGGCCATCGCCGCGGCGGAGCGGGGCGCGCGGGTTACGGTGCTGGAGCGCAACGCAAAGCCGCTGAAGAAGCTGGGGGTTACCGGCAACGGGCGCGGCAATATCCTCAACGCGGGTGAGCCCGTGTATTACGGCGACCCGGCGTTTGCCCGCGCCGTGCTGGGCCGGATGAATTATCAGAAGCTTGAGCAGTTTTTCCGCGAGCTGGGCGTGCCGCTGCGGGCGGAGGACGAGGGCCGGATGTATCCGGCGTCGCTGCAGGCCTCGGCCGTGCAGGACGCGCTGTTGCTGCGCGCCGGGCAGTTGAAGATCGACGTGCGCTGCTCGGCGCTTGTGGAGCGCGTTGAGCCGCAACAGGGGCAGTTTACCGTTTATGGTCTGCAACGGGGCCCGGAGGAGGCGAAAACGCCTACGGAGGAACCGTTTTCCCTGACGGCGGACAGGGTGATCGTCGCCTGCGGCGGCGCGGCCGCGCCCGCGCATGGGACCGACGGCTCCGCCTACCATCTGCTGACCCGCCTTGGGCACCAATGCACCCCGGTACGTCCCGCGCTGTGCGCGCTGAACGTGCCGAAGAAGCGCATTTTGGGCTTGCAGGGGCAGCGCGCGCGTGCGGCGCTGTGCCTGACCGACGGACGGGGGAACGCCGTGCACGGCTCGCGTGGAGAGGTGCTGTTTGCGCAGGACGCGGTCAGCGGCATCGCGGCCATGCAGCTGGCGCGGTTTGCGCAGGAAGGCATGGAACTTCGCCTGGACCTTTGCGACGAGCTGAACGTGGGGGAGGATGTCCTCTCCTTTGTGCGGTTTCTCGCCGCCCGCCGGGCACAGCTGCCCGTAGCGCACCTGTTTGCGGGCGCGCTGGCAAAACCCGTCTCCCGTTTCATTCTCCGGGAAGCGGGCGTACAGGATATCCAAATTCCCATCGGCATGGTGGGCGAGGCGCAGCTGCGCCGCGTGGCCGATACCCTACGCGGCGTGCGGCTGCCGGTAACCGGTACGCGCGGGTTTGAGTACGCGCAGGTTACGGCCGGGGGTTTGGAAACGGACGGATTTTCACCTGAAACGCTGGAAAGTCGATGGATCCCCGGCCTGTATGCCGCCGGGGAAATGCTCAACGTGGACGGCGAGTGCGGCGGCTTTAACCTGATGTTCGCCTTTGCGGGCGGAAGGCTTGCCGGGGAGGCAGCGGGGGCATAGGCTTGTTTATTTGATCATCCAAAAAAGGTTACAGCCGCATGGCTGTAACCTTTTGTAACTCTGTTGATAATCGTTTTACTTTTTCTTGAACATGCCGGTTACCAGCATCAGCAGGCAGGCGCCGCCCAGCGCGATAAGGAAGCTGGGCAGGTTGAAACCGGTGAACGTACCCAGCCCCAGCAGCGAGGCCAGCCAGCCGCCCAGCAGCGCGCCGATGATGCCCACGAAGATGTTGGCGAACAGGCCCATGTTTTTGTTGCGGCCCATAATCAGGCTGGACACCCAGCCCACCAAGCCGCCCATGACGATCCATAAAAGAATACCCATAGTGCTCCTCCTTGTGTGATATGCTGTAAAATGTGGAAAGCGTTTCTGCTTATGGTTGCTTTTCAAATCCTATTATACGGGGGTCCAAAGGGCCTGTAAAGCGTTCCGCCATTTTCTAATGCACTTTTAAACGTGCTCTCATCTGGCTTGCGCGCGCCGGGGCGATACGGTACAATCATCGGGAAACGTTCCCGATACAAGGAGTGAACCCGATGCACCGAATCCTGTTTATCTGCTACGGCAATATCTGCCGCAGCCCCATGGCCGAGTTTATCATGAAGGACCTTGTGAAACAGCGCGGGCTGGAGAAGGAGTTTCTCATCGCCTCCTGCGCCACCAGCACCGAGGAGATCGGCAACCCCGTTTATCCGCCCGCCAGGGCCGAGCTGGCCAAGCACGGCATTGGCTGCGCGGGCAAGGTGGCAACCCGCTTTAAACCGGAGGACTACGATCGGTACGATCTGCTGATTGCCATGGACACGATGAACGTGCACAGCCTCCTGCGCATGGTCAGCGGCGATCCGGCGGGCAAGGTGCATAAGATGATGGAGCCCACCACGCGCGGCGGCGATGTGGCGGACCCCTGGTACACGCGCCGGTTTGACACGGCCTACCGGGATATCCTCTGCGGCTGCGAGGGTTGGCTGGAGCGGCTGCTGAAAAAGTAAAACAGAAAATTTCCAAAGGGAAAGCCGTCGCTCTTGACATTTGAAGGCTTACAGATAAAATTAACAAATAGGTAACGTAAGCTAACAATGTAACTTTCACATGGTCCCGCCGCAGCCGCGGCATGGGCCGGAGGAGACGGACGATGCAGACAGAGCAGGAGAGCACACAAAGCCTGAAACAGCAGATTTCGCTGCATTTGGACAAGGTGATCCTTCCGTTTTGGCAGTCCCTGAAGGATGTAAACAACGGCGGCTATGCGGGCTATGTCGGGTACAACCTGACGGCCGATCCCGGCGCGCCCCGGGGCTGCATTATGAACAGCCGTATCCTGTGGTTTTTCTCCACGGCCTGCACCGCGCTGAAAAGGCCGGAGCTGCTGCCCTATGCAGCGCAGGCGTACCGGTTTATGGATATTTTCCGGGACCGGGAGCACGGCGGGCTGTATTGGCTATGTACGCCGCAGGGCGCGCCGCTGGATGAAACCAAGCATACCTACAGCCATGCCTTTGCCGTATATGCGCTGGCCGCCTACTACCGGGCGAGCGGCGATCAGCGGGCGCTGCGGCAGGCGCTGGAGCTGGCCGCGCTCATGGAGGAGCGGATGTCAAGAGACGGGCAGTATCTGGAGGCGTTTACCGGCGCGTTTGCGCCGCTCAGCAACGAAAAACTCAGCGACAATCCCACGCTGCTTTCGCGGGGCGTGGTCGCGGATAAAACAATGAACACCGTGCTGCACGTGCTGGAAGCGTATACGTTGCTGTTTTCCGTCAGCGGCGACGCGCGCGTGGGCGGGCGGCTGCGGGATCTGCTTGCGCTCATCCGGGATACCGTGTACAACGCGGATCAAAACCGGCTGGACGTGTTTTTTGATTCCGGATGGCATTCCCTGATCGATATGCAAAGCTACGGCCACGATATTGAGGCCTCGTGGCTGATCGACCTGGCGGCGGACGCGGTGCTGTGCGGCGATGAGCTGGCTGGCATGAAACGGCTCACCGCCACGCTGGCGCAGGGCGTGCTGGCGCGGGCGCTGCAAGGCGGCAGCCTGTGCAACGAGTGGACGGAGGGCGAAACCGATCCCACGCGTATCTGGTGGGTGCAGGCCGAAACGATGATCGGCATGGCGAACCTGTACCAGAAAACCGGCGATCCCGCGCTGCCGGAGCAGATGCGGGCGCTGTGGCGGTATATTGAAACCGTAATTGTGGATCCGCGGCCGGGCGGGGAATGGTTTGCGGAAATCGATCCGCAGGGAAAGCCCAGGCCGCTGCCGGTTGCCGACCCATGGAAAGCGCCCTACCACAACGGGCGCATGTGTATAGAGCTGATGAGGCGGTTATGAATAGAGAAAAACCCTCCAAAGGCATAAGCATGCGGGAGATCGGCCGCAGGCTGGGCGTGAGCGCCGTTACCGTGAGCAAGGCGCTGGGCGGCAGGCCCGGCGTGAGCGACGCCGTGCGTGCGCGGATCACGGAGCTGGCGCGGGAGCTGGGGTACAACGGCGAGGCGGGCCGCACCGTGCCCCGGGATGTCGCCATCCTCGTGCCGGAGCGCTTCTTCGGCCACGGGAACAGCTTCTACGCATCGCTGTGCAAAAAGCTGGTGCAGCAGCTGGAGTTCTATAACGGCTACGGCGTGCTTTCCATCCTGTCAGAGGCGGAGGAAACGGAGTGCCGTTGCCCCGCCGTGCTCACCGGCAGCCGCGTCAGCGGGCTGGTGATTCTGGGGCAGGTGAGCGGCGAATACCTGCGCTGCCTGAGCGGGGCGGAGAGTGCCGTGCCCTTTGTATGCATGGATTTTTATGAAGAAACGACCGGTGCGGATTCCGTGGTAAGCGACGGCCTGTACGGCAGCTGCTGCCTAACCGCGCACCTGATCCGCAGCGGCCATCGGCGGATCGGCTTTTTCGGCTCCATCCGCGCCACCAGCTCCATCATGGACCGCTATCTGGGCTACTACAAAACCATGCTCCAGCATGATCTGCCCATTGATCCCGCGTGGGTTGTGCCGGACCGCGACGCGCACGGCCTGTACCGGGAGTATCCCCTGCCCGCCGAGCTGCCCACCGCCTTTGTGTGCAACTGCGACCAGATGGCCCTGCTGCTGATGCAGCGTCTCAGCGCCCTGGGGCTTTCCGTGCCGGAGGACGTATCCCTGGTCGGCTTTGACGATTATACCCAGAGCGAAGCCGTACCCCCCGTGCTGACTACCTTTGCCGTCGATCAGGATGGCATGGCCCGCGAAACGGCGCGCATGATCATGGATAAAATGCAGGGCGCGGCGGAGGCCAAGGGCCGCGTGATCACCGGCGGGCACATGGTGTACCGACAGAGCGTGCGCACGCTGGAACCCTGATACAGCCACCCGCACGCGCGCAGATTGTGGCTGCGTGAGGATGGATTCAGTAAGGTTACTTTTTAGAAATGAGGATGATGTGTATGGATTCAAAGGTACGGATGATCGGCGTATCCTCCCTTCCCGCCATGCCCTGGCAGGACCGCCCCGAGGATGATAAACACGACGCGCCCGTGTGGCGCTACACCGGCAACCCCATCATCGGGCGCAATCCCGCGCCCGGCGTGGCCCGCATCTTCAACTCGGCTGTGATGCCGTACGGGGACGGCTACGTGGCGGTGCTGCGCGGCGAGCAGTGTGACGGGGTTCCTCAGGTGTACCTGGGCAGGAGCGACGACGGTATCCACTGGAACGTCGAGCCCGGCAAGGTGCCCTTTACCGATGAGGACGGCAAGCCGTTCATGCCCCCCTCGGCCTACGACCCGCGCCTGGTGAAGGTGGAGGACACCTATTACATCATGTGGTGCACGGATTTTTACGGCGCGGCCATCGGCATGGCGAAAACGAAGGATTTTAAAACCTTCACCCGTATCGAAAACCCCTTTCTGCCCTTCAACCGCAATGCGGTGCTCTTTCCCCGTAAAATCAACGGCAAGTTCAAGCTGCTGTCTCGTCCGTCCGACAGCGGCCACACGCCGTTCGGCGACATCTTCATCACCGAGAGCGAGGACATGGTCTACTGGGGCCGTCACCGCCATGTGATGGGGCGCGGCTCGGCCTGGTGGGAAAACCTCAAGGTGGGCGGCGGCGCGGCCCCCATTGAGACCAGCGAGGGCTGGCTGCTGTTTTACCACGGTGTGGTCGGCACCTGCTCGGGCTATGTGTATTCCATCGGCGGCGCGATTTTGGATATCGACGAACCCAGCATAGTAAAATACCGCTGCCGCAACTTTTTGCTGACGCCGGAAGCCCCCTATGAGGAATGCGGCTTTGTGCCCAACGTCACCTTCCCCTGCGCCACGCTGCAGGACGCCGATACCGGGCGGATCGCCATCTACTACGGCGCGGCGGACAGCTATGTGGCCCTTGCCTTCACGCAGGTGGATCTCGTGGTGGACTATATCAAAAAGCACAGCCAGCTAACGGAAGCCGACACGGAGATCGGCAGGCGGTAACCGGAGGGGGGCGTGCAGCGCCTCCCTTTTTGAGAGGGAAAGGAAAACCATGAATCAAACGTTGCAGCTGGCGGCGATCTTCAGCAGCCATATGGTGCTGAGCCGCGGCAAGAATATCCGTATTTTCGGCGAGGCGGCGCAGGGCGCGGTGATTGCGGTTACGCTGGCCGGGCAGCGTGTGGAAACCATGGCGCGCGGCGGACAGTTTGAAGCCGTGTTCGCGCCCATGGAAGCGGGCGGGCCGTATACCCTGACCGCGGCGGACGGGAACACGACACTTACCCTGAACGATGTGATGATCGGCGATGTATACCTCGCGGGCGGGCAGAGCAATATGGAGTGGCCGCTGGCGCAGGCGCAGGGCGGCCCGGAGCTGATCAAAACGCTGGATCAGCCGATGATCCGCTACGTCAATTTTCCGTGTATCGCGTGGCCGGATGAGGCGGGCCGGGCGCGGGAGCGCCAGATGCGCTGGAAACCCCTCAAACCGAACGCCTGCTCGGACATCAGCGCGGTCGCCTGCCACTTTGCGCTCCATCTCCAGCCGCAAACCGGCGTGGCGGTCGGCATTATCGGCTGCTTTCTGGGCGGCTCCTCCGTTACCTGCTGGCTGGACGAGGCGGCCCTGTGCCTGACCGCGGCGGGCACAACGCTGCTGGAAACCTATCGGGCGAACAACGCCTGGAAATCGGACGCACAATTCGCCGCCGAAACAAAGGCGTTTGAAGCCGAGCACCAGGCGTGGTGGAAACAGGCGCGCGAGCTTCAGTGCAAAAACCCCGGCATTACGTGGGAGGAGATCCGCCAGAGGGCGGGCAACGGCCCCTGGCCCCCGCCCGAAGGCATGAAAAGCCCTTACCGCCCGGCGGGCCTTGCGGATACGATGGTCAAGCGGATCGCCCCCTGTGCGCTGACGGGCATTCTCTACTATCAGGGCGAGACGGACGCCAGGCATCCGCAGCTGTACCGGCCGCTGCTGATGACGCTGATCGCCGTATGGCGCGATTGGTTTATGGACCCAACGCTTCCGTTTTTGTTTGTGCAGCTGCCCATGTTCATCGCCAAGGGAGAGGCGGACGACCGCAGCTGGCCGCTGATCCGGCAGGCGCAGGAGCGGGTTTGCCGTGATATGCGCGGCACCGGCATGGCCGTGCTCATCGACGGCGGCGAGTTTGACAACATCCACCCCGTGGACAAGCAAACCGTGGGCTACCGCCTGTATCTGCAGGCGCTGAACGTGGTCTATCGTCAGGCGGCGCAGGCGGACGGCCCCTATGCCCTCGCGGCACGCCCGGGCGGGAAAGCCATGGTGATCGCCCTGAGCCTTCCCGTGCGCTTTACCGGCGAGGCGGCGCTGTTTGAGCTTGCGGGCGCGGACGGCGTCTACCATCCCGCGCAGGCGCGGGCGGAGGGAAACGAGCTCATCCTTACCGCCGACGGCGTGGATCAGCCCATGGCCGCGCGCTATGCGTGGGTGAATTATGGCGTCGTGAACGCGTTTGGTGAGACCGGGCTTCCGCTGGCACCGTTTCAGTTTTCAGCCGAAGCCTGAGGAAGTTCGGCGCCGCCGCATTAACTCCGTTGCGGCATGAAAAACATCGGGTGCGGGGCCGCGCGGCAAGCCTGTATCAGCAGTCCTTTCACGGCCATCCGGGAGCCGGAACAGAAACGGGGCGTGTACCCTTCTGCTTCAAGGATAACTACCTCCCGCTGCTAAACAAGGTTTGTCTGCGATCTGTCCCGCTGTCGTAAATCGGCAGCGGGTTTCCTTTCCGTACCCGCCGGATCATCGGGCAGTTGAAGCATAGTGCACTATGCTATTGCGGCAAAAACCCTTCTCATTGCCCTGCACGGGCCAGCCGATGAACAGATTCCCCCGTACACAGATGTGCAGCCTTCTCACCGGGCCGGAAACCCGTTCCAAAGGGCAAAAACATCCGCCGTGGATGTTTCGAAAAAAGCCTTTCCGTGGTATGATATCTGTGGGGAGGGATGCAGGTGCGCATCACAGTGATCGGCAGCGGCCGCTGGGGTTCTTTCCTTGCGTGGTATGCCGAGCGGCTTTCGCATACCGTCCGCCTGTTTGGGCGGGAGGGCTCTCCCCGGTTCCATGCGCTGCAAAGCACCCGCGGCAACGGGCTTCTTACCCTGCCCGCCAAGGTGGAGCTGATTTCAAAACTTGACCGGGATGCGGACGTCTATTTGGTTTCCGTATCCTCGCAGTCTTTGCGCGGCATGCTTACGGAGCATGCCGAAATCCTGCGCGGCAAACCGATTGCGCTGTGCATGAAGGGGCTGGAGATCGGCACGGGGCTTCGGCTTACGCAGGTGGTTGGCGAGGTGCTGGGGGCGGATCAGCCCGTTGCGGTGTGGTTGGGGCCGGGCCATGTGCAGGAGTTTGTGCGCGGCGTGCCCAACTGCATGGTGATCGACAGCGATAACGAATCCCTCAAGGCCATGCTGGTGGAGGCGCTCTCCGGCGAGCTGATCCGCTTTTACTACGGGCAGGATCTGATCGGCTCGGAGATCGGCGCGGCGGCCAAAAACGTGGTCGGCATTGCCGCAGGCATTTTGGACGGCATGCACCTGTCCACCCTCAAGGGCGCGCTGATGAGCCGCGGCACGCGCGAGGTAGCCCGCCTCATCCAGGCGATGGGCGGCAACGAGCTGAGCGCCTACGGCCTGTGCCATCTGGGCGATTATGAGGCTACGGTGTTTTCCCCCTACAGCCACAACCGCCGCTACGGGCGAGTGCCTGATCACCGGGGAAGCGTATGCCGAGCTGGCCGAAGGCGCGTTTACCGCCAAGGCGCTGGTGGCGCTGGAAGCGCAGACGGGCGTGGAGCTGCCCATCAGCCATGCGGTGTACAGCGTGCTGTACGAGGGCGCGAACATTGACCAGGCACTGAGCAGCCTGTTCCGCCGCAGCCTGAAAATGGAGTTCTAAGCGAGGCAAATGATGATCAAACCCCTTGCACGCTGGCGATCTGATTTCCGCCAGCTTGGGCCTGTGAAACCCTTGACGTAGCGCTGCTACTACTACGGGTTTCACAAACCCAATCTGAAAAAAATCCGATTCGCCATCGCACAAGCGCTTTAATCATCATTTGCCTAGGGAATAGTAAACTAAGTCTGTATCAACTGGCGATAATGATAAAACGAAACTGTATAACACCCGAAAGGAACTGAACCATGAAGGACAAAAAACAATCCCAATGCAAGGTTGTCGATATCGGCGGCCAGGCCGTGCTGGAGGGCGTGATGATGAAAGCGCCGGATGCGATCGCCGTGGCCGTGCGCAGACCGGATCACACCATCGTGGTAGCTCGGCAGGAGTACGTAGCCCCCGCCAAAAAGCACAAGTGGATGGGCTGGCCGTTTGTACGCGGGGTGATCAACATGGGCTCCATGCTCGCCCTGGGGATGAACACCCTGCAAAAGAGCACCGATATGCTCGGCGTGCTGGACGAGGAACCCACCAAGTTTGAGGTGTGGCTTTCCAAAAAGCTCGGCAAGGGCATCGATAAAATTGTGATGGGCACGGCGGTTGTCCTGGCCATCGCGCTGTCCATTTTGCTGTTTTTTGCCATTCCGGAGGGCTTTGCCCGGTTCCTGAAGGGCGTATGGGCGGACGGCAGCCTCAACTGGCTGGTCAACCTGCTGTCGGGCATCCTGCGCATTTTGATCCTGATCGGCTATATCCTGTTCTGCATGCTGGTGCCGGATGTGCGCCGTACCTTCCAATACCACGGCTCGGAGCATAAAACCGTGTACTGCCACGAGGTGGGCAAGCCGCTGACCCCGGAAAACGCACAGGCCTATTCCACCCTGCATCCCCGCTGCGGCACCAGCTTTCTGCTGCTGGTGTTTGTGATTTCCATCATCCTGTTTACGGTGGTGGGGTATCAGGGCAACGTATATATCTACCGTCTGCTCAGCCGTTTGGCCCTGCTGCCGGTGGTGGCGGGCGTCAGCTACGAGGTGCTCAAGCTGCTGGCCCATACCAACAGCCTGCTGGCACGCGCGCTGCGCTGGCCGGGCCTGCAATTGCAGCGGCTGACCACCCAAAAGCCGGACGACGACATGGTGGAGGTTGCCATCGTATCGATGAACGTGGCGCTGCACGGCATGCCCAAGCATGCCGACCACACGCCGGAGGGCTGGGCCATCCTCCACAGCTACCGGGAAAGCGATCCGGACTATATCCCTGAGGAAACGGATACCACGTCCGCCGCGGCCAGCCAGCCCGAGGCTGAAATCAACGCAATATGACCGTACAGGAAGCCATACAATTTGGCGCCGCGGCGTTGGCTGCTGTGCCGGATCCACGGATTGACGCCGAGCTTCTGCTCTGCGACATTATGCAGATGAAGCGGCTGCTGCTCCTGATCCACGCCGCGCAGGAGATGACCCCGGAGCAGGAGCGGCGCTACCGCGACATCCTCAAGCTGCGGGCCGCCAGGCAGCCACTGCAGTATATTCTGGGTGCCCAGGTGTTCTACGGATATGATATTCTGGTAGACGAACGGGTGCTCATCCCCCGCCCGGAGACGGAGATCCTGTGCGAGCTGGCGCTCATCAGCATGGAGAAGTACCCCAAACCCTGTGTGGCCGATCTCTGCACGGGCAGCGGCGCGATTGCCGTTACCCTGAAACGCAACCGCCCGGACGCCGAGGTGTGGGCCACGGAGCTTTCCCCGGAGGCAATCCGGCTGGCGCAGGAAAACGCCCGGCATAACTGTGTGGAGCTTGAGCTGTGCCAGGGTGATCTGCTGTCCCCTTTGAAAGGCCATACCTTTGATTTTATCGTCTCCAACCCGCCCTATATCAAAACATCGGAGCTGGATACCCTGCAGCCCGAGGTGCTGCGGGAGCCGCGCCTGGCGCTGGACGGCGGAGCGGACGGCCTGCATTTTTACCGCAGGCTGGCCGACGAGGCGTGGGAATACCTCAACCGCAACGGGAAAATATTCCTGGAGTTCGGCGACGGGCAGGCGGAGGATGTAGCCGCGATCTTTACCGCCGCGTGCCATTATCAGGATATCAGCATCCACCGCGATCTTTTCGGGCGGCTGCGCGTGCTGGAGGCCGCGCTGCGCGTGCCGTAGCGGCAGACCGGGATGCGGACAAACCCCTGAAGCGAATAAAGGAGCCACCCTATGTTTGAGAAATTTGATTGGATGATCCGCGCGGCAGCAGGAGCTCAACGAAGCCGTTTCGCAGCCGGAGATCATCGCCGATACGGAGAAATACCAGAAGATGCTCAAGGAGCTGGCCACGCTCGCCCCGGCCGTGGAGGCTTATAACGCCTACTGCGATACGCTGACCCAGATCAGCGAGGCACGGGAAATGCTGTCGATCCCCGATATGGCCGACATTGGCCGGGCGAAGAGCTCAAGCGGTTGACAGCAGCAGCGGGAAGCGGCAGGAGAAACGAGCTGCGGATGTCTGCTCATCCCCCGCGATCCGGACGACGACCGCAATGTGGTCATGGAAATCCGTCCAAGGCGCGGGCGGGGATGAGGCCGCGCTGTTTGGCGCGCTGCTGCTGCGCATGTACGGGCGCTATGCCGAGCGGCACCGTCTGCAGCTGGAGCCTGTCAGCTATAACATGACGGAGCTTGGCGGCGTGAAGGAAGCGGTATTCAATATCAAGGGGCACCGGGCGCGTTCAGCCGTCTGAAGTTTGAAAGCGGCGTGCACCGCGTGCAGCGCGTGCCCAGCACCGAAAGTTCCGGCCGCATCCACACCTCCACCTGCACCGTGGCCGTGCTGCCCGAGGCCGAGGATGTGGAAATCAACATCAGCGAGCAGGACCTGCGCATCGACGTGTACCGCTCCTCCGGCCACGGCGGGCCAGTGCGTCAACACAACCGACAGCGCCGTGCGCATCACCCATATGCCCGACCGGCCTTGTGGTCACCTGTCAGGATGAGAAAAGCCAGATCAAGAACCGCGCCAAGGCCATGATGGTGCTTAAAAACCCGCCTCTACCAGAAGATGCGCGACGAGAAGGACGCCGCCTACGCCGCGCACCGCCGCGGGCAGGTGGGGCACCGGGCGACCGCTCCGAGCGCGTACGCACCTACAATTATCCCGCAGGGCCGCGTGACCGACCACCGTTTGAGCGCCGCGGACGCTATGCGCGCAAGAACTTCAACATCGACGCCGTCATGGACGGCGATATTGACGAGATCATCGATTCGCTGACGCTTGCAGGATCAGGCCGAGAAGCTCAAGGAAATCGGGGCGTAAACCGATGCATACCGACATCAGCGTTGCCGTACGGACGACGCTGTCGCTTGCAGCGGCGCAGGCTGATCCAAAACGGCGAAGTCGTGGCCTTTCCCACCGAAACGGTGTACGGGCTCGGCGCGAACGCGCTGGATGAGCAGGCCGTGCGCAGGAAAATCTTCACTGTCAAAGGCCGCCCGGCGGACAACCCGCTGATCGTGCATGTAGCAAGTCGGCGAAGGCGGCAGAAGCGCTGTGCGAAGTCACCCCGCAGGCGCGGATGCCTGATGGAACGCGTTCTGGCCGGGACCGCTCACGCTGCTTCTCAGGAAAGAAGCCAATCGTGATCCCCGCCGTGACCAACGCGGGGCTTGCCAGCGTCGCCGTGCGCATGCCGGATCATCCTGTGGCGCTGCAAGCTTGCTGAATGCATGCGGTGTGCCCTGATCGCCGCGCCCAGCGCAAACCGCAGCGGCAGACCCAGTCCGACTACCGCACAGCATGTGCTGGAGGACTTAAACGGCGGATCAAATGCCCGATGATTCTAGACGGCGGACCCCTGTCAAGGTGGGGCTGGAAAGCACGGTGCTGGATCGTATCGGGGGAAATTCCCACCATCGTGCGGCCGGGCTACGTAACGGCGGAAATGCTCGCAAACAGCGCTGCCCGACGTGCGGGTGTCCGAAACCGCCATGCGCCCCGTTGAAACACAGCGAAACGCCCGTCAGCCCCGGCATGCGCGCACCGGCATTACGCGCCGCAGGGGCAGGCTGACGCTGATGCAGGGCGGCGAGCCGCAAACGCGTGGAGGCCGAATGCAAGCGGCTGTACCGGGAGGCGGCAAGCGCAGGGGCGAGAACCGCTGTGCCTGCTGGTTACTGAAGAACGGCAGACGCACTACGCGGGCTTTCGACACCTATGGTGCTTGGCAGCCTGAACGGGAACCGGAAACCATCGCGCACGCGCTGTTTGCGGCCGCTGCGGCAGCATGGACGAGGACGCGGTGTGGACGTGATCCTCTGCGAAGCGATCGATACCGCGGGTATCGGCCTTGCGATCATGAACCGCTTGCCATCGGGCGGCATCCTTCCGGATTGAAAAGGTCTGACAGGCAGCGGAAATACAAAACGCCGGGCCTGTTCCCTAGCCGCTTAACGCTCGAGATATCCTGCGAAAAGATGAAGGCGATCGGCTATGAAAAGGGACCACATACAGTTACCACAGGTCAATACTAGGAGGTCAGTCAAACAATGGCAGAGATCACATTGAATATCACTCAGTTTGAAGAAAAGATTTCGCTGCACAGCTATCTCAAGGAACAGCTTGGCTTTCCGTTTTACTACGGGGCGAATCTGGACGCGCTGTACGATGAGCTGGCAAGCATCACACCCAAGCCTGATGCAGATGACGCTCGTGTATACCGACAGACCCATTACCGGACACCAGAATTATATCCCGCGCCTGGTAGAGGTGTTCCGGGCGGCGGCGCAGGACAATTATCATATCAAATTGACATTGAATAAAGCCTGATCAGAAGGGCACACGATAACAGGGAGGACAAATAAAATGATCGCTGGACGGCAAACTTATGGATTGGAACGGCGGAGGGGCGGCCCGTATGCCTGGAACCGAAAATGGCGAACCGGCACGGCCTGATCGCAGGCGCGACAGGAACCGGCAAGACCGTCACCCTCAAGGTAATGGCGGAGGGCTTTTCCGCGATGGGCGTGCCCGTATTTATCAGCGATATCAAGGGCGACCTCACCGGCATGGTGCGCCCATGGGCGAGAACACCGATGCCATCGCCTGCACGCCTGATCGCAACCGGCGTGGACCAGCTTCTGCCTTTACCGCGTTTCCCACGGAATTTTGGGATGTATACGGCGAGCAGGGCTATCCCGTTCGCACCACGGTAAGTGAGATGGGTCCGCTGCTTTTATCGCGCATGCTCAGCCTCAACGAAACACAGGCGGGCGTGCTGAGCATCCTCTTCCGCATTGCGGATGACGAAGGTATGCTGCTGCTGGATATGAAGGACCTGAAGGCCATGCTCGTATACGCGGGTGAGAACGCCGACCGCTATACGCTCAACTACGGCAATATCGCCAAGCCAACCATTGGGGCCATTCAGCGTGCCGTGGCCGTGCTGGAGGATCAGGGCGGCGACCAGTTTTTCGGCGAGCCCGCGCTGGAGATTACCGATTGGCTGCGTCAGGATGACGAGGGCCGCGGCGTGATCAACATCCTGGCGTGCGACAAGCTGTTCCGCAATCCGCTGATGTATTCCACCTTCCTGCTGTGGATGCTGTCCGAGCTTTACGAAACCCTGCCTGAGCAGGGCGATACGGACAAGCCCCGCGTGGTGTTCTTCTTTGACGAGGCGCACCTCCTGTTCAACAACTGCCCCAAGATGCTCATGGACAAGATCGAGCAGATCGTCCGCCTGATCCGCTCCAAGGGCGTGGGTGTGTTCTTTGTTACGCATAACCCCGTGGATGTGCCCATGAACGTGCTGGGCCAGCTGGGCAACCGCGTGCAGCACGCCATGCGCGCGTTTACGCCGCTGGATTTGAAGGGCGTCAAGGTGGCGGCGGAAACCTTCCGCACCAACCCCGCCTTTGATACCGAGGACGCGATTACCAAGCTGGGCACGGGCGAAGCGCTGCTTTCCTTTCTGGATGAAAAGGGGTCGCCCTCGGTGGTTACCCGCGCGCTGATCTTGCCGCCGCAAAGCTATATGGGCGCGGTTGATGCCTCGCTGCGGCAGACGTTTATCGATACCAGCGTGTTTGCCGGGGTATACAATACGCCGGTGGACCGCGACAGCGCCTATGAATATCTGGCCGCTACGCTCAACCTGGGCCGGCAGGCCGCGCCCGCGCCCGCGCCGGTGCAGACCGCGCCCGTGTTTGTGGCTGCGCCCGTGCCCGCCGCCGCGCAGGCCCAGGCCGCGCAATCGCCCGCCTTTATGGTGTATGATCCGGCAACCGGAACCTATCACGCCAGGGAAATCCCCTCCATGACGGCGCAGATTGAGCCTGCCGCGCAGGTACCGGCCATTCAGCCCGTTGCCCAGCCGCAGACCACCCAGCAGAGCGTGCTCGTGCTGGACGCGGCTACCGGCCAGTATGTGCGCAGGGAAATGACACTGGCGCTGGACCCCGCCACCGGCCAGTATGTGCCCGTGATGAGCGAGGAAGAAAAGAAGGCCGCAGAAAAAGCCCAGAAGGAACAGGAAAAGCTGGCCAAGGCCGCGGAAGCCGCCGAACGCCGCCAGCATATGGACGAACTGCGCGAGGAGCGCGCCCGAGCGCGCCCGCCGCAACGACAGCATACTGGGCCGCGTCAAGAATACCGCCATCAACACGGCCACGCGCACGGTTGTCAATCAGCTGACGCGCGGCCTGCTGGGCGGCCTGATCAATAGAAAATAAACCCGGAATCAACCACAGCGACAAGGAGGGGTTCGCTTGCCCCGCTATCAATATCAGCACCGCAAGCCACAGCGCCGCAAAGTGAAGTTTGGGCGCGTGGTTCTGATAATCGCGTTGCTTATGGTGCTTGCCTATCCGTTTTTTGAGGCGTTTCACCTCAACGTGAAGGAATATACCACCAGCACGAAGAATCTGCCGTCCAACCTGCGCAACCTGAAGGTGGTGTATCTGACCGATATACATCAAAACACCTGGGATACGCAGAAGAGGACCAACAACATCATCAAAACCGTCAACAGCCTGAGCCCGGATCTGGTGCTGCTGGGCGGTGATTACGCCATGGATGTGGAAAGCGCCGTCTCGTTCTTTGAGGCGATGCCGCTCATTCAGGCGCGCCTGGGCGCGTTCGGCGTGGTAGGCAGCTACGACCGCGGCGAATCCGACGATGATCTGCGGCGGCTGGAGCTCGCCATGAAGGACGCGGGCGTAACGCCGCTGGTGAATGAGGTAACCAGCGTGAAGGTGGGAAAGGCAACCCTGTACATCGCGGGGCTGGATGATCCCGCGATGGGCGATCCCGATGTGGAGGGCGTAGCGAGGCAGGTATCCGGGGACGATTTTGTCATTCTGCTGGCCAACGACCCCGATCTGCTCAACGACGTGGTAACGGCCGTGGATAAAAACGGAAAAAAACCACTGGTTTGATCTGGGACTGTTCGGGCACACCCACGGCGGCCAGATTACCCTGCTGGGCAAGCCGCTGCTGTCCGCGTTCAGCCCGAAAAACTCCTCCCGTTACCTCTCCGGCTGGATTAACGAAAACCGTGCCAACATCCTCATCTCAAACGGCGTGGGAACCATCTATGTCCCGATGCGGCTGTTTGCTCCGGCGCAGATCCACCTGATCAGACTCCGGTAACCGGCTGGCCGCAGGCGCGCAGGAAGGGGGATCGAATCCGTATGCAAAGGGTAAGAATTACGGTGCTCCGCAAGGAATTCTATCCGGATTTCGCCGATGCGTATCTTACGGACGGACAGGCCGTCGGCCCGTGCCCCCTGCTGCAGGTGGGGGACACCTTCACCTATGAGGGAAGCTCGGAAATGCCCAAGGGCTTCTGCCCCTGGGCGTGGATTGATATCTACCGCAACGTTACCACGCTGGCCGCCGGAGGCACCTACAGGCCCTGGAGCCTGCGGGACGGGCAGACGATTGCCTGCTGCACCGATGGGATACGCCCGGTTGCTTTCAATCTGGAAGCGATACCGGATGCGGACGGGGACCAGGAACAGGCAGGCACTGAATAAAGCGACTATCGATGAATCATTGAATTGTACATGACAGATAATCAGGCTGCCGGGGCGTTTGTGCCGCGGCAGCCTGATTGGTTTTTGAACTTCGGGTCGTTATCGCCGTTCGCCTCATAGCGCCTGCGGCGCTGTTCGCTCACTTTGGGTATTTGTTGTGAGGAAAGGCGTTGGGGTTCCACCCCATACCCCGGGCAAGGGGTTTCACCCCTGCACCCTGACCAGGGCTATCACCCCTGGACCCATCATTTTTTCAATTGATTGCATTTCTTAGTTGGGGTTACAGCTGACCACGCCACGGTCGGCGTCCAGCGTGACCACGGAACCGCTTTTTAAAATCCTGGTGGCGTTTTCCGCGCCGATGATCACGGGCAGGTCCAAACTCATGGCGGCGATCGCGCCGTGGCCGTTCAGGTCCTCGTCCTCCAGCACCAGACCGCTGGCCTTGCGGATCTGCGGTAGCAGCGCGTTGGTGGTTTGGTGGATGACCAGAATATCGCCCTCGGTAAAGTTATCGATGGCTTCCTGCTCGGTCCGGCACACGCACAGCTGCGCGCATGCGCTGGAATGGCTGATGCCGCGGCCTGTGACCAGAATATGGCCGACCACATGCACCTTCATCAGGTTGGTGGTGCCGCTGATGCCCAGCGGCACGCCCGCCGTCATCACCACTACCTCACCGTTATGCAGCAGCCCGGCTTTTTCGCCGGATTCGATGGCGCGCTCAAACAGATCGTCGGTGTTGTAGGCTTCCTCCATGGTCAGCGGAATCACGCCCCAGCTCAGGTTCAATTTACGGCGCGTGGTTTCGTCGGTGGCGCAGCAGATGATGGGGCAGTTGGGGCGGTATTTGGAGATCATACGCGCGGTGCGCCCGGACTTGGTAACCGTCAGGATGGCCGCCGCACCCAGATCGTGTGCGCTGGTAACGGTGGCATGGCTGATGGCGTTGGTCACATCGGGGATGCGGTCGCTATCCCATTCCTTGAAGCGCTTTACATAGTTGATATCGGCCTCGGTACGCACGGCGATGCGTACCATGGTTTTTACAGCCTCCACGGGGTACTTGCCCGCCGCGGTTTCGCCCGAGAGCATGATGGCGCTGGTGCCGTCGTAAATGGCATTGGCAACGTCGGTAGCTTCCGCGCGCGTGGGGCGGGGGTTTTGCATCATGCTGTCCAGCATCTGCGTGGCGGTAATCACGGGCTTGCCGGAGGAATACCCCTTGTGGATGAGCTGTTTCTGGATCACAGGCACATCCTCCAGCGGTATTTCCACGCCCAGGTCGCCGCGGGCGACCATGATGCCGTCGGACACGCGGAGGATGTCGTCAATATTGTCCACGCCCTCGTGGTTTTCGATCTTGGCAATGATCTGCGGATCGGCGCCCGGCTCGCGCCCCAGCAGCTTGCGGATCTCCAATATATCCGCGGCGCAGCGCGTGAACGAGGCGGCGATGAAATCTATCTGCTGGGTCAGCCCAAAGCGGATATCATCCTTATCCTGCTCGCTTAAAAACGGAATGCTCAGGCTTACGCCCGGCACATTAACGCTTTTGCGGTCGCTGATCGAACCCTCGTTTTCCACGCGGCACAGGATGGCGTCCTGTTCGATGGCGGTCACCTTCAGGCTGACCAGCCCGTCGTCAATCAGCACGGTATCGCCGGGGTGCAGGTCGTCCCGCAGGGCGGGATAGGAAATGGACACGCGCTCCGCGGTGCCATCCACCGGATGGGTGCACAGCCGGAAGGCGTCCCCTGGGTGAAGGGTGATCTTCTTGCCGATAAAGGTTCCGATGCGGATCTCCGGGCCCTTGGTATCCAGCATCAGGGCGATGGGCAGCTTCAGCTCCTGGCGCATGCGTTTGACGCGGTCCATCGTTTCGCCGTGCGTTTGGTGGGTGCCGTGGGAAAAGTTGAGCCGCGCCACGTTCATGCCCGACAGCATGATCTCGCGGAGAATGCCGTCATCGGCGGTGGAAGGGCCCAGCGTGCAGATGATTTTGGTCTTGATTCCGTTCATGCATGGCCTTCCTTCCTGTGCGGTCAGCGGTTTTTGTTCCAGCGCAAGCAGCGCTTCCTTGATGGGCAGGCCGCCGCCGTAGCCCACCATGCCGCCGTTTGCGCCGATCACGCGGTGACAGGGGATGATCACGGGCAGCGGATTTCTGTTGTTGGCCATGCCCACGGCGCGGAAGGCCCTCGGGTTGCCCACCTGCCGGGCAATAGCCCCGTAGGAGCGCGTTTCACCGTAGGGGATGGTTGCAAGCGCGTTCCATACCGACTGCTGAAAGGCGGTGCCCTTGGGGGCCAGCGGTACGGTGAAGGCTTTGCGGGCTCCGGAAAAATACTCTCCCAGCTCCGCTTCCGCCTTTTGCAGCAGCGGGGTGGAGTGCAAGGGCTCATCCGGCTGCAGGGCTTCGCCGAAGCGCAGCTCAATCAGCGCGGCGTTCTCCTCCACCAATGTCATCGGGCCCAGAGGGGTGGTGATGCGGAGTGCGGATTTCATTATGGGGCAGCCTCCTATTCCGGTTTTAGCAGCTTGCGGTATAACGTGTAGGGACTGAGTGTCAGCACGAGGGCGCACAGCGCCAGCAGCGCAAAGTCGAGCGGCAGATTGGTGGAAACATCCATGGAAAACTCCAGCAGCACGCACCCGATCACGGCGCATACCGCAATCAGCCATTGGATAATCAGGCGCGGATCAGCGCCCTTGATACGCAGGAAGAATGCGAGATACAGCCCGATCCCCGCCAGCAGCCCGATCCCCAGCGGGATATGGCCAGTTAAATCCAGCACGTGGTTGATCGGCGCAACCATCAGAATTACAATAAACAACGCGATGGGCAGCAGCGTCCATGCGGCGGTTACGGTGTTGCGCACATGGCTCTTGTCGGCGTCGGCATACCATCGGCTGATCACCCACAGCAGCGCCAGCAGAATCAACAGCGCCAGCACCTGCTGCACCCTGATGAAGCCCAGCACCATATGGCCGTCGTCGCGCATGCTTTCAAACAGAACCTGCCCGCCGCAATACAGCAGGATGAACAGCTTATGCGCATCGCCGAATCGGTTCGGAATGGCCCTGTAGATATACAGCACCAGCAGCAGGACAATGATCAGGGCGAAAACCGCTTCGTAGCGGAATACTGCCAGCCGGTACAGCTCCATTGTGCCCAGCTTTTCGGTAACGAAGAGAAACGGAAGCTTTTCCGTTAAGAACCCGGAATCCACCTGACGGCCGATTCCCAGTTCTCCCGTCAGGCCTTCTCCAAGCCGCAGCCCAAAAACGAGAAGCCCCACCGGGCAGGCGGCAACATCGGCATAAACAGACAAGGGCAATTCATACAGACTGTCGTTGATTTTTGCAGCGATGGCGATGGCGAGCAGAATGCCAAGCAAAAACCCCATCATGCTCAGCCCGCCCCCCTGCGGGGATAACAGGTCGGCGGACAGAAATTGCGAAAAGCTAGCGGGGGTAACGGCACAATAGAGCAGCCGGGAACAAAGCACACCCAGCACGACGCTTAATACAGCAAACAGCAGGTACGTTTTTTTCCGGAGTCCTACGATCAGCCACAGCACCCACACAATCGCCAGATATACCAGCATGCTGACGGCCGCCACAAGGGGATACCCGCTCAGGCCGAACACGGTGAAAGACATATTTTGGCTCCTAATTGTCAATCGCCGACGCGAAATAGATCACGTCGCTCACGTCGCGCTCGCTTACATCCTTGATGCTGACCAGCTGATGATGGAACACCAGCGCCGAGGAGTTGCCGCCGTCCAGCCCATAGGCCTGCTCGCAGCCGATGGACTGCATGAAATCGGCAAGCTCCGCCTGGGTTACGCCTTCGCTGTCGGCAATGCGGCCGTCCACGGTAACCAGCGCGTAGGTGAGCGGCGCCAGCTGGCCGATGGCGGCGCGGGGCTCATCGCCGGAGGGGTTGAACTGGTAGTTGTCGGGGATGGCCTGCACCTCGCCGTCAATCACCAAAGCGGGGCCGAAGAAGAAGCCGTTGACGATTTCATGCTGCTTCAGATAGGCGCTGATGGCGTCCGCCTGGCTTTCCCTGCCGCGCAGAAGGATGTGAAAATCGGCGTTTTCATCCACCAGCAGCATATCCATGCTGGGGGCGGTCTTTTCGCGGTACACCTCTCCCTGCCGCACGATGTACCCGGCCTTGGTTTTGGTGTAATAATCGCCGTTGATGAGCACCACGGCGTTCATGCTGCGGGAAAACACCGTGGGCTTCAGCGTGCGGCTGGAGCCGAAGCTGCCCGCGATGGCCGTGCGCATCTGCGTGGGGGTGGCGATTTTTACGTACGCCACATGAAAGGTGGAATTGTACGCGCGTACGGAATCGATCTCCACCATAATGGTCGGGTCGCTGTAGCTGGTTTCGGTGAAGTTTTCCTCAAGGGGCATGCGCCCGGTTACATCCCGGTCCAGCGGCAGGTAGGAAATATTGTTGACGGGCAGGATCGCGTCCAGCAGCTCGGTAACGCTGGCACATCCAACGGAAAAGGGTATCGCAAGCTGAATCACCATCAGCGTGAAAACCAAGAGTGTCAAGAGATTCCGACGACTTGCAGATCGCATAGTGGGCCTGCCTTTCCTGTCTTTTCATTCTATCAACGCTTATTATATAACATCGGCTGGGGAACCACAAGACTATCCAAAGCGGGGGCCTTATGGTAGAATGTAAAAAAACGGGAGGACCAAAGCATGGAATACCGTGCGCGCGTCAGCCGCTACCGCGACGAGCTCAAGGGCCTGGCGATGCTGTGGATCGTCTGGTTCCACTCGGGGCTTGCGCTGCCCGGCCATGCGGATGACCTGCGGCTGCTGGGCTACGGCGGCGTGGACATCTTTCTGTTTCTGATGGGGATGGGGCTTTGCTACTCCCTGCAAAAAAACGCCGATCTGCGGGCCTATCTGGGCCGCCGCATGAAAAAGCTGCTGCCCGCCTACCTGCCGATTGTCATTGTGTGGATGGCGGTCATGTATCCGCAGTACGGGTTTTCCGCCTCGCAGGTGATCCGCGGCATCGCGGGCAATCTGTTTTTTGTGGGCTACTGGCTGCAGCTGGACGGCATATACAACTGGTTTGCCAACACCGTGTTTACCTTTGTGCTCCTCGCGCCCGCCGTGTACGCGGTGCTGCGGGGGGACGGGCGGCGCGGATTGATTGCGCTGCTGGTGATCGCGTTTGGCATCGGCGCGGCGAACATCGGCCTGGAGCAGATGATGCCCATCTCCCGACTGCCGGTTTTTATCGCGGGGATGGCGTTTGGGCAGTGGCAGGGCGGGGAGAAAAAAGAGTCCCTGCGTGCCGGGCTTACGCTCGCGTTTGCGGCGGGACTTGCGCTGGTGCTGTACTGCCTGCACCGCCAGCCGTGGACGCTGATCGACTACGGCATGTACTGGTATCCGTTCCTGCTTATCACGCCGCCGCTGTGCATGGGGCTGGCGTTTGTGTTTCGTAAGGCAGAGAAGATGAGCCGGGTATTTGCCCCGCTGCGGTGGGTGGGCCAGAGCTCGTTTGAAATCTATCTGATCAATGTCTGGATTTATGAGCTTTCCAAGCGGTACACGGTATCGGCGGGGATGTGGGCGCTGCTGTGCGCGGCCAACCTGCTGCTGGGCATCGGGTATCACTGGCTGATCGGGCGGGCGGAAAAAGGGATAAACACAAGGCTGCGGAGCCGGTAACCCAAACCTGGCCGGAAGGGTATAAAAAAAGCGCGTTCCCGCAGGAACGCGCTCTCAGGTTGTAAAAAGAAGGGTCCAGGGCTGAAAGCCCTGGTCAGGGTGCAGGGGTGAAACCCTTGCCGGGGATTGGGGTGGAACCCCAAAGGCTTGCGTTACAACAAAGGATAAAGCGAGCGAACAGCGCCCAAGGCGCTATGAAGCGAGCGGAGATAACGACCCGAAGAGGTTCTTTGACAGGCTGAGAGCGCGTTCCCGCAGGAACGCGCTCTTTTGAATGGGCATTTGACTGTTGATCTCCCGCCCCTGAAAGCCAGGCAAGTGACGAACAAATCCCTTGCACGCTGGCGTGTTATCTTTGCGCCAGCTTGAGGCTGAAAAATTGGACGGAGAACTACACGGTTTTCCCGACCACCTTTTTGGGCAGCATCGGCAAAACGATTCCGCCGAGCACCATAGCGATTACAGCGGTGATCAGCTGCACCAGCTGGGTAGCCGTTGCGGTGGGCAGCGCCACGTTGAACGCGAGGCCTTTCAACGAGGTGATCACGGTGGTCTGCCCGAAGGCGATCACGGCAAACTTCACAAGGGCGGCGATGGTACCCACAACGGCCCAGCGCGGCCAATGAATCGCCAGCGAAGCGTTGTCCTTCATGGCAAAAAACGCGAAGATCAGAACCAGCACGATATTGCCCGCTAAAATCCACGGCAGCATCTGGATCAGCTTCAGATGGCCCTGCATCAGCGCGATCAGCGGCGTGACCACCGCTACGGAAAGCCCGCTCCAAAGGCCCACGGCGACTGTGGCAACAATCAGGCACAGGTTGACCAGACTTGAGATGATATAGGTGGTTACGATGTTGTCGCCCAGCACGAAGCGGAGCTGCTGAAACACGATGGCAAGCGCGATCAAAAGCGCGGTAACGACCATTTTGCGGATATTCTGTGAGCTCATAGTATGAATTCCTCCATTATTTCTTTTTCGCCAGGGCGCTTTTCACCTGTACGCCCTTCAGGTTGCCGAGCTTGGCCGTGAGGGAGCCGATCAGCAGGTTGTCGCCTTCCACAATCAGCCCGATCACCGCCGAGGCGGACGTGCTGTTGGGCACGCCGATGCGCGCCTTGACCACCGCGGAATATTCCCCGATGATGTGGTTCACGGCGTCGGCCACCTCGCGGGTATCCAGCACGATGCCGATAAAGCCCAGCCGGGTTTCACTGTCCATGCGCGCTCCTCCTTTGTTAAATCAGGGCCGGGATCAGGGCGGCCCGACTAAAAAACAACAGCGAAGCAAGGCTCAGCTGTTGTTCAAATAACGGTTTTTCATGCGTCATCCTCCTCTCTCTTCGCCGTCGGCCTTGCCTCGGGCGTCAACAGGGACTTTTTGGGAACGGGTGCATTCGCCCTGATGGCTTTCGCCACGCGGGGTTATGCTTTACGATAAACAGTATACCACAAACCGATAGATTGTGAAACAATTGTCAAAGAATTTCTGCCAACCAAAAAACCCGCTCCGCCGCTGCGGCCCGGCCGGATACTTTCCGGGCGGGGCCGCGCGGGGAAGCGGGTTTACCCAGGGACGCGCTTCATTCAGCGTTTCCCTGACAGGATGATATCAATGGGAGAAGCGGCTGTGGAGGTCAGGCAGGCTACGGTACCAGCTCCTGCGCGATTTCATAGGCCTTGGCCAGCTGCACATCGCTGAGGTCGCCCAGCTGGAACAGCTTGTTTACGTCTTCCTCCGGCAGGGAAATAGCCACGTCGGGGGTGATGCCGACCTTGTTGAGGGAGTTGCCGTTGGGCGTGTAATACTGGGCGCTGGTGATCTGCATGCCGTCGGTATTCTCCATATCGGTGCCCAGGGGAATTACGGACTGCACCACGCCCTTGCCGAAGCTCTGGTCGCCCACGACGGTGGCAAGGCCGTAGTCCTGCAGCGCCCCGGCGAGGATCTCGGAGGAGGAGGCGGAGTAGCCGTTCATCAGCACTACGATGGGAATATCCATCTTGCCCGCATCGGCTTTGTAGAATTCCTGGTTTCCGGCGCGGTCCTCCAGATAGGTTACCACGCCGCCGTCGATGAAGTTGCCCGCGATATCCACGGCGTCGGATACCCATCCGCCGGGGTTGTCGCGCAGGTCGAGGATCAGCACCTTCATACCCTGGTTCGCCAGGGCGTTGAGATGGGTTGCAAAGCCTTCGGCGCAGTCGCCCGCAAACTCGTACAGCAGAATATAGCCCACGTTGTCATCCAGCATTATGGAAGATACGCGGTTGACGTGGATGTTGGCGCGCACGACATCAAACTCCAGAATCTCATCGCCGCGCAGCACGCTCAGATGCACAGGCTCGCCCACGGTGCCGCGCATGGTATCCACGGCATCCTGCAACGTGTAAATGGTTACGTCGATATCCTCCACCGTGACCAGAATATCGCCCTTGCGCAGACCGGCCGCCTCGGCGGGGCTGCCCTCAAAGGCGCGGGTGATGGTGCACAGCTGCGTAAGGTAGGAGGCGGAAATCTGGATGCCGATCCCGGCGTACTCGCCCTCGTCGTCCTCCCACATATCGGAAAACTGCTCTGAGTCGTAATAATAGGAATAGGGATCATCCAGCGCCGCTACCATGCCGCGCTTGGCCCCTTCCAGCAGGGCGTCAAAATCGGTATCGATATAATAATACTCGCCGATATACGCGGCGATCTGGTCCAGCGCCGCGTACTGCTGATAATGCTCGTATTCGCTCTTGGGGATGGTTACGGTTTCTTCCTGGGTTTGATAGGGCGCAAACAGCTGCGCCGAGGCATAGGGAACAGCGCCGGCGATCAGCACCACCGTTACGATGAGCACGGCGTACAGCCAATATTTACTTCTCTTACTGGGGTTCATGTCCGTCACCTTCTAATATATCTGTTTGGGTTTCTCATGGCCGCACTTTTTCAGCTCGTTGAGAATTTTGAATGTTACGGCGTCGTCAAATTTACGCAGATCCAGCCCAGTCTGCCGCTGCACCTTGTCCAGCCGGTACACCAGGGTGTTGCGGTGGATGTACAGCTGACGCGCGGTATCGGAAAGGTTCAGATCCTTGCGGAAAAACATCTCGATGGTCTGCAGCATTTCCTCGTTGAACAGCTTGGCGGTTTTGCGGTTGAAGAGCAGCGTGTGGTAGTGCATGCTTTCCTCGCGGGGAATATCCATCAAGAAGCGCTCCAGCAGCAGGTAGCGGAACACATGGATGGAGCGGGACTTGGTGAAAATATGTCCCACTTCCATCGCGCGCTTGGCCTCCAGATAGCTTTCCGCCAGTGTGGCCAGCGTGCTTTTGGGCTCGCCGATGCCGATGGTCATCTGGCGGATCCCTTCCTGGGTGAGGGTTTCTTCCACGGCGAGGGCAAACTGGTACAGCTCTTCAATGCCGTCAATGCCGTCCATATCCTTGATCAGCACAGCGGCGTGGCGGTTCATTTCCACCAGCGTATCGGTTTCGGTCAGGGGCACAAGCTCGCCCAGCGTTGTGTAGGCGCTGACTTTTTCGGTGTTTTCCAGCTGAAACAGCACCACGCAGCGTTCCATTTCCAGAGGAATCTGGTGCTCGTTGGCCCGCGAGATCAGCGCCGTGCCGATGATATCCTGCCGCAGCACGCGGCGCAGCACATCGGACTGGCTGGCGATGGAGAGGCTGGATTTGAGCATGCTCATGAGCATGGCATCGGCCAGCACCAGCAGGTTTTCCGCGCCCTGGGCATCGGCCCTGCAGGCGAGGTACAGCTGCGGGTTCAGGTCCAGCGCCCGGTAGCAGTTTGCGCCGACGATGTGGTTAATGCCCGGGGTTATCACCCCCGGGGGCAGCGTCTGCGGGTCGCCGTCCTCCGGCACAATACAAAATCCCTGTGCGTCCAAAAGCTGTATGGGTACACTCAAGCCCGTAAAGATGGCCTCGATGCGTTTGATATACCGCTTTTCAATAAACATGGGCGGTCAGCCCCTTCCTTTAAACATCCGCAGCCGCTGCACGCGGCGTGCGGCAATCGGTTACAGTGTGCGCATAAAATTGGCAAAGTGCGCGAATACGATGCCGGGCTCCTCCAGTGTGGTGTCCCAGCGTTTGACCCATTCCAGGGAATAGAAGCCTTCGTAGCCGATGTCCTTGAGCGCCTTGGCCATGCCCTCCAGCGGGATATCCCCAAAGCCGGGCAGGGTGTAGCGGTAGCCTTCGGAGGTTTTCTGGCTGTCCTTCCAATGGGTGTGGCAAATGTACTTGCCCAGGTTTTCGCAGGTGGTCTGCGGGCTTTCGCCCATAAAACGGTAGGGATGGTGAATATCCCACAGCGCGCCGACGGAATCCGAGCCGATGGCTTCCAGCAGGCGGGCGAGCCGCTGGGTGTCGCTCCAGATGCCATGGGTTTCAATCAGCAGCTTCACGCCGAACGCGTCGGCTTTTTCGGCCAGCTGAATGGCATGCTCGCGTACATAGCCTTCGTCCACGGTGCCGATGGGCTTGGGCACCGGCGCCGCGGCCATGATGCGCACATAGGGCGTGCCCAGCTTTTTGGCCAGGGTCAGGTACGCTTCAATCTCGGTGTTTACGGCTTCCTCGGTATCCCGCAGGTGGATGCAGCAATCGCTGTCCAGACAGGGGATCTGGAGCTTCATCCGTTTGAGCTCGCTGAGGGTGTGGGGCAGGTTTTCCTCGGAGAATACGGGGATAACGGGAACCGAGATATCCGTGCCGATCCCGCGCATTTCGATGCCCTGGTAATTCAGGTCTACCGCCGCAGAGGTGATCTCGCGCCAGCTCCAGCGCGGGCAGCCAAGCGTAGAAAAGCTAATCTTCATCGTTGTTCCCTCCATATTGCATATCCGATATCAATATGATATCATTGCGACGAATGAATGGCAAGTCCCGCAGGCTTTTCGGCATGCTGAAAAGCCCGGCGTGCCGTACCTGATTTTGTAAAAGATCAACGGAATATCTGTAAAAACAATCATGGAGGCACAGCCATGCGATATCGGCGTACACGACCCGGCGTTTCCGCAGGCACAATGGCAACGCTTGTGGTACTGGCGCTGGTTGCGGTTGGCTGTGCGCTGTTGTTTCCCAAGCTGCTGGGGCAAGTGGACCAGCGCGTAAGCCCGCAGCAGATGGGCGTGGCGCTGGAGAAATCGTTCAGCGCCTTTTCGGATTCGGTGCTCGGCCAGCCCACAGCCACGCCCCAAACCCCGGTGGTAACCGCGCCGCCGCTGGAAACGGCGTCGGCCGGAGGCGCCGCGGCCACGCCTGTGCCCGTGCAGCGGCTGACGCTGACGGCGGCGGGGGAGATTTCCATTGACCGCGATATCCAGACGGCCTGCACAACCGACGCGGGATACAATTTCGGCTTTCTGTTTGAGCAGATCCGCGGCAGCGTAACCGGCGACATTGCCCTGGCCACGCTGCAAAACACCGTGGTATCCGAGGACAAGCTGACCGATATCAACATGCCGTCCGCGGCGGTGAGCGCCGTGGCCGGCGGTGGCTTCAACGTGATCTGCACAGGGTTCTATGGTGCGCTGGACGGCGGTCTGCAGGGCCTGAGCAATACACTTTCGTTGATTGAACAAAACGGGATGCTGCCCTACGGCACCTATCTGTCGGCGGACCAGCGCACGCGCGTAGTGACCCGGGAGTATAACGGCCTGACGGTCGCCTTTGTAAGCTTTCAGGGAGAGCTGAGTGCCACGGGTAAAAAGGCGATCACCAAGGAGGAACAGAGCTTTGTGTTTGCCCAGCTCACACTGCCCGCCATCACCGCTGAGATCAGCGCCGCGCACGCCGCGGGAGCCAAGATCGTGGTGGTGTCGCTGTGCTGGGGCCGGGAGGGCGCGCTGGAGCCGACCAAGCTGCAAACAGAGCTGGCGCAAGGCATTGCGGACGCGGGCGCGGATATCATCCTCGGCACCAACCCGGGCGTGCTGCAGCCTGTGGAGATTTTAACCTCCACCCGTGCCGACGGTACGCAGCACCAAACCCTGTGCGCCTATTCCCTGGGCAGCATTATAAACACCGACCGGGCGGACCGGTCCGTGATCTCCAGCGCGCTGCTGCACATCAATATGCGCTACAACCAGCAAACCGACGCACTGACCTTTGAATCCATCACCTATTCGCCGGTGTACATCTGGCGCGGAAAATATAACGGTAAAACCGCGTACCAGCCCGTGATCTCCAATGCCGCGCCGCCCTCCTACATGGACGGGGACCAACAGGCCGTAATGGAACGGTCGCTGGCGGATGTGCGCGGCATCTTTGCAAATTCTCTCATTCAGGAGCGATGATCGGCATGAATACGAAAAACAGATCCTTTCTCGCCGGGCTGCTGCACGCGCTGGACGGCATAAAGGATGCCCTGCAAAAAGAACGTAACCTGAAAATCCATGCGGCGGCGACGGCGCTTGTGATCGTATTCGGCTTTCTGCTGAACATCAGCCGGTTTGAATGGATGATCTGCATCCTGCTGTTCGGCCTGGTGATCGGCGCGGAGCTGATGAACACCGCGCTGGAGCTGACTGTGGATATCAGCATGCCGCAGCGCGATCCGCGCGCCAAGCGTGTGAAGGACACAGCCGCGGGCGCGGTGCTGGTGGTATCGCTGGCGGCGGCGGCGGCGGGGCTGATCATATTCGTGCCCAAGCTGCTGGCCTTGCTATAGGCAAGCGATGAACAAAGCCCCTGCACGCTGACGCGCTATCTATCTGGCAGTTTAAGCTCTCGGAACCCTTGACGCAGCGCTGCTGCTACTGCGTCTTTCGCAAACCCAACCCGACAAAAATCCAGCGCACCATCGCGCAACCGCTGTAATCATCACTTACCTGGGAGGAATGAAATATGGGACAAATCATCCGCCATGAAATCAACGAAACCTGGGCGCACGCCGGGATGGTGGAAGCCGGGGATTTTGTGTTTACCGGCTATTGCGCGGGCGCTGTCGGCCAGCCGGTTGCGGCGCAGATCGGCGCCGCTTTCGATGAGTTGGCAAGGCGGCTCGGGGCCGTGGGACTGGGGTTGGAATCCGTGGTGAAAATGGATTGCCTGTTTCGTGATGTGTGGAATATTCCCGTGATGGAAAAGATCATCAAGGAGCGCTTCCCCGCCGGGCAGTACCCCGCGCGCAAGTCCATCCAGACCGAATTCGCCCATGCCGGTGGGGCTGAGGGCGGGCTGCTGTTTCAGCTGGACGCGGTGGCGTACCGGGGATAACGGCGTAGAAAGGAAGCACCGGATGACGATTACGTTTATGGATTCCCAGGCGGTGGATAACGAGTGGATCCGATACGCGGTTATCGTCAGCCGCTACCGGGGCCAGTGGATATACGGCAGGCACCGGGACAGGAGCACCTGGGAAATCCCCGGCGGCCACCGGGAGCCCGGCGAGGCGGCTCTGGACGCCGCCCGGCGGGAATTGTATGAAGAAACCGGCGCGCAGCGGTTTACGCTGACGCCGGTTTGCGCGTATTGTGTGGAAAACGGGGAAAAGGCCTACGGTCTGCTCTGCTTTGCCGAGGTGGAAACGCTGGGCCCGCTCCCGCCGCTGGAGATCGCCGAGACGCGCCTTTTTGCCGAGCCGCCGGAGGCGCTGACCTATCCCAGCATCCAGCCGGTGCTGCTGCAAAGGGTGAAGGAATATCTGGCGGAGCACGAGCTGTAGCAGGGCCTAACGGGCGGTTATGCCCTCCAGCGGTATCCGCAGCGCTGGCACACGGCCTCCGTATGTGTTTTGGATTTTACCCTGGTGTTGGTCAGCAGCGGAATAATCAGGATCAGGCCGAAGGTAACGATCGCCAGAAGAATCCACAGCCCCCAGCCGATGCATCCGCGGCGTTTGGTTTTCACGTTGGTCACGGGTGATATAAGAATGTCGTGGCTTTTGCATTTGGGACAGGTCATGGCGTTTCTCCTTATCCGGCTTCCGTGATCAGGCCGTGTCACCGTCACGGATTGTTTTTCCGTATTGTATCCTGTTCGGGAGCGCCTGGCAATGGCGTCTCCTGTTTTTGCGTTACGGGAAACGAGCCGCCCATCCTCTGCCATGGGCCCCGCTGCCTGCCCGCGATGCCCAGCAGCATGGCGACGAAGTAGGCCTTCACGGTATTGCCGAGAATTTCCTCAATCGCCCGGGGAATCCAGATCACGGCGAACGGCAGCACCTTCCAGGACGCATAAATGGTTTCGCGCAGAATGATGGTATTCAGCGTGGTTACGATCAGGCCGGATACGATCATCACGAGCAATAGCTGGGGAAGCTGTCCCGCGCCCGCAGCCTTGGCCAGCTTGCGGGACAGGAACCAGTCCGCGGCCAGCAGCAAAAGCCCCAGTACCGCGCTGCCGATGACCCCGGAGGTGACGAAGGTGATATAGGTCGCCAGGTTGCCCGCCGGGTCCTTGGTGCTTGCGGTGCGGGTAATCAGCATTTTGCTCACGAGGTGCAGGTTCTCCGTGCTGATGCCCGAAGCCTGCGCCTGATCGTAGAACGCCGCCGTAACGCCGTCCGCCTTGAGGAACACCAGATTGAGAATCCCCGCCGTAAGCAGCACGGCGGAAAACACGGCCACGCCGATGCGCATGGCCCGGCTGCCGCGGCTGCGCAGGGCGGCCCACAGCGCTCCGCGCAGAAAGCCGCCGAAAGCGACAACCAGCGTCATCAGCGGCAGGTACGCGCCCATGGGCTTCAATATGTAGCCCAGCAGATCCGAAAGCCCGGCGACCACCGCGCCGTATACCGGCCCGAACAGAAAGGCCGGGAGCATGGAAAAGATTCCCGAGATGCCGACGCTCATCCCATTTTGCCCAAACAGGGGAATGTAAATGGAAAACGTTGTTTTCAGCACCAGCGCAAGGCTCAGCAAAAGGGCGGAAACGGTGACGCGGCGCACAGGAAGCGATACTTTATCCACGGAAAAGTCTCCTTTCGATTACACCGGTTGATGAAGTTGTCAAAGAATTCCGGTTTGGGGAATACGTCAGATTATGATCATAGAAAACACCTCCTGTTATGCAGCACAGCTACATAACAAGAGGCATACTCATAGCGCCGCTTTTCTTATGTAGCAGCGGGATGCGGACCCTGCACCGTAAGCCAGGCGGCTTTTCGTCCCTCCGACAACTCCCCGTTCGGAGGGCACTGCAAATCTTCCGATTTACGCGCAAAATCCTACTCTGCCAAAAAATGCCCACCAATCAAGGCTTTCACCCAGACGGTCGGCTTCTGTCGGCTGCACTCCCCGTGGTTGATTCCACTTCCGTCAGTCATGCAGCGTGGATATCGTAGCATGGTTGGGGCGGGTTGTCAATCGGGCGGACCGTTTCACTGGGGAAACGAATCCGTATGACATGAACCTGTACTGAAACTTGGTAAACGCTGAATAAATCCCTGCACGCTGACGTAAAGCTAACGCACCATCGCACAAGCGTTATATTCATCGCTTACCTCGGGTTCAATGCCCCGTGTTCTTTTTCCATTCGCCGGGCGTAAGGCCGGTATAGAGCTTGAAGCATTTGATAAAATGCGAGGTGTTGAAATACCCTACCTTTTCCGCCGTCTCGGCAATGGAAAAACCGTCGTCCACCAGAATCCGCTTGGCGGCTTCCATGCGCAGCTGCAGCAGGTATTCCTTAAACGTCATCCCGATGCTCATGCGCAAAAGGCGCGTGACCTGCTTGGTGGAAATCTCAAACGCCTGCGCCGTGGAGGACAGGCTGATATTCGTGCTGAGGCAGTTGTCACGGATGTAGCCGACGATTTTGGATGCGCGCGCGTCCCCGGCGTATTCCGCAACCGGCGTGGAAGTGGAAGCGATCGCTTTCACCAGCCTGCGCATCTGCTGCGCGATAGCGGAGGGCTCCTGCAGGCTTGACGCTTCGGGCGGCGCGGAAACGGCCGCGCCCACCTGTGCCGCGCGCCGGGAGATGCGGGCATACAGGGTGTTCATCATGCAGAGCTTCATCAGTACCGAAGGATACCGGTTATCCATCCCGGCAAGCAGGATGTCCAGCAGCGATAGCGCCTGCTGTGCGTTTCCGGCCTCCGCCAGCTCCAGCACCTGCGTAACGCTGTCCTCCTGTGATCCGCTGTTTTTGGTTTCGGCCGGAAGCGATACCGGGCAGGCGTTGAGAGCCTCCATAGCCACGGACACGATGCCGCTGAGCGTGGAGCACGAACGGCTCAGCTGCACAAAAGCGGTCACGTTGTGCGCGGCCATCGTATCGGACAAAAGCTCCAGCAGCTCCTGGCACTGGTCCTCCTCTTCAAAGTTGATCAGCACGGCGTATTCCTGCAAACTGCGCAGCTCCGCGGCATACAGGCAAAGCTCGTCGTCCGAGAAATTTTCCACGTCCCGCAAAAAATCTTCTCCCGGCTGGCAATCGTGGATATGGATAAACAATATGGCATACAGCCCGTGGGTCATCTCAAAGCCCGTGCCCCGGATCTGGCGCTGTACCACAGGGCTGTTGTTGCCGGAAATGAGCATCATCACCAGCTGCTGCTTCAGCCAGGCGTGCTGGTGGGAAATCTGGTTCAGCTGATCATCCAGCTGCTGCTGCGAAAAGCGGTTGATTTCCAGCGTTGTGTTAAGCAGCTCCTCAATGCTTTGCAGCTCGTTGCTGGGCTTTTTCACCACGCCGATATATTTTTTATACAGCCGCTGTATGGGCCGGTAACTGTACCACGCCGCGTATACGGCAAGCGCCGCCCCCAGCAGCAGCACGCTGAAGGTGATGGAGAGGATCAGCACCAGAAAGGAATCAAACCGGTGGAAAGTTGGAAAGCTGGGCCCGTCCATCATCAGCCATACGTTGCCTTCCGCGCCTGCGGCCGATATGGCGTCCTGTGAAAGAGAAGCGCTTAAAATCGTCTGGTCCTGATACACGATTTTCAGGGGAGCGCCGCTTTCGGTGCCGATCATATCCCACATGGTTTTGCGAATCGTATCCAGACGAACCAGAAACAGCAGCACCGCTTTATTCGTTTTCTGCTTGGAGCTGCCAAAGTAAAACGGCATGGTGATGATCAGCGAATCCGGCCGCTGCGAAAGCACCTGCATATGCACCGTCCGGTCCATTGCCAGCAGCGGAGCAAGCTCGCCCTCCGTTACGCCGCCCAGCAGCCGCGAATAGAAAATATCGGGGCTGTAGGCGGCATGCGTTCCAAAAATCCTGTCCGTATCCTGATACCAAAGGTAGTATTCCTCCACCCAACTGGAGTAGCTGGTAAACCGCGAAAAGGCGTCCAGCAGCTCCAGCTCGTTTACGACGCTCTGTTCCAGAAAAAAGGGCTGGTATACCCGGTTGGCCTTGATTTCCACACGGATATCCTCCATGGCGGAAATCTGGCGTTCGATATAATCCGCCGCCATGTACAGGCGGCTTTCGTACAGCTCCAATTCGGATTGGCGCAGCCTTGTGGCCGATACCATGGTCAGCGCCAGGCCCAGGATGAGGCTGATGGTTAACGCAACCGCAAGATAGGAAAGCACATACCGTCTGAATACCCGACCCCTCAATGTTTTCATACGATCACTCCTATCCTGCGGCTGAAACGGCAAAGCCAACAAGCCGCATAACGGGACTTGTTGGTGTTTGGCAAACCCACCCCGGGCCTATAGTATATCACGAAGGCCCGGAGCGGGGGCTACGCTGCGCGGAGCGGATTATTCCTGAGCGGCGAGATAGTTGTCGTACGCCTGCCGATAGTAGCCCAGCAGTTCCTCAACGCCCATGCTCTTGAGCTCTTCCTGGAATTGCGGGAACTCGGAAATATCGCGGGCGCCGGTGATGAACTTGGCCACTTCGCCTTCGATATACGGATCGAGAATGGTGTGCTGCTCATCGATGGCCAGGGTGGTTTCCTCGTCGTAGTACACGATCATCGGGAAGGATTCGGTGCGGTATGGCTCGATGTTGTTGCGCACATTCAGCAGGTGCGCGCCGGAGCCGAAATTCGGGTCATAGCTGTAGGTCAGGATATTGTCCGCGTTGTAGTAGTAGGAGCGCATTTCGGGGCGGTTGGTTACCCCGGCTTCAAAGGCCGCCTTGTTTTCCAGCGGGTGCGACCGGTTGCCGAAGCCGTGCGCCATGTTGGCTGCGTCGCCTTCCATAAAGGCCTGGCTGTCGGCCTTGTTGCCGTCGGTATCGGTCCAGATGTAGCTGTTTTCTTCGGTTACCTTATAGCCGCCGATAATTCCCAGCGTGTCGGCGCTGGTGGCGGAAGGCCCGCACCACAGGTACATGCCGCCCAGGTCGCTGTAGAAGTAGTCCAGATACCGCAGGATCGTCTCGATCTTGGCGGGATCCACATTCGCGCTCAGCTCAACGTAGCCATAACGGAACTTGTTCAGCGTTCCGGCTTTGGCGGTATCGTTCCACGCGCTGGTCAGGGGAGAAATCTCCGCCCATTTGGAAAAATCCTCACGGTCGGGCAGCGCCAGATAGGCCGTTCCGGCATACGCGCCGACGGCATCCTCCGCCAGCTGGGCGAACGCGGTCGTCTGGTCAATGGTGAAGAAGTCCGGTGCCATCAGGCCGTCGGTGTAGTACTGGTTCATCAGCTTGAGAAATTCCACAAAGGTATCGTCATAGGCCGGGATCACAACCTCGCCGTTGCGTACGGAAGGCAGGTTGCCGGTGGGGTTGACGTTATCCTGCGTATCGGGCCATACATAGCCGAAAGCGTTCAGGATCCAATTGCGCGGATCGTTGGTGGCGTTCTGCGCGCCGGAGCCCAGCGGGATTTTGTCGGGATACATTGCCTTGAATTTGTACAGCATGGCGGTAAAATCGTCCAGCGTCCCGGGGGTGTCCAGCCCTGCTGCGGCCAGCCACTCGCTGTTGACCTCCATCAGGTTGGGTCCGTCACCCTGGATGTAGAAGTCCGAGTATCCCGGCAGGGTGTACACCTTGCCGTCGGGCGTGGTGCAATAGGCCAGCGACTGGGGATACGCCTCAATCCACGCGCAGAGGTGGGGCATGATATCCGGCGTGATGTAGGGGCTTAAGTCGAGCAAAAGACCTTCGCCCATGCCATAGCGCACCAGCTCGCTGGTGGTCAGGTTGACGCCGCCCAAAATGAGGTCGGGCAGGTCGCCGGAGGCAAACATCAGGCTCTTGCGCTCTTCGGTGGCGGTGGAAAGGATTTGGTCAACTTCAAAGTGGATGCCGGTTGCCTGCTCGGACCAGATCCAAAACCACTGGTCCTCCGGGTCCTTTCCATACTGCTCACTGCGCTTGGCGGCAACGGTAACGGTCATACTTTCGCCGTCTTTCACGAGCGGAAACTGGGAGTAGTCGGTGTGGTCGTTGTAGGCCGCCAGGGCGCTGCTCGCGCTGAGCAGCATCAGTGCGGCCAGCAATACACACAGGGTTTTTTTCATAGGGGTCGCTCCTTTCAAAATAAGGTACGTGCTATGGAAACGGCCGAAACCGTTCATCCCTTAACAGCGCCCACCATCATGCCCTTGACGAAATGCTTCTGCATGAACGGATAGGCGATGAGCAGCGGCGCGGAGGACACCACGATGAGCGCGTATTTCATGGCCTCCGCCATATAGGCAAGGCGCGCGGCGTTTTTAATGGCGTCGGCATCCATGGACGAGGTATCCACCTTCTGCAGCGCGGTCTGGCTGTTGAGCAGGATGGAGCGCAGCACCATCTGCAGCGGAATGAAGTCGTTTTTCGTTACGTAGATCAGGGAGTTGAAGTAATCGTTCCAGCGCTGGACGACAAAGAACAGCGTCATCACGGCGATGATGGGCAGTACCAGCGGCAGCGCGATGCCAAAGAAGGTGCGAAGCTCTCCCGCGCCGTCGATCCGGGCGGATTCGTAGAGCTCCTCCGGCACATTGCTTTCAAAATACACGCGCGTCACGATGATGTTGTAGGTGCTGGACGCGCCGATAAAGATCAGCGAGTACCACTTGTTGACCATGTCAATGTTTTTCATCACCAGATAGGTGGGGATCAGCCCGCCGTTAAAATACATGGGAATGATGAAAAACAGGGCCAGCATGGCGCGCCCCGGCAGGGTGCGTTTGCTGAGCGCGTAGGCGCTGGGGATGGTGAGCACAAGGCTGAAAACCGTGCCGACCGTGGCGTATAAAATCGTATTGCGGTAGCCAAGCCAGATGCGCCCTTCCCGGAACACGTTGGCGTAGGATTCCACCGTGAACCCCTTGGCCCAAAGGTATACGTTGCCCTTGGCCACCTCGTAGGCATCCGATACGGAGGCGATCAACACGAAGTACAGCGGGTACAGGGTGATCACAAGCAGCAGCAGCATCAGCAGCGTGTTGACGATATCAAAGCCCTTGTCAAACCGGGTGCGGTGGATTTTTTCGTGCTTCATTCGTTCCTCGCCCCCTAAATCAAAGCCACATCGGCGACGCGCTTGCTGATCATATTTACGATCACAAGCATCAGCACGTTGACAACGGTGTTGAACAGGCCGATGGCCGTGGAATAGCTGTACTGGCCGCCCAGCAGGCCCAGCTCGTACGTGTAGGTGGAAATGACCTGCGATACGTCGAGGTTGAGCGAGTTTTGCAGGAGGTATACCTTTTCAAACCCGACGGACAAAATGCGGCCGCATTGCAAAATCAGCATAATAACGATCGTCGGCAGGATGGAGGGGACGTTTACGTGCCAGATGATCTGCAGGCGGTTGGCGCCGTCGATATACGCGGCCTCGTGCAGCTCGGGCGATACGGCGGACAACGTGGCCAGATAAATGATCGTGCCCCAGCCAAGGTCCTGCCATACGCCGCTCCAAACGTATATGTGTGAAAAATAGGAAGTGGTCCCTAAAAAATCCACGGTCTCGCCGCCGAGCTTCTGGATGATCCCGTTGAACAGGCCTGTGGATTGGTTCATGAACAGGTTGATCATCGAAACGATTACCACGGTGGAAATAAAGTGCGGCGCGTAGGTAACCATCTGGACCGTCTTTTTGAACATGTTCCCCCGGATTTCGTAAATCATCAGCGCGGCGAGGATGGAAAGCGGGAAGGTTGCCAGCGTATATAAGGAAAGCACCAGCGTGTTGCGGATGATTTTCCAGCACTGCGGATGGTTGAAGAACTTGATGAAGTACTTCAGGCCCACCCAGTCGCTGCCCCAGATGCCCTTGGACACGCGATAATCGCGGAACGCAATCTGCAGCCCCGTCATGGGCATATAGTAGAAAATAAAATAGTATACCAGGGCGGGAAGCAAAAGCAGATAAATCTGTTTGTGATCCAAAATTCGTCTGCCAAGCGACTTGCGATAGTGTTTCATCGGCCTCACGGGCTGGCTTTTCTGCATAACGGAATTTCCTTTCGGTTTTCGTGAAAGCAGCGGCAGAGATCAAAATCAAGAACAATCAATACCTGCTTGTTCTTGCATGCCGGGCAACGGGGTTTCATCCGCCTGCCGTCTGTTTTGCTGCGTTTATCGTATCGCGGTTTTTAATGTAAGTAAATGCGCAGTATGGGACAGCCTATAACGCGATACGGACATGCGGCCCAAAAACGGTATTCCCGTTCCCGTTCCCGTTATAGTGATTCCCAACCCCTTATTTTATAATGGAAGCACGAAAAAGGAGGAGAGCCACATGGCCGATTTTCAAATTCAGGCACAACAGTTTTCCCTTCTGGCCGGGCGGCGCGAGGGCGGCATGCTCCGCCCGGACGACCGGCATATGATCCGTCTGCGGGCGCCGCTGCCGGAGCGCTGGACCGGTTTTTCAATGGCGGTCGCGCAGCTTGCGGCAACGGCGGACCATCAGATCAAGTGCTGCCTGTCCCTGTGCGGGGATACGGAACCGCTGCTCACGCTGCACTACACCGTTTTGCCCAATTGCCGCGTGCAGATTCCCTATCCGGTCAACGGGCGCGTGCTGGCGGCGGATTACGCCTTTTTGCCGCCGCAGCCCGGCGTATATAAAGGGGGCATGGCGGGGCGCGCCGTGCGGCCGGAGGAGATCAATGCCGTGGAGCTGAGCCTCCAAAGCGGGCATCTGACCGCCCTTGCCTTTGACGGGCTGACGCTTACAACTGACTGGACGCCGCAGGATGTGAAGGGCGCGCCGCTGGTGGACCCGATGGGCCAGGCGCTGCACATGCGCTGGGCCGGGAAAACGGAAAACACGGAGGCGCTGGAAGCCTATCTGCGTAGCGAAAGGGAGGCCGCCGGGGCGGATCCCCGGTATCCGGCGGGCTGGTCGCGCTGTGGCGGATGGCTGGAAAAGCGGTTTGAGGCCACCGGCTGGTTCCGCCGCGAGCACGATGGCCGACGCTGGTGGCTGGTGGACCCGGACGGATACGCGTTTTTCTCCAACGGCGTGTGCTACGGCAACCGTACCGGCATCTACGCGCTGGCCGACCATCTGGAAGCCCTGTATGCGTGGCTGCCCCCGCGTGACGGCCAGTACCAAAGCGCGTGGTGCACAGGGGATGCCATTCCGCAGTATGTGGTGCGCAACGGCTTGGACGCCGCCCGCAGCCGAACCCTTGTCAACTTTCCCCGGGCCAACATGATCCGTGTTTTTGGCGAAAAATGGCTGGATGCGTGGATTGCCATCAACGCCGCGCGCATGCGCCGCTGGGGTATCAACACGCTGGGCGTGGGCGTGAACGATTACGCGGATGAAGCCACCCGTACCTTTTTAGCCCGGTCCGGCATTCCCTTTGTGGTGACGTTCAAGTTTTTTGCGCTGACGGAGGAATGCATTTTCCGCGATTTTCCCGATGTGTTCAGCGAAGCTTACGAGCGTGCGGCGCAGCAGATGGCGGAACGCGAGCTGGCCCCCTGGCGCGGGGAGCGGGGGATGATCGGTTACTTTGTGACCAACGAGCCGGAATGGCTGATGGCCGAGAACGTGAATCTGGCGGAAAAGCTGCTGCTGCATCCCGGCGTAACCGCCTCCAAGCGGGCCATGATTGACTTTTTGAAAGACCGGTATCCCAGCGGTATCGGGGCGCTTAACGCCGCGTGGGACACTGCCTTCACGTCCTTTGAGGCGCTTCTTGCCCCCTTGCAAAGCCTGCCTGCCGCCCAGGCCGCCCGGCAGGATCTGGCCGCGTTCCATGACCGGCTGGTCAACCGGTACGGCGAGGTGGTCAGCCGCACGCTGAAGGCCTTTGATCCCCATCACCTCAATTTGGGCATGCGCTACAACAGGCCCTCCGAAAAAACGCTGTGCGGGCCGCTGCGGTATTTTGATGTGTTTTCCTTTAACTGCTACGGGGAAGAGCCTGCCACCTCCGCCGCGAGGATCGGCCGGTATGCCGATCTGCCCATGATGGTCGGCGAATGGCATATCGGCGCGCAGGACAGCGGATTGGACGCTTGGGGTTTGTACTCCACGCCCACCCAGGCGCAACGCGCCCAGGCCATCCGCTACTATCTGGAGCAGAGCACGCAGGAGCCGCACCTGACCGGCGTCCATTACTTTGAATACAGCGATCAGCCCTATCTGGGCCGCTTTGACGGCGAGAGCTACAATATCGGGCTGATCGACGTATGCAACCGCCCTTACCCGCTGGTTGCGGAGGCGCTGCGCGCGTTTGCGCAGCAGATGTATCCCCTGCTGGATGGCCGGGTACGGCCGCAAACCCCGCCCGTACCGCTAACCCCCATGCGATAACACAGAAGGAGCAGAATCATGAATATCCATTTTGACGAACAAAACCGTTTTTTTCACCTGAGCACGCCCGAAATGAGCTATGCGGCCGGTATCGCGCCGGACGGCCGCCTCATCCACCTCTACTGGGGCAAAGCCTTTGCCGCGGAGAAATCGCTTGTTCCGCTGGCGCAGGAAAAGCTGCAGGGCTATGCGCATTCGGCAGGGGTTGATAAAACCTCTCCCGCGAATTTCGAAATCCCGACCGGCGAGCCGGGCGATTACGGCGATCCGATGCTGCGGATAACCCATCCCGACGGCGTGCGCAGCCTGCGTCTTGTGTATCACAGCCACAGGATGGAGAAAAATACGCTGGTCATCCGCCTGCGCGACGCGGTGTATCCCCTTGAGGTGGAGGCCCACTATCAGGGGTGGGATGATCTGCCCCTGCTCAGCCGCCGGATTGTGGTGCGTAATCTTGCCGATGTGCCGGTAACGATTGACGCCATGAAGAGCGCCGCGTGGTTTGTGCCCGCCGGGGAGGAGTACCGGCTTACCCATCTGGCGGGCAACTGGGGCGTGGAATACGGCCGCAACGAGCTGATGCTTACGCAGGCGCGCACGGTGCTGCAAAACAGCCGCGTTACCTGCGCGGCGGCGCAGCAGACGCCGTTTTTCGCGCTCGACCGCGGCGGCGAAACCACCGAGACCGCGGGGGAGCTGTACTTTGGCGTGCTGCACTGGAGCGGCAACTTCAACATTACGGTGGAGCGCCAGTACGGCAAGCGCGTCAGCGTGACCGGGGGCATTAACGAGTTTGACACCAGCTATTGCCTCAAGCCCGGCGAGGCCTTTGAAACGCCCCTGTTTACCGGCGGCTTTGCTGGCCGGGGGTTTGCGCGTATGTCCGAGGTGTTTTACGACTGGCAGCTGGATATGCTCTGCCCGCGTGGGGCCAAAACCGATAAGGCGCACGCCGAGCGCCCCGTGATCTACAACTCGTGGTATCCGTATGAGTTTGATGTAAACGAGGACAATTGTTTGCGGCTCATCGACAAATGCGTGGACCTGGGCGTGGAGCTGTTTGTGATTGACGACGGCTGGATGCCCAAACGCATCAACGAGAAAGCCGGGCTGGGCGACTGGAGCGTGGACCGGGAGCGCTTCCCAAACGGCATGACCCCCATCGCGCGCAAATGCCACGATAACGGCATGCTCTTCGGGCTGTGGGTGGAGCCGGAGATGGTCAATCCGGACAGTGATTTATACTGCGCCCACCCGGATTGGGTGATCCAGGATCCCACCCGGCCCAAAACCCTGCAGCGGTGCCAGCTGGTGCTGAACCTGGCCCGCGACGACATACGCGATTGGGCCATCGCCTGGCTGGATGACCTGATTGACCGTTACAAACTTGACTATCTGAAGTGGGATATGAACCGCTATGTAACCGAAAACGGCTGGCCGGACGCCGCCCCGGAGGACCGGCGCAGCCTGTCCATCCGCTACACGCAGAACCTGATGGCGATCTGGCAGCACCTGAACGAGGCGCATCCGGATGTACTGTTTGAAAACTGTGCGTCCGGCGGCGGCCGGTCCGACTTCGGCATGGTACCGTATGCCGACCGCATCAACCGCTCCGATAACGCCGATCCGGTGGACGTGATGGTGCTGCACGAGGGCTTTTCCATGCTTTTCATTCCCAAAACGGCGGGCGGCGCGGGCAATATCGCCCCCGCACGGCACCATATCCACCAGCGCCCCACACCGCTTTCCTTCCGTGTGCACTGGGGTATGACCGGCTCCATGAGCATCGGCATCAACCTGCTCACCGCGCCCCAGCAGGAGCTGGACACGCTGAAGGCCGCCGTTGCGGACTATAAAACCCGGCGGGGAGAGCTGCAGGACGCTTATGTATACCGCATCGCTTCCGCCCGCCGCAATCCCTACGCCATCTTCCAGTATGTGCAGCGCAGCAGGCGCGCCTTTACCGTGTTTGCGTTCGCCCACGGCATGCGCTGCTGGGATCTGCCCATGCCGCGGATGCGCATGCAGGGCCTGATCGCGGATGCCGTGTATACCTGCGAGGATGGACGGCGTATGACGGGAGAAGCGCTGATGAACTACGGCATCGCCATTGCCCTCAAGGGCGACTGCGACAGCCTGATGCAGCGCTGGTATAGTGAAAAGTAAGCTGTAAAGGATAATATTATCGATCGGCAGGCGCGATCTGCGCGGCAAACGCGTTGCTTTGCAAAAACTGCTCGAATTCTTTTTTGGTACCGCATCCGGCCTCGCCGACCATCCGCCGGATGCGGTAGCGCACGGTGGTCAGCGGGGCGTCCAGCCGTTCGGCCAGGGCTTCGTAGGTTTCTCCGCGCATCAGGCCCCGGAGAATTTGCCAGTCGAACGGATCAAACTGCATGAGCAGGGTTTCCAGCCGCGAAAAAGCCTGCACCTCCCCGTCCTGATAGAAATCCTTCCCGGCCCCGGCGGGCCCGCCGGGCTGCGAAAGCAGCGCCTGCGCATCCGGCTTCATTCCCCCGGTGGATTGCCGCACCGCCAGATGGGACGGCACCCGCACCGAAACAACGGCGTCCGTTTGGTTGCGGTATAAAAAGCTGTACAGCAATACCAGCTGGCGGCCGACCGCCTCATGGTTAAGCGTTGCGGTGGTAATCCCTGGGGTGAAGTGCGCGGCGATCTCGGAGTTGCCAAAGGCCGCCACATAGAGCGTTTCCGGCACTTTGCCGCCGTCGCGCTGAAGATTTAGTATCAGCGAGGCCGCCGCGATATCGTTGGCGCAGATCACGGAATCAAACGCCCGGTACCGCGCCCGGAAAGCCTCGTAGCACGCGGCCAGCGAATGGTCGTTATCAAAGGTTACACAGTCGGCGGACGGCGTTCCTTCGGCGGCCAGGAACCGCAGGAACATGCTTTTTTTCATCTCATCGGTGGAGGATGCGCCGCTGCAGCCGTACAGCGCGGTTTTCCGTTTTCCGCAGGAGCGCAGATACTGGAGCAGCATGGCCGTTGCCGAGGGGTAATCCATCTGCACAATGCCCCGCAGCGCCGCGTGATCCATGGGCTGGTAGCTGGCCAGAATCACTTCGATCTGCCGCTGCGCAAGAAATTCCATCGTTTCCGAAATCCAGGCGGGGGAGGTGCCGACCAGCGCCAGCAGCCTGCGCTGCGGCAGCACCGCGTCGTACGCGATGCCGCGGTAGCCGCGCCCGTCCAGAAGCTCAACCGTATGCTTTTTTCTGGCCGCTTCGGCTTCGATGCCCTCGCGCATCTGCCTGCACCAGACGGAAGACCGGTCATAGGCCGGTTCAATGAGAAACGGTATTTGCATCGCTGTCCCTCCTCGGCTGCCTGTAGCATAGCAAGCGGAGGGAAAGGTGTCAACCTTGCGGGAATAATTCCGGAAACTCTGTCTTGTGAGGCAAAAATCAGCATGCTACGCTGAAATCCAGAAAGGGTTTTTAACCCTGACCATGCAAAAGGAGATGGCCCCATGCCTGTTAAAATGACGCGGTTCACGATGAACATACCCACCTATATCCCCGGCGCGCCCAACGATCTGCCGTTCTTTCTGGAAAAGAAGCCCTATCAGGGCGCAACCGGCCGCGTGTATCCGCTGCCGTATACGGATAAGCTGTCCAACCAGGCCGTGGATACCCCGTATAACGCCGTGAAGCTGGAAAACGAGCATATCGAGGTGATCCTGCTTCCCCAGCTGGGCGGCAAAATACACGGAGCCAAGTCAAAGCACAACAACTATGAGTTCATCTACCAGAACACCGTCATCAAGCCCGCCATGGTCGGGCTTGCGGGGCCCTGGGTTTCCGGCGGGGTGGAGTTCAACTGGCCGCAGCACCACCGCCCCACAACCTTTATGCCCACGGAAGCCACGCTGGAAACCAACGCGGACGGATCCCAAACCTGCTGGATGGGGGAGGCGGAGCCCTTCCACCGCATGCGCGGCATGGTGGGCATTACGGTGTACCCGGATTCCGCGGTGGTGGAGGCCAAAGCCGTTGTCTACAACCGTACGGACGCTCCGCTGCCCTTTATGTGGTGGAACAACCTGGGGGTGCGGGTGCACTCGCAGTACAAGGCCACCTTCCCCCCGGATGTGGAATACGGCAGCGACCACGACCGGCGCGCCACGATCGCCTTTCCGGTGATGAAGGGCGTGTTCCACACCGCGCGGCCTTACGATTACAAAGACGGCGTTGATGCCACCTGGTTTTCCAACATCAAGCTGCCCACCTCCGTGATGATTCCGCGCGGCCAGTCCGACATGGATTTTGTGGGCGGGTATGATTTTGCCGCTGACGCGGGCACCATCACCGTGGCCGACCACCAGTATGCTCCCGGCAAAAAAATGTGGACCTGGGGCGACGGCGATTTCGGCCGCGCGTGGTGCCAGAACCTGACCGACAACGGCGACCGCTATATCGAAATCATGTCGGGCTCCTTCAGCGATAACCAGCCGGACTTCACCTACATCATGCCGGGTGAAATGAAAACCTTCAAGCAGATCTGGTATCCCATCTGCGGGATCGGCGAAGCCAAAAACGCCACCGAAAAAGCCGCGCTTTCCTTCTCGGTGAAAAACGGCACGCTCACCACCGGCGCGGTGCCCACAAGCCCCCGGCCCGGCGCGCGGTTCGTTGTTACATACAAAGACCGCGTTTTGCTGGACGATACACAGGATATATTCCCGCAAAGCCCGGTTCTCCATACCTTGGCGCTGCCCGCGGACACGCGGGAAACCGATCTCTGCGTTTCGGTGTACGCGGCCCAGGGCGATTGTCTGGTTTCCTACCGTCCGGTGGCAAAAGGGCAAAAAACCGCGCCGGTTCCGCGCGCCATTCCGCCGGAGCCCAAGGATGTTGGGAGCCTTGAGGAGCTGTATCTGCACGGCGCACATTTGGAGCAATACAAGCACCATACATTTGATCCCGAGGATTACTACCGCGAAGCGCTGAAACGGGATCCCGAGGATCTGCGGTGCAACCACGCCATGGGACGCCTGTACCTGGAAAAAGCGGATTTCGAGGCGGCGCAAGCCTATCTGGAGCGCGCCGTGCGCCGGGCCAAGCTGCGCAACGACAACCCTGTGGACGCGCAGCCGCTGTATGATCTGGCGCGGCTGATACGCTTGCAGAACCGCCTGCCGGAGGCCTATACGCTGTTTGCGCAGGCATCATGGCAGTATGCCTTCCGCAGCGCCTGCCTGTACGAAATGGCCTGTATGGATTGCCTGAGCGGACGCCGGGACAAGGCCGTTGAAAACCTTACGCGGTGCCTGGAAACCAACGTGCATCACTTTGCCGCCTCCACCCTGCTTGGCTACCTGACAAACGACGCGGCCCGCATCCAGAGCGTACTTGAACTCGCCCCGCAGGATACCTATGCCCGGTATGCCCGTTTTCTGATGAGCGGCGAACCGGTTTCTGATTTTATCATGTCCCGCCCGGAGGATGTGATCGACGCGGCGCTGGATTTCAAACACGCCGGGTTGACGCGGGAGGCCGTACAGGTGCTGGGCACCTGCGCCGTTCCCTCGCAGATGGTTCTGTATCACCTGGCGGCCCTCACGGGGCAGCCGCCCCGCCATACGGACATCACCCGGTGTTTTCCCAACCGGCTGGAGGATATCGCGGTTCTCCCGCGCGGGGAATGGCAGGCCTGCTATCTGCTGGGATGCCTGTACTATGACCGTATAAATGTTCAAGCGGCTGTGGACGCCTGGGAAGAAGCCGTGTCGCTTAATCCCGAATGCGCTTTCGCCTGCCGCAATCTGGCGCAGGCGTATTTCGACCACATGAACCGTCCGCAGGATGCCCGCGCCGCGCTGGAAAAAGCGTTTTCGCTGGCGCCGCAAAACGCCCGCTTGCTGTATGAGCTGCTCCAGCTGTATAAAAACCTCGATCTGTCCGTTAAAGAGCGTATCGCGCTTGTGCAGCGGCACGGAGAATTGGTCAAGGAGCGGGACGACTGCTATCTGGACTATATCATTCTGCTTGCGCAGGATGGGCAATACGACCGTGCCCGCGAGCTTCTGCTTTCCAAGCGCTTTAATATCTACGAAGGCGGCGAGGGCAAGCTGACGCGCCACCACGGCTGGCAGTATACGCTGATGGGCCGCGGCATGCACCTGAAGGGCGATCTGGCGGCGGCCATCCGCTGGTACCAGACAGCGCTTGTCTATCCGGACAGCTACGGCGAGGGACGGCACTACAGCGCGCAGGAGGGTAACATATACTACTATCTGGGGCTTGCCTACGAGGCGGACAAACAGGCGGATAAAGCAACGGAAGCCTTTCAAAAGGCGGCAGGGCAGCCTGACCAGATTACGGAAATCAGCTATTTTGCCGCGCTGTCCCACCGCAAGCTTGGCAGCGCCGCAAAAGCAGATGAAATCTTCCAGGCCATGCTGAGCACCGCCGATCAGCTGGAAAAGACCGCCCACATCCACGGCTATTTCGGCGTCGGGATGGCGGCTCCGCTGCCGTTTGAATTGAACGTCCGCAAGGGCAACCTGGCCAACGCCTATCTCCTGCGGGCGCTGGGCGCAAAGGGGCTGAACCAGGACGCCGAATCACAAAGCGCCGCGGACGCCCTGCAGGCACTGGACCCGTATAACACTAAGCTTGCTCATTTCCGTAAGCTTGGGATTCTCCAGTAGAACGGCGAGGGAAGCCCTGTGGGACGACGCGCCGGATTATCATCCGATGTGTCTGCGATAGACAAAGCAGCAGCGCCGTATCGAGGCTTTCGCAGACGCAAGCCGGAGGAAATCCGGCGCGGCAGCGTGTGGGGTAGTCATTCTCAGGGCATCCGGAAAATTCACAAACATAACACCCGCTGATCACCCATGACGATCAGCGGGTGTTTTTTGGTCAATGTCCCGGTTTGGGAAATCGGTTGTGCCGGATTTGTGGGATGCAATGGACTGGATGCAATGGGGGCAGGAGGGCGGAATGAATTGATATTCGTATAGATAACAGCCGGAACCAGTCCAAACCTATCCGCTTATTCCATGAAAACGTGGCGGCCGGGCGCAGAGGCGGATTTTGGTTCGGGAAGCTTCCAACAATTTAGCGGAACGCTTTGACCATCTTATAAACTTGACCGGGGGAGAGGCTTTCTTCACACAGGCTTTTAGCGGGGCATCCATCCGGCGCATGGACACACCTTGCACGAAAACCTCTTACCCGCACTTTTATGTGTATAAAGGGTATGTTTCTATCTCTCCTGCGGTCTCCATGTGTTCGAAAGTCCGCCGTGACCGCAGCAGATCCAGTACCGGCCCTTATGCTGTAGGATCTGCTCCGGATTCCCGCTGATCCGATCCACGGAAAGGAATACGGGATGGGCAGGATCCTTCACAGACAGCCGTGTAATCTGTCCGTTTTGCCGGTTCAGCAAGCATAACGTATCTCCCAAAAGCACGGGCTTTCCGCTTACATACAGTTCGTTGCCCATGGGATCGCAAATTGGCAGCGCGTCAGACTCCGACAGCGAAGCCTCAAGCGTTTCTGCGTATCGGTATTTCCCTCTGAAAATCGAAATCATATAGCCGTCTCCAAAACAAACGCCTTCCTCAATCGGGCAGATCTGGCATTCGGGTTCGGGATGCATTGTCACGGGACGAACCTTTTCGCCGATCTCAAACCAGGAAATCCCCGGAGAAAGCGGAACCGCGGCGGCGTATTGGCCAAACAGCAATCCATCTACGATGTTCTTATAGTACATGGTTCCATCAAGTGTAAAGGTGTTCAGGATCACGGGATTTTCTGGATTCCTGATATTGATAAAGGCAATGCCCTTCGTTCCCAGCTGTAGCGCCGCAACATTGGTTTGGCCCAGCAAAACCACCTGCCGCACGGAGTCGCCCAATATCTCGCTGCTTAAGCGGCATAAAAGCACAGGCTTTCCGGCATCCATCCGCCACACCGAGAAGCCGCCCAGGCCCTCGGCCAGATAGAAAAACCTGCCATCGGTTTTGATGTCCATCGCGGTACCGATCCCCAGCGAATGATACCGTGGGGCATAGGCATTCTGCGGATCGAGTATGACCAACCCCCTGCCGCCAGCCGCCACAACCGGTGTATCCTGTAAAAAGGCCAGACCGTGAATTTGGCTGTCCGTCTGCAACACCATTTCATGGGCTGGCGCGCCCTTGGAAGGGGTGGACCGGAATACGGACGGACAGGGTGAAGCCTGAACGGCAAACGGCGTTTGCAGCACATGCAATCCATCCATAACGCCGGCCGCCAGCACATACCCGTCAATGACGGCCAACCCGGTAACGGGGCAGCATAATTGCTGTATCGGCGGTTCATGCCGGTACTGCGTATGCTGCATAAGCTCCAGGCGCCTGTAGCCGATAAAAACCGGATGACGCGGATCGGCAACCCGGATGATAAACACCCCGTTAAACGTATCGGCCAGATACGCGTACGCTCCCGATACGGTCACATCCCACAGATCATAGCCGGACATAAACAGCGGCGGGGTTTTGATACGGGATAAAAGAACGGGATGTGCGGGATCCGACACATCGAAGATCTCCAGCCCATGCCCGCCGCCGTACCCTTCGCGCAGCATTTCTTCCGTGACAAAATCATAATTTACAAATTTGCGCCGGTTGTTCAGCCGTCCGGCGTGGTGGCCTGTTGCGGCATAGCATAGCCCGTCCCGTACCCATAGGCCGTCTCCGAAGCCGTCCAGCTCGCAGCGGGATAGGGGGCGCGGCGCGGCAGGATCGGCGATATCGAATATCCGGATTTCCCGTTCCATCCACGCGCCGACATACATCGTTGTCCCGTCCACCATAACCGACTGCGCTTCTCCCGCCAATACACTGCTGAGGTGAACGGGATGCGCGGGGTCCGAGATATCAACGATTTCCACCCCGTAGTGGCGGCAGGTGATGCAGCACAGGCAGCCTGACAGGCATACGCCGGTCGCCAGCTCAACCGTGTCGTACTGCGACAGGACCGACATGCGGGCGGCATCCCGGACGTCGCAGAAAAATACCCCGTCGGCACGGGTGGTAACGGCCGCAATGCCCTGCGACACCTCCACCTGTCTGCCGCTGCGGATGCCCGCCAGCTCTCCGCTGATCACGGGCTGTTGCGGAGCGGTAATATCAACCGCATACAGGATATTTTCGCCCGCGATATAGGCGGTATCCGCCGCTTCGTTCACGGCAACGTCCATTGCGCCTTTCAGCGCCGCAAAGGCACATTGTGGCACAATCGCTCCGTATGGAGAAGGAACAGGGTATACCTGCTTGTGATCTCTTCCGCCTTCCAGCAATGACATAATCTCACCTGCCCGTATCGTTATTCAAATCGTTACAACAGCGGTTCATCAAAGTGCAGGCGCACGCCGTCCTTCTCAAGGGCGGATTGCACGTTTCCGATCTCTACCGCCGCCGCGGCGCGGCCCGTGCGCACCATCTCCCTGGCAAAAACACCGCAGGCCTGCCCGGTGAGCGCGGCGGTGGGAATTACACGGCTGATTTCCCAGCCGTCGCCTTCGGCGCTTACAATCCTGCCCGCCGCCAGCAGATTGGGGTATTCGGGATGATACAGGCACCCGGCGTCAAGCTCATAGCGGCGGGAGCGATACCGGAAGTCCCCGACGGTTCCGATGGAGCGTTCCTCCCGTTTGCCGTCTGTGGCGGAAAAACGGCTCTCGCTCAGCAGGCAGCGGGTTGTGCGCAGCTGCGCCATCCCCGGCAGGGTATACAGGCATTGCGCAGACCCTGGCTTTTTCATCAGCTTGTGAAACAGCAGGGATTGCCCCTGCTGCAAATAGCCGGATACGATTTCGCCGCTGACGCCCTCCATCATCGGCATTCCCTCGGGGTGCCCGTTTCCGTTCAGGTCGGATCCGGCGGAAAACCCGGGCGCGTTCAGCCATACCATATCGCCGCGCTGCTGCGCCTTTTGCAGCGTTGTAAAATTACAGCCGTGCCCGATATAGGTCAGATAGTTTTTTCCGCTGCGGCAGGGAACCCCGGCGCGCAGCAGGATATCCGCGTCGCCCGTCGCGTCGATCACAACCGCCGCCGGATAAAAGGTGCGGCCGCTTTTACTTTCCGCAATGATGCCCTTGCAAGTCTTCCCGTCCATGACCGGGTTGGAAGCCAGAAGGTCATACCGGAACAGGATATTCTCTTGCAGCAGCAGCTCATTGAGCGCCAGCGAAAACATGGACGGATTGAAAACGGTGGCATATCGCCCCTTGTCGTGGTCGCGCTCATTCCCGGAGCCGCCCCACCGCACAGGCAGGTTATTATAGCCGTAGGCAATGGAAAGCTTCAGCAGCTCTTGGGCAATCCCGGTCGTCATCAGCTCTCCGTTGCCATCACACAGAGGCTCGTACCAATTGATCAGCCCCAGGGTTGCCAGCCCGCCGAGCACGGCGCTTTTTTCCATCAGCAGCACCCGCATGCCGTGGCGCGCGGCGCTGAGGGCAGCCGCAATACCGGCAATCCCCCCGCCCGCAACAATCACATCCACGGCATCCATCCGGGGTACCTGCTGTACCTCTTCTATGGTTTCTTTCATGATGCGCATTTGCCTCACCAACATCCGGTCAGCCTTTGATGCCCGAAAGCACAACCGAGGACACGAAGGTTTTCTGGAATATGGCGTAGATAACAATCATCGGCAATACGGCGCATACGCTGGCGGCCATCAAAAAGCCATAGTCCGTAATATACTGGCCTTTGCAAAGCGCGATGAACATCGACAGAACGCGGAACTTTTCGCTGGTTACAATCACCGTCGGCCACAACAGGTCGTTCCACGCAAACAGCAGAACCATAATCCCCATGGCAACCAGCACGCCCTTGTGCAGCGGAATCAGAATCTGGCGGAAGATACGTACCCGCGAGCAGCCGTCGATAATGGCCGCTTCCTCCAAATCCTTTGGAAACGCTAAAAAGCTTTGCCGCAAAAAGAAGGTAACCGTGATACTGATGGAATTTGGCAGGATGATCCCAACCAGCGAATCCGCAAAGCCCATCGCGCTGATCATTTTGTATTTCGGGATCAGCGTCATATTGCTCGGAACCATGATCATGCAGAGGATCAGACCGAACAGCACGTTTTTCAATGGAAAATTTAGCCTGGCAAAGGCATACGCCGCCATCGAACCCATCAGGATCTGCAATACCACGATGCAGGATGATGTAATGATCGTATTGATATAGGGGGTGACGATATTGCGGGCAATCACGCGATCGTATCCTTCCAGCACCCAATGGGCCGGCAGGATGGTCGGCGGAACCATCACAACCTCGATGTTTGATTTGAAGGATGACAACAGCATCCATAAAAACGGGAACAGGGTAATCGTGATGCCAAGGAGCAGCACAAAATGAATCAGCCCGGTTGACAGCTTGCTTGTATGACTATGCATGTTCCAACCTCCTCAATATTTGACCCACTGTTTTTCCCCAAGGAACTGCAGGAACGTGACAATCATAATGATGCCAAACAGAATGACCGCTTTAGCGCACGCGTACGCCATGGAGAAATCCTGAAAAGCCGATGTATAAATACCATAAACCACCGTTGCCAGGCTGCGCTGAATCGGGCCGTTGCTCAGATCCGGCACCAGCATATAGACAAGGTCGAATTGGTTGAACGCAAAAATCATACGCGTAATCAGCAGGAAGAAGAGGGTAGGCGTAACTAGCGGCGTTGTGATGCAGCGGAACTGCTGATATTTATTGGCGCCATCGATGGTGGCAGCTTCATAATAGCTTTTGTCAATGTTTTGCAATGCGGCGGTGAGAATAACGATACAAAAACCCAACCCGGCCCAAATACCGATCATGCACATCGAAATCATCGTCAGGTTCACATCGCTGAGCCAGGCCGGACGGATGCCGAACACCGCGCCCAAAACCGTATCCACAAGGCCGTACTGCGAATTCAGCAGCCATTTCCATATCATGGCGATTACCGCCACCATGGTTACGTTGGGGAGAAAATAGATAACCCGGTACACGCCTACGCCTTTTTTCACGCTGTTGAGCAGCGAGGCAAGCACAAGCGCAATGATGAGGGTTGCGGGGATGGAGCCCAGCACATAAAAAAACGTATTGGCGATTTGCTGGGGAAAATACCTGTCCCTGGTAAAGAGCTTTACGAAGTTTTCAAGCCCGATAAACTCCATCGCGCCGATACCGCGCCAATTGGTAAAGGAGTACATAAAGGCCTGTGCGATGGGAATGACAAAAAAAAGAACGACGCCAACCAAAAGAGGCAGTAGAAAGAAATAGGCAGTGATGACTTCTTTCTTATCATACCGCTTCGCAAGTGTCTTCATACGAGTCCGCCTTTCTATGATGGGGAAACCGATTTTCGTCGGTTTCCCCATTGCCGTTGACAATGAATCCATCTGTACCGGTCCAGGTAAACGCTGTGTAAATCCCCTGCACGCTGGCGCGTTATCGTTCCGCCAGCCCGGGTTTGTGAAAGCCTTGACGTAGCGTTTCTGCGACCGCGGCCTTCACAAACCCAATCTGACGAAAATCCAGCGCACTATCGCACAAGCGCTTTACTCATCGTTTACTTAGTAGTTGATCGCGTCGTTGATCAGTACTTCCGCATCCGCCATGGCGGCTGCCGCATCCGGATACATACCGGCCAGGATGTTGGCGACAACTTCCTTAAACGCGTTGCGGGCCATGGTGGGGTTCTTCGCGGCCAGTGGGATGGGGCGGGAATATCCCAGGGCGTTGACAAAGGCTTTCAGGTTGTATTCGGGATACACTTGCTCCCAAATGCCTGCCGCGGCATTGGCGGCGGGGATAACCACTTCAACCTGCATGGCCTGGGCTTCTTCGCTGCCAAGGTAGCTCAGCAGCAGCCAGGTTTCTTCCATGTGGGGGTTGGAGGTCGTCGTTGCGTATCCGATCCCATGGCCGGCGCTGGCTTTGCCCACGGCGCCGCTCGGGATTTCAACAATGCCAAGGTTTTCGCCGAAGGCTTCCGCATACTGGGAAATCATCCAGGAGCCTTCAATGGTCATCGCGGCCAGCTGTGAGGAGAAGGATGCCATAACGCTGACTTCCGCAAGCTGCGTGCCGTTGAACGCATACCCATTGTTCATCAGGTCCATGAGAATCTGTGAGGTTTCGATGGCTTGCGGAGAGTTGACTGCGGCGGCCATGCCGTCTTCCGTGTAAATCTCTCCGCCGTTGCCCATGATCAGGCTGTACCATACACGGTCGGAATTGGCGTTCGTCCAGCCCTTTACGGTATCCGTCGTCAGCAGTTTGGCGGTTTCCGCAAATTCTTCAAGCGTCCAATCGGATTGCGGATAGGGTACGCCTGCGGCATCAAACAGCGCTTTGTTATAAAACACGGCATAGCCGTCCGTATCCTTGGGGACCGCATAGCAGTGGCCGTCTACGGTGTAGGCTTCGGTAATCCCTGCGTTCAGGGTGCTCAGATCAAACGTTTCATCCGCTTCGATGAACTGCGTCAGGTCCTGTACAAAGCCCATGGGGATGTAGTCCCTGCCGAGGTTAAAATTCAGCCAGAAAACGCTGGGAGCGGCTTCTGTGCCGATAACGGACTGGATTTTAATGTTGTAGTCCGTTACGCCCGCGATGGATGTAATCTCCACGGTAATCCAGGGGTATTTTTCCATAAAGGCGTCTACCATTGCCTGCGTTGCGGGTACCTGGGCGTCATCCCATACCCAAAGGCTCAGCGTGACGGGCTCTTTGGCGGCTTCTGCCATCCCGACGCTGCATACGCCAAGCGCCAGCATTACACATAAAAGCACGGAAACGAGTTTTTTCATGTGGATCCTCCTCTGATATTCTGTTTGGTTTTATCGTTCGATCAGGTGCACCTGATCAATCCATAATGATAGTATACTGGATTCCGGATCAATAAAAAACGCGCTGAATTTGCGTTATCTGTCCAAATTTTTATATAATATGTACATTATTTTACCTGCGCGATTACAGGATCTTTTTCAAAATCAATTCACTGCGCAAACCGCCCAACGGGGATTTGAACAGCCTGATGCCGCAATCGTTGCCATACATAACCTGCAGCCTTCGGTTGACGTTTGCCATGCCGATATGCCGGGTTTTCACGGGCTTGTTCTCGCTGAACTGTTCGCTCATCTCCGCGATCACGTCCCGGGGCAGCCCGCGGCCATTGTCATCAATGCGGATGTGCAGGTATCCGTTTTTTTCAAAGGTTGAAATGTGTATCTGTATTTCCATGGCGTCCTTTGCCCGAACGCCATGCTGAATGCTGTTTTCCAGTATCGGCTGGATAATCAGCTTGTTCACATTCCATTCCAGGGTTTCTTCGGCAATATCCCACTGCACTTGAATGGGTGTTTTTCTTCTTGCCCGCTGGATTTCGATATACTTTTCCGCGCACGTGAGCTCTTCGCGCAGCGAGGCGGACATGCTGGATGCATCCAGCGAATATTTCAGGATATAACAAAGGTTTTCAATCATCAGGGATTCTACCGCCTGCGCTCCGCGGCTCTGCACGCTGGCCCAGTATATGGAATCCAGCGTGTTCAGGAGAAAGTGTGAATTGATCTGCGCATGGCTGTACAGCATTTCCACTTCGGACCGAAGCGTTTTTTCCGATTGCAGGGCATTTCGCAAATCATAGATATCCAGCGTATCGGTAAGCAATTTATGCGCGATCAGGTAAATGCTGTCGGGCGCCGGATCAGGCACGGACAGCTTGGGCAGGATGTCGATTTGATTCGCGTCGTCTTCCTCATCCAGGGTGTTGATAATCCTGACGATCCCTTTTACATAATGGCGGTACTGCTTGTAGCTGTACAGGTACAGCAAGCAAATCAACGCAAGCAAGCCCGAAATGCTCAGCGCGAAAATATAACGTATATTATCCAGAAACCGGTTGATCTGTATGTTTTCTTTCAGGAGTGCGATTTTGATGTTCGTATGATCAAACGTTTCGAAATACAGCATCTGCCCGTAATCCTTTAAAAACAACGGATTGTCTTTCACCGTATTATCCGACGACAGGATTGCCGATACCTCGTCCATCATCCCGGTGTTCACCGTGGGTACTGTGGACGATACCGTTACATACTCTCCCGTATCGGTGTTGAAGAGCAATGCCGTTTCACTGTAGCGCAGCTTGGCGCGAAGCAAGCTGATAATCGAATCGTAATGATAGTTGACGACCAGATATCCCTGGAGCTTGGAATCATCCTTCCAGCTCGTGGAAACAATGCGCCTGTAGGTAGTCATCACCTTGATGGCGCGCGTGTAGGACAGCGTTATCTCTCTCCACTGCAGCATCAGGTCGCTGTCCATGGACAAACAAGTCTGCATCCATTCGGTGTCGGTCAAATCCTTTTTGCTGACGGAGACGCCGTTTTCAATCACATACGGCGCCGTCTGGTCATCGAGCATCAGGTACACAGAGTGGATCAGCGTGTTATATTTAATCCCTTTTTCGATATTATATTTGATATCGGAGGTTGACCGGATCATTTCCTGATCGGGATAGCTGTCCTGTGCGTTTTCGCTGCGCAGGAAAGCCGGTTCCAGCTTGACCAGATACGCGGTGTCCGGTATCAGGTAGTATTCCCGCTGGTTCAGGGTCTCGGCAATCGCATCCACGGTCTCCATCAGCTCCTGCGCGCCGATGCGATGCTTTTCGTTTCCCATGTACATATACAAAAAGGCATAGGCAAAGACGAGAAAAACGACAATACCAAACAGCACCGCCCTCAGCCATGAGAAATGCTTGGTAATTTTCGTTTTTCTCGCTTTGATCATACGGATTCTTCCGATAGCGATATCTTGCTGAAATCGCTGCGGTACTCATTTGGGGTTACGCCGTAATGCCTGCTGAACGCCTGTGTGAATCTGGCGGGGCTGGAGTAGCCGACCTTTTCACCGATGGAGTAGATGTTCTTCTGCCGTTCGTCCCGCAGCAGAAACACCGCCTGCCGCATCCGGATCCGCGTAATATAGTTGGACAGGTTTTCTCCGGTCATTTTTTTAAAGTAACGCGATAAATAGGATTGATTCATGTTGGTGTAGTCCGCGACCGTTACCAGGCTGGCGGTGCAGTAATTGGTGCACACGTAGTTTTTAATGCTGTCGATTTTCCGGTCGCCGATGCATTCTCCCGATACCGGCTCCCTGTTCTCCCGTTTCTGCAGCCTGCAGACAATTTCCGACAGCTTTTCCTTGATCTCCTGGTACGTAACGGGTTTCAGCAGGTAGCAGGACACCCCGTATTCCATGGCTTTGCGGGCAAAGTCGAAATCCTTATAGCCGCTGATAAACACCATGATCTCCTTGCGGTTCATGCGGTACATCTTCTCGGCCATTTCCAGCCCGTTCATGATCGGCATCTTGATATCGCAAAAGATAACATCCACTTCGTTTGTCATCAGATACTGATACGCGGAATATCCGTCGTAAAAACACTCAACAAGCTGGAATCCGTTCTCCGTCCATGGAAAATAGTTTGCGAAATTGCTGCAAACATCCACGTCGTCGTCGATAATAATTAAACGATACATAGCAAACCTCCCAAAGCGGTTGTAACGATTATCGTTCTTGCTTATTCGTTTTCAGCCGGATGGATTCACCTCCTGTGATCGCTGAGCTCTACGTCATTCTTCCGCCCAAAGCATCGGCCAGTCGGCGGGCGGCGGCCCGAAGTCCGGCACATCCATCTGCACGCCGCCCTGCATGGCGGATTCGTGCGCGATCAGGCCGGGGATATTGGCGCGTGCCGCAAACCACGCGTTGCAGGGCGGCAGCTTTCCCGTGTGCACGGCGCTTAGAAAATCGTGGATTAAAAGCTGATGCGTTCCCATGTGCCCGTTATGCAGGCTATGGTATTCCTCCGGCAGGCGGTGCGTGGGCTGGATGGGCGCGGAGCTTTTATCCGTCCAGTGGCAGTTGGCAACCATTTCTTTAAAGTTCGGCAGGTGTTTGTTTCGGGTCATTTCCTCCGGGTTTACCAGGTCGCTGACATCGAAAAACGCCACGTCTTCCTTATCGGGATACAGCTTCTTCTCCAGATAGTGCTGCGCGTTGGAGTACTCGTAGCCGCCTCTGGTTCCGTAAAAGGCGTTGATGTAGGAGCTTGGCTTATATAACCCGATGCGGCGGAACTCGCTGACGCGCGCCATGCCGCCGTTATCCAGCATGCACAGCGAGGCGACGTTGGAAAAGGGGTTGTCCCAGTAGTTTTTCCCTTCCCCGAAAATATCGTCGTTCTCCTGGTCGCGGTACCCATAGGCGGACAGCCTGGTCACATGGGACAGGCTTGAGGAAATCGCCATCCCGAAGGAATGCGTCGGATAGAACATCGGCGGAATACCGGCTTCCTTGCGCCAGTTATCCCCGGCTGTATACTGGTAATCAAATCCGGCAATATCATGATAATACTGACTCTCCAAATATACAAACCGGCCGAACTCTCCGGCCTTATGCTTCTGGCGGCAGAAGCATGCACAGGGGTAATAGTAACAGGTTTCTCCCATCATATAGATTTTTCTGGAGTTTGTCACGGCGTCGATGATATTTTTGCACTCCTCAATGCTGATGCCCATCGGTACCGCCGAATAAACGTTTTTGCCCGCCCGCAGCGCCTTTACTACGAGCTCGCCGTGCAGGTGGCGCTGTACGAAAACCGCGATGCTGTCGATGGACGGATCGGCCAGCATTTCTTCAAAGGACGCTTTCACTTCAACGCCGAACTCCCGCGCGGCCGCTTCGCTTCGTTGTGTAACGAGGTCGGTTACGTACACCCGGTCCGTGTACGGGTGCATTTTAAACAGCGGAATGAAGGATTTGGCGAATTGCCCGATTCCCACCATGCCAATCCGGATATGCTTCTGTTGCCGTGTAATCATTTCTGTTCTCCTGTCTGTTCAGCGGTTCACAACGGTAAACGAGTGGGCGTCCACGGTAACGGTACCGTCCGTAAAGGCCGTATCGCCGTAGTTGACGGTAACCCGGCTGCCGTTTTCGTACGTGGTTCGGTATACCGCATCGTCCAGCTGCTCGTGGTTTTCGATCAGCTCTGTCTGCAGCTGCGTGATTTGTGCAAACAGTTCCGCCTGCTGCTTTAACAGGTCCACGGTGCGGTACATGTCCGCTTCATCCACAGCGGTCAGATCCACCTGTCCCATCCAATTATCCTTTTTCTCCGTCATGAACCCGGAAAACACATACGCTTGCGCAATAGAACCATATTCGGCACACCGAAGCCGGATGGCTGCGTCCTTAATGATGCTGTTCACGGATTCCACAGAGATATTATAGAGAATAATGCCATGGTAAACAATGGGCAGCAGCGGGATGATGGCGTCCACATAGCTGCGGGCCAGCAGCTTGTCGCGCCCGAATTCCACATACAGGGCCCTGTCCAGCGCGGGGGCCGTGAAATCCAGAAAACCTTCGGAGGAGGATCCTCCCATTTCCGTTTGGAAATACCGAAGCATTTCACAGCGCGCCTGCGCGGTTTGCGCATGGGTTGCCGGATGTGCGGGGTGGTAGCAGCGCTTGGGGCCGATGATGGAAAGCACGTCGGAGTAGTGTACGCCCGCAAACCCCAGCGCTTTTTCGGCAGCGATATTGCGGCGCAGGTATTTTTGCGCGGCCAGCCTGCTGCAAAGCAAATAGCTTTGGCCGCCGCTCCATACGCCGCCCTTGGCCAGGCTGCCGTCGTGGTTTACGATGATGTCGTTTGCGTCCCAGTCTTCGGAAATCCGATAGGCGTCGTAATAATTATCATGGCAGGTGATCTGGTAGCCCAGCGCTTTTGCGTGCGCCGTCAGGCGCTTGAGCGCTTCTTCGCCGCCGAGGCTTTCTTCTACGGGCAGCACCTGCGGATACCGCCCGTCGTGGCCCTTTGTGTTCCAGCCCACCAGGCAGATTTCCGCTTTTTCCAGACCGGTGGCCCGCATGCGGTCCAGCATCGCGCTCACCTGATCAAACGTCATGGCAGCCTTGACCGGCGGCTCGTTTTCCACGGTCTGGTCCGTCACGCCGGGCGCCGGTTTCCACGCCTGGCGGATGCGGATGTTGATCGCGCCTGCCGCATAGCGGAGCGTGGGCCGCTCCGCCATGCGCTCCTTCAGCGGCCGCAGTCCGCCTTCCGCAAGCTGGTACGCCCTGTAGCGGCGGCCAACCGTAGCATAGCTGGTGTCCGGGCCCTCGTCGTACAGATAGCGCACGGCAAAGGCGTCGTTGGATATCGGATCGTCCGCGTAGGCCCGGAGGTGGAAAACCGGGGCCACGGCATACCGCCCTTCCTCGCCGGCGCAGATCTGCGCCGCCAAGGACGCGTCACACGCCCCGGCAACGAGGATGCCGGTCAGGCAGCCCTGCCTGCGCACCAGCCCGAAGCAGGGCATAAAGCCCATCTGCGTGTCCCCGCTGTAGATCGGGATGCGGACATGCTCCGGCGCGCGCTTTGTATAGCGGCACTGCACGCCCAGCTGAATCGGCAGCACCAGATATCCTGTTTCGCCGCAGGCGGCCGCAAACAGATCCGGCAGCACGGTAACATCGGCAATTGCGGCGTCCGCGGTTTCCACAACGCTGTTTTTGCGCAGCGTTACCTGGAAATATTCCCGCGTTTTTTCAATCGCCAGCGTAAAGCAAAACCCATAGGCGGCTGAGCTGACCTTCCATGAAGCGGGCGTTTTGGCAATCACCAGATCCTCAACATCCCGCTTTTCATCCCGCGAAAATACCGATACGCTTACGGCCGTACCAAACTCCCCGAATGCCGGTTCCATGATCATTCCTCCGTCTCGATTGTGATTCTGTGCTGGTGGCTTACGCTATGCCCTTTTGGCAGCAGCTTCACACCGTCCTTGTGTAAAAACGCCTGTGAATCGTCAAATGAGCTTGTGCATCCGATCCACGGTTCGATACACACAAATTGTTCGTCCGGCAGCTTCCAAATGCCCAGATAGTCAAAGTCGGGAAACGAAACATGCACAGCCGGATATGCGCTTTGGCCGCGCAGCGTAACCGCTTTTGATTTCAGGCCTTTGAGAACAATCGCGCCCTGCTCAAACAGCTCGTCCGGGAGGGGAAGAACGCGCTGCTGCCGGAGCAAAGGCTGTGTGCCGTTCAGGAGGCCGTCTACGATCAGGTGTCTGGATACCGTTTCCGCTTTTTCAAACTCAATCCGGTACGGCTCGTCAGCGGCTGCGCCGCTGAAGGGAACCGGGTACCCGGTATGCCCTCCGATGCAATACGGAATCGCCGTGTTTGAACGGTTAACCAGGCGATAGACCACGACCACGGTGTTTTCCCGCAGCGTAAAACAGATTTCCAGCTGAAACGCAAACGGATACATGGCGCGTGTTTTCGCGCTGTCCACCAGCACCAGGCAAAGGCTGCGGCTGTCCTTTTGAACAAGGGTAAAATTGGACTGCATCGCAAAGCCGTGCTTTGGAATCTGGTAGCACTTGCCGTCATACTGATAGAATCCGTTTTTCTGCCCGCCGACGATCGGGAACAGAACCGGCGACCGCCCCTGCCAGGTTCCGGGCTTCGGCTGCCAGATCCATTCCTTTCCGTCCCGCACGGTAACAAGCGAACACAGCTCCGCGCCCAAGCTGTTGGCGGTCAGCCGCAGAGCCTCGTTTTGCAGTACTGCGATCATAGAAATCCTTTCACCCGGTCTGCTTGTGTTGTGTCGTATCGTGTGTCAGTCGTCAAAGCCAAGCACGTCCCAGCCGGCGGGCGGATCGCCAAAGTCCGGCACGGGAAGGGTTTCGCCGCCCCTGAGCGCGGACTCATGCGCGATCAGGCCCGGGAGGTTATACCGCGCGGCGACCCATGCGTTGGTCGGCGACAGCTTCCCGGTGTATACCGCCCGGCAGAAATCATCCGCCATAAACATATGGGTTCCGCTGTGGCCGTTTTGTATCGTCTGCCATTCCTGCGGAAACTTTTCCCGCTTTTTCGTGTGCGTCTGGATCAGCGCTTCCGAGTGGGTCCATTTTCCGTTGAGCACGCCGGTATAAAAACCGTCGTCTGCGCGATGCTCTTCCAGCTCCACAGGGTTAAGGTTTTCGTTCAGGTTTTCAAAAACAATGTCGTTGCCCTTCCACTGCATCAGGGTATGGTGGGAGGCCGAAAACTCGTACGACGCTTCCGTTCCGCAAAACAGCGGGATGTAGGAGCATTGCAGCGAATGGGCAATGCGCCGGTTTTCGCTGATGCGCGCGGTGCCGCCGTTGCTCAGGTACATCAGGTAGGCGGTATTGGAAAACGGATTATCCCAGTAATTCTTGTTTTTCCCGAAGATGCCGTCCTCGTGATGATCCTCAAACCCAAAGCCCGCCACCTTTTTGGCATAAGCGCCGGTTGTGGACAGGATCATGGAGGTGGAGTGGGTGGGATAAAACATGGGCGGGAATCCGGCGACTTTTTTCCAGTCCGGGCCGCCGGAATGCTGGTACGGCTCATAAAAGTGACGCATGTCATGATTGTACTGCGCTTCGCCGTAGACAAACCGGCCCATCTTTCCGCTGGCAAGCAATTGGCGGCAGAAAATGGAGCAGGGCCGGTAACAGCCGGTTTCGCCCATGGAATAGGTGAGGCCGGTGGTTTTAACCAGATCGATAATTTCCGCGATCTCCTCGATGGAGGTTGCCATGGGCACCGCGCTGTACACATGCTTGCCCGCCTTGAGCGCCGCAATCACCAGTGGCCCGTGCAGCTGGCGCTGGGTGAAGATGGCTACAGCGTTGAGCGCAGAATCCTTCAACATATCCTCAAAGCTGTCGTAGATGCGGGTAAGGCCGTGCTTTTTGGCGGTTTCCTCGCTGCGCTCCCGGATCAGGTCCGTTACGGCAACCCATTCCACATAGGGGTGTGTTTGAAACAGCGGGATGAAATTCTGCACAAACGAACCGCACCCTACCATACCCAGTCTGATCTTGTTGCCCATGTGTGTCTCTCCTTTGACAAATACGTTGAGGGTTCAAATGAAAACGGCTGCGAGCATAGCCCGTACAGGAAACGGCTACGCAGGCGGAGCGGCGGCCGCAAAACGCTGGTGCAGGTCCGGCTTTCAGCCTGTTCACAGAGCTTCCAGCAGCTTTGCGCATCCGCGCATCACCATGAGCTCTTCGTTGGTTTCCAGCACCCATACCTCGGCGCCGCTGCCCGGCGCGCTGATTTTCCCTTCGCCGTTGCCTTGGTTGCAAGTTTCGTCAAGCATCACAGAGACAAACGCCAGCTGATCCGTGACGCGTCTGCGGATTTCGGCGCTGTTGCGCCCGATGCCGCCGGTAAAAACCAGCGCATCCAATCCGCCCAGATACGCTGTGTACATGCCGATATACCCGACGATATTGTCCACAAACGCTCCAATCGCAAGCGCTGCCCGGGCGTCGCCCTTCTGCGCGGCCTGATCAATAGCTCGCACATCATTGCTGATGCCGGATAAGCCCAAAAACCCGCTCTGCCCGGACAGCGCCTCAAACGCCTGCGGATAACCGCCCAGCGCATCCGCCAGCACCGGCAGGCAGAACACATCCAGATCGCCCACGCGGTTATTATGGAACAACCCGCTTTGCGGCGTAGCGCCCATGGAGGTCGCAACGCTTTTCCCATCCGCGATTGCGCACAGCGAGCTGGAGCCGCCCAGATGAAGGCTGATCACACGCTTTGCGCCGGGAGACAGCTGCTGCATTTTCCAGGCAATATAACTGTGGCTGGAGCCGTGAAAGCCATACCGGCGCAGCCCGTACCGCTCCGCCCACTCCAGGGGAATCCCGTATACCGCCCTTTCCATGGGGATCGTCCGGTGGAACGCGGTTTCAAAGCACGCGATCTGCATAAGCGACGGATACAGCGCGGCAACGCTTCGCATCATGTTGATATACACGGGATTGTGTGCGGGCGCCAGCGGCACCATTTTTTCCATCTCCGCCAAAAGCGCCTCGGTTACGATGTGCGAGCCCGAAAGCGTACCGCCGTGCACTGCTTTGTAGCCGACGGCGTCCAGGCTTTGCAGATCAATGGCAACGCCGATCTGCCGCATCGCATCCAGGCACAGCGCCAGCGCCTCGGCGTGCGTTGCGCATGCGCAGTCTCCTTGGGCGGCCGCGCCTTGCGGGGTTTTCACTGCGTAACGCCCCGTCGCCCCGATGCTCTCCACGCTGCCATCGGAAAGCAGACACTCCTGTGCGTCGGTATGGAAAAGCTTGTATTTAAAGCTGGTCGATCCCAGATTCAGGATCAGGATTCGAAGCACCAGTTTCACCGCCTCTCAGGGCTTGTATTTGGACGCGAAGGCCTTCATGGCTTTTTCAAAGCAGCCCATCGGCACGCGCGCCATGCCCGCGCCGATCAGCCCGCCCTCGTGGTTGAACATACCGCCGTGAATAGCGGGGCAGATGCCCGTTTTCAGCACCAGACGAATGTCGATGCCCGCGGGAAGCGTGCCGAAATCCAGCGTCGGAATAATATAGTTCGGATTGTGTGTAATGCAGATACTCTCCATCTCCCGGGTCTGCGCCACGGCATCCTGCAAATGCATACCCCGCAGGCTGCATACAATGGGGCTGGCCGCCGCGGCAATGCCGCCCAGACCCGCGCACTCCACAACGCAGCTGTCTCCCAGCCACGGAAGCTGATCCGCGCGGGTATAACGGGTGGATGTATACCGCCCGTCCATCATCGGCGCTTCGGCGGTAAACCACTGGCCCGGCAGCGCGGCGATCTTGATGCCGTAGTGTACGCCGTTGCCTGCAAGCGCCGTGACCATGGTGGAATATTCCGTGCCTTCCGCGGCGATCGCCGCCGCACGGGACGCGCCCTGGCCATAGCAGTGGAAAAACCGCGGGGTTTCCACAATGTATTTCAGGGTTTGCAGGATCCGCTCTTTGGGCAGATCCAGGGCGAAAAGCTGCGGCAGCACCAGCTTGTCAAACAGCAGGTCCGCCGCTGTTTGCCGCGTATGGTTCTCATCGCCCATCTGCAGGCTTTCAGCCAGAATGGGCTTGATGGCAATGCCGCCGTTTTTGGAAAGCATCTCGCGCAGCGGGGGAAACAACTCCTCGCGCATATAGCGCAGATTATCGGCAATTTCCCTGCTGTACAGTCCCCAGCCGCAGAAGCCCCCCTGAAACGGGCCTTCCGCGGGGAAAGTGGCTGCCGTTGTATGGTTGCGGCGGTCCTGAATAACATTCATGGCGACCGACTTGGTGATGATCCCCGTGCCCGCGCCGACTGTGTTGTGGTTGAGCGCGGAATCGATCTTGATTTCGCCGGATTTGATGATGGCAACGGCTTCCCGCTCGTCCCTGGCCCAGCCTTCAAACAGCATCGCGCTGACCATGCCGCGCTGATGGAGCATGACCATATCCTCGTACGCAATCGGCGGGCCGGAATGCAGAATCATGCGGTCTTCCAGCCCCTGCACACATTCGCCCGCAGGCTGGATATCCACCCAATAGGGATCGCTTTCGGTAATACAGGCGGCCGCCTTGAGGTTTGCCTGCTGAATGGTCTGCTTGATATCCATTGTCTCTCTCCTTTTACAGGAACTCGTCCAGCAGGTCGTCCATTTCTTCGGACTGCTGATAGGGCGGCATCCACTGGAGCTGCGTACACTCGCAGCCCTGCGCTTCCAACGCCTCATAAAAAAGCATGATCCCCAGATTGGCAACCGATGGTTTATCCTGATAGATGTTCTCCACGCGGATCACGCTCCCAGCTTTTGGCAGATTTTGGCGCACAGGCGCGCGCTTTCAAAGTTACTGTCGGTTACAATCGCTCCGGCTTGCGCAAGCATCGCGCGTATGCGCTGCTTGCCCTGCGGGTCTTCCTCGCTGCCGCAGATGGCGCAGATGAACGTGACCTCCGGGTGCTTTTGCATCAGCAGCACATAACAGGAGGCGGGATCGGGCGCAACACCCGGCCCAAGGATGATATCCATGGCAATCAGCCCCACGGATGGATCGGCAAGCTCCTGCCGCAGGCGCTGCACGCGCTGGGCGGGGTCAAACACCGTATGCGGCGCTTCAACCGTGAAATCAAGGTCCCCCATATCCAGAAGGGTGTGGTGCTTGCTTTGCCTGTGCGTTTTCAGCCGGGCCGCGTATTTTGTGTTGTCGCGGTTGGTGTGCAGGGTGAGCTGCGGCGCGACAGCGCGGAAGGTCATCAGCGCTTCCTCGGCAAACGTGCCGCCGGTATACAGGCCGCGGAAATGTATTCGCTCTTTGGCAAGGGAGGCCGCGATTCTGTCCGCCAGCCGGTCGGCTTCCTCCTCCGTCCAGCCGATGGCGGGCTCGGCCCCTGTTGCGATCTTCACGCACGCCTTGGCGGCCGACTGTAGATTTGTGGTTCCTGTCACACGGTGGTTTTGGTACAGCGCTTCATCCGCGCCCAAAAAGACAACGACCACCGGCTTTTGCAGCCCGTCGGCCAGACAAAGGACTTCCTCCATGATCTCGCGGTCCGCCAGCATGGACACCAGGCAAATCACCTTCGTATCCGTATCCCGGTTCAGCCGCAGCATGTCCGCTTTCATGGACACGCCCCCGACCTCTTTTTTCAGGTCGCGCCCGCCGGTGCCCAAAATGCAGGTTACGCCGCTGCCCATCGCTTCGATCAGGCAGGCGACCTCCTGCGAACCGGAGCCGGAGGCTCCGATGATGCCGATGGGGCCCTTGCGCACAATGCTGCCCGCTGCCAGGGCGACGCCGCCCAGCAGCCCGACGCCCGCATCCGGGCCCATCACCAGACGGCCATGCTCTTTGCCGTACAGCTTCAGATCGCGTTCTTCCTCCAGCGATACATCCGCCGTGAACAGGAACACATCCATGCCCTTGTCAATCGCCTTTTTCGCCTCCCGTATGGCATACCGGCCGGGGATGGAAATCTGGATCACATCAAATTTCCCCGCAGGGATATCGTCCACACAGCGGTACACCCGCTGCTGATCCACGGTGCTGCCGGAAAACATCTGCTGCGCCTGCTGATAGGCCGCCTCGATGGCAGTCCCGTCCGCGGCGTCAATCGCCAGCATCAGATCGTTGGCGGTTGTTTCCGCGGGAACGCTGTAGCCCTGCTCGGCCAGCATGCTGATGTTCTGCCGCGTTCCCATGCCGCACTCTGCGCCGGATACCGATTCCAGCTCCGCAACACGAAACGCGACGCCCATCAAAGTAACGGAATCCATATATCGGTTGGGTAAGACATACACCCGTTTCATCAGCCAATCGACTCCTTCTGTGCTTGTATTTCTCCGCCGTCTCCGGCTTGCAAAACGACGCGGTAGGGCAAAGGGGAAGCTTGAGGCGCATCGCTGCGGATATGGCAGCCGAGGGTATCCTTGCGTTCATTGGCCGCTGTGGCGGTCAGCGCGGCGGCTGTGAGATCGTTCTCAAGCCGGCGGCAGAAAAATTCTTCCTGCGCGTCCACGCCGTGCAGGGCGCGGGCCTCGTGGAGCAGCGTTGTAAGCTCGCGTACGGCGGCCTGCAGCGTTTTTGCTTCCCGAATAGCATTCACGCCGGTTCCCAGGGCATCGCGCATCTGCGTACGCATCTCCTTTAACCGCTGTGCGCAGCTGTGTCCGCTGTACGCCGGAAGGGGTAGCTCAGCATGCGTTTCTTCCGCCGTATCGGCATACGCGGCCGCGCTGCGCCCGGCCCGCCTGCCAAAGACCATGGTTTCCAGCCCCGCGTTGCCGCCGATCCGGCTTGCGCCGTGCAGGCCGCCGGTCACCTCGCCGCAGGCGAATAATCCGGGCAGCGTTGTGCTGCCGTCTGCTTGGATGCGTACGCCGCCCAACGACGTATGCGGTGCGGGGGCCAGCTCAATCCATTGTGTTTTCAGGTCTATGCCCGCCGCGCGGTAGCGCCGGACATACATATCGTAATCCGCCTGCAGCCTGTCCGCGCTGACGCCGGTGACATCCATGTAAACGCCGCCGTGCTCCGTCGCGTTTCCGCTTGCAATCTCCCGGGAAATGAAGCGGGTCAGCACATCCTTGCCAACCTTTTCTCCCGCATCGCCGTACCGCAGCATAAAACGCTCGCCTTTGGCGTTGCGCAGTACCGCGCCTTCAAACAGCAAGGTTGTAATCACACCGGTACCGATGAGCTGCTCAGGCCAAACCGCGGCGCTTGGCTCGAATTGAATAAACTCCATATCGCACAGCTGCGCCCCGGCGTTAAAGGCCATGGCAACCCCGTCTCCGCCGGAATCCCGCTTGTTGGTGGATACGGGATAGATCCCGCAATAGCCGCCGGATGATAGTATGGTGGCGCGGGCTTCAAGGTTCAGCCAGTTCCGGTTCGCCTGGCCGTACGCCTGTACGCCGGTCACCCGTCCGTCGCAGGTCAGTAGGCGCAGCGCGCGGGTGTGCGTCCACTCTTCCACCTGTCCGTTCAGCGCCGCGCGCAGCGCCTTGAGCACTTCAACGCCCGTTTCGCTGCCGATGGACGCCACGCGGGGGTACGATGACCCCAGCGGGCGAAGCAGCCGGTAGCTATCTCCGGTTCGGTTGAAATGAAGTCCCAGCGCGTTGAGAAATGAGAACAACTCAACCGAATCTTCGGCCAACGCTCTGGCCAGCCCGCTGTCGCTGAGGCCCTGTCCGCTTTTTTCGATATCGCGGACAAAGGCATCTACCGAATCGGCCGGATCCAGCGGCACATTGAAGCCATGCACCCAGGGGGACGCCCCCTGTCCGTCCTGTAACAGACAGGGGCGTTTCCCTTGCCGCACACACTCGTATGCCGCCATCCAGCCGCTGAGGCCGCCGCCGATAATCAGACAATCTTTCATGCCTATACTTCCCAGATACCGCCCTTGGCCATGGACCCGATGTTTTTGGAGAACAGGCGCAGGAAACGGTGGTGCTCGGAGCCCGGAAATTCCCAGTGGAAATTCTTGATACGCGCGGCAATCTCATCATCCGACAGCTGCAGGTTCATACTGCGCGCGGGAACATCGATCACGATTTCATCGCCGTTTTCCACGATGGCAAGGGGGCTGCCCAGCGCCGCTTCGGGGCTGACATAGCCAACGCTCAGGCCGCTGGTGCCGCCGGAAAAACGCCCGTCGGTGATGATGGCGCAGGAGTGATAGAGTTCCGGCTGTCCTTTGAGCTCTTCCTGAAAGGTAAAGGCCGTGGTGCCGAAGCGGCCTTTCAGGCCCATAAAGCGCAGCACGATGGCGTCGCCTTTTTCAATCTTGCCGCCGCGCAGCGCGTCCAGCCCTTCATGCAGGCTGTTGAAGCACTTGGCCTTGCCGCGGAAATGCATCAGCTGCGCGGGGACCGCCGCAATTTTGAGGATGGAGCCTTCCGGCGCCAGGTTGCCGTACAGCACGCCGAGGCCCGGCTCCATCGTTACGGGATTATCCAGCGTCCGGATGCAGTCTTTGTTGTAGGTCACGGCATTTTTCACGTTTTCGGCAATCGTGTTGCCGGTCACGGTCAGGCAGCTGCCGTCCAGCACCGGCAGCATGTTTTTCATCAGCGCCGGCATGCCGCCCGCCATGTCAAAGTCTTTGAGCGAGTACTCGCCGCCGGGCATCAGGTGCGAAAGCAGCGGAACCGTGTTGGACGCTTCGTCGAAATATTTCCACCAGGGCAGGTCATACCCGGCCTCATGCGCGATCGCCGGCAAATGCAGGATCAGGTTGGAGGAACCGGCTACCGCCATATCAACGGCAATGGCGTTTTTAATCGCCTGCGGTGTCATGATCTGGCGCGCGGTAATGCCCTGCTCCACCAGGTTTACGATTTGTTTGCCCGCCTGGTAGGACAAATTGCGGATCTCGCTGGAAACCGCGCTCATGTTGGAGTTGCCGGGCAGCGTCAGGCCAACGGCCTCCGCCATCATGCACATGGAGTTCGCGGTCGTCATCGAGGTGCAGGCGCCGCAGATGCCCCAGCTGTTTTTGATCAGGCCGTTGTACTCGTCCATGTCCATCTTGCCTTCGGCCGCCGTGCCCACCTTATCCTGCGCGCGGATGTGCACCACCTCTTCGCCGCGGAAATGGTTAAGCGGCATGTAACCGCCGGTGACGATGATGGTGGGGATGTCCAGCCTTGCCGCGCCCATCATATGGCCGGGCACAATGGAATCGCAGGTGGACAGCATCACCATGCCGTCAAAAAAGTTGCCTTCCACCGTCAGCTCAATCTGATCGGCAATGCAGTTGCGGCTTGGAATCTCAATGTATTTGGGATCCTTGAGCACCATGCCGTCGCAGATGGCCGTCGTCATCACTTCAAGCGGCAGGCCGCCCGCCTCGCGGACGCCCTGCTTTACGCGCTCGGCCAATTCCTTGAGGTGCACATGGCCGGGATTGTATTCGTTCCAGCTGTTGACGACCGCGATCAGGGGGCGGTGCAGCTCTTCCTCGCTGTATCCCATGCCAAGCATCAAACCGCGGCGGCACTCCGATGCCTCGCCAAACTCCCAGCAGCTCCTCATGTCTTCATACTTCTTTTTCATCTTGGTACTCCTCTCCGTTCTTCACAATCCCCGGGGTTACAAGGCGTCGTCCATCATGCTGTCAATCACGCCGTCGATTGACTGGCCGCCGTCGATAAAAATCGTCTGTCCGACGATGAAACGGCTTTTCTCCTTGTCCGCCAAAAACAGCACCATCGGCGTGATATCCTCCGGCAGGCCTCCGTTGCCGAACGGGATTTTCCGGCTGAACCCGGTGATATCCCGCTCGGAGTACCGGTTCATGATCTTGGTATAGATCAGGCCGGGGGCAATGCAGTTGACGTTGATGCCGTGCTTGATCAGCTCGACGCCGATGGACTTGGTGAACATGTTCATCCCCGCTTTGCCCGCGGAATAGGGCAGCGCTTTTCTGCGTACCCACGTCACCGCGCTGTGAATGGAGGAGATGTTGATGATCGCGCCGTGGACGCCTTTTTCGATCATGTCCTTGCGGCAATCTGCGCACAATAGGCGGCGGAGTTCAAATTCAAATCGATCTGGCTGTTCCAGTACGCCATGGGCATGTCCACAAAGCCGCCCTTGGGCATCTTCATCGCGCCGCCCGCATTGTTGACCAGCACGTCGATCTTGCCGAAGTGACTGATAAACGCCCCCAGCATCTCCTGGCAATCCGCAAGCTTTGATACATCCGCCTGGTATACCTGCACGTCCGCGCCAAGCGCGCGGCACTGTGCGGCAACCTGTTGGGCTCCGTCGCTGTCGGAGTGGTAATTGACTCCGATATCATATCCTTCTTTGGCAAACGCAAGGACGCACGCCCTGCCGATCCCGCTGGATGATCCTGTGACCAGAACCGATTTCCTCATGCTTTATGGTCTCCTTTTTGCATATATTCCGTTACCGTATGAAGCGGAAGAAAGAGATAGTCCGGTTCCTCGCCTTCAATTTCCCGAATCAGCGCCCTGGCAATCTGGTTCGGGTCCGTTACGCCCTGCTCCATCTGCCGGTTGATAAACGCCGGATACGCCTCATGGCAGGCCCGGCATGCTTCCAGATACCTGCGGCTTGCCTGCCTGCCGATCGCCTCGGCCCCCAGCGGCAGGTACGCGTGTCCGCAGATGATGTTTTCCACCGGCATGGCCGAAAGCCGCTCCAGCGTTTTGCCATAGCCGTCCACATTCATCAACAGGGCGCATCCCTGGGTGGAGGTTCCGTTCAGCTGCAGGGAATCGCCGGTGATCAGCGTGTTGGTTCGGCTGTCCCAAAAACAGCAGCAATCGGTATCGTGCCCCGGCGTATGAAGCAGCGTAAGCGCGCCCAGCGTATCGCCGTCCTGCAGCAGCACATCGGGTACAACGCCGTCCAAAACCTTCGGCGCAGGCGGGCTGCAGGCGGGGAAGCGGGCCCGGATGGCCCTGGAATAGGTCAGCGGGTCTTCAAACCGTGTCTGCGACTGGCTGAAAACCGCAATCCTCATCTGCGGCGCAAGCACGTGCAGCCGCGCGCAGCCGCCCACGTGATCGCCGTGGGTATGGGTCACGGTCAGCCAATCGATATCGGCAAGTGTCAACCCCATGGCCTGCAAAGCGGGCACGATTTCCTCGTCCACCGTCTGGGCGCAGGCGCCGCTGTCGATCAGCACGTTCTGCGCTCCCGTGACCAGTGTTACGCCTGTCCAGCTGCCGCCGAAGGATACCTCCAGCCGGTAAATATCCGGCACAACGCGAATAAACTGCTTCAAGCGTACCCCTCCTGCGATTGTGCTTCAAAACCATGCTCATTATAGGAGAGATGCACAAAATTCCTCAATGTGAAGACTGGATGTTTGTTTTGGAAAGATTTCGTCTTGAAAAGACATGCGATTTGGTATACTATAAGTAATTCGGTTCCTGCGATCTGAGGAGGATGTATGCGCGACCAGATGGTGCCCGTGTTTCTGGATGAAAAATCCTATGCGTCTTCACAGTATGCCAACGTGATTGAAGGCATCAGCTCCGCCATGTCCCATTCCGGGCTCCGGCTGGAGATGATCTGTGAAAATACATTTCATACGATAAGCTTTCACACGCTGCCTCACGCCGCCATTGTGACCGGCGTCAGCATGCCGTATATACAGAAAACCATCGATTGCCTGCGCGCGCACGGGCGCTGTGCCGTGCTGGCCGGGATGGATTCCGAGCAGTTTGGCAACGATATATCCTGCGCAACGCCCTCCCGCAGGGTAGAAACCCAGCAGCTGGTCAACTACCTGCACCGCTGCGGTAAAAGCAATATCGCGCTGGTCGGGTTCGGCAGCCGCTCCATCAACGACAACTTCCGGTATCACGCGGCAATGAGCGCCGTAACGGCATGGGGCAAGCTGCTGCGCGAGCAGGATGTGTTTTTATGGGAGCGGGAACCCAGCGAGAGCTTCGACCGGTTTTTGCGCAACCACTCGCCGTACAATGCCGTGATCTGCCCAAACGACATGATATCGATTCGCTTGATTGACTATTTAAAACAGCATAGCCTCCATGTTCCGCAGGACCTGTTTGTCGCCTCGTTCGGCGGGCTGGATATCGGGCGCTTCCATCAGCCTTCCGTGACCAGCATGACCATGGATATGCTCGCCGTCGGCGAACAGGCCTTCCAGGTGTGGCGCTTTGTCATGAAGAACGAGGGCGCGCAGACGGCGCTGAAAATCACCGTGCCCAGCCGGATTTTAATTCGCCAAAGCACGGCCAACACACAGGTAGAAAGCTTTGATAATCCCGCGGACACCCCCACGCCGCAGGACCAGTTTTATCATATTCCCTCAATCGCCGTGCTGGTCGCCATTGAAAAATGCTTAAACCGCCGCGACGATATTGACATGATGATTGTGAACGGAATCATGTCCTCTAAAAGCTATGAGGTCATCGCCGACGAGCTGTTCATCAGCGCCAGCACGCTGCGTTACCGGCTGAATAAAATGTACGCGGACGCGAAGGTGGGCAGCCGCAAGGAGTTTGAAGCGCTGATCCATCAAAACATCGGTGAAGGGAATCCGTTCGCCGACAGACAATAATGGTTTTTATGCCGCTGTAACGTGTGACGTCGTTTTTCAAAACAAATATTATATACTGACCCTCCATGATTTGACAAGACGGATATTCTGACTCGATTCCAGAGGATTTTCTTCTCGACCGTTGTGCTTTTCCTGCCGTATCTTTACCGTGAAAGCAATGGATTGGAGGGAACCCCAATGACCATCTGGGAGTCGATCCGGCACCACAAAATCATCGCGATTGTTCGCGGACTTTCCCCTGCGCCCATGCTGCAGCTGGCGGACGCGCTGTTTGCGGGCGGAATCCCGCTGATGGAAGTCACGTTCAATCAGGCAAAGCCCGAGACCTGGAAAGAAACCGCCGAAGCAATCCGCGCCCTGTCCACACAGCGGAGCGGGAAGATTATACCGGGGGCCGGAACGGTGATGACCCCCGGGCAGCTGCGCCTGGCCGCCGACGCGGGCGCGCAGTATATCATTTCCCCCGATATCAACGAAGATGTCATCCGGGAGACGAAGCGCCTCGGCCTGTTATCCCTTCCCGGCGCGTTTTCACCGACCGAGATCACAACCGCGTACAAAATGGGCGCGGACGCGGTGAAGGTATTTCCGGCGGGCGTTTTAGGCCCCGCGTATATCAAAGCGGTCCGCGCGCCGATCTCGCACATCCCGCTGCTGGCGGTCGGCGGGATTGACGTGGGAAACTGCGCCGCGTTTATCAGCGCCGGATGCACAGGCGTCGGCGTAGGCGGCAGCCTGGTCAACAAGCAGTGGATTGCGGACGGCGAGTTTGACAAAATCACCGCGCTGGCTAAAGAATATGTCGGCCAATTATCCCGATAGGAGGAAATTCAATGGCTAAAATCGTTACCTTCGGTGAGATCATGATGCGGCTGAACCCGAGCGCCTATCTGCGCTTTGTACAGGCCGAAAGCTTTGAGGCCAGCTATGCGGGCGGCGAGGCCAACGTTGCGGTATCCCTTGCCAACTATGGCCAGGACGCGAGCTTTGTGACCAAAGTGCCCGCGACAGACATCGGCCAGTGCGCGGTAAACGCGCTGCGCAAGTACGGCGTCCAAACGGATTCCATCGTGCGCGGCGGCCCCCGGCTGGGTATTTATTTTGTGGAAAAAGGCGCGTCGCAGCGCGGCAGCAAAGTGATCTACGACCGGGCAGGTTCCTCTGTTGCGTTGGCCGCCCCGAGTGATTTTAACTGGGAGTCCATCCTGAACGGCGCGGACTGGTTCCATTTTACGGGCATCACGCCCGCACTGGGCGGGGAGCTTGCCGAGATCTGCCTGGACGCATTGAAGGTTTGCCGCGCCAAAGGCATCAGGACGTCCTGTGACCTCAACTACCGCGGCAAGCTGTGGACGCGCGAAAAGGCGGGTGAGGTGATGGCCAGGCTGATGCCGTATGTCAGCGTGTGCATCGCAAACGAAGAGGACGCAGCCGATGTTTTTGGCATCCGCGCCGCCAATACCAACGTGCAGAGCGGCAAGCTGGACCACGAAGGGTATATCGACGTTGCCAAACAGCTGCAGCGGCGCTTTGGTTTTGAAACCGTCGCGATTACATTGCGGGGCAGCCTGTCGGCCAACGATAACGATTGGGCCGGTATGCTGTACCAGGGAGAACAGGCGTATTTTTCCACCACCTACCGGATTCACATCGTAGACCGCGTCGGCGGAGGCGACAGCTTCGGCGGCGGACTGATTCACGCGCTGGTGCGGACGTTTGACCCGCAGGCCGCGATTGATTTCGCGGTTGCCGCCAGCTGCCTGAAACAGACCATCGAGCAGGATTTTAACCACGCTTCCGAAAGCGAAGTGCTGGCGCTGGCTAACGGCAACACCTCAGGACGGGTACAACGGTAAACGCTATACCCGTGAAGGATCATCCGCCCTGCGATGGTTTATCAGCAGTTACGCTGCACATGGCTGCTTTTCTTAGGATGGTTACAGACTGTTGCAAACCTGCTTCAACGCGGCTCCGGCAATTGTTGTTGACCTCATTGAATCCGGGACCAAGGGATCGATCAAAGCGTTCGTTTTTCGCTCCGGGAGCGGGCCATCCATACGATGAACAAAGACTACCGTGGCGGCATCCTTTCACGGAATACCCTCTAGGTAAACGCTGAATAAATCCCTTGCACGCTATATTTCCGCCGGGCTGGGCTTGCAGAACTCTCGATGTAGCGCTGCTACTACTTCGGATTCCGCAAACCCAACCTGGCAAAAACCCGCGTTTCTTTTGGAAACGCGGGTCAGCCTGTCAAAGAACCTCTTCGGGTCGTTATCGCCGCTCGCATCATAGCGCCTTTGGCGCTGTTCGCTCGCTTACCCCTTTGTTGTTACGCAAGCCTTTGGGGTTCCACCCCAATCCCCGGCAAGGGTTTCACCCCTGCACCCTGACCAGGACTTTCAGCCCTGGACCCTTCTTTTTAACAGCATGACCCGCGTTTCTTTTGGAAACACGGGTCAGCCTGTTAAAGAACCTCTTCGGGTCGTTATCGCCGCTCGCTTCATAGCGCCTTTGGCGCTGTTCGCTCGCTTACCCCTTTGTTGTTACGCAAGCCTTTGGGGTTCCACCCCAATCCCCGGCAAGGGTTTCACCCCTGCACCCTGACCAGGACTTTCAGCCCTGGACCCTTCTTTTTATAACAGGCTGACCCGCGTTTCTTTTGGAAACACGGGTTTTTGGGACCGGCTGGCCCGCCGATTTGAAAAACGGCGGGCACGGCCGGCAGGTTATGCAGGCTATTTGCTGTATACGATGTCGTCCAGGCAGAGGGTGATCTTCCCCGTGGTGTTGCTGGAAGCGAAGCCGAATCCCACGCAGACATGTTCCCAGGCCGAAGGAACGGCAAGGGTGTACTGCGTCCAATCCGGCGTGAGCTGAACGTTCAGCGTCACCTGCTGCTTCTTGTCGTTTTCAATGAAGAACTTTGTGGAGCCGGTTCCGCGCGCGTAGAAGGTAAGCTGGCTGACCTGTGCTGTGTCCACCCCGTCCACGGGAGGATTCGGGGGGAAGTTGCCCGCTCCTGAGAGCCACATCATGCCCGCCCAATGGCTTGAAGAGGGCGGCGTGTAGGTGATCTGAATGCATTTGGTGCCGGAATGGGGGTTTTCGGTGGAATCCGTATCGATCGACATGGACCCGTCATTGCCGTTGCTTTTGTTGCCCATATACGCAATATCGCCATAGTGAAGCAGCGCGTCGTCATAGACCTGGAAAACATAGGAGGCAGCCGCCGGTGCAAACGTCGGGGTGGGCAGCGGCATCTCAGCCTGGGTGTTGAATTCCGTTTTGTCAACCACGATTTTCTCAATGTACCGGGTCTTCAGGTAGGCATCTGTGATGCTTGAGCCGCTGACGCCATCAAACAGGGACGACTGGCATAAGTAGAGCGTGAAGGTGTTGTAGCTCGTGTCCTGGCCCCCTGTGGTAACCGAGAAGCTGAAGGTTGCATACCCCGCATCCGCGGAGGCTGTCAGCTTGTTCTGATAGCTGTCATAGTAGGGCTTGGGCCACTTCTCGCCGACGATTGCGACGATCATATAGTCCGCGGGGTCCAGATCATCGAGGAAGACCGTGCCCTGCACCTTCTTCGTTTCTCCTACCTTGGGCACTTGCGTCAGCTGAACGGAGAGAACCTCGGGGCTTGCATTCGGAAGGGTCTCCGCAAACGTGGGCAGGCATAGGGTGGCAAGCAGTATCGCCAGCAGTGTGGACATTGTTTTTTTGATCATGGTAAAACCTCCTTTTTTGGGATCTTGTCCCTTTGTCTTTTGAATACAAGCAGGGCCTTTTTCATATTTCTTTCGCCGACGGAGAATGGGAGATTCAACCAAAACTAGCGTTCAATGGCTATCCCCTTTGGCCGGAGCGTTATCCGCAAGTCATAAGAACGGCGACGTACATGGCCGCGGGCAGCAGCAGCCAGGCATAGCGCGCCGTACAGGAAGAGCTGTCGGGCAAGTAGCGGAGGCGGTCATCTTCACAGTGGAGCACAGACGTTTTATAGGGACGTTCTATGGTTACGCCGGTTGGAAGCGTGGTTTTACTGTACAGGAGCAATGCGGCGGGGTGCGAAAACCATAGCTTATCGCGGCTTGCGCACAAAGGACATGAGTCGGTGAAATCCTCGGCGAAAAACACTTTCCGGCAGTCCGCGCAAACGGCAATGGCATCGCCTTCCCTCAAGCGTATATGCCACAGCGCGTCCCGGGACAGACCACTATGGAGAAACCGGCTGTCGCGCTGCTCGCTGAGTGTATGAACGCACTTGAGCATGCGGATTTCCTCGCGGTTGACCAGGGTGCGTTTCTGGGAGCGGATTATATCGCCCTCCATGAAGCCGCACAAAAGGCAGTGCCTTTCTTCCAGCGCAAACCAGAATCGCGGGACGCAATCCTCCGGCCTGCAATACCCCAGGCGCACAAAACGGGCGGACAGCCCCAGCGAAACCGCGTACGCAACGGCGAGGTATACCGCGCCGGAAACAGACGCAAAGGCCATCATCCCGAGATATACGATCATCCGCAGCAGGTAGATCTTCACCGAAACCCTTGGCGGCTTTTTTCGCAGGCACAGGCGGAACAGCGCTGCAACAACGCCGCCCGCACCCGCGACTGCGATGGCGGCAACGATGACCACCGCGCTCACCCTGCCCTGCAAAATGAAACGGAACGGCGGCTGGGCAAAGGCATAGGGCAATTCAAGGCGAAAGGCATGGGGACAGCGTGACAGGCCAAGCAGCATGCCGGTCTCGACCATCCAGTAAAACAACGCGCCCAAGCCGCACCGCAGCCGAACCTTTTCTTCGTTGATGTGCGGCACAAACGTGTAACGATCGTATCCCGAAGCCAAAGCGATGTACCGGTTCAGCTTGATTTGCGTAAACGACACGGCCAGAGCCGTTAATACGCCAAACCCGGCGGCTGAGACGATAATGACCGGCACGATACCCCGGAGCGGCATTTTTCGAAGCGCCGCAAACAGAGGCGCCGTCAGGGGCACGCGGCTGTTACCCCATGCCACGGCCAGCAGCGCCGTTACCGAAACGGAAACCGAGACAACAAGGCCTTTCTGATTGCGCTTGGTGAAGCACAGCATCGTAAGGCCGAAGAACAGCAGACCCAATGGCAGCGCAAAAGGCATTTGAATAATCCATTGGAACGGAGCGAACACGATATCCCAAATCCGATTATGGACAGCCATGAAAAACCACCCCCTGATCTGTTAATACAATCAGCGGGTGATTTAATATTTTTTATGTGCTTTTCGGTACCGTTGGAAGGCCGATGAGAAAAAGGAGGCCGCCGATCCCAATGTTGCACAGGAGCTTGATGAACACGGTGGCATTCGTAAGCAGAAAGCGGAAGATCAATGCCTTGCCCAGCACAACCGACACAAACAGCGAAACCGTCGCGAGCAAAACCAGCAGAAACCACCTGGGCAGCTGTAAGGTATGGGTTACGCCGAACGGGTCCTTGTACGGAAGCAGGATGCTGTTGACATAGACAAGGGTATGATAGATGTTTGTGCCTGTGTTTTCAGTGCTGCGCCTCCCATCCGAAACGCATTTTCCGATTCCTTTGTGCTCGTCGCAGACTTCCGTCAGGATTTGCTTCAGAATCTCGCGCACCGCCGGCGTTCCGTTTTTCCGGCTGTCCTGGACGGCCTCGAAAGCATTTCCGATGAAAACCTGACAGCCTCTGCGGATGACATACTCCGGTACGCGCTGGTCGTTTGCGCTGAAGCACGCGTCCAGGCAAAAGACGGCAGGCGGAGGATTGGCAAACAGCTCGGCGCAGCTGAGGCCGCCTTCACCCGGTTCGATTGTGAGGAAATACCTGTCATCACCTTCCGCGCAGCCGGGCTTTACCAGGCCGATGATGCCTTTCCCGGCCTCGTCCTCGTGCTTTTCACCATGGCAGGAGGCATAAAACAGGGTGCTGCTTTGAAGGGTCATAAAATCATCGGCAGCGGTTTCGCTGGTGATTTCCCGAACCTCGCTGAGTGTGTGGTTGGTGGCTTCTTCCAATACGTCCCGCACCGCGTCGCGCTGCGCAAGCGGAGGGCTGTATTCACAGCAGAACAGGCCGATTTGCTCCGGCTTACGCGGCTGACGTGACCTGTAAATATTCGCGCAATCGGCGATTCGCACGGCGCTGTAGGCCACCGCCCAGGTTTCGCCGTCCTCCCCGTTCACGTACGCGGCTTCCCAGGGAATGGTGTGAAAGGGAAAGGGATGCTCGGCATTCGGGTCGCGTGTGGTTTTTATGCCCAGGAAGAGCCCTTTCCTGCACCATTCCTGCAGCGTGGCGCAAATCTTTGCGGGAACCAGACTGGAGATATATTCGGATAGATCCTTAGCGCTTAGCTGGTTGGCGCGGAATCCGGCCATCATGCTGTTCAGCACATCCAGACTGATGTTTTTCTGATATTCGCAATGAGTATCATCCAGATAAAACTGAAACGACGTGCTATTTCCAATCATCAGCTCGCTGATGTGGAGAACCGTCCATTTTTTATCGGTTTGCATGCGTTTCTCCCGACGCCTTCTTTAAGTGGGAATAGGGTACGGTTCTAATTATCGTCTCCATCGCGTCGCCCGGTTCGATAATCTGCACAATGGCGACGCAGTTGGAAGGGAACGAGCACCCGGATTGCGCGCCCTCCGTTTCGCTCCAGCCTTCGATCCACCGATTGTTCACATGCCTTCGGAGCCTTGCTTGCCCTATGCTCGCCGTGGCCACCCGGAAAACCGTCTGCACCGGGTCATATTTCAGCGTGAAGGGCGTGCCGCTCTTCAGGCGGCCGGTTACCTCAACCACGATGTCCTCTCCCGAAGCGGCATAAGCGTAGACGTTGGTCACCCGGCATACGGCGATTTCCTTCAGGCTGCACTTGGCGGCTTCCAGCGCGCGCCTGGCGGATTCCAGCCACTCTTGCGCCAGCGTTGCCTGGGCAGACGGTGCTTCACGCCCCCGGAGGAGGTCAAAAAAGCCGCCGCATTCTTCACACCGCAGCAGATGGCTCATCAGCGGAACGAACCGTTCCAGCGGCAGCCGGTTGCGGAAAAGTTCATACACGTCGTCGCTGGACGCGCAGGGCACTGTGATGTCGTCCGACGGCTCTCCCGTACGCGCGGACGCAAAGGCGATGTTGTGGATGGCCGCGCACTGTTCGCAGGTTTCAAGATGTTCCTGTAATTCAGGGGGATACGGCGCGTCCTGTGCACCGAATAAAACGCGATAGTCCTTCATTGTCAAATGTCGCATGCTGAACTCCCTTCCATTGCCGAGGACGGCGGTGATGACGCTTTCATAGAAATACAGCTTTCGCGCTTTTTCATAAAATCCGTCAGCATCGGCAGGATGTTTTGGTAAACCCTGCTGCGCACTTTGACGGGCGTCAGCGGTTCAGGCTTTTTCGCGTTGGAAGGATTGTCCAGTTTCATGGCGACCTGTTGCGGATAGTCCGGCCCAAGCGTATCGAGGATCCCGGCCAGGCTTGTGCTTTCGCACAGGTACAAACGGCCGATCTCCAGATTCACTTCGTTATTCACGGCTTGGTTGAACGTGTTGTTTTTGCTGTTTTCGAGATAAAAGCGCGTAAAGCTTCCAAACTCCTCCGCTGACAGGGTCGAGTGCCGCTTTGCGGGATCTTCACTGTACAGCGGGGCATGATGCTCATTCAGCGCGGCGAGTGCGCGGTCGCATTCTTCGGGCGACATATCCAGCGTGTCATAGAGGAGCTGTTCTTCGTGATGCCCCCTCCTGATATGGTGCTGCAATCCGTCCGGCGCCGTAACAACCTCGGTCACGCCGCCGACCTGCCTGGTTCTGACAATGTCTGCGGGAACGCCAAAGTCCGCTGCATGCCGGCTCAATACCGAGCTGACGGCTTCCACCCACTGCGTAACCATGTGATATGTAAGCGTGTCCCTCGCATCGGAGTTCAGAGATACGATATATTCACGGACCTTTTGCGGATTATCGGGATCGGGGATCGCGTGCGCGCCCGGCGCCGTTCTTGCGTATCCCTTGACCGTGTCCTTCGCATACCGGTAAACATGCCAAATAAAACTATGAAGGGAGTATTTGTGGCGATCGTACTTGTGAATGCACCGTGCCAGCTTATAGCAGCAAAAGGCCATCGCCACCTGGTTGGCAAGCTCGAAAAACTCTCGGTCCTGATCGCGCATCTCCTGAAAGACGGGATTCTTGCCAATATAGAACAGCGCGTTTTCGCCGAACGTATATTGTAGAAGGAGAAACCGCGCCTGATAGTCGTTCGGGTTGAGCATAAGCGCATGAACTGCGATCTTGACCCGCTCGCCTTCAGCGGGATCGTTTGGACACAATTCCAAAGGATCCAGATAATCCACAGCTACCATTCCTTTTCCCTGATATCATTCTTGCCGTATCCCGCCCATGTTGACATGCTATGTAATTATGAGTAGAATCTTGCTGTCATTATATCAATTGTGCCCTACCCGGTCAAGACGCATGAAATATGAATCCTCCGCTGTTTTAGATAGTCTCTTTGAGACATACCGTCGGGTTTATCTGAAAGGAGCGTGCGTTATGAAAAGATGGAAAACTTCGGACACGTTGATATTATCGGTTATTTGGGCGACAGTGCTGATTGTCGCGGTTATCGTAATCCTGTACATCAAGGGAGTTTCGCCAAAACTGAGCGCCATTATGGAAACATTGCCTGCACAAAACCAGCAGGCACAGGGATCGGGCACAGTCGGCAGCGTGGCGTTTGATTACATCGCCTTTGACCCGAATGTGCTGGACGGGCAAAAGCCCGGCGAGGCGGTGCCCCGGGAGCAGATGGAGCGGCTGGCGGACAGCGCCGCGCAGTATGCGGGCGGCATCCGTACCTATGGCATGAGCGACGGCCTTAACGACGCCATTGAATACGCCCATGGCAAGGGCATGCGCACCATCGCCGGGATCTGGCTCTCCACGAACCCGGAGGATAACGAGCTGGAGATGGCGATCGCCGCCACGCTCGCCGCGACCGGGGCGGCCGATATCCTGTGCGTGGGGAACGAATGCCTGCTTCGCGGGGATCTGACGGAGGACGAGCTGCTTGGCTACATTGCCCGCGCGCGGGCAATGGCAGGCAAGAGCACCCTGATTGCCTATGCGGACACGCCGGAGAATTACTCCGACGAACTACTCAAAGCAATTGATGTGGCGCTGCCCAACATCCATCCGTACTGGGCGGGGCTGCTGCCGCAGCAAGGCGCCGACTATGTGAATGATAGAGTTAGCGCGCTGGCCGCGCAGGCGGCGTCAGTGAACCCGAACCTTACAATCATTGTCGGCGAAACAGGGTTCCCGAACACCGAGCCCGGCTGGGAGCAATTCTGGGAGGACTACCTTTCATCCGGCGACACGGCACCGACCGTGGCCTTTATGATGGCAGACTGTCCATGGAAGGCGCAAGACGGGATTGAAATTGAGGGGCATTGGGGACTGTTGGACGTGGCCGGTGATTTCACGCTTACACCCAAGCCGGAGATCGCTGCCGTATTTGGGAGGGTTTAACATGAGTCAAATGAAATGGGTATTCATCATGGTGATGATCGTCATTGTCACGCTTGGCGTACTGGTCGTCCTGTTGCTGTATGACGGAGGTACCTTCCCGGCCGTCTCGCTGACGCCGGTACCGGCGGATTCCGCTGCCGGTGCGTCGTCCGGGGCAACGCAGATACCCCAGCAGCCGGAGAAAACCCCAACACCGACGCCGACCCAGACTCCGACCCCGACGCCGACGTCAATCCCGGCGGTTACGCCAACATCAATGGTTGTCTCCTATGTCTTTCCGGTTTACGATGACGAACTGGTTCATTACGCAGACATCGCTTATATGGGCAGCAACAACAACGGCGACGACGGATCCATGGCCATCGATCCGGGCTGGGCCGACAATCCCCATTCCGGCAGCGCATGCATCCGCATTACCTATACGCCGCCTACCAGAAGCCATTGGGCGGGGATGATGTGGCTCTCCGGAGCAAGTAACTTCCCCCCGAACCTTCCCGTGGACGGGGTGGACGCCGCGCAGGCGAACCGGCTCACCTTCTACGCACGCGGGCTCGGTTCCACAAAGTTCTTCATTGAAAACGATGCAAAACAGCAGGTAACGCTGAATGTTCAGCTTACGCCGGATTGGACGCAGTACACCCTGGCTGTTCCCTCGGATTGGGAACAGGTGTGCTTGGGCTTCGGCTTTGCTTCCAACGGCTCCGCGGGGGAAAGTACGATCTATCTGGATGATATCGTATTCAGCAATTAGGTTCCATGGTATGCCGGTTAAGCCCGCCGTTTTATGAACGGCGGGCTTTTTGTATTCTCTCTATAGGGGGGATATACATCCCCAATAAAACATAGGAGGTATGCAGTATGTCGCTGGCGCCTAGAATGAGGAAGGTTGTTCTCACGGATTCAGCGGGCAGCTCCCTGGCAAGGTTCGAGCTTCCGGAGACTACGTCGGTAGCCGATGTGGAAAGGCTTTTCGTCCATGAGTCCCCGCACTTCAGCGACGCGGGGTTACTGATGGCGGACCACAATCGCTTGCTGGGCCGTGAGGAGACACTCGTGGAGACATCGCCCGACATCGGGACGGAGATTACCTGGATTGTCATTCCCGACACCATAAACGCATAGGAGGCGGAAGTATGGCTGAAAGTATGCCGCGGCATTCGGCCGAAGTCTATCCATTAGACACGGTGCAGGCGGCGAAGGTACTCGTCGTCGGATGCGGCGCGGTCGGCGCCAACGCATTTCTGACGCTGGTACTGAGCGGGTTTCGGCACATTGAGCTGATGGATTTTGACACGCTGGAGCCGTCCAATTGCTCCCGCGCGGCGGGGCTGTTCCGTCCCGAGGACGTGGGAAAGAAAAAGACCGAAATTCTCAAGGCTTGGGCGGAAGGTTTCATGCCCGGCATTGCCATCAAAGCCTACGCCATGGATGTTACCGATGTGGGGGCGCTCTTTGCAGGACGGTTCGACGCGGTGATCTGCGCCGTGGATAACATGCGCGCCGTCCTGCACATCGCCCGGATTACCGCGGAGGCCGGGGTTCCGGTTCTTCGCGGGGCCACCAACGGGTTTAACGCGTCCGTCGAGGTGGTGAAGAACCAAAACGGCGCATGCCTCGGCTGCTACAAAAAGGACGGAGCGCTGTCGGATGGATGCGGCGTGAAATACCAGAAGGCAATCCTCGCCAATCAGACGCCCGCCTGCCAGGCGGCTTCCGCCCTGGCTGGAAACAGGATTGTGCGCGAGCTCATTCTGCTTTTGACCGCGGGAACACCGGAGCGGCGGATCTACGAATCGGCAGAGGGCGCGCTGTATACGTCCGAGCTGCGCCGCGATCCGGATTGCCCGAACCATGAAGACGGATCAACCCCGCAGAGCACGCCCCTGCCCGGCACATGCGAGAGCACAACGCTTGCGCAGCTGCTGCATACCACCGGCGGAGTGGCGCTGATTCTGGAGGATCCGCTGGCCACGGAAGCGGTTTACGGATGCGGAAAGCACCGCCAGATTATGAAACCGCTCAGACATGTTACGGAAAATGACGTTCACGGGTGCGGATGCGCGGCGACGCCCTTTGCGCCCGACCGCTGTATTACCCAGTCGCTGCTTGGCCTGTCGGGCGATGCCGGTCTGCTGGAAACCTCGCTGGCGGCCCTAGGCGTGAGGCACTGCGAACAGCTGCACGTTGTGAACGCCGGAGGCGAAGTTGGGCTTTTCCATTTTGAAAAGGATCTGGGGTGAGCAAAATGAGGGATATGAAAAAGTTTGCGGCCAGAATAAGCTGGGAGCGCACCGGCCTGATGAGCCTGAACTGCGAGTGGATCCATGTTTCGCCAGCTGACAGTGACGGCCCCATATCGCTGGCGTTTCATGTGGATGTGATTGGAAAAACCTATCTGAAGAACACGCCCAACGTTTTGACGGAAGGCACGCATTCCTTTGTGATGTCGGTGTCGGCGGCCTATCCGTTCGCCGCGCCGGTCGTATCCTTTTCGGTACCAAATCCACCGGCCCATGCAAATTTCTACCACAACGGAAACGTGTGCATTGGGGGCTGGAACCGCGCCGAAGAAAATTTATCGACCCTGGCGATCCGGATCATCCGGTGCATCTTTTTAGCGCCGGAAACCTTTAACTTTAATTCCATTGCGGATTCGGAGAGCGGAGACGTATGCAGGCTCATTGCCGATGGGCAGCTGGAGCGGCCCCGGCTGCCCGGCCTGATCCCAGTTCCAAACTTTGGAGATGCGTTATGAGCAAGAACAAACGCGTTGTCGTATTGTCGTTTGCCGCTGTGGCGGTGATCCGCGGATACTTTCACGTCGGAGAGAATTGCGAGGTCAATCAATGCGAGCAGATCGTCGCGCTGGGCGGACGGTTCCGCAAGCGGAAAATAAAGGTCACGCACGTCATCCCCATTATCACCGCGCACGCGTCCAAGCAAAGCATCCGCGTGGGGGCGGAGGATTGGTGGCATGTGATTTCGGCGCTCAACAGCTGCGGGCTTACCCTGGTGGGCTCGGCGCACACACATCCGAACATGGGCGTTTTTATGAGCGCTGCGGACAGTGAGACCCATGGTAAATTATTCCGGGATGGGGTGAGCATTGTCGTCAACCCGCAGTCCGGGGATATTGCGGGGTTTGGAAAGGATGGCGTAAAAATCTCCCTGTCGGTAGCCAAGGACCCCTGTGATGCGAATACGCTGGCGAAGTCGTGGCGCAATCTGCGCTGAGCGTCCTTCCCAAAACAGAGCAAAGTAAAGGGCAACAGACAGTATCAATCCGCGGGATTATTCGATTGTGCATACAACGCCCTGCCGCTTATCATCAGGAGCAGCGCGGGGAACCCGTATCATTATTCGGAAAACCGTTTTTGCGTTACCAGCGCGTCCAGAACATGCTGCGTGGCGGCGTGCTGCGCCTTGAAGGGATCGCGCGTTTGGATCGCCTTGAGGATTTCCCGGTGGCTTTCCTGGGTATGCCTGATGTCTCCCAGACCCTTCCAGGTTTTACAGGGCTGGTGCATTGTTTTAATCATGATGCTGTTGAGGGTTTGCTCCAGGTACCGGTTATTGCAGCAGCGGTTGATGTGCGCGTGAAACGCATCGTTATTGTAGGTGTACTCGTCAATCGACAGCTCCTGTATCGCCCGCTCCATATTGCCCACATACTGTACCAGCAATGCCAGATCTTCCCGCCCGATCTGCTGCGCTGTAAGCATGGCGGCCATGCCCTCCAGGCTTGCGCGGACCTGCTGCATTTCATGGATGGTATCCAGATCAATATCCGCAACCCTGGCCCCTTTGTTCTTTTCCCGCACGACCAGGCCCATGGTTTCCAGCTGACGGAGGGCTTCCCTCACGGGTGTCCGGCTCACGGAGTATATCTCGGATAATTTTGATTCCACCAGATGCTCCCGCGGCATATATTTGCCCGCAAGAATGGCTCTGCGGATATAATCAACGAGCTCTCCCTCAGAATGCTTGTCATGAAAATCCATTTATCAACCCTGTCTTTCCCAACATTGGAATGTTATTTTGTATCATATTTCTTAATTATAATCAAGAATCAATCCGCCTGTCAATGAACGTCTATTCTATTTGCAATAGGCTTCCAGCCATTGCGCGGCTTCGTTCAGCCGACGGATTCGGTTGCGCGGTTTCCCGGTGCGGCACAGCTCATGCGTCTCTCCCTTAAAAATCGCCATACGCGCCGTTACTCCGTGCTCACGGATCGCGGTAAACATCATGGTAGCCTGGCTCAGGTGGCAGCGGGTATCAGCCTCGCCGTGGATGAACAGCGTGGGTGTTTTCACCTGATGGGCATACTTGAGCGGGGAACGGTCCCACATATATTCGGGGTTTTCATATACGTCGGTTTTCATATGCATTTTCCCAAAGCTCATCCCGTTATCGCCGGTCACATCCTTGGACGGGCAATTGGAAATGGAGCGGTCCGATATCGCGCAGCAAAAGCGGTTTGTATGGCCGATGATCCAGTTGACCATGTACCCGCCATAGCTGCCGCCGAACACAGCGACCCGCGAGCGGTCGATCTGCGGATGCTTTGCCAGAAAAGCGTCGGTGAACCGCATGATATCATCGTAGTCCACCGTTCCCCAGCGTCCGCTGATATCGCCGAAGGCGGCGCCTCTGCCGTCGGACCCGGTGGGGTTGCAGCAGGCGACGTAGTAACCCATATCGCAGAGCAGCTGCATCTCATGGTGAAACACATGCCCGAAGGCCCCGTTCGGCCCGCCATGGATTACCAATACCGCCGGGCACTTTTCATCAGGCGGCACATCGGGCACCCGCACCAGGCCAAATACCTGCGCGCCTTCGGAATTGAGCACGGACAGATCCTCCGGCATGGGGGAGCAGAGACCGCCATTCAGGCGGCTTAGCCTGTGCTCGCCGTTTTCCGCCAGCGCATAAATCTCCGGCAGACGCATGTTCCGTAAGCCGGAAAACACGATTTGTCCGCCGCATACATCAAACCCGTCCACGGAGCCTTCCTCTGAGGTAAGCTGGACAATGCGGTTCTCCCGGTCCATTTTATAAAGCTGGGAGCCATACCCTTGCGTTGCCACAAAATAGAGCGCGTCGCTGCGCCCCAGCAGCACGGTGCCGCTCCCGTAGCGCACGTCCGATACCACGGAATTGGCGATATGCATTCCCGGATCCGCCAGAACGGCGGATGTGCCGTTCTCGTCGAATTGTATGATTTTGGGCGCGGCATAATAGCTTTCGTCGGCGCCGGAGGCAATTATGACCGGCTTGCCGGCAAACAGAGCAACCTGGCGGATGCGCCATTGCCGTTGTGAAACAACCATCCGCAGGCTGCCAGATGCCACCGTATAGTCGGCAAGCGCGTCCCAGTCCGGACGGACGGTTTCCACCATTTTGCCCGAGAAAACCACACGACTTTTATCCTGCCCGCAGGATGCGTGCTCCACATCCATGGCCGCCGGAGAAATCAATTCGGGTTCACCATGTGAACGGATGACAAATAATTGCTTGCGGACCTTGGAAATGAAACCGCGCCCGTCATACCAGAACGGAAACTCATCCAGCACGGTAAAGCGGCCGTCTTCCTCCGCTTTCTCCGGCACAATGGGGCGCGAGGCCATCATCAGCAATTGCCCGTTTGCCAGAGAATCCAGAATCTGCGCGCCAAACGGCAGCGTGGCCCATATATCGCACGCGCCGCTGGGAGATACCGCATAAAGTACAGTTTCCTTGTCCGCGGGCAGCGCGGCGCACAGCCTTCCATCGGCCAGCCAGGCAAGCGATGTGCAGCCCTGCGGCGCGGCCACGGGCAGGGCTTCGCCGGAGGGAAGCGCCAGTACGTGCACAAAGGAAGTATATCCGCTTTTATCTTCGTTGCATCGCCACATCAAATAGGCGCAGGCGCTGCCATCCGGGCTGATGACCGGCGCACCGGCAAACCGGTAGGACAGCAGATCGGTACTTTGCGTCTTCATGCCTGTTCCTCCATAAGGTATGTATGAAACCATCCGAGAATCTCTTCCAGCCGCTTAACCCGGCTGGATGGCCGCCCGGACCGGGACAGCTCATGCGTTTCCCCGTGAAACAGGCACATCCTGACAGGCACTCCGGCACGCATACAGGCGGCGTACTGCGCCATCGCCTCCGGCAGGGTGCAGCGCGAATCCTTATCGGAATGGATCAGGAGCAAAGGCGTTTTGCTGTGAATGGCTTCCTTGGCCGGAGATCCGTTCCACGCCGCCGCGGCGGATTCGATCGCATTGGGAGGAAAGTTCTCACAGGTAACCCAATAGCCGGTATCGCAATTGTATTCGTGCACAATCCAGTCCCCGATGGACCGCTGGGCCGACGCGCAGCGGAAACGGTGCGTATGCCCCACGATCCAGTTGGTCATAAAGCCGCCATAGCTTCCGCCGGTCACACCGAGTCTTTTTTCATCGATCTGCGGGTACGCCGCAAGCACGGCGTCCGTAAAGCGCATCAGGTCGTCAAAGTCTTTCGTTCCGTTATGCGTCATAATGCGGGAAAATGCATCGCCCCGGCCGTCCGATCCGCGCGGGTTGCAGAAAAACACAAAGTACCCGCTGTGCGCCATAAGCTGCATCTCATGATAGTATACCCATCCGTAACTGCCCTTCGGGCCGCCGTGGATAGACAGAATCCCCGGATACCGTTTCTCCGGGGTATAATCCGCGGGTTCCAGAACCCAGCCGTCCACACGCTGCCCCTCTTCGTTTTCTATATGCATTTCTTTGGGCAGGATAACGGCGTGGCTTTCGGCATAACCGGTATTGCGCCCGGTCACCCTGCTTTCCTGGCCGGTCCGCAGATCAATCGTATAGAGTTCCTCCAGGCCCATATCGCGCATGCAAACCGCAGCGCACGTACCCGCCGCGACATCAAAGCAGTCCACTGACCCGGGCTTGACGGTCACCCTGCGTACGTCCCCGCTGGCGCTCACCGCAAACAGATGTGTGTCTCCCTCGGCCGCGGAGGTAAAATACAGGCTTCCCTCCCATGCCTTGCAGTTGATGCCGCTTCCGTAGCGGCAATCACTCCCAACCGTAAGCCCCGCGATATATTGGTCCGGATAAGCCAGATTGCTGACTTCCCCAGAGTGGGGATCCAGCAGGTACAGGCAGGGATTTTCCATGATGTTGTTCTGCGTGCCAAGGGCGCCCGCAAAAATTACTTTCCCGTCCAGCATTCCGGCATACGTGATGCGGTATTTCCCCGGTGCCACGACTTCCTCAAAGCGGCCGTCATCCAGATGGTACAGCGAAATTCCGCCTTTTATCCCTTTGACGCCGCTGAAGCTTTGCCCGGATATGACGACCATGCGCTGCGCGGCATATGCTTCGAACTGAAGCACATCAAACTGCGGCGGCGTAATCTGCCGCATGGTTCCGGTCATGGCATCAAAGAGGGACAGGGACAGGCGGGTACCGGAAATATATCCGGTTCCATTGGCCTGTACCGGAAGCTCGGACACGATTACGCAGTCATCCTCGCCGTGGCCCTCCGGGTGCAGGTCTGTACGCAATAAAACCAGATATTGGCTGCGGCCTATGCTTACCATAGCCTGGGCCCTGGCAGGCAGTGTGAACGCGGGCACTTCCGCCCGCAGGGGAAGCTGATAACGGAAGCATTCCGTTGTTTTTTCGTGCGGCCGGCCAATGATCAGGGTTTCGGCATTTTCCCAGCATATCACCGGCGGTTTCCCTGCGCTCCCGGCTTCCGCGCTCCAGTCCCGCATATTGGTAACCATCACAGAGGTGCGGTACCCGTCCTGCTCCGGATCACACTTGTGTTCCAGATAGGCCGCATGCCTTCCGTCCGGCGCTATCGTCACCGCGGACATAAAGGTGAAATCCAAAAAATCCTTCAAAGCGATTGTTTTCATAGAGCCTCCGCGCCCAAGTGATTTATGCTTTCCTTGCCAGCAGCTCCTCATACCGGATGCATGCGGTTTTGTGCCCCGGGGCAATCTCCCGCAAGTCCGGCCTGGTGCGCGCGCAGGCTTCGGTTGCGTAGGGGCATCGCGTATGGAAACAGCAACCGGATGGGGGATTCATCGGGCTTGGCACATCGCCTATCAGGATCGCCGGATCCATCACCCGGTTGGGATCGGGTACCGGGATCGCCTTGAGCAGCGCCTGTGTATATGGATGCGCCGGGGCTTCAAACAAACGCCGTTTCGGAGCGATTTCCACGATGTTGCCGAGATACATCACCCCGATGCGGTCGCACAGATGGTGCACCACGCTCAGGTTGTGGGAAATAAACACATAGGTCAGCTTATACTTTTTCTGAAGATCCTGCATCAGGTTCAGGATCTGGGCCTGTATGGATACGTCCAGCGCGGAAACCGGCTCGTCGCATACAATCAGCCGGGGTTCCAGCGCAAGTGATCTGGCCACGCCGATCCGCTGCCGCTGGCCGCCGGAAAACTCGTGCGGGTATTTGGATATCTGCGTCTCATTCAATCCCACATCATGCATCAGGGATTTGACCTTTTCCAGAATCTCCCGTTTGTTCAGCTTCGTATTCACGGCCATGGGCTCGGCAATCAGGTCGCGCACCGTAAACCGCGGATCCAGCGAAGAATACGGATCCTGAAAAATGATCTGCGTCTGCAATGCCTGTTTTTTGGACCGCTTCCCGGTGGATATCGGTTCGCCGTCAAACAGCAGGGTTCCGGCATACGGCTTGAGCAGCCCGACAATGGCATGCCCGGTGGTCGATTTGCCGCAGCCGCTTTCTCCCACCAGGCCGAACGCTTCCCCTTCCATCACGTCAAAGCTGATGCCGTTGACCGCTTTCACATATTTCTTCTGCAGCTTGAAGAACCCTGTGCGCACGGGATAATAGACTTTCAGGTCCTCAACGCGCAGCAGTACTTTATCCATTCGCCATTCCTCCTTCGTACAGCCAGCAGCGCACTTTGTGGCCCGGCTCGACTTCCGAAAGCACGGGGGGCTGCTCCAGGCACTTGTCCATCGCATAATCGCAGCGCGGGCAGAAGCGGCAGCCTTTGGGGTAGTCCTTCGCGCTGGGAATGGAGCCCTTGATGCTGTACAGGCTCTCCTTTTCTTCGCCGATAACGGGGATGGAAGCCAGCAATCCCTTTGTATAGGGGTGCAGCGGATTGGCAAACAGGGTCCGCGCATCGCTGTACTCTACAGCCTGGCCCGCATACATGACCATAACATTCTGCGCGATCTGCGCCACGATACCCAGATCGTGGGTAATCAGGATGATCGATGTGTTCATTTCCTTTTTCAGGTCGCCTAAAAGCTTGATGATCTGCGCCTGAATGGTTACATCCAAGGCGGTGGTCGGCTCATCGGCTATCAGGATGCTGGGGTTGCAAGCCAGGGCCATCGCGATCATCACGCGCTGGCGCATGCCGCCGGACAGCTGGTGCGGGTAATCGTCAATCACCCTGTCCGGGGAGGGAATCCCAACCTTCTGGAGCATTTCTATGCCCTTTTCCCGCGCCTGCTTTTTGGTCATCCCCTGATGCATGATGAGTGATTCCATGATCTGCTGACCCACGGTAAATACGGGGTTGAGCGATGTGAGCGGTTCCTGAAAGATCATGGAGATTTCATTGCCGCGGATTTTGCGCATCTCCCGTTCGGATTTGTGCAACAGGCTTTCGCCATGGTACAGGATATCCCCGCCGATAATCTTGCCCGGAGGCGACGCAAAGATCCGCAGGATGGAAAGCGCCGTCACCGATTTGCCGCATCCGCTTTCGCCGACGATGGCCAGCGTCTCGCTGTTTTGGAGCGCAAAGCTCAGATCATCCACCGCGGGGGTAACGCCTTCTTCGGTATAAAAGTAAGTCCGTAAATTGCGAACTTCCAACAGTGTTTTGTCTTCCATGCCCTGCCCTCCTTATGCGATGTTTTTCAGCTTCGGGTCAAAAGCATCCCGCAGCCCGTCTCCCACCATGGAGAAGGACATGACCACCAGCGTAATGGCCAGGCCGGGGAATATCGCTTCCGACGGATTGTACCGCAGCACCTCCCGGGCCTTGGACAGCATGGCTCCCCACTCCGGGTTGGGCGGCTGCACACCAAGCCCCAGAAACGAAAGCGCCGACGCCGTGAGGATGGCGGTGCCGAGATTCAGGGTGATGTTGACGATGATCTGCGAGATCGCGTTGGGAATGATATGGGTCGCAATGATGCGCATATTGCTTTCGCCGATCACCCTGCTCGCGCTGATATACTGGCTGTCCCGCAGGCTGATGACAACGCCCCGCACCATGCGTGCCATGGCCGGAATGGAGAACACGGCGATGGCTACCGCCGTGTTGAACAGACCGCTGCCCAGAATGGCAACGATCACCATCGCCAGCAGCAGGCTTGGAAACGCCAGCATGATATCGATCAAACGGGAGATGACCGTATCCACCATTTTCCCGAAATAACCGGCGCATACGCCCAGCAGTATACCGATCAGAGAACCCGAAAGCACGCCGCTGAAGCTCAGCGCCAAAGAGATCCGCGTGCCGTAAACCAGGCGAGTAAACGTGTCACGCCCCAGGTAATCTGTGCCAAACCAATGTGCGGCGCTTGGCGCGGCATGGATTTCCGTTACGTTCTGCGCATACGGATCCTGCGGGCAAAGGGCCGGGCCAAACAGCGCCGTGAAGAAGAACAGGAAAAGGAATACAGCGCCGATCACCGAAGATTTCCGTTTCATATAACGGCGTAGAATAGGGTGTTTCATGGTCTGTTCTCCTTTCAGTTATATTTAATCCGGGGATCCACAAAGCCGTAGAGAAGATCCACCAGGGTATTGACAACAACAAACGTCGTAGCGAACAGCAGAACCGTGCTCTGGATTACCGCGTAATCCCGGTTACAGATACCGTCAACCATAAACCGCCCCAACCCGGGAATGGAAAATACGGTTTCCACCAGCGCGGCGCCGGCCAGCAGGTGGCCGAAGCGAAGGCCGATGGCCGTTACAATCGGAATGAGCGCATTCTTGAGCGTATGGGACATAACAATCTTGAATTTGGAAACGCCTCTTGCCTTTGAGGTCCGGATATAGTCCTGATTAATGGTATCCAGCATGGAAGAGCGCGTTGTACGGGCAATCATGCCCACGGCCTGCAAGCCCAGAGTCAGGATCGGCAGCACCGCGTATAAAGGCCCTTTCATCCCGATACTGGGCAGCCATTTCAGCTGCAGCGAAAAAACGAGCATGAGTATCATGGCGAGAAAAAAGGACGGCGTGGAGACAAACACCATGGAAAAGACCATAACAAGGTTGTCTCCGAGCTTGTTATGCTGAACGGCGGCAATAATCCCCAGCAGGATGCCCAGCACAGAGCCCACCAGCGTGCCGCCTACCGCCAGGATAAGCGTGTATTGATAACGGTTTGCAATCTCCGTGGCAATGGCCTTGTGCGTATACAGGCTTGTTCCCAGATCCCCCTGCAGGATGTTTTTCATATAATGGACATACTGGATAAAGAACGGATCGTTCAGGCCGTACTGCTCCCGCATATAATCCAGATAATTGCTGTCGGTTCCGCCGCTTTCCGTGATTCCGTAGAGAATCGTAATCGGATCGCCCGGTATCAGGCGAACCATGCCAAAAACAATAAAAGAGACGATCAAGAGCGTTGGAATCAGCTGCAGTAATCTCCGTATAACATACTTAAGCATTGATAGCCTCCTTGTGATCCGGCAGCTTTCCCGCCGGACTGTGTTCCCGAAAAAAGGCAGTCTCTGCCCGGAGCGGGGTATGCTCCGGGCAGAGCCGGTAACGCCTTTGAATGAAACGTCGTTAGTCTGCCTGGCAACGAAGTGAAGTGTAGTTGATGGCGTTGCGCATGTCAACCTGGAAACCTTCCACCTTATCGCTCATGCAGTACACAAGGCGGCGCTGGTTGGTGAACACGGAAGCCGGATCATCGATATAGAGGAGCTGCATGGCTTCTTTGTACATTTCCTTGCGTGCGTCCTCATCCATTTCGATGGCGGCGGCCGTCAGCAGTTCGTCAACCGTTGCGTTGGAATACCAGCCGTAGTTGTTGTCGTTGTTGCCGGTAGGGGAGGTCAGCCAGATGCGGCGCAGACCTTCATCGGCATCCAGCGAGCCGGGGCCGTAGCCCATGATGAACATACCCCAGGAGAAGTTGTCTCCGGGATAGGTGCGGTTGCCGAGGGCGGACTTAAAGCCGGCGTTGTCTACCACTTCGATGGTTGCGGTAATGCCGACCTCGGCCAGCTGAGCCACAATCATCTCGGCGGAGGCCAGGCCCTGGTTGTAGCCTTCGTAGACCATGATGGAGAATTCAAAACCGTCGGGATAGCCTGCCTCGGCCATCAGCGCCTTGGCTTTTTCCTGATCCTGTTCAATGACGCCAAAGTCATAGTAGCCCCAGACCACTTCGCTCAGGGGAGCCGTTGCGCAGTATTCGCCCAGCGGTGCATAGAGCGCGTCGATGATTGCCTGGCGGTCAATGGCATAGCTGATCGCCTGGCGGATCAGGGTGTTGGAAATGATGGGGTGCGCACAGTTAAACTGGAAGCCGTGCAAGCCCTGATAGGTATAGAAATTGACGGTTATCCCATCGTTTTCGTCTTCCAAAAAACGAAGAACGTCGATCGAAGAGCAACCGTCCGCAATATCCACTTCACCCATTTCCAGCGCCATAGCGCGGGAAGAGGCTTCCGGCATCACTTCGATGATGAAATTCTTCGTGGGCGCTTCACCCTCAAAGTAATCCGCAAATGATTCGAATACCATACGCTCGCCCATGTCCCACTCTTTGAGCACATAGGGGCCGGTGCCGTTGCAGCTTTCTGCCGTTAGCCCCAGATCCGCGCCATATTGCGCAATATAATCGGCGTCGAGGATCAGGTTGGCGCGGTGGCACAGGTTGGCAAGCATAGCCGGAGAGGGGTTCTCCGTATACATTTCAACCGTATACGTGTCAACCACAGTTACAGAGGTAATAAAGCTCATGGTTGATGTATAGCGGACCGGGTTTTCCTTGTTGAGCAGGCGGTCATAGGATGCTTTCACGTCCGCAGCCGTAAACTCTTTGCCGTTATGGAATTTTACGCCCTGGCGCAGATGGAAGGTCCAGGTGAGGTTATCATCGGAAACTTCCCAGCTTTCCGCAAGGTCGCCCACGATTTCGTTGTCGGAGTTGCGTTTGACCAGGCTGGAATAGACGGTGCGAAGAACTTTGTCGTTGGTATTGTTCATCTGCCCATCCATAAAGTTTTGGTCGGTAGCGGTAGCGAGAGTAACCGTATCCTTATACTCTGCGGCTTCTGCCGATGCATTTACAGAAACGGAGCCGAGCACAAGAATCAAGCAAAGGAAAAACGGAAATAGTCGCTTCAGGTAAGTTTTCATGATGATGCCCCCCTATGAATAATGTATATCATACCGAATGAACGGTCGATATCCGCTATACCAGCCCGCGCCTGCGGGCAATATCGGAACCCTTCAGGTAGCCAAACACAACGGATGGCTCAAAATCCATGATGGTTTTCAGCGTCGCGTTTGCCATCTCGTTATTGCCGATGTATGTATAATATGCGAACAAGCCGAAAGTCAGCGTTTCCCGCTCCAGCTGCATGCGGCCGGGCTGCTCCATAAAGGCGTTTTTCCGGATATCCGCCTCATCAATCAGCTCTTCAGGCCGGACTTCTCCTTTATATAGGCGAACACGGCGGCGGTATGCGTAATCCATGCAGTGATGAGGCTCGGTAGCGGTATCCATCATATCAAGGATTTCCTTTGCGCGGACGGTGTCTCCCATATCCAGCGCACATAAAAACATCCAGTCGATGATCGGATAGTGCTCATTGTCCGGTGTCATCCGGAAACACTGGCTGAAATCCTCCAAAGCGCCTGCGGCATCGCCGGCAAGGTTGCGGGGAACGGCCCGGTAATACCAGTAGGTCCATATATCGGGCTCAATACGGATTGCCATGGTGGCGTCCGCAACCGCTCTCCAGTAGTTGCGCAGCCCGATGTATTTACGGCCGCGCCCAAAATAGAGCGGCGCACTGAACGGGCATTGGATCAGGCCCTGCGAAAATACGTCGATCGACGCTTCCAGCCCATCCTGTTTGCCGGTTGCCACACCAAGCTGATACCAGCAATCCGGATTATACGGATCGGCCTGCAACGCTGCTTTGGATTCTTCCACATCCGCGGTCATCAGCAATTTTCGGATCATTTCCTGTTTTTTGTCCGCCACGAAACGCCCACACTCCTTATCAAGCTGCAATTGCTTCCGCTGTTATCGTGATTTCGACCAAATAGCCCTCGGGAAGCGTACACGCAACGCATACGCGCGCCGGTGCACAGCCGGGGTTCAGCCAGGCATCCCAAACCGCGTTGAACTCTTCCTTCAGCTTCATATCCGCAATATAGATGCTGGCAAAAATAATATGGTCCTTATCCGAGCCGTTCTGGCGCAGCAGTTCTTCATACCGCGCAAGCAGGGCCTTTGCCTGCCCCGTTATGGTGGACTCTTTTCCACCCGCCACATGGCCGCAAAAGTAAATTACGCCATTGTGGATCGTTGCCCGGGACAGGGTTTTGCCTGGTTCAATATGTTGGATCATTCCTTGCAACCTCCTGCTGTTTCCTGTATTAACCCGCGCTTTTTGGCAAACGCGATGCCTTTTTTATACCCGAACGCTTGCGGAACCGCAACTTTCATCAATTCCCGCAGTGCGAAATCCGCACGCGCCTCGTCGCCTGTATAGACGCTGTAGGCAAACAGGCCATAGTACATCGTATTCAGCTCCAGGTTGATCCGGTTGGGCTGCTTCAGGCACTTTTCTTCCATATCGGGGATATCCACAAAATGATCCGGCGTAATCATACCGTGGTATAATTGAAAGCAGCGGTGGTATCCGTAATCCATCTGGGGCGGCACGATATCCGTCGGCACCAGCTTCAATGCTTCCTGCGCGCTTTTTGTATCCTCCAGCTCCAGCACATAGGTGGTGAACAGCCAGTGCACCATCGGGCAGCATTCCCAGTCGTCCGCGATGCGGATACAGGCTTTGAAATCCTCACACGCCTCAGAATACAGGCCTTCCAGGCTATAGGCCGTAGCACGGTAATAATAGAACGCCCATTGGGTATTGTCGATATGGGTCGCCATGGTCAGGTCGGAGATGGAAGGCCAGAACCTACCGGCCGCGTTCTGCTTGCGTCCCCGCGCAAAATAGAGAAACGGATCAAACGGGGCCAAAAAAAGACCGCGCGAAAACGCATCGACCGCAGCCTCGTTATCACCGCTGTTGGACAGCGCCATACCCAGCTCGTACCAAAGATCCGGATCATCCGGCGTCGTTTCCAGCTTGGCCCGCGTTTCCTCCAGATCCGGACGCATCATCAGCTTATATCGCATAAACTCGTTTTTTGATAAAGACATTTACCGTTTCCTCCTTCAGTAACCGTTTCCCCTTGCAGCTGTTATACCCTGATTGCTGTGAACCATAGGACTGGATCCATGGGGTGGTGCCGTGTGTTTTGGCATGGTAAGGTTTGTGCGATTGAAAAAAGCACATGCGAAAGCGTTGCATACAACATTGTACCGCATGTGATATGGGTAGATTATAGGACAAACCATCAGATAATACAAGTTTTTCTATTGTATTTTTCAAAATATCGTTTGGATTGTATGCAATTATGTATTACTATGGAGTAGCAACAAAGGAGGTGATACTGTTTGAAGCTGATGGATGATTTGCAGCAACGCGCACAGGACCTTGAAAAGGCCGAAACCATAAACAAGGACCGGAAACGGCTTGACGAAAATAAAACCTGGCATCCGGAGAGCGGATGTATGCCGATGGGCCGTTTGAGAATCATCCTGGGTCTGTATGTGCTCAGTTTCTGGGCCCTGTATATTCTGCTTTCTTTCGTGAACAACGCAGGCTTCTGGGAGGTATACGTCACAGCCCCGTACATTATCCTGTCCCTCCCGGTTCTGTTTTTCACAAACGGGTGGATACGGATGTTGTTTATACCTGCCGGTGATCTGAAGGATCAGGATTATCAAAAAACGGTTCTCCAATGCCTCAACAACTCGTTCATCCTGACGGTGGGCTGGGCCCTCATTGCCGTGGCCGAAATCTTTGTTCTCATTTTGAAACGCTCAGTCAATCTGCGGTTGGAGTTTATTTTTCTTGGCGGATGCCTTGCGGCAGCGGTACTCAGCCTTGCGGCCTATCGTCTTTTACGGCGTCAGCGTTATCACCTGATCCAACCGGACAGCCCATCGCCGGAGGAGCTGACGTAGGGTAACGCAAATCCCCTGCGCGTTGGCGCGTTATCGTTCCGTCGGCCCGGGTCTGCGAAACCTACGATGCAGCGCTGCTGCTGTGGCTTTCGTAAATTCAGTCTGACGAATATCTAACACGCCATCGCATGAGCGCTTCATGGATCGTTTCCCTGGCTACCGATTTACAGTATGAAAGAAGGATATTCTCATGAAAGAGATCACCCAGCCCTTTGTAAAGTCTGGCATTCTGATTGATTCCCTGTTTCACGGCTTGTTCTCGGACCCGCCCTTTGAATGTGACGAGCATACCGACATCGTGGATTTGCTGCTGCAAGGCGGCGTAACCGCCATCAGCACGACCATCACCGACGATAACTATCCGGCCTCATTTGTGGAGTGCTGCCATGAAATCCATAAATATTACCTGCTGGAAGAAACGTGCCCCGAAAAGGTGATCATCGCCGCCAGCGCCGCGGATATCAGACGGGCCAAGCAGGAAGGCAAGCTGGCCGTGATCATGAGCACGCAGGGGGCCTTTGTGTTTGAACAGGATCTGCGTAATATTTCCCTGCTCAACAAGCTTGGCCTGAAAATCGTACAGCTGACATACAACCAGCAGTGCTACATCGGATCCGGCGTGTTTGAACCCAACGATACGGGGCTGAGCCGTTTCGGCCAGCAGTGCGTTTATGAAATGAACCGTGTGGGAATGCTGATCGATTTAAGCCACGCGGGCTATCGTACGTCAATGGATGCCATCCAGACATCAAACGATCCCGTTATATTTTCCCACTCCTCCTGCAAAGGGGTTGCCAAACATGTGCGCAACGCATCGGATGAGCAGATCAAAGCGGTGGCGGCCAAAGGAGGCTGCATCGGCCTTTGCCCGCACAGTGTAATGTGTGATGAAAACCAGAATACCTGGCCTACGGTTGACCGTTTTATCGACCATATGGTTTATGCCGCAAATCTGGCAGGTATCGATTGCATCGGTATCGGAACCGACCGCTGGAAGCGGCCGACACTCGACTACCGTATGGGCCGTGTGGAATTTGAGCGGACCGTGCCCAACTGGTTTGGTAAATTTTCCGGCAATTGCAAGCATGTTAACGGTTTCAACTATTTCGACGAATGGGATCATTTGGCCAGCAGAATGCTCCAGCGCCAGTTTTCACAGGAGGATATCGCCAAAGTGCTTGGCGGCAATATGCTCCGCGTCTTTGGTACAGTATGGGATAAGGCGTAAACAGCCCTCTGCGTTACCCCTACCCGATCGCCGCTTTACTCCGACGAATATCCCGTTCCACAGAGGTTTTACCCGAAGGAAGTGGAAAGCATGAATATCGGATGCGTAAAAGAAAGCAAGGTTGAAGAATACCGTGTGGGAATGACCCCAGACAACGTAAGCGAATTTGTTGCCCGCCAGCACCATATCATGGTCGAAGCCGGTGCGGGGGAGGGCTCGGGCTTTTCCGATTCGGAGTACCGGAATGCCGGCGCTGAAATCGTGCAAAAAGCGGCGGACGTTTGGGCCCGCAGCGAAATGATCATTAAGGTTAAAGAACCCCTTGAGGCGGAATACACGCTGATGCGTGACGGCCAGATCCTGTATACCTACCTGCACCTGGCCGCCAACCGTCCGCTGACGGAAGCGATGCTCAAGAGCGGCTGCATCGGCGTTGCCTATGAAACGGTGGAAGACAGGCAAGGCGGACTTCCGCTTCTGAAACCGATGAGCGAAATCGCCGGACGGCTTTCCGTGCAGGAAGGCGCCAAGTATCTGGAAAAGCCTTTTGGCGGCAGAGGCGTGCTGCTGGGCGGCGTGCCGGGTGTTAAAAATGCGAAGGTTGTGATCATCGGCGCGGGCATCGTGGGGACGAACGCATGCCAGATAGCCGTCGGCTTCGGGGCGGATGTAACCATAATGGACAAGGATCCGGATAAGCTCCGGCATCTGGATTCTCTTTATGGCAACAGGGTGCATACGATTTTCTCTTCGCCTTCGGCCATCCGCAGCGAGGTGAAAACAGCCGATCTGGTAATCGGCGCGGTGCTCGTTGCCGGGGCACGCGCCCCCAAATTGTTGAAAAGGGAATATCTGAAGGACATGCTCCCCGGTTCGGTTATTGTGGATGTGGCCGTGGATCAGGGCGGGTGCTTTGAAACGACCAAAGCGACCTATCACAACGATCCGGTGTATACCGTGGATGGCATCGTGCATTACTGTGTCGCCAACATGCCGGGCGCGGTCGCAAGAACCTCAACCCTTGCGCTGACGAACGCCACCCTTCCGTATGGGCTGCAAATTGCGGATCAGGGAATCGAACAAATGATCAAAACGGATCCGCTGTTTGCAAAAGGGGTGAATATCTATCGCGGGGCATGCACCTTTGATAAGGTTGCCCAGCAGTTTCAGCTTCCCTATACGCCGCTTGCGTAAGGGAAGCGGATAATGATCTGCCGCGCCTGCGGTTCGGCGTTGCGGCGCAGGAACGGTAATTGCGGCAGTTCTCTTCTTGCTGTTCCGGTACGTGCATCCGGTTATAAAGCATGGGCATGATTTACCATTCATCATGCCTGTGCTTTGTGCGCATTATTCTTTAACGCTGCCCCGGACAATGCCCTTTGCGAAATATTTCTGGAAGAATGGATAAAAGCACAAAACAGGAATCATCGCCAGAAAAATCTTGGCGCCATTGGATCCGTCCGCTGTTGCGTTTGCAATGAGATCTTCCAGATACATAGAGCTGTCTCCGATTGTGGAATCTACGATGACCACCGAACGCAGATACGTTTGCAGCGGTTTGAGCGACATATTGGTGATATACACCATACCGTCAAACCAGGAGTTCCAGTGCAGCATGATTATGAACAGAGAAACCGTTGCGATTGAAGGCTTGCACAGTGGCAAAACAATTCTCGTCAGGGTCTTGAAATGACCGGCGCCATCAAGAAATGCCGATTCGGTAATCGAATCCGGAAGCCCCTTCATGAAGTTCATCAGCAGGATAATAAAGTAGGTGTTCAGGCTGCACGGCAGAATCAGCGCCCAGATGGTATCAAGAACGCCGCTCTGCTTGACCGCCAGATATTTTGGTATCATACCGCCGTCAAAAAGCATGGTACCCATAAAGAAAACGACAAAGATTCCGCGGGCCTGGAACTTGAATTTGCTTTGGGACATCGGGTAAGCCGCCAGCACGGTCATAACAATGCCAAAGCTGAGGCCAAGCGCGGCGCGGACAAACGTAATGAAATAGCTCCTGAAAAACTGCGCGTCCCGGACAACGATAGTATAGTTGTCCAGGTTAAAGCTGATCGGCCAGAACGTTACGTGGTTGGAATACACGGCATCGATGGAGCTGAATGATATGGCAAGGATATGCACCACCGGGGCAATGCATATGATGCCGATCAGAATACAGATGAACGTGTTGAATTTCAAGAAGAACTTGCGGGAAAAGCTTGTGTTTTCAATCATCGGTTTCAGCTCCTTTCGTTAGAATACCTTGTAACCGCTCATCCGGTAGGACATTTTGTACGATACGGCAACCAGAATACAGGACACGCATGATTTGAACAGCGACGCCGCGGAGGACATGCCGAAATTGCCCTTGTCAAAGCCCATGCGGTATGTCAGCGTATCCAGAATATCGCCGCTTTCAAGCACGACCGTGTTATACATGTTGTAAACCTGATCAAAACCGGCGCTGAGGATGGTGCCGACCGACAGGCAGGTCATCAAAATAATCGTGGGCGCCATGGCGGGCACCGTAACATGGAGCATCTGCATAAAGTGGTTTGCGCCGTCTACGGACGCGGCTTCGTACAGATCTTGATTAACGCCGGCGATGGCGGCCAGATACACGATGGTGCCGTATCCGAACTCCTTCCACACGTGCGTCGAGATCAGCGTAAAGGGGAACCAGTCGTTATCGCCCAGGAACATGACCGAATGACCGCCGAGTGCCTCGATCATTTTGTTGACCACGCCGTGACCGCTAAGCAGCTTGGTGAAAATACCCGCAAGCAGAACCCAGGATAGAAAATGCGGCAGATAAATCAACGTCTGTATGCTCTTTTTCAGCGTAGTGGATTTCAGCTCGTTGAGCATAATGGAAAACGCAACGGGCACGATTACGCCCAGTGCAATTTTCCACAGGGAAAGCGTAATTGTATTTCGAAGAGCCCGGAAAAAGCCGGGCATCGTAAACAACGTCAGAAAGTTTTTCAAACCGACAAATTTGGAACCCCAGATTCCCTTGGCAGGCAGGTATTTCTGAAAGGCGATGATAAAGCCGCTGAACATTGGAATATAGTTGTAAACCACATGCAGCAGCACAGGGAGCAGCAGCATCAGATACAACGGATAATCCCGTTTTAAACGCCGTGGATTGAACATGGAGGCAGGCCCATATTTTCTGTTAGTCATTTCTGATCCTCTCCGTGTGATAAGCATAAAGCACGATATCGCTGATGGCATAGATCAGGGAGAAGGCGGAGAACCGCCTTCTCCCTCAATGTTTCTTTTTCGGGATATCGGTACTGACCTATTTTACGGCGTAATAGGCGTTTACTTCGTCGGTGATTGCCTGACCGCCGTTTTGATACCAGGCGTCAACGGCATTGTTGAACACGGAGATATCATCGCCCATGATCACTTTTACCATGGCGCTGTTGAGGTCGGCATAGAGGGATTCTTCATAAAGCATCATGTTTTCGGTCATCTCGCCGCCGTAAACCGGGCAAAGCCAGCCGCCCGCCAGAAGCGCGGCGTCAATCGGGTAGGCCATGGTTTGGCAAAGGTAACGGCCAAGCAGGCTGCGGTCACCGGCAAGCGCCTTTTCAATCTGCGTGTAGAAATCATAAATCACCGGTTCAACGTCGGCGGAGGTATCGCCGACAGCCAGATGCTCGTTGATCAGCCTGGAGCGGTAGAGATCGAAATCCGTGCGGCCAAAGTTGCGGAATATGCGCAGGTCCCACATAAGGAAGCCGTCATCGGCCGTGTACAGGGTGCTGAGGAGATCCTTATCGGGATCGATGTACATCTTCTGTTCCAGCTCCATCATCTTAAAGATGGCTTCAGGATATTGGCAGTTTTCGGTTACGAGCACAAACGTTTCCGCAACGCCGTTGGTATACTGTTTCACACGTTCGCCGTCAAGCGTGGGGATCGGCACGCAAATCCAGTTTGCATTGGGATCGTTGACCATGTTGGTTTTCAGATCGGTAACGGAGTGCCATGCCGTAGCATAGTACATCCCGCATTTGCTGTTGGCAACATCCTCGCTCAAGGTACCGCCGGTTGCAAAGTCGCCTGTGATAAGACCTTCCGCGTACATTTCCTGAAGCTTGAGCAAACCGGCGGCAACGTTCTCGTTTACACAGCCGTATTCGTACACGCCGTTTTCATCGGGCTGCCAGGTATCGTATACCGCGCCGTAGGCTGCCAGAATGCCGCGGAAATCATAATACGGATTGTTGTTGGCAATGCCCAGCGGGATGGTTTCATCTCCGCCCAGCTTTGCCTCCTTAAAAGCGCGGGCAACGCCGATCAGCTCGTCGATGGTTGTCGGGGCCGTCATGCCTACGGCATCCAGCCAATCCTGGCGAACCCAGAGCATCTGCGAGGAGTTGTACCAGTTGTTGGTGATCGGGAAGGCGAAAAGCTTGCCGTCCACCTCGCCGAACGTGAACATGGAATCGTCCAGGCAGTTTTCCAGATAGTTCTTCTGCTCATAGCCGTTCAGCGCCGGCCATAGATCCTGTACCACTTCGTTTTCAATCAGCATCGTGGCCATCTCTTTGCCGCAGATGATCACATCCGGTAGATCGCCGGAGGAAAGCAGCGTGCTGATTTTGGCGTTTAACGCAACCTCGTCCTCCGCGATGATGCGATCCACGCCGATGTTGAGGTAATCCAGGTACGCAGTGATCCAGTTGTTCTGGGTTGCAGAGGCGCGGGTGGGGTCGGAAGCGTCATAGTTCTGGTTGCCCGCTTTAAAATCCTCGCTGAGAACGGTTAAGGGGATCACCTCGTCATATTTGCCGTAAGGATCGCTGCTCTGTGCAAGCGCCGGTACGATCATGGAAAAGGTAAGCAGCAGGGACAGGATGAGTGTAATTAATTTTCTCATTATGGGTCCGCCTTTCAAAGAATATTTTCATACTTCCATTCTATAAAGCCCCCGAGAACTTGTAAATTGAAAAAACATGTATATAACGATCAAAATCCGACCATCGATTACACGGATTGACGGAAAACAGTTGATCTTCCGATTTTTCCTGTGATACTATATTTTCAGCCAAGCAATACCCTAGTATACCATTGAAGAAAGGAATCTGATCATTACCTTGCATAGCGCAGCGTTAAGGCTTAGAAGGCGCTCTCTTCTTCTCAGCTTGCTTTTTGTGTTTCTGGCTGTTTTGCTGCCTGTTTTAGCGCTGCAATTTTATAATTATTCCTGGAGCGCCGATGTGATCTCCCGGGAGCTGACTTCCTCCGCAAGCGCAAACGTGAGATACCTCCGGGAATCCTTTGAGGATACGATTGATTCCATTGTGATGCAGCAGGAATATCTGATTTCGACGCTGGACGTACGCCGGTACCTTACGTTTTCCACCGGAAGCACGGCATCCGAAATCTATACCATGCAATACAACATTTTGGATCATTTGCAAAAAATCTGCTATACGCATTCGATCATCAAGCTTTTTCAGCTGTATTATCCGACGCTGGATGTTGTTCTTTCCGCGTCGCTGGATAAGAATTTCACCAGCGTAACAAAGGTCCAGCAGATTCAGGACCGGGAGTCCCTGCTGTACCAATACGCGAACAAGAGCTCCGTTCTCTCCTTTGACGGGGAAAACCTGTATCTTTTCTACGGCCGGCAGATCGGTTCGTCCGAACCGCAGTTCATCACCAAAGTTACGCTGGATACGGAGGATATTGTGGAGCGGCTCCGGGCGTATGATGTGTACAGCGACCAACGGGCGTTTTTATATCACTGGAATTCCGGCACGGTTATTTCCAGCAACCCGCAGCTCAACGATCTGGGAGCTGCGCTGTGCCAATCGATAGAGCCGTCCCTAAATAGCGGGGTGTATTATTTTCGGCTTGAGCAGGCCGGTGTTGCCTACCAGGCCTTCTGCGCGGATATCCCAGCCCTGAAGGTTACGTTTGTGCAGCTGATTGAGGACAGCAAGCTCAACGCCATCCCCTCCCGGCTGCGGTTCCTGATTGTTTTATCCGTTTTCCTGTGCGCGTTTGTTTCCCTTGTTTACTTTTTCATGATGCGCTATCTGGTTACGCGGCCCGTTCACGCGCTTGTTGATTGCTTTCGGCATGCAAGCCGGGGCGAACTGGATATTTCCATGGGCGAATATTCCACAAAGGAATTCCTTTCCCTGTCCCAGGGGTTCAACGATATGATCAGCAAGCTCAATCATCAGATCAACGTCAATTATCAGCAAAAGCTTCTGCTCCAGCAGGCGCAGCTGCGCCAGCTGCATTCGCAGATCGAGCCGCATTTTTTATATAACAGCTTCTTTATGCTGCGTCATACCATCGCTGCGGATGAGGTTGAAAAAGCGGAAAGCATATGCGACTATCTTGGGAAATACTTTCAGTTTATCACACGCCTTGACTGTGAATTTCTGCCCCTGAAAGACGAATACAACAATACCATGAACTATATCGCCATTCAAAAAATGCGCTTTACGCCGAGGCTGACCATGAATATCCAGCCGCTCCCCGCCGGGCTGGAAGCCCTGGAGGTACCGGCGCTGATTTTGCAGCCGATCATTGAAAACGCCATTGAATACGGCATGCCGAAAACCAATGCGTGCATTTGCCTTTCCTTCAAACGGAGCGGCGATATGCTGGTGATTCTGGTGGATGACAACGGCAGGCAGCTCAGCGATGAACAGATCGAAAAGATGAACCTGGATACAGCCAACCTTGCGATCTGCGGCTCGCATGCGCTGGAGAATATCCATAACCGTCTCGTTCTTCAATATGGCAGGCAATACGGCCTTCGTTTTTACCGCAGCGGTTCAGGCGGGCTTTGCGTTGAGATACGCCTGAACGGGAGCACATCCCGGCAGCCGGAAAGGAGGTAGATCCTTGTATCACAATATTCTGATTGTTGATGATGAAACCCATGTAACGGATGCCCTTCAAATTCTGCTGATGGATCAGCCGGATCTGGATTGTGAGGTGTATACCGCCAACACGGCGGCGGAGGCTCTGATGCTGATCGAGCGATGCCGGATTGATCTGATCATCACCGATATCCAGATGCCGGATATGACCGGGCTGGAATTGCTCAGGGAAGTGAAAGGCAACTGGCCGGACTGCCAGGCCATTATGCTAACGGGCTATTCCGATTTTGAAAGCGTATATGAAGCGTTCCAGCTCAAGGCGTCCGGCTTTATTCTCAAAACCGAATCGGATGAGCAGATTCTGCAAAAGGTTCGGGAGGTGCTTTTAAAGATTGAAATCATGCTGAACCAGAACAAGCTGTTTCCCTCGGCTGTGCGCTTTGACGCGGATCCACGGCTGCTGGAAGCCCTGCAGGGCCAGGGATGCCGTAAAGAGCTTCTGACCGAGATGAATATCGATTCGGATCAGGATATGATTTTGTGCCTTTGCTCCGGTTTGGAGGAAACCGCGCCGGAAGAAACCGTGGATACGCTGAACGTGCTCATGCACCATTATTTTCAGCGGCATGCGTCAACCATTGTTTATAACCGGCTCGAAGAGCCTTCCGGCGCCGTTTGGCTTTTTCAGGACAGGCCCCGGGCAATCGGCATGTCTATGGTTTGCAACATTCTGGAAATTGTACAGAATTCCTATCACGCGACCACGGGCCTGAATTTTTCCTGCATTATCGATACGACAGATGCCGCGAGGCTTGCCGGGTGCTTCCAAACGCTGAGAGAATCCGCAGCTGCCTTTGGCAGGGACAAGGGTCGCATAACCACCCTGAACACCTTTAACCAGCAATATAAGAGCAGCGACTATACGATCCGCTTTGTCAAAAACTACATTACGGAGCATATCGCGGACGATATTTCCATCCCTTCGCTGGCGGATATTACGGGCTATAATGCCGACTATCTTTCCCGTACCTTCCGCAGGGTGACCGGCGTCACCATCAAACAGTACATTGCCGATATCCGTATCGCGCTGATCCGGCAATATCTGCTGGAGGACTCTGTTTCCATCGATGAGCTGTACAAGGCGGTGGGCTTTTCGTCACGAACGTATTTCAACCGGTTTGTTAAGCGCGAAACCGGCATGAGCCCCCGGGTTCTTCGTATCAAGGTTCAAGAAGAATAAATCGCGGCAGTACCGCCGCTAAGCGGCGCCGGAGAGGGGATAGATAACTCCGGAAACGGATCTGCAGCAATCGAAATGTACAATTATATAACCCGATAAGTATACATGGAATGTTGGACGTTTTGTGCGTCGATATACGCACAGAGGTATAAAGAGATCGCAAAATTGAAGAAAATGAAGAGGCGAATCTTTTACTGGCTTATTTTTCATACGCGTGATAACGACCGGAATGTACAATGATCACGATGAAATATACATTAATTATTGTCAGCGTCCGCACTATAATAGCGGCGAAAGACATTCTTGATAGGGGGAGGTATCCATGGATTCATTCAAACCGGTCAAGACCGCGTTGATCGGATGCGGCATGATCAGCGATATTTATCTGGAAAATTGCGTCCGCCAATTCAACATTCTGGATGTTGTCGGCTGCTCCGACCTGAAAGCAGAGCGTTCCCGGGAAAAGGCGGAAAAGTATCATATCAGGCAAATGACAAACGAAGAAATCTGGAATGACAGGGAAATTGAGTTGGTGATCAATACCACGTATCATCAGTCACACTTTGAAGTGTCGAAAAAATCAATGCTGGCGGGCAAACACGTGCATTCCGAGAAAATGCTGGCGATCGACATGGAACAGGCAAAGGAACTGGTGAAAACGGCGGCCGGGACCGGGAAATACCTGACGGTTGCACCGGATACCTTTTTGGGGGCCGGTCTGCAAACTGCCCGCAAAATACTGGACGGCGGCCTGATCGGGAAACCGCTGGCAGCGGACATCGTGCTCGTGAGGGGGTACAGACACCAAAACTTCAGGGAGGATCCCGAACGAAGATTCGCGTTTCTGCCGGGCGGCGGAATTCTGTTTGATGTGGGCTGCTATTACCTGACGGGCCTCGTATCTCTGCTTGGCTCGATCAGCAGGGTGAGCGGCTTTAGCCAGACCCGTGATCCTCACAGACGCTATATGAACCCGAAAAACCCGCAATATCGCAAAGAGATGCTGGTAGAAACGCCAAACAATTTCGTGGGTGCGCTTGAGCTGCAAAACGGCGTATTGTGCAGCCTGCTCGTATCTTCGGAAGGGATCAACGTGACCCATCACTTTACCATCTATGGGAGCGACGGAACCCTGACACTGAACGACCCCAACACGTTTGGCGGCCCAATCTGCCTCCAATGCAAAGGAGACGGCGAAGCCAGGGAAATGCCGCTCACGCATGCATTCAAGGACAACATGCGTGGGCTGGGCGCTGCGGACCTGGCCTATGCCATCAGAAACGGGCGTGATCCCAGATGCTCGCTGGATATGGCATACCACACATTTGAAGCGGCCATGGGCATCTGTTTCTCGGGGGAAAGCAACGGCGTATATGCCATGCAAAGCACATGCGCAAGGCCCAGCCCCCTGGAGATGGGGTACACGGAATACCCGGAAATGGTACTGGATATTTAGATCAGAACTGAGAAAAGGAGCATGGGGAAATGAGTAAGATTTCTTTGCAGATGTATTCCATGAGGAGCGCAATGAAGGATACCAAAGAGGTTGCCGAAACGCTGAAAAAGGTTTCCGCCATAGGGTATAAAAGCGTTCAGATATCGGTGCCGCCCTTTATGGATGTGAAAGAGCTGAAGATGATGCTGGACGACAATGGCCTGAAAGCGGATTCCGTGCTGGCCAAGGTCGGCGAAATTCAGGGGCGGATCGATGCTATTGCACAGGAAGGCAAAGTACTGGGAACCGATATCGCGCGTACCACGAGCATCCCGTTCGAACAGAGGAATACGGAGCAGGGCTACCATGAATTTTGCCGGTCAATGAACCGGGATGCCCAGCTGCTTGTGGAAAACGGATTCAGGAAATGCTTTTACCATTTCCATTCGTTTGAGTTTATCAAGTTTCCCGCTGTGCGGGGGATTGATATCATGCTGCAGGAATTTGATCCCCGGTACCTGTTCTTCCAGCCCGATTTGTTCTGGCTGACCGGGGCGGGAACCGAGCCTTCGCAATCGCTGAAAATGTTTGAGGGAGTTGCGGAGTATATCCATGTAAAGGATTATCAGATTGTGGGGACGACGGAGGTTATCGAAAACGTTCCCAGGGCGTATGCACCGGTGGGCGCCGGAAACATGAATTGGAGCGGCATTTTGAAAACCGCAAGGGAGATCGGTATCCAGAATTACGTGGTGGAGCAGGATGATTTCCAAAAGGGAGAGAACATCTTTGAATGCGTTGCAACGAGCTTTAACAATCTCGTTGCGTATGGTGTCAATCCGTAACAGGGTCATTGCTGCTGTTATTCCAGATAATCAAAAGCCTGTGTTTCGGGAGGGAAACACAGGCTTTTGGCAGCGTATAAGGATAATATTATGTACGAACTGATCATATAATAGTACAATTCGGATATAATCACATTGGGAATATTGTAACCATGCTTTTGTAATACGCTAAGTACTTTTATTGAAATCCCTGATGAAAGGAAATATTATGACAAATGATTTGTTTCGCGTTTTACTGACCGAAAATTATTATTTGTTTCATTCGATTTTCATTGAACAGTTCCGGGATCATGATTCCATCTTTCAAACGCCATCAAACGGTAGAGAGGGTGGAAACGGCATTATCTTTATTTTTTCGGGTGAGATCCAATATTACAGCCAAAAGACACTTCTATATAAAGCTAAGGAAGGCGATATCGTTTTTTTACCCAAGCAAAACCATTATTGGTGCAGGTTTAGTAAGGGTGAAAAAAATGAGAAGTGCCATTTTGGGCTGCTTAATTTCGAAATACTGAACCATTCTTTTCTCACGTTAACACTGTCCGATACAATAGTGGTTGCCAAACTGCCGAATGCTCTTTCGATACGCAACAAATTTTTAGATGCGATCAAGCTGAACAAACGAGGTGTTGTATCGCCTGCCGTTATAAAATTCAAAGCGCTGGAGCTTCTCACAGATATCGCAACAGCGGTTTCTCAGCAAAACAATCCTTCTGGCATCTATGCAGTTATTGAAACGGGACTTACGTATCTGGAGCATCATTTCACCGAAAATACGCCGATTCCAAAACTGGCCAGTATGTGCTTTATCAGCGAAACCCGTTTCCGCAAGATCGTCAAGCAGTATACCGGTTTTTCTCCCGCTCAATACAGAAACAACCTGCGATGTAACAGGGCCAAAGAATTACTGAATTCCGGCCTTATGTCGCTGGATGAAATCGCCGGTGAACTCGGGTTTTATGACATCGCTCATTTCTATCGGGTTTTTAAGAAAACCACCGGTATGAATCCTGGAGACTATAAAAATGGAACACCGGGATTCGGTGATCGGCAGTTTGCTACAGAAAACCAGAGGTAAATTAGATAAGGCCGACAATAGATATACATGAGCAGAATGCCAAATTGCAATACAACGAATTTGGACGGTGGCAACGAACGAAACAATATACTTGGCATAGCTCGTTGCAATCCCTCGCCAACGTCCCAGCAGCAGAAAGGCATTTTCTACCAAATGCCGCAGCTTATAGAGGTACACATCATACGCCCGTTTTTCTTCCCGGTTGCGTTTGGGCGGTATGCAAACCTGTATTTCGTTTCGAATCGCTGCTGCAATCATCCCGTTTGAACCATACCCTCGATCAGCAAGCAGAGCTTCTGTAGTAACACCCTCAATCAGAGCGCATGCTCGCGTTGAATCACGAGTGGCACCTGCCGTAACAATGATTCTGACCGGCATACCATGTGCATCCACGGCCAAATGTATCTTTGTGTTAGGCTCCCTTTTATTCGCTCCATATCCTGCTTGCCGCTTGCTTCGCCAGAAGCGTGTGAATGAACCTTTACATAGCTTGTGTCACTCATAAGCCACTCAAAGTCGGGCTCCAGAATCAGGATTATAAGGATCCGCGCCAATTCTCCCTTATCTCTCCACCTGCGGAAATGACGATAGACATTATTCCAGTTCCTATAATCAGGCGGTAAATCTCTCCACGGCGCACCTGTTCGCAATATCCAGAATACCGCGTTAATGAACTTTCGATTATCCTTGGCGTTCCTGCCCCATGTGCTTTTACGGCCAATATGAAGAGGCTCCAGTAAAGCCCACACGCCATCGCTTATGTCATGTCTATGGTAATCCACCGGCATAGAGATCATCCCTTGCTGGTTTTCTCTATTATATTACATATCTTTTATCGACACTGTCCAGATGAGATTGCCAAGTAAATAAAACGGCGGTAAGCGCTTGCTACGAAAAGAGAATGAATCTGCATTTGCATACGCGGCCAATCAGCAAATGATCGATGAGATACTAAACGCGCGAAAATTTGCGGACATCGCACTGGATATTGTGTGGAAATGCAATGGCAGCACCGGTTATTGGTTTGCAAGGCATTTAGCATGCGCACATACACCGGTTCATCATTTTTGAGGACTGTATAAAAGACGTAAAATATCCATTGTTTCTTGTGACCTTCTCTTGCCAAGAACTGCATTATGGTGTTACGACAGAAATAATGACGCTCTTCTGCGCGATGCCAGCCAGTCAATTCTGCTTCAAGGAGGCATAGCGATATGGATACTTCCAGATATCGGGAGCGATTTCTTCGATACGTTAACTTATCATGCCATTTTGGTACACCGCTCGGGGGCAAGGCTTTCAAAGCTTCTTGTTACATGCCTTCTTCAAAAGCATTACGGATTGCTTGTCCAGCACAGATCCCCAATTCAGTCAGGCTTTGCTGCGTTGCGCGGTTTTCAACGGTACCAAAGTAGGGGGTTTCAATGGAAAGTGAGAGACGTACGCCTTCCCGATTCGTAAAAAACCCGGAAAAAGACACATCAATTTGACTGTTGATATTCCATTCGCAGCCTTCGTCCAGATCGTTTACAGTCTGGTATTGGAAAGCCTTTGCGTTTTTACGGCTTTGGGCCTGGAGAAGTTCGCCGAAGCGTGCCTGTACATGTGCCACTATATTTTTCCGAACTTCAAAGCAAACATCATTTCTGCCGCCAAAGTGCCATGGCGAATGAAGGTCCAGTGCCCAGACAATGTTTTCTTGGTCTGCAAGAGACCTGACAGCACGAACGGCGGCATATATGGATTTTGAGTTTCGGCCATAATCACGATTATGGTCGTGCGGTTTACGGTTTTTTCCCTGGTCGCCGTCTACGACCCCATCAAGATCAATAAAGGGAATAGCGATCACAGCCACTCCCAAGAGTGGTTTTTTGACCAACTCCCGCAGGATACCTTCCATGACATAGTTGCCCGTTGACTCACAGGCGTGATGCCTGGCCGCCAGTAACAGCGTTTGTTCCCCTTCACCAAATCGTACATACGGCACATGCCTCCCTTTCTCTGAAAGGCATAACGTATGGATGTCAAGATTCAGTTCTTCAGTCATGCTTTGAAATTGTTCCAGCCCATAACGAAGATCATGGCAAAAATAAACTTCCTTTTCATCAGGGCCAAATGTATAAGCGAATCCCGTATAGTCCGCTAACGCAGAGTTTGTCCATTCCCAGGTTTTATTGTCGTGGCTGACCGCCCCGCCAAAGTAGCCCACACGTTGTTTGTCGATAAAGCTGAAAACAAATGTTTTCCCTTGTGCTCCACAAACACGAAAAGCCCAATAAAACCAGTCGTCCTCTGTGTCACGCTGTTCGCACGCAAGCGTAACCTCATGATCTCCAATGGAGATCACTTCAATGTTTCCACCTTCGAAATCATGATCAATCCTCATGGTATATCCTCCAGTACGAGAGTTTTCATATACATTATATTTCATATCCCCGATTAATATCTTTAAACGCGTGCATGATTTGTTGACATTGGTGCTTTAGCTAGTTTACCTACTTTTTACGCCTATCACAAATACAGTATAATAAGCAAAAATCAGGAGGAACCTCTTGTGGCAAGACTGTTATTCGGCAGTGACATCATGTACCAGATAAAGCAATTGATGGTATACAAAACAAATGTGGGGGATGCCTTCAATGGAAAGTTACGATATGAAAATTACTTGTTTTGCGATGATCCTGTCGGGAATTTGGAGACTCCCATAGCCTGCGAACCGTTTGGATATACCGTTGACCGTTACCGATGCACTACATCGTTGTTATACGCAAAAACGTTGATAAAGGCAGGTCTTGTTTTGGCATCAACGGCAAATAATTGTGGGATTAACCGAGGCACAGAAAGTAATTTTGCTGCGGCTGATAACATGGACTCTATCAAACCGGATCAAATAGGCACATACAAAAGTATGCTTGCCAGACATAAAAGCTTTATGAAAGAAATTGACGGCATCACCGCTGGGTATTTGGCATATACATAGGGTACTAACGCAGGCTGTTATCCTCTTTTCCTTACGGAAAAGCAACGGTATACCGTCAACCTTTATCACATGAAGGGAACAATGGAAGGTTCCGTGAGGATATTGGTTTGTGTGAATAAATTCTTTGGGCGGCTGCCAGATATTCCAGCCAAGCTGAAACCGGAACGCCGCCGGCATTCATGAGCGGCAATTAATCAGTATATCAAATTATAGGGGAAAGCAGTTAGAACCTTCCTATTACAAACAGCAAGGAGTTATCGTTTATGAATCTATTGGCTCAAAAAGATCATACAGTGGATTTTTGTATTGTTGGGGGAGGCCTTGCGGGTATGTGTGCTGCGATTGCCGCTGCACGGCACGGGACGAAAGTAGTACTGATGCAGGACAGACCGATGGTTGGTGGAAACGCATCCAGTGAGGTGCGTATGTGGGTCTGCGGCGCTCTTGGGTCCAACAACCGTGAAACGGGGATCATTGAGGAAATACTGCTCGAAAACCAGTACCGAAACCCACATAAGAATTACTGTATATGGGATACGATTTTATATGAAAAAGTACGGTTTGAGCCTAATATCACACTATTACTTAACTGCTCATGTCTGGACGCAGCGATGGAGGACAACAAGATCGTGAGTGTTACCGGGTGGCAGATGACGACACAGACTTTTCATCATGTTAAGGCAACGCTATTTGCAGATTGCTCTGGCGACAGTATCCTCGCGCCGCTGACAGGAGCGGAATATCGTGTTGGCCGCGAAGGGCGGCAGGAGTATGGCGAATCGATCGCACCATTAAAACCGGATCGAAAGACAATGGGTATGTCTTGCCTGATTCAGGCGGAGGAGGGAGAACGAGCTTCTGTTTTTATACCCCCGGTCTGGGCAGAAAAGTATACCAAAGATGATTTGCCGTATCGATTGCCTGATCTAAACTCTAATCTGGAAAATTTCTGGTACATCGAGCTTGGCGGTGAACGGGATACGATCTCGGACACAGAGAAAATTCGTGATGAATTATACGCTGTCGCCTTTGGCATTTGGGATTACTTGAAAAACGATCCCGATCAACGGGACAAAAATCTGTGCTGGCGTCTTTCATGGATGGGAATGCTCCCCGGCAAACGGGAAAGCCGCCGTTATGTTGGAGACTATATCCTTACCCAGCACGATGTGGAATCAAAAGGCGAATTCGATGACCTTGTCGCATATGGCGGATGGATGATGGATGATCACCATCCTTATGGTTTTCGCACAGGTGAACGGCCTACGATCTATCATCCGGTTACATCGCCCTATGGAATCCCATACAGATGCCTCTATTCGAAAAATATCAGTAACCTTATGTTTGCGGGCCGTAATATTTCTACGACACATAGTGCTTTAAGCTCCACCCGGGTGATGGCCACATGCGCGCTTCTTGGACAGGCAGTTGGCACAGCTGCGTCAATTGCCATCGCTGCCGGGACTTTGCCTCGCGGCGTTTATGAACATCATCTGAAAGAACTGCGTGAGACGCTTATGGATGATGATTGCTGGCTGCTATTTACACGTCGGCCCATATCCGCATTGAGTTCCTTGGCCAAACGGAGTGGAGACGCACCATGCGTTGAGAAGCTTTTCAATGGTTATGAACGCCGGAATGGAACGGATGATAATGCATGGACTGTCCAAAAGGGCGGGCGAGTACGTTTTGCGTTTAAGAAACCTGAACATATCACGGGTATACGGATCATTTTCGATAGTGATTTAGACCGTGCAACGCTCCCGGAACCGGAAATGCAGCTCAAGCGTCCAATGATTCACAACCGTCCCCTTGACTGGCCGGATTCATATGTGCCCAAAACACTTGTTAAATCGTACCGGATAGAGGCGGTCTTTCCGGATGGAGTAACCGTTACGATAGTGGAGGTAAATGACAACCATCAGCGCTTATGCCGCCATCAGGCAGATATTCATGCATCGGAAGTAATCATCACTTTCCTTGATACATGGGGATATGAAGAATGCCGTGTTTTTGCTGTTGACATTCTTTAGGGACACACATATAGCTTGGCAGATATTTGGGGGAAGGGGGCCGACGAGCCGGCCTTGCCCAGATCGCGCCTGTGCATGCATGCAAGCCCTATCAGCCAGGCGCCGCAAAGCCCACGCCGTACAGTTAGCCGCACAAACGCTGCGCAGCCGATACGGTGTTACCCTCAATGGTTACCGGGGCACGATTTTGGAACATAAAAATATCCCACGTTTGAGAGACGACAGGAGGATCTTGTTCAATGGATTATGTAGCCTTGCTGAAAAAGGAAGTGGTACCCGCCCTGGGGTGTACCGAGCCCATCGCTGTAGCGTATGCTGCCGCGTGGGCGCACAAAACCCTTGGGTTTGACGTGGAGCGGCTGGAGGTATTGGGAAGCCGCAATATATTGAAAAACGCCATGAGCGTGGGGATTCCCGGCAGCGATATGTCCGGGCTGCCAATCGCCGCCGCGCTTGGCGCACTGGCCGGGCGCACGGATGCCGGATTGGAAGTGCTGTGCGACATTACCCCGCAGGACGCGGCAAACGGCAGACGCATGATTGACGAAGGACGGATCACCGTAAAGCAGCAGCCGGATTCGGAACCCCTGTATATCGAGGTTCGCGCCTTTGGCAGCGGCCACAGTGCGACGGCGATCATCCAACGCTCGCATACGCTGATTACGGATCTGATTCTGGACGGCGTCTCGGTAAAGCACGAGGAGCTTTCCTCGCAGAACCAGGAAAGCGGAGAGGCGGCAGAGCTGTCGGTGCATGCCATCTACCGTTTCTGTGAAACGGTTCCCATACACGAGCTGGCCTTTTTAAAGGACGGTATCGAAATGAACCTTGCCATAGCCCGGGAAGGCCTGTCCGGCAAATATGGCATGTCCGTTGGATACCATATCGCCAGCTCCGGTCAAACCAGCCATATTCTGGGCGCGGACATCGGCAACTGCGCCGTTTCCACCACCGCCGCCGCCTGCGACGCCCGCATGGCCGGGATCAAGCTGCCGGTAATGAGCGTGGCCGGCAGCGGCAATCAGGGGTTGGTATGCCTGCTGCCTGTTACGGTTTTTGCCCAAAAAAGCGGCGTTGCCGAGGAAACGCTTTTGCGCGCTGTTGCACTTTCCGCGCTGATGACCGTGCATGTCAAGCACAGCGTCGGCCGCCTGAGCGCGCTGTGCGGGTGCGGCATTGCCGCCGCGGTAGGCGCGTCCTGCGGGATCCTGTACGTGCTGGGCGGCAAGGAAAACCAGGTGGATTACACGGTGAAAAATATGGTTGCCAACATCACCGGCATGGTTTGCGACGGCGCCAAATCCGGCTGCGCCGTCAAGGTGGCGACATCCGTCAGCGCCGCGGTGCAGTGCGCCGTGCTTGCCATCAACAACGTGCACGCGCCCGATATCGACGGCATTGTGGACAAGGACGTTGAAAAGACCATCGACAACCTGGGCAGCGTCGGCCGCGACGGCATGTCCAAAACGGATCAGCTGATTCTGGATCTGATGACCAGCAAAGCCAGCGGTGCCTAGGTAAACGCTTTACTCATCGCTTACCTGGCAGATATCCTAGTACCGTTCTTTCCCCTTTTCTTACAGCCGTCCGTCACCGTAGGGGAAAGGGGCTGCTTCATGATCACCTGAGCGTAGCCGTTCTGTCTTTATATCTGTTACATGGATTCAAAGAGTACATGCACGTCTTCAAAGGTGAAAGATTTATGGTCATGCTATACTTTTACAAGATTGAACATTTCATATTTAGTATTTGGAAAGGTATTCGTTTATGAAAATGACAACATCCTCACGATCAAACGTAGGTATTCCGAGCCTGATGAAAGCATCTTTAAAGCAAGCAAGGCGCAATGTAGCTTTATATATTTTGCTTGCACCGGCGTTGATATATCTTGCTGTATTTAGTTATTGGCCGATGTACGGGGTTCAGATCGCATTTAGAAACTTCTCTTTTGCCGGTGGAATAACGGGCAGCGAGTTTGTGGGCTTTAAGTGGTTTTCTTATTTCTTTCACTCTCCGCTCAGCCTTTCCGTTATTAAAAACACTGTTTCCCTTAGCCTTTATGGTTTAATTGCTGGCTTTCCGTTGCCCATTATCCTGGCGCTGATGCTGCACAACATCGGAAACGTCCGTTTTCGCCGTCTGACACAAACCATTACATATCTGCCGTATTTTATTTCAACGGTAGTTTTAGTAGCCATGATGTCGTGCTTTTTTTCTGTCAACACCGGCTTCATCAGCAACATAATACGCGCGTTGGGGGGAACGCCTGATTATTTCATGGCCAGGCCGCAATATTTCCGCCACATGTATGTCTGGTCCGGAGTTTGGCAGGGGTTGGGATGGAGTTCAATTATTTACATGGCAGCGCTGTCTGGAATCAGTCCGGAATTGCATGAGGCTGCGATGATCGATGGTGCGAGCAAACTGCAGCGCATTATCCACATTGATCTGCCGGGCATAAGACCGACAATGGTCATTTTGCTTATCCTGAGCACGGGCAGCATTATGAGCGTTGGGTATGAAAAAGTCTATCTGATGCAAAACGACATGAATATAGCAGTATCAGAAGTTCTTGCTACATACACCTACAAGATGGGGCTCTTGAATCAAAAATTCAGTTATTCGGCTGCAATCGGATTATTCAACAATATCATCAACTTCACGACGCTTTCGATTGTGAATCTGGTATGTAAAAGGCTTTCCGAAACCAGTCTTTGGTAATACAGCCCCAATAATTGTTAAATGGAGAGTGCATATGAACATGCGACAATCAAGAGGGGATAAGACCCTGACCGTCATCTTTTATATCATTCTAATACTATTGATAATCATTTGTTTATACCCGGTTTATTTTGTGCTGCTGGCGTCGGTTTCCAACCCGACCATTGTAAACTCCGGGGAGTTTTTACTCTACCCCAGGGGATTTCAAACGAATGGTTACAAGTTTGTGCTCACGGATTGGCGTATATCGGTTGGCTTTATGAATTCGGTTCTTTATACTTTGGGCGGAACCGGCTTGGGCCTTTTTGGCAGCCTGGCGGCAGGCTATTCTCTGTCGCGCCGCGATCTTCCCGGACGTTCAATCATAATGATTTTGATGGTTTTCACCATGTATTTCAGCGGAGGGCTTATTCCAACATATCTGGTTGTACGCACATTGGGTCTGGTGGATACAAGTGCTGTATTGGTTTTATTTGGCAGCATCTCCGTATTCAACATTATTCTGATACGCACTTTCTATATTTCAACTTTGCCGGTCGAATTACAGGAGTCTGCGTTCATTGATGGCTGCGGCAATATGCGGTTCTTTTTCAGCTTTGCCATACCTTTATCAAAAGCAATCATTGCTGTGATAGCGCTGTATTTGGCAGTCGGCTATTGGAATTCCTACTTTAATGCAATGATCTTTATCAATAGTAATCAAAAGAAGCCCCTGCAATTATTCCTTCGTGAGATCCTTCTGAGCGCACAAACAACAAACGATCAAACCAGTGGAGAATTGACGGATGAATATAACCAACTTGTTTTGGTCATTAAATATGCAGTGATTGTGGTAGCTTCCGCACCGCTTATGGTTTTGTATCCGTTTCTCCAAAAGTATTTTGTGAAAGGTGTCATGATTGGCTCGGTTAAAGGCTGAAAGTGGCTTTATGCCGCTCGGCGGCACTCGTTGACAGGGTGCCGGATATAAATTGAAAGGGGCCTACACAATGAAAACACTATCCTTGATCCTTACCTTATGCCTTGTGATGGTAAGTCTCCCAGCACTCGCGACCGAATCTGGCACGCTCCCGATCGTTACGGAACCGATCACTTTAACTATCGCTGTGACCCGACATGCCAGTGATGCGACAGAAAATTTCAATCAAAAAGCTTTTGCCATGAAAGCAGAAGAAGAAACCGGGATCCATATCAATTGGATTGAAATAAGCAGCAACGCCAATGAGAAAGTTGCGGTGCTGCTGGCGGGGGAAGCACCAGATGTCTTCATGGGATGCCTCACCGATGCCCAGATCGTAGACAATGCAAGCTTATTCCTGCCCATAGGGGATCTTATCGAAGAATACTGCCCGAATGTGATGGCGACCTACGACCAAGTAGATGGATGGGAGAATTTCCTCACCTATCCCGACGGCAACATCTATGGGATGGCTGGATTTATTTGGAAAGACATCAATGAAAGTGTCCAGTCACTCCCGTACATCAATCAAGCTTGGCTTGATAAGCTTGGCTTGCCGATGCCCACAACCCTGGATGAGCTGTACGACACTTTGGTCGCTTTCCGTGACAACGATATGGATGGCAATGGTGATCCCACAAATGAGATTCCTTTGAATTTCTGCAATGCGCATTGGGCGGACCCAATCCTCAAATTTGCTTATCCCTGGGGGATTACGGGCTATTTCAACATTGAGGACGGGAAAATTGTTTCTACGTTGGATACCCCTGCATTCAGGGAATACCTGGAGTTTTACCACAAACTCAGCCAAGAAGGGCTGTTTAATACGGAAGGCTTCTCGACTACCGTTGAACAGTTCAACGCACAGATGGACTCCATGCAATGCGGTATGTTCTTAGGTTGGGGTCCTAACAATGTGATTACGGGCGAGGAAAATCAGGCGCAGTTCGTTGCGTTTACGCCTGTTGCAGCAGAAGGCTATGAAGCCGTACTGACCCAGACAAGCCCGATTTGTGCCTCGCGTAACGCATTTGTAATCAGCAAAGAATCCACTCATTGGAAAGAAGCGCTGCAATGGTGGGATTACCTGTCACAGTCACAGGAATTCGCTTATTTTGTCCATCGTGGCCCCGTAGATTTGGCTTATGAAAAAGCTGATGATGGTTTCTATTATAAGCGCACGCCTTCTGATGAAGAACTGATTGCCGCAGGATACCAGGATTATATCGGCAAGGCTGGGACATCCGCCTTTTCAGCTTCTCTGGGATCTTATTTAGCTTGCCCGCTGATGCTAAAGCCGATTATAACGCCTTCCGTTCGGTATACGGCATTGAATGAATGGAAAGACCTCTACCTGCCAAAGCAGACAATGCCCAAAAGCATCGTTCCCGGTGATAGAGCTGAGGAATTCGCTTTCATGACCGAAGGTTTAACAGAAGCTGTACAGGCATACATTGCTTCCAGCATCATAGATGGCGTGACGGACCAGAGCTGGCAGGAGTTCCAAGCTCAAATCCAGAGCCTCGGTTATGCGTATTACCTCCAGTATCAACAGGGTTATTTTGACGGCAATTTGTAATTTGGCATGTAATCAAATAGGGTGGCTGTCGCAGTAAGCACAGCCAAAAAGACGGCTTGTTCATTTTGAACTTGCCGTCTTTTTTGCTGTACAGCAGCGCTGTGAAACATTGAGAACAAAGCAAGTATATTGCAATTTCAAAAATAATGGCAAAGCCATTGGTACGATACCCGACACTAAGCTTGCCAATTGAAAACAGGATAAGGAAGAACAGGTTTCCTCAAGATGAATCGCTGTTGCATGAGGCAAGAAGAAGGGACGGACAAGACCGTTGATACGCCTCATGATCCAAAGACAGGAGAAAAAACCATATACCCAGAACAAAACGCACAGCATAAGACGACCGCTTTTTGCTATTGCACTAACCCGTTACATTTTAATATCGCCGCGTACAATAACTGTCTTCTTACTGGATAGTCTTGCTATGTTGTTTTTGCTTGCCGGAATGTTTCTCACTACGGCAGAAGGTTTTCACGTTTTTTGCCCGCGCCGCGGCTTTCTTGTTTCGCTTGCCGGTATGCACTGGGCGAGCAATCAAACTCCCGTGAGAATACGGTTGAGAAATAGTTCGAATCGGTGAAGCCGGTCATATAAGCGATTTCTGAAATGGACATATTCGTATTGACCAAATAAGCAATGGCATCGCGCATCCTTAATGCGTTGATATACTGGCGCAAGGAAAAGCCTGTACGTGATTTGAACAGGTGGCTTAGGTACGATATGCTGCAATGATGTTTTTTTGATAGATACGCCATTGTAATGGGCTGACGGTATTCAAAATCTACAGTTAACTTTATTCTGTTCCAAACTGCTTCCTGTATATCAAATTCAGAGTTTGTGTTGAGATCCATTTTTGATATTTCTTTGGCAATTGCAGACAGCATATAACATAAAGGCTGGATCATGATTCTCAGCCGGTCTATGGCCGGTATGGTTTTTTTGCTTTGCACATCCAGCATTTTTTTGGCTGTTTCCGTATTGATCTGCAAACGCTTTGCCGCTTCGTGCAAGCGCATGAAAGAGATATCGGCAGTCTCTGGATTGCTGTAACCGCTGACACAAATGATCCCAATGACGTTTTGCTTTTCATCAAGACTGATAGGAAAAACGAATTCCGACATGCCAAAACAACACATGCCGTAATAAGGACCTTCCTTTGCGTGATTAATTGCCAATTTTTGCATTTTTAAACAATTTGAATATGAAATGTTTTTCATATATAAGCAAAACGGTTCAACATGGACGTTATAGGGCATAAAATGATACATATACTTACCATAGCACGCGTCAAGCCCATGCACATGAACATTATAGGACTCGTTCAAGAAACGCAAGTAAGAAACACTGTCGGTGAACAAATCTGTCAGGTAACCCATGGCTTTGGTTCGCCCCCGATCATTGCTCAAAAACAAAAGCAAGGTAAATTGACTTTTTGCTTGAAAAGCCTTTCTATACAGCGTTTAGCGTAACATATTCAAGATTGATTGTCAAAAACGCCATCAATGATCGCGGAGTTTCTCTCGGCATCACCATCCACATGTATTGATAGATACCGGTATCCATCAAAACGTGCGGAACGCAAGCGCTATCACGACGTTATTTCCCGGGAATTATAGGATCGGTTTGCTGGAGTACCTCTTTTCTGTGGGTTACCGCCTGGGCTGATTCGCCGGTGATGGCTGACAATGTTATCTGCTTATTCATACGCCTGTTTTTTCGTCTGTATGTCGGCTATGCTGCTGTTCTTTGCGCTGTTACCCTGGTGTTTTAATGGTAGACGGTGTTGCATACGTGATACCATCAAATTTACTCCTTGCCTCTAATCAAGAATAGAAACAGTTGCGGAATAATGTACGCATCAATGAATAATGCCTTTTATCCTTGATTATACTTTGCCGATTCGTGATTGGGCTTTAGATGGTGTCGACAAAAGTTATGCAAGTACCGAACTCCAAATGGCAATACAACGGATTTGAACCGCAGCAACGAAGGAAGCGGTATGCTTTGCATACCTTGTGGCGATTCCGCGCCGGCGCTTCAGCAGAAGAAAGGCGTTCTCAACCAAGTGTCGCAGTTTATAAAGATAAGCATCAATCATATTACCGCTGCTCTTTTGGTATGCAGACTTTCATACCGTTGAGAATGGCTGCTGCAGCAATCTCGTTTGAATCATACCCTCGATCGGCAAGCAAACCTCTGCCGTAATACCCTCAATCAGCGCACAAGCTTGCGTTGAATCATGAGTGGTACCTGCTGTAACAAGGATTCGGACCGGCATATCTAGTGTTTTCTAGTACCCTCAAAATATACCTGGGTTGCTGTCACGGTTGCTGTCAAATCTATTGTCAATTTCTCATTAAAAGCAATATAATATAATACAATTAGTTATTTTGCCTTTAAGGATACCATGACAATGCTAGTGTCAAATTAAGGTTGCAATTTCAGAGCTCCGAACGTTGAATTAAGCGGCTTTTTCGAGCAGTCCCTGCAGGGACTGCTCGCTGAGGTAGGCGCGGGACACCGACCAGTCCTCGGCGTATTCAATCAGATAGCTGGTTACCAGCCGCACATACGATTCCTGATTGGGGAATATCCCAACAACCCTTGTTCGCCGCCGGATCTCCTTGTACAAGCGTTCCAGCATGTTGGTTGAGGCGATCTTGCGGGCATCCAAAGCCGGAGAGCTGTAGAAGGAGAGAGAATCTTCCAACCCATTATCCAGTGTATTGATCGCTTTGGGGAAACGCTTCTGGTAGGTTTTCGCCAGCGCTTCGGCTCTCTGCCTTGCAAGTGCATCGGTCGGCGCCAGCCAGATTTCCTTGAGCTGTTTGGAAAAAGTGTCCTTTTCACCGTGTGATACATGGGCAAGGATATTCCGCATAAAGTGTACCTTGCATCGCTGCCAGGATGCTCCGGGAAAGTTTTGTGGGATCGCGCTAACTAGGCCAGTATTCGCGTCTGAAACGACCAGTGCAGGGGTTGCCAAGCCGCGTGATTTGAGACCTTGAAACAGCTGTGAATAGCTCTCTTTCAATTCTTCCAGCATCGGCTCAATACTGAGCACTTCCCGTTTACCTTCGCTGTTCACAGCGCACACAAGCAGTATTGCCATGCTGATTACCCTGCCGTTGAAACGCACTTTCTCATACAGCGCATCCACCCATAGTACGGGATAGTGTGCGTCTGACAACGGCCTGTTGCGGAAGGCCTCTACCTGCTCGTTCAGTCCTTTTGTCATCTCGCTGACCTGGCTGCGCGAAAGGTTCAGCCGTTTGGCCAATTTCTCGATCTTACGCGTGGACACGCCTTGTACGAATGCTTCCTGTACCACCTCGACTAATGCTGCCTCACTTCGTTTACGCTCGGTGATGAAGAACGGGATGTAACCACCGTTTCTGGTTTTGGGCACCAGCAGGTACATCGTTCCCATGCGCGTATCCAGCCGTCTGGGACGGTAACCGCTCCGATATCCTTCACGCTGGGCATTGTGCTCGTTCTTTCTCGCTCCCAGTTGCTGCGATATTTCCGCCTCCATGAGCTGGTCGCAGAGCCATTCCAGCATATTGAGCATCGGGTCTGGTTTCCCGATGCATTCCAGTAGCAATTCCGTTAGGTTTATGGTACGCTTTCCTTGAGTCATTAGGGGTGCTCCTTTCGAATGTGTGTGTCAATTCATTCTTTCGGAGCCCTAATGGCTTTTCCATTCCCTTTATCCTAAATTGCAACCATTATTGTACGCTATCATATTTCACAACCCCGCATATCTTCACCAGCGGATTTTTACTAAATTCGTTTGTTGCATCTTCTACGGTCACCGCCGTGTACATGTCCTCCGCAGTGGAATCCCACACGATGACCTTCCCGCCTTTGGTAATCATACAGACAAGCCTCCTTTCGCTGTCTTGCTGTCTATGTTATGTCTGTTCTGCCAACCGATCCCCGCGGCCAATATTGAATCCGTCATTGTATCCGGCGACCATATTGCTGTCAGCTATGGGAGCATCGTCTCGGATCGTATGCTTCCCATAGCCGCTCACGTGCTCCCGTACATCAGCTGGAACCATAATGATGATGTCAAACGTCGTTTCGGCTTCCTGTTGCCGATAGGCAGCTTCCAGCCCATGTGCGAAACCCATCATGTAACGGGAACGGTTGTTTCGTTCACTTTGCCCATTCCCTGGCAAAGCGAAGCATGTACTACTTGCCGCTTTTTGCAGCAGATATCGGTTATATAATCGGAAAGCAGCATCCAGAGCCGTTTTAAAGGCTTCCGCGGCTATCTCCGCATCCTGCTTGTGCCCGATGAATTGCAGTGTTTGCCAATATACTGTAGACCCGCGCAATACCTTGTTGATTGCCGCGACACAGCGGTGATGTTTTGCGACCGTGGTATACAGATACCGCATCCACTTGGCAATTCGCCGTCCGGTGTATACGGCAACTTCTTCGATGGTTTCCGCCTGCATAGCGGCTGTAAGCTCTACATCCGCAGAGCTCAAGCCGTGCTTATTCAGCAATTGCTGATACATCAACAGGGCCGTTTGACATTCGTGTGTGTCCTGCGCTTCATCCGCCAGCGTCTTGATTTTCGATAGCTTTTCCAGTAACGCGGTGTTGGCTGTCATACTGCTACTCCTTTTATTGTCAATCCATTAAATCGTTATGATATACTGTTAACAAAAGCAATAGATGGAGCGGTGTGCAAAATGAAATTCGTTGTATCAGGCCATTTGTCATTGGAGCTCATTGAGAAACAAATCACCTTCTGGGACATGATGAAACGTGTATGGAACCGTTGTGATCTCTTGGTGACTGATGATCTTTCGACCATTGTTTGTAAGATGTACATCCGAAAAAGCAATGTTGCCGATGTGTGCGCGGAAGTGCGTTCAATGGGTATTACCCCGACAGGGTTTTCAAGCACTTCTGTATCCACAATTATTTGAGAAGGAAATATCTGCGACCATGAACTTGCACAATGTGCTCGTGCCTTGCTGGACAGCAACTGGAAACAAGTTCAGCAGTTTACTTGATTGATATCTGAACGTATTTCCAATAATTCTTCCATTTGCCGGACAATCAACAATGCCGTTTGTTCGTCTTGGGATAAATCGCTGGCCGTTTTATAGTACATACCATTGATTTCACACAATGATCGTGCTGCATCCAACAATTTGTGACAAACGCCTATGGCTTCGGCCACTTCGCCTTTGTCTGCAATGGTGTACCATAAGTACGCCAATGTTCGAATAAGCTCAGATGAATTCATGAATTATATCCTTTCCCGATTTACAGATTCGTAAAGCTACACAAATACTCCGCCATTACATACCCGCCATCAGCAAGGCATGCCCAGCCATCGACCACGAACCGCACTTCCACGATGTCGCCATCCTGCAAATACCGTTCAGTCTTGCCATCCGGCGATTGCCTTACCCGGACACGGCCGTTGGCAACCACTGTGTACAGCGGAGCATCCTGATCCGGCGGATACTCCGTGAGGTAGTCCACACAGCACCAGCAGGTTCCAGCTTCTCCACCGACGATTTCAGCCCACCCGCTGTCAAGGGTAACAACTTCAACGGCGTCGCCCCGACGCAGCCGCATATTGATCGCACTGTCCTTCGTGGCATCATGCCGGCCATTGAGATAAGTGCCGTCACGGACGTGGACATCATCGTTGTGCTTACCGTTGCTTCCGCTGCCCATGCAAGGGCAAGTATCAGCCATATGGCGGCCAGTATTACTAGGTAACGTTTCATTTATATCCATCCTTTCTATAAAATCGCCGAACCGCCCCTGAACATAATCGGCTCCGTCTCTGGCGACCCGGCGTGATACGATCACAAATTGCCGGTCGGGCCTTCGCTGCTGTTCCAGGGCCGGCTGGTTGCGCTCCAGGCGCTCTTGTAAGGTCATGGGATACGCCTCCTGTTATCGCGTATACGCCCGCTTGGGGATCGGGCCGTTCTTCGACGGTTCGTATTTGTAACGCTTTTGCCTGATCTTCGTGATATCCACGGACTCGCTTTTGCAGCCGACGGGTTCCGGTTCAATCTCCCCGAGACGAACCTTTCGAGCGTTTCCTGAGCAATCACAAGCTTTGCGTTCTGCCCTGAGCTACGGCTGACGTCGCCGTGGGGGAGACGAACGATCAGCGAGCGGGCGGTTTTGGGGGATATTTTGAGAAACACAGCGGCGCCTTCCACATCGAGTACAATCATTTCATCAGCTCCTGCAGGGCGTCGGTCGCCGCCGCGATCAAGTCCTTGAGTTCCTTGGTGTATTGTGCTTTCAGATATGGGTCGTCTATCTTGCCGTCCAGGCTGTCCCGCTCGGCAGTGCCGTGGAGCTGGAGTACATCCTCCATCTCGTACTTGAGCCGGGCCATCGCCTTAAACAATCCCTTGTCCGAGTTCCCGTCGATATACCGCTGGCGGTAACTGTCGTAATGGGAGATCATCCAGCGGTGTCAGAGGGTCGGATCCCCAACGGCAGAACCATACCGGTCAATATCATCCGGCCCCGGAAGCGCCTCGTCGCGTTCCCAACGGCCAATCTCGCTGTCGCTTACGCCGCAGGCGTTACCCACCTGCCATTGCACCAGCTTTGCCCGGGTTCTGGAGATTTGAAGGTCATTTCCTGTACATTCCGGCATGTGAGTGCTTCCTTTCGTGCGGTATACTGAGAGCGTTGGAGTCTATGCCTATTACTGGGCCTCTGTTTTCCCCGCATAGAACATCTGCCAGAGCTGACTCTCATCCAACCCCAGCACCTTGCCGATCTTCTCCGCGATCTCGGGAGATGGGCGCTTCAAGCCTTTTTCATAACAGTAGACAATCTGGTATGAAACGCCTATACGCTCCGCGAGCTCTTTCACTCTCATATTTCCGCGAGCGGACATTAAGTTCAAAAATGCCATCACCTTTCGACTATAGGTCGAATATATATCAACCAAAAGTCGAAAGTAAAGCAGAAAATTGAACTTATATTCCGTTTACTTATTCGACCTTAGGTTGTACCATAGCAGTAGAGTAGGGGGAGGAGCATCCTATGTACGCTGAAAGAATAAAAGAACTAAGACTAAATAGAGGGCTTACCCAGAGCGAGCTAGGTAAGCACCTTGATGTGTCCGCGTCTGCCGTATATAAATGGGAAACGGGCAAAGCGCAGCCAGATATTAATTCAATTACTAAAATGTGTAAGCTGTTTTGTGTTTCGTCCGATTACCTGATCGGTAATGAAAATGATGATCTAAATGATGACGATATTAAATTTGCAGTCTTCGGCGACCCGGATGTAACGGATGCTCAGTACGAAGAGATTAAACAGTTTGCCCGGTTTATCAGGGAGCGGGATAAGAAATAATAGAAAGGCTAAAGGCATGGACTTTGTTGAGGCACTATTTATGATTTTTATTGGGGCTGTTTTTTGCTATGGTGTTTATAAAGCATGTACTGTTTCAGCTAACAGTAATATTCCAAAAGATAGAGAAACGAGTAGCATCAATGAAAAAACAGATCAACACACGTCCAAAATACAAGTACAAATAAATATTTCCGATGAAAGTAAATCAACCGATCCTAAAGATGAATTTCAATGCATTGTTGATCATCACTTTGAGTTAAATACAAAAATCAAAGAATTATATTCCCAGGCGCGAGAGGATGGTTATAACAGTGAAGCAATGAACACCGTAATAGATTTGTGCAAACAAGATATTGCACTTGCAACCTGTGCTAGAACCTATTGGGTTCTTGAAGCCGAAGAATTCGGACAAAAAGGAGACCCTATGTTGCCTCGGTATCCGTCATTCCAGCAATTAGCTATTATTTATGAAAAGCAAGGGAAATATCATGAGGCTATCCGTGTTTATGAACGTGCAATCCAGTTGAGCTTCACATAAGACGGAACTAAATATGGCATGTATGGGAGATTGGATAAGTTAAAGCATAAGCAAACTGCGTTATATAAAGAATCAGAAAGATTATTGAATCGAGGAACCAACATGAAAAAGTGGATTGCTTTATTAGTATCTATTACTCTGGTAATCAATATATCTGCAGTCTCTTCTGAAAGCACGCAAACGGACTATAAAAGCTTATGGGGTATTCCTTATGGGATATCAATAGATGAGTTCATACAAACCTTTGAAAATAAGACAAGTATCCTTCTCGACATCAAATATGATGAGGCTGGCATAGCTAGGGAATGTGTTGTTGACGATAACAAGTACAAGAACAAACCCGAGAGTATTGCCGGTTATAACTACTCCTCTGTTTCAATCATGTTTTATGATATGCAAAGGATAAAAGTTAATGATTCATGGGAGCAAGCTTATATTGGAGAAGAAGGTTTTTGCCGTATGACAATAGAATGGCCTTTACCTAATGACGGTTATCCTGAAAGTGCCATCAATATGTTTGAAGATATCGCTGGTAAAATTGAAACTGCCTTTGGTGAAGAAATGCGTTATTACTTAGATGTCGCAGATGCATACGGAGTCACCCATCATTGTTTTATAGAAAATGAAGAGGGAGCCTTAGACAGGGCAATCATATATGATGCGGTTTTACACAATGGTCTTTGTTGTATTGTGGGGATTGGATCCAATTATGAACTTTGGGTTTGGATTGATTCTAATATCAGATTATTTCCTCGGGTTTCCTTTATTGAGGCATCTGGCTTTGATTCAGTTGATCAATTTCCAGATTCCCTGAAGGATTTCGATAGTATAAGAATACCAGATGATGTATCGTTCTAAAATTTCTGTCCATTTTGTGCATGCCGCAGGAAATATTTACCATATCTAGTGGTTGAAATATCCATTCATTGCAGTTACAATAGTCGAACACAAGTTCCCTTCATCAACTAAAGGCGGCAATGAATGTCCAACGAAGCACTGTTCAACTTTGCATTCTCCCAAGGTCATGAAATCGTATTCCGGAACCTGATCGAAACAAAAGCAATTACCTACGAAGACGACCGTTTTCATATCGCCCTGGCGAAGGGCATATCCAGAATCGAAGAGAAGGAACTCGCCGCCCACGAGCTCGGCCACTGCGAATATGGCGGCACATATTGTAGATCAGATGACCGTGGCGCGAAAGCCCGCGCCGAATACCGCGCCAACAAATGGGCCTATTATCAACTGGTTTCCCCGAACGAAATCAACGAATGTATCCAGCGAGGTATCATCACATCTTGGGAACTAGCGGAGCATTTTGAGATAGCGTACAATAAAGGTTGCAATTTAGGAAAAGAGAGATGGAAAAACCATTAGGGCTCCGAAAGAATGAATTGAGAGATACATTCGAAAGGAGAACCCCTAATGGCACAAGGAAAGCGTACCATAAACCTGACGGAATTACTACTGGAATGCATGGGGAAACCCGACCCAATGCTCAATATGCTGAAGTGGCTCTGCGATCAGCTCATGGAGGCAGAGATATCCGGGCAGTTGGGAGCGGAAAAGAACGAACGCAGCGAAGGGCGCGGAGGGTATCGCAGCGGCTACCGGCCCAGAAGGCTGGATACACGGATGGGAACAATGTACCTGCTCATACCCAAAGCCAGAAACGGCGGGTACATCCCGTTTTTCATCACCGAACGCAAACGAAGCGAAGCAGCCCTGATTGAGGTGGTGCAGGAAGCGTTTGTGCAGGGCGTGTCCACGCGCAAGATCGAAAAATTGGCCAAGCGACTGGGGATAGAAAACCTGTCGCACAGCCAGGTAAGCGTCATGACGAAGGGGCTCAACGAGCAAGTGGAAGCTTTCCGCAATCGATCTTTGTCCGACACACGCTATCCTGTGCTATGGGTGGATGCACTGTATGAGAAGGTGCGTTTCAACGGGAAGGTCGTGAGTATGGCGATCCTGATCGTATGCGGCGTGAACACGCAGGGAAAACGCGAAGTGCTGGCCGTTGAGCCGATGCTGGAGGAATCCACCAGCAGCTATAAGCATCTGTTCACGCAGTTGAAGACCCGTGGATTGGAAACGCCTGCACTGGTCGTATCGGACGCGAATGCCGGGTTAATCCGCGCCATCCGGGAAAGCTTTCCCGGTGCGTCATGGCAACGATGCAAGGTGCATTTCATGCGGGATATCCTCGCCCATGTATCGCACAAAGAAAAGGACACCTTTGCCAAACACCTCAAGGAAATCTGGCTGGTGTCAAGCGCTGCGCTGGCGAGGCAACGGGCTGAAGAATTAGCGGAAACTTACGAAAAACGCTTTCCCAAGGCCATTGAAACGCTGGACAATGGGTTGGAGGATTCCCTGTCCTTCTATGGCTTTCCGGATTTGGACGCGCGCAGGATCGCTTCGACCAATATGCTGGAACGGCTTAACAAGGAAATCCGGCGGCGAACACGCGTTGTCGGGATCTTCCCCAATCAGGAATCGTATGTGCGGCTCGTGACGACCTACCTGATCGAATACGCTGAGGACTGGTCGGTTTCCCGCGCCTACCTCAGCGAGCAATCCCTGCAGGGATTGCTCGGCAAAGCCGCTTGATGCATCGTTCGGAGCCCTGAAATTGCAACCTTTTCTTGACACTAGCTAACTGCTGCCGCGCTTTGTATCATTAACTATGCATCTTGAAGTATAACTACAAGTTAAAAAGCAGAAATAAGATGGTTCAAATTCAACGATTTGACTTTGGGTGGGTGCATTTTATCAAATCATAGTACCTTTGCCATAACCGTTACCATCTATTGATAAAGTAAGATTTATCGGTAGATGGTTTTTGTATGGTTATAAAAGCCTTGAAATATAAGGGTTTCAGGCGAATTGTGTGGTATTGTATTGGTGCTATTTTGGGTTTGAAAGCTGCTTTATGAAGCAAAAATGTTGGAGAGATGAGATTTTGCACCCAACCGTTGAACAGACATCGTTGAATTTGAACCCACCTGGGTATAAATTCAACGATTTGAAAATGGAAATAAAATCATCTTGGTGACATCAGATAATTGGAGATGTAACTTTGGGAAATCGTAGATCTTTTTCAGCAAAGATTAGCGATAAAGCAAGTATTGTTTGCTGGAATCTGACATCACTTTCCTGTACTATATTAACAGCTGATTTTAGTTGGAGGGAAGATATTTAGATATGAATATTAAGCTCTTAACACCGAAGTACTTTGCATTAAATTAAACTGTAAATTTATTGTTCCAGGGATGTCATATGAGCATTATCTGGCCGAAGTTGTGAACGGATCCATGTTCTTCCGTAGCAAGTGCCAGCCTAAGGAAGAATATCAATTAGTAGAAGAGCAATCACATGGCGAAAATGATATTGTTTCATCCATCTACTGTATGGATTTTAAACTTCTTGTTGACCAAACTGTAATGAGTTCAATGAGCAAGAATAGACCAGAAGTAGATTATTCCAAAATGGACCAAGGGTTTATATTTGTTAAGACTAAGGATCAAGTAAAAAAGCCGAAGTTGTCGAATATATTACTTCAAATTATGGATGTACAAAAAGAAGATATTCAATCTGGTACAGTTAACAACAAAATTATGCACCTTTTAGAGAAACTAAAAACGGAGAAGAACCTCTTCATATACTACCCATATGAGTTCTCCTCGGATACAGATATGGCCCCGGCTATTTTTGCTAAGCTTCTAACTGATATATTAAGAGCAGTGATGGAGCATCGTGATAAGTCATGCCCCAATAGGGATACCTATATGTGTATTAAGGCAAACAAGTGGTTTCTTATATATGAATGGGAAAAGGATCAGTTCATCTTCCGAGATAAAGTGCATGAAATTCTGTGTGGAAACTATTTGGATGTAAGGCTATACTCGGTTTACTAAGCAGAAAACCTACATTGAAAGAGATAGATGCGCGGAGCTGTAGGTGCTCGTCTATTGTTAGAGATTGTGACGTCAATAAATAGGCTGAATTCGGTAACGTCCGTCACCCATTTCCGGTTTGGCTTCCCAGCTTCGAAATCCCGCTTCAGCAGATCGGGTACTATTCTCCCAACCTCACCCTTGTAGGATTTATACTTTTTCATTCGCACACGGCATATAAGCCCAAGCTCTTTCATGAGCCGCTGCACTGTTTTGTGATTCATGACGAACCCGCGCCGATACAGTTCCCTCGTTATCCGTCGGTAGCCGTAGTGCCCACGATGCTCGTGGTAGATAGCGGCAGCCTCAGCTTTTACCTCCGAATACTTATCCGGCATTGTCATGCGCTTAGTATGATAGTAGAATGTTGCCCTTGGCAATTGAGCGATTTCCAACAGCAATTCAAGTCTGTGGTTTTGTCTCGGTTTTTGGATCACCGTCGTTTTTTGTGTTGGTGTCGCTCATCTTCCAAAACCAAGGCTTGCAAGTATTTCAGGTAGTCATTCTCCGCACGCAGCCTCTGTACTTCTGCCAGCAAGTCTTCTTCTGCCGCTTTTGACAGCTTTGCCGGACGGCTTTTACTGCTACACCCACGCCGTTCTATTCGAAAATCATCAGGCCCTTCTGTCAGATAGGTTCGTTCCCATGCTTGTATCCTATGATGGTCATTTATACCGAAATGACGTGCTGTTTCGCTATCAAAGGGTAAAATGAACGGCTTCGCCGCCCTTGGCAGCCAAGCCGGAACCCGTTGCGATACGATCATGCAGTAACAATGGTTTTCATGCCGATTGTCGGCTTTTCCCAGTTCCCGTTTTGGCACAACAATCGGGGGCAGACCACCGCAGGCCCGAGAACAACAGAAACCCTTTCGTGCTGGCAGGCATCGCCGAGTGTTTTCAAAAGCACGCTGTCAAACGAGGCAGCAGACGCACGGTCGGCGGGGAAACATACCGCCTGCATCGCTTCGCCGATTCCCGGGTGGTCGGCGCTTTCAGCCTGCTTGCGCAGCCCATGGGGGGCCGTCACTTGCCATGCAGGGCTCGATATTCAAGCACTCTACTGGCTTTGTATGCCAGAAATCCAACCCGGAGAGCAGGCTGGCTTTTTCTTCTGGCGTCATTTGAGCGACAGTTTATTTTACGTCCATTACGGCAATCCCTTTATTTCTTGCTTGGTCTATTTTCAGGAAATCTACTCGCCGCCATGGAGAAACGTGGCGCAAAGCTCGATGTATACGCTGTGGGCTTGGGCATTTTCCGGGTTCAGATAACCGCAATGCTCGCAGCCATCCATGACATGGAACGACAGAAGCGCCTTGTTATACCCTAAAAATTCCAGAGTGCGCGCTAGAAGCATATTCTGTTCCATCCGCCCGGGGATATCGTTCTCCGCGCAGATCAGCATCAGCGGCCTTGCAGGGCAGGCATCCGTAATGTAGAAAAACGGAGCGGCTTCGTCCACCACGATACGGCGAGGGTCAATCCCCTTTCGGGACAATACTTCAAAGTGCGACGTCGGCTGGCCTGCGTCCAGCAGGTACCCTGCCGCGTCTTCGGGCACAAGGCCGACTTCACGCAGATATTCCCTTGCAAAACACAGCATCATACTCAAATAACTGCCTGCCGAAGAACCTCCGATGTAAACGGTCTTGGGAAGGCTGTATTCCGCCAAATGGTCAAACACCCAGCGCACGGCTTTTGCGGCGTCACGAATATAATTGGGAAAGGCGGCCTGCGGGTACAGGCGGTAATCGGCAGATATCACAGCGATGCCCCGTGCGCTCAGCGTGTTACACAGCTCAGAGGTGTTTTCATCGTCGCGTGTGCCCGTTACCAAGCCGCCGCCATGGAAGTACACATAGGTCTTCTTCGCTATGCGGCCTTCGGGCGGCAGGTGGATGTCCAGGCACAGCGGCATATGCCCTTCCGGCTGGGAGTAGATCAAGCCGCTGTACGCCTTCATGCTTTGTTCTCTCCGGCTTCCAGCCTCCGGTTGCGGAAATACAGCACGATATCGGCGGTCACAAAGCTTAAATTGAGCACATAAATTACGATGACATAACTCGGGTTGAATATCAATTTGCCGATCAGCCCTATCAGGTAGCCAAAATCAATCAGGAACAGGAACAGCAGGCTCTTGCCGCCGGATTTGCGAGATGTGAAGGATTTATAAACCGAAACGGGCCAGGATACACCAAAGCAGATCAACATTGTCATTTCGAACAGGTTTGCCATGGGTTATGCACCTCTTTCAAACTTTTCCTTATCGGTTGCAACACATTCGTTGCAGGACACGCTCAGCCCTTTACGGCACCCGCCATCATCCCACCGATGATATGTTTTTGCATAAACAGATAGAAGATCATCATTGGCAGTATAGCGATCAGCAGACAGGCAAACACCAGCGGGTATTGGGTGGCATACTCGCCCTTGAAATTATACTGAAACAATACCAGCGTTCGCTGTTCGGGCGTTTTCAATAGCAGGTTGGGCAGCAGAAAATCATTCCAGAACCAAAGTCCGTTCTTGATCAGTATCGTGATGGTGATGGGCTTCATTACCGGGTACATAATGCGCGTAAAAATCTGCCGGGTGCTCGCGCCGTCGATGCAGGCGGCCTCCTCCAAATCGGTGGGGATGGAAGCCAGGTAACCCGTAATCAGGAAAATACCTTCGCAGGTCGCGCCGCCCAGGTATAAAAGGATCAGCCCGCGCTGGTCGGCGATCCCCATACTGTTCAGCAGCTTAATCACGGGCATCATACGTACGATGAAGGGCACAAAGATACCCGCAACCATGTAGTAGTACAGGAAGCGGTAGGCTTTGCTCGTAGCCATACGCCTGGAGATGGGGTAGGCCGCCATCGGCAGCAGGATACCGCAGCCGATGAGTGATATGGCGGTAATCGTAAAGGAATTCCATACTGATATCCAAAACGTGTTTTTACTTAAAATGAGCTTGAAGTTGTCCAGGTATAGCTGCTGGGGCAGCTTGAAAAAGCCGCTGTACAGCTCGGCGTTTGTTTTAAAGGCCGATACGATGGTCAGATAAAACGGCACAACAATCAGGCCCAATCCAAGCAACAGCACAATGAAGGTAAAGGTTTGCATCCGGCGTTGGTTTCTCATTCATACACCTTCCTTCGGTTTGTGAAGTTGATCTGTATGACGGAAATCACGATGATGACCAGTGCCAGTAATATGGATTCCGCGATGGCCAGGCTGAATTTCTGTTCGTTGAACCCCAGCTTCATAATCAGCATGGTAATGCTTTCGGTGCGGCCAGCGGGCCCACCATCGGTCAGCGCTAGTATATAGTCGTAGATCATCAGGCCTTCCTTGAGCGCCAGAACTAAAATCATGCTGATGGTAGGCAATAGAAAAGGCATGGTTATATGACGGAAGATCTGGAAGCCGTTCGCGCCGTCCAGTCCGGCGGATTCGTTCAGCTCTGACGGTATAGTTTGCAGCCCGGCAAGGATTAACACCGTGGGGATGGCCGCGCCCTGCCAGAGATTAACAAACAGTACGCCGAATATCGCCAGGTCGGGATCGGCCAGGATGTTGTTTTTCAATGCTTCAATTTGCATCATTTCGCCAAGCGAGGTAAACCCGTAGCCGAAAATCTGCCGAAAGATCAATCCGCAGGAGAGCATGCCGATTACAGCAGGGAAAAAGTAGGCCGAACGGAAAAAACTACGGAACTTTCCCCTGCGGTTTAGTAAAAGCCCCAGCGATACGCAAAGCACCAGCAGGCATACGATGTACAACACCACATAGCGGCTGTTGAAGGATACGGCGCGCAGGAAGCGGGCATCGCCCATCATTTTCACATAATTGCGTAAACCGATCAGCTTATATGTGCGGTTGATGCCGTTCCAGTTGGTAAAGCTGTAGTATAACCCGAAGAAAATCGGGATTACGGAGAACAATGTATAAAGCAGAAAGTTGGGCGCGACAAATAGTGCGTGTGTCAACCGTTGATCCAGATCGGGGCGCCTGCCGCGAACATTCATGGCAACTCCTCCTTATCGATGAAAAGATTCCCCCATGCGCACACAGTGCGCATGGGGGAACACACTGCCGGGTATGGGTTCCTTAATCCGCAGTGTAGAAATCGACAGTCATCGAATCCCAGCTGCTCAAAAACGCGTCGGTTTCGCCGTCCAGCAGAAGCTGCTGCAGCATCACTTGCAATTCGTCGCGGTAACCAGCGGGCCAGTAGGTGGAGGGGATCAGAGAGAACTTACCTTCGTTTAGCGCGGCCGAGATAGCGCTCATATTGGGAATTTCGTAGGTGACGGTTTTTACAATATTGGGGTTTTTATCGCCTTCAGCAAATTTTTGGGCAACAGCGTCGCTCACGAAATAGTTCAGGAAGGCTTTCGCTGTATCTGCGTTCTGGCTGTCGGCGCCGATGGTCAGTGCGATATCCACGGTGCCGCAGGTGAAGGCGTCCACACCGCTGAAGCTCGGGGGCAAAACGGCCTCGTAGTTGAGTTCCGGGTTCAGGTTCAGGTACACTGAGTTGCCCCAGGTGCCGTTGAATACCATGGCGACTTCCTGGTTGGCGAACATCCGGGCGCAGTCGTCAGTATCGGTACTCAGGGGATTGGTGGAAGTATACTGGCTGAGCGTGTACCATTTGCTTACATAATCTACAATCGCGGGATAATCCTTATAGCTCGCACCCTGGGCTACGGCTTCGGAAATCGTCCACGCTTCGTGGTCCACTTCGCCGCCGAGCAGGCGCTCAAAGTTCTGGCCGAGTGAGGCGGTTTCCTTGAAGGGGAAGGCAAACGGCGTTACACCCGCAGCCTTGAGCACTTCGCAGTTGGCGACCAGTTCGTCAAACGTCGTGGGTACGCTCAGGCCGTACTGGGCATAGATATCGGTGTTGATATAGAGTGCAAAGCCGTTGAGGGTCAGGGGCAGTACATACTGTTTGCCGTTTCTGGCGGAGATCGCCAGAATGTCGGCATTCACAGCATCCAGGAAAGGTTCGCCTGTCAGGTCAAGGAAATAATCCTCGTCCATCATGTTGAAGTATGCGGATTGCAGATAGATGGCGCCGATGTCGGGGATATCATTGGTTGCTACCCTGGAAAGGAAGGTGGTGCCGTCCGCGGTGGTCGTCTGCACAACTTTCATGCCGGGATTGGCCGCCATAAAGTCGGCGATGATGGCATCGTAGATTTCGACATCCTCTTTCTTTTGAGAGAATAATTCTACTGTGCCCTCGTCAAGCGCGGCAAACGCCGGGGCTGCCAAACTCATCAGCAGTACGATCAGGAGTGTAAGGGATAACCATTGCAGTTTTTTCATGTTCCGTCTCCTTTTCTTTTTTCTGGTTTTCCTCGCGTGAATATATTCCTATTGTAGGGGAGTGGTCATGCAAAGAAAATACCAAATTCAAACCTTTCTTGCCATCTTTCATGACTATCTGCGCCGGCGGCTGCCTGGCACGGCGTTGCTATTGCAATCGGAATGTGTTTGATGGATAATGAAAAAAACGGAAAATGGGGGACTGGGATGCGCAAACGCGGTTCATCCATCCATGCGAGGCTCAAAGCGGTTACGATGCTGCAGGTGATTATCTGCGTGATCGCGTTTTTGTTTATTTCGATCAGCAAACTGGCTGAGGCATACCGCACCTATGAGCAGAATACCGTGCAGGCTGCGGCTTTGTATTCCGCTGATGTGTTTTCCATGCTGGATAACGCTGTAGAGATATCCAAATTCCCAGGCCTGATCAATAACACCGTTACCCCGCAGACCTATATTGCCAACGCCCTGCAGCAGGGCAATATACAGGAGAATTTCGATTTCTGCAGCGATTTTTACCTAAACTGCAAAAGCATTATGGCGCAGTACCCGTCGCTTGACAAGATTGTGATCTACGAACTGGACGGCTCCGCCGTATATGTCAGCCGTTCGAAGGCCAATTACTATATAAGCCAAACCAATTTGGAAGCGCCATGGTTTATTACGGCGATAAAGAATCGCGGGGCAGCTGCGGTTATCCCGCCCAGCGCACTTGCGGCGGAGGGCTTCGGCCCGCTGTTTGACGGTAGCATCGTCATAACCCGCTGCGTGTTCAATCCCTGGAAACTGCAGGCGCTCGGTGTGTACGCGGTCGTAATCGATACGGCTGCCATGGAAAACGCGTTTCTGGGCGTACGGGTACAAAACGAGCAGCAGTTCGCCATCGATTATGACGGCCGTCCATTGCTTGCCGGCTTTGAGAATGAGAACTACGCCGATACGTTTGCCGCGCTCGCGCCGCAGAAGTCCGCGACGCGCATCGCCACGCAGGATAAAAAACTGTATCTTGATGTGCTTTACCGTTACAATGCCAACAGTACAGTAACGATCCGAACCCCCTTATCCGCTGTTACATCGACGATTTTTGAAATCAATCTACTTGCGCTGATCGTACTGGCGGCGACGCTTGTCGTGTTCATTATACTCATCCGCAAGCTGTTCCGCAGTATTATTACACCGCTGGACCGCTTGACCAGCGCGTTTGACCGCACCACGGGCACCACGTTCCCAACCGTGTCCTCCGCGCAGTTGCCGGAAGATCTGCAGCCGGTATTTGCGGCGTACAACAGGATGTCGGAGCGTATCGATATCCTCGTAAACGAAGGCATGCGAAAGGATATGGCCCAGCGGGAAACGGAACTGCAGCTTTTACGCACGCAGATCAACCCGCATTACCTGTACAACACGCTTGAGTGCATCCACATGCGGGCGTATACCAACCGCGATTACGATGTGGCCAGTATGGCGGAGCTGCTGGGCTCGAACCTGCAATACGGTCTGCGGGATACTACCCAGCAGGTTACCCTGCGCACTGAGATTAAGAAAGCGCAGGAATACATGAAGCTGATCTCCTACCACTACGGCGACCGCGTACACCTGACCACGCATGCCGATGCGGGTATATTGCATTGCCGCATGATCAAACTGCTTTTGCAGCCTTTGATTGAAAACGCTATCCAACACGGGCTGCAACCCGATAAGCAGCTGCATATTGAGCTTCTGGCGTACCGTGCGGACGATGATATCATTTTACAGGTTACCGACGACGGCGCGGGTATTCCGTCTAAGGTGCTTAAATCGCTGCGCGTGGAGCTGGAATCGGGCGAGACGGTCAACGCGATCGGTCTTCGCAACGTACATCGCAGGCTGCAATTGCGCTATGGGGAACGCTACAAGGTAAACATCTCAAGTGTTGTCAATCAATCCACCGTCGTATCGCTTAATTTGCCTTATATGGAGGCAGGAGGTACTCATGCCCTATCATCTGATGCTGGCTGACGACGATGAAGCGATAACCGAAGGTCTCCGCCATGCCATCGAAGACCACTATCCTGATACATTCGTCATCCATGAAGCCACAAGCGGGAATGAGCTGATGGAGCTGCTGAGGGTGTATCCGGCTTCGCTGATCATTACCGATATTAAAATGCCTGGGATAGACGGGCTACAGTGCCTCGAAGCCATCCGTGAAATGGGTATGCCCTGCGAGGTTGTGTTTTTAAGCGGGTTTGATGATTATTCCCTTATCCGCAAGGCTCTCAAGCTCAGTGCGTACGATTATCTGCTGAAGCCTGTGCATATCGACTCGCTCATCCGTATAATCCGGGATCTGCTGCCGCGCCTTGCGCGTCTCTCGCCCAAGCTGGCGTCCGCGCCGCAGCTTCCGGAGACGGTGAAGGCGTTTGCGTATTTCGACGGGCCTCCCGCAGAACATCCGCTTGGTCCGGAAGAGCTTAAAGGGCTGCTGGATAGTTTGGTACACGCAATGCAGACCATGGATGGCGCTGAAGTGCGCCTGTCGCTGGACGCGTTTTTCAGCGGATACAGCCCCGCCGTGTGGGACGAGCAAACAGTGAAGGCGGCTCTCGTGGAGTGTATATCCGCGCTGATGGAGCGCATCCCCGCGATGATCCGCATCATCGGGGATTTGAAGCTCACCGAGTTTGACGCTGTCAACAGCATCCGCAACCTGCCCACATTCAGCCAGTTACACTGTCAGCTGCGCCATATTATGGAGCTTTACCTGGAGCGGCTGGAACAGCGTACGGAAAACCGCATGCAATACCAGATCCGGCGCGCAAAGGAGTATATACACCGCCATTATGCGGAAAACCTCGTGCTGGACGCCCTGGCCGGTGAGCTGTTTATGAGCCCCAATTATTTCAGCGCACTGTTTAAGCAATGCACAAACACAACCTTCCGCGATTACCTGCGCACAGTTCGCATCCGTGAAAGCATGCGGCTGATACAGGAAGGGCGTTTAAAATTATACGAGATCGCCGAAAAGGTAGGCTACCAGAACGCCAGCCATTTCAACCGCGCGTTTAAGGAGGTTGCGGGCGTAACGCCATCTGTTTGGGCGGTGCACCACAAGGCGCAGGCTGAAAGCGCGCCATTGTAGAAAGAAGCAGGGAGGCTGCCTGATTATTTTTTTGTTTAAGCGACTGTAATACTTTAATGATATGATCAGAAAAGATGAATCCGACCAATATGCATGACCGGTTTCCATTGTTTGGCGGCTATGGGGATTGTTGGTGATTAACCCGTGATTTGATGATTTGTCATCTCATAATACCTCTATAAACAGTTGATTGTACAATTAACCCCCAATTATTGGAATACTATCATAAGTTCAATACGACCTTTCCTGCAAGAGATGCTGCATGATAAAGTCTGAATAGAGTAACTCTTTCTATATGATTAGGAAAGCATTAGGCATTATGGGGCGGGTTCCGATTTTACGATTTACTGATAGGTGGGTATATTTTATCAAATCATAGTATCTTTGCCAAATGAAAACCCTTGCGTTATAAACGATGCAAGGGTTTTTGCTGATTGTGAACACAAGGTGCGCAGGAAGGTTCCCTTTACTTATTACACGACTGCCTCATTTTCAAGCCATTGTGAGTTTAGGTTAAAATAGAAAATAATCCGCGGATTTTTGTTGACTTTCTGCAAAAAGTGAGTATAATGACTTTATAAAAGACTTTGCGAAAGTAAAAACTATAGGAGCGCGACATGAATAACGCAGACTTGAAGAAACTCATTAGTCAACTAACACTGGAAGAAAAAGCCAAACTTTGCTCCGGATTGAATAATGCGGATACGAAACCGATAGAACGCATCGGAATTCCGTCGGTAAAAATGCACGATGGTCCCAATGGCTTGCGCAGAGAAGATGAGAATGTCCCTGCAGATGCAACCGGATATACATCCATTCCGGCAACATGCTTTCCGGGAGGATGTGCGCTTGCCGCATCGTGGGATGTGGAATTGATGGCACAGCTCGGGTTTTTGCTTGCGGAGGAATGCCATGCGGAGAAGCTGCCAATTTTGTTGGGGCCTGCCATCAATATAAAGCGTATGCCGGTGTGCGGTCGGAATTTTGAGTATTTGAGCGAAGATCCTTATTTGGCCGGCAAACTGGCAGCGGCTTATATCCGGGCTGTGCAGGCGGAAGGTATTGGCACGGGCGTAAAGCATTTTGCAGTCAACAATCAGGAAAAACGCCGTATGTCGGTGGATGCTGTGGTGGATGAACGCACGCTGCGTGAGATTTATCTTGCCGGTTTTGAAATTGCGATCAAGGAAGGCGATCCGTGGACGGTGATGTGTGCCTACAATCGCCTTAACGGAACGTATTGCAGTGAGAATAAGTGGCTCCTGTCCGATGTGCTGCGCGATGAATGGAATTACCGGGGCTATGTTATGAGCGATTGGAACGCCGTGCATGACCGGGTGATGGGGCTTGATGCAGGACTGGATTTGGAGATGCCTTATAAAAATGAGGCAAATGACCAAAGAATCGCACAGGCTGTAAAAGAAGGCCTGTTGGACGAAAATGTACTCGACCGTGCTGTGGAACGGATGCTGCGCATTACCTATATGGGCGTGGAAAACGAGAAACCTGATGCGGTTTATGATAAAGATGAGCACCATCAAAAAGCCCGCGAATTGGCGGCAGAATGCATGGTTTTGTTGAAAAATGAGACCCAATTACTGCCCTTAACGAAGGGTGCGGATATTGCGGTTATTGGTGCATTTGCCCAAACGCCGCGCTATCAGGGCGGAGGGGCGGCGCATGTAAGGCCTACAATGGTGGACAGCCCCCTTGCGGAAATCCGGAAATACGCTCCCCAAGCGGCGTTTGCTCCGGGTTACCAGCTGGATACGGGCGATCCGGATGATGGGATGATCGCTGAAGCTGTAGAATTGGTAAAAAAGCATACGGCTGCCATCCTATTTGCGGGCCTGCCTGATGCAATGGAGAGCGAGGGGGCTGACAGGCCGGATATGCGTATGCCTGCATCCCACACCAAGCTGATTCAGTCGGTGGCGGCGGCCAATCCAAACACAATTGTTGTCTTGATGATCGGTTCCCCTGTGGAAATGGAATGGATTTCGCAGGTACCCTCTGTGCTCAACGCCTATTTAGGCGGTCAGGCAGCCGGCGGAGCCATTGCGGATCTGCTGTTTGGGCAAGCCAATCCATGTGGGAAACTGCCGGAAAGCTATCCGATCCGGCTGGAACACACACCGGCTTTTTTAAACTATGCAGATCGTGATGAAGCGCAATATCGGGAAGGTGTGTTCGTCGGCTACCGGTATTATGACACACGCATGCTGGATGTCCTGTTTCCGTTTGGATATGGATTAAGCTATACCTCGTTCAAGTATTCGGATTTGAAGGTTGATCGAAGCCGGATCAATGAAAAGGATACGGTTACAGTTTCGTTTTCTCTCATGAATACCGGCGCTGTTGCGGGAAAAGAAGTGGTGCAGCTGTATGTGGGGGACCGTCATTCCCATATTGAACGCCCCCTGCAAGAGCTGAAAGCATTCCGCAAGGTAATGCTTCAGCCGGGACAAAGCCAAACCGTCACCTTCTGTCTGGAGCGGCGTTCGTTTGCTTATTATGATATCAATCTGCACGATTGGAATGTGGAAGAAGGGGAATTCCATATCGGCATCGGTGCGTCCAGCCGTGATATTCGCCTTGAAACGGATGTATATGTGGAAGTCGAGGATGCCCGTCTGCCGGAAGTTACGATGTATACGGTCATTTCCGACATTTTCCGCAGCCCGCAGCGTAAAGCGGCTCTGCTGGACATGCTGAAGCAATGGGGGCCGGAAGCATATGATCTGTACACGAATCCGCGCCCGAGTGAATGTGCGACGAAAGAAATTATCCGAGAGTTCTTTCTTAACGCGCCTTTACATACATTGAAACTGAGCGTGTCAGGGATGCGGGAGGCTGAGATTATGAAAGAGACAATCCAGCGATTAAACAGTTTGAAATAAATCCAATCCGGTCTTTGAAGGGAAAATTGATGATGCGAGAAAGAAGACTTTGGTTTCCGTACCTTATGACGGCTCCAGCTGCGCTGCTGATAGTATCCATCAGTATTTATCCGATATTCTCCGGTATATTCATGAGCTTTACAAATACATCGCTCATGAATCCTACGGCGTGGACGTTTGTCGGGTTTGAGAATTTCGCGAAAATCCTGAAAGATAAGGAGTTTATCAATGCGCTCAGCTTTACGCTGATCTACTCGCTGGCGACGGTGGTTTTTAGTTACCTTGTTGGGTTGGTATGTGCTTTGCTGATGAACCGGCCACTTTGGGCTCGCGGTTTGGTACGGGCACTGCTGCTGACACCCTGGGTTGTGCCAGTCGTGATCGGAGCAACGGCATGGATGTGGCTGCTGAACGATCAAACCGGGCTTGTGAACATCCTGTTAAAGCAGCTGGGCCTTATTCAGAAACCCATTCTGTTCCTCGGCCGCGCCAACTCGGCACGCTGGACGGTGATCGCGTTTGCGACATGGAAAGCGTTCCCGTTTATGACGATTGTCCTTCTGTCCAGCATGCAGGCCATTTCGCAGGATGTATACGAGGCTTCCACGATTGACGGGGCAAACGGCTGGCAAACGCTGATCCATGTTACGATGCCGTTGATCCGCAGAGAAAGTATGCTGATTCTTCTTTTGCAGGCAATGTGGATGTTCAACAACTTTGACAATATATTCCTGCTCACCAAAGGCGGCCCGGCAAAGACTACGCAGGTGATGTCGATCTACTCCTATAACACGGCTTTTTATCGCAGCAGTATGGGATATGGTTCCGCCATTTCGGTATCGATGATGTTGTTCATGCTGGTCCTCTGCATTGTGTATTTCAGGATGAACCGCAAGAGTGTGGAGGAGTAGAAGAATGAAACGAAAAATGGCCGGCCGTATCGTAATCATGCTCATACTCCTGCTTGTGATGGCGGTGATTCTGCTTCCGGTGGTGTATCTGGTGTTGACTTCGCTGAAGCCTACCGAAGAAATTATGCTGAGCAACGGCTTGATCCCGCGGGTTTTTACGATTGAGAATTATGAAACGGTTTTGATGACAACGTCGTTTCCGATTTATATCAAAAACAGTCTGATCGTATCGCTTACCGTTATGGTATATGCCACGGCGTTAGCCTCAATGGCCGGATATGCGGTTGCCCGGTACCGCCGCCGCTGCAAGCCGCTGGATGTTTTTGCTAGGCTGTTGCTGCTGCTGCAGATGTTTCCGCTGGTGCTGAGCCTGATTCCGCTGTATAGAACATTTCTGAATCTGGCGTTGATCGATAAACTTGCGTCGCTAATGCTGGCCAACGGCACGTTCTCCCTTCCGTTTTCCATTTGGCTGTTATCGGGTTTTTTCGAAAGCATCCCGCTGGAAATGGAAGAAGCAGGGGTTATCGACGGCTGCAGCCGCTGGCAGGTATTTTACCGGTTAATCCTGCCGCTGTCTAAGCCGGGAATTTCTTCAGCAGCGATTTTTACATTCATCAATAGCTGGAATGAGTACATGATTGCCAACATTTTTGTGAAAAGCAACACCATTCGTACACTGCCGATTGGTTTGACAATGTTTATCCAGCAGTTTACAAGCGAGTGGGGATCGTTAATGGCCGCGTCTACGATCACACTGCTGCCGGCAGCGATGTTTTTGATCTTTGCGCAGAAATATGTGGTTCAGGGACTGACCGCGGGTGCGGTTAAAGGATAAAACCCATTTTAAAGGAGGAAACCACCATGAGGAAAACCGTTTCTCTATTGCTTGCGCTGGTGCTTGTGCTGCTGGCTGGAATGTCCACCATTTCAACGGCGATGGCTACCGGCAACGACGACGTTCTGGTGTTCTGGGACATGCCCTGGGGCGCAGCCGAGTATACAGCAGAGGCGCAGCGCCTGGTTGCACAGTATACGGAGGAAACCGGAGTGAAAGTTGAATATCAGCAAATACCTTGGGATGGCTGGATTCAAACGTTTGTCACCGCTGTTACTTCGAATTCCGGTCCTGACGTAACGACCGGTGGTGCGCTTTTACAGCATCGCCTGGCACTTATGGGTGAAATCGCATCGCTGGACGATCTGGCGGCCACTTACAGCGCCGACGAATTTGTTCCCGGAACGCTTGGAAACTTCCGTTACAATGGCGAGCAGATTGCCATTCCGTTTAACTGCGATTTCCGTGCGATCGCCTACCGCAAAGACATGTTTGCTGCTGCGGGTATTGATCAGCTTCCCACGACGTGGGATGAGTTCTATGAAGCGGCCAAGAAGCTCAGCCATGACGACCAATACGGCTATGTATCGGCAGGAGCCGACGCAGCCGCCCATTGGACGATGCTGTTCTGGTCCGTGATGAACGGCGGTGCCTATCTGGACGAGAACATGAATCCCTGCATGGCAAGTGATGCGAATGTGGAAGCCATGAACTTCCTTCGTAAGCTTTACAACGAAGGCCTGATGCCTGCCGGCGTTGCCGGATATGCAGGAGCTGATGCCGACAAGATGTTCTATCAGGGTAAGGCCGCGATGATCATGGTGACGCCCGCCATCGGCGCAGGGGATATTACCGACGAAGTGCGTGATACTATCGCAATCCTGCCGCCGATCACCTCTCCCGCAGGTTTTGAGCAGAATGTAGGATCGACCAACGGCATTATGCTTTTGGAAGATTCGGATATGAAGGAAGAAGGCAAGGCGTTTATCGACTGGTGGAGCAAAAACACCATTACGCTTTGGACCGTAGGCAAACAGGGGCCGTTCCCGGCACGCCTGTCCTTGCTGGAGGACGAGTACTTCCAGAACGATCCGATCAAACAGCAGTTCACCGCTATGATCGTGCCCAAAACGGTACTGCTCACCTATCCCCATGCGGAAGCTTGCGTGGAAATGGATGTTATGGACGGCGAACAGTTCTACCGCGACGTCATCCAGGAACTCCTTATTTCCGATACGGATCCGATGGAGATTCTGCTGGCGGCGGATGAACGTTATGAAGCCGCACTGGACCAATTGCATAATTCCGGAAAATAATGCAATAAATCGAATGCATATGGTATAATGCTTTGTGTTGATGGGTAAGGATAAAAGTCTAGTGGAAGCGGTGCTGAGGAATGGGTAACAACAGCCAACTAAAGCGAATCAACGTATTGCAGGTTCTGCAATGGGTGAAGGCGTCCGAAAATGGCATTACAAAACCTGAGCTTTCCGCAAATACTGGCTTAACGGTTACAACCATTCAGAATATCATTGCGGAGCTTGAGGAAAAGGGCGTCGTAACGAGCGAAGGGGTATCTGCATCCAACGGAGGGCGTAAAGCACAGAGATATGTGCTAAATCACAGCTACCGATATTTAGTTGGTGTCTATTTACGCACAAACCGCATTACCGTTGGTATATTTGATTACAACATCAGTTTATTGCATAAAACCACACTGCGTACCAACCTGAGTGACCGCTCTGTGGAAGAAACCATACGCATTATTGCTGAACAGGTAATGGATGCTATCCAGCAATGGGATATCCCGAAGGAGCAGGTGGCGGGAATCGGCATTAACGTACCGGGACCGGTAGATTATGAAAATGGCCGAATCATCACCCTTCGCGGATATCCCGGCTGGAAATCCATTCTTTTGAAAGAACCGGTTTCCCGAATGACCGGAATTATGACATTTGTTGATAAAGACGTATACAGTGGCATTATGCTGCTGCGCTGGGCATGTGTACCGAACGAATCGGAAAACATGTTCTACCTTTCCGTGGAAGACGGTATCGGTTCGGCCCTTATGATCGGCGGAAAGGTTTACAGAGGCAGCCACGGAGTAGCCGGTGAGATCGGCCATATGACGCTGGAAGGGAACACCCGTCAATGTGCCTGCGGCAATATCGGCTGTTTAGAAACAGTTGCTTCAGATTTTGCGCTGATTGAACAAGCGCAGAGGCAGGGACTGATACCTTCAAAACAGGATTCCGGGATAGAGGACTTAATTAAGCTGGCGGCGGAAGGCAATGAGGAGATGCGCAAGATTTTTCAGGAAGCGGTTGATCATTTGGCAATCGCACTGCGAAATGTTTTTGTGCAATACGATCCCGATGAGATCGTGATCAACTGCCGGTGGCTGCAGGCACAGCAGAAACTATATTATCGGCTGACGGACAGCCTATATGACGACAATAATCTGATTGACCGCCGGGAAGTGAAAATTCGGCTGAATACCATACAGGATTTTGGTCTGCGCAGCGCAGGCGCTATTGGTCGCTGTGCATGAGATGGAGACTATGGAAAGTTCGGTATTTATGCCCCGGTAAAGTCGTCAGTGATACGAAAGGCGACATCGGAATGGATTTGCAAGCATATACATCTCAACTTCAGAAATATACATCAAAACTTACACAGGATTCCATGCATAGTGATTTTCACGGGTTGGCTGTGCTGGCTGAGCGGCTTCTGAAAGCTAAGAAAGAAAGGCAGTGTATCTATCTTGCCGGTAACGGCGGTAGCGCCGCAACGGCGTCGCATATGGCTAACGACCTGGTTAAAGGGTGCCGCGTTGGCGACCGGACCGGGCTTCGGGCTATCGCGCTGACAGACGCCAACGCGGTTATCACCTGCTTGGCCAATGATTTTGCGTATGAGGATGTTTTCCTCCATACAACTGCAAACACAGGCAAATGCCGGTGATTTGCTGATTGTTTTCAGTGGAAGCGGAAATTCGGAACAATATCATTCGGGCTGTGCAAACCGCAAAAAAAATGGGGATCACAACGGTTGCGCTGACCGGGAGGGATGGCGAGTAAGCTGAAGGGGTATTGCGATTTGACGATCATTGCCCCGTCGGACTCCATGGAACAGATTGAAGGACATGCATATGTTTTATGAACATGCGCTCGTGAGCCTTATCAGGGATGAGCTGGCAAAAGCCTCCGCTGTTTAGGAGGAGCTTTCTGATATGTTGATCGGCTCTTTTGATATCGGCGGAACGAAAACCATTGTTGCGGTAACAGATGAGACAGGCCAGATACACAATAAAATTAACCTTCCCGACGGATGCGGCGAATTACAGAAGGCATTTTGCGCACTGTGCGGATGTGCTGTACAGCATAGTAAACAATATGGAAGTCGGAATGGATTCGCTTCTGGGAATTGGTGTCAATGTGCCGGGTATGGCAGATTATAAAAACGGTATATTGCTGAATGCGGCCGTTTACTTCCTGGCATAATTTGCCTATACGGGAAATGTTCCGTGAACTTCTGCATACGCCGAATGTTTATATCGATAATGATGTGAAAGCCTGTGCGTTGGGCGAAAAATATTACGGCTACAAAACACGCTTCAGCAGTTATGTTTGGGTGACAATCAGCACGGGTGTTGGGGCGGCCATAGTAATTGACGGGCAATGTTTGGCGTGGAAAGGATAATCTTGCCGGTGAGCTCGGGCATGTTAAGGTTGAGTTTACACATCCCCGTGCTTGTTCGTGCGGGAAACTCGGCTGCCTGGAGGCGTACGCGTCCGGCACGGGGATAGCGGCAACGATGCTGGAAGACAATCAAAGTAATCCGGGGCTTTTTGAGCATTTGGATAGATGCCAATTACCCGCATGATGCTATCGGCTGCGCATCACTTGCCCAACAGGGCGATCCCGCAGCAGTGCGCGTTTTCGAAAAAACAGCCGATTATCTGGCACGCGGCCTGTCCGGGCGTGATCAATCTGATCAATCCGCAGGCGGTGATCATGGGCGGCGGCGTAGCGCGTTCTTTACACCTGCTGACGAACCAGCTGCGAATCAAATTGAAGGATTATGCAGTGGACCGGTTGGCGAACACTGAGATTGTACCAACGTTGTTGGGTTATGATGCGGCGTTGATTGGCACAGCCGCATTGGTTTTGGAGGGAATAGCGTCAGAAAACCCAAGTCGCAGTGTACACGAATGAGGAGGGTTCCGGCATCGCTCCATTTCATTCGTACAGGCAGAAGAGCCTGCAAGGGCGGTTGCCGCATGTCTTGGGTAGATCGAAGGGAGATGCGAGATGGCGTATCTGGCAGGTATTGATGTAGGCACATCAAGCTTAAAAACCATCATCATGGATGAGAAGGGAATCATCCGTGCGTCCGCGGCAAAAGAGTATCAGTATGATTCCCCAGCCGACGGATACTGTGAACAGAATATCGATGTTTGGTGGGATGCCTGTGTGCAATGCCTCCGGCAGGTGACACAAAAGGTCAATCCAGCGGAGATAGCGGGGATTGGATTCTCGGGACAGATGCACGGCGGAGTATTCCTGGATGATCAATTCCGAATGGTGCGTTCCTGCGATTCTGCACTTGGATACACGCAGCGGTGAACAGCTGCAGCGTATGAAAACCCTTCTGCCACAGATAACCATACAAAACGTGCTGATGAACCCTCTCTGCTCCGGATTCCTTGTGCCGTCGCTGCTGTGGATCAAGGATCATGAACCGGATCATTTCCATAAAATCCGACATGTGGTATTGCCAAAGGATTATCTTCGGTATTGCTTGTGCGGTGAACTGCATAGCGATGATACGGACGCTTCCGCCACGCTGGCTTTTGATGTTGGCAAAAGGGCCTGGGCAGTGGATGTTTTGGACACGCTGGGAATTCCGGCTGCACTGCTGCCCCGTTGTGTGGATACGGACGCGGTTGTGGGGTATGTGACGGCTGCCGCAGCCCAAAAGACCGGATTGCGCAAAGGCACGCCGGTTATCCGCCGGCGGGGGAGACCAGGTGATGCAGGCGATCGGTAACGGCGTTGTTCGGCCCGGACAAGCAACCGTGAATATCGGCACCAGTGCACAGGTCAGCTTTCAGACGAACCGTGCGATTGAAAACCAACAACTGAACACAAATACATTTTGCGGTTACAGCAGGGACCGGTACTATACAATGGGCGCAACGATGAGCGCCGGTTTATCGCTTAGATGGCTAAGGTCGTTGCTTGGTATTGGGTATCGCCAGCTGGACAGTCTCGCCGAAAAAGAAGAACCGGGTGCCGGGGGACTGTTGTTTTTTCCATACCTTTTTGGCGAGAGAACCCCGTATATGGATCCGGAATCCGCGGAATGTTTCTGGGCTTAAGTACTAATACAAGGCAGGGAAGTATGGCGCGTGCCGTGATGGAAGGCGTGGCATATTCCCTGTTGGAGTGCATAGAGGTCTGCAACAGGCTTGGGCTTCATGCCGATGAGTATTTCGCTTCCGGCGGCGGGACGCAAAGTCCGCTATGGCTGCAGATTCAAGCGGACATCTATGGCGCTCCGCTGAAGGTTGCCGATGTGGAACAGCATGCCTGTGTGGGCGCAGCGATTGCCGCCGGTTCCGGATGCGGAATTTATCCAAACGTTGAAGAGGGATGCAGGCGTGCTGTACGGTATCGGGATGAATGCTATTGCCCTGACATGCGCCGGCATGAGCGGTATACGAATTATTATCATATATACCGGAAGGCGTCCAGGGAGACGCAGCCGTTTTTACATGCGCTGGTATCGCTGGAAAAGTCTCGGTAACTGACGCAGGCATCAGCCTGCAGCAGTTACCGAAACTATTACGAAACAGATCAATAGGGGAGTACGTTATGAAAAACAAAGCGGCCTATCTTACAGCGCTGCAAAAGATAGAGATTCGGGATATCCCCATGCCGGAACCGAAATATGGCGAAGTCATTGTTAAGATGCAGGCGGTTGGGATCTGCGGGTCGGACATTCATTATTACCGGCAGGGGAAAATAGGGGAGTGTGTGGTGGAGTTCCCGTTTATTCTTGGGCATGAATGCGCGGGCGTTGTTGCGCAGGTAGGGGAGGGTGTTGATGCACTGCGGGAGGGAGACCGTGTTGCGCTGGAACCCGGCGTGCCGTGCGGGCAGTGTGAATACTGCTTAAGCGGGAAGTATAATCTGTGCCCTGCAGTAAAATTCCTGGCAACGCCGCCGTATGACGGCTGTTTAATGCGGTATATGGCGCATCCGGCAGCCTGGTGCTTTCAAATCCCCAATACAATGAGCTTTGAAGAAGGCGCGTTGGTAGAACCGCTGGCGATTGGCATAAACGCCGCCCAAACTGGCAGGGTGTCTTTGGGAGACACGGTTCTCATTTACGGGGCCGGATGTATTGGGCTTATGGCTTTACTGGCGGCCAAAGCATATGGGGCTACGACTGTATATGTAGTGGATTTTATTGATTCACGGCTTGAACTTGCAGAAAAACTCGGCGGAATTGCTATCAATGCATCGCAGACGGATGTTGAGGCTGAAGTGCTGAAATCGACGGATGGCCGCGGTGCTGACGCGGTGCTGGATTGCGCGGGATTTTCCGACACTGTAACAGGAGCGATCCATACCTGCCGTGCCGGAGGACGCATTGTGATTGTCGGTCTGGGCGACGATGAGCTGAATCACTTGCCGCTCAATCTGATCAGTATGAAGGAATTGATCATTACCTCTGTTTTCCGGTACCGCAATCTATATCCCACAACGATTGCCGCAATTGCCAATGGAAGGATTGACGTGAAACGGATTATTAGCAACCGATATCCATTTAGCGATACTGACAAGGCATATCGGGAAACGGTCGAGAATATTCAAAATGTAGTTAAAAGTGTGATTGCTTTTGAATAGTTCTTTCGTTGCTGCGGCTGTATGGATTTTTTCGTGTGCCATCCATTTTTCTTTACACGATTCATTGCACTGCCGTATACAGTGACGCAAGCATACAAGCATCGTTGAATTTGAACCCACCTGGGCATAAATTCAACGATGCCAAAAGCCGGAACCATATAGCATCCTGCCATATCCTTTCTTTCTTTATTCGGTGTCCAATAGAAGCTTGATAGCTTGCACGCTTGGCCGATTGACAGCAAAGGGTGTTTCATTTATATTGGAATTGATATCGTTCTGTCCTTCAGATCCCATTTGACGCTCTCTTGCACCTATGCATTCCACGACGCCTGGTATAGCCTCGTTGATCTGTAAGAGGGTTTTCAAAGTGATTTTCAGCTGTGGATGATTGATATAGTGGAGGATATTGTATGAAATATCGCAAGTTTGGCAGGACGGGTATCGAGGTTGGCGAGATCGGTATGGGGCTTGAGCACCTGCTGGATAAGGACGAGTTAACCGTTATCAATACGATCAAAGCCGCCGTTGACGGCGGCGTGACCTATTTAGATTGCCATCCCGGGCATGATTATGACGAACGGCCTGATCCAAGCGTATATGAAGGGTATAGCAAGCTGGGGAAAGCCATTGCCGAATTTCGGGACAGGATAACAATTTCGTACATTGCGTCCATTAACGAGCGCGAACCCGGTATCGCTTCCGTCTGTTTTGAAGGCTATCTCAGAGCGCTTGGTACCGATCATACAGATGTTTTCATTCTCCAGTTCTGCGACAAGATGGCGGAGTATGCCGAGATTACCGGCGAAAACGGTTTGCTGGCTTACGCCCAAAAGGTTCGTGCCGAGGGGAAGGCGCGGTATATCGGCATCAGTACCCACAGCATGGCCATTGCGCTCAAGGCGATTGAGAGCGGTTCGTTTGATATGGTGATGTTTCCGGTAAATCCGGCTTTCGATGTACTGGACGATGAAAAGGAATACAATGAGGACCTTGTTGGAAACTTGTGGGATAGGGCTTATGCTTATAGTACCGAAGGTAAAAACGGTGGATTGCCGCGCAAGAGCGTCTTCAGCGCATGCGAGCATTACGGTGTAGCGCTGGTCGCGATGAAACCGTTCGCGGGCGGGTTTGTATTCGGCGTTGAAGGAAACGCGGGCTTCACTCCGGTAAACTTGATTTCATATGCGCTGGCTCAAACAGGATTGTCAACCGTGGTGCCGGGCTGCGAGAATCCTGAACAGATTCGGGACATCCTCAAGTATTATGATTGCTCCGGCGAAGCCCGCGACTACAGCGGCGCAATCGCAAAGTCGAGATGGTCGGTAAAAGGGAATTGTCTCTACTGCAACCACTGTCTGCCGTGTCCCGCCGGTATCAACATAGGGCTGGTAAATAAACTGTTGAACAGCCTGGAGGGTGAAGTGCTGTCGGAAAGTACTGCTGTGCTTGATCAATACCTGGCGCTTCCGGTTAAGGCGTCTGCCTGCATACGCTGCGGAAAATGCGAGAAACGCTGTCCGTTCGACGTACCGGTGATTAGTAAGATGGATCAGGCAGCAAGAGTGTTTGAATAATTGACAGCCCCGGTAATATTCAAATGTAACGTTTTGCATATGATACGCAAGGGTGTGTGTGGATGCGTTACTCGCTTTCTGGGTGCATTCTATCCGTTCGTTGTGCCTTTCCATGGCAAAACCGCTTGAAGCATCAGGTGCCAAGCGGTTTTTGTTTGTAAGCATTCCGGACCCTTATGGCTGATTAGCTGTATTGTTCCCTGAAATTAGAAATTCCGGGGTTCAAATAGGGATTAATTTTTGGCACCAAAATCCGGGCTATCTCTTTGGAGTATTAACTTCATATACTGTGAATGCCCATCGAAATGCTGTCTTGCCAGATCTGACTATGGTAATAATATACGATTTATCAAAAAGAAATGAAACTATTTCATTATTGGATAAATTGAAACATCGTTATAGTAATTCGATTGAATGTGCATCGAATCTGATTATTCCGTCATCTCTCATTTTTGCCAGCTCCCGTGATAAGGATGTCCTTTGCACACCTAGGTTTTCAGCCAATGCCTTTTTGGTTATAGTGAGCTGAACAACGTTATTGTTCTGCTTTTTTCGCTCATAATCAAGGTAACTCAGAATGCTTTCGCGTATGGTTCTGTTGACATAGTGTTTTAGTTTGTCTCCGAGAATAACTGTGTGATCCGACACATATTCCAGATAGCATTTCAGGAAATCATGATGATCTGAAAACAATTGAAACAAACGAGGTTTGCTGATTGTCAGTATCGCGGTGGGTTGCTTCGTGGTGACGGTCATCGGATATCGCGGATTTTTAGAAAACATGAGATTCCCCCCAAGAATATCACCGCTGAAAAACTCTGCGATCGTCATGAGATTGCCGCATTCGTCTATACGCTCTATCACCACTTCCCCCGAAAGGATTATTTCCAGATTTGAGCATAGTTGCCCTACAGAATGCACGATATTGTGCTTTCCGTATTCAGTTATATGAAAGCTCCTGTCACGCAGGAAAAGCTGAATCTCTTCAGGTTTGATTGATTTGATGAGGTCAAGCTGCAGTATAGCCTCTAAATAACTTTTCACAAGCGATCCTCCCGGGGTGTTACATCAGTAACACCTTTTTGATGATTCTATCACTATAATCAAAGCATATAAACAGGAGGAGGGCAAGCATGGATATATTTACTATTGTTTTCTGGGTCGTAGCGATCATACTTACCGTATTTTCGCTTGTAAAAGACAAAAAGAAAACGTTCGCAGCAATGAAAAAGTCAAAAGGTATGATGGGGAGTATGCTGGGGGAGATTGTTGCCATCATTTTTCTGATCGGTCTTGTTTTAACCTTTATCCCGCCTGAAACGATTCAGACAGTTTTAGGTTCATCTAACACGTTTATGTCAACAGTCGTTTCGGCACTTGTCGGGAGCATCACCCTTATCCCGGCCTTTGTTGCCTTTCCTTTGGTGGGATCGTTGGTTACTGTTGGCGCCAATATTATTCCTGCAGTCGCATTCCTTACAACGCTTACAATGGTTGGGGCGGTCACTTTCCCTCTCGAAAAAAAGGAGTTTGGAACAAAGTTCGCCATTACCAGAAATTTGCTTAGCTTTGGCTTTGCAATTGTGATTGCACTGACGATGGGGGTGATATTATGAAGATCGTTTCAAAGATTAGAAAGAATAAACTTCTGCTATTTGTCGCGCTTGCATACATTGCTATTTTCATCTTTTTGCCTGATAAAGCTGCAAAATCAGTATCGAACAGCGTTTACTATTTAGTTGAGATGTTGCAAGTGCTCCCGGTAATATTCCTGTTAACGGTTGTGATTGAAGCGTTGGTTCCCAAAGAAGTGATCATGCGCGGATTTGGGGAAAAATCGGGGGTTAAGGGCAATTTGCTCGCACTGCTGCTCGGCAGTATCTCGGCCGGGCCGATTTACGCAGCCTTTCCATCAGCAAGACCTTGCTGGGAAAAGGCGCAAGCATCTCAAATATTGTGATTATTCTGAGTACTTGGGCAGTCATCAAGGTTCCGATGCTTGCGAATGAAGCAAAGTTTCTGGGGGTCAATTTCATGGTTGTCAGATGGGTGCTTACGGTGATTGCGATATTTATTATGGCAAAAATCACCGGTATACTTGTAAAGAAGAAGGACTTGCCGATCAATGAAAAGAGCACAGAGACGCTCGAAATTAAGACGGATTACTGTATTGGCTGCGGCCTGTGCGCCAAAATACTCCCGGAATATTATGGAATGAATAACAACAAAGCCGTAGTGATAAAAATCCCGGAAGGCAGCGAAGCGCTGCAAGCAATTCAAGAGTCTGCTGAGAAGTGCCCGGCCAAAGCGATTATTTGGAACAAAGGAGCTAAAGCATCATGAAATACATCACCAGGACATTCACAGAATGATTCTTGCTGTAAGAATATGTGAATGATTTAGCACTGAAGTAATCGTTACTTGGAGTGTGCCCAATCTTTCGTACGCCTGTGAAATATTAAGCCGGTAAGGCTTGACCGCTGAATTGATATACTCTCCTACACTGATTTTTCAGGAATTTCTGCATAGACATGAATGCGGTGACCGGCAAGGAATACCGAGCATATCTAATCGAATGGGTGTCTATAATACCGGCAGACGTTTAAGGCGGTAATAATGGAATGATGCGTATCGTGCGCTTGCCTTTGGAAGAAGCGAATAAAAGATAAATCTGCTGCGCTAGAATGATATGGGGCTCCAATGCAATGAGTTTGCTCCAGGCGGATTTACTTTATCAATTCAAGATACCTTTGCCATAACCGTTACCATCTATTGATAAAGCGAGATTTATCGGTAGATGGTTTTTATATGATGGCGAAAGCTATGATATGTAAGGGTATCAGGTGATATAGAAAGTGCAGCTTTGCTGCTGTTCTGAGGCTTGAACATTTTATGAAGACATTGTCTGCTGAGATAAATACTGTATCTCATCGTTGAAAGAACTTCGTTGGATTTGAACCCATTCAGGCACAAATTCAACGATTTTTGATGAATACACAGGGAAACGGTTCGCATGCTAAGCGCGTTGAGGTACTTTGTAAGTCTATATGTGAGACGCTGAATACTATGAAATGGTCGGCGTTATGTAAATAGATAAAAGAGATAATTCTTCTATAAAAACCCGGATGTTGTTATGTATCAGCGAGCAATCCCAACAGGGATTGCTCGTCAATGTTGTTTGATATAACTTTCAGGGTTTTGAAATTGTTGGCTTATTTTGACACTGGCTTGAAGGTTTGGGTTACAGTGTGAGAAATATCCGGTAAAAAATCCCTTGACAAGGGTTTTATAACTGGATATAATGCACATGATTGAACCGGTTCATTTTTACAATAAAGTAGCTGAATTCGCTTTTATGACTTAGGCGGCAGCAGATTACTATGTTCGCTATTAAAATATGAGAGATAATTATGAAAAAGACAGTGACAATCAAGGATGTCGCATCGGTTGCGAAGGTATCAACAGGCACCGTTTCAATGGTACTGAATGGTTCCGGAAAAACAAGTGAGTATACAAAAAGGAAAGTACTGGATGTCGTTGATCGGATGGGTTATGTGCCAAATCCTTATGCCCGCTCTCTTAGTTTAAGCAAATCATATCAGATAGGCTTTATTGTTACAGACCTGACAAATCCGTTCTTCGGAATGATGGTCGATCATATTCAAAGGGAAGTAGAAAGGCATAACTACTCACTTCTCGTAAGCCTGACAAACAACTCGGTGAATAATGAGAAAAGCACAGTTGAAAACTATATAAAAAGAGGGATAGACGGCATCATTATCGTTCCTGCACATGAGCAGAATGCCGATGTAAGCCATATATACAAGCTCTTCGAAAAACAAATCCCAACAGTATTTATCTCTTCACATCATACTGGAATAGAGCAAAACTGTATTATGACGGACCTTGCCGGGGGCGCTTTTAATTTGACGATGCATCTATTGAAAACAGGACATAAAAACATTACATTGCTTAGCGGATACCGTGGATTGGTATTATCAGAGGAACGGATCAATGGCTTTTTGCAGGCGCACAGGGAAATGAATATACCGGTGTCAACAAATCAGATCATCCAAACGGATCCAATATATGAAGGCGGATATAAAGCCGCAAAGCAACTCGTACAGGGAAATATTCCAGACGCGATAATGTGCGTAAATGATCTGGTTGCCATGGGAGTATTGACTTGCCTGCGTGAAATGAAATTGAATATTCCCGATGATGTTTCGGTTACCGGTTACGATGATTTGATATATTCAAGTATGCTTGATAAACCCTTAACAACAGTTCGTCAGCCGATTAAGAAAATGTCTATCGAGAGTGTGAATTTACTATTCAACTTAATGTCTGGAAAAGCAGGCCTGCAAAAGCCTTTGTTATTAGAACCGGAGGTTAAAATCAGAGAATCAAGCAGGTGATAATTTTTACTCCGAATTGAATCGGTTCAATATAGCGGGTTATGAATACAAAGGAGACAAAATTATGGAGCATAGACAGACACTTACGGAAATTGCACAGGATATGAAGTCTTTTTTGGCTGATAAAATGATTCCGTTTTGGCTTGAGCGGTCAATTGATAAACAATTCGGAGGTTTTTTAACTTCTTTTGATGAGCATGGGTGCTTTGACGGCAACGGTATTAAAAACATCGTCACGCAAAGCCGAATGATATGGGGATATTCTTATTTACTGCCTTATGCAAAAACAGATGATCGCGACAGCATGAAAATTGCTGCACAGCAAGGCGTCAGCTTTTTAATAGACCATTTCTATGATAAGAAACACGGCGGGTTCTACTGGCAAGTAAAACGCGACGGGGGCATTATGGATGCTGCGAAGCTGACCTATGGCCTGGGTTTTGCGGTATATGCGCTCAGTGAATATGCAAAAACATACGAAGATCAAAAAGTTCTGGATATAGCATGTGAAACCTTTGACCTAATCCATAAATATGCCTGCGACACAAGATACGGCGGTTACTATGAGAATATGGAAAACGATTGGTCGATTGCCAGCATCAAGAACGGTGGAGACAGAAAGTCGCTTGACATCCATATGCATATATTAGAATCTTTTACCACGCTTGCAGAGATTACAAAAAAAGAGATACACCGCCGCAGACTCAAAGAAGTGCTTGACTTAATCATGGATCACATGGTCAACCATGAACATGGCTATGGCTATAGCCAATTTGATACTGCTTTTCAATTAGTCCCTTCCAGAAGTATTCCAAGAACATGGAATGCAGAGCGGGGGAGCATACTCGCGGACGCTCTGCCGGATCGCATTACATCGTATGGACATAATGTAGAACTGAGCTGGCTTGCGAATCACGCAATATCTGTGTTGGGGATAGATCGTGAAACGTATAAGCCTGTTCTGATAAAGCTGCTGAACCATTGCCTTGCGCATGGATATGATTATGAATTCGGAGGCCTATATAGAGACGGGGTTGGCAATGAAGGCGTTTTGGTGCCGGATAAAGAATGGTGGCAGAATTTCGAGGCGCTTGTCGGCTTTTCGAACGGATACCTAATAACTGGAAACAGTGCTTATCTTGGCGCATTTAAGGGAACATGGGATTTTTGTAAGCAATACTTTCTGGATTTTAATCTGGGAGAAAGCAAAGAACTATTGAGCAAAAACGGGGCCGTCAAAATCGCTAATCTCGGAAACCCGTGGAAGGGTATTTATCACACAGGCAGAGCGCTTGCCGAAAGTATAAAAAGGATAGAAGCGATAGTGGAAAAAGATCGTGTTTGTGGGGGTTAATATGCCAAAATTCACTGGATTCATCATTAATGCCGGACACCTTGATATTGAATGGTATCAGCCGCTTCATTCCTATCGATTCTGGACAGTTGAAGCGCTGCAGGAGTTTAAGAACGCTGCAAAAAGAGCAGATTATAAATGCTATATTCTGGATGGCCAGACATTTCCGCTTGAGGAGTACCTGGAGGTTCACCCCGAGGATAAAGAGGAGATGCGGGAATATATCAAAGAGGGCAAACTAGCGATTGGTCCTTTTTATACTCAATTCGATGAATGGCTTCCGAGTGCGGAGAACATCATCAGGAATTGTATATTTGGCAGGCGCTATTGCAATAACTTCGGCGGATATATGAAAGCAGGCTATTTGCCGGATAATTTTGGACATCCTTTTCAAATCCCCCAGATCCTGCAGAATTTTGGGATTGATAGCCTGCTGTTTATGCGTGGCATGCCCGAGATTCAAGGGGGGCATCCAGATGAGTTCATTTATGAAGGATTGGACGGCTCTCGCGTATTGGCGATTCATTTCAGAGAAGGATACAATGGAGCTTTTGATATGTACAATAAAGCCATTGATCCAATACAGCCGCGCGAAGTCCCATATTATGCCGATTACCTTTCCTATGAATGGCATAGGGAATTGGCTGACCATGATGATCCGGAACGCATTGCAAAGAGCCTGATAACAAACGCAAAAAAAATGGCGCATCGGTTTCCAAGCACAATCATTCCATTGGTTGCAGGCGGCGATCATCTGCCTCCGCAGACCAATATCGGCGATTCGATCAGGTATGCAAACAACATGCAGGACGAGATCGAATTTATCATGGGAACGCCAGAGGATTATGTAAAGCTTGTCAGATCAAAAATGGAGACCCCGCCTGTTTATAAAATGGAGCTTATCGGATCAAAATACCAGTATTTGCTTATGGGCGCTTTGTCAACCCGTTCGTATCTTAAAAAGCAGAACTTCGCCTGTGAAGCATTGCTGGAAAAATACGCCGAACCGATCACCGCGCTGGCTTTTATGCACGGATATCAGGATAATGCGTCTCTGCTGCATGAGGCGTGGAGATATTTATTAATCAACAGCGCTCATGATTCCATTCATGGCTCATCGGTGGATGAAACGCATATAGATATGGAATCGCGGTTTGGGGCTTCCCGCCAAATTGCTGCGGGAGTTATTCACGATGCGATGGCTTATATGGGCAAACGGATTGCACGAAACAGGTCTGCGGAAAATGAAAGAAGCGTACTTGTTTATACGCCGGTCTCCGCAGCAGCGGCACAGCCGGTTGAGGTGTATTTACCCATTTCTGACGAGAGTATATGCATTATCTCACAAGACGGTTCCGCGTTACCAACGCAGGTTATAAAGCGTGAGAAAGCCGAGCTTAATGGCATTGGAATGCCTCGAAACGATCTGTTTCCGCATCCTGTATATAGAAAGGTGCTCTTTTTAGCGCCGCTAGCCAAAGATGCTGTTTCTGTGTATACCGCTGTTAAAACATCTTCATCACCGGACATTGCTTTGATGGGTGATGACACTTACATAGAAAATGCGTATCTTAAAATTTACACCGCAAACGGCTTGCTTTCCATCTATGACAAACAAGCCGATAAGCACTACTACAATCTGAATATGCTTGAGGAAGAGGCTGATGCCGGCGATGCATGGGATTATTCTCCGCCTTGGCTCCTCGGACAATTAAATCGTACATCATCCGTAGAATTCTCAAGTTCATTAACTAAAATCGGCGCGGTTGCCGCTTCTATCGAGCAGAAGGGAATCATGCGCGTTCCCGTATGTTTGAACGGGGATGAGCGGTCAGCCGATACAGTTCCGATGCCCATAACGTTCACAATTACATTGTTTTCGAATAGAAAGCGTTTGGATGTAAAGCTGCAGCTCGACAACAAGGCCTGCGATCACCGCGTGAGGCTTCGCATCCCTATGAATGTTAAGGCCTCCAGTATCCGTTCACAGGGGCATTTGGCGGTAATAGACCGCCCGGTGTCAAGGCAGGTTGAAATTGAACCATGGAAACAGCCACCGACACAGCTGCTGCCGTTTAGAGAATGGTTGGCTGCAGAGGATGAAAAAAATGGCTTAGCGGTTGCCTTCAAGGGATTATATGATTATGAGGCGATTAACGACCCGCTTACAAATAAGCCGGATGTTTTTGTTACCTTGCTGAGAAGCTTTGAGATGATGGGCAGAATTAACACCGTGCAACGCGATGGCGCAGCGTCCGAGGCATTTAGAACTAGGGGTGCGCAATGCCAGGGCATTCAGACATTTGAATGGTCATATATACCCTATGAAGTTAAAGCAATGCATGAGACAACGTTTATCGAGGAAGCGCAAGCCTTTTTGTTTCCGCCCTTATCGCATGCAATACGGTCAAAGGCTGAGAAAAACACGCCGGCTGCTTTTCATAAGCCTTTTACTTGGAAAGAGAAAAACATTCAGTTATCTGCTTTTAAACGTGCTCATGATCTGGATGGATTTGTGCTTCGATTATATGAAAACCAAGGAGTTGAAACAGATATACGGCTAGAGTTAAACGGTTTTTGCAGAGCCTTTGAATCAAACATGAACGAGGACACGCTTTCTGAAATGGCGATTGATGTTGAAACGCTGCAATTGCATTTCGATCCGTATAAAGTAATTACCATCAAATTGCAGTGATATTCAAGGTTTTGCTCAGAAAATATAGTTGGAGGAGGGATGCGTAAAACACAGGGAACTCTGTTGCTGTTGGACTTTGTTGAGCAAGAGGAGGAGAAACCGTGCACGAACACCTGGGAAAGCGATCAAACAATTTCAAAAAATGGAGGGGGAACAACGTGAAAAAGCTTTTGACACTCTTAGTGATGGTTACCATGATTTTTGCAGCATCATCCACTGCTTTGGCAGCAGATGAAGTAAATCTGACGTTCGCGATTTGGGACACCAACCAGGCACCCGGCATGCAGGCAATTATTGATGCGTATACCGCAAAGAACCCCAATGTAAAAATTGACCTGAACCCGATTCCTTGGTCTGAGTATTGGACAAAGCTGGAAGCGTCGGCTATGGGTGGAGTTATGCCCGATATATTCTGGATGCATGCCGCACATGTTGTCAAATATATCACGGCAGGTAAAATGCTCGATTTGACTCCGCTTGATTATGATTTTTCCGTTTATCCTGAAGGCGTAACAAATCTTTATATGTATGAAGGCGTGCATTACGCTATCCCCAAAGACTATGATACGATAGCGCTTGCATACAATAAAGAAATTTTTGATGCCGCAGGTGTTGAATATCCGAATGATACCTGGGATTGGGCAAAACTGCGAGAAGTTGCGATTCAACTCACCGATGCCGAAAATGGCGTATATGGTTTTCTGGCGCCTAATGACACGCAGCAAGGCTATTGGTCTCTGATTTATCAGAATGAAGGCTATATTGTTAAAGATGGCGTCTCCGGATTTAACCTCCCGGAAACCCAGGAAGCAATCCAATTCTGGGTTGATTTACTAAAGGTCGATAAGGTGTCTCCGTCTGTTGAATCCTTTGTTGATACCGATGCTCATAAGCAATTCCAGGCGGGAAAAGCAGCGATGACCTTTGTTGGCAGCTGGATGATGAGCTCGTATACCAACAATGAAATGATCAACGATAAGTTCGACCTGGCTGTGCTGCCAATGAATAAAGTGCGGGCAACGATATACAACGGCATTTCATATGCAGGCGCGTACAATACCGAGTATCCTGATGTCGTGCTTGATTTCCTGGCCTTTGCCGGCTCTGAGGAAGGTAATATTCTGCAAGCCAAAGCCAAAGCGGCCATTCCCGCTTATCGCGGTACTGAGCACTATTTCACGGATAATTTCCCGAACTACAACATTTCCTGCTTTGTTGACATGATTGACTACGGCGTACAATCTCCCTTTACGCACAACAAATCCTATTGGGAGACCCGTGAACCGGAAATGATGACGTACATTTATTCTGGTGAGAAAACGGTTGAAGAAGCCTGTATGTGGATGCATGAAATTATTACCGAGATTGAAGGCAGATAGCAGCCGGTAGCTGCTGCATGTTGCAGGAAAGCTTTTCAAAAGCTTTCCTGCAACAAATGGTTAATCCCCTTATCGGCAACAGAACGATGAATCAATAGTGATAAAGGGCTGCAAGCAATCGATGAAACATGTTCCTGATCAATATGAACTCGTTGGGTGAATTTGTTAAGGAACCAGAAGAACAACAGAATAACGGCTTATCCGAAAGCGCTATGAGGGTAAGAAGAGTTGTGAACCTTACCACCAATGCCGGCAGGAATCCTGAGATCCTATAACAGAAAACCCAATACGCCGGCAAACAAAAGACTAAGATGGTGAATGAATTACCATGAGAGGGCAAAATGTTTAAGCAAAAACCTGAGTTGAGAAAAAACAGGATAGACAGGAAAAGTGAATGGTTATGGGCTTATGCATTCATAGCGCCCACAATGATCGGATTGATCATATTGAATCTATACCCTATGATCAAGACCATTTCCTTGAGCATGTTCCAGTCAATGGGCTTGGGCCCTGCCAAATATGTTGGGTGGGACAATTATGTAAAAATGTTTTCGACCCCCATGACTTGGCAAGCCACCTGGAACACAATCAGATTTATGCTGATGACGGTTCCGGTAGGGGTAGCAATAGCGCTTGTACTTGCATCGCTGTTAAACAGAAACATAAAGGGACGGGATGTATATCGCGGAATATACTTCCTTCCAACGATTGTAACCCCCGTCGCCATTGCGCTCGTATGGCAGTGGCTGTTTAACGGCGAACTGGGCTTAATTAACCAGTTTCTGAAAATATTCGGAATCCAGGGACCATACTGGCTTTCCAATCCATCTACAGCATTACTCTCCTGTTCGATTATTACAGTTTGGGGTTCCGTAGGATATGATTTGGTATTGCTGCTTTCCGGATTGCAGTCCATTTCGAGACATTATTATGAAGCAAGCGAAATAGATGGTGCTTCTCACTTCAAGCAGTTTTTTCATATTACGTTACCCATGATTACCCCGACTTTATTCTTTGTTTTTCTTGTTAGGCTGATGAATGCATTGAAGGTGTTTGATACGATTTATTTATTGATGAAGACTAACAATCCCGCATATCGATCAGCCGTAACATTGATGCCGCTTTTTTACAGAGAAGGCTATGAGACATTCAATAAGGGCTATGCATCAGCCATTGTTATGTGGACATTTGTAATCATCATGTTCTTTACATTGATACAGTTACTTGGCGAAAAGAAACTTGTTAATTATGATTAAGGAAGTGAACAAATTGGGTATTCAGAAAACGATCAGTAGGATTCGCAGACGAAAGCGCGGAAACATACTGCTTCATACCGTTTTGATCATAGGAGCATGCTCAATGATTCTTCCGTTTGTTTGGATGCTGCTCACCTCCTTTAAGACATTTGGCGAATCAATGGCTATACCTATTGTGCTTTTTCCAGCAAAGCTCAGGCCTGACAGCTACAAAAAAGTGCTTGATATTCTTCCGTTTGGGCATTTGTATTACAACACAATCGCCTTGATTTTCTGGCGGGTTGTGTGCGCAACGGTATTCAGCTCAATGGCAGCGTATGCTTTTGCGAAGCTGCAGTTCCCGCTTCGTAATGCACTGTTCATTCTCGTGCTTGTTCAGTTTATGCTGCCGCCTCAAATTTATATCATACCGCAATATCTGTTATTATCTAAGTTAAAGCTGCTGAATTCTATGTTTGCACTGGTTTTCCCAGGGCTCATCAGTACCTTCGGTACGTTCTTTCTGCGCCAGTATTATTTGAGCTTGCCCAATGAGCTTTCAGAGGCAGCAAAAATTGATGGGTGCAACATTGGTAAAACATTCCTGTTTATTCTGCTGCCTCTCACAAAAACTGCGTTGATGGCCCTTACGATATTCACTGCCTTGTTTGCATACCGGGATATGATGTGGCCTCTCATTGTAAACATGAAACTGGAAATGATGACGCTATCTGCTGGCATAAGTACCCTGGTCGGAGCCCATGTGACAGAGTATCCTGATCTGATGGCCGCATCCACCTTGGCGATTTTTCCGATGCTGATACTCTATTTATTCATCCAACGCAGGTTTGTTGAAGGCATCGCTCTTTCAGGATCGAAGGCGTAATCAAACACAGGTATCGACAGCCGACGCTGTTGGCGGCATGGTTGATCTCGTGCTGAATGTGAAATTTCGAGACCATAGGCACAAGGATAACCGCAATCAGAAGCGGGTAATTCTTCCTTACAGAGGATCTGTTTGCCAGCTGAATTATTCGATGGGTCAATCCATTTTATAGCGATCAATGTGCAGTCAGGAGCAAAGTCCGGACATGAATCCACTTATACATAAAACAGTAGAGAAGCAGTTGAATTGGGTAGTGCACTGAAAGATGATCTCATCTTGGGTTATGAAAGCCATTCAGCGGATTATCCAATCAGTCCATTTTGCCTGAGCAATACAAAGGGACACAACAGATTACTGAAGTCACACGAAAAACAGGCGAAAAGAGCACGCGGTTTATAACATCGATGATTATTACATGTAGAAAAACCTGATTCTAGCTCAGGGACATACCTGAACAGAAAATAGATCCTTCCACTTTGTTGTATTTGGCCCCATATGTCAGGGGCTCATTATTTATTTACTGATTGTCGGTTGACTATATTCTATCAATTCAAGGTCCCTTTGCCATAACAGTAACCGCTTATCGATAAAGTGAGCTTTATCGGTAGGCGGTTTTAACATTGTGGCGAAAGCCTTTCTTAATATAGGTATCATTCGATATGGGCGGGACTGTATTGATGAGAATTTGGGATAAAAACCCTACTTTCCCACGGCAAAAATATTAAAAAGCGAAAATCCGCAGATGGCATACAATAAAGTTTGTAATTTATAATAGGCGGATTTGTAAAAGCCATTAGGACTCAAATGAATGAATAACCCTAAGCTCATTTCTTCGACGGATTTCATATCGGCGTTCTTTTTCGGCAAGGGGTGAAATGATGATACCATGCGAACATAGGTATGCGAATCAGCGCTTTTTTTGAGAAGAAGACTTTGGATTCATGATAAAACCAGCAGGATGGCACTTCAGGAATGCAGTAAGAGGGGTTTCCCCGAAACTTGTAAAAGTACACATAATTCATAAGGAATTTATTTATACTATTGACAAACCAATATCGCCACCCTATAATGAGCGTAAACGATTAAGCTATTAAGTCTTCACATATATTCAATTTTCGCAAGGGATTTTCTTATTGCATATAACGTAAACGATTAAGCTGTAATTGGCGGTGTAAATGGATGTTAACCATACGGGATGTTGCCCGATACTGTAACGTGTCCACAGCTACGGTCAGCAAGGCTTTCAGTGCGGAAAGCGACATTAGTTATGAAACGGTTGAACGTGTGCGCGCCGCTGCGCGGGAGTTGGGCTACTACCCAAACGCAGCGGCCCGATCGCTGAAAACACGGCATGCCTGCAACTTGGGTGTCCTGGCCCAGCTGAGCCATCCTGATGGAATTTATACCGAATTTCTTACACGCACAATCAATGCCTTTCAGGCGGAAGCGGAACGAAACGGTTACGATATTACTTTTTTAAGCAAAAGCCTGTCCGGCAAAACCATGAGCTACGAAGAGCATTGCCTGTACCGCAACTTTGACGGCGTCGCATTGATCTGTGCGGATTTCTTTTCTCCACAGATTTTAACGCTGATGAACAAAGATATTTCGAGTGTGACGGTTGATTACGTAGGAGAACGCCACCCCTCTGTAATGACGGACAGCCGGACGGCCTATCAGGAGTTAGCCGATTTCGTATACAAACGCGGACACCGGCGCGTAGCCGTTATCCGCGATAATACGACGGTGGTCGCCGATATACGTTACCGGTATTTGTGCGAAGCGTTTGAAGAACGTGGGTTGGAAATACCCCAGGGACAATGCGTTACTTCCATATTTAACGATGTGGTGGGCGCGGCGGAGGCTACCCGCCGGATATTGCAGCATGGCAAACCGCCGACATGTATTTTCTATCCGGACGATATCGCCTGTTTGGGCGGCCTCAATATGCTGCGGGACATCGGCTATTCCGTGCCGCGGGATATCAGCGTGGTCGGCTTCGACGGCATCCAACTGTCCCAGGTAATCCGTCCCCACATCACGACTTATTGGCAGGATATGGAATCCATCGGCCGTAATGCGTTGCGCCTGCTGCTGCACGAAATCGAAAATCCGGACGCAAGCGGCCCGCGGGAGCATCAGCTGATCGCCGGCAAAGTACTGCCGGGGGAAACCGTAGCCCGTGTGTAACCCTGTGCTCATGGCTTGATAGCCAGAATATATAATTATATGGAGGGATCGCAATGAAACAAACCCGGAAAATCCTAAGCCTGGTACTTGCGTTACTATTGGTATGTACAATGACAGCCGTTTCCGCTACGGCAGAAACCGCCACAGAGCTGCCCCGCAACGAAACGCTGTACTTCGCTGGACAGCAATGGGGCTCCGTCAATGGCTGGAATCCGCTGAGCGACGACATGAACAACGCCATGGGCGTCACCCAGGCGGCCGGCGGCTCCCGTACAATCATGTTTGAAACGCTGTATATGTACAACATGCTCGACGGCTCGCTCACGCCGCTGATCGCCGACGGCGATTATGTGTGGAACGATGCCCATACCGAAATGACCGTGAAAATCAAGCCCGCTGCCAAGTGGAGCGACGGCACCGCCATCACCGCCGAGGACGTGGCCTATACGTTTGATACCAACGTGAAGCTCGGCAACGCCAAGGGCAATGGTTACAAACCCTACGTAGACAGCGTGACCGCCGTGGATGCCAGCACCGTGCTCATTAAGGCAAAGCTGACCGACACAGGCGTCGCGGTTAACCCGCTGCAGCTGGTGTGCTTCATTGAAGAGTGCTATGTTATTCAGAAGGCGTGGATTGAAACCCTCGAAGCCCGTAGCAACGGCGACCCCGCCGCGATGAAGACGGATCCGGCCGACGATGTCGTGTGGTCCGGCCCCTACACCAAGTATTATGCCGACGACCAGAAGGTTGTGTTCGTGCGTGACGATAACTATTGGGGACAGGATGCTTCCATGTGGGGCAAGCTGCCCGTGCCCAAGTACATTGCCCACTCGATCTACGCGGACAACCCCGCCGGTGAAACAGCGCTCAAGGCCGGAGAAGTGGATGTTTGCCAGCAGTTCATCGCCAACATTCAGGATCTGTGGCTCAAGGACGGACTGCCCATCAGCACCTATCTGGAAGAAGCGCCCTGGGGCATTTGCGTAAATATGCCCACCGCATGGTTTAACCTGGATATCCCCGTGCTTCAGAACGACGCCGTGCGCAAAGCCATCGCCATGGCGGTGGATTATGAAGCCATCAACCAGAACGCCATGACCGGCCAAAGCCCGACCTTTACCGATGTTCCGCGTTCCTGCATGAACCCCACACCCGGTGAGCAGGCCACCTTTGATCACGATGCGGTTGCCGATCTGCAATGGGCCGGCGACGATATCGATGGCGCTAAAGCCCTTCTGGATGCCGCCGGCATCGTGGATAACGACGGAGACGGCTGGCGTGAATTCGAAGGCGCGAAAATCTCCCTCAACTCCTGCTGCCCCAACGGCTGGACCGACTGGATGGCCGCTATGGAAATCGTAGCCGCGGCAGGCCAGAAGATCGGCATCGAAATCACCACCGAGTTCCCCGAATGGTCCGTGTATCAGACGGTTGTAACCGCCGCTACGCAGACGGATTATGACATCTTCATGATGTGGACCGATTCCGCTACGCCCGCACAGCCCTGGGGCCGTATCCGCATGCTGATGAGCAGCGAATTCAACGGCATCGAAGGTAACTGGAGCGGCAACTGGGGCCATTTCAGCAATGCCCGCATCGATGAAATCATCAAGGCGATTCCCACCACCACCGATGCCGCTGAACTCAAGGCCCTTTATACCGAAGCGGTTCAGATTTATCTGACCGATGTTCCCAGCTTCTCCCTCATGTATCGCCCTGACAAATTCCACGCTGTGAACGAATCCGTGTGGACCAACTTCCCCGATGCTACAGACGGCCGCAATATTCCGCCGATGGATTGCACCGACGGCTACAGCATTGCCGCGTTGTATGACCTGCAACTGGTTAACCCGTAACCGGTTCGCCTGAGTAAAGGCGGCTGTGCCTTGGCAAACCGAGGTGCAGCCGCCTCCTGATTATGGGGGGAAGGCCATGAAGGGTTACCGCAAGTATTTCAGCAAGAAGGTTTTATGGTTTGTCATCACATTCATCGTGGCGCTTCTGTTGAACTTTATCCTGCCGCGTCTGATGCCGGGCGACCCGGTGGCCGCCATGACCGCAAAGCAGGCGCAGGGCATTTCCGAGGCCTCTGCGGTTAAAGCGATTTATGATAACTACGCTAAAGAATTCGGGACGAATAAACCTATGTCGGAGCAGTTTGTTACCTATATTGCAAACCTGTTCCATGGAGATATGGGAACGTCCTTCAGCCAATATCCGCGGAAGGTGACCGATATTATCGGCAGCGCGATCGGCTGGACGCTAAGCCTGCAATTTCCCGCCATTATCATCGGCTGGTTCCTGGGAAACCTGCTGGGAGCGCTGGCTGCCTATATCCGCAAGGGATTTGATAAGGTTCTCATGCCGCTGATGCTGTTTTTCAGCAGCGTGCCGGCGTTCGGCATGGCGGTGGTTCTGTTGGTTATATTTGCTGTTAATTTAAAAATCGCTCCCGTCTCGGGCGGATACGGATTCAATATGATTCCCAATTTCAGCTGGAATTTTATCAAGTCTGTTATTGAGCATTATCAGCTGCCGTTTTGGTCCATCGTGTTGATCGCCATCGGCGGGCAGGCCATCGGCATGCGCTCCATGTCCATCTATGAGCTGAATGCCGATTACGTGAAGTATGCCCGCTTCCTGGGCATCCATGACCGCAAGGTGGTCGGTTATGTGTTCCGCAACGCGATGCTGCCGCAGGTGACGGGGCTTGCGCTGTCCATTGGCACCATGGTCGGCGGCGCGCTGGTGGCGGAAATTATCTTCAGTTACCCAGGCTTGGGCACGACGATCTATCAAGGCATTACCATGGCGGATTATCCGCTGATTTCCGGCACAACGCTCATCGTAACCGTGATGGTGCTTATTGCCACCTTTGTGCTGGATATTATCTACGGCTTCATCGATCCGCGCGTCAGAGCCGCGCAATTCGATTAGGGGGGTGAATTCATGAAAAATACGATTCGACAGGTTTTCCATTCCCCGAAATTCGTGATCGGCTTTTCCATTTTCATGGCCATTCTGTTGACCATGTTGATTTATCCCCTGATTAATCCGGGCAATCCGCTGGAGATGATCGGCCTGGGGACCTTTGCGGATCCCGGCACGTATGTGTCGCTGTATGATTCTGTGGGCACCGAAACCAGTGTCTTCAAGCTCGCCGATGCCGATGAAAAGCGTCTCGCAAAATTCCTGAGCGATGAAGACCGGGTAAAAATGCTCAACTGGTTCGTCGCTGTGGATGTGGATATCACAGGGCTGGATATCAACGATACCGACGCGCTGCTGGCGCTGTGGAAAGCGAATTTCGACCCAGCCATCAAGCCTCAGGGCATGACCAAGGCGCTGCGCAACTATTACACACGCCTCAACAACAACATCAACGCCGCCTCACAGGCCGAAGCCCTCTCCGTTATGGAAACCAGCGTGGACACCGGCGAAACTACGGAGAAGAGCCAGATCGGCAAAAATGACTACGTGAACGTCAAAGATGTGGCCAATGTAAAAACGCTGCCGCTGGGTACCGACAACTTCGGCCGCGACACGCTTAAGGAGCTGGTGGCCGCTTGCGGCACCTCCATTAGAATCGGGCTGATCGCCGGGGCGGTTGCCACGATCATCGGCCTTCTTCTGGGTCTTCTGGCGGGTTATCTGGGCGGCGTTACGGACGATATCGTGATGTTCTTCACCAACATTTTCACGGTCATTCCTTCCTTTGTGCTGTTGATCCTGATTAACTACTCCATCGATCAGGATCAGCGCGGCGCTACCACGGTTGCATTGGTCATCGGCCTGACCAGCTGGGTATGGACCACGCGCTCGGTGCGCTCGCAGGTCATCAGCCTGCGCAACCGCGACCACGTCAACCTGAGCCGCCTTTCCGGGCACTCGCTGCTGCGCATCATCATGACGGATATTTTACCCTATATCGCGTCCTATGTCGTTATGGCGTTCATTCTCCAGGTCAGCACCGGCATCCTCGCGGAAGCGCAGCTCTCGCTGCTGGGGCTGGGACCCAAGACCACCGAGGTGCCGACGCTGGGGCTGATGATGAACTGGGCCATGCTCTACTCCGCACATCTTAACGGCTCGTGGTGGGCGTATTTCCCGGTCATTCTGCTGATTGCGTTCATCTCTTTCTCGCTGAATCTGATGAACACGGGGCTTGACCAGGTGTTTAATCCCACCCTGAGAGAGTAGGAGGCTGAACATGAGCAGAACAATGCTGGAAGTACGCGGCCTGACGACCAAATACGTCACCCGTTTCCGTGAGAATGTATACGCAGTGGACCATGTATCGCTGAAAATAGAGGAAGGCAAGTCGCTGGGCATCGCAGGGGAGAGCGGTTGCGGCAAATCTACATTGGCGCTGAGCCTGATGGGCTACTACTTTTCACCCCTCTATTATGAAAGCGGCGAGATCATTATCGATGGGAAAAACATCACCGGCATGGACCCGGATAAGGTCCGTAAATCCGTGCTGGGTACCGATATCGCCTATATACCCCAGGCGGCCATGAACGCCCTTAACCCCACGCGCAAGATTCGCAAATTCATTGAGGATGTGATTCTGGCACACGACCCGCATGCGAACCGCAAAGATATTTCCGCGCTGGCGGAGGAGCGGCTTGTGGAGCTGGGACTGCCGCCCTCTGTGCTGGACAAGCATCCGGTGGAACTGTCCGGCGGTATGAAACAGCGCACCGTTATCGCTATTTCCACGATTCTGAAACCCAAGGTGCTTATCGCGGACGAGCCCTCCAGCGCGCTGGACGTGACCAGCCAGAAGATGGTGATCCGGATGCTGCGCGACCTGATGGAGAAGGGCTACATCCGCGCGATGATCTTTATCACCCACGAATTACCGCTTTTATACAACGTAACCGACGATATCATGGTGATGTACGCCGGGCAGATCGTGGAAAAGGGAACGGCCAAGGAAATGGTGTTCGATCCTGTGCATCCCTATTCCCGCGGCCTGATGCATTCCATCATCGTGCCGGAGGAAGGCACACGCGAGCATAAGCTTACCGCTATCCCGGGCACTCCGCCAAACCTGAAGAAACCGCCGCAGGGTTGCCGGTTTGCGGACCGTTGCAGCTTTGTTGTGCCGCAGTGCCGGTACAACGCGCTGCCGATGATTGAATTTGACGGTCACCGCGCCTATCGCTGCGGCCATTCCATCCAGCATCTGAGGGAGGTGTACCAGCATGACGACGAAAGATGACAACGCTGTGAACGGCAACCCTTCAAATAGCGCTGATCGCTTCGTTTCAACAGCACCAGCGTCAAAGGCGCGGCCGGTGAAGGATCGCCCCTCCTGCCTGAGCGGCAAGGGCGTTACCAAAATATTCGGCTCCGGCGCCAGACAGAATGTTGCGGTTGATCACGTGGATTTTGATTTCCGCGAGGGCGAGCTGGTTTCCATTGTGGGGGAAAGCGGCAGCGGCAAGACTACGCTGTCCAAAATGCTGCTGGGGCTTTTAAGTGTGACGGAAGGCGAAGTTTATTATCAGGGAGCGCTTCGAGACATCTCCACCGCCCGAAAAAAGCGGGAATACTGGAAGAACATCCAGGCGATTTTTCAGGATCCTTTCAGCTCGTTCAATGTCTTCAGCAAGATCGACACGGTGCTGCTGGACTGTATCAACATGTGCGGCGGCCGCCGTTTGTCCAAAGAAAAGAAAAGGGAAATGATGGCCGAAGCGTGTGGCTTTGTGAACCTGAAATATGAGGAACTGACCAACAAGTATCCCTTTGAGCTGTCCGGCGGGCAGATGCAGCGGCTGATGATTGCGCGCGTGTTTCTGCTGAAACCCAAGATTCTTTTGGCGGATGAACCCACCAGCATGATCGATGCCTGCTCCCGTGCCACAATTTTGGACATGCTGATGCAGCTGCGTGACGAAATCGGCATGACGATCATCTTTATCACCCACGATATCGGCCTGTCGTACTACATTTCAGATGAAGTATATATTATGGAGCACGGGCGTTTTGTGGAACACGGTACCGCGGACGAAGTGATCCTGACTCCCAAGGCGGACTACACCCGGCGTCTGATCAACGACGTTCCCAAGATCTACGAGCCCTGGGATCTGGATACCGTAAAAACGTGAGTAAAGGATGGATTACCACATGGACGTTAAACAGATCGTGTCTCAAATGACACTGGAAGAGAAAGCCGGTCTGCTATCCGGACTGGATTTCTGGCACACCAAACCTGTGGAACGGTTGGACATTCCAAGCTGTATGGTCAGCGATGGTCCTCACGGCCTGCGGAAGCAGGATGAAAAAAGTGATCACCTGAGCATCAATGAAGCCATTCGAGCGATCTGCTTCCCCGCGGGCTGTGCCACTGCCGCATCTTTCGACCGTGATGTGCTGCGCCGGTTAGGGGAAGCGCTCGGCGATGCCTGCCAGCACGAAGCGGTATCCGTTATTTTAGGACCGTCGGTGAACATCAAACGCTCACCGCTGTGCGGCCGTAACTTTGAGTATTACAGCGAGGATCCGTACCTGGCGGGTGAAGCTGCAGTCAGTTTGATTCAGGGCGTGCAAAGCCGTGGTGTGGGCACCAGTATTAAGCATTTTGCCTGCAACAACCAGGAGTACCGCCGCATGAGCAGCGACAGCGTGGTGGATGAGCGAACGCTTCGGGAGATTTATCTGACCGCCTTTGAAGCCGCTGTAAAGCGCGCCAAACCGTGGACGGTGATGTGCAGCTACAATCGCCTCAACGGTACCTATGCCTGTGAAAACCGTTGGCTGTTGACCGAAGTGCTCCGCGACGAGTGGGGCTTTGACGGCTATGTGATGAGCGATTGGGGCGCGGTTGACGATCGTGTGGAATGTGTGAAAGCCGGATTGGATTTGGAAATGCCGGACTCCGGCGGCGAAAATGACCGGCGCGTCGTGGAGGCCGTACGCGAAGGCAGGCTGGACGAAGCGCTGGTGGATCTCTGCTGCGAGCGGATACTGGCCGTAAACCGGCGGTATCTGGAGTACGCCAAGCCGGACACCCCATGGGATAAACAGGCCCAGCATATGCTGGCACGGGAGCTGGCGGCGGAGTGTATTGTGCTGTTGAAAAATGACGGCGGCATCTTGCCGCTGCAGCCGGAGCAGACCGTCGCCCTCATCGGCGAATTTGCCAAACAGCCCCGTTTTCAAGGCGGCGGCAGTTCACACATCAACTTCTCTGCCGTCACCAGCGCATGGGACGAGCTGGGAACGCTGCCCGGCGTAACCTATGCCGACGGGTACCGTACGGAAAACGACGATCCGGATGAAGCGCTGCTGGCCGAAGCCGAGGCCGCCGCGCGCACTGCCGATGTGGCCGTGATCTTCGCGGGCCTGCCGGACCGCTACGAAAGCGAGGGGTATGACCGCACGCATATGCGAATGCCCAAATGCCAGGAAGAGCTGATTGAGCGTGTTTCCGCCGTAAACCCCAATACCGTAGTCGTTTTGCACAACGGCGCTCCCATCGAGATGCCATGGCTGGACAATGTAGCCGCTGTGCTGGAAGCGTATCTGGGCGGCCAGGCGGTTGGCGGCGCGGTAGCGGATATCCTGCTGGGCAAGGTCAATCCATCGGGTCATCTGCCGGAAAGCTTCCCTGCCTGCCTGAAAGATAATTCCTCCTACCCGTGGTTCGGCGGTGAGATGGATACGGCCGAGTACCGCGAGGGTGTGTTCGTCGGCTACCGATGGTACGACAAAAAACACATGGCCGTGTTATTCCCCTTCGGGTATGGGTTGAGCTATACGGAATTCAGCTATGACAACCTCACGCTCAGCGCATCGGAAATCAAAGATACCGATACGCTTACCGTGAACGTGGATGTGACCAACATAGGTCCTGTACCCGGCAAGGAAGTGGTGCAGCTGTATGTAACGGATCGCAAGAGCACGGTCATCCGGCCGGTACGTGAGCTTAAAGGCTTTGAGAAAGTTGCGCTGGCGCCCGGCGAAACGAAAACCGTTACCTTTACGCTTTCCAGGCGCGCCTTTGCATACTGGAACACCCGCATACACGACTGGCATGTGGAAACAGGCATGTTCGGCATCCAGATTGGGAAAAACAGCCGCAGCATTGTTCTGAGCGCAGACGTGAACGTCGTTTCCACCGTCGCCTTGCCGGATAAGGTCACAATGAACTCCATCTTTGCCGATCTGATGACCAACCCCGAGTACGCAGAGATGCTGAAGCCATTGATTGAGACGTTTAAGGCGGGCCTGGGTACTCCGGGGGAAGGCGCAGCCGAAGACGCTGCCAACCCTGTCACCGATAACATGCTGCAGGCGTTGATTGCCTTCACGCCGCTGCGCAGCCTGATGAGCTTCTCCAACGGGCAGATCAAATATGAGGATCTGGTATCGCTGGTGAAACGGATGAACGAAGAGATGTAATCAGAAAGCAAGGTGCTGCACGCAGCCATACGGATAATGAAGGCTGCTGCAATAGGCCCAATCAAAAGGTTTAATGCCAAGCACTTGGTAAAACGATGAATCAATCCCCTGCGCGCTGGCCGTTATCTTTCCGCCAGCTTGAGGCTGCGAAACCTTCGACGTAGCGCTGCTGCTACTTTAGGTTCCACAGCCCCAACCTGACGTAAAGCTGACGCACCATCGCACAAGCGCTTTACTCATCGTTTACCTGGGAAAGGGGAAGCAAACGAAGACCAGATAGAAGAGGCATTTGCTGTAAGGCGGATGCTTCTTTGGTTTGGAAAGTGGGCGGGAAACGAGAGCGAACGTTATGGAAGCTGCGATTGCCGTAAACGATGCGTTTCAATATCCTAATCGTATCATGGCATTCTTTGGTGAAACCGCTGGTATCGGAAGAATCAGAAGCGTTCAGAAGGTATTCAGTGCATATCGCAAAACATTGGGCGCGGACTGTTTTGAACTGGACGAACGCGACGGCAGCGACTATAATGGCCCGCAGAAACTATCGGATGCAATCTCACCGCTGTAAAGGGGATCATGAATGCCTGTGGGGATAGCGTTTCCATAGCGGAAGGAACGGTGCGGATATCCTGTCGCCCCAAAGAGAATATGGCTTTGGCTATTATCCTGAGTATCCGATGAAGTAATGCTGGATAAACCCACAGAGGGGTGACTCATTTACCGATTTACGGTTAGGCAGAGGTATGCTTTATCTATTTCGCGGCAGCTGCCACACGGGTTTTGGTATTGTGATGGATCGGTTTGTTCAACGGAACGATGACGACCAAATTCGCTGCGGGGATGAACTTTACTGCGCTACGGCTTCAAGATCAGGTGTATAATTTTTCATGATGCATTCGACCCACGCGCATCAGTTGATAATACATGTGGAAAAGCATTAGCGCTACTTAATGGTAGAAAAGCCATAAGCGCTGGACTGACGGTAACTGAAATAATGCAACTCAGTACCCGCTGCTTGCATTATATCAGTTCAACCCTATGATGGGCAGAGCTGTTTTAGCGCTTCGATAGGCGTTCGCCGACCGCTTTCAGCTGCGTCGGAATACAGCATCACCCTGTCGATTACTCCAGTGCGTTTCTCCACCGGATGCGGCCATCTGCGGCAGTGCCAACCGCGCCTGCGAACAGAAACACTCCGCCTATGTATATGCGGCTTGGGATAACAGAGCAAAATGGGACAGTATGCGGCGGAGGCGGGGCAACTGGGGAATGCTCAATATAAAGGTTTTATTGCGTATCCTCTTCAGTTTCAAATTGATCCCACGGAATCCTTACGGGCATATGATGATTGATGATCTGATCAATATGCATCAGCAGAGGGAAATCTGTTTCCTTGGCCGTACCGTGCGCCGCCATTCGCTTAACCGCCTGTGCGGTGCGAGTGGCAATAACGATTGATTCAAGCGTAATGCCGCTGAGCTGATCCATCGCCGCCTGGAAGGAGTATCCTTTGCCCAGCAGTGTGCCGATTTTGCGGGTCCTCCCACCGAACACGGTTACATACAAATCACCGATGCCATATTCGATGCTTTCCTCACGGCCGCCCGCAATGCGCAGCAGCCGCCGCATTTCCCGCACGCTTTGCCCGAAGAGGGCCGCCTGGGAATTATAATGCTCATGGTTGGGCCGGCCCTCTAGTGCTTCGGACAGACCGACCGCCAGCGTTACGCCCAGAGCATACGCGTTTTTCATGGCCACGGCGCACTCGACGCCCGTTACATCCGTCGATAGGCTGATGTGGTAATAATCGGTGTTCAGCATCTGCTTCAGGACCCGAAGCTGACAGATATCCGGGCCGCAGAAGCATACCTCGGTGGGATCGAAATCCGCCAGCTCATAACTGGTGCAAGGGCCACCGACGGCGTTGATGGAAATCCGTTTCTCCTGAAGCTGCGATGCGTACCAGCGGGGATAGGGAATCAGCGTACCGTCCGTATCCACAATCATGCCCTTGGTAACGGAGAGCACGGGAAGCGTTTCCGGGATTATACGCAATACGTGATTCAAAAACCACTCCACACCGAAGGAGCTGACGCCTGAGATTAAAAGATCCGCCCCCTCAAGCGCTTCGCCCAGTTCGTCGAATTGAAAATAGCGCACGCCCTTTGGCAGCGACCGTTTTAATGTGATGTGAACCGAACTCTCTTTGGCATGCGCAATAATGTCCCTGTCCAGAGGGGTTCCCACAAGTCGCACTTCATGACCGTTGCCAGCTGCGGGAAAGGTCATGGCGGAACCCATCATTCCTGCTCCGACAATCGTAACAATACCCATATCCTGTTCCCTTTCGTTGTGGCTTGATTCCTGTCAAAGCAAAGGCGAACCATGGGATTTCGTGCAAAGGGGGGTCGCCTTATACCATTGGAATCTGAGCCAGGGTCTTTTGTTGCTATTATATAAGCATACTTTTCATTGTTCAATGATGGCGCTTATAATGATAATCTATCAAAATTGATCAATGGCGATCGCAGCGGTCACAGCATGAGACTACTGCCGCCGAGCCTGCAACAGCCAACGCGGCGATGGCTTCCCTGGCATCCCGGATAGGGCCTTGGCAGAACACCGACGCACATAGCGCCGATAAAAGCTTTTGCACGCGCTTCACTCCGGGGGTCCCTCCCACATAGCGGAGCCGATTGCAGAGTACTGTTTTCAATGTTGGGATCAATCATCCTATGTAAAAAATACCGGAGCTGAGCTGGGATACGGCATGGCAAATACGCGAAATCCGGGAATTTGAACATTGACCCGTATGCTATCCGGTGATACCATGTAACAAAAATGGCGGACCGACAGCGCCGACACGCGAAAGGGATAGTATCGCGGGAGAGTATGACGTGGCACCGGTATCGAATCCCAATCGCCTGAGCATACTGCCGCCAGAATAATACACGGACGCTATCCAAAACGCAGCAGGACCGGGGGCACAGAACGCCCTGAAACAGCAACGAATAACACGCGTTGTCCGCGCGCGAGGGCCACAATGAGCGACATAGGATAATAAAGTATCACAGCATGAATACAAGAAGGAGGACAATTCACAATGAGGGCAGCCGTATTCTATGGGAAAGGCGATATCCGGGTAGAAAACGGGTATCCAGTTCCCGGCATCAATCCGAATGAGGTACTGATTCGTGTAAAAGCCTGCGGCGTGTGCGGCACAGACCTTCACATTTTCAGCGGCGCGGAAGGGGCTACGCAATGCAACCCGCCGGTTGTGCTGGGGCATGAGTTCAGCGGAATCGTGGAAAAGGTGGGTGAAAAGGTAACACGCGTACGGGTGGGGCAGCACGTGACCGTCAACCCGAACATCTCGTGTGAAAGCTGTGAGCAATGCCGCAGCGGCAATCCGCATTTCTGCGACGAGATGGCGGCCACGGGCGTAAACTATGACGGAGGGTTTGCGGAATACTGCGCTGTGCTGGAAAAGCAGGTTTTTGTGATCAAGGATTCCGTTTCCTTTGAAGAAGCGGCGATGTGCGAGCCCATCAGCTGCTGCCTGCACGGGATTGATCTGTGCAATATTCAGTGCGGCGATACGGTAATGGTGATCGGAGGCGGCACGATCGGCATGATCATGTTGCAGCTGGCCCAGCTGAGCGGCGCGGTGCGTACGGTTCTGCTGGAGCCAAACGAAAGCCGCTTTCCCCTGGCGAGAGAGCTTGGCGCGGACCTGGTTCTCAACCCGCTCAAGGAGGATATCCCGGCACAGCTTGCAAAAAATGGATTCGGCAACATCCGGGTCGTTATAGAATGCGCAGGACGCCTCGACACCGTCGAAGCCGCGATTCGCTACGCCGGGAAGGCCGCAACCGTTATGATTTTCGGCCTGACCGATCCCAAGGGCAGTATACCGTATTACCCCTTCGAGGCGTTTCGCAAGGAGCTTACACTGAAAACCTCGTTTGTCAATCCCAACACCCAGGGCCGTGCCGCCGAGATCATTACGTCGGGAAAGCTCAAGCTATCCGCTCTGATCAGCGACCGGATCGCACTGAAGGATATTTCGGAAGCTTTTCAACCCGGTTTGCGTAACGGCAAAACCATCATCATCCCGTAAAGGGAATTGTGGGGATAGGCAAATCAGGCGGCATATCCCTGGAGATACTGTCCATCGCGGATACAGTAATTATTTAAAGTGAAGCGGGCATGCATACTGGCCGGTGCCTGTGTTAAGCTTATGCTTTTTTACCTGTTCAATAGCAAAAGGTTGATTGAACGTGATCAGTTATCAAAACAAGCGCCGGAATTGACTGTTAATAATCCAAAATCTATAATGAAAAAAACGGCTCATGCCGCAGGCGGACGAAGAAAGAAAAAGATAAAAACGAAAAAGGAAAGCAGGGGGATATATGAAAAAGACAATGAAAGCATTGGTGGCATACGCGCCAAACGATTACCGGTATGAAACCGAATATCCAGTGCCCGAGTGTGGGCCGTATGATTTGCTGATCAAAACGGAGGGCTGCGGCATTTGTGCCGGTGATTTGAAATGCCAGCACGGGGCGTCCATGTTCTGGGGAGACGATCAGCATCCTTCCTGGGTGCAGCCTCCCTTCATCCCGGGACATGAATTTCTGGGGAAAATCGCAGCGGTCGGCAGCGAGGTTGGGGAGTATTCTATTGGCGAGCGGATTGCGGTGGACCAGATTGCGCCGTGCGGAGAATGCCGTTTCTGTAAAACGGGGAAGTACTGGATGTGCCAGCCGCATGAAATCTATGGCTTTTTTCAGGAGTTCAACGGCGGGATGGCCGAATATGTGCGCATACCGGTTAAACGCTCCGTAATCCATCGCGTGCCGCAGGATATCCCGCTCAAGGCCGCACTGTGCATCGAACCGTATTCGTGCTCAAAGCACTGTGTGGACCGTGCGGAGATCGGATGCGAGGACATCGTCGTGTTATCAGGCGCCGGTACACTGGGTCTTGGTATGATAACCTATGCAAAGCAGCGGAATCCGAAGAAACTGATCGTGCTGGATATGAAGGATGACCGTTTGGAAAAAGCGCGGGAATTTGGTGCGGATATCACATGGAATCCCTCGAAAGTTGACGTTGTTTCCGAAATCATGAAGCTGACGGATGGATATGGCTGCGATACCTATATCGAGGCGACGGGTCACCCGTCCTCTGTAACACAGGGGATGCAGATGATCCGCAAGCTGGGCCGTTTTGTGGAGTTCTCGGTATTTTCGGAGCCTGCGACGCTGGATTGGTCGATCATCGGAGACCGAAAGGAACTGGATGTGCTGGGAGCGCACCTGAGCCCATACTGCTATCCCTATGTGATTGAGAGCATCGCCAACGGAACACTGAAAACCGACGGTGTGGTAACCAGCACCTGGAAACTGGAAAACTGGCGGGAAGCGTTTGAGGCGGCCACCGGACGGTACGGTGATTTGAAAGTTGCGTTTGTGTTTGAGGCGTAGCGGACGCCGAGAAGAGCGCAACACGGAGCATCCCGGTACCGGCAGGCGTAACGCGGCAATACCTGATCTATTTTGCATGAAGTGAGAGTATGGGTATGGATTTACGGAATAAGAAAATCGTATTCCTGGGGGACAGCATTACGGAAGGCACAGGAACCACCAATCCGTCACAGATATACTGGAATGTTGTCGCAAAGCGAACCGGCGCGGTTTGCCATGGCTATGGCATTGGAGGCACGCGCATTGCCAGGCAGCAGGTTCCTTCTCAGGAAACGCGGTGGGACAAGCATTTCGGCTCCCGTGTCGAGGGTATGATTCCGGATGCGGATATCGTGGTCGTTTTTGGAGGCACGAACGATTTTGGCCACGGGGACGCGCCGTTAGGATCGTTTTCGGATCGGACGGAGCATACATTTTTTGGCGCGTTTCACAATCTGCTTCTGAAACTCATCGAAAAGTATCCTTCAGCGCAGCTTGTGGTAATGACCCCGCTCCACCGGTTGAGCGAAGATGATTGTATGCTGGAGCAGGGGCAGGATAACGGCAAGGGAAAAACACTGGAGGAGTATGTCAACGCAATCCAGCGTGTCGCCGCATTCTATGGCGTGCTTGTTTTGGATTTGTACCGCACCAGCGGCATGCAACCGCGCGTGCAGGTTTTGCAGGACCGGTATATGCCGGACGGGCTGCATCCCAATGATGCCGGACATGAGTTGATTGCCCGGAGATTGATAGCGACACTGGGTTCTCTGTAGGCAGGGGACTGGAATCCGAAATCAACCAGTGGTTTAGCACATTGCAAAAAGGACCAGCGTGCGCGGCCTGGAACGGATATACCGCACAGGGAAGTGGATGAATGCGTTTGCCAGGTTTGCGATATTGCGGGCTGAGACCCACGGATATCATGAAGCGGGCGCTTTGATGGACTGTACGACCCTTTTGCTGTATAAAGGCCTTGTGTTGAGGGGGAAGCTTGGCAATGGTGCAGGCGGTCGAGAAAATTCTGACGGAAATCGTGCGTGCTTTTTGCGGGATTCAGGGGATTGACGCGATTGTTCTGGGCGGTTCCCGCGCTACAGGAACCGCGGGCAAAGACAGCGATATCGATATAGGCATTTATTATGACGAATCATCGTTTGACGTTGCCGCACTCCAGAGATGCGGCGCTTCGCTTGATGATGAACACCGGGAAAACGCGGTCACCGGCCTTGGCGAGTGGGGGCCCTGGATAAACGGCGGCGGCTGGCTGAAGGTCCGTGGTCTGCCGGTGGATTTACTTTTCCGCGATACGCGGAAGGTGCACGCCGTCATCCGTGACTGCTTGCAGGGGAAGATTACCATCGACTATCAGTGCGGCCATCCGTTTGGGTTTGTCAACGCCATTTATATGGGCGAGATTGCATATTGCAAAATATTGCACAGCAATAACAGCCGTGTTTCCGATCTCAAAGCCCTGCTGGCGGATTTTCCGGAAACCTATCGCAGGGCCGCCATAACGAAATTCTTGCAGGAATGTGAGTTTTCCCAGATGTGCGGCCGAAAGGCTATTCCCAAAGGGGATCTTCTGTACGCTGCCGGTTCTCTGTACCGCAGCGCAAACTGCCTGATCCAGGTACTGTATGCCATCAACAGGTTGTATGTCCTCAACGAAAAAAACAGTGCGGCGCGCCTCTGCATGCAGAAGGGGGCGTATAGGCCGGACCGTTTTATGGATGATATCGAAGCTGTGTTCTCCGGGTTAGGCAAAACCGATCTCAAGACGTGTTTTGATACGATACAGGATCTGTATAACGAAATCCGCCGATATACCGAACGCTGCTGAGCCGGGTATTGCTCTGCGGTATTCTCAGGCTGGCGGGTCAGAGGGGCAGCGGGAAAAGAAGATCTGTGGATTTTATACGACGATGCAATTTGCGGACCCGGTATCCCATGCTGCAGGCAGCGGCGCATTTGTGATAATCGTATTGACATTGCGCAGCGGCACCAGATTAAAGACCGAATCCCTGAAGAATTTGGATTGATCGCATAAAAAGACGCTTGTGTTTGAATGCGCGATCACATCCCTTCGCATTTCTGTTTCAAGCTCCCCGTAATCTACGATCCAGCCTTTGTCGCTGATGCCATAGGTGGAAAAGAAGCAGATGTTGATGTTGAAGCGGGAAACCATTTCCTGCGCAAAGCTGCCCCCAAAGGCAAGGGCCGACTCAATGAGGATACCTCCCGTGCAATAGGTTTTGATGTTATATTTCCGCAGCAGAAGCGTTACCTGAATGCTGTTGGTGATGACGCGGATATTTTCATACTTCTCCAGATAATCCACAATATGCAAAGCGGTGGTTGAAGCATCGATAAAAATAACGTCCCCGCTTTTCACAAGTGTTGCGGCATGCTGCGCAAGCCGCCGCTTTTCTTTGGCGAGAATAGCGTTTCGAAAATCAACGGGGATCCCCAGACTGCTGTCGTCTGCCGCCAAAGCGCCGCCATGTACGCGCACCGCCAGACCCAGCTTGTGCATTTCGTTTAAATCGCGGCGGACCGTAGGCAAACTGATGTAAAGAGAACGGCCTATTTCCTCAACGGACATGCTGTGTTCCTTATTCAGCAGCTTTGCGATTTCCTGATACCGTGCTTCCTTCAGCAATGTATTCACCTCATAAACGATCACTCTGTTTTTCTACACTATAGCATCAGAAAACGAGAAAATGCAATACAAATCGGGAAAATAGTGATCGAAGTTGATCTTATTTCAATAATAGCGCCAGAATTGACTATGCTGTGCTGTAATTTTATAATGACACCTATCATGTTTCATTGTCCATGGAAGGGGCGTCATTGTGGATATTTATCAGGTGAAAGTACTGGCTTTAGATTTGGATGGTACATTGACCCAACATAAGACAAAACTGGAAGAAAAAAACAGGCAGGCCTTGGACAGACTGGGGAAGAAGTTCCGGCTGCTGATGCTGGGAGCGGGGCAGTGCAACCGGATCTTTATGCAGATGGACCGATATCCGATTGATATCATCGGTAATTACGGCATGCAATACGGTACGTATAATCCGGAAACGAAAACCCTCGACATGCAGTATGATATTTCCATTTCCGGTGACCGGGAGGAAGCGGTGAAAAGAATAGCTGCTTTGCGAAAAAAACTGGGATTTCATCAATATGTGGGCGAGTCCGTAGAGTTTCACGATTCCGGCTGTATTACCTTTCCGCTGCTGGGCACGGACGCCGCTTTGGATGCCAAACTGGCATTTGACCCCGATCGGGCGGTGCGCAGAAAAATGTATGCAGACGTTGCAAAAGCGTTTCCGGAATACACCGTTTTTGTGGGGGGAAGCTCCTCCTTTGATATGGCGCCAATCCCTTACAACAAGTATTATGCGCTGGATACGTTTTGCCGCAACGAAAAACTGCTGCACGAAAATCTACTGTATATCGGGGATGATTACGGGCTTGGCGGTAATGATGAAGCGGTTTACCAGTCGGATTTTCCATTTTTGACGATTGACGATTACCGGATGTTTCCCGAAGTGGCGAATCGTATTCTTTTTCCAAAGCACACAATCGATTCATGAGCGCACTGCATGCTTGAATGAGGAAGCGGCGAAAACGGGACGGCTGGCTTTACCCCTGTACCGGTGGGCTTATACTCTGCCAAACACACCGCTGCGGTGCTGGGGACAGGTAACCGATACGATATGCCGTTGTCAGGATTGGACGCAATAGAAACGAAAAGGGTATGCGTTGCGATTATCGGGTATGCGGCAAGGGTCGGAATCCCCAGAAACTGGGTACTGCATTTATCGGAAAAACGGTTGACTTTTATAATAGTCATGTTATGATCATTGATATGTTAAATAATAACAAAAAAGTGATAATAACAAACATTTACGGGGCGATGAAGATGAAATGAGGAAGATGGAGTGGTAAACGCCAGCGGTACGGCTGATAAACTCAGCGCCGGATCGAGCCGGTACTCGGCCTGGAAGCCGGCAGGGAATGGCGTAGATGATTACCTGTCGGTGTGCGGGGCGCAATTCAACGTGAAAGGTACGGCGGATACGGTAAAGCTGCACGTAGCCGGATGATCCGTTTTTGTAATTTATCAGGCGTTCCTAAATCGATAAACGGCGATTTGCTTGCAAGCAAAAATCGCTTTGTGAGCGTAACGAGGACTTGAAATAGTAAAGCGGTGTGTAAAATGAAGCAGTTTGATTTTTCTCCTGTACTGGAAGATTGCATATGCGGCGGTATGCATACCTGCGATGTTCAGGATGTTGTCATTGAAAACGGCGCGCTATCGGCGATACCGGCCATACTGGGCGATATTACCGATGTGTTGTTGGTGTATGACGACAACACATGGGATGCCTGCGCAAAACGGGTCACAGAAATATTGGAAAGCAATAACTTCACACTCAGTGCAATGCACTTCAGGCAAAGGGAGATTCTGGTACCCAACGAAGATGCCATCAACGCGCTGCACAAGGCAATTAAGCAGGAAGTGAAAGCAATTGTGGGCATAGGCGCAGGCGTGATCAACGACCTGTGCAAATGGGTCAGCCATCAGCTGGGCATTCCCTATATGATTGTGGCCACGGCCCCGTCAATGGATGGCTTTGCCTCCATCGGCGCCGCCTTGATCATCAAGGGAATGAAGGTAACCTACAACGCCCATGTGCCCCGCTGGATCATAGCGGATACAAGCGTCCTGAAAAACGCGCCGATCCATATGCTGCGCTCGGGCGCCGGAGATATTCTTGGTAAAATCTCATGCTTGAACGACTGGAAAATCAGCCACATTGTGAACGGGGAAATGCTTTGCCCGGAGGTTTACGGCCTTGTGCAGCAGCAGATAGACATATGCCGCCGGGATTTACGCTTGATTAACCGCAGGGATGAACAGGCTATCGAGAGGCTGATGCGGGCCTTGGTAACGATCGGTTTTGGCATGAGCTATGTCGGCAATTCCCGCCCCGCTTCCGGCAGTGAGCATCACCTGTCCCACTTCTTTGAGGTGACGGGCATTATCAACAGGCAGCCCTATCTGTCGCATGGTGTGGACGTGATATACAGCACGGTGGTGACCTGCGCTTTGCGGCGCCTGTTGCTGCAGAGATACGCTGGGGCTGTCTATAAGCCGCTGAACAAAACGCAATGGGATGCGGATATGCGCAAGGTGTATGGCCCGCTGGCTCAATCGCTGGATGCGCTGCAGGAAAAGCTGGGCGTATACGGCGATGCCCGCTTGCAGCGCCAAATCAGCATCCAAAAGCAGTGGCCCATTTTACAAAGCGTATTGGCGGATGTGCCGAGTGAACAAACGGTTCTTGGGCTGATCGAAGAACTGGGTCTGGATTTTTCGGAATTTAGTACGACGTATTCCAGGGAAGGGATTCAAAACGCGATCATTTTTGCAAAAGAACTCAAGGACCGTTACACCTTGCTTTGGCTGTTGCAGGACATGGGCTTGCTGGAAGAGCTGGCTGAATCTTACGCAGCAACGCTTACGTAACGGTATGCGCTCTGCCTGACATGGTTTTTGCACCTGTGGCAAAACGATTTACCGGGGGGAATAAAGGGTAACGGATAAGAACTCTGTTGCTTTTACCTGCGGCGCTGTGATTTTTCCTTGGAGCCGTTATGCCGGTGCCGCTTTTTCTTATCGTTAACGCTTGCACGGTTTTATCAACAGGTGCTAGGTAAACACTGAGTAAGTCCCCTGCACGCTGGTGCGTTATATTTGCGCCGGGTCAGGCTCGCAGAACCCTTGACGTATCGCTGCTACTACTTCGGGTTCCGCGAGCCTGACCCAGCAAAAATCTAATGTGCCATCGCACAAGCGCTTTATACAGCGTTTGCCTGGTGCAAAGAAAAATGTAGGGAGAATATCTATGGGTAAGCACGTAATCGTACTGTCAAACGACGCTCTGGTGTATGAGGACTTGGAAACACTGAAAAGGCTGCCGAATTTTGCCCGTGTGTGGGACCGAACTGCAATCGTGGAGCGGGTGCGCTCAATATATCCGTCCATAACCTATCCCTGTCATACTACAATGATGACGGGGTTATACCCGGATAAACACGGTATTGTGAACAATGAAACGCCGGAGATCCTGACGCTGGCCTCGGTCTGGCACTTTTTCCGGAAGGATATCAAAGGGCGGGACCTTTTTGACGCGGCAAAGGAAGCGGGACTGACAACAGCTTCTGTTTTTTGGCCCGTTACCGGCAATCATCCCCACATTGATTATCTGGTGAACGAATATTGGCCCCAAAGCGAGCAGGAATCGCTGCGCGATTGCTTTGCCCATTCGGGGAGCAGCCCGGAAGTGATGGAAAAGGTTGTGGACCCCAACATACATCGGCTGATCAGCCGCACGCATCCCTACTGCGATGATTTCATCTTCAGCTGCGCAAGCGCCATCGTGCGTGAGTTCAAGCCGAATCTGCTGATGATCCACCCCGCGAACATTGATGACTACCGGCACAAGAGCGGCGTGTTTTCCGATCTGGTTACCCATGGGCTGCACGAGGTGGATGATTGGATGGGTACGCTGATCAAGGCGACCCGCGATGCGGGCATTTACGATGATACCGATTTTATCATGGTCAGCGACCATGGGCAGCTCAACATTGTGCGCGCGCTTGCGATGAACGCTATCTTTCACGAAAACGGACTCCTTGAGGTGGACGACGTTGGAAACATTACGGATTACACCGCCTTTTGCAAATCCAGCGGCCTGTCGGCGCAGGTCTACTTAAAAAATCCTGCGGACACGGCCGCATACGAGCGTACCTATGCGGTGCTGAACCGGCTTTGCGGCGACGGTATTTATGGTATCAGCCGCGTGTATACAGCCGAGGAAGTGCAGCGGGAAGAGCATCTGGCAGGAGGCTTCAGCTTTGTTTTGGAAACGGACGGCTATACCGCTTTTAATAACGATTGGGTCAAACCGGTTCTTCGGCCCAAGGACTTGTCGGACTACCGTTATGGAAACGCCACGCACGGCCATCATCCCGACAAGGGTCCGCAGCCGACGTTGTTTGCCTTTGGCCCGGATATCCGCGCTGGCGCGGTTGTGAAGCACGCCCGGCTGGTGGACGAGGCGCCGACGATTGCCAAAATCCTGGGACTCACGATGGAGAACACAGACGGAAGCCCGCTGCATGAAATACTTCGCTGATATCCTGATTGTTATCCATGAACGATCACATGCCCGTGCAGGCTGCCTGCTGTACAAGCCATAAGAACCACAGAAGAAGAGGCGGGGAAGGATTATGAAAAAGGGGATAGGGATCGCGTTGTGCCTGTGGCTGCTTTGCGCTCTGTCGGCAGGTTTCGCACAGGACCGGTATCAGGAGGTCTTTGATGCAAGCGCGGATTCCGGCAAACTGACCGCCAGGTTTTTATCGTTATCAACCGCCGCCGGTAAAAAGTCCGGGGATTCCACCATCCTAACCTCCCCTGACGGAAAAGTGATGTTGATTGATGCAGGGTGTGATGACTGCGGGGATCAGGTGATTGCGGCGCTGCAGGCGCTGGGCATTACCCGGATAGACTATCTGGTGGAGTCTCATCCGCATGCCGACCATATCGGCGGGTTTTTGGCTGTGATGAAGGCTTTTGAGGTCGGGCAGGTTATCACCAGCTATCGGGTATACCCGGATTCCCGCGTCAATGCGATCATGGAGGAGATTGATCGGCAGGGACTGGGGTATACGCAAATGGCCGCAGGAGAAGCGTTTGCTTTCGGCGAGGACGTTATGGTGGACGTGCTTTGGCCGGAAAAGGATGTTTTGCCGGTGTATGATTTTTCGGAAAACAGCGTGCCCTATGTGAACAACCATTCCCTTGTGCTTAAATTTACGTACGGGGAATCCACCCTGTTGTTCTGCGGGGATCTGTATATCGGCGCCGAGTGGGATATTGTGCAATGGTATGGCGACGGTCTGAACTGTGATGTGCTGAAGGCAAACCATCACGGAGACCGTACGTCCAACTCCAAACCGTTTCGGGATGCGGTATCGCCCCAGATTACCGTTATTACGGCCGATACGATGGAGGATATGCGGATTTACCAGCAATATCAAAAAGCCGGATCGCTTATTTTCCATACGCGGTATCATGGAGCCGTCAAGATATCTACACAAGGAGACGGAGCGTACCAGACGCTTACCGAAATGGCGTGGGGTACACAGACAAAGCAGTAACCCGGCCGAACGGTTTTACAGCCAGGGGAAGACATAATCAAAGAAGTGAGTGAACAGATATGTTGTCTGCTTTGTCCATCGAATCCATGTTGCATCCGGGTATGCCATGGATGGAAATCGGCGTCCGGATGCTGGCGGCAGTCCTGATTGGCGGAGCCATCGGCGTAGAGAGAGAATATAGAAACCGCCCGGCCGGAATGCGAACGCACATTTTGGTTTGCCTGGGCGCGGCAATGATTGCCCTGCTCGAATGTTTGATCCTGTCGAATGCCAGCAGTTTGAACGTGGACACCGCCACGTATACGCTGACGCGTCTTTCCGCACAGGTGATCAGCGGCATCGGCTTTCTCGGCGCGGGAACGATTTTCATTTCACAGAAGAAAATCGCCGGACTCACAACGGCGGCAAGCCTGTGGAACGTGGCATGCCTCGGCTTGATGGTCGGCTTTGGATATTATTGGATTGCCATCGTATGCTGTCTTCTTATCATAACGATCCTGACGTTGTTCCAGAAAATTATCCGTGTCAACTCCGTGAAAAGAGTCGAGGTGCGCTTTATCAACAGAACCGCGACCCTTGAATACATCAACCAGTATTTTGAGAGCAAGCATATCAAAATACTGGATGTCGATTTCCATGTAGAGCAGTTTCATGACAGCAATAAGATTGAAATGAACAGTTATACCAACTTGTATACGCTGCATCTGCCCTCAACGATGTCCTATACGGACATCGTCAAGTACTTGTCTGAAAATGAAGATATACAGATCGTGCGGACGCGCAACACATGATCGCATGGCTGAAACAGGTGCGGCCGGGGGAAAGGGAGCCGTTCATAAACGACGGTAGAATTGGCGCGTTCAACGGAAAATGTTCATGAATACCATAGGGTCCGTTTCCCCTGATGTGTGCTAATGGATTCCGCTGTCTATACAGCGGAAACGGTTAGCATTCGGTCTTTCTCGGTTTGTGCTTACACGCATACACATGGTATAATGACTGCGGATCATAGAAAAGTTGGGTGATCGTTGCATGAATAAGAAGATGCGGCAGAATCTTTTGATTGAATTGATCAATAAAATGGGATCAATCAGTTTTTCAACCATGAAGGAATCCTTTCCCCAGATTTCGGAAATGACGCTGCGGAGAGACCTTGAATATCTGGACCGTATGAAACAGATCATACGGATTCACGGCGGCGCAAAATCCGTGGATGTTGTGATCGGCACTGATGATTTGTATAATAAGCGTTCCACCAGGAACGCGGAAGCCAAAAAGCTGATTGCCCAGAAGGCTATCCAGCTGGTGAAAGACAATACCTCGGTTTTTATGGATTCCGGATCAACAACCACAGAATTTGCCAAGGTATTTCCCGATGGAAGATACCTTGTGTTTACATGCGGTATCAGCTGCGCGCTGGAGCTGTCGCGGCTGTCCGAAACACAGGTATATATGGTCGGAGGAAGGATTAACCCTTCCAGTTTGAGCGTAAACGGTTCACGAAGCCTGACTTTTTTGGACAACATCAGCTTTCAAACCGCTTTTCTGGGCGTGACGGGATATATACAGGGACGCGGGTTTACCTGCGGTTCGGAGGAAGACTCCGAACTGAAGCGGGCGGTAATCCGCAAGTCCGAAAAAGTAGTGGCTCTGATGGATTCCAGGAAAGTGGGCATTTCCAGTACGTTTACCTTTGCAAAGCCGGATGAAGTGGATATCGTAGTATCGGATTCCGAGCTGTCTGAAGCGGCCAAAAAGGAATTCAGAGAAGCCGATATTGAGATTTGGTAATGGGCGGCAGCCGGTGTAAACCCGCGGAAGCGGGTTCAGGCAGTCAAAAAAGAAGGGTCCAGGGCTGAAAGTCCTGGTCAGGGTGCAGGGGTGAAACCCTTGCCGGGGATTGGGGTGGAACTCCAAGGTTTGCGTTATAACAAAGGGGTAAGCAAGCCAACAGCGCCCAAGGCGCCATGAGGCGAGCGGCGATAACGACCCGAATATGTGCTTTGACAAGCTGAACCCGCGGAAGCGGGTTTTTTTATGATTTGAAAAAACCTATTGACTTTTGAAATAATCATGATATCATTCACATTATGTTAGGTAATAACAAACAAATGATAATAACAAACATAAAAGTGATAAATACTGTGATGTAAAGATAAAGGATGTGGAATGTTGGTTTATACCGTTACTTTGAATCCCGCATTGGATAAAACAGTTGCCATATCGGGTTTTACAGCCGGCAGGGTAAATTATGTGGAGCAGATACGCATGGATCCCGGCGGAAAGGGCATCAATATCTCCAAGGTGCTGAAAGGGCTTGGCGGAAACAGCATCGCAACGGGAATCCTGGGCGGCGCAACAGGGCGATACATTAAGAAATGCCTGAATGAAATGTCCATAGAACACGAATTTTTATACGTGAAACAGGATACCCGGACAAATTTGAAAATCGTTGATCTTCAGAAGCGTCAGAACACGGATATCAACGAGCCGGGCCGCAAGGTAAGTGGTGATACCGTACAGCAGGTTCTCACGAAGATTATGGAAAAGGCGGCGCCGGGAGATATTGTAGTCCTGGCGGGAAGGGCGCCGTTCGGCATGGGCGACGACTTGTACGCGCTGTGGACACAGCGGCTGCATGCCATAGGCGTTACGGTATATCTGGATGCGGATGGCCCCCTGCTGATCAACGGCGTTAAAGCCGGGCCGGATCTCGTGAAACCCAATGAGGATGAGTTTGCAAAGCTGCTTGGGAAAAGATATGAATCTCTGGCGGACATCGCAAAAGCGGCAAGGGACCTGCACAGGCAGGGTATCGCGCAGGTTGTTGTATCGCTGGGCGCACGGGGAGCGCTCTTTGTGAAAAAGGATACGGTGATGTACGCAAACGCATTGCCGGTTCCCATGAAAAGCACCGTAGGCGCAGGCGACGCCACCATGGCAGCGCTGATCATGGGAAACGAACGGGCTGATTCCTGGGAGGATACGATACGGACGGCCATTGCCGCCGGTGCGGCCAGCGTGATGTGTGAAGGCACACAGGCGATATCGCCGGACAGCGTGAACGAACTCAAAAAACAAGTGATTTTGGAGAATATATCGGTATGATCACAAAAGCTCTTCGGTTATACGGCGCAGGGGACCTACGGTTGGAAACATTTGAACTGCCGGAAATCACGGAAAACGAGATTCTTGCGGAAGTGATCTCGGACAGCATATGCATGTCCACCTACAAATGCGCCACGTTGGGAGAAAATCACAAGCGTGTTCCCAAGGATGTAGCAGAGCATCCCGTCATTATGGGGCACGAGTTTGCCGGCAATATTCTGCAAGTGGGAAAGGCGCACCGTGATCGGTTTTCACCGGGGATGAAGTTTACGCTGCAGCCGGCTTTGAACTATAAAGGCAGCATGGCTTCACCTGGATATTCGTACCGGTATTTCGGCGGCGACACAACATTTTGCATTATCCCGTCGGAAGTAATGGAACTGGGATGTTTGCTCGAATACAAGGGAGAAGCGTATTTTGAAGCGTCTCTGGCGGAACCCATGAGCTGCTCCATCGGTGCCTTCCATGCCTGCTTCCACACAAAAATGGGCGTCTACCAACATGACATGGGGATACGCGAAGGCGGCAAAATGGCCATCCTTGCCGGTGCGGGGCCGATGGGGTTGGGCGCTGTTGATTATGCGCTTCATGGCGACAGGCGGCCCAGGCAGCTGATTGTAACAGATATCAACGAAGAACGGTTAACAAGGGCAAGAGAGCTGTTCCCCAGAGAGGATGCCAAGAGAATCGGAACCGATCTGGAATTTATCAATACCGCAAACCTTCCCGATGCCGCATCGGTTTTACGCGAGAAAGCAGAAGGTGGATTTGACGACATCTTTGTCTTTGCCCCCGTGCGGCAGGTTGCCGAATTGGCATCCGCCATCCTCGGCAGGGACGGCTGCCTGAGCTTCTTTGCCGGTCCGCAGGACGCGGAATTCAAGGCAGAGCTGAATTATTACGACGTGCACTATAATTCCACCCATGTAATCGGCACGACCGGCGGCAATACGCAGGACATGATGGAAGCCTTGGAGCTGTCGTCCTCCGGGCGCACCACCCCGGCGGTGATGGTGACCCATATAGGCGGCTTGGATGTCGCTAAAGAAACCACGCTGCACCTTCCGCAAATTCCGGGCGGGAAGAAGCTGATCTATACCCACATCGAAATGCCGCTGACAGCGATTGCGGATTTTCACAAAATGGCCGGTCAGGATCCGCGCTTTGGCGAATTGGATGAAATCGTCAGGAACAACAACGGGTTATGGTGTGCCGAGGCCGAACGGTATCTGATGAAATACTGGAGCAAGCCATGAATGATCTGAGATGCGAAACCCTTGATTTTCAAACATTCCGGAGGGCTATTCCAAATGCCTGCAGGATGATGGAATGATTGATAATGATCGATTATCAATTATAACGCCAGAATTGACTATTGCTGATGCAACCAATATAATAAAGCAACATTAGTAAAGGCGATTGTATTTGAAAAACCAACCTGACGGAGCGCTGCTGTTACGCAATAGCAGCCGATAAAGGAGATATAAACAGAAGTCTGAAAAACCTGAAAAGTTATCTGTCTGTCAGGGCCAGGCGGCGGAATGCGGGCTGTATATCCTTCCGGACGGTGAGCGAAGATATTGCGCTGCTTGTCGGCTGTGCGAACAGGGATCACGAAGGCTGACCGGCGCGGGAAGGCCTGCGGGAAAACTGCCGCCAGAATTCTGTTCGATCCAAACAAAGACGAAAAACCATGGATGGTTGACAGAAACACCTGATTATCCCAAGGAACAAAATGGTATGATGACCATTTTAGATTTATTAAAAATGAGGAGGAAACCCAAATGAAAAAACTGGTATCTTTAGCCCTCGCATTGATGATGGTCCTTTCACTGGCGTCCGTCGCAAGCGCCGCCGATGATCCGATTATCATTAACTTCTGGCACACCGGCGGATCCGGTGGTTTGCAATCGGCGGTCCAATATGCGGTTGAAAAGTTCAACACCACGGTTGGCGCTGAAAAAGGAATCCAGGTAGTCGAAACCTACATCGGTGGATACGACGACCTTACCGCCAAAATTCAGCTGGCAATCCAGGCCGGTGAACAACCGCAGGTGGCCATTACCGCCAACACGATGGTTGGCTGGTTTATGGAAGACGGCGTGTTGGCGGATATGGCGCCCTATGCCGAGAGAGACGGATGGGATGTATCCAACATTATGGACGCCTTCATGCTCACCATGGGCAATCAGAACGGCGAACTGCATTCCGTTCCCTTTTTCCGCTCCACCCCGATGCTTTACTACAACAAAACCATGGCGGACGCGGCCGGCTTAACGGGCCCGGCGACCATTGACGAGCTGGAAGCCTTTGCAAAGGCGCTGTATAAAGTGGACGCAAACGGTGAAGTTTCTGTATGGGGCTTTGAAGCCATGAAAGACTTCGGCTATTTTCAAGCGGCCAACCTGTGGCAACTGGGCTCCAGCATGTTCAACGAGGACGGAACCGCGTCTCCCTGTCTGGAAGACGGAACGCTGCTGAAGGTGTTCACCGATTGGCGCAAATGGGTTGACGAAGGATGGTGCCGTCCGTTTGACTCCACCAACGCGGGCGCGACGATGACCGAACTGTTCTACCAGGGCAAGCTGGCCAGCTTCTGGAATTCCTGCGGCGGCCTTCGCAACATTCTGAAAGGCTGCGAGGATAACGGCATTGAATTGGGCCTTATGCCTTATACGACCTATGATGCCGAAAATCCGGTCGCTGAAATCGGCGGCGGCAATGTTGCCATCATCAGCGCCGGCAATACCGAAGAGCAAATCGAAGCCTCCTGGGAATTCATCAAAGTGCTGATGTCCGACGAAGTGGTTACCAACACGCATCTTAACACGGGCTATCTCCCGGTGACAAAATCCGTGGCAAGCTATCAGCCTTTGCTTGACGCATGGGCAGAAAACCCCCTGCTGAGAGTTGCGTATGATCAGCTGTCCACCGCGGTTCCTCAGGAGTATCCCTATGTTTCCTATCTGCAGGATTTCACCATTGAATGCTGGGATGCCTCCTCCCTGTTGATTCAGGATAAGAGCATCACGCCGGAAGAAGCGGTTGAATACGTGAAAACGAATACCGAAAGCTTGTTCTAAACGGCAATATCCAAGAAACCAGCCTGGTTTGGCTGTGAAAGGAGCGGCGGGACAAGAGACCTTTCAAATCCTTTCCCGCCGCACCTTCACTCCGGAATCCAAAGAACGTGCTGATGGCACGTTCTTTGGAATTATCAGTATCAGGGAAACGAGGAACAAATTCCTTACATGGTGCCGCGTTATCTTTCCGCCAGCTTGAGCCTGCGAAGGCTTTGCGGCAGCGCTGCTGATACTGTGGTTTCGCAAACCCAATCGGAAGAAAAGCTAACACACCAACGCATAAGCGCTTAATTCATCGTTTCCTTGGGTTTATTATTTGCAGGGTTTTGCTTCGGATTGATGAGAAATGAAGAGCGGTGTACGCAGTACTATCGTTATCAAAAGGCGACATCAGGATTGAAGAAGGATTCACGATTGCGATGTGGTAATAGTTCAGTACAAGAAAACCGCACACGCAAAACGATTGATGAAGCTGATACACAGTTTGCATCGGACAACGGATGGCTTTCCTGTAATTGAAGGAATCATCCCGGCAACATATTATGATCGGGGGGCAACGACATCACATGGCTGATATTGAATTTGTAGACGTATGCAAATCCTTCGGCAATCACAAGGTTATCGAAAACCTGAATCTCAAAATCGAAGATGGTAAATTTACCGTTCTTGTAGGGGCTTCCGGGTGTGGTAAAACAACTCTCCTGCGGATGATCGCGGGAATCGGACCGGCTACGTCCGGCCAGGTTTTAATGGGCGGAAAGGACATCACCGATCTGGATCCGGGAAAACGGGACATTGCGATGGTATTTCAGAATTACGCAATCTATCCGACGATGACTGTCCGGCAGAATATTGAGTTTGGCTTAAAAAACAACAAGGTTCCCAAGGAAGAAAGAGACCGCTTGATTCACGAGGTGATGGAAGCGGTCAACATGACGGAATATCTGGACCGAAAGCCCGGAACCCTGTCCGGCGGACAGCGGCAGCGCGTTGCGCTTGCGCGGGCCATGGTAAAAAAGCCTAAGGTGTTCCTGATGGATGAGCCGTTGTCCAACCTTGACGCAAAGCTGCGGGTACAGATGCGGGTGGAGCTGATTGAGATTCACGAAAGGCTGAAAACCACTTTTGTGTACGTTACCCATGATCAGGTGGAAGCAATGTCCATGGCGGATGTGATTGTGCTGATGGATAAAGGGGAAATCCAGCAGCAGGGATCCCCGGAAGAAATTTACCACGATCCCAACAGCGTGTTTATTGCGCAGTTTATCGGCTCTCCGCCGATGAACATTATCGATCTTCCCAAGGAGGGGAAAATCGGCTTCAGACCGGAGAAAGCAATCCTTACGACAAAGCCTATGGATGCGCTGCTGAAACGGCGCGGAAAGGTAGCCACAAGGGAAATGCTGGGCTCAGAGACGATTTATAAGGTTATTATCGGCCAGCATTCCGTGATGATTAAAAGCATTCAGGACGATCATTTGATCGGTGACGATGTGATTGTGAATATTGCCCTTGAGGATATGTATCTGTTTGATAGCAACGGGCGGCGTATTCGCGGGGAAGCCGGTTCGCTGTTAAAGAAGAAGCGTGCTTTAGCGGAGGAACTGAGCGATGTTTAATATAAAGAAACTGCTGCCGACAGATGCCAGATCGCGCAGGGTATGGCGCAATAACCTTGGCGCTTACCTGATGGTTTTGCCGGCAATGGCGTTTTTGGGATTGTTTGTTATTTATCCGATGTTTCACATCATTCAGCTGAGCCTGTATAAAGGAAATGCCACCAATCCCTATAAAGCGTTTATCGGCTTAAGCAATTACAATACGATCTTTTTTGTGAAGAAAGATTTTCTGGAAGCGCTGAAAAACACGGCGATCTACACCGGCTCGATTGTGGTCATCCTGATTTTCATGGCGCTGCTGTTCGCACTGTGGATGTTTAAGGACCGCAAAATCAACAGCTTTGCTCAAACTGCGTTTTTTACGCCGCATCTGGTAGCCGCGGTTTCCTGCGCCTTCATCTTCAGCTGGCTGTTCAGCTCGGATACCTACGGCTTGTTCAATACGATTCTCAAATTATTCGGGTTTGCCCCCATAAATTGGCTGGGGGATACCCGAACGGCGATGTTCTGCATTATTTTCATGAATACATGGAAGGCTATCGGGTATTATGCGCTGATTCTTCTGGCGGCGCTCAAGGCGATACCGCCAGAAATTTACGAGGCGGCAAGGCTGGATAACGCGTCCAAAACAAAAACCTTTTGGAAGATTACGCTGCCTATGCTTTCGCCCCAGCTATTCTTTCTACTGATTATTATCACCATCGGCTCCTTCAAGGTGTTTGACTCCGTTCGCCTGATGACGGGCGGCGGACCAGGCACGGCCACACAGGTAATCTCCCTGTATATCTATAACTACGCTTTCCAGCGCAACAACTCGCTGGGCATCGGCTCCGCAGCCGGTGTCGTATTGATGTTGATCCTGATTATCGTAACAATGATTGACTTCAAGGGCTTTGAAAAGCGGGTTCATTACCAATAAGGAGAGGGGGAAGTAAGATGATAGATAGCAGAAAAGCAAAAGTGACCCAATACAGGCGTAAGCTGCGCCTTTATCTGCCGAAACTGCCGGGGGATATTCTTAAGCTGATCGTTGTGGCTATGTTTGCGTTCCCGTTTTACTGGATGCTGATAACGGCGTTTAAAACCTACAACGAAGCGATTATTGTACCGCCCACACTATGGCCGAAGGATTTTACCTTGGAAAGCTATAGAACCATCAACGAGCTGGGCCTTGGCATGTGGCGATATGCGCTGAACACGATCGTGATCACCCTGTCGGTTGTTACCATTCAGCTGGCCATCATGGTACCGGCTGCATATGCCTTTGCGAAAAAGGAATTTCCGCTTCGGGGATTGCTTTTTGGGGTTGTGATGATTGCTTTTATGATTCCGGAGCAAATCCGCTATATTTCTATATTTTTGATGATGTCCAAAGCAAAGCTGATCAGCTCGCTTTGGCCGCAGATCCTTCCCTTCGGGGCCGATGCCTTCGGTATTTTCATGCTCAGACAGGGTTTCAAGCAGATCCCGGACGAGATTCTGGAGTGCGCCAGGCTGGACAATGCCACCGAGCTGCAGATCATGACGAGAATCATGCTGCCCATGAGCAAGGCGTCTATGATTACGATCGCCATGTTTTCCTTCATCGCGCGCTGGAATTCGTATTTCTGGCCGCTGGTTATGACCATGAGCGATTCCGTGCGTCCGCTGACAATGGCAATTGAAAGATTGAGAGACGCCGAACAGGGGCTGATCTGGAATAACATCATGGCCGGCAATTCAATCCTTGTTCTCCCTGTGATTATCGTTTTCCTGTTCGCCAGCAAGAAGATCATTCAGGCGTTCGCCTATAAAGGCATGAAATAAGTAATAAGAAAGAATGGTTTGCTATGAGTCCTTCGATTCAGCTGTCTGCACATCGTGGAAACTCTGCGTTTTTTCCGGAGAATACCCTGGTTTCTTTTGAGTCCGCGCTAACGCTGCCCATCGATATGATTGAGTTTGATCTGCACATGACCAAAGACGGGCAAATCATCATGATGCACGATCATAAAGTTGACCGTACGACAAACGGGACCGGGATGATCCGCTCGCTTTCCCTGAAGGAAATCAAGGCACTGGATGCCGGCGTATGGAAAGGGCCGCAATTCAAAGGTACAAGGGTTCCGACTTTCGAGGAATTTTTGGAGATTATGAAGACACGCCCTGATATTGAGCTGTGCGTAGAGCTGAAGGATTATCCCAAAGACGATGCGGCATGGGCGTTCGAATCGGCCGATAAAAGCATTGAGCTGATTGAGCGCTACGGCCTTACAGAACAGGCTGTGATTAATTCGTTCAGCGGCGAACTGCTGGAATACGTGGATGAGAAATACGGACACCGGTATAAGCTGCATGGGTATTATCCGTTGGAATTGCTGGGCGGAAATCTGCGGCGTGACCCATACGATTATCTGTATTGCATATGCCTGTTCGGCACGAAGGAAGCACCGATAGCGCCCCGGGAAGCGTTCGACTATGCTATTGCAAGGAATGTAAAGCCGTGGGTTTACTACCCGGACGATTCGCAGCAATCGTACGATATCTCGATTGCATACGGGGCGGAGGCGATTACCGCAAACGATCCGAAAAAGGCCTTAGCTTACCTTCAGGACAAGCATTTGCATAGATAAAAAGAGACAAGCTGAACGGCCTATATCCAGGAGTATGTACAGCTTGGCAAGCTGTTGGCTTGTTGGCGGCGGCGCTAGGAAAACTGCCGATTGCTTCCCGTATGGAATCGCTTTCTCACACCCGATATGGCCTTGCCATATCGGGTGTTTGGTGTTGTGCTGTTAAGGATAGGTCTATCAAAAGATGTGAATTCGGATCAAACGGCAATCATGGGACGGAAGAACCTGCTTGCTGCTTTTGTTGGATATAAATGGTGCGGTTAATGGCACTGCCGCCAGCCGAAAGGCCGCTTGTGTCTCCGGGCGAACCACCAGAAATTGGTTGCCAAGCAATGGTATATTTACTCGCTTTTCCTTTGGCTGCATGGCATACAGCAGCGCCGCTGTATAAGTAAAGTTGTTTGCCTGTAAATATTTATTAGCACGATGGAATATACGGTTTCAGCAAACTGGCAATCCGGTTTGGGGCTATGGATTTGATGCGTGCTAAAATTACTGCTCATCACATACTTTGCGCTCATACATGAGCCATTGAATTAAGGTAAACGCTGATAAAATCCCTTCATGCTGGCGCGTTATCATTCGGTCAGTCCGGGTTTACAGAACCTTCAACGTATGCGCTGCTACCACTTCAGGCTCTGCAAACCCAGCCTTACGAAAACATCACGCAGCATCGCACAAGCGCTTTATTTATCGTTACCCCAGGGACCAGATCCAGTGATTTGCCAGTGGGTAGGTGTATTTTATCAGTTCATAGTACTTTTGCTCCGTAAAACCCTTTGATATAGAAATTACCAAGTGGGTCAGCCTGTCAAAGAACCTCTTCGGGTCGTTATCGCCGCTCGCTTCATAGCGCCTTTGGCGCTGTTCACTCGCTTACCCCTTTGTTGTTACGCAAGCCTTTGGGGTTCCACCCCAATCCCCGGCAAGGGTTTCACCCCTGCACCCTGACCAGGACTTTCAGCCCTGGACCCTTCTTTTTTGAAAGCAATAACCGTTTGATACAGAAATTATCGCTAGTGTCAAGAAAAGGTTGCAATTTCAGGGCTCCGAACGATGCATCAAGCGGCTTTGCCGAGCAATCCCTGCAGGGATTGCTCGCTGAGGTAGGCGCGGGAAACCGACCAGTCCTCAGCGTATTCGATCAGGTAGGTCGTCACGAGCCGCACATACGATTCCTGATTGGGGAAGATCCCGACAACGCGTGTTCGCCGCCGGATTTCCTTGTTAAGCCGTTCCAGCATATTGGTCGAAGCGATCCTGCGCGCGTCCAAATCCGGAAAGCCATAGAAGGACAGGGAATCCTCCAACCCATTGTCCAGCGTTTCAATGGCCTTGGGAAAGCGCTTTTCGTAAGTTTCCGCTAATTCTTCAGCCCGTTGCCTCGCCAGCGCAGCGCTTGACACCAGCCAGATTTCCTTGAGATGTTTGGCAAAGGTGTCCTTTTCTTTGTGCGATACATGGGCGAGGATATCCCGCATGAAATGCACCTTGCATCGTTGCCATGACGCACCGGGAAAGCTTTCCCGGATGGCGCGGATTAACCCGGCATTCGCGTCCGATACGACCAGTGCAGGCGTTTCCAATCCACGGATCTTCAACTGCGTGAACAGATGCTTATAGCTGCTGGTGGATTCCTCCAGCATCGGCTCAACGGCCAGCACTTCACGTTTTCCCTGCGTGTTCACGCCGCATACGATCAGGATCGCCATACTCACGACCTTCCCGTTGAAACGCACCTTCTCATACAGTGCATCCACCCATAGCACAGGATAGCGTGTGTCGGACAAAGATCGATTGCGGAAAGCTTCCACTTGCTCGTTGAGCCCCTTCGTCATGACGCTTACCTGGCTGTGCGACAGGTTTTCTATCCCCAGTCGCTTGGCCAATTTTTCGATCTTGCGCGTGGACACGCCCTGCACAAACGCTTCCTGCACCACCTCAATCAGGGCTGCTTCGCTTCGTTTGCGTTCGGTGATGAAAAACGGGATGTACCCGCCGTTTCTGGCTTTGGGTATGAGCAGGTACATTGTTCCCATCCGTGTATCCAGCCTTCTGGGCCGGTAGCCGCTGCGATACCCTCCGCGCCCTTCGCTGCGTTCGTTCTTTTCCGCTCCCAACTGCCCGGATATCTCTGCCTCCATGAGCTGATCGCAGAGCCACTTCAGCATATTGAGCATTGGGTCGGGTTTCCCCATGCATTCCAGTAGTAATTCCGTCAGGTTTATGGTACGCTTTCCTTGTGCCATTAGGGGTTCTCCTTTCGAATGTATCTCTCAATTCATTCTTTCGGAGCCCTAATGGTTTTTCCATCTCTCTTTTCCTAAATTGCAACCTTTATTGTACGCTATCAAATTATCAAGCGGTTATTATTTTTTGCCATAGTACATTTAACCTGTTCCAGAGCGATATAACCCTCCTCCGACAAAAGGGGATGGGTTAAATAAGGGTAAAAAAATCCCAGCAAGCAATAGCCTGCCGGGGTTACACATGATAATGTGTTATTGGTTTGTCTTTGCCTCAAACCCTCAACTGATTACATGAACGGTATGTGCATACCGCCGACAGGCTGAAGGAAAGAGATTGTGCGGATTGTTGTTTAATACCTGTCGCGGGTATTGTGGTTTTTGAAGCAATCAGAGCAGTATACAGGACGATCGTTGCTCGGCTGGAAAGGAACCTGCGTGTTCTTGCCGCACTCGGCACAAACAACGTCGTACATCTGGCGGTTTCCGTTATATCCGCCACGGGAACCTCCCGAGTTACGATTTCCTGAGCTGCGACGGTCTGATCTGCAGGCGGGGCAGCGGCCGGGTTCGTTAGTAAAGCCTTTTTCGGCAAAGAAGGCTTGCTCTGAAGCGGTAAAGGTGAATTCGGCGCCGCAATCACGGCAGGTGAGCGTTTTGTCATTGTACATTAAGATGTACCTCCTATTCATTTTCCCATCGATTGGATTCTCATTTTCTACAGTAGCTCCGAAGTGGCTTCCAATCGATTGGGTAAAACCCGGAAGAACATCTGCATGATATTGATGGGATTTGTATTATACCACATAAAGAAGAGAAAATACTGTCTTTTAGCATACCTTCAAAAATTTCTTTGCGTAGGGTTACCATACATCATGAACAAAGCGGGAGAATGCAAAGAAAGAATGATGCAGATTGTCAGCGGCTGGCGGCATCCCGGGCCGATACGGCCATGTGCCCGTTATTGGGTGAAACGGATGCCGTAGAAGTAGAGCAGCCATTCGTCGTCGTCCAGCACATAGTACCAGGTTCGCAGCCGCGCGGCGCCATCCCGCCACTGGCGCAGAAGATCGTACTGTTGATCTCTGACCTGCGTATAATCCGCTTCGCTTTCAAACAGGATCGGGAACTCTGTTTTCTGCTGCTGATGAACCTGCGTGAAGCGGTCGAAAAGCGCACTTTCCAGATCCGCGCCCGCAGGGAGTACGAAACCCTGACGCACATAGAAGTTGGCTTCCTTGCTGTCGCACACCGGGAGGTTCCACGTGCTGTCCTCCGGGTAGATGGTGCGGGTCCGGAGCATTTTCTCATCGGTCAGGTTGAAGTACGGCAAATAATCGAGCAGGTCGGAAGCGGTGGTTCCCAGGTTGATATCGTCCCAGGTGATGTCGCACTGGTACCAGGCTCCGCCGATTTGCACATAATTCCAGCTGTGCGCGCCGGGCAGCGTGGGATCGGTCGGATCCTCGGCATCGCCGGATACCAGAGCGCTGGGGATGCCATAGTACCGGAGCGCGAGCATCAGCGCGAGGGAATAGCCGTCGCACTTGGCGTAGCCGTTCAGGTACGGGGAAAAGGCGCACTCGCAGAACGGTTTTTCCAGGTCGTAGGTGCAGATGGCCTTGATCCGGCGGTAGATGGTCAGCTGGTGATCGTAATCGGTCGCGCCGAAATCCGGGAGCGTTTGCATGTCGTCAATCATGGCCAGCGTGCGGGTCAGCCGGTCCTGATACTCGGCCTCCGTCATCTGATAGGACAGCGTAACGTTGACGGCGATGGCCTGCGAGGAGCTGCGGTACTGGTAATGACTGCCGATCTGGAAAAGCTCCGGACAATCGTACATAATCACGTACATTACCTGCTCCAGATCGGCCCCCGTGCATTGCATATCCAGGTCGATGGGGGATTCAAACCCCATGGCGCCGTCATATACGCGGGCAAATACCTGCTGCTGCGCAGGGGTAAGCTGCTGGTAAAAATACCGGGTATCGACCGGATACAGGGCAAACGTATCCGAAGCCGGGATTGCGGCGCTGATAGCGGCTAAAGGTGTGGGCGTGGGGGTAAACGTGGGGGCGGGGGTAGCTGTAGGTGTAACGGTGGGTGTTGGGGTAAGCGTGGGGATGACGGTTGGCGTGGATGTTGGTGCGGCAGTGGGAGCAGCCGTGGGCGAGGGCGACGGGGTATTTGCGGAATCTGTGGGGAATGTCGCCTGCGTATGGGGCAAAGTGGGTAACGGTGTGAAAACGGCGGTCGGCTCCGCCGTGCGTGTGGCGGCAAGGGTTGGTGTTTGGGTGAAAACCGGATCGGTATCCTTCGGGACCGCTGTGCTTAGCGCAACGGGTACCGTTTGCATCGGAGGCATTGCGGCCGCGCCGCTCAGGCTGGCAGCCGGTACGGCATCCCCCAAAAGGAGGGTATGACCAAACAGTGCATAGGGAATATAAACCCCGTCCTCCGCTGGTTCCTGCGGCGACATGGGCGTGAAAACCCATGCAAGGGCTTCGTTTTGCAGCGGGGGCAGCGACTGGGCGGAGACCGCCTTATTCTCTGAGACATAGAAAACACCGCACAGAGCAGGGGTCTGCTCCTCCCATCCGGAGACGCGGCAGTACAGCGCGCCGGTTGTGCCGATCTCAGATTGGATTTGCGAGGGGAGGATTTCAAGCGGGCCGGGCTGATATAGCGTGAGAAAAACAGCGGCGGCGGCCAGCAGAATGATGACCGGCCAAAGCCAAAGCGCGGCCGTGCGCTTTGGCTTTGGGGCGGGCGGCCGGATGGCTGTATCTGTTTTGGGCGGCATATGGTGGGGCGGCGTCCGGGGACGCGAATACTGGCTCATGGCATTGTACCTGCTTACCTTAGTCCCGCGTGTAGCTGAAGGCGCGGCCGCTGCGGCCGTCCCCGGTGAACAGCAGAATGTCGTTGTCGGCAAGCGCACACCGGTGGTTTTTGCTCACCTCAAAATCGCGAAGGTACACCGGGCGCAGTTCCTTATCTTCGGGATCACAGGAGAAAACACCGCGCTGCGAGCAGTTCTTTTTGGCAATCAACTGGCTTTTCGCGGGCAGCGATGCCAGCGGAATGAGCACGGAACCCGGCGTACCGGCAAAAAACTTCAAGCCGCCGACTTTTGCGCGCGAAGTGGCATAGGGGATAAATGACCAGAAGTTTACCCTGCGAAGCGATTCCTCGCGCCAGGATTCCGCACTGGACAGATAGCGTCCGTTGGAGCGTTGGAAGGGGATCCAGCGTACCGCGGCCTTGCGCGGGAAACGGCGCTTGAAAACATAGCCCAGAAGCCATACGAAAATCAGAAGGGGAAGCACGATATTCAGCACGAGAAGATACCAGGGCTCCATCACAATCGTAAAGGCCTGCGATGCGGAGGAGTTGTTCATCACGGTGCAGGTAACACTACCCGATAGCGGGGGCAGATGCCAGCTGTCCGTCCATTGCAGGAGATCCGAGGCCATCAGCCCCGGTGTTACATAGCAGGGCACGGCCAGCAGGGTTCCGTCGGCCAGGGACTTTGTTCCGCAGGCATAGCGGCTGAACAGGTTTTCCGACAGCGTAATGGTGATCGGCTGCCAATCCGCCAGCTCGTCGCCGGTAAGCTGTTGGCCGTTTACGGAAACGGTAAACGCGGCGATCACATGCTCCTGTGAGGCTGCGGCAAGGTCTGAAAGGCTTTGTGCGTCCGTAAGCAGCCCCGCGCTGCCGCGCAGCATCGTGCGGGCGACAGTGTTTGTGCCAAGCAGGGACGCATGTACCTGTATGTCGGGTGGAAGGAAGGTCCAGCTGGCAACGGAGGGCGTGATGCTGCCGCCCGCGCTTTCCAGCGTTATGGTAATGGGCAGCTCCCCGTAAGCCGACAGGGGCCGAAGGCGGTCCAGCTGGGGGAGAATCCGGAAGGTTCCGTCGCTTTGCCGGGTTACGGTATGGGGCGCGTCCGTCTCCACCACCAGCGAAAGCGCCGCGGCATCAGCCGCGTCCAGAGGCACCCCGTCGCGCAGGATGGTCACGGTCAGCCCGCGGTTGCTGCCGACCAGCTCATTGAGCGGATAGGTAGCGCTGCCCTCCTGCTGCAATTGGAGCGTATACGCGGGAAGCGATATTTTGCGGTTGGCGGTCACAACGCCGATATTGGGCAGCTCCACCGTGCCGGTAAACAGGGTCTCCGCAGCCACATCCACCGCGCTCAGCGTCATGGAAGCGCTTTGGTCCTCCCGTACCGTTTGCCCGTTTTGCGTCGCCTTCAGGGAATAGGCGGTATTGGACGGCAGAAGGCTGTCCTCAATGGGATCGGTTTCATGCCAGAAATGCAGGAACCCCTTCACATCCACCTTTCCAGCACTGAAAATGGCAAAGGAATCGCTGTCCTCCGTTCCAGCGGCCGTCACATTCAAATCCAGCACCAGCGCCGGTTCGATCATGATCACCAGGTCCTGCGGAGGCTCCCGGAAGGTCAGGGTATAGGTTCCGGCCGGGAGCACCTGATCGGCTTCGGGCACTACCTTGCTGGCCCAGCCGGAAATGCTTTCCAGCATACTGGCGGTTTCGATCTGTACAAAGCTGCCCGTAAGCTGTTTTCCGGCCGAATCGGTCAGAGCGGTCCAGGGATACAGGTCCAGCTGCTGCAAAAACGCAAAGGAAAAGCAGGGCAGATCCGTGGTAAACGTCACCGTATTGCCGCTGGCTGTGATGCTCTGGTCTCCCAGCTTCACGCGGCCGCTGATACGGTCGGCCATCGAGCGCATGACCTGCAGAATATCCTCGTTCTTTGTAATGGCGCCGCTGGCGGGGTAGAGGCTCAGCCCGTCGATGGCGGTTTCCGGACGCTGCGCGTCTGCTCCGATGGACACAAAACAGCCCTGCGGGAGCGTGCCATTGGGCATGGACGTGTGGAGGAAGCTGCTCAGCTCGCTCTCCATACCGGAGACGCGCATATCCTGAAACGCGCCGTCTGTGAAAACAACAAGCCAGTAATTAACGGAAACATCGGAAGACGGAACGCTTTTCAGCGCGTCCATGGCGGTGGCAACGGCCTGGAAAGGGGTCATGCTCTGGCCGATCAGGCTGTTCATCTGAGCGATTGCCTGTGCCTGCCCGTACTGCATATCCAGCTTATAAGCAGCAAACGGATTGCTCATGAAGATAACATAGACGATGTCGTCCGTATCCAGCAGGGACAAGAAAACCTTCACGGCATAGTTGGCGTATCCCGCCTTGCCCAGCTGCCCGCTGCCGCTGCTCATGGATGACGAATCATCATAAACAATAGAGATGATCTTGGGTACCCGCAGCTGATCCGCCGCTGCGGCCTGCGACTGGAATAAGCCGCAGAGAACAAAGGCGAGCACAACGGCGATCAGAAGGATGGATTTTTTGTTTCGCAAAGGATGAATCATCGTGGCCTCCTGTGGGAAATGGGGGACAGGGACAACACCAGGGTGGTGTCCGTAGCGCGCAGCGTAACCGGGGATAGGGCTTCGGTCTGCTCAAACTTGCCGGATAATGGTTCTTCGCCGCGTGTCCAGACCAGAGAATTGTTTCGGGTTACAATCTGTATTCCGCCCCGGCTTGGCTTAATGAGTACGGAGTAGGCGAGAGTTTCCATCGTGGCGAATGGCGGAATGCTGCCATATATCAGAAGCCATTGCAGGGGCACATCGCTCTTTTTCCAGGCCTTCAGCGGCACGTTCCACGTTTTGTCGATCTCCGGCGCGTGAAGGGATACCTGCAGGATGTGGGGGCCAAAGGCAGGTTTCAGCAGGTGGGCGATAAGCAGGGCAAGCCCGGCCAGCAACAGCAGCCCGGCGGCCGCGAGGGCGATGATAAGAAGCAGACGCTGGAACGGGCTTTTCAGCCGGAGGGTCAACAGGCCGTCCGCGCTCAATTCATCCGGGTCAACGGCACGCAGCAGCAGCGAATACGCCCCGCTGGTTCGCAAACGCAGGGTAGCCTGCGCGGCGTTGGGCAGCGCAAGCACATCCACAGCGCCTGCGGCATCCGCTTTCTTCTGCTGAACCTGCTCGTACGCGCCGTCGGCCTGCGGGACAAACCACAGAGCCTGGCCGCGGGCGTTTTTCACCTGTACATAACCGGTCAGCTGCGATTGTGTATCGGGCAGTGCGTCTTCGGCATCGGCAAAGAGCGCGGCAAAATCCAGTGTTACATCGTAGGCTTCTCCGCTGCCCTGATTGATCATCCACTGCTCTCCCAAATCGGGGTAGGCGGCAACCCATTCCGGGGCCGTGTTTTCGCTGATCAGCGCAACCGCGTTTGTAACGCCGTGAAGATCGGCATGGCGCTCGTCCCCCTCTGGCATGGTCAGGGTAAACTCCACGGATACCTGATACTGCACGGCGGTATCGGGCATGGGATAGACCACCTGATAGGCGGCGCTTGCTTCATCGTAGGACATGGGCAGAGTGGTGGTGATTCCGCTGTCCGTCTGCACAAGCAGACAGGCGACTTTCGCGTTTTGATAGAAAGAGTCGGTTACCGGTACGCTTTCGCCTACCATAGCGGGAAACTGCGGCTCGGCGCTGATGGTAACGGAGGCATACTTGGCAACGTGTGAAGAAAAATGCAGATCGTCGGCAAAGGTAACGGCGGCAAGCGCATCGTAGACGGAATGCAGAGCGATGGGAATTGCGCTGATCACGGATCCGCCGTCGCTGTCATACGCCTGAATGCCGATATCCCGGCTTGCGGATGTTGCCAGCGGGGTGATGACCAGCGTGTGGTCCTCTATGGCAAGCTGCGCAAAACCTTCCTCCGTCCAGACGGTTTGGTAGCCACCGTCTCCGCCGGTCACAATCCGGTATTGCAGCGGGTCCCCGTCGGGATCGGAAAAAAGTGGCTTTACATTGATCGCAATGGGCGTGTCCGGCTGATAGGGATCGTCGATCCAAAAGTCGTAGGCCGGAGCAAGGCCGACCGTTGGAGCCTGATTGGTGATGGTGATGCCGAGCGTATTGCTGCCGACGGTGCAAAAATCACCGAACAGCAGCTCCGCCTGCAGGGTGTAACCGCCAACCTGATCAAGCGATATCGGGCAGGCGTACCCCGGCGCGCCGCCGCCTTCCAGAGAGATGGGATAGGCGGTTTGCTGGGCCTGGGCATCCGTTACCAGCAATTGCAGCCGGATGTCTGGATAGCTTTGTATAAGGCCGGTCAGCCTGTCCCCTTGCGGGAGAACGGTAACGGCAATCGTATTGTTTTTATGATAGGATGTCTGGCCGTCCTCTGTGGTGAGGGATAGGGTTCCGCCGCATTCGAAATCGAACAGCGCCATGCCTTCCACGCCGGTTTCTTCGGGGGCTGGCGGCGTGGGGGCCGGGGTTCCCGCTGCGCCGTCGGGCGGGGCGGGCGTGCTTCCGTCTGCCGGTGCGGCGGCCCCGGCATCGCCCGTCGGCTCCGCGGTGGGGAGATCAGCCGGGGTTTCGGTGTTTTCCAATATCTCCGCCGTAGGCGGAGGGAACGCGGCAACCGTCAGGGTTCCGCCGGTATCGGCCAGCTCGAAAATTTGCTGTCCACGGGTATCGTTGTATTGCTGCACGGGGGAAACGGGATTCCCGTCCTGATCCACAATCCGGATATCGTATCCCTCCGGAATGTTTTTCAGAATCAACAGGATATGGCTTACCCCCTGATCCGGCAGCACAACCTTCGAACCGGCGTCGCCGGCCGCAAGCGGCAGCCGGTACTGCCCGGACGCCGCTGTGAAAACCTGTTCAAACGCCTCGTAGCTGGAGGTTTGACGGTCCTGCGGAACCTCCATTACCTGTACCTGCGGGGACAGCCGCCAAAGCGTGCCTGCCTCCGTCTGGCTGCCGTCCGGCGGGGTAAGGCCCATCTCCAGCATAAAATCGGAGATATCCGCGGAGGGCTCTGCGCCAGCTACGCTGACCAGTGTTAGCTCGGCATCGGTGTCCGAAAGCAGCTCGTGCAGCTTGGTCCATGTGGGCGCGTATGCTTTGGCCTGGATGAGGAGCACAAGGGCATGCCGGTCCGGCTGCTTGGCAAGCTCCAGTACGGTATCAAAGGTCAGTTCGATTCCCTTGGTCATTTCATCGCCGGAGTAACGCGATACATAGCTGTTGAACAGGGCTTCATAGGCCTGTGTGTCACCGGCGCGGATATCGGTTACCGGCTGGCTGGCCGGGTTGTTCTGGCTGCCGGCCATGAGGGGAACGAAGGCAATCTGTGTTTGGCTGTTCTGCAGGATATGCAAGGCATGGAGAAGCTCCGAAATCACAACCTGACCGCTGTCCGCGTCCTGCAACGCTTGATTTCGGATCGGAACGATGATTAGATAGTCAGCTTTTTCGGCTGCGGAAGCGGCTGCTGCCATATCCTCCGCCTGTACGGGCAGAGGGAAGAAGCACAGGGCGAATATCAACAGCAGAAGAAATAATCCTGCCGCTTTCAGGGAAACAAGCGTAATCCGATGGTTCATGCCTTCACCTTGCTTTCGACAGATTGCCCGGTTATTTCCGATAGAGATTATGGTAGTGATCGCGCCGGGTGTTGTTTACAGGAACGGATGCGGTTCTGCGGGGTTCGCTGCTTCCGGTAACGAATAACAGAACAAAGGTAATCACAAGGCACCCGCAGCTCAGGTAAAAGCCCCAGGCAGGGCTTACGAGCAGCTGTGCTGCAAGCGTTGTGGCAACGGTGCCGTAGCCTGCACTGCCGAACGTGCCGCCTATCTGCTGGCCCAATTGGGCGGAGAGCGCATTCAGGTTTCCGCTGGTGGCGACGCCTTTGAAGGCCAATAAAAACACAATCAGCAGCAGTAGGGTGCAGCCGCTTGCAATCAGCGCGCTGCCGCGGCTGCCAAACATGGCGACAACCGCCAGGATCACCATGGCGAGGATGGGCACGATAAACCATCCGCTGAGCCATTGGATAGCTTGTATTCCGTTTACACCCAGCACAAACGCGATGCGGATGACCGGAGCGGCCAGATACACGATCAGCGCCGCAAGAGAACCGATCAATAAAATAGGACTGCTGTTTTTGGACATTGTTTTCTCCTCCAAGCCTATCGATAGTGCAGAAATCAATGGGAAAGCCGGGGTTTTGATGAAGCGCTGGTCAAACCTTGCGTGCGTCGGGCGTTATTTTGGGCTCGCCCGTCTGGGCTGGAAACAGCCACGCAAGCAGAGCGGGTGAAAACGCGGCGCTTTTCTGAGCTTGATCAAGCGGGAGAACCGAGGCGTAAATGCGCTTCAGGTTTTTGCCCTTGTGCACGGCCCGGGTAAAGATGGCCGCGCTTTGCAGCGCTTGCAGCAGAACGTTTTCCATGGTTTCCAGATGCGTCTGGTCAAGCCAATCAAAAACATGGAGAAGGGTTTGGAAGGCCTTCGTGCCGCTGCCCCCGTCCCAGGGATTCAGGGTATCGATCAGTGAAAAGTCGATTCCGGTATCCATCAGCACGGAAAGGATCAGCTGGCGGCCCCGTTTGCCCTCGGAGGCGTTGCTCAGGTAGGACAGCACGAGAAGATCGTCCCAGCGTTTGATGCTCCAGGGTCCGGCATCCTCACTTGTCAGCAGCGCGCGCAGCAGAAGGCCCGCGGTTTGCCGATCCGCCAGCTTCCCGAAGGTTCTGATCAGCTCCAGGCTGTCCTGGGATTTACGGGTGGCCGCGAAACCGAGGGCGGTGCGGATGTCCTTCTGATCATCCGATGCAAGATAATGGTCACATAGGCTTTGCAGCCCTACGATCTGTGTATAACTGCGACACTCCGCCGCATAGTCGGCCAGTTTTTCCGAGGCCAGCCGCCGCGCTGCTTCATTTTTGAGCAGTTTGCTGAACCAGTCGCTGTCGTTGATCGGCGGGTTGAAAACCAGAAGCAGATCCGCCAGAGAACAGCCGTTCAGAATTTCCATTACCAACGGTTTCGCAAACGCCTGCAGCTCGTCCGCCTTTGCATACCACTGCGTCAGTTCGTCCAGAAAGCGGAGGGACAGCCAGGAGAAACGGCAATGCTTTTTCCAAGCGTCCTGCGGAGAGCGCAGGATGGGAAGCTGCTGCCGGGCCTCCTCAAACACGGCCGACAGGGTCTGCTGGATTTGCAGCTTGAAGGCCGTCTCCCACCCGGCCGTGAGCGGTTGGGTGAGCGGATGTGTTTTAATCAATGGCAAGAGGGTGCTCAGGAAGCTGATAACCTCGGGATCCGTGGTGTGATTGGCAATCGGAGTGAGCGCCTTTTCGATATCGGCTGCCTGCTGTATGCTTGCGTCTTTGGCAAACGACAGCAGCGTTTCTTTTTCTGTCTCGCTCAGCCTGGGCGCAGGAGACATGCCACGGTATTGGAGCGCCGTATAAATTGTCTGCTGTACCGGTTTCCATTCCAGCCAGTCAAAATCGGAGCACACGTCGATGAAACCATCCAGAAAGTGGCCGGTTCTGGCCTGATCATTTGTTGTATACCGGCAGTACCGGTAGCTGAGATCTTCAAAAAACAGCTGTTGCGCAGCAGAATCCAGATTGTCGCCATAATCCTTGAAGCGTCGGCGCACATCTCGATTGGCAAACGAGTCCGCAAACAGCCCCTCGGCATATGCTAATACATCGTTATTCACCTGCTTTGCAGAGTCCGTCTGCTTTTCCAATAGTTTACGGATTCTGATCAAAAACGGCGGCCATTCCGCCTTTTTCAGCATCCCGGTCATCGCGTCCGCCAGCGTCTGCCCCAGAGATTGCTTGAATGCCGGTTCCTCCATGGCAGCATACATGGAAAGAAGCTTATCAAAGGAGCTTTTATCGGCAAAAAGGGCGTCTGCATGCAGCGCCAGCGTCCGTTGGACGCATTGGACAAACAGATCGGGATTCGCCTTGATGCACTCGCCGCTCAGCTCCGGCTCCGTCCAGATCCGGGAGACAGGCAGGACGGCGCAATCGCTGAGCGTTTCGGGTACGCACAGCAGATCAACGTATGCGTTTTTCAGCGTTTCCAGCAAAGACTCCTCCTGCTGAGCCTTCAAATCGCTGTCGATGGAAAACGCCTTGCGCACAAACAGGTCGTAGGATTTCATGTCGTCTACGATCTCGTGGTGCATCGAGGTTCTCTTGCGCACCCAATCGCGTTCCGCAGGCAGCAGCAGGATGCGGCGCTGGGAATCCGTAATGTTTTCGTGATACTGCCGGATTACTCTCTCCAACGCCTGAAACAGCTGGGATGCATCCGAAAGCGTTTTGCTGTCGAGCGGTTCCGTATGCAGCATTTTGTGGAGGAGGAACAGATAGTAGACCACCAGAAAGTTGGCCGCGACCGGGGTGTAAACCCAATCCTGATTCAGCGGTTCTTCGTATTCCATATGCCGCCTGGACAGCAGCGCTTTGCCGAACTCCAGATAGAGCGGGGGCCCCGCCATTTCATAGTCTCCGGTGTCCAGATTATAGCCGCCCTTCATATGCCACGCGCCGCTTTCGGGCAGCGTGATGGCCAGCGCGGGCGGATTGGCGGTATTGTTTACACTGCTCCAGTGGCTGCCGATGCTGACGGAAATAATGTGCCGCACGGAAACGGGCAGCCGGGGAAGCAGCTCCTGATTGATGAACGCGCATCCCGCGTCCAGTGTATCCCCGGCCTCTACGGCAAGCTGCAGGCGGAGGGGGGAGGTTTTGGCCTTGGCAGCCGAGGCATCTTTGGCGTTTCTCGCTTCGTACAGCTTCAGGAAGCTGGCGGACCATGTGTCCGCCAGCAGCGCGGCCATCATATCCTGCGGGAGTTTAAATGAGCAGGCGGCCTGCACGGAGGGCAGCTGCACCTCCATAACGGGCAGGGTTACATGCTTGACGCCGCTTCTGCTGCTCATTTCCAAAAAGGTTTTCCCGTCCATAAACTCAAGGTAGAGCGCCTGACCGGGGTGATTCAGATAGCGGACGCGTTCCTCCTTATTTTCCGGCAGCTCGATTTCCATATATTCGGAAAAACCAAAGGAGCAGCTGTCCACAACCCATTGGGAGGAGATGACCACAGGCTGGCCATAGTCCACACAGCGCATTTCCAGAATGGGTTTGTGATCCGAGGTCGTATCGGACGCCCGCAGCGCGCCGATCCACGAGGCGCTGTAAGGCAATCTGTCCGCGGATGCTGTAAAATTGTAACCAACGTTCCCGGCCCCGCGTCCGCCTACGGATGGATATAGTTTCATTCCCAAGGGCCCTCCTCATCCTGATGCGCTCGTTGTTTTTGCTGGTTATCTGCGTTCTGGCATACCGAAGGTCATCTCCACCGTTTCCGCTTGCGGTGCGAATCCTTTACTGGCAGCAGGTTATTGGCTGCCAGCACGCACAGCAGCGGTTCCAACAAGCGGTATCCGATCATGTTCGCGGTACCCTTTTCACTGCTTTTGTCGATAACCGGCACAAAGCGCTTGGCGGCATCGTTCCAGCTTTGCGTTGAGCAGCAAAGCGTGGTAACCTTCAGTGCTTCGCTTTTTTGCTTCAGAGCGTCGGCGCGGTTTTCAAAGTCCGGGTACTCCAGCTGGTTGGCGATAGCGCCGCGGACCTGGGTGCTCAGGTTGCGGATCCATTCCAGATCCACGCCATTTTCATGCTGCTCGTCCAGACTCATTTGATCCATGTACGGATAATCATCGGGGTGAATCTTATTATCCGGATGATCGCCATAGATGAGATCAAACTTTGTCAGGGCAAAAACGAGCTGCTGGAGGCTTTTGAAAAATGAAAGGTTTTTCTCGAACAGATTCAAGGTGCTGTTGAAGGATTCGGTGCAGGTATCGCATTGCGTAGAGAGACCCTGCGCATTCCGATCTTTCAGGAACTGAAAGGGATCCAGCATCATAATCGCGCCTTCCGCGGTGCCCAGCACGGGAAAATTCGAAAGATAATCGTTGTTTTGCATCGCCTCACCGGGACAATCGTGAATGCTCAGGAAAAAAGGCTCCAGCCCGCCCTGCGGCACCACGGTGAACAGCAGCGGAAATACAACATGGATATTATTTTTGTCGTCCAGCGGGGTAGAGGGCAGAATGCCATATTTCATGCATTTGATCAGATAATCGAAATAACGCTTGCTTTCGTCGCTGAGGCTGCAGCTCATCAGCCCGGCGGGCAGACCCACCCCGGAGGTTGCCTGATGAGCCGCCATGGTCATATAGGTTGTTTTTCCGGCGCGCGTGCTGCCCAGCATTACAACGCTGTGCAGCGGATGGCAGCCGATTTCGTCCGGCAGATAGCAATGGCAGCGGGGGCAAGCCTTGGTGGTCAGCACGCGGGTTACGTCGCCCTGAAAATTCGGCCTGTCTTCATCCGACTGGTTTGTGGATGCGTTCTGAAACTGGCCGTTGGTCAATTCGCTTTCAATGGAAAACGCTATGGGCGCGGAAGATGAGCCGTCCTGTTCGGCTTCGTTCGCTTCCATGCGCGGAGTTAGGCCGTTGTTGCGTACCACCTTAATTCTGGCGGGATACAATTTGCAATTGCCATATTCGCATTCCACAGGCATTTGGAAGAGCGGCTTATCCTTCCGGTTCTTGTCAGACCACGGATGGAAGTAATACAGCTCGCGCTTTTCCATTTCCACCGTGATATCGTCGCCATTCGTAACCGGGTTGAACGATATGATATCATCCAAAAAGGTTCCGTATACGCTGTCGTATAGTTTCGCCTCCACTGCATGACCACGCACGGTATCGCAAAACAGAATATCCTCCGGTTCGAAACCTTTTCCGCAAAATGGGCAGGTAATCATGCTTCATCACCCCGCTTAGTAGTTGGTACATCCACAAATCCTGTTAATTGGCCGTCGCCTTCCAGCGAAAGCGTTCCGCTATCCTCACAATAGGCGATGCATTTTGTGCTGAGATCATCCATTGTATAGGTTGCGAACAAGTCATACAGGAATGTTTTCACTCCGTTTTTCTTCTTGAGCAATACCTGGTGGCCCCTGGCAATCGACAGGTCCTGGCCCTCCAGGTGAAAGGCCGCCTGTGGAAGCTGCTGGCCGTCGGGCAGCAGCAGCGGGGATCTTGGTTTTCTGTCGAGAATCAATTTGATCCGCAGCTGCCGCCCATCCGTTTCGATACAGGTGCTTTCGGCTCCGCACTCCATTTTGATGGCGAAGCGCCCAAACGGTATCTTGTCCGGCGCAAGGACGAGCATTTGGCCCCCCTCGTGCCATTTGTTTTTGGAGATCCGCTCATCGTATGCCGGCCAGGTAATATGGGTAGCTTCATCCCGGTTCCCAACCCAGGTCCAGGACAGCACCCAGTTTTTGCCGGTGTCCGCCAGCTTGATGTTCCAAAGCCTGGCCGCCTCCCCGTTGCAGGCTTCCTCCGGGTTATCATCGGCCTGTATGGTTACGGGCGCAACCATTTGCGGCGGGACATCAAAAGTAATTTCGGAAAAGAGATTCAGCCTGTACAGCTTATCAATGCCGCCAAGCGGCACAAAGGTTACCCTCTCGATCACATCGCCGTGGATGGGCACGAAGCCATCCTGCTCCCGGTTGTTTGGCAGGTTGCGGTATACGGCGTCCGGAACCGGATAATAAACCGTCGGGGTTTCCTCGGGCAGGTCCGAAAACAGCTGCGGCAGCAGGGTGGCGTCGTTGAATTGATGCTGCAGGACACGGTCCCTTAATGCGGACGGGGTCTTGTTCATCGCATAAGCTTCGCCGAATTTTTTGTTGTCGGTGAGCCGCTGCGTGGTTTTTTCGGCGAGCTCCTTCATCAGCTGCTCCCAGCTCTTTTCCAGCCTGCCTGTGTTGTACAGATATTGAACGGCATCCTTATATACGACCATGTCCTCGATGCTGGTCTGACCGGCGCTTTGACGAACCTTGTTTGTATACTCCTCGCAGAGCGAATACAGCACGGTTTTTTTCGTTGTCCGGTAAACGGAATTTATCCAGATACGCATCACGCTGGCGGACGCGCGCCTTGGCGAACGTCAGCAGGCTTTTTTCGCGCTTCCTCCATGGCGGCCAGACGCTTTTTAAGTCCGCGGATATGGCACAGGTTCTGATAGGCGATATAGTATTCGCGAAGCGTTATCAGGTTGTATGTTGCCGCGGATTGCAGCAGTTTGTGGCCTGGCAGATCAATCCGGGTCCATTGCTTTCGCAGCCACTGCGCCGCGGTGCCGACCTTGTCAAAGCGTTCGTCCGCGTCGGCCAGTGCCGTGCGGATTGCCTGCCCGATAGCGCCCTCCGCTTCTAAAAGTGTTATCAGGCCTTCCAGATAGGGATAACGTGCCAGCTTCTGGCAAACGTCTGAAACCCATCGCTCCGCCCATTCCCGGTTATCTTTTTGCGCATAGAAGCTGTCCTCGTTGAGCGCGTCGAACGAGAGAATGAGATCGGCGCAGGAAAGGTTTTTCTGATCCATGCCGATGGCGGCCAGATCCGAAAGCGAAGGGAGGCTTTCGACCAAATCATCATGAAGGACATCGCTGAGCACTTCCTTGCCGCTCACCTCCTTCAGGGCAACGGTATCCGTGCTGAGCACTTCCCAGCCTTCCGTGGCGGTAAGCGTGCGGGAAGACCATTTGCGAAGCGTTTCCACAATCACGTCCTGCTGGATGCGGAACAGATCGTACGAGGAACCGTTGATTTTGCCAAAGCGCATGGTGTAAAGCGGATCGGTATGGGTTTCGCCGGACGCCATGTATAACAACCCGACGGCAAAAGCGCCTTCCATTTGCAGCTGTGTCTGGTAATTGCGGATACCGCGCTCGTTGCACCGGGTGAGAAGGAGAAACTGATCAAAGCTGTGAAAGCCGGGATGGATTTCCGCCGGATCATCCGGGTTCATGATCCATTGACGCTGATCCTTGAAATAGATGGGGTCGTCCTCGGCCAGAAAACAAAACTGGCTGAGAAAACGGCAGCCGGACGCCGCGATATACCGCTGCGCGTGATCCTGCAGATCCAGAACATACTGCGCCGGGACCGAGAGCCCCTTGGCCACAAAGGCGACATATTGCTTTCCGTGCTGAATATTGGCCGCAACGGTTTCACCCACATGGCTCATGATATCGTTTCGCCTGTCGCGCACGATGGCGCTGAAGCGATTGGGAAGATCATCCATCAGGTAATGGGAAACGAGGATCCGCTGATCGTTCATGATGCTCTGCTGGTTTGTCTGCCATAGGCAGATCACCTGCATCAGCGAATAGCGGTCTTCCTCCGCGTGGTCAACCAGAACGGAAACCAGGTGCTCCGCTTCCCGGGACGCCTCATCACCGATCAGAACAAACAAGGACGGCATTTTGGGCGAAAACATAGCAAAACTCCTTTATAGGGACGGGAGGACAGGAACAGGGGAAGCGCCGCCGGGCGAAGCCATGCCGGAGGATACGTTTTCGGTTGCGGAAGCATGGCTTGCGCACGGCGGGCAGCAGTAATCAGGTGGTAAAGATCCGGGCTTCCTTGAGCATGGCCTGTACCAGCGTTGCGCTCTGCTCGCGGGCCATTTTGCTCAGGTCGCCGCGATCGTACAGAATTTCATTGGGCGTGTTGGTGTAATTACCAATAAAAGCTTCGGCGGCTTTTTGCGCGGCCTCGTACTGGTCCGCGGGCATCCGGTCGATTTCATCTCTCAGCCGGGTCGCGTTGGAGATCAGGAAGCGCCGGTTGTTGCTGTCGATGCGCGCATCCTCAGGGGAGGAAAGAATATTCATCAGAACCAGCGGCTTGCAATAGGCGTACAGATCGCCTTCTTCGTTGGTGAGCATGTTGCTGCCCAGCAGCTTGGTTTGCTGGCCGCGGACATCGATAAAATCAATACTCTGACGGTTCCAGATAAACAAATCAAACAACAGCATGTGCATGAAAAGCTTCACGAATTCCCACTTGCGCTTCTCAACTTCCATCAGGGCTTCAATCTGGGCAATAGCCTGGCCGAGATGGTTGTACATCTCGCGCTGCTTTTCCATCTGCTCTACGATATCGGGGTGCTGCGCCATCATTACATATTGCGCGGCCGCCAGGCGTGCGGCCTGCGCGGCTTCTTCCGCGCGTCGCTTTTCAGCCATGGTGCCGTCCTGCGGCTCAATCTTCAGCCCCATTGCGTTGGCAAAGGTGGCGGTGAAATCACGGTAGCGGATTTCCACCGGTTTGCCGTTGTCCCGCAGAGCGTTGAGCTTGTCCAGCCGGTCCTGATAGGGGAGCGTGCCGTCGTTGATGATGATGTCCGCCTGCTCCCGGAAGGCCTCGGGCTCCATAATGGTGCCGTTCTCGTTTGTCAGAATCCGCACAGCCAGCAGCTCGTTGGTCGGCTCCTTGGTGAGCACGGCGAACTTCGATTGCAGCGCGTCGCTCAGCAGCGTTTTAACCGACTGGGACAACTGCGTCTGCCGCTTGCTGAGCGCCTTGCCCAGCAACAGATGGGGAATGGGGGAAGGCAGAATGCTCCAGTCGTTACGCAGCGACGCTTTTTGTCCCTGAATCCGCACCAGGTGAATGCCGCGGGCCGAATCATCCTCCAGGGCGGCCTCATAGTTGCCCTCCAGATCGGAAAGGTCCGCGTACCGGTACATCGGCACGCAATTGAACGTGTTCAGCCAGTAAATGCGGTCGTTGATTTTGGAGTATTTCGGCGTGATATGATGGGTTTGGCTGAACTCCTCCAGGCCGGAACGCACAATCGTGGCGTCGTCGGGCACGGAAACGTAGGAATACTCCACAAGGCTGTCGTTGTTCTCAATGAGCTTGAGCATGGTCTGGGCCGCGCTTTGCAGGTTGGGCATCAGCGTATCGGTCATATAGCTGACTTTTTCCCGCTCCGTCGTGTTGGGCATGGTCATGCTGAAGATCTGGTCCATGGTGATGCCGTTGATGTCCTCACCGAGATCGTTGACGAAGGAATCCACGGACGCCAGGAAATCCTTTTGCAGGTTTTCCCAATCCTCCAGATTCTGTGTGGCGTCCAACGATACGGACAGGCTTGCGTTCGCGAGCTTTTTAAGAATGCTGAGGGTGGCCGTGTTCATTTTCTGCGACAGGCTCAGCCCCTGCATCTGCTGGTCAACATAAGCTTTCAGACCGAGGAAATCAATCATATCCTCGCTGGAGCTTCGGGTGATCAGCAAATGATCAACATCGCTGTTCAAATCCGCGTGCACCTGTTTGACCAGTGCGCAGAATGTAGGCAGAATCACGGTGCTGTAATCGGATATTTTGCTTTCGATGCGCCGAAATTCTTCCGCCATGTAGCCGGCAAGCCGCAAATCGCGCTTGGTGGCATACAGCTGTTCACAGCTTTGCACATAGCTGGTGACCTTGCCGAGCATTTTCATCACGATCTTCAGTTTGTTGATGCGCAGTATATCGGGATATTTGGTGTTGGTGATCACGCCCATCAGGTGGGCGTTTTCATTTTCGGAAGTCTCCTTTTCGTTTTGCCACCACTGCAGAACGACATGGAACCTTGACATAAAGCCCTTTTCCGGATCCTTGAGCATTTCCTCTACCACAAAGGGGCCGTAGGTGGGATCGGAAATATAGGAACGGACCGTATCCTGAAACCGTTGGTAGATAAGATCCGCGCGTTCTTTGGCAAAGCCCTTCGCGCTTATGTCCGTATCATAATCAAAGGAACGGTAGGGCTGGCCCTGGAGGGCAAGGTCGCCCTGCATGGAGAGAATATCCTCCGGATTATACCCGGCTTCGCCGTGAAAATAGGGCGGCAGCGGGCACTCGTTTTCAAACAGCCGGAACAGGTCCTCATCCTCCGGCAGCACGCTGTTGAAAAACTCGTCGGCTTTGCGCGTGCCCAGCAGCGAATCCGCTTTTTGCAGCTTCATGACCTCGTCGAAGGTGAGCTTGGCCTCGTACACCACCATGTTGTCCTGCTGCGCTTCCGAGCTGGCTGCGCCCACAGACATATAGGCGTAATTCACCGGATACGCCTTGGCCATGGTAATGGCTTCGGCCGCGACGTTGACCGAATGCGAACGGTAGCTGAAGGCGCCGTCCAGGCCGATGTTCTGCTCCGCCGCGAAGAAGTTCAGCAGCGATTCGGCCAGCACATCCATCACCACATTGTACGAGTCCACAATCACCGTGCCATCGGCCTTTCCCTCGCTGAGCAGCACCACGTTGTTGAAAGGCGGCGAATCCCACAGGTATTCGATGTTGGTCGAATAGACCTGATGATTCGTGCATTTGTGCTCTTCGAAATTCATCCAGAAATCGAGCTCCTTGAGCGCCGCGAAGGAGTTCATTTTCAACAGCTGTTTTTTGGCGGGCTTGGGATGGTTCATGTGCTCCAGATTCACACCCGGCATAATGATATAGGCCATGATGTTAACCTTGACGCCGCTGAATTGCGTTTTCATCACATGGCGGATCAGATAGGCCATGTCCAGAAAGGTTCCGGATCCCGTGCCGCCGCCGATGCCGGTGGTTACCACAACGGTCAGGCTGCCGCCGGTGGCGTTGCGTTCCACCGCCAGAAGCTTGCTGATTGTGTTTACCAGGCAGCTGACAATCAGGGGCGCATTGCGAAAGAGCAGCAGGCGGCCGACCTGGCGGAAGCCGCCCGCCCCGTCTCCCGCTTTGAATGCCGGAATTTTTGTGTCCCACCAGCTTTTTTCGTAGGCCTGCATGGCTGCGGGATTGCTGATCAGGGATTCCATATCGGGGATATTCAGCGCCAGCTTATCCCCCGGCTTAAAACGCACGTCGCCCATTCCGGCGGTGTTAAGGTGTTCCATATCGGAATCCACCGCAAGGTAGGCGGTGCGTTCTGGGCGATCCTGCACCTCCCCGTTTACCGTGGGCAGGATGAAACGGCTTTTGAATTTGCGCATTACGTGCAGCAGCGCATCCGTGCCTGTTCCGCCCAGCCCGATCACCAGCAGGGGATCGTTGATCTTGGGGACCCGTTTACTTTCAACATGAAAATTCGACATGTTATGTGCCTCCTTGTATGATGAGTACGAGCATGAAACGCTATCTTCCGGGACGTATGTGCGCGTTGCGGATTATGGGTGCCGCCGTTTGCGCCGTGGGGGTACGTTGCCGCGGTTGATCCCCAGCTGCCAACGAACGGTGTGGTTGTTGTTGGAGATGCAGATTTCGCCGCCGTTTCGCAAAATGTACTTCTTCTGCTTTTTGTTGAACACGACGCTTTCAACCGTTACAATGGCTCCATCAAGTGATTTTTTATTGCGGTATACATAGATGAAATTCTTTCCCGCCTTGAGCTGAATGCTTTTCAGCTGCGGCTTGCTCAGCTTGAGATCTTTTATGATAACGTTGTCCGCATAGATGCCCAGTGATATATTCCGCTTGGTCTTTTTCAGCCGGATGGCGGCCAAATAGGGATTTTTGTCGCGGAAAACAGCCAGGGTCATCTGTTTGAAGGAGGGCTTGACCAGCCAGCGCAGCAGGATTATCAACAAGATGACGGCCAGCACGATGGGCCCATACTGGTCAATGCTGTCCAGTGCCTGCTGCTGGTAGGAAATGACCGCAACGCTGAGAACCATCTCCGCCGTGGCGTCGCTGGTATCCAGTGCCGTAAGGGTGAACCGCTGGCTGCCTTTTTGCAGGAATTGCTGAAGCGAAAGCTTTGTGCCGTCGCCGGAAAGCGAGGCCTGACAAACCTCCTGACCGTCGGATGTGACGGAGTAGGTCAGCGTGTCATACAGGTTTTGGTCCGTAAACAGCGTGTCAAGGTCGATATCGTAGGGCTGCGTCGCTTCCATGCGCAGTAGCGGCAGCGGAATCGGCTCGATGTAAACCGTCTGTTCAACGAAGGTTTGCACGGGTTCCGGGGGATAATTGAGGGCCTTGATATCAAAGCTTGTGCTGGTGAGCGCAGTCTGGTTTGCTCCGGCGTAGATTGTAGCCTGGATGGGATACTCGTCCCGGGTATCCAGCGTCAGGGAGCCGCGCCAGCTTCTGGCGTCCGTTTGCTCCAGCGGTATCACAACGTCCTGGCCCGTGGCCGTGTTTCCCTTGACCAATACGGCGCCGACCACAGCTTGATAGTCGTCGATATCATACGCGGGAGGGCTTTGCGTTTCGTAGATGACGACAGTGAAATCCACCTGGCTGTTCACCTCGTAGGTATCGGCCTGGGTGGGCTCTGTGGTCATGGTGATTTTCGGTGAATAAGCGTTTCTCAATTCATTAACGATGGAGGTAACGGTGATGGGAATGATAATATCGGAATCAAGAGAAGCGCCTTCCGGATCCTGTACGGAAATCCTCACCTGGGTGGTTCCGCTGAGGCCGGCGGTCTCCAGCGTGGCGGTCATGGCCCTGTTATCGACATTCTTAAAGGTGATCAGGGTTGTATCGTTGCAGGTAAGGTGCATCGTAAGCGGATCGCCGTCCTCGTCGGTCACAAAATCCGATACGGACAGCGCATAGGTATCCGGCTGGTTGATATTCTGCTGATTGGGGTTTTCAATGCTCAGCGGGATGACTTTGGGAATGACTTCGGAAATTTTCACCGGGCTGCGGTTGACAATCGGCAGCGAAACGCGGGGGGAATCTTTGATCAGGCCGTCGCCCTCCGCGTGGTAAAGTACCTCGTAATTCCCGCTGGTGTCCAGACCGAAATCCTCTAGCGTAACGGTTTTTTCAAACCGGTTTCCATAAGGCTCCAGCTCGATGGAGGGTGTGCTTTCGGTAATCTCTTCACCCTGCTTAAGCAGATAGGCCGTGGCGGTGATCCCGTGTGTGTACAGGTCGGTATCCGTAGACGGAGCGTTTTTATCGTAAAACTGTGCGGAGAGGATGAACTGGCTGTTTTTGTATACCGTCTGCGAGCCGACGCATTGTATATCGCCCCGCAGATCGATGTTGTAGCTGAACAGCACGTTGACCTTTACCCCATCCAGCGCGGAGGGCTCGGCCTCGAAGGACAGGGTCCAATTCCCGATTACATCCGGATTCAGCACCTTGTACAGTAAGTATTTATCCTTGCCGATCGGGGTGCGCAGCACGTTGGGGGAGGCGCTGTTGCCCGAGGGATCGGTCAGGCGCACATTTTCCACGCCGTCCAGCGACATCAGGATGTTGGCCTCCAGTACGGAATGGTTGGGAATGTTGATCTCCATTTTGTACTTGCCTTCGCCGACCCTCGTGGTATTGTTCTGCTCCGTGGCCAGTGACGAACCGATTTGCGTGGCGAAGATCTCGCTGAAAATCCTTGGCAGATCGGAGGGGTTCTCCAACGGATCCAGCGCCTTGCCGCCGGTCCGGGTCGCCATTTGGTTATAGAGAATGTTGGCGTTTTCATCAATATCGGTATTCTTGCTGTTTTTCAGCAGTACGGGATAAATGCGGTAGCCTTTGGATTCCGCCTGCCGCACGGCTTCCTCTAGATTAGCGGCGTCCGCGTCCTCGTTTTGGCCGTCGGCCAGCACCAGGATAATGGGCTGGTTGTCGCCGCGCGTGGCTGCGCCCGTGTCCAGCAGCTCCACGGCCTTCAAAACGGCCGTGCCCAGATACGTTCCACCCTTTGCCTTACCGGACGCCCGCTCAACCAGCACGTCGGTATAGTAATTCCGGTTGTCCTCGCCGATATAGTTGGGGCTGCCGTCCGCGTTGCGCAGGGCGATGGAGACCGGCATGGCGACCGTTTTGTTGTTCGCAAGCGTCTGCACTTCCGTATTGAGGGAGAAATAGATGATGGCTGCGCGTGATTTTTCACTTTCGCACATGTTCAGCATCGTAGCGGCCGCATAATACCGGTAGCCCTTTGGATCGGATTCCGGGTTCCTGTCCTTCATGGATGCGCTGTTATCCAAAACGATGACCAAATCGATCGCAGCGGAATCCTGCGCGCATGCGCTGAGGGAAAAAAGACTGGAGAAAATCATCAGGAAGGCAATCAGGAACACGATGATGGCTCTGTTACGGCGTGTAAACATCATAGAAAAACTCCTTTACCAAATTGCTATATCTTTATGATGAATATCAATGCTGAGCTGTAATATATGAGCTATGGAGGGATTCATAGAATGCGGAGAATTGATTAAGGGAAATGATGTGACTAAGAATTATAGGAAAACATACAAATAATTTACAAGATTTACATCTTATAGTCAAGCTCTTCCTGTATATTATTTGCATTTTGTTTGTCATCCTTTCATTATAATATGACTGAAGCAGTGTTATGCTTGTTCCGGCAAATATAGCTGAACAGACGAAGAAATGTGCGGCTCATGAGGAACGTAACCGGAAAAACGGAAATTTTGAAACAAGGCCCTCCGGTATAGTCGGATTCAATAGAGAAGGCAGGCATGCAAACCGGCGTGTTGCTCCGGCTGCAGCCTTGACAACCAGAAGGCATTGAAATACAATAGGTTTCGTCTCGCATGCGCCTGCGCCTGGCGGGATGGAGCGGCCGTCTGCCGGGTGGAAGGGATTCGAAACCTGACGGGGGCTATATGCGGTTTGCTCCCGCAGAGAATCGCCTGTGTTCGCTTTTCAAGCGGCGCCGGGCACACCGAAGAATTTGTTTCCGTAGCTCAGCTGGATAGAGCGTCCGCCTCCTAAGCGGAAGGTCTCGGGTTCGAATCCCGACGGGAACGCCACCTCCAAGGCCGGAAACCGCAGAATGATAACGGTTTCCGGTTTTTCGTTAAGGTGCACCTTCTCATTCGGTCTGCTTATAGAATGGCCTCATTTTCGTATATTAGCAGTTTGTTCATGAAGGTGGGCATTCTTGTATTTTATTGATTAGCAGAAAATCTGCTAATAAACAGTGCGGGTTCAGGGCCATTTCGGTTGTCTTTGGGGACCATTTGCTAATACGATGTTTCTCTCTCGCTTATGATGCTCATCAGGGGTGAAAATTGAAATCACTGTATCGCGTTCAATTCCATCGCCATAATCTAGGGAATACTGAGCGTGATACCGCTTGCGTTTCTGATGATAGGCTTTTTCATCCAGTTCATCTGATCATGATCCTCCAACTTCTTTATTGCCAGAGGCCTAAACGGATGATTTACCAATCCATATTATCTTTACTGATGTCAGCAGGAAGATTTTCTGGGTCTGTCAGGTAATGCCAATAATATTCCGTTGATTTCATAAAATGGACAGCATAGGTAAGCGCTCGCTCAATATAGGAGCTTTTGTTATTGATAATCAGCATGGTTACCGTATCGGCTTCGTCGCCATCACTGTCAACTCTTACGCACGGAATACCTATCATCCGGCCGTCCGCGCTGAAAATACCTTTAGCCAGTTCAACACTAATGTCAGTTGGCTTTACGGAGGAGCGGGACGCAAAATATTGGATTTGGGAGAAATCATACAGCAAACCATCTTGCGCGAGCATGTCGGGTGTTTCTCCCTGTTTGAGGGTAAGCAAACCAACATCCCATGCGTCGGCTTTGGAAAGAAAATCTTCCTCTGTCCATGCTGCGGATTGTGGGATCAGATGAATCCCCTGCAGTGCGCGCGCCGTATCGGCCGAACGTTTCCACATGATTTCTTCCGCAAAACTGGATGGTTGGGGCGGATTGCTGGTCGCAGAATTCGGCTTGCATATCAAAAGTGTTGCATCGTCATTTGCAGCATCGTAATCGTAAACGAAAGCATAACACGTTTGATTTGGATCTTGCGGGTAGATTTTTTGTACTTCGGCTGGAAGGAGCCATTGATACAGATCGGGCAAAAAGAATGGGTAATGTGGGTATACCTCAATCAGATTTTTGTCTAGCAATGCTTGCAGGTCAACATCCTTTGAGGATACGATTGCCAAATCCCATTTTTTTCGATCAGCAATCAGTTCCTGAGTGGTTCCGCCAAAGCGAATTTTAAGGGGGAAATGTGTTGTATCATAGTGGTTTGGCGGATTGTCGGAATTAATTATTCTCCAATACTCAATGATATTTAGTTGTAGTTCTTCAGGTGTCTGGGCGTTCCAATCTTGAAGAATAGACAGAAAGCGAACGGGAATATCTACTTCCGCATAACTTGTCGGTATAAGTATTAGGATTGATAGAAATAAAAACAACATGAACTTTCTCATAAATCAATTGCTCCTTCAAGCGATTTCAGATCGAAGTAATTATGTGCATATCCAACGCCTCGCAGTATGGTTATACTAGGAGACGTTAGGCTGTTTCAACTCGCACTAATGCTGGCGCACCAATTCTTGTTATTGGTTCTGGTGATCCCCGATGCACCAGTCGAAAAAACAGAGGTGCTGCTTGTGGATACATCAAATGATTTGCGGGCTGCCAGCGCGACACCTGCGATAGAAAGAACCAAAACCAATGTCAGGATCAAAGCAGTCATCTTTTTCGTAATGATTTCCTTTCTTGATATCATCTTAGCATGCATTGTTAAACGAGATAGCCTCTCTCAATGTGGTCGGTATGAAGTTGCCGGTGCGCCATTCCTTGTTGTGCTCTTTTCAGATCACGTGTTCAATCTTTAAGGGTTTCGATGAGTTGTTCCGGAACAGACGCTTCATAGGAACCACGGAAGCTTGCCACACCAGCCGAAGCTTTTCCATACTCGAGTATCCAGTTGGAAATCGCGTCTAGTATTGACTTCAATTTCATGTCCCCTTTCGTTCACATTTTATCACAAAATAGATTCTCGGCAGGTGCCTCAACGCGAAACGACAAAAAGCGATGCGAATTACACTACTTCATTTACAGAAAATGGCCTCATTTTCGTGTAGGAGCAGTTTGCGAGTATAGCCGGGCGCTCTTACATTTATAGGAATACAATAGAATTCGCAATTTCATAAAATTACAGCAAAGCCATTGGTGCTCCGCTGAAATGAATGGCGTTCAGGCAATCAAAGTGGAGGAGCAATCCAATGGCCAAGAAAAGCGATACCATAAATCCCAAGGATTTGTTACTGCGGTATAGGGGAGAGACTGACCCAATTCTGAGCAAATGGTATCGACCCGTATAAGGGACAAGCGCATTAGCAACCTGTGAAAAACGCTGATGAACTCCCTTGCACGCCGCCGCGTTATCTTTCCGCCGGTTTGGGACCGTAAAAGCCGTGACAAAGCGCTTCTGCTGCGGCCGCTTTCGCAAACCCAGATTAACGAAAAGCCAACACATCGTCGCACAAGCGCTTTATTCAACGTTACCTAGGTTTACACCAGCCCAAAGGCTGCACACTCCGGCCAACATGGCGATTATTTTGTAAAACCGGAATGAGGGTTACCAAAGGCAATATGCTGATGATCAGCGCAGGAACGCTTGCTTTTTTGGAGCTTCTTGTTTTCCAGTAATTTACCTCATTTCTTTTTTTCCGAACCGGGTTACGGCCAGTGCTAAAAACACAACAGAAGTTAGAACAGCACAGGGCAGGAAAGGCATCAGCGAAAAGGCAGCATCGGCAGATGCAGCTGTAAATTCATGCAGGGAGCACGACACCAGATAGCCGCTGTAACAGTACGGATAGGCAATCCAGAGCGGCGTGTTTGCGATCAACACGCCGGGAATCACAAGCAGCAGGTTCAAGCCAACAGAAAGCAGCGGCTTTTCGAAAAGCACGGTGATGGCCCACATCATGGCCACGCTGGGAAGCATAGTCAGAAAAAGCACAACGCACCATTTGAGTAAATACAAGACAGGCAGCGTTTCTGTAATGCCCATGGTTCCTGTGGCAATCAGTCCGGCGATAACGAACACAGCCAGGAAAACCACCATTTCCAAAAAAAGATAAAACAGTAATACACAGAATTTTGCCAGCGAAATCGCATACCGGCTGACAGGCAAGGCCAGCATTTTTATAACGCCGTTGTTCCGCGTTTCAAGACCAGCCATCATGACACAAACAACGATCATGCTCAATGGAAGCAAATAATAGGCATAAACCAGCGCGCTTTGGATAAACATGGCCGGCCATGCGTTTGTGTACTCCGGCGTGAAATAGCCGCTCAAGTTTGCAACTCCGGATGCGACCACCAATAACGGGGCAGCGAAAATCAAAGGAACAATTCTTGAACGCTTCACTTTTATAAATTCAATTTGAAGCAATGCTAAAAAACTCATCTCTATCCGCTCTCCTTATTCATAACGCAGATGTTTTGCCATCCATAGTCCGGCCATCAGAAAAATAACCGTTTCGGCCAAGGATACGAGGATCACTGCAGGGTGCGGTTGGGCGCTCAATGCAACGGCGGGTTTCAGCATCACGACAAACGGATGAATCAGCAGCAGATCCGACTTGGACGTAGCCAAAGCCATTCCGCTTAAAAATCCGGCAACGCCTGCCCCAAGCGGAACCCACATGTTCTCAAATCGGGACGAAATGAGCAGCATAAAGGATAACACCGGCATCGAAGTGATAAAGGAATAGGCCGCAAAGGATACCAGTGTTTTCATGTCAAAGGCTCCCTGCGGTAAATCGGCCATGCCGATCCGCGCGAGCGCCAGGTTTTGAATTGTAACCGCAATGAGCAAAAGCACGGTTACTATCAGGAATTTGCAAAAGTACATGGCCGTAACGCTCGCAGGCAGCATATAAATTTTTTTGACTGCGTTCCCCTTAAACTCGATATTGTATATCATGCAGGCGGCTACTACGATGCCGAACATATTTAAAATCATGATCATGCCGTAGAGTTGGGTAAGAAGTACATCCATCGGCGCCAGCGGCAGATTCAGCAGCGTGTCTTTTCTCACAAGAAAGTTTAAAAATGCATATGCAGCCCCTAAGAGCCCGACCAACGGCAGGACAGGAATGATTCCGGCTCGCTTCTCCTTGCGAAGCTCGATGGCAAGCATGCTCATAGCTTTGCCCTCTGCTTTCGGGGCGCATTATCCATTTCCACCATGGAGAGAAACATTTCTTCCAGATTGTCGGCGGAAAAGCCGGATTGCAGCGCGCTTTGGCGCAAAGCGTCCAGGCTCCCTTCGAACAGCAGCCGTCCATGGTTTAAAATACCGATATCATCCGCCATCAGCTCTATTTCCGCAAGCATATGAGAGGAAATCAGGACTGTACAATCATAGAGATCGGGCAGCGATTTTATCAGATTGCGAATCTCATGAATACCGGATGGATCCAGGCCATTGGTCGGCTCATCCAAAATGAGGATGGGCGGCCTGCCAAGAAGCGCTCCGGCAAGCCCTAAGCGTTGTTTCATACCCAGCGAATATTTTTTCGCAAGGCGGTCGCCAAATTCCGTAAGGCCAACCAACGCCAGCGCATCGTCCACGGCGCTTTCCGGCAGCCGCAGAATCCGGCGGATGAGGTCAAGGTTTTCCCGGCCTGTCAGGTTCGCGTAAAACGAGGGCGATTCGATAAAGGAACCGATTTCTTTCAGAATCGCAAGCCGATCGGCGGGAAAGTGTTTCTCGTCCATGGTAAAGCTGCCTTTTGTGGGGGCTGTCAGCCCCAGCAGCATTTTCATGGTCGTGGATTTTCCCGCCCCGTTGGGGCCGAGGAAGCCGTAAATGCTGCCTTTGCGGATATGAAGCGAAACATCGTTGACGGAAATGAAATTCCTGTATTTCTTTGTCAGCTTCTCGGTTGTAATGATATAGTCCATCAAAGCATCTCCTTTCGATACTTATATGCTACAGCGTCATCCTGACATCTGCCCTCCCGCGTCCTTACTTTTACCTTACTTTTCGATGAGGCGACGCGTAAACCAGGCACGCTATGCTATACTATTTTTATGGAGGCGACACTGTGGACAATTCATTTTTTAAAGCTAAAAAAATACTGCTGGTTGACGATGCGCCGGATCTGCTTAAAATGGTCACGGCCATCCTGACGGACGGCGGATTTCAAAAGATAATCAGGGCTGTCTCAGTCAACGAGGGCGTTGCCGCCGCCAAAGCGGAAAGGCCGGATCTGGCAATTCTGGATGTGATGCTGCCGGATGGTGATGGGTTCTCTCTTTTGCAACAGATGCGTGTCTTTACAGATATCCCCATCATATTTTTAACAGCAAAGGACGAAGCGGCAGACAAAATGGCCGGTCTGGGTCTTGGTGCGGATGACTATATTGTGAAGCCGTTTTTACCGCAGGAATTGCTTTTGCGTGTCCATGCGGTTTTGCGGCGGTGTTACAAAGAAGAGAACCCGCAGCTGAAGCTGAGCGGCTGTACGATTGATTTTAGCCGTGCGGAGGTAAACAAAGACGGCGAAATCATCTCCTTAACAGCCAAGGAGTATACCCTGCTGGAAACGCTCTCTCGAAACGAAGGGAAAATCGTAACGATTGACGCACTATGCGAGGCCCTTTGGGGAGAGAATCCTTTTGGATATGAGAACAGTCTGAACGCTCATGTACGGCGTATAAGAGAAAAGATAGAAGCAGATCCGTCAAAGCCGGTTTCTCTCATCACCATGAAGGGATTAGGCTATAAACTGAATACGAGAAAGTAACGCCATGAAATCTTTCGGAAAATACATCGCAAAGCACTTGGCGTCGTTCGCTGCCTTTGTGATCATTTTGCTGCTGCTGAACGCTGTCTCTTTTGGCTGGAGGTTTCATACTGTCATTACCCAGGATTACGGTGATACTTCACCGCAAAACATGGCAGAGGATATCGCCGCGGCTTCTACAGGAAACGGGTTATCGGACAATGCCAGGCAAAAGCTTGAAAACAATCACATTTGGGCTATGCTCCTGACGCCGGAAGGACAACGCGCGTGGTCGGTTGATACGCCCAAGGAGCTTCCGGACAGCTATACGATTCAGGATACCGCTATGTTTTCAAGAGGCTATTTGGAAGATTATCCTGTTTTTATCTGGAATACCGATAGCGGGTTGCTGGTATTGGGCTATCCCAAGGACAGCTATACGAAGCTCACAAGCAATTATTTCTCCATTCGGGCAATACAGGCGCTGTCGTTGTATTTTACGGCAATGCTTGTGGTGGATTTGCTGCTTCTGTTCCTCGCGTACTACCTGTCCAAACGGAAAATTATCAGGAATACAGAACCGATTGTCGCCTCCATCGAAACCCTTTCAGACGGAAAGCCCGTATCGCTTGCCGTGCGCGGCGAGCTGTTTGAGGTGGCCGACAGCGTGAACAGAGCGTCTCGGTTATTGAGCAAGCAAAATGAAGCGCGCGCCGATTGGATCAGTGGAATTTCTCATGATATTCGGACGCCGCTTTCCATGATCATGGGATATGCCGGGCGTATTGCGGATAGCAATACCGCAGACAACGCTATTCTGGAACAGGCGGAAATCATTCGCAACCAGAGTATCAAGATCAAAGACCTGGTACAGGATTTGAATTTAGTATCACAGCTGGAATATGAAATGCAGCCGTTGCACAAGGAGCCTGTCCGATTATCAAAACTGCTGCGTTCTTATGTAACGGAATTATTCAACACAGGCGTTTCCGATAGTTATGCCATTGATATCGAAATTACTGGGGCTGCGGAAAAGGCTGTAATAAAGGGTGATCCACGCTTAATCACACGGGCCATAAACAATTTGGTGCAAAACAGTATCCGGCACAACCCGCAAGGATGTCATATCAAGCTGTTCCTTGATTGCTCCGATACTTCGCTGATCCTTGTGATTGGGGATGACGGCATTGGATTATCAGCGGATAAGCTGCAGGAACTAGAAGGAAAACCTCATTACATGAACAGCACGGATGAGAGGCTGGATCTGAGACATGGTTTGGGACTGCTGCTTGTCAGAAAAATTGTGGAAGCCCATATGGGAACCATGCAGATCAACAGTGCCGCGCACCAAGGATTTAATACAACCCTGATCTTTCCCAAATGAACGGTTTGGGTATCGCTTTCCGAAAACGTCATCCACAGTATGCTTGTTATGTGAGAAACGATATGCCTCGTTGGCAGGGGCTCGGCGCATGTAAATAAGCGATGAACAAATCCCTAATGCGGTAGTGCGTCCTTTTTCCGCCGGGGTGGGCTCGCAGAACCCTTGATGCAGCGTTGCTGCTACTTCGGGTTTCGCAAGCCCACCCCAACAAAAATCTAACGCACTTGTCCCACAAGTGTTTTATTCATCGCTTACCTTGGGGTAATTTGATTGAGAGACCGGTTCCTATCTCGGTCGCTGTTTTGGGAATCATTCACTGAAGCAAAAATATGTAATATATTACTTCTCTGGGCAGAGCACAAGTGCGTTTGCATCTTTGTCTATATTGATCAAAGCAGCGGGAATGTTTTTGATGCGCTGGTTCGGAGGCTCTGTCAGGAGGGGGCGACCATTGGCCGGACAGATCATCAACTGATGCTCTATATACCCGTCCGCGCTCTGCTCCGGCTTAACCGTTCCTGTATCCGGCGCAGGGTGTGGCGCCTTTGTGTGGCCGTAAGCAATCTACAGGGCTTGCACCTTCCTTATCTGGTTATGGCAATCTCAGCTTTGGAAGGTATTGTATCGTTTTGTTACGCCTGAAGCAAAGCACCCACAACCGTATCAACCCTCTCGGCCATCTCATCGTCTGATGCGACAGCGGCCGGTGAAGATCCAAACAAAGAAAACAATTCGACGAACTTTCCATTTCTGGATGCGATCGCTTTCTGATAGAATGCTTTTCTTTTCTCCGCATCCCGGCAAGCCGGGTCCGCCTGCGTTGTTAGAACATAAACCTCTTTCCCGTTAAAATCCACATTGGAAAGCACCGCGTTGATGGCAGGCGTTGTTTTTCCTGCCCATACCGGCGTGGCAAGCACAATTCTGTCATAGGCCGATATTTCATCATAGACGGCGCTGTTCAGCTTCGCTTTTTGCCCAAAGGTTGCTTTCATGCCGCCTTTGAAAAACCCGATGCCCCCCTGATAGTTTGTTTTGTCTTTGAGCTCGATAACCGTCGCCCCGATTTTTTTCGCCAGATATTCCGCCGCTTTCCGGGTATTGCCTGTTCTGGAATAATAGGCCACACATGTTGACATACTGTTTCTCCTTCCGCTATAGGTTTCTGGTGATTGACGGATTGGCTTATCCTGTTACGACGCATACTTCCGGGTGAACAGCTCAATGATGACGCCGTAAACAATCCCGGCGAGGAAACTGACCCAATCGCTGAACCCGGCCGCGCTGAAAAACGCAAATGATACCAGCAGGCCAACAAGGGCGCCCCGTACAATCAAAACGGTGGTTTTTGCCTGCTCCTTGATGGCGCCGATAACCATGCCCATCAGCAGCCGGTTGAACCATAACGCGAACAGAAACGGTATCCCGGCTGTGCCGCCCGAGCGCACAGAAACTCCGATAATACACAGTACACCCAGCACCACTCCGCACAGAAGCGAAGCCTTCATCCGGCTTGTCCTCAAAAAGTTCATCGTTCCTAATCCTCCTTTTTTCTTGCGGATCCCGCAACATTGTCCGGAACCGAATCGATTGACTGATCAGGCTCGCGGTTTCGGCTTTCCAGGCACGCCTATTGCCGCGCCCGCAGGGGCTTCACGCCTGCCATCCAGCGCTCAGCCGAGCTCGTTTTTTAACGCGGCTCTTCTTTTGCGGTATTCGATAATCGGCGCGTCCCCCTGGATAAGCTGCTCGCCCATTTTCAGCTCTGTTTTCTTGGGCACCTGTGTTAAAACAACCCTTCTGTCCTGATGAAGAATATACCGGTTGCTGATCTTGCTGATCCCGTTGACGATTTGCTGAAGCCCCGGAACCCTCATGAATTTCTGATAGAATCTCAGGTAAATGCGCGTGTTGTTTTCATCAATCGGGGCAAAAACCGCGACGATTCGGATTTTATCGCTGATAACGTTCTGCCACAGGTTCGGCATTTGAAGCTGCAGATGGAACAGCTCCTTATAGTTTTTGATTTCCTCCGGTTTCAGGGGCTTCACCACGCCATCGTCCGCAACGTTGTTTACATAGAACGTCATGAGGTTGTCCTCCCATGTAACAACGGGGCCGTTGACAACCGTGCGGTTTCCGCGCCCGATGGAATTGGTGTGGACGAACGGCAGATGCACAACATCCAGCTGGTTTTCAATTGCCCTTGTGTAGTGTACCGGCCATGTTTCGGAAAAACCGCCATAGGAAAAACCCTCCCGCAGCTCCCTGAAAAACGGAATCTCCGGCAGATTATTTGTTTCCTCCCCATACCAGAGCCATATGATACCATATTTTTCAACCACCCTGTATGCATGAACCCGATACCGGTCGGGAACCTGCGAAGCGCTGCCGTTGGCGGGGATCAGGACAACTTTCCCGGACGCATCGTAGGCAAAGCCGTGAAACGGGCAGCGTACCGTGTCGTGAACCACCCTGCCGGCACTCAGGGAAGCGCCCCGGTGGCAGCACTGATCATACACACAATTCAGGCTGCCGTCCCTGCTTCTCCAAAGAACCAGTTTTTCTCCCAGGCGCGTAACGCCAACCGGCTGATCTCCCTTGATTTCTTTCGCGTCCAGAATCCCATACCATTGGTTTCGGATCATAGCATTGCCCCCTTGAAAGTTGTTGTGCGTTTCGGCTTCTTCCCGCAAGCGCCGGAAAGTTGGAAGGATTTCGATAGGTACATCGATCTCTTTCCTTGGCATGAGGGAGAATAATCAAACATAAAAATACAGTGATTCCAAAAGATACCTCATGTCCTGTTGCTTTGCCAGGCGAAACAGGAGGTTTTTCACCGCCTTGAGCGACCTCCCTTCCCTTTGGTATGCCGCAATCAGGGCCGCAAACTTCCGTCGATCCTTTTCATCCGCGTTTTTCCGGACATAGCCCCACACATGCTGCGCGGCATTCACCTGGGCGCCCCGATCCTCATCCAGGGCCATAGCTTCTTCAATAAAGGTATAAAAGCGGAGGGCATCGGGTTCTGCTTTGTTTTTCAGCAGCGTACGGATGCTGTGATATACCGAGGCGGACCGGCTTAAAACAAGGTATTTATAGCGCGCCCACTCCTCTTCCAGCAGATGAACCGGCGGCTTTTCCTTGGTGAGAAGAATGCATTTGACGGCGGACAGGTTTTTATCCTTCACCTCCAGCATCAGATCGATATTTTGATCATGCAAGCCGTTATAAAACGAAAGAAACTCTCTGGCCCTGATACTTTTGGAGTGTGCGCCCGCGGCCGTTTGGGGATCGCTTTGCGAGTAATGGATCTTTGGCTTTCCGTCCTTGTGGGCCCAGGTACGGCCGCACAGATCGATCCAGTCAAAGGGTGACAGGTTGCTTTGCGTGTGATTGAGCAGGTGATGCAAATTGTCAAACACAACCGGTATGCCGGTCTGCCTGGAAATGGAATATACATCGTCGGCGGTAAAGGATTTATCGTCGTTTTCGATCACCAGCCGGGCCCTGATGCGTTCATCCAGTGCCGCATAACGGGCCATGAAGCGTTCCATTGCCTGTTTCTTATCCGAATAAACGCCCCCGATATGCAGGATGATTTTGCAGGCCGCGTCACATCCAAGCGCGTCCAGAAAATCACTGTGGTACGCCAAATCTTCCACCGCTTTTTTCGCGATCCCGTCATTTGGGGAGTTGAGCACCGTATACTGACCCGGATGCATGGAGACCCGGATTTCGCTGTCCTTTATGTGTTTGCCAATCAGGCGAAGCGTATCGCTGAACTCCGTTTTCCAATCTACCTGCATGGCCGGATGGGAAGCGAGCGGAATGATATCCGAGCTGATTCGGAACAGTTTGATCTCATGATCCCTGTTATAGTGTATCATGGCCAGCAGCGCGTCAAGGTTTCTTTGGATCACGCCGCGTATGTTGTCAGCCGAGGCGTTTGCGAGCCTGAGCGTTGAAAGCTTTGTCGCTTCGCTGCCGATATGTATGCACGCGTATCCGATTGCCATGCCATCACCTTATCAAATCATCGTTTCTATGGTCAAGCATATTCCTTGCTGCCAACATAGGAAGCGGAACCATATGTTTTGGGACTTCATTCACGGCAGCAGCCATGGTATAATGGTACCCAGATTGGAGACGGTTTTATCACGTCTTTTCATGGCTGGAATAACCACGAAAGGCACAACAAAATCATAGCGGAAAAGAACCATGGTGTGAAAGCAGAACGCAGCCGATACCGTATGACTTGAAACCGCGGACCCAAACAGGAGGATTCATGGAAACAGGCACAATGCAGAATCGCGCGCTCCAGTTAACCGCAGACCGGGTGCTGGAACTGTGGTCTAAAACCTACAATACCGAGGGGAAACCGGATTGGTCGCATCTGTTTCCCTATTATCACGATGAGATTGTGTTTCAGGACAGTATCCAGCGCATTGAGGGAAAGGAAGCCTTTATCGGGCTTTGCAACCGCCTGACCAACCGGTGCAAGCAGCTGCGCATGGATATTGATACCATTGCCGTCACGGATAGGGAAATCATCTTTGACTGGACGATGACCATGATGTTCAAGCGTTTTCCGAGCACGCCCGTGTATGGCTGTACGAAGCTTACGCTGCACGAGGATGGCCGGATCATCCGCCAAAGGGATTATTATGACCTTTGGGGCGATATCTTCAATGGGATTCCCTGGTTTAAAAAACCGTACCGGCGGTTTATGCACCGGAAATTCGGATGAGGTGGGCCATGAAGTACACGAAGGAAGATCTCGCCTTTTTAAAGAACAAGCGCGCACAGCAGCACACCACAACGGCATCCATGCAGGGGAAGCTGTGCGTAATCTCTGGCGCCACCTCCGGCGTGGGTCTGGCGGCGGCGAAACTGCTGGCCCAAAACGGGGCGGAGCTACTGCTGGTTGCCCGCAGCCGGGAAAAGGCCGAAGCGCTGAAAGCCCGGCTGGAGCGGGAACATCATGCGGTCATCCATCTGGTGACCGCGGATTTCAGCAGCCTGGAAGATGTACGCAAAGCTGCTTTGATCATCCGAGACAGTTACCCGGTCATTGATGTGCTGATTAACTCGGCGGGCCTGTACTGCACGCGGCGGCATCTGACCGTGGATGACAATGAGCTGGTTTTTCAGGTCAACCATCTTGCGAGCTTTTTGCTGACGATGCTGCTGTTGGATAACCTGGCCAACAGTGCCCAGGGGCGTGTGATACAGGTGAATTCGGAGGGTCATCGTTTCGGCGGATTGCGTATTGATGATCTGGACTGGGGCAAGCGTTTGTATATCGGCCTCAGGGGATACGGGGCTTCCAAAACAGCGCAGCTGATGACCGTGCGTACGCTGGCGGAACGGCTTGCGGAAACCAAGGTCACCGTAAACGCCATGCACCCCGGCGGGGTGCGCACGCAGATCGGCAGCAATAACGGCATCCTGTACCGTGCCTGGCAGCGTGCGGTCATCTGGCCGTTCTTGAAGGATCCCGCGATTTCCGGCAGCGCGCTTTACTATCTTGCCGCCGCACCGGAGCTGAGCCATATCACCGGCCGGTATTTCAATCTGACGATTGATGAAAAGCCGATGCCCCATGCGCTGGATGATACCCTGCGCACCGCAGTATGGCAAAAAAGCCTGGAGCTTACCGCCTTACCCGAGCCTTTTCAAAACGGCGTCCGCCGCTAATTTGCCGGTGAGGATGGCGATGGGGAAGCCGGATGGGCTGTACGTCCATTGGCCCGCCTGCCATACATCCGGCAACGGGGTTTTTACCGACTTCGCAATCTGTGACATTTTGGATACCGCGGGTATCCGCGGATTTTCAAACGACCATCCGGTAATCGCACCTTCCGTGTTGCCGGTGCGGCGTTCGAGCGTGACGGGCGTGGATACGAAGTGCTCCGGCTGTTTACCCTTCAGCATGGGATATACGGTGTTTGAAAGCGTTTCATAGATCGCGGTATAGCACAGCGTTTTAAACGCGTCATACCAGCCCTGAGCCTCAATATGCTTCACCAGCGTATAATCCAGCAGCGTGCTGATGATCAAGCCCGTGTGCCCCGGCGGTGCCAGGCTTTGATTACGAAGTACGGGCACCGAGATTTCGTACGTGGTCAGGCGCAGGTACTCCCGCAGCCAGGAGGTCAGCCGGGCACGGTCCGTTGTAAAGCCGCCGTCCGGCGTTTGAATGCTTTGAAGCGGCATGGCGCTTATTCCCGTTTTGTTTGGCGTATAGAAGAAGTGCGGGCTGTGGATATCCGCAAAACGGGCGGGCTCCAGATCTGTTTGCAGGTAAAGCGTCAGCACCGAATCGCCGCCGCGCAGGCCGGTAATGGCTTCCTTTTGCTTGCGCACAGCCCGGTTTACGGCCGCCGGAAGAGAAGAAAGCGGCTCAAGCGATGAATACAGCGCCTTCATATCTGCCGCCCAGATGATGGTTTTGGCCTCAAACACCGTGCCGTCCGCGGCGGTTAGCCTGTGATGATGGGGATCAACCGCCTGAACCGGCGTGCTGGTCCGTATTTCCCCGTTATGCTCAACGATATACGTTTCAAGGGCCTGTATCAGCGCGCCGGTTCCGCCCCGCGGGTAATTGTAATCCAGATACAGGCTGAAATACGATAGGGCAAAAAACGCAGGGGTCGCCCGGAAAAAATGCTGCGCGATCACATCCCGCAGCGACGGGTTCCTGATAAGCTTTTCCAGGTATTCCTCCACGGGCCGGTTGCGCTTTTTGATGTTTCCGATTGTGAACAGATACCGCAGCAGCCACGGCAGCAGCGTATGCAGCAGATAGTCGCGGTCCTCCTTCAGGTTCATAAACAGAGGGTTATCAATGCCGTACAGCACATCCATATCGCGCATGGTCTGTTTCACAACCGCGATCAGGGTTTCGATGTCTCCGCCGTCCTCCGGAAAGCAGCGTTTCAACATATCCTGATATAACTGCAGGCTGTCATCCGCGCGCAGACGAACGATCTCCTGATCAATTCCAATGGATACCTCGTTGGGCAGAAACTCCACCTTCAGGTCCAGGCTTTTCAGCATGGGGAACAGAACACCGGAGTTTTCCATGGCGCGGATACCGGCGTCAAAGGTAAAGCCGTCCACTGAAAACGAGCCGACCAATCCTCCGACATGATCCTCTTTTTCGCACAGCAGCACACGCAGATTGTTTTTGCACAGGAACGCGGCGGCCGTTAACCCGGCAATTCCTCCGCCGACGATTATGGTGTCATATTTCATAAATACTCCAAGATCATAGCATGCACATAGCCCATCGCAAGTGATACGCTTTGTGCAGTAGCTTGTTTTACTTTTAACGCCCGGTATCTATGGGGCAGCTCTAGGTAAGCGATGATTAAATCCCTTGCACGCTGGCACGTTATCTTTCCGCCGGGTTAGGCTCGCGGAACCCTTGACGTAGCGCTGCTGCTACTACGGGTTGTGCAAACCCAACCCAACAAAAATCTAACACACCATTGCACAAGCGCTTTATTCATCGCTTACCTGGGTTGAATGAGGCGCCGATTGCCTCATCGAAACAGATTCAAGGAACGCCGGGACTACAAGAGCCGCAACGGTACTGAGCCGATGCAATTCCAGCACTGCTGAACCTCTATAATCATTACAACGCGGCGTACTGTGCCCCAAAAGGTTATGAGCCTCGTTATGGATAACACAGGGCGCAAGAGCTTAGGGCTGCATTGCGCCGAAAAGCACCAGCCAGGCAAGGATTGATTTTGCAACCAGGCTCAATACAATGTAAACACGTTCTCCGTACAGATAGTCCTTCCATTTGCCGACCTTTTTGTACTGCAATATCATGTTGACCGGGAAGGTGTTGAACATCAGGAAATACGTTGCAACGATTGCCCATACAAACCATGGCACCTGGCCAAAATTGCCCGTGCCGAACATATACAGCAGGATAGCCGCCCAAGGAGCGAGCCCCGCAAAGGCCCCCCATACAAAGGGACCCCAGTTTAGTTTCCCGTCGGTACGGCCGGAATTGACTTGCTCCATCAAAAGCCCAAAGAGGTTCATCGACGCGTTGACGACGAAGATGAGGATCAGGGATGCGATATCGTAGATGCCAAACAGTGTCGCAATCAGCACGATCATTACCGAAGAGCTTACTGCGTACTCAAACCAACGGAACTTGTTCATTCCCTTTTGCAGATCCCTGTTATACACAGCGTTGAGCCGGTTGGGAACGGAGATCAGCGCGTGCGCCAGCGCAGAAAGCAGTAAAAAGGTGCCTACAAGGATACCGAACGGCAGTTGGAATAAGTCTCTGGACGCCGTTTCCAGCGATTGCGTTTCCACATTATACGACAGATAGAATTGCGTGATCGTTGGGGAAAACTCGGCGATTTTTTGGATTACGCTTGTTGCCAGAAAAATCATTCCAACGCCTTGGATCAGATGGAGCCCGCCCATAATCAGGTTGAAACGCCGTAATTTTTTAAACGTCAGTTCCATGTAATCTCCTCCTTACGATCGTTTGGGTTGTTGTATATACTTATTATAATCAGTATACGTTCAGTTGAAACACCTCGTAATTCATGGATTCATAGCCTTACCCATGACATGCTTCGATAGATTTGCTGTATTGATCTTTCCCGTGTGCTTTTATTTTGTCGGTTTTTGAAACTGAAGATTCCGCATCAGCGACATTCAATTGGAAGAAAGCTTTGAGAGAATGGAAAGCATCGTTGAGATACATACGAAAGGCTTTGCCGTCCTGTTTGAAGCAATACATAGAGTTTTCGATGGGAAACGGTAAGGGTACGTTTATGGTTAGTATCATATACCAACAAAGTAGAATATGCAACTTGTATCGGATAACCCTCAAAACAGATTATCTTGAAGCAGCTGTCCTTTCGCGTTATGGGAGGAAACGGATGACGAAGATCTGCAATGGCACGGGTCAACGTATGAAAAAGGCAGTAAAAAACTTGAAGAAAGAAAAACTCTATTTAGCATCAAATAGCCAAACAGAATGGGATAACATAGTCTGTTCATTTTTCAGAAATAATCAATGCCTGCACAGAGCCCGAAAACCACGATACAGTTCTCCTTGCCGCTCAAGCGATAAACGATAAAAGCGGGGGTTTGGCTCGCACCTGAGGCCAGGATGGACCGATGTGAAGCCGGAGAACAACTTGAAAAGCGAATGCGCATCGGTCTTTGCCCCGCTATCAGGGTTTCCGGTAGAAAAACGGATGCCGATAAAATACAGTGGTTTTTGGAACTGATAGCTTTATACCGGCAGCGCAACAGAGGGATAGCATGTTGGAAAAGCGTGTGCCGTATCGTGCGCACGTAAAGGTTACTACCCGTAACAATGGCTGAAAAACAAGGAAATCACCGGAGCGGCTCAGCGGATGAAAATCAGCTGCGCCGGGCTTCTGCGGCCACGGCAAGGGAAAATGAGCAGGCCGCTCTATCCGAGGGCAGGGTAGTTTTTGATGAAAAGAAAAAAGAAAGCAGTGTTGACAGGACTACTTAACTATTATATAATGAGCAGTAGTTAATAACGTACGGTATTAACATTACGAAACGCAGGAGGGATCGGGTTGAACATACAGTACAAAAAAGGCGTGATCGAGCTCTGCGTGCTGGCGCTGCTTTCGCGGCGGGATTGCTACGGATACGAGATCTCCGATACCATTTCCAAACAGATCGATATATCCGACGGCACAGTGTATCCCATTCTTCGCAAGCTCAAAAGCGACGGCCTGGTCACCACCTATTTGCAGGAAGAAAGCGGCGGCCCGCCCCGCAAGTATTACAAGCTGACGGAAACGGGCGCGGCCCAGTACCAACAGGACAGGACGGACTGGCTTCGGTTTGTTGAAGCCGCCCGTGCCATTATGGAGGAAACCAACGATGACGAAGCATGAATTTATTGATCTTCTGCAAAAAGAGCTGCGCCGCCGCAACATTGGCGAGATTGAAGACATTGTTCAGGAATATGAGGATCACTTTGCCTTCAAAGTACAGGACGGTTATGCCGAGGAAGAGATCGCCGCCAAGCTGGGCGACCCGCAGGCCATCGCCGTCCAGTACGACGGTGCGGCCGGGCCCGCAAAATGCGGCGTCGGCCTGAAGGTGATCGCGGGCACGGGGCTGGCGTTTGCGGACCTGTTTTCCTTTACGTTTCTCGTGGTGCTGTATGCATTTTCCCTTGTGCTGGCGGCACTGGCGGCTGCCAGCCTGGGCATCGCGGTCAGCTATGCGTTTGGGCTGAATCCGTACGGCCTTCTGCCGCCCATGCCGTATCACTGCGCGTTGATCGCGGGGGTAACCCTTGTGGGGCTTACGGCGCTTTCCCTGCTCGGCGCATACTTCTGGACGGTGCTGGTCACCCAGCTGCTGAAATCCTATCTGCGGTACCGCAAAAACTTTATGGCCGCCGCCACGGGGACGGCCAGGCAATTGCCCTACCCGGTGCGCATGCCGTTGAAACCCAGGGTTTGGCGCACGCTGCGCAGGCTGACGCTCATCTCGCTGTGTGTGTTTGTGTTCGGTTTTCTGGCTACCTACACGGTCTGCGCCATCTCGGCGGGGGCGGTTGGCTGGTGGCATGCCTGGAACTGGTTTATGTAGGGGAGGATGACCCATGAAAACCATTGTGGTTACCGGAGCAACCTCCGGGATTGGATACGCGGTGTGCCGGGCGTTTTTGAAAGAGGGCTGGACGGTGCTGGGCGTTGGCCGCAGCGATGCAACGTGCGCGGATGCCGAAGGACGGCTACGGGCGGAATATCCTGATGCGGAGCTTCAGTTTTTCCCCTGCGATTTGGCAAAGCAGGCGGATATCCTGCGGCTGGGCAAGGCACTGCTGGAGGCGTTGGACCCCCTTTGCGACGGCAGGCTGGATGTGCTGGTGAACAACGCGGGCTGTGTGCGCAGCTATTACACTACCACAGAGGATGGCTATGAAACCGTATTTGCCGTTAACCATCTGGCGGCGTTTCTGCTCACCCGGCAGCTGATGCCCGCCCTGCGCAAAGCAAAGGGGCGCGTGCTGGTCACCGCCAGCGGATCGCATAAGCTGACGCGTGTACGGTGGGACGATGTAATGCTGCGCGGGGGCTACCGCCCGCTGTTTGCCTACAAGCAATCCAAGCTGTGCAACCTGCTGTTTGCCCTTGGGTTCAACCGGCGGTTTGCCGGGGAGGGTCTGCGCTGCTACGGCATTGATCCCGGTCTGGTGAACACCGGGATCGGGGAGAAGAACACCTCCGGCATCGTCCGGCTGGTGTGGCATATCCGCAGAAACAGCGGGGTTTCGGCGGATGAAGCAGCTAAAACCTATGTGTACGCCGCCACGCTGCCCGGCGCGCAGGCCCTGTACTACGGGCAGTGCAAATCGCAGCGCACCGCCCCGCAGGTGAACGAGCCCAATGCCCGGCGGCTGTGGAAGCTGTCGGAGCAACTGTGCGGCATAACCGACGCAAAGGGAGGGGAGTGAAATGAAGCATTGCCTGATTACCGGAGCCTCCGGCGGGTTGGGCCGGGCGTTTGCGCTGGAGTGTGCGCGGCGCGGCTACGACCTGCTCCTGACCGATATCGACGCGGAGGGGCTGCAAAAGGCGGCGGCCGGTATCCGCAGACAGTTTGGGGTGCGGGTGGACGCCTATTCCTGTGATATCACGGAGGAAACCGCCGTGGATGGGCTGATCGCCTTTGCCAAAGAACAGGGCATCGCGCTGCATATACTGTTCAACGTGGCGGGGATCGACCGGGAGGGCGCGTTTCAGAAGCGGAGCTTTGCCGATGTGTCCGGCATCCTGCGCGTGAATATCGAGGCCACGCTGCGCATCACCCACAAGGCGCTGGCCCTGCGGGCCGCAGGGGAGGATTTTCATATCATCTTCGTGTCCAGTCTCGCGTCGCTGTACCCCATTCCGCTCAAGGCGACCTACGCGGCCTCCAAGCGCTTTCTGCTCGATTTTTCCATCGCGCTGGGGGAGGAGCTGAAGCCGCAGGGCGTTCATGTGCTGGCATTGTGCCCGGGCGGGCTTTCCACGCGCGAGGACTGCCTGCAGGCTATCGCCGCGCAGGGATTTTGGGGCAATGTGACCACCAACGATATCGAAAAAGTGGTCCGGCGCACAATCAACCGGGCACTGCGCGGCCGCACCCTGTATATCCCCGGTTTCACCAACAACCTGCTGCGCTTCGGCGCGCGGCTGGTGCCGCCCGCCGTGATCGCCAGGCTGCTGCACAGGCGCTGGCTGCACGCACAGGCGCAATGGCTGTCGCTGGAGGAGCCGCAGCACGGCTGAGGCAAGAAACCGGTCAGGGCGTCCCCTCATGCGGGGTCTGCCCGGCGCTCTGCCGTTTGCGATACGCGCCGGGCGTGCACCGGGCGCGCCTGCGAAACTGCTCGGCAAAATAGCTGCCGGAGCAAAACCCGCAGGTGTGGGCGATTTCGGTTATGGAAAGGGCAGTGGAGAGCAAAAGCTCCATGCCCTTTTCCAGTCTGCAATCCAAAACGTACTGCATGGGCGAGGTATGCAGGACGCGCGCAAACGCGTTTTCACAGGCGCTTCGGCTCAGCCTGCCTGCCCTGGCGATATCCGAGAGCGTCAGCTTTTTGTCCGCATGCAGGCGGATATATCCGATCATGTCCTTGAGCTGGGCCAGGCTGCGGTCTGCTTTGGGGAATACTGTTTCGCCGCGCACGGCCCCGCCCAGATCTGCGATCAGCCGGTAGAGAGCGCTCAGGCATAACAGCTCGGTATCCGGGGTGTTTTGTGACACGATCTCCTGCAGGCGGAGCAGCCCTTCAATCACCTCCCGGTGGCCGGGCACGGAGGGCAACAGGCGCAGGCAATGAGAGGCCTCGTGCACCGCGAGGCGATCCCGGATAACCCCGGCCATGTGCGCGGAGGGGGCGAGCAGCGCGGTGGGGAACACGACGCACAGGTGCTCACAGTCCTCGCCGTTTACGGTCTCCACACTGTGCACGTTGCGCGGAGCCAGATACAGCCCCTCGCCCGCGCTCAGCGGCACCGGCAATCCGTTGACGCGGAAAACGCAGCGCCCCTTTTCCACCACGATAAACTCGTGATCCTCGTGCCAGTGGCTGGCGCAGCACATGCCGGGATATAAGCTCAGCGCGCAGCTGGACAGATACATGGGAAAGCTGTCGGAGCGGTATAGTACGCGCTCCGATCCGTCGCTTCGGAGAAATATCTCACTCATAGGGCCCGCCTTGCCTGCCGTTGCGGCAGAATGTTATCAAATCGTCGCAAAAAATGATGGAATAGCAGCTATCTGTGATGATATCATGATATCATCGCACAACGAAGTGCGCAAGGAGGCGCGGGCATGTATACGGTTTTGCTGCTGATCATTTATATCTCGTTTATCAGTCTGGGACTTCCGGACTCCATTTTGGGCGCGGCCTGGCCGTCGATGTACGGGGAGCTGTCGGTGCCGGTATCCGGCGCGGGCGTGATCTCGATGATCATCGCGGCGGGCACCATCGTATCCAGCCTCATGAGCGGGCGCGTGGTGCGGCGGTTTGGCACGGGATGGGTTACACTGAGCAGCGTAGGGCTGACGGCGGTTGCGCTGCTTGGGTTTTCGGCCTCCCACGCGTTCTTTATGCTGTGCGTATGGGCGGTTCCCTTCGGGCTGGGCGCCGGCAGTGTGGACGCGGCGCTGAATAACTTTATCGCGCTGCATTACAAGTCCCGGCATATGAACTGGCTGCACAGCTTTTGGGGTGTGGGCGCAACCGCCGGGCCGATGGTGATGGGGCTTTGCCTGTCGGCCGGGCAGCCGTGGAACACGGGCTACCGTGTGATCGGCCTGGCGCAGCTTGTGCTGGTGGGGGTGCTGGCGCTGTCCCTGCCGCTGTGGAAAAGGGCGCAAACCGCACCGGACGGGGTGCATGCGCGGCCGACCGGTGCGGTGGGCATCCGGCAGGCGCTGCGCTTGCCGGGCGCAAAGCCGATGATGCTGGCTTTCTTCTGCTATTGCGGGCTGGAGGTGACGGCCGGGCTATGGATTGCCAGCTATCTGGTGCTGGTGCGCGGCGTGGCGGAGGAGCGGGCGGCGCAGGCCGCGTCCGTCTTTTTTCTGGGCATTACCCTCGGACGGCTGATCAGCGGGCTGGTGTCCAACCGGGTTGGCAGTCCGCGGATGGTGCGGGCCGGGCAGGCGGTGATCCTGTGCGGCATCCTCCCGTTCTTCCTGCCTGTCTCAACGGCGGTGCTGCTGTGCGGCATCGCGCTGCTGGGGTTGGGCTGCGCCCCGGTGTTCCCGGGTCTGCTGCACGAAACGCCCGTCAACTTCGGTGAGGAAAACTCACAGTCGCTGATGGGCATGCAAATGGCGAGCGCCTATACAGGGATCACGGTGATGCCGCCGGTGTTCGGGCTGATTGCCAATGCCATTTCCGCAGGGCTATTGCCGGTTTTTCTGTTGCTGCTTGCCGCCGGGCTATTGGGCTTTACACAGGCCGCCGGGCGGCGGAAAAGCCTGTCCGCCGATAAGGAAACTGCCTGTTAATCCAAGACTCTTAGCACAAAGCGGTACAGATAGCCGAGCCCCAGCGTGAGTCCCAGCACGATCAGCACCCACCAGAAAACGCCCAGCCCGTTTTGAAAGCCGAACCAGCCGAACTTATCCAGATCCAGAAAAAAGTAGGGATAACGGCTGCCGTCCTGGAAGCGCAGCTGGGGGCGGAGTGCGGCGTGCACAAGGGAAAAGATGAAGTAATAAAGCGGCATGGCTATGCACCACAGCACCTGGATACGCCCTGGCGCCGCAGCCCGGTTGAACAGGAAAAAATCCGCGATGAACATCAGCGGCACTAGCGTGTGCACCAGAATGTTGTTTACCGACAGCAGGTATTCCTTTTCCATCGCAGGGGCCAGCATGCACCAGAAAACCAGAAACGTGATCGTGATCCCCACCAACACGGCAAAACGGACAATTTCCAGCACGCGCCATGTTTCGCCGGGGCCGGTAAACAGATGCACGACCGACAGCGCCAAATAGACCGCGGTGATCAGGAACACCCACAGGTTGCTTTGAATGGTATAGTATAAAACGCCTCCGGCGTTCATAAAGCCGCCCTTGTTGTGAAACACGGCGTCGGATACCCCCATGCCGCAGGCAATCAGCAGCACAGTTCGCCACAGGATGGAAACGGTCACTTTAGCAGGCAAAGCCATCTCTTCCCTTCATGGTAAGATGCGAATCGTTGTCTGTTCTTTCTCTGCAATCATTCTGGCGAACGGTCCGCTTTTCCTGTCCGCCGGACGGCGCGGATGAAAAATAATGCGGCTCCGGCAGGCGTTCGGCTATAATGGGAAGCGCCCCCGTGATCGGCAGCCCATTCAAGAACGGACACAAGCCTTTCATGGGGATTAGAAGCGGGTTTTTCCCCTGCCTGTAAATTGATAGCCTCCCCTGCCGTGCGGCAGGGGAGGCGGTTTGTTGTGCTGTGTTTTGTGCTATACGCCCTCGTTGGAACGGATGGTTTCAATCAGGCTGCCGCCGCGCAGCTTGGCCGCGGCGTATTGCGTGATGATCAGCGTGATCAGGAACACACCCAGGGCCACCTCCACCAGTGTGACCCACGGATACACAAACTGGAACGTGTTTTGGATGGTGAGTGACCGGTAGGTAAAGTACATGGCCAGGGAGCCCAGCGGCAGGCCGTACAGCAGCGCCTTCAGCGCGCTCATCACGCTTTCCAGCGCGAGCATGCGGCGGATGCCACCTTGCGTCATCCCAACGGACTGGAGCGCCGCAAACTCGCGGGCGCGCAGCCGCACATTGGCCGAGATGGCCGAGATCACGCTGGTCAGCCCGATCAGCGTCAGCATGCCGACGAACCCATACAGGAAGATGGTGACCAGCTTGGTCAGGCTGCGGGTCATATCGGTAACAGCGGTTACATCCGTCACGCTGTACACATAAGCGTTGCTATCCTCGGGCAGCGGGAAAAACGAGGCCATCACGGTTTCGGCGTGGGTGATGAAGCCGGGCAGATCCACGCTGTTGCCGTACCAGTAGTACAGGCTGGCCGCGCAGTCCGGCACGACGATGATCAGGGTATCCCGGTCGGCGGAATAGACCGTTTCTTGGGGCACCTGCGCGCCGCTGAGCTGTGCGTCCAGCGGAACCTCGCGGGATGCGCCGTCTTTGTTGAGCGTCAGCGTCTGGCCGGTAAAGTGCAGCGGCTGGAACTCCGCGTCCTTGCTGCCGATAGCCTTCTGCATGGAGTTGATCAGAATGTTGGACCCAACGGCCACACCGGCGGCCTTGCACAGGGCCTCGTAGTGGGCCTGATCCAGTGTTTCCAACACAACCCCGATGGTGGTCTGGTCCGCTTCCAGCGTTTTGAGCAGCGTATCGGTGCAGCCGGCAGCTTCTATGGGTACGGTATAACCGCTTTCCGCACCGGCACCGTAAATCTTTGTCTCGGGGTACGCGGCCAGCGCGTCGGTAATCGCCTGCGCTTCGGCGGCGGACAGCGTTTTGTTGTAGTACTCGGTGCCGCGGGCATTGGCAGAGAAGGAGGTCAGAGTGTTGGCATCGATGTTGGCGTAGAGCTGGTTCATGGTCAAGGTCAGCATAGTGTTCATGCTGCCGCACACCAGAAACAGGATAATGCTGATGGAAAGCGCCGTGACCATGGCGCGGTAGCTGCGTCGGCTGCGTTTGATGGCCTTGGCCGCCAGCGTGCCTTCAAACCCGAAAATCATATGGATCAGGCGGTTGGTTTTCAGCTTCTTTTTACGCACCGTGATTTCCTGCGTCAGCTTGATGGCTTCGATGGCAGGTATTTTGGCCGCCTTGCGCGCGGGCAGCCAGGCGGACAGCAGCACTGTGGCGAGGGAGAGCACGAGCCCGATCCCCACGGACGCCCATGAGAACACGAACCGCATGTGGATGGAAAGGCCGTTGTTGATCAGCTTGTTCATCGGGGCCAGCAGCATATCGCCGATGCTGGAGCCCGCCCACTGGATGAGCAGGCCCACGGCGATACCCGCGGGGATGGACAGCAGCGACAGGTATGCGGCCTCGTAAAGCATGGTTTTTACGATCTGCTGTTTGGTGGCTCCCACGCTTTTCAGGATGCCGAACTGGCGCATGCGCTCGGAGGCGCTGATGCGGAACGCGCCGGAGATTACCACCACGCTTGCCATCATGATAATGGCCCCGAGCACCACGGCCATGGAGATAAACGTGGACTGGTAGGCCGCGATATAGTCATCGCCCACCAGGCTGCGCATGGCCTCGGTGCCGCTCACGGCAAAGCCGCATACGGCGGTAAGCATGGCGACCGAAAGCACAATGCCGATCACGGTGATGAGGGTGCGTTTGCGGTTTTCTTTCAGCTGGGCTTTGGCCAGCCGGGCGGGTATGCTGTTCATGCGCGCACCGCCTCATCCCGCAGAATGCGCCCGTCCTCAATGGTGAGGATTCGGTCGGCCTGCAGCGCGATTTTTTCATCATGCGTAATCAACAAAAGCGTTTGGTGGAACTGCCGGTTGGACAGCTTCAACAGCTCCATAATGGCGCGGCTTTTGTGGCTGTCCAGGTTACCGGTGGGCTCGTCGGCCAGGATCACGGCGGGATCGTTGATCAGGGCGCGGCCGATGGACACGCGCTGCTGCTGCCCGCCGGACAGCTGCCCCGGCAGGTGGTCCCGGCGGTCGTCAAGGCCCAGGAGATCGAGGATTTCATTCAGCTTTTTCGGGTCGGGCGTGCGGCCGTCCAGCAGATAGGGGAGCATGATGTTCTCCTCCGCCGTCAGCGTGGGAATAAGGTTGTAAAATTGGTACACCAGCCCGATGTTGCGGCGGCGGAAGATCGACAGCCGGCTTTCATTGAGGGTGAAGATATCCTTGCCGTCCACCTGCACATGCCCGGCGGTGGGGCGTTCCACACCGCCGATCAGGTGCATCAGCGTGGATTTGCCGGAGCCCGACGCGCCCACGATAGCGACGAACTCGCCCTTGTCCACGGAAAATGATACGTTATCCAGCGCCGTCACCACGGCGTCGCCCTTGCCGTATATCTTGGTTAATCCCTCTACTTGCAGTATGCTCATGCGTTTGCCTCCCTTTTATTTGGGTACGGGGTTATCATCGCATACCGGGGTGACGGGAGGGTGACAATCCGGGTGACAGTTTTGTCACATGATAAACCGGCGCGCAGACTTCGGCTTTCCATGCGGGTTACCGGTCAGGCGGTTTCCACAAAGGCATAGATTTCAATCAGGTTGCCATCCGGGTCGGCCACATAGCAGGTACGCTGGCCCCACGGCTCATCAGTGGGCGGGTATACAGGCTTGGCCCCCGCGGCTACGACGCGCGCGTATTCCTCATCCACCTGGTAAACCTCGCCGACATCGAACGCCAGCTCCAGCGTGCCGTTGAGGCCGTCCGGATAGGCGTACGCCCGGGTGGTCATCACCTCAAAATCCTTGCGGCCGTACAGCATCAGCTTGGCTTCGCCGGAGTATAGTGCCGCGTAGGGACCGCCGTCCCAATCCGCGGTCATGCCCATCACATCGCGGTAGAAGGCGACCATCGTTTCCAGATCGTTGACAAAGAGACCGGTTGCGCAGAATTCCAACATAGTATTTTCCATCCCTTTCGATTTTGGCTATTGCGGACGGCGGAGCGTTTGCGTGCTCTTCCGCCCACCATCCTATCATAACGGCAGGAACCGGACACCTATCTGTCCGGTAGCTCATATTGTTTTTGCATATTCATGGCCTGCCGCCGGATCTCCCCGGCCAGATCGGCGGGGGCAAGCACCTTTACCCGGTCGCCGAAGCTCAGCAGCCATTGCAGCAGATAGTCCCGGCTGGCAAACGGCCGCTGGAACAGCAGGCCGCCGTTTTCGGCTTCGGTATAGCACTGCGGCCCGTACTCCTCAATCAGGCGGTACTTGGCGGAGGGCTTGAATACGGCGGTGAGCCGCAGGCTTTCGTCCCCGAGCTGATCTACAAACGACAGCTGCCCCTGCGCAATCTCTCGCAGCGCATAGGGGGCATGGGTGTTGGCAAGCGACCACAGGCGGTTGAGCTTGAACAGGCGGAAGCCTTGCTGGGCAAGGCAATAGCCGTAGAGATACCACGCGCCCCACTCGAATACGATGATATAGGGCTCAACGGTGCGCTCGCCCTCTCCCCGGCTGGAATAGTAGGTAAAGGAAACCGTCTCCTGACGGACAATCGCCTGCCGGAGCAGCTCGATTTTTTCCGTCAAACTTTCCTGATACCAGGAGGCAAGGTCGATGATCATCGTATCATAGGGGCGCAGCACATCGCTGCGGCCCTGGGTGAGCTTTTCCACAAGCGTTTGCCGGTAGGCGGTGGCGGAAACGCTGTCCAGGCTCCGCACGCCGGTGAGCACGGCTTGCAGCTCCTTTTCCGTGAGCACCGTTTGGTCCAGATGATATCCATCCGCAATCCGCAGTCCGCCGCCGTAGCCCTGCAGGGTTACGATGGGCACGCCCGCCCGGCAGATGGCCTCGATATCGCGCTGGATGGTGCGGCCGGATACCTCAAAGCGCTTCGCCAGCTGCGGGATGGTGGTCTTTTCCTTTTGCATCAGGATGGTGATGATCCCGATCAGGCGGTCGATTTTCACGCGTGTCACCTCCCCAAACGATACCGCACCGGATGGGTATCAGTATAACACAGAAACACGACAGAGCCTTGTCGTGTTTCTGTTTATGCTTCAGAAAAGTACGCTATTCGCTCAGGGTATAAACCGCGATCGGGATCAGCGCTTCGCCTACAGGGTTTTCCAGCGGCCCGTCGAGCAGCGTCCGGTGAAAGGCAAACCCGTGGTGCGTTAGCGAGAGCTCCAGAAAGCACAGGAAGATGCCCAGATCGATGGTGTTGAAATACGGGCGCCTGCGCGCGGGCATGATGGCGGACGTAACCTCCGTGGTGCGGAACACGCGGATTTTGCTGCCTTCGCTCTGCACGCGCCACGGCTGCATGTTGCAGGCGCTGGGGGCATAGCGGGCGGCGTCGGCTGTACCTTCGTCAAACGCCCCCTGCCAGAGCTCCCCGAGGGGCTTGCGCCTGGCTTTGGAAACATCCGCGCGGAAATCCTCCGGCCTGCTTTTGCCAAACGCCAGCATGATGGTATAGGGAAGCCCCTCCCATTGCGCGAGATCGGGCTTGCCGATGCCGTGCCAGCAAACCCCGATATCCATGGAGGTCAGAAACAAATCCATCTGTTCCAGCAGATATCCGGCGTTCAGCAGGGCGCGCCGCGTGTGATTGCAATAGCAGAGCAGGCAATACTCGCCCCGCTTGCAGGTGGTCTGTCCGGATGGTACCAAGCGGTATGCCACAGGGATATCCCCGTCCAGCGGTGTCAGTTTTGTGAGCTGCTGTTCGATTGCCCGCATTTCGTTGTCGCTCAGGGACAGTGCTTTCTCAAACTTTCGCACCGATTTGCGTTTGAAGATCATGGAATAATCGGCTTGCATGGCCTATCCCTCCGTTTCATCTTCCATGCTATCATGATTAAAAATATAAGAAAAGAGAGGATTTTAAGCCTTCGGATTGCACAAATTTTCTGACGGGTGGTTACCGGTACACCTTCAGCGTAAAGGTCGCGCCCGGATAGGGGTCTTTGGCCAGCTCCGCCACATGGGGCGGCAGGCCGTAGCTGCCGCCGTCCACCTCCAGATCGCCGTTCTGCCGCCGCATGATGGCTTGCGACAGCGGCAGCCCGATGCCGTAGCCCGCGGAGCCGTCGCCGCCCTGAAACCGACGGAACAGGCGGGAGATCTCGGCGGTTTGCAGCCCCGTGCCGCTGTCCGTTACGCTGATCCAGCCGCTGATGGGATTTTCGCCGCAACCGATGAAGATCGGCTTTCCGGCGGGGGAGTGCTCCGACGCGTTTTTGATTACGTTGCCCAGCGCCTCGGCCGTCCAGCGCATATCGCAGGTCAGCGAGGCCTTGCCCGCCGTGACGATCTCCTGCTCCTTGATTTCCAGCAGCACCCGCAGCGGCTCCAGTGCGCGGGCGATGATCTCCGCCGCTTCGGCCTTGCGGGGATTGAAGGGGATCGCGTCGGCATCCAGCTTGGCCATTTTCAGCAGCGCGTCCACCAGCCACTGGGTGCGGGTCAGCCCGCTTTGCAGGTTGCGGATCAGCTCCTGCTGCTTCTCGGGCGGAGCGGTTTCCAGCAGATCGGCCATCACCATCATGGAGGTGAGCGGCGTTTTCAGCTGGTGGGAAATATCGGACAGCGAATCCTTGAGCTTTTCCTTGTCACGGCGCAGAGCGTCCGCCTGCTCCTGCTTTAAGCGCACCAGCGTTTGGATGTCGTTGCGCAGGATGCTCAGCCTGCCCTCGCGGTTGTCCAGCAAATCCACGCTTTCGCCGTCCACAATACGGCGGATGCTCTGGGATAGCTCCTCCACCGCCTGTTTACGGATCCACACGGTAGCCCACCCCCCGCACGGTTTCGATGGCGGCGGCATCGCCCAGCTTTTGCCGCAGCCGCTTGATATACACCGTCAGCGTGTTGTCCTCCACAAAGTCGCCCGCGCCGTCCCACAGGCGGTCCAAAATCTGCGCGCGCGTCAGCGTTTGGCCGGGGTGGGCGGCAAACAGCAGCAGCAACCGGTATTCCAGCGCCGTCAGCTCCAGCGGACGGCCGCGGACGGCGGCTGTGCTTTGGGCCAGGTTGACCGTGACCTCCCCAAGGGTCAGGGTATCGCCGGTGCCCTCCGCGCGCCGCCGCAGAACGCTTTTAACGCGCGCCAACAACACCCGCAGCCGGAAGGGCTTCACGATGTAATCATCCGCGCCGCTTTCCAGCGACCGCACCATCGCGCCCTCGTCGTCCACCACGGTGACAAACAGCACGGCGGTATCCGTGCCCTTGAGCGCGTTTTGCACATCCCAGCCCAGGCCGTCGGGCAGCTGCATATCCAGCACCGCCAGATCAAACGCGCCTTCGGCAATCCGCTGTTTGGCCGCGGCCACGGTGGCGGCGTGCGTAACGGCGTAGCCCTCGGCCTCCAGCGCGTATTGAAGGCCGGAGGCGATCATCTTATCGTCCTCTACGAGCAGAATACGGACGGAGTTCACGGCATGTCACCATCCTTTGCGGCGGCCGGGACAACCGGTGCGAGCTGCTCCCGCACCCAGGCCGTGGCGTAGTGATCGGCGTGCTCCGGGTAAGCAAACCCGGCGGCATCCGCTACCGCCGCGGCCAGCCGCCTGAACAGCGCCATGGTTTCCAGCAGTGCCGCGGCGATATCCGCCTGCTCAAAATGGGCAAAGGTATGCTGAATAGCGGCAAACACATCCGGCTGCGCCCAGCGCTCCATAAACCGGCCCGCGTACCAGGTATCGGCCCCGGAGCGGCGCACGGCGTGCTCGTGCTGCTCCACCATCCACAGCAGCTTGTGCTTCATATAGCCGTCCACGCAGAACTTGGCCGTCCACAGCTCCCGGCGCAGCAGCTTTTTGGCGGCCCAGACGCTGTGATACCAGAAATCGTTCACGGTGCTGATGAACTGCGCTTCGGTGGCAGGCGTAAAGGAGGAAACGGGCGCAATCGCGGCTGTGGGCACGGCAAAGCCGCGCTTGGCGACAAGCACCCGGTATCCCCGGCCAAGGATGTTTGCGGCCTCGCCGCTTTCCAGCGCGCGCAAAGCGGCGGCCTCCTCCATGATGACGAAATCGACATCCTGCGCGCCGTCAAACAGCACGCGCCGCTCCTGCTGGCCGTCGATGGTGGGCTCGGTAAAGGAGATATGGGCCTCCCCGATCTCCCTGAGCCACGCATCGGTATGGATAAAGCGGCCGGTATCGTTCACGATCAGGATCAGGTCCGTGTCGGAAAACGCGTCCGCCGGGTGATCCTGCCGGGCCTGGGAGCCGATAAGGATCAGCGCGGTCACCGCGTCGCAGGCTTGCACAAAGGAAAGAATCCGGTTTACAATCGGCTGCATGGCGTACGCTCCGTTTGCGGCGCAGGGCCGCGGACAGGGGAAACAGGACCCTCTGCCCGCGGCCCGCACGGTTTATTCAAAGGTCTTGGGGTTGGTATAGCCGGGCTTCACGAGTACGTTATCCTTGTCCTTTACGCACTCGTTGTACACGCCCTCCCATTCGCCGAAGGAATATTCCTCCACGGAAACGGAGATGTACTTCTTGGGCTTGCCCATCGTCTGGTTCACGATCTCGGCAATCTGCTCGGCGGCTTTTTGCAGCTGGGCCTTCGAGGGGCCCGCGATGGTTTTGATGACTACGTGCGGCATGGTATACCCTCCTTTGGTTTTGTCCTTCATGGATTCGACGCCGGGAACCGCAATACCCCCGTCATTTTCAGAAGAAGCTGGATCCGGAGGTCATCGCCCAGCAGCCCAGCAGCGACAGCAGCATGGAGCCGATGTACACAAGCCCCGTCTTGCGGTAGCAGTAAACCGCCAGGAAGAACAGCACGATGAACTGCGGAATGATTACAATCAAAAACGAGATCATCGGCCCCCCGAACGTGGAGGTGAACAGGATGTTCATGCCGGGCCCCGCGCCCAGGAAGAACGGGATGTACTCGACCAGCGCTACGATCAGCAGGCCGCCCAGCATCACAAGGACGCTTTTCAGCCACCACACGAGCTGCTCTTTGAAGGGATTGGCGATGCGCGGGAGCCGCAGCTGCCCGAATAGCTTTACCCCGCCGCTGATCAGGAAGAAGAACAGGTAGAACGGCAGGTACACAAAGAACTGCCCCAGCCGGATGGTGTTGTTAAACGGGCGGAACAAAGGCCACACATAGCGGAAATCCATCAGCCAGAGCTTCTGGAACAAAAACGCGCAGCCGTACACCCACACAAACAGGAGAACCGCCATCAGCGCGGATTTCCCGATCATCGCCCACGGCAGGCGGCCGGGCCGCTGCGCCGTGGCCGCGCCCAGATCGTACAGCGTAGCCCCCAGCCTGCGGCCCTCGCCCTTTTTCATCCAGTGCCTGAGCATCAGCAGCGCGGTGAGCGCCAGCACGAAAAACCACAGGAGGATCCCGTTGCCGACTGTCATGCGGAAAACGCCTTCGGGGTAGGGGAACAGCCCGTGCCCCAGCTGCGTAATGAACGGATAGGTGACCGCCGAGATCAGGATGGAAACCAGCGCCGTGCGGTACCAGCGATTGGCGGGCAGCAGTGTACCCGGGTTTTCCGACACGGGCTGCGCCGCCGCGGCGAAGAACCTGAGCTTTAGCAGCATCAGCATCAGCGGTAGCGTGGAGAGCAGGGCCGCCAGCGTGCCGATGAGCAGAAACAGCTCCTTTGTCTGCCCGATCTGGTTATCCGCGGAGATGCCGGGATTGATGCCGAAGGCTGTGCAGAACCAGTCCATGGTGGCGGCGATGCCCTCGTGGCTTACGGTGGTCAGGCGGTGGTTAACGTTTTCCAGCAGCTGTATGCGCCGCGCCGTGCCGGCCGCAAAATCGCCGTAGGTGGTATCCCAGTCGATGGGCGTGTCCTGCAGAGCAAAATCGTGGTAGCGAAGCGGCGTATCCATCAGGCCGTCGGTGGACAGCGTATAGTCCATGAACATGCTGAACTCGTCGTACTTGGCCTGGAGCAGCAGCACGTTGTTGAACTGGATCGTGCCGCTGTCATAATAACGCTGCGGAAACAGCTCGCCGCATTGCAGCACCACGGCCTTGTGCTGCGGGTAATACGCCGCCATGCTCCACGAGGCCCAGGTGCCCATGGAGTGCCCGGTGAAGCCGATGCTGTCCGCGTCCACAAACGGCAGCTTTAACAGCACGCTGAGCGCCAGCCTGCCGCCCATGGAGGAATCCAGATTGCTTTGCGGCACGCCCTCCAGCGTGAAGAAATCGTTGGTGGAAAAGCTCATCATCACTAAAAAGCGTTCGGGGCCGGTGACCGTTTTATCCCAGCCGGGCAGCTTGCGCGTGGCGTAGCCGTGCGCCTTCATGCCCACGGTGGTGTCGCCGTGGCCGTATGCATCCAGGCACATGGCGACAATGCCGCGGCGCGCCAGCTCCAGCGCGTAGGTGGAGGAGGTATCCTTGTCGTTCTGGTAGCCGTGGAACAGCAGCACGGCGGGGGCGGGGCTGGCCGCGGTTGCCGTTTGGGGTACATACAGCTTGTAGGCGCAGGTGTCGCCGCCGTCCGTTTCAAAGGTCCATACGGAGACATCCACCTTGCCGAAATCCGTTTGATACAGCGAGGCGAGGCCCATCGCGCCGGTCATGAGCACTACCAGGCATAGGAAAGCCGCCAGCGGCTTGCGAATACTTTTCACAGATATCCCTCCCTAAATCATGCAATTGTTGATTGATTTCGTCGATCTTTCCGCTATTGTACCAGATGCTGCCGCGGGACGCAACGAGCGCCCGGCAAAGAAGGGCTTGCCAGCCAGGGCAACATCATGTAGGATGTACAAAACAACCGCAGGGAGGGATAACTATGCAATATTATGTGGTGGATGCTTTTGCACAGGAGGTTTTCCGGGGCAATCCCGCCGGGGTATGCCCGCTGGAGGGGCCGCTGGATGCCGCGCTGATGCAGAAGATCGCGGCGGAGAACAACCTGCCGGAAACCGCTTTTTTCTACCGGGACGGCGATGTGTATAACCTGCGCTGGTTTACGCCCGTGGATGAGATCGATCTGTGCGGCCACGCCACGCTGGCGAGCGCCTATGTGTTGATGCACTTTATGGAGCCGGGTATGCAGACCGTGCGGTTTCAAAGCCAGAGCGGGCCGCTGACCGTGACGAAATCCGGCGAAGCGCTGCTGATGGATTTTCCCAGCCGCAAGCCCGCGCCGTGCGCCATGCCGGAGGGGGTGGCGGAAGCGCTGGGGATCGCCGTTTCGCCAGCCTATTTTTACAGGGATCTGCTGGTGCTGCTGGAATCGGAGGCGGCGGTGCGCGCCGTGAAGCCCGATTACGGCAAGCTTTCCAAAATCACGGGGCCGCTGGGTTTTGTGGTGACGGCCAAAGGTGACGAGGTTGATTTTGTTTCCCGCTTTTTCGCGCCGGGCACGGGCATAGACGAGGACCCGGTTACGGGCTCCACGCATACCATGCTGATTCCGTTTTGGAGCGAGCGCCTGGGGAAAACCAGAATGGCGGCGGCACAGCTGTCCGAGCGCGGCGGCCTGCTGCACTGTGAGGATAAGGGCGACCGTGTGCTGATCGGCGGCAAGGCGGTGTGCTACCTGAAAGGCGAAATTCAGCTGTAGATAAAAAGGGTTACTGAAAAGAGCATCCATCGTGCGGATGCTCTCAGACTGTTAAAAAAGAAGGGTCCAGGGCTGAAAGTCCTGGTCAGGGTGCAGGGGTGAAACCCTTGCCGGGGATTGGGGTGGAACCCCAAAGGCTTGCGTTATAACAAAGGGGTAAGCGAGCGAACAGCGCCCAAGGCGCTATGAAGCGAGCGGCGATAACGACCCGAAGACGTTCTTTGACAGGTTGAGAGCATCCATCGTGCGGATGCTCTTTTTCATTGGCGTGTTTAGTACGATAGCGTTTCCGATAGCGTGGTTCCCCGCGTATAGCCGGTTTCGCCCTCGTAGACGATCTGCACCCACGGGTCGTCGCGTACGGAAAGCACCGTAACAACGGCATCCTGCGGCGCGGTTTTTACAACCTCAGAACCCGCCTCCGGCAGCTTGTGGATCGCCGCGCCCTGAGCGGCGGTTACCCGCAGCTCCGGCAGCTCGGCGCTGGGTGTGTACAGGCCGTACGCCAGATAATCCGTCGCCATATAGCCGATGATATGGCCGATCTTCACCTTCATGTAGCCGTTTCGCGGCTCTTCCTGCTGGCGCACAATCGTGCCGGCATAGTATTTGCCCAGCGACGGGCTGCTGCCGGAGGGCCCGGAGCGCAGGTTGAGGCGGTTGCCGGGCGTATCGGTGGTAACGACCCATCGATAGTAGATATCCGTATAAAAGGTGGTGAACCGGGCTTCAACCCAGCCCTGAGGGGAGCTTGCTGTAAAATCACGGTTCGTTTGCGTGTTGATGTCATAATACAGGATATACACCATTCCGGCGTCAAAGTCCACCTGATCGGCGAGCACAGCCTGGTCGGGGGACACGTATCCAACCACCGTGCCGGACAGGGAGGGCGAATCATACACGGGCACCGGCGCGTTGGCATAGATGATATTGGCGCCCACGATCGGGTACCGATAGCAGGAGGGCAGGATATCCGTGGAAATTTCAACCGCGCAGGCCGCCCCGGAGAACAGCGCCAGCGCCGCCGAAAGCAAAATCGATATGGTTCGTTTCAAGGCAGAACCCTTCTTTCCCATTCTATGTTCTGCGTATGTAACGGACGACCGGCTGAAAATCCTGCACAGGAAAAACATTTTATGCCGGACCTGTTTTTGCCTTTCAGTGTGATGCGGGAACCGGATAACACTTGACAAATAGTCAGTACTGAGTATATGATTACTCAGTACTGACTATTCGAAAGGAAGGATTGTATGATTCCCCTGTATATTCTCGGCCTGCTCCAGCGGTTCGGCCCCCAGCACGGTTATCAGATTAAAAAAACAATCGCCGAACAGCTTTCCGATTTTACGCAGATCAAGCTGCCCACGATTTACTATCATCTGGGGAAGATGGCGGACAACGGCCTGCTGGATGCCGCCGGGGATAAGGCGGGCGGCAGGCCGGAAAAAACCGTGTATACGATCACGGATCAGGGCCGGGCGGCATACCGGAATATGCTTTCCGGGCTGCTGAAGGCGGACTACCGGCCCGCCTTTTCCACAGACGCTCTGTTCTATTTTTCGGATCACTTCGAATCCGCGGAGATGATCGGCGCGCTGCAAGGCTACGTGGAAAAGCTGAACCACAGCCTGGCGATCATCGAAAAACATCGGACCGAAACGCTGGCGCATATCCCGGACGACTGCAAAACGATGGTCGGCATCATCTTCAGCCACCATGAACACCATTACCATGCGGAGCTCATCTGGGCGGAGGAAGCCCTGCAACAACTGATCAGGGAGGAAAAACCATGCTGAAACAGAGAATCCCCGAAACGAACGAAGGCATACAGGATGCAGTAACCGTGGAGGTTTTCGACCGGTTTGCCAGAGGGATGCGTGATAAGGGCTGGAACAACGTCGATACCTTTCTGGCCAAGGGGCTTGGCCAGGGACGGCTGCTGGAGATCGGCCCGGGCCCCGGTTACGTGGGGCTGGAACTGCTGACAAAAGCGCCGCAGGCGACGCTCACCGGCTGCGAAATCAGCCCGGAAATGATCCGGCTGGCCGAAAAAAACGCGGAGGGATACGGGCTGGGGGAGCGGGTTACCTATACGGAGGGCAATGGGATGGCGATGCCCTTTGCCGATGCCTCGTTTGATGGGGTGTTTTCCAACGGATCCATGCACGAGTGGGAGGACCCTGTGAAGGTTTTCAACGAAATCCACCGCGTGCTCAGGCCGGGCGGCGTGTTCTGCGTTTCCGATATGCGGCGGGATGTTCATCCGGCGCTGAAATGGATGATCTATCTCACCACAAAACCCAAGGAGATCCGGCCCGGCTTTCTCACCTCGCTGTACGCATCGTACACGGAACCGGAAATGAGAAGGCTGCTGGATCGCTCCGCGCTTTCCTGCGCGGCGGTGCAAATAGACTTTTTTGGCCTGACCGTATCGGGTGTGAAAACGGAGTGAAAGAGGAACCCGTCCTGTTCAGCGCGCGTCCGCCCGGACGCTGAACAGGACGTGCGGCATATCCACGCCGCGGTAGTGCTTTACAAACCGCTTGCGGATTTTCATCCCGTTGCGGATGGCCACGTTCATGGACGGTATGTTGCTGTCGCGGATGATGGAATAAACCTCGGGAAAGCCGAGGGTTTCAAAGGCATAGCGCTTGCAGGCGGCGGCGGCCTCCGCCGCGTAGCCGTGGTGCCAGTAGGCGCGGTTGAACAGGTAGCCGATTTCCGGCAGACGCTCGTTTTCCACCGTCTGCCAGGTGAGGCCCGCCTGGCCGATCATCTCCCCGGTTTCTTTCAGGATCACGGCCCAGAGGCCGAAGCCGTCCGTCCGGTAGCGGTCCAGCTGCCGGACCAGCCATTCGTGGGTTTCTTCGTCGGTAAACGCGCCCTCGTAGGCGGTCATGGTCTGGCCGTCCTGCAGGATGAGGGCCAGCGCGCCGTAATCCTCCGGGGTCATTTCCCGCAGCAGCAGGCGTTCGGTTTTAAGAACCGGCTTGGGCGCTTTTTTCTTTTTCCCGGTTTCGGCCGGCTTCTGCCAGCTTTGCAGCTCGATGATATTGCCCTCCGGGTCGTGTGCATACACGGCGTGCAGGGTACGCCCGTCGGGATAATCCGAGGCAATCCGTTCGCCCACGGCGCCGCCGCCGGCCGCAATCACAGCGGCAAGGGCCGCGTCCACATCATCGGCCGCAAAGGCGAGATGCGCGATACCGGGGCGGTTGATGGCGCGGGGCAAATCATCAGCAAGCGCGTCGTACTGAAAGATTTCCAGCGTCGGGTGCTCGCCGCCGTAGCCGGGCAGCAGCAGGTGCTCACCCGTGATGTGCGCGCCGGGCAGGCCCGTGAGCCGGTCCAGCCAGTCCCCGCGCAGGTCGCGCGTCTCCCCGATGCTTTGGCAGTGCAGTGCGGTTTTATAGAACGCGATCAGCTTTTTGGCGTCTTTGGCGACGATGTTGGTGTGTGCATAACGAAACATTCCTGCATTCTCCTCTGTTATTCATTAAGATAGGTCATCACATGGAAAGGCTGCCGTGAGAACCGGCGGGTGATAGCCAGGTAAACGCTGAATAAATCTCCTGCACGCTGGCACGTTGTCTTTCCGCCAGCTTGAAGCTGCGAAACCTTCGACGTAGCGCTGCTACTACTTCAGGTTCCGCAAACCCATCCCAACAAAAATCTAACGCACCATCGCACAAGCGCTTTACTCATCGTTTACCTAGGATAAGCTGGAGCTCATACGGTTGGAGAACCTCAGCGGTTCGGCTGCGGGCTCAGGCGGTAAAAAGCGCCAGCAGCTTTTCAACGTACAGGCCGGGATGCCGCAGGCTCAGCTCGCCGTGCTTCATGCCGGGCGCGGTATACAGGCGGCCGTCCGGCAGGCTGGCAAGCAGCGCCTGCGCCGATTTTTTCTGAACGGCGAGCTCCTTTTCCCCAACCAGAATCAGCGTTTTGGCCGTTGCTTTGGCAATGCCGGGCTTCAGGGCATAGGTGCCGTTGCTTTGGATGGTTTTTACCAAAGAGGCTTTGGACAGCTTCAGGCTGTCGGCATAGTAGCGCTCAAACTGCGTGTCCGGCACGCACAGCTCTTTGGCCTGCAGCCTGGCAAACCAGCGTTTTTGAATCAGCGGATAGCTCAGCCGCACCATCGGCACGGTGAGCGTCTTCGTTGTGCGGATGGGCAGAACCAGCGCGCTTTCAATCACCGCAAAGGCTGCAACGTCCGGCTGAACGGACAGCGTTTCCACCGCGATTTGGGCCCCGAGGGACAGCCCGCCCAGCGCGTGCACCCGGCCGCCGCAGTGCTCCCGGATGTAGCGCAGCAGGGTCTGCGCGGACGCTTCGATACTCTCAAAGGGCTCGTGCGCGTCCTCGCCGCAGCCGTCGATCACGGGGGTGACTACATGGTAAGCGGGCATAAGCCTATCAATGATGGGCTGCCAGGACCACCAGCTCAGCCCGCCGCCGTGCAGCAGAATCACCGTCGGTGCGTCCGGATGTCCGAATTCCTTAAACAGCATAAGGCAATCTCCTTTGCGGGTATTGCTGCGGTATCAGAGGCTTGCTAAAGCCGCTACCGCCCGCAGTGTATTCAGGTTGCGGGCGGTGAGGGACGCGTCCAGCCTGGCAAGCGACGCGGCAAGCCGGGAAAGGCGTACGCTCTGTTTGCACAGCAGATAGAGCTCGCGTTCGCCCGGCACCAGCAGATCCTCTCCGCCATAGGCGCTTTGCAGGGCCAGGGCGGCGTCGGGATCGATCCGCCCGTTGGACAGGTACACATACACATGCGTGGTCTTGGGGTCGGCTGCCTCTGCCTGTGCCATGGCTCCCGCGGAAAAGGGAAGGTTTTCCAGAAGGGCGGCCAGCTCCGCGGCGGAGCGCACCACGGCGTCGCCGGGAAACCCGAACCGCGCTTTAAACGCGTCGCCGATGCGGGCGGGCAGCGCCGCTTCCTCAAGACTGGATTCAAACAGCACGTTGCCGCTTTGGATATAGGTCTGCACGGCCTCCAATCCACAGTCCGAAAACAGCTGCCGGAGCTCGGCCATTTTTACCGTATGGCTGCCGCCTACGTTGAGGCCCCGCAAAAACGCGACATATTGCATACCATATCCCTTTCACGGTCAGGGGGTTACGGACTAAATTCCGGCCGGGATCTTTTCAAAACAAACGGACTGGGGCAGGTCCCGGTATTGGCCGTAGTTTGCGGTGATTTGAAAGCCGATGCCGGTGTAAAAGCGGATCGCGGGGGTCATCATCCGGCCTGTTTCCAGAATCAGCCGGGCGTACCCCTTATCCAGCGCCCGCTCCTCCAGCGCGGCCATCACCCTGCGCGCGCAGCCCTGGCCGCGGTACTCCGGCCGGGTATACACGCGCTTGATCTCCGCCGTACAGCCGTCATAGGGCTTGAAACCGCCGCAGGCAACCACCCGGCCGCCGTCCAGCAGCAGGCATACATCGGTTACGGCTTCCGGCGTGTTGAACTGCACATAGTGCTTGCGCTGCGTTTCACCGCCGACCAGATCGTTGAGATACGCGTCCAGCTCCCGGCACATCGCGGCAAAGCGCGGATCGCTGCCTTCTGTAAAAATCAATTCCATCAGTCGATCACTCCCTGTGAAAAACAGCTGCGTCTTGCAGCGGAATAGTACGCTGCTATCATACCATATCTCCGGGCTGATGGGGGCGGCACGGGCTTCTTTTTGCGGCGTTGCGCTGTGCTTTCTTCCATTGCTTCCCTGAAAATTCAACAGTAAGGGTTTTCGAAATAAAAACAAAACTCCCTGCCGGAAGGCGGCGAGATTTTCATCAATCGTATTCGGCTTTCACGGGATAGCTTGGACTTTGTATGGGGACGCGCTATACGGCGTCGTTGAGCAGCACCATGTGGATATGATCCTCCCAGACGCCGTTGATTTTCAGATACTGTCTGGAAAGTCCCTCGGCCTGAAAGCCGCACTTTTCCAGCGCCCTGAGGGAGGGCAGGTTGCGGGGCATGACGTTGGCTTCAACCCGGTGCAGGCGGAGCGTATCAAACGCAAACTGTGTCACAGCGCGGATGGCTTGCGTCATATAACCCCGGTTGACGAAGCCGCCGTCCAGCTTATATCCCAGAAAACAGGATAAAAAGCAGCCCCGTACAAGGTTGCTGAGGCCGATGGTGCCGATGATGGTTTGTCCGTCCTCCCTGGGAAACAGATAAAAGCGGAAGCCGGACCCCTGCTGCGCGGCCGCGGCATCCTGCACAAGGAGGGCTTTTTGGTAAGCGAGCGTATAAAACGCGGCGTCCTGCCGGGGTTCGAAGGGCTCCAGAAACGCCTGGTTACGCTGGTAATAGCACAGCAGCATCTCCGCAAACCGGGGATCGGCCGGGCGGAGGAAAAGATCGGGGGTTTCCAGCTGCGTAATCATGGTTCCGCCTTTCAGCGAGGGAGGGACGGGTGGCTGACCGGACACAAAGAGTATACCCGTCCGCAGGCGGCAAGGCAACCCTGCCCGGTTGTTTATCCAGTGATGTTTACAGACAGCGCTGCAACGGCCGGATCATCTCCTGGATCAGGCTGGCGTCCTGTATGATGGTTTCGGGGTCAAACCGCGGCGAAGGCCCGGATACGCTGACCGCGCCCATTACGCCGCCGTTGACGCCAAACAGCGGCACCGCTACGCAGCGCACGCCGAACTCATGCTCCATGTTATCCACGGCATAGCCGTTGGCGCGGATCTCCGACAGGTTGTTCAAAAGCTCCCTGCGGTCCGACAGTGTATGCCCCGTGTAGGCTTTCAGCTCGCGCGCGGTGATCTGGTCGATCCTCTCCTGCGGCAAAAACGCAAGCATCGCCTTGCCAAGCCCCGTGCAGAACAGCGGCGCCCGCTCACCCAGAATATTGCGCGTGGCCTGCTGGGTGGAGGGGTATACACCTTCGATGTAGAGCACTTCATCGTTGTTCAAAATGCCGAAATAGCATACCTCGTGGCAAGCCTCGGCAATTTTGGTCAGCGCGGGCAGCATAATTTCGCGCAGCCCCAGGTGCTGGTTTACGATATAGCTCAGGTGCAGGGTTTTAAAGCCCAGATAATACTTGTTGGTGTTGGGGTTCTTCATCACATAGCCGCTGTCCTGAAAGGTGGACAGAATGTTGAATACCGTGCTTTTTTGCATGTCCAGCATGCGCGCGATTTCGGAAACGCCAAGCTCCGGGCGTTCCAGAGAAAAGCTTTCCAGCACGCGCAGCGCGCGTGCCAGCGATTTTACACTGCTGGTTTTCTGGGCGTCATCCTTGCTTGTCAATGGTCATTTCCTCCATAGTACACAGTAGGGTACGGGCGGCGGCGTTCATCTGCTCCACCTCGTCGCGGTAGGTGGGGGTGAGGCAATCTACGGGCATTGTGCGGGTATAACAATCGTCAATCACATGCTCCACGGCCTGCAGATGATATTTGGCGTTCACCGGGTAGGCCTGCCGCTCGATGAACGAAAAGCAGGTGAGGAATGATTGCAGCATCTCCGCCGTCTGCGGCTTTTGCCGCCAGTTGCACAGCAGCCAGTGGTACAGCGCGGGATGAAAGTTGGTCATCACGCCGGAAAAACCCGCCGCGCCCGCGCGCAGCGAAGAAAGCAGGGTGCTGGTATTGGCGTTGAACAGGTGCAGGGGAGATCCCTTGAGCACCTCCAGCCGCCTGCGGATCCGCTCGATATCGCAGCAGGTGTCCTTGAGAAAGGCAAACCGGCCGCTGTCGGCCAAGCGTTTCAGCTCATCCAGCGAAAGCAGCCGTTTGTAGGGATAGGGGCATTCGTAAAATCCCAGGGGGATGTCCGGATCGAGCCCGTCCAGCAGGGTATCCAGCGCGCGGCGGAAATGCTCCGGCGGCGCGTCCTGGGGCGCCAGGCGGTTGCTGATCATAATCAGCGCGTCCGCGCCCGCCCGCTGCATTTGCCTGAGCTCGTGCAGCTGATCGTCCGCTGAATCGGAGATATGGCCGGACGCGATGACCGGCACATGCGCGTGCCGCTTTACAAACGAAACCAGCTCCTCCCGCTCGGACAGGCTTAAAAAAAACACCTCGCTGGATTGGCAGGCCGCAAAAAGGCCCTGTGCGCCGTTTTGCTCGTACCAGTCAATCAGCCGCTCCAGCGACTGATAATCAATGTCCCCCTCCGCCGCAAACGGCGTGATCATCACAGGCCAAAAGCCGGAAAGCTCCCCGCGTATCATGGCGCTTCCTCCAATTCGAAAAACAACGTTCATTAATACAGAACGTATTACTAATATTGTACCCCTTTCTGGCGGCCTGTCAAGGGCGTTTCGGCAGAAAATGGAAAGGATGGGAAAAAGGATGGAGGATATTCTATAAAATCTTCTCATGGTTGACAGGGTTTCTGATCTGAGATATAATAAAAAATAAGAACCGCGTTCAGTAATACTGAACAAACAGTGCTTTGAGCGGATGGCACTCCGGCATGGACCGGTCATCCGCTCCAGCACGGCGGCACAAACCTTGCGGGACAGTTACAAACCATTCGCAGGAGGATACAGTGAACGCATTGAGCAACAAAAACCGGTCAGGGCCTACCCGGTGGCAGCGTTTCCGGCGGGTACTGGCGCGCGACAAGTACCTGTACCTGATCATGCTGCTGCCGCTGATCTATTACCTCATGTTCTGCTACTATCCCATGTACGGCGTCACGCTGGCGTTCAAGAATTTCAAACCCAAGCTGGGTATCCTGTACAGCCCGTGGACCAGCCAGAGCGGCATGAAGTACATCCTGACGATCGTCAAGGACGCGTATTTCTGGACGGTGTTCAAGAATACCATCGTGCTCAACCTATTGAACCTCGTCATCACCTTCCCAGCGCCGGTCATCCTGGCGCTGCTGCTTAACGAGCTTCGCAGCCAGCGTTACAAGCGAGTGGTGCAGACCGTTACCTACCTGCCGCATTTTCTGTCGGTGGTGGTGGTGGTGGGCATGATGAACAGCCTGTTCTCCTCCACGGGTATTGTGAACACGTTTCTGGAGCAGATCGGCATCGGGCCGCTTCCGTTTTTGAACGCCGCCCAGTATTTCCGGCCGCTGTACATCGGTTCCAACATCTGGCAGAGCATAGGCTGGGATTCGATTATCTATCTGGCGGCGCTGTCGGCGCTGGATATCCAGCTGTACGAGGCTGCCCGCATCGACGGGGCGGGGCGCTGGAAGCAAACCCTTCACATCACCATCCCCGGCATCATGCCCACGATCATCATCATGCTGATTTTGAGCATGGGGCGCATCATGAACGTATCCTACCAGAAAATACTGCTGATGATGACGGGCTCCAACCAGTCGGTATCCGATGTGATTTCCACCTACGTATACCGCCGCGGGATCGCCAACGCAGACTTCAGCTATGCCACGGGTGTGAACCTGTTCCAGTCCCTGGTGTCGCTGTTCTTCGTGATTATGACCAATCAAATCGCCCGGAAATATTCCGATACTTCATTATGGTAAGGAGGGGTGCGGCATGATTCACGATAATTCCGTATCCCGCAGGGTGTTCAACGCCATCAACGTCCTGTTTCTGCTGGTGACGATGCTCATCACCCTGTACCCGATGTACTTCATGTTCATCACATCCATCAGCCACGGCGTGGAGGTGATGAAGGGCAATATCACCTTCCTGCCCAAGAACATCACGCTGGATACCTACCGCGCCATTGTGCAGGGTGATTTGTTCATGTATATGAAGAACTCGGTCCTGTATACGGTAGTCGGCACCGCGATCAACCTGCTGATGAGCAGCCTGGCCGCCTATCCGCTTTCCCGGCGCACATTCTCCGGCCGGAAGGTATTTACCACGCTGGTTACGGTCACGCTGTTTTTTTCCGGCGGTATGATTCCGCTGTATCTGGCCGTGAAGGAGTACGGCATGATGGACTCCATCTGGGCGCTGGTGCTGCCGGGCGCGATCAACACCTACAATATGATCATCATCCGCACCACCTTCCAGGCCCTGCCGGATTCGCTGATCGAATCCGCCCAGCTGGACGGCGCCAACGATATCGTGATCCTGTGGAAAATCATCATTCCGCTGTCCAAGGCAGTGCTGGCGACCATGCTGCTGTTTTATGCGGTATCCCACTGGAACAGCTATTTCGACGCGATGCTGTATATCAACTCCAAGTCGAAATACCCCCTGCAGATCATGCTGCGCAACATGCTCATCGGCGGCCTGTTCTCCGATGAAACCACGGTAGCCGCCAGCGGCGCGGCCAGCTTCTCCGTGACGGATTCCACCTTGCGCGCCGCAGCCATTATCGTAACCACGCTGCCCATCCTGATCGTGTACCCGTTTGTGCAGCGCCATTTTGTCAAAGGCGTCATGATCGGCTCCCTGAAGGGATAAACCGGATTATGTTGAGCGGATGAGAACCGCTTGGCAATATAAAAAGGAGGAACTTCAATGAAAATCCGTCGTATTGTATCTCTGGTCCTGGTTGTGATGATGGCCGTTTCGATGGCCGTGATCGCGCAGGCGGACGAAACCCCCTCCACCTGGCTTTCCGACAAGCTGGTGGAGATCACCGTCATGCGTGACGAAAACCCGTCGCAGCCCATCAAACTGGACAGTGTCAAGCTCCAGACCATCGAAGAACTGCTTAATATCCGCATCACGGTGGAAGCGCCTCCCAAGGCGAACTATGACGACAAAAAACAGGTGCTGATCGCAACCGACGATATGCCCGATATCATGCTGGTCAGCCTGGACGACGTAAAGCGCTATGCCCGCGACGATATGTTTGTGAACCTGAGCGACTACCGCGATGAGATGCCCAACCTCTTTGCGCTGCTGGACAGCGATGAGAGCTTTGCCATGCTCACCGTGGACGGCAGCTTCTACCATGCGCCCACCCTGCAGCGGCTGAATCCCGACTCCCGCCGCAGCGGCCAGCTGGTCAACATCCGCACAGACCTGCTGGAGAAATACAGCATTGCCGTCCCCACCACGTTTGACGAGCTGTACGACGCCATTCTGGCCATCCAGGCCAACGAACCCGGCCTGGTGGGCATCACCAACCGCAAGGGCGGCTCCACCACCGGCACCCGCAAGCTGCTGGACTGCATGGCCTACCCCCTGGGCGCAAGCTCCGATATGTATTATGACGAAGATCTCGGCGGCCTTTGGGTATACGGCCCCGCCAGCGAGAACTTCAAAGCTGTGCTGACGTACCTGAACAAGTGCTACGCGGCCGGTGTGCTGGACCCCGATTACGCCACCATGACCAAGGACCTGTGGGTGGAAAAGCTCTCCTCCGGCCAGGCCATCTGCACCATGGATAACGACGGTGTGGTGCGCAACTTCAACACGGCGCTGGCGACCGTGGACGCCGGCTATTCCCTGGGTGTGATCCCCACCCTGACCAACTCGCTGGGACAGACCCGCAACTTCTACTATAATGAAAACTGGCTGGACCAGGCCTGGGTGATCGCCTCCTCCAGTGAGAACATCGACGCCTGTGTCAAGTTCCTGGATTGGTGCTTCTCCGACCAGGGCGCGGATGTGAACGGCTACGGCAAGGAAGGCGAAACGTTTGATATTGTGGACGGCGTTCCCGTTATCAAGCCGGAGCTTTTGGCGCAGTACTCCGGCGGCGCCAATGCCAGCTATGATATCCAGTCCGCGCTGGGCGTGGGCCTGCTGGACATCGCCCCCTACTGCGATACCGGCTGCCAGAACCAGATGGAAGTGTACATGATGGGCAGCGACGAGGCTGTAGCCGCGTTCAAGGCTCTGGTGCAGTCCATCGCCAACGATCCCGGCCTGCGCGCGCCCGCGGTGGCCCCGCCGCTGACCGAGGAACAGACCGAACGCTATAACGAGCTTCATGTGGCTGTGGAAAACTATGTCTACCAGGAAATCGACAAGTTCATCACCGGCCAGGAGCCTATCGAGAACTATGACGCCGTAATCGCCAACGCGCGTACCATCGGCGCCGAAGAAATGGAACAGATCTACAACGACGCCTGGACCGCGGCGCTGGGCGACTAATCCGAACCTCCTTTTCAACAGGGTGGCCCGCAGCGTGGCTGCGGGCCACCCTACCTGTTTATGGCGCGCGATGCCCATCCGGGAGCCCGGCCCTGTGCCTGCGCTGCGGGGGCATCCTCTTTTTTGTAAAATCAGGCGGAAGATGCCGAAGGTATCCCAAACATGCCGGGGATGACTTGCAAACCGCCGGGCAAACGGCGTACACTGTAACATACCTGAAAAACCATGGATGGTTTTCTGCGGAGGTAACTATGAACGATCATAGCTTTTGGCATTCGGATCCCGCCCATCTGCTGCCGCTTTTCTGGCTGAAGGGCGAGGATGAACAAACCCTGCGCAGCGGCGTCCGGCTGGTGCACGCCTCCGGCTGCGGGGCGCTGGTGGCGGAATCCCGCACTCATCCCGATTTTATGGGAGAGAGTTGGTTCCGCGATATCGGCATCGTGCTGGACGAGTGCGAAGCGCTGGGGATGAAGCTGTGGCTGTTTGACGATCAGCATTTTCCCTCCGGCTACGCGATGGGGGCCGCCAAGGGCACGCCCTGGTGCCGCATGATGATGACGGAAAAGCACATGGATACGCGCGGGCCGGTAAAGGGCGGTGCGTTTATGGTGCAAAGCGACGAGACCAGCTTACAGGAAGGCGAGGGCGTGGTGGCCGTGATCGCCGCCAGACGCCTTGAGGAAAGCAACCGGCTGGACGCGTTTGAGGATATCGGCGGCTACAAGCTCGGCGAGTTGATCGACATCACCGATACCGTGCACGACGGGATGGCCTACTGGGACGTACCCGAGGGCATCTGGCGCATCTTTGTGCTGTCGGCGGCTTATGTGGCCGAGCGCACCCCGCCGCGCTATTTTGCCAATCCGCTGCTGCCCCAGAGCGCGGAGCTGATGATCCAAATGGTGTATCAGCCGCACTACGAGCGCTTTGGAGACAAGTTCGGCAAAACGCTTCTGGGCTTTTTCTCCGATGAACCGGCGCTGCGGGCGGGCCGCGGCTACCATGCGGTGCTGGGAGAATACCCGCGCATCCCCATCCCATGGCGTGTGGATATGGTCGGTCTGCTCAAGGAAACCCTGGGCGAAAACGCCCGCGCGCTGCTGCCGGGCCTGTGGTATGATATCGGAGAGGATACGCGGCGTGTGCGCTATGCGCTGATGGATACAGCCAGCCGCCTGTACGGTGAAAACTATTCCATGCCGCTGGGGGACTGGTGCCGCGAGCACGGCGCAGCCTACATCGGGCATGTAATTGAGCAGAACAATACGCATTGCCGGCTGGGCTCGGGCGCGGGGCATTTTTTCCGCGCGCTCAGCGGCCAGGATATGGCAGGTATCGATGTGGTGCTCCACGAGATCCGGCCGGAGCTGCACGGCGCCGGTCACGGCTGGAGCTCGCAGGATTTTGAGGCGGACGAGGACTTTTTCAGTTTCATGCTGGCGCAGATGGCGGTGTCCAGCGCGTACCTCGACCCCAAAAAAATGGGACGCACGATGTGTGAAATCTTCGGTGCGTACGGCTGGCAGGAGGACGTGGGGGAGATGCGCTATCTGGCGAACTTCCTGCTTGCGCGCGGTATCAATTATTTTTCTCCCCATGCCTTCAGCATGGATTCTTTTCCCGATCCCGATTCCCCCCCGCATTTCATTGAGGGGCCAAATCCCCTGATGCCGTTTATCGGCGAGCTGTTCCATACAATGGTCCGCGCGTCGGAGCTGATTACCGGCGGCAGGCCGATGAGCAAAACGGCGGTGCTCTACTATGCCGAGGGCGAATGGGCCAACGGCACGGCGGACACCATGAAAACGCAGGACGTGGTAAAGGTCCTCAGCCAACGGCAGATTCAATGCACGGTTGTACCCATTGACCGGCTGCTGGAGGCGGATTTTGATCTGCTGCTCATTCCCTATGCCAAAAGCTGGCCGGAAAAGCTGTTTACCCGCTGCCGGACGCTGATTGGCAGCGGTAAAAAGGTTTACTTTGTGCAGGCTGCGCCCGAGGCGCTCAGCGAAGGCGAGGGCGACATCGAAACCCTGTCGCAGGGCATCGGCAGTATACCGCTGCAGGATGTGGCGGAGCTTTCGCTGCGGGAAGCGCCCGTTTTATACCGGGCGCTGCAAAATGCACCGGACGTGCGGCTGTACCCCTACCAGAAGGAAGACGAAACGGTATTTCTCCTGTTTAACGAGGACGACCGGCAGAGCGTGGAATACCGCTTCCGCGTGGAAGACCTGCGGCCCGCCTACATTGCGGACGCGGAACGGGAGACGGTGTACCCCGCCAGCACCGTGCGCGGTGTGGATGCGCAGGAGATTACGGTAACGCTGGAACCGGCGCAGCTGCTGGCCGTGGTGCTGACCGCGCGGGAGCTGCCGGATGCCGGTGTGCCGCCCGCCGCGCTGGCGAAGGCCGCGCCCGACCTGGACGTGATCTGGGAGCTCACCCTGCAGGCGGCGGGAGAGCGGGAGTTTCGACCCTACCGGATCACCAACCAGCTGTATAATATTACCGCGCCGATGGAGCTGCCGCGCTTTTCCGGCACGGTGCGTTATGAGACCGTGATCGATCTGCCGGGCGGCTGTGTGGCGCTGGATCTGGGGCAGTGCGCGGGCGGAGCCAGGCTTTGGGTGGACGGTATATTTGCGGGCACGCGCGTCGCGCCCCCTTACAACTTCCGGTTTGAACAGCTGCGCAGGGGCGCGCACGCCATCCGTGTGGAAATCACCAACGCCGCCGTGTTTGCGCACCGCGACCGGCTTTCCTTCTTTGCGTGCATCAAGCCCACCGGCATGCTGGGACCGGTTACCTGCTACAGTGAGGACAGAACAAAATGGGCAATCAATTGATTCTTAACGATACCCGCTGCGCCGATGTCCGTTTTCAGGACGGGGCGCTGCCCCATGCCACGGGCGTGCACAGCTTTCAGGTGCTGCGCGCCAACCGCGAGCACCCGGAGCTGGCGGATGGATTCGGCTGGACGTATAACCATGCCCCGATGCTGGCGTGGTACCATGGGAAATTCTATCTGGAATACCTGTCCAACCCGGCGGATGAGCACGAGGTACCCGGACAAACGCTGCTCACGACCAGCGAAAACGGCATGGACTGGAGCTTTCCCCAGGTGGTCTTTCCCGTTATTGAGGTGCCGACGGCGCAGTACAAGGGCCCACGCAGCGATTTGCTGAAGCCCGTGATGCAAACCGTGCCGCACCAGCGCATGGGGTTTTACCGCGCACCCAACGATGTGCTGCTGATGCTGAGCTTCTACGGCATCGTGCACGACCGGGAGATCAGCATGCCGTGCGACGGCTGGGGCGTGGGGCGCGCCGTGCGCCGCGTTTTTGCGGACGGCGCGCTGGGGGATATCCACTTTCTGCTATACAATACCCCGGCGGGGTATACCGCCGAAAACACGCCCGTTTTTTCGCCGTACCGGCAGAGCGCGGACACGGCGTTTGTGGCGGCCTGCGACGCGCTGCTTGAAGACGGCCCCGTGATCCAGCAGATGTACGAGGAACAGCGGTTTGATAAAACGTTGTTTCCCACCCCGCGGGAGCAGGCGCTTAGCTTTTATACCATCAAAGATCACGAGATAATGGGCGTGTATAAAAAGGGTTTGTCTGCGGTCTCCACAGACGGCGGCGCGACCTTCGGCGAAATCACGGCCAACCCCTCCATCCGCACCGCGACGGGCAAGGTGTGGGGGCAGCGTACCGGCGACGGGCGGTTTGCCCTGCTCTACAACCCCACCCGGGACGGACAGCACCGCTGGCCGATTGCTGTGGTTACGGGTGAGGACGGACACACGTTTGACCATATGCTTGCCGTAACGGGCTTCCTGTCCCCGCTGCGCTACGGCGGCGCGGATAAAAACCTCGGGCCGCAGTATATGCGCGGCATTTGCGAGCGCAATCCGCAGTCGCCGGACGGCGATATCTGGCTGACATACTCCAACAACAAGGAGGATCTCTGGATCAGCCGCATTTCCGTGCCTGTTACTGGCGGGCAGGAGACGGAAATCGACGAAACCTTCGGCGGCGATCTGCCAAGGCTTTGGAATCTGTATTCGCCGGTCTGGGCCAAGGTGCGCGCCGAACAGAAGGCGCTGCTCCTGACCGATTGCGATCCCTACGACCGGGCCGCCGCGGAGCGCGTGTTCGCCCCCGCCGATACCGGGGCTGTGCGGCTGCGGCTGCGCGTGGATGCCGTGGACGCCCAAAGCGCCGTGTGCGTGGAGCTGCAAAGCGACAACGGCAGCGTGCCCGTGCGCGTGTCCTTCCGTGCCGACGGACAGGCCTATCTTCTCACCGACGGGCGTATGGAGCCGGTAGCGGATTACACCGCGGGCGCCGCTATCGACCTCCAAATTACGTTTAATTGTACGCTGAACACAGCCGTGATCAACCTCGGCGGCGAACCCTTTACGCGCAATTTCTGTGCCAGCGTGAATACCGTGAGCCGCCTGTGCGTCTTTACCAAGGAAAGCTGTCAAATACCCTATGCCACGGTGGATACCGTGGGAAAATATACCACCCGGCAGCAGGTGCTCCCGGGCGGCTGCGACCCGATTCCCGAAACGCGGGCGCGGCTGTGCGCGTTTTCCCTGGGCAAAAACTGATCATATCGGCCACACGAGGTTTTTTGCCCAACCCGGTTTATGATTCCGGCGCGGCACAGCCGCTTCATATTCTGCGAACGCAGCCTGCAGCAGCTGCCGTGGCGGCGCGTATGCGCGATTTGCAGCATTTTCTAGACAGAGTAATAATTTTCCAGAACCCGCAAAAACCCGGAACAGCGCCTGTTCCGGGTTTTTGTGATGGATATTGCGATTGAAACCTAAGCACTATAGGGCACAAGGACGTAATATTATGGTATAATAAACCATCATTCTATGCTGCATATTGACGCAGCGGCTGCGCATTACAAACAGGCGGGTACAAGGTTGGTTGAAATGGCACGGTGATTGTGAAAGCGGATCAATCCGGGCATTGTGGACGGATTGGCGCGGAAAGGCCAAACTGTGGGAATGGACAGGAAAGGATCGGGGAGGGCTGGCTTGCCTGACACGAGGAGCCAAAAACGGCTGATACGCAGCGCTTTTTTGTTTGTCATGCTGGCCGAGCTTGCCTTTGGCGTATGGCTTGGTTTGCGTGGCTTTCTGCTGGGCGATTCCGTCAGCCGCACGGCAAACGCTTATTATGTGCTCAACGTGCTGCCGTACCGGTATGCCTCCATGGGCCTGGTGTGGAACCCGCTGCCCAGCACGCTGCAGCTGCCGTTTATCGCCCTGGCAAAGCTGTGGAAACCGATCGTTACCTACGGCTTTGGCGCGGCCGCCGTATCCGCGATGTTCGCGGCCTGGGGCGCGGCAATTTTGCTGCGCACGTTTCTGCGGCTGCGTGTTTCCAGGGGCTGGTCGCTGCTCTTTACCGGGCTATACGGCCTGAACCCCTATATTTTCTATTACGGGGCCAATGGTATGAGCGAAATGATCAGCTTCACGTTTTCGCTGCTGATCATCTGCAGCTTTGTGTTATGGATGGAGTTTGGACGGTCGGAGGAACTGGTAAGAATCGGACTGGGATTTGTCGGCCTGTTTTATACGCGTTATGAATCCATTCCTTTCGCTATCGCGGTCGGCGTGGTGATTGCGCTGTATCTTCTGATCAGCAAGCGGGAGAGGCGCTACATTAAAGGCGGCAAGGCGGAAATCTGGTTTTACGTTGAGGGTACGCTGCTGCTGGTATTCCTGCCGATGGCATATGCCGCGATCGTTTGGGTGATTTACAACTGGATGATATCCGGCAACCCTTTCTATTTTGCCAATTCAGGGTACTCCAATCTGGCACACAGCGAGTATTATGTGGATTTAAACGGAATCGGGCAAGTGCTTTCCTTCCTGTGGAAGCGGACCTGGCCCTTCCTGATACCGTTGGCCGGATTGCTTACGGAACGGCTTTTCTCCCGCCGCTTGCTGCGCTTTGATGTGCTGATTATTCTCATCTGTACATTGGTGCTGACGGTGTTCCAGTTCATGATGCTGCTCAATGGAAGCTCGCAGGGATGGGTGCGTTACATGTGCTATCCGTTTATCATTGCAACCGGCTTTTTTCCCTATGAGATCAAGGGTATAAACGGCAGCCGGGTGCGGCGGGGCGCCGCTGTTATCCTGGCCCTGTTCATGGCGTTTGTGATGATATTCATGGGCTGGGCGATGATCCATGACGAAACTTATCGTGAGGATACCCTGCTGATGCTGCCGGAAGGCTCGGCGCAGGTAGCCGATTACGTTAACGCCCGGTTATCGGACAAGTGTATTTTAATGGATGCTTTCCGGACTTACTATATCTTTATGCTGTTGGATCACCCGGAAAACGTGATTATGAGCAGCAGCCTTAATTTTATGGATGTAATCAAGGATCCCGCTGTTTATAATGTGGACTATATCATTGTGCCTACGCCCAGTGGCTTTAACAACATGGATGCGCTTAATATCGCGTATGAGGGGCTGTACAACAATGACGAGCCCTGGGCGGAGCTGGAGGCTGAAATCGGGATATTCCGGCTGTTTAAAGTAACCGACCGTGTTTGGAGCGAAGGAGGTGCGGAGGATGAACAATAGCGTGCCTCGCGTACCGTCCAGAAAACTGGGTAACTATCTTTTGAAAAACGGGTATCTGGACCACAACCAGCTGAACCTGGCATGGAAGCGCCGCCGGGATATCGGCGGAAACCTGGGAGAGATCATTGTGGATCTCAACCTGATGCCGCGAGAGCTTTTGGTGCGGGTGATCCAATCGGACGCGTTTCAGCGGTATGTCGGCCGTTTGGTGGTGGAACGCCTCGGCGATTTTCTCTCCTCCATGCGCCGGGAAGAACAGCAGCCCGCGCAGCCAAGCGCGCAGCCTGTGCCCGAGCAGCTGGGAGAATATCTGGTGCAGCGGGGATTGCTGACGAGAGACCAGCTGGCGCAAGCGCTGGCGCGTCAGCACGAAATCGGCGGCCGTCTGGGCGAAGTGTGCCTGGATATGGGGTTTATCAGCCGTGAACAGCTTGCCCGGGCATTGCGGGAGAAACCGCAGCCCCGTATCCTGCTGGGCCGCCGGCTGCTGGAGCAGGGGCTGATTACACAGGCGCAGCTGGACAACGCGCTGGAAATGCAGAAAAAGAGCGGCGGGCGGCTGGGCGATATTCTGGTGTTTTTGGAGTATATCGACCGCGGCCGCCTGTACCGCGAGATTGCCACCCAACAGGAAATGGCGCGCTTTGGTGATGCCTCCGACGCGATGGAGGCCGCCGTACTGCCCTATGAGATGGCGCAGCGCCTGGGCGCCATGGTGCTGATGGAAACGAGGCAGCGCGCGCTGGTCGCCGTGGAAGAGCGGCTGGATGAGACGGGGGAACGGGAGATTGCCGAATTTTTGCATAAGCCCATCACGCAGGCGCTTGTTTCCAGCGAGGAACGCCTGAAATTCTGGGAAAAGGCATACCACCAGAACGAAACCCACACAAGTGTGTTTTCCCTCTACGAGGAGCAAACGGAAAACTCCGCCATCGTTACCTTTTCCTCCGGGCAGCGGGCGGTATTCCTGGGGCTTTTCGCCGTGCTGCTGCTGGCGCTGTTCGTATCCTGGCGCAGCACGCTGCTCACCGTGAACGTGATTTTGCAGTCCATATATTTCCTGATGACGGCCATCAAGCTGTACATCGTGTTCAAGGGCGAGCTGAAAAACGTGCAGATGCGCTACACCAAAGCCGAGCTGGATGCCATTGATGAGCGGGAGCTGCCCGTGTATACCATTCTGATCCCTGTGTTTAAGGAAAAGGAAGTTGTTAAAAAGCTGCTGAAAAATATCAGCACGCTGGATTATCCGCAGTATAAACTGGATGTGCGTATTTTGCTGGAAGAGGGAGACGAGGAAACCCTGTCGGTGATCCGCACCATGAAATTGCCCAACAACTTCACGCCCATCGTGGTGCCCCACTCCATACCCCAGACAAAGCCCAAGGCCTGCAACTACGGCCTGCTGCTGGCGCGGGGCAAGTATGTGGTGATTTACGACGCGGAGGACAGGCCGGAACCGGATCAGCTGAAAAAGGCGTATCTGGCGTTTAAGCAGCTGCCGGACGAATATGTGTGCGTACAGGCGAAGCTGAACTATTTCAACAGCGATCACAACGCCCTCACCCGCCTGTTTACGCAGGAATACAGCATGTGGTTTGAACTGCTGCTCGTCGGGATTATGCAGATCGATATGCCCATCCCGCTGGGCGGCACCTCCAACCACTTCAAGATTGATTTCCTCAAGCAGGTCGGCGGCTGGGATCCCTTCAATGTGACGGAGGACGCGGATCTGGGCATCCGGCTGTATAAATACCGGTACAAAACGGCCGTGCTGGATTCCCGTACCTGGGAAGAGGCCAACAGCCATGTGGGCAACTGGATTCGGCAGCGTTCCCGCTGGGTAAAGGGATATATGCAAACCTGGCTGGTGCATATGCGCCGTCCGCTGCAATTTGCCAAAACTGTGGGCACAAAGGGTTTTATCGGCTATCAGGCGATGATTCTGGGTACGCCGCTGCTGCCGCTGATCAACCCGTTTTACTGGGCGCTTCTCATTTTGTGGCTCGTTACGCAGGCGGGATGGATCCAGAGCCTGTTTCCCGGGTTTTTATACTATATCGCAACCGTTTCGTTTGTACTGGTCAACTTTATGTTTACCTATATGAATATTATCGGCATGTACCGCGTTATCCGCGATTGTGCGCTGAAAAACGAGCAGCCGTTTTCCTACGGGTTGATCAAGTATGCGCTGCTGACGCCCGTGTACTGGATACTGATGAGCGCGGCGGCGTACAAAGCCCTGTTCCAGTTGATTTTCAAGCCCTATTATTGGGAAAAAACGGTCCATGGATTAACCGGCGACGAACAAGATCAAACCGAGTCTCAGTCAGGAGGAGAAGAACCATGAAAAGAATAATCGCCCTGGGGGCCGCCATGCTTTTATGGATAAGCGCCGCAGCGGTAGCGGCGGCGGAAACCGTACCGGCTGTGCAGCCAACGGCGGAACCTGCGGCAGTCATCACCGAGCCGGTGCAGGAAACACAGCAGGCTGCTGTGCAAACTACGGAAGCTGTAACAGCGGAGCCTGCGGTTCAGCCGGCAACTGTGCGTACCGTCAGCATCCCGCTTTTTACAGACAATCAGGTGATGAACCTGCCCAACAATATAACATCCTTCTGGTTTTCGATACCGGAGGGCACGGTGCTGGGCGGGGACGGCACAGTGCGCCTGCACATGGAAACCAGCGATACGCTGATCAATGAACGCTCCAGCATCACGCTGTCGGTCAACGGCGAGCAGCTGGCCACCATGCGCAGTCTGGAAATTACCCAAAGCCAGAACGGCTGGTGGCAGGTGTCCGTACCCGCGGATATTCTCCGCCTCAACGGCAGCCTGAATGAGCTGACCTTTGCCAGCGCGCAGCGCTCCATAGAGGGCGATTGCGCCGATATCGACAACCCCAGCAACTGGGTGAAGCTGGTGAAGGACTCCTACCTTCTGCTGCCGGTTGCGCAGGATGGACAGATTACACTGTCCAATGCCATGACCTATATGTTTGATACATTGGAAAATACCGGCGCGCTGGCTGTGGAGTTTATCGTTCCGGCCAATGCGGGCAGCAGCGAACTGTCCGCGATGCTGCAGGCAGCATCGGCGGTGGGAACAAGCTATCCCTACCGGTATGATCTTGATCTTGCGGTTTCCCAGACGGAGAGTGCGGACCAGGCCAACAAGCTGTATGTCGGCCTGAATGTTACAGGCGGGCTGCCGGTGCCTGCGCTGCGCGCCGGGCAGGGAGCTCTGGCTGTAGGCCGGGACAACGGTATCAACCGCCTGGTGGTGACCGGTGCGGACACGCTGGGGCTGGAGCGCGCCGTGCGTGTGCTGGGCACGGCCAGCCTGCTCAGGGAAGCGCAGGACCAGACCATTACCATTGGGCAGGACATCGCGTTTGCCACACAATCCCGAACCTATCGGGAGGACGGCTATTATACGCTGGAGGATTTCGGTCTGTCGGATATCAACCTGGCCGGAGCGTTCCATCAGCAAACGGGCTTCATCCTGCAGCAGCCGGGCGGGATGAAGGGCGGAGCGCTGTCCTATATTGAGATCAGCTTCCGGCATTCGGAAGCCCTGGTCAGCGATAACTCACTGCTGACGCTCTACCTGAACGGCTCGCCTGTGGGCAGTGCAAAGCTGTCCGCCTCCAACGCCAAGCAGGGCAGGCTGAAGGTAACCCTTCCGGCGGATGCGCTGGATCAGGATACGATCAACGTTACGATCGAAGTGTACAACTATCTGGGCAAGCTGGACTGCAGCAAGGATTATTCCGATACCGCCTGGACGGTGATTGAGAAGGCGTCGGTGGTCTATTGGGAGCCGGGCGACGATCCCATATCACCGAGCCTGTCCAATTTCCCCAGGCTCAGCGGGGACACCTGTGTGGTGATTGCGGATCAGACGTCAATGGCGCTTGCGGCCGCGGCGGCCATGCGCGGCGGCCAGCAAAACGGACAAACCCTTTGGCTGGCAGGCACGACGGCCGACCTGAACAGCCCGCGCGCCGACGCGGATTATATCATCCTGTCCGATAACAGAAGCCTGTCGCTGCCTGTGAGCATGGAAGGCGTTTTGCCGATTGTGCCGATGGATGATCAGAACTTTATCATCAATAAAGAAACCGGGCTGATCTCCGCGGTGCTGGAAAAACGGATGCTTGTGCAGGCGGTACGCGCGCCCTGGTCGGATACGCGGCGCATATATGTGATCACCTATCCCACCGGGGGCGAGCAGATGGCCCTGGCCCTGCTGTCCAAACGCTCGGTAACCGAGGCGTTTGCCGACCAGATCGTGATGGTGCAGCGCACGGGGGCGGTGAGCACGCTGGATACCACGCAGATGGTTACGCAAAGCGCTCCGCCGCTGACCTGGGAAAGGTTCCAGTATCTGGTGAAAACCAAAACCGGGTATCCTGTTGAAGTGATCGGGGTGCTGCTTGCGGCGCTGATTGTGATCATCATCCTGATCATCCGCGTAAGCGTTAACCGTTCGCGGTTCAAACATGCGGCGGAAGGCGTGCGCGGGCAGAACATCCAGCCGCAGATCGGAACCGGGGATGCGGATTCATCAGAGGATGGCGACGTATATTTTGAGGAACCGCATAACAACAACAGAGGGTGACAGGATGTATGTAATTTTACTTTCCGGCGGGATGGGCAAACGGCTTTGGCCTTTATCCGAAAAGACACACCCGAAACAGTTTTTGCAGATACTGCCCACGGAAAACGGAACGCGTTCCATGGTGCAGCGTGTGTATGAGCAGCTGCGGCAGGCGGGCCTTGAGCACAGCAGCATCCTTTGCGCGGGCAGGGATCAGCGGGATTTGATTGAAGCGCAGCTTGGTGAGGTTCCGGTGGTGTGGGAACCTGAAATGCGCGATACCTTTCCCGCCATCGCGCTTTCGTGCGCCTACCTGCTGAGCGAGCACGGCGCGGCGGAGGATGACGCGGTGGTGGTGATCCCCATCGACGCTTATGCCGACGAGGATTATTTTGAAATGCTCAAGCGGCTGCCGGAGCTGCTGGAAAAAACGAAGTCCCAGGTGGTGCTGATGGGGAAAAAGCCCACGGGACCCAATCCCCAATACGGCTACATCGTGCCCGATTATGAGCAGGACGGCGTCATTCAGGTGAAGGGATTTCATGAAAAACCCGATCCCGAAAAAGCGCAGGAGCTGCTGCAAAAGGGCGCCCTGTGGAACATCGGTGTGTTCTGCTTTCATCTGGGGCTGATGCGGGAATGGCTGAAAAGCTATGGACTGCCGACAGAGTATGATACGTTGTACAGCCATTTCAGCCAACTGCCAAAGATAAGCTTTGATTATCAGGTGCTGGAGGGCAGCACCCGGATTTCCGCGCTGCAGTTTGAAGGAAAGTGGCGGGATCTGGGCACCTGGTGCGAGCTGTCCGATGTATTGCCGTACAGTGCTGAGAATACCGTGGTGAAGGATTGCGAGAACGTGTTTGTGTTCAACACGCAGAAAATCCCGATCGTGCTGATCGGCATCAAGGACGCCATTGTGGTGGCGACAGACAAGGGAATTCTGGTTACGGACTGCCAGCACGCGCCCAGCCTGAAAGGCGTGGATGTGGACGCCTTACGGTGCGACAAAGCCGCTGGCCCCGGCTGATGGCCGACTGATCTTTTTTGACAGTGTAAATCAAACACCCCGGACATGCGGTGCAACACAAGCACATGTCCGGGGTGTTTTGATTACCGCTTGATTTGCTTTCCGTTATAGAAAATATTCGTTGTCCCGGGCAGCCTTCAGCTTTTCGGAAAAACCGGCGGCAAAGGACAGATATCCTTCTGTGTTCATATTCTTCGCGTCAACAGGGCAAACACGGATGCAGCGGAAGCAGGCGATACAGGTGTCGCCGATCGTTTTGCAATCCGGGCCGATGGCCTGCATGGGGCAGCTTGTGACGCACAGGCCGCAGGCAGTGCAGGCGTCGGAGGTCAGCGGACGGAAGGAACCGCCGTTGCCGCCGTCCTTGTAGGGCCGGTTGCCATACAGGCTCAGGTCCTTGCCGTCCGGGTTCTGCGCCGCGTTGCGGGCGAATGCTTGATCGGCAGCCAGGTCTTCGGCGTTGGGGCGATCCACTTGGATCTCACCAAACGTGTGCCGGCCTACGACGGCCGCCCCGCCCCTGACCGAAAAGCCCTGTGCCTGCGCCAGATCGGCAAGCTCCAGCAGGGCATCGTCATAATGCCGGTTGCCGTAGGAAACAACGACGATGCACGGAGTTTGGCTTCCTGTGAAGCTCTTCAGCCGTGCTGCGGCAACCTTGGGGATGCGGCCGCCGTATACCGGCGCGCCGAAAATCACGAAGTCGCCGGGGCCAAACGCGCATGGGGCGGGGGCCGGGTTCGCCGTTATGTCATAATCGCATAAAGCGTCCCCCAGCGCGGCCGCCATCGCGTCCACTGTTTTCTTTGTGTTCCCGGTCGGGGAGAAGTAGATTTTGGAAATGGTTTTCTGCATACTGTCCTCCTGTACTTTGGTAGCGTTATTTGGGTTATTTGATCATATCACATGCGGCGGGTATGCCAGTCGGCACGGAAGCAGCGCGGCTGAAACCCACACGGAGAAAATCAGGCTTCATGGACAATGGCTTTTGCATCTCTTACTCATTGCGCTTGTTTTGATATATGCGCTGGCTGGTCAGCGGTTGCAGCGGAGCGGTTTCGGCGTATTTTAACGGACAGCAGAAGATACCGGGCTGCCGCCGCTATAAAAATGTTTATCAGAATGCCGGGAACCATGCAGGTGAACAGATCCTTTTCAAAGATGCCGTTCCGCAGAATGGCGAGGTTGTGCCGGTTGAAGGAGGAAGGGCAGGCGTCCTGTTTCATCCAATAGCCCTTTCTGCAATATAGAATATCGCCTGTTGTTGCTTTACAGATAACAGTGGCATTTTCCTGCAATATGCGGCAGAATCTGATTATTTTTCATTTGCTGTTCCCAATGTATGGCAGGAATATATGCTGGAAAAGAAAGATTCCAGACTGCCGATGCTGATGAACAGATAGGAATCCGAACAGGCAATGCAACCAATTGATGAGTATGCAGAGGTACGCTGCAAACCTTCGATGTAGCGCTGCTGGTACTTCGGGTTTCGCAAGCCAACCCGATAAAAATATAACGCACTATTACACTGGCGCTTTATTCATCGCTTACCGGGCAGGTGTTTTTATGACGCATTTCTTTAATAAATCTCTCATGACTTTTAAATCCTGAAGATGTTGAAGCATCCCGCTTTTGTTTTCCGGCGTTTGTTCCAGATGCTTCCCATACTGCTTTCTGCCGCTGCTCAGCCGGAGCGTAAACGAAAACCGGCGGGCCGGATTCTTGTTGATCCCTTCCGCATTTGGTATACTGCTTGCAGGTAACACTCGCTTTTTTGTGCATGGATTCAGAGGACGAGGCGGTGTATCCCTGCTATCCTTTCGATAAAGGGAGGTGAGCGCGTGGAGTGGCTGGAACGGCTTAACGGCGCGCTGGACTATATCGAGAAACATCTTGCGGAACCCATAAGCTTCGAGGAGGCGGCAAGGATCGCCTGCTGCTCAACCTTTCATTTCCAACGGATGTTTTCGTATATCGCGGGCGTGCCGCTGTCGGAGTATATCCGCCGCAGGCGCATGACGCTGGCCGCGTTTGAACTGCAGCAAAGCGGCGCAAAGGTGATCGATCTCGCCCTGCGCTACGGGTATGATTCGCCCACGGCGTTCAACCGCGCGTTTCAAAGCGTGCATGGTGTGCCGCCGACGGCCGCCAAGGAGCCGGGGGTAACCCTGCGCACCTATCCGCGCATTACCTTCCACATAACAATTAAAGGAGATGTGGAGATGGAGTACCGTATTGAAAACAAAAAGGCGTTCCGCATTGTCGGTGTAAAAACAGAGCTGTACAGGGATATTGAAAAGAACTTCAAGACCGTGCCGCTGTTCTGGCAAAAGGTGGCGCAAACGGACGCGATTCCCACCCTGCTTACCCGGGCGGATACGGGGGTTAAGGCACTGCTGGGTGTATCCGCCGGGATAGGGGATCAGGAAGAGAACATGGCATACTTTATTGCCGTCGCCAGCGATCTGCCGCTGCCCGACGACCATCCGGAGTTTACGGACTTTACGGTTCCCGCCTGTACCTGGGCCATCTTCCCGGGGAAGGGCGCGATGCCGGGCGCCATTCAGGAGCTGGAAAAACGTGTGGTTACGGAGTGGCTGCCCACCTCCGGGTACGAGTATGCCAACGCGCCGGACATTGAGGTGTACCTGACCAGCGATCCGTATAACTCGGAGTTTGAGGTGTGGATGCCGATTGTGAAAAAAGCCTGACCAGGCAACGGCGGCAAAACCGCGCCGCCGCATACGCAAAAAGCCCGTACCTGCCGTTTTCTGCGGCGGGTGCGGGCTTTCTGTATGCACAATGAATTACTTCATGGCCTTCACCGGGCGCATCTCGATATACCCCCGCCAGCCCAGAGGGGAAAGCTGCATTTTGGGCGCAGCTTCCGGCGCGTACTGGTAGCCGTACACCTCGGGGTTGAATTTGCCGATCCGGTCCATGCACAGCCCCACGGCGGTTTGGAAATCGCAGTCGTCATACGGTTCTCCCTGGAACACGATCAGCTTGCACGGCTCAAGGTTGATCACGTCAAACCCTTCGGGGATTTCCCCGGCGTAATCCGCGGGCACCTCCACGCCGTGGGCGTAAACGCCTGTGCCGGCCGGGCGCATGTTGTCCGGCAGCCATACGCCGACGGGCTCGTACAGCGCTTCCTTGATTTCGCACAGGATGTCCCAGGGGGCGGAGGCGTTGTTTTCGCCGCAGCCCACCTCCCCGCAGTAGGCAAAATAGTCGTCGGCCTTTTGGCTTCGTTTCAGGATAAGTTTGCGCGCCGGGCGCTCCACAATTTGTGTAAAGATAACCGCTGTCTGATCCATTGTCAGCCCTCCCTGTTTTTGTTTTGGAGCGGTCGAGATAGCGATAGGGGATCAGCCATCCCTGCGGCGGCGGGCAACCGGCGTAGCGCCTGGGGGAAATCCCAAAGCCGTTGGTAAACGCCCGGGTGAAGCCCTCGTGGCTGCCAAACACAAAGTCCAGCGCAACATCCAGCACTCTGGGGCGGCCGTCCCGCAGGGCGTGGGCCGAGGCAGTCAGCCGCTCCTGCCGGATGTACTCAAACGGGGAGAGCCCCGTTGCCTCCTTGAAAATCCGGGAGGCATGGAACTGGGAATATCCCGCCGCCCGGGCCACATCGGCCGCGGTGATCACATCGCGCAGATGTGCGGCGATGTAAGCGCGCATGCGGGCTACGGCCGCGTCGGTTTCGTTTTTTACATCTCCTGTCACAATCTCACCTCCCTCAAAGCGATCATACGGGAAAACGGACCGCGGGTCTTGACTTCAAATGCGATTCTTCTTTTGGTACGTGCGCTGCATGGCGGGGATTACAGCGCCGTGCCGATTTGGCAGAGGGTTTCAAACAGCGGATACCGCCTGCCGCCGGTCGGGGCATATTCCATCAGGTCCAGCCCCACGATACGGAACTCAGTATGCAGCGCAAGGAGAAGCGCCTGCAGCGTTTCCATCGGCAGGCCGCCGGGCACCGGCAGCGGTACATGGGGAAACTCCTTGGGGTCCAGAACATCCAGATCGATATGGATGTACAGGTTTTGACAGCGGCGCGAACGCACCGCCTGCAATACGGCCTCCGCGCCCTGCCGCGCGGCTTCCACCGAAACGACGGGGATGGCGTGCTTTTGGAGATATGCCTGTTCTTCTCCATCCAGGTCGCGCGCGCCAACCATGATCACCT
>CAXXOK010000001.1:0-51521 GCA_963664595.2 Candidatus Limiplasma sp. | reverse complement strand
TTTTCAAGGTTCGTGCTCTCAAGCGAGCTTTGCTATAATACCAAATATACCTATACTTGTCAACAGCAAATTTGAAAGTTTTTGAATTTATTTTCGAACTTGTACGCCCGATTCCCCTTCTCTACAACATGTTGTGGAATACCCCGGTTTGCCCCGCTATCCGCGCGATCCGTGCCCCGGAATTATCGTTTCCCGCCGCCGCGCATCCTCCGCATTCCTTTTTTATGGTATGATGTGGGTACATGAGAAAACCTGATCCAACCGGAAAAGGACGGAAACGATTATGCAGATCACCGCAAGAGTTGCTTTTATTGGGATCGGCGCCGTCGGCGGCGCCTACGCAATGCAGTTCCAGGAAAACGCGCGTGATACGGATGTCTTTGCCATCACCCGCAACGCCGCCAGCTACCGCGAGCGGCCGATGACCGTTAACGGCCCGGCCGCTGGCCCTTCCGGTTTACACCCCGCAGCCCGGGCTGACGGCGGATTACATCTTTCTGTGCGTCAAGTGGCACGATTTCCCCGCGGCGATGGAAACCGTTTCGCTCCATATAAATAGCGAAACGCAAATTGTGTCTCTTTTAAACGGCGTCATCAGCGAGCAGGCGCTTATCGAACGCTTCGGCGAGGCGCATGTGATGTATGGCACCTGCTTCGGGCTGGACTCCTACCGCGTCGGGCACGATATCTTTTTATCCAGTCCCGGCACCATTCACTTTGGCAAACGCACCAACACCCCGCCCCAGCCCGCCGTGCTGCGCCTGCGCGCGCTGCTGGAGGCTGCCCAAATCCCCTGCCGCATCGGAGAGGATATGCCGCTGGTGCTCTGGCGCAAGCTGCTGGTCAACGTCGGGATGAACCAGGTCAGCGCCGTGCTCCGGCTTCCCTATGGGGATTTCCGCCGCAGCGCGCTTGCCATGCGGTGGATGCGCCAGGCCCAGCAGGAGGTCATCCTTGTCGCCCGGCAGGAGGGCATTGCGCTCACCCCGCAGGACCAGCAGCTGTGGGAGCAACAGCTCCTTACCCTTTCGGACGCCGGAAGATCCTCCATGCTGCAGGATGTGCTGGCCCGCCGCAAAACCGAGGTGGAGCTTTACGGCCAAACCATATGCCGCCTGGGGGAAAAGCACCATATCCCCACCCCCGTCAACGCCATGCTCTGTGAAAAGATTGCCGGGATCGAGAATGAATACTTGTAAAATTGGTGACAATTCAAATTATTTGTAGACAAAACAAAATAATTGTTGACAATTATGCGCTGCAGCTGTATAGTGATGGCAGAAAGCAGTGCAAAACATATCAATTACAGGAGGGATCATATGGCCAATTCGCAACGCACTGCTGCGAGAAACGAAACGCCGGAGCGCCTTGTGCAGCAACTGAGAACGGATATTGTCACACGGAAGTACAAGCCGGGAGAAAAGATCAGCGAGGAGGAGGTAGCCAGCCGGTATGACGTAAGCCGGGGAACCGTGCGCAGCGCGTTTACCGCGCTTAAAAACGAGGGTCTGATCGCGGTGCTCCCAACGGCAGACGGGAAATCATCGGCGTGAACGAAAAATTCGCCACCGATATTTATCAGCTGCGGTGGATGATCGAAAGCCACGCCGTTACCGAGGCGCTTCACTCCGACACATCCTTTTTCTCCCCTTTGTTACTGGCCCTGGGCGAAATCGAAGCCAGCATCGCCAAAGCGGATTCCCAGACGGATTGGTATGCGCTGGATATTTCATTTCACCGCGCGCTGGTATCCTGTGCCGACAGTATTCCCTTGCTGAACGCCTGGGAAATCAACATGCCGGTTATGTACGCGCTGCTTCGGCTCAACACGGAAAAGGGGTATCTGGGCCGCTATGTAAACGAGTTCTTTACCAAGCACAACGAGCTGGTAAAGGCGATTATCACCGGAAACCCCGCATGCTACGACATGCTCAAAACCCATATCATGGACGCTCTGGAGATTTCCAAGGATACGCTGCGGAAACTGCAGGAGGATTCCTAAGTACGGCTTTCCCTGCGAAAGCCCCATCAGAAAGTGAGATTATCATGAAAAAGTGTATTGCGATCCTTCTTGGGCTTACGCTTCTGCTCGCGGTTACCGGCGGCGCATACGCCGAAACCCGCACCTTTACCTTTTCTCACGTATTCCAGACCAATCATCCCGTCCATATTGCGCTGACGGAGGCCAACGAGCTGCTCAAGCAGCTGTCCGGCGGCACGATGGAGCTGGAGATTTACCCCAACGGCACCTATGCCACCTACAACGATGCCATCACCGCCGTGCAGATGGGCGCGCTCGATTTCGCCTGCCTGGACAGCGCCTCCGACTGGCTTACCAAGGCCGGCGTGCTGCTGGGGCCGTACGTTTTCCGCAGCTACGAGCACTTTGAAAACTTCAAGAAAGCCGATTTTTATCAGGACTTGAAGGCGGAGATCGGCGCAGCCGTGGGCGTGCACCAGTTTGACCACTACAACTTCGGCTTCCGCCATCTGACCGCCAACAAGGAAATCCGCACCCTGGACGATTTCGAAGGTCTGGTGCTGCGCTGCGTGGACTTCCCCCCGTACAGCGAGCTGAAAACCATCTTTGACGTCAATATCACCGCCATCCCGATCGGGGACGTATACATGTCGCTGCAAACCGGCGTGGCCGACTGCGAGGAAAACCCCGTAACCCAGATCGTGACCATGAAGTTCTACGAAGTGCAGAAATACCTCATGCTCACCAGCCACATGCTGGCGATCTCCGGCACGGTGATGTCGCAAAGCACATGGGACAGCCTCACCGACGAAGAAAAAGCCATCATGGAGCAGGTTTTCACCTTCGAAGCCAACCGCATCGACGAGCTGGTTATGCAAAATGAGGAAAGCCTGCTTCAGGAATGCGAGAACAATGGGATGACCATCATCCGCGATGTGGATACCACCCCCTTCCGCGAAAGGGTGCCGCTGGTGCTGGAGCACTATCCGGAGTGGATTGATCTCTACAACGCAATCCAGGCGCTGGAAGGATAACACGCGGCAACACGCTGTCACGGGCGAAAGCTGGAAACACTTGCTTTCCAGCTTTCGCCGTCAAAAGGAGAGTGAAACCGTTGGATAAGGCCTATCGTTTTGCCACCGCGGCCAACCGCGCCCTGCAGCGCTTCGAGCTTGTTCTCGGCGGCCTGTTCCTTACGCTTTTGCTGGGGTTGATGCTGTTCAACGCCATCGCGCGGTACCTGTTTGATTATCCGGTGATCTGGTCGGATGAAATGAATAACTTCCTGTTTGTGTGGATGGCCTACCTGTCCTGCGCCTACATTATGGGCAACGACGGGCATATCCGCGTAACGGCGCTTACCAATTTTCTGCCGGACAGGGTAAAGTTTTATGTGAAAACCGTCATGAACGCCATTATGCTGGTCACCTTTGCCGTCATCCTTCCGCCGCTCTTTCAGCTGCTGGGCAAGGTTACCTTTTCGGGGCTGCTGCGCATTCCGCTGAAATACGTGTATTTCATTCTCCCGCTTTCGTTCGGTTTGATGTGCCTCCATATCATGATCAACACACTGTGCGAAACGCACGATTACATCCAGCAGCGCAAGCAAAAGGCGCAACTGCCGGAGGGAGACAACGCATGCAACTAGCCATTTTTCTGGCCGCGTTTACCGTACTGTTCCTGCTGGGCATGCCCATCGCGGCTTCCATGATCACCTCCACGCTGCTGTACTGCGTTCTGGAAGGCGTCCCGTTCATGTTTCTGGGCACCAAGCTGTTTACATCCCTCAACAATTTTGCGCTGATCGCCATTCCCCTGTTCATCCTGACCGCCGAGGTGATGAACCGCACCTCCGTTTCGGACCGGATTTTCAAGTTCTGCAACAGCCTGGTGGGCTACATTCCCGGCGGCATGGGGCACGTGAACATCGCAACCTCCATCATCTTCGCCGGCATGTCCGGCTCGGCAGTGGCGGATGTGGGCGGCATCGGCCACCTGAGCTACCGCGCCATGGTGGACGAGGGCTTTGACAAGGAGTTTTCCGCCAGCGTCACCATCGCGTCCTCCACCGTGGGCCCCATCATTCCGCCGAGCATACCGGCCGTGGTGTATGCCATGGTGGCCAACGTATCGGTGGGCCGCCTGCTGATTGCGGGGCTTGTGCCCGGCCTGCTGATGGGCCTTGTGATGATGGTTTTCTGCACGGTGATCTCCATCCGCAGGCATTACCCCAAAAACCCGCGGCTGCCCTTCAAGGTGATGGTGCGGGATATCCTGTTCAGCTTCATCCACAGCATCCTGCCGATGCTCACGCCGGTGATCCTGCTGCTGGGGATTTACCTGGGCGTCGTCACCACCACGGAAGCCTCCGCCGTCGCGGTGCTGTACGCGCTGTTTCTGGGCGTCGTCCTGTACCGGACCATGAACCTGAAAGCGTTTTTCGCAAGCATCACCTCGGTGTTCAAAACCTGCGGCTCCGTGCTGCTGGTGATCCCCGCCGCCACCATTTTCTCCTTTGTGATGACCAAAGAAAACCTGCAAAACAAGCTGTATATGCTGATCACCTCCATCGCCGGGGATTCCAGCGTGATCATCATCGCCTGCATCATGCTGATCTTTCTGGTGCTGGGCTGCCTGTCCGACCCCAACGTGAACATTATGATGTTCGTCCCCATGGTGATGCCGCTGATCCTGAAGGCCGGGCTGAACCCCATCCATGCGGGCGTGATCATCATCATCAACGCGATGATCGGCAACATCACGCCGCCGGTCGGCGTGGTGCTGATGACCGTGTGCTCCATCGAAAAGCTCTCGTTTGAAAAAGTCGTGCGGGAGCTGTGGCCCTGGATTGTGCTGCTGTTCTCCTTCCTGATCCTCATCATTGCCTTCCCCCAGCTGACCTTGTTTCTGCCGAACCTGATCATGGGGAAATAAACGAATAAGGGATAGACTATGCGATCTTTAGCTATCGATATTGGCTCCAGTTTTATCAAAGCCGCGGTTATGGATACCGATGCCGGCGAGCTGACCCAGGTGCACAAGCAGGATATGCCGGGCCGCCTCCCCAACCCGGACGGCCGGGTATACGAGGTGCGCATCGACACGGTATGGGATGCCGTCTGGCAGATCATCCAGCGCTGCTGCGCGGCCGATGCGGCGATTGAGCACATCGTGTTTTCCACACAGATGCACGGCTTTGTGCTCGCGGACACCGCCAGCGGCGAGCCCGTGTACGTTTCCTGGCAGGACGCCCGCTGCCTCAACCCGATGCCCGGCTGGCAGATCTCCTATCTGGAGCATTTGAAAAACATGCTGTCCCGGGACGACATGGCCCCCTCAGGGGTGTACCTGAAGCCCGCGCTGGGCCTGTGCAACCTGTACGCCATCATGGCGCAGCGCAGCGCGCCCGCCGGGGAGCCCGTTACGGTGTATACCCTCGGCTCCTACTTTATCAGCAAGCTTACGGGACGCAACATCTGCCATGTTTCCAACGCCGCGCCGCTGGGCCTGTGCGATATCCGCCTTGGCGCCTGGCGGCAGGCGCTGATCGACCGGCTGGGCTTTGGCGGGCTGCGCTTTCCCGAAATCGCAACGGATTTCAGCCCCGTCGGCACCGCCCGGATCAACGGCAGGCCGGTGGCCATATCACCCGATCTGGGCGACGTGCAGTGCTCGGTGCTGGGCGCGGGCGCGCGCAAGGGGGATATCATCGTCAACATGGCCACCGCGGGGCAGGTGATCGCCCTGTCGGAAAGCAGGAGCACACACAACGCCGATCTTGCCTATTACGAGCTGCGCCCCTATCTGCGCGGCGAGGTATGCCATGTGGTGTCGCGGATGCCCGGCGGGCGCAACCTGGATGTGCTGATTGATTTTTTCCGCGAGCTGGGCGACACGGTGTTCGGCCAGTCCATCTCGCGGGAGGACCTGTGGCAGCGGGTGGTGGAAGCCTGCCAAACGCAGCCGGAAACGGACGGATTGCAGGTAGACTGCAGCTTTTACGAGCTTCCGGAAAAGCTGGCCGGGGGGAACATCGCCAATATCCGCCGCACCAACCTGACCCTCAATCACCTGATCCACGCCACCATGCGGGATATCGCGCGCAACTACGCCCATTATGCCCGCCTGATCGAGAAAAACACCGCGCCGATCCAGCGGATTGTGTTCTGCGGGGGCGCGGTGCGCAACAACGTGCTGCTCCAGCAGGCCATCGCCCGCGAAATGGGCCTGCCGTACGTGCTCTCCTCCGCGCCCGATGAGGTGCTGGAAGGGCTGTTCGAGGTCTGCAGAATGATCCAAAATCAGGAGGGAAGCCGCGCATGAGCAAATTTTACGAACAGGGCCCTGTACTGGGCGCATTTTTATCGGAAATCGCCGCGCCCAACCTGCTGCGGGTCTACAAGGCGGCGGGCCTTGATTTTGTGATCGTGGACTGCGAGCACGGCTATTTTGACGATTCCCAGGTGGCCGCGCTGGCCGCCGTGGCCAACGGCATCGGCCTGCCGATCCTTGTGCGGATTCCGCACGTGAGCCGCGACCGCATCCAAAAGCCGCTGGACGCCGGTGTGGATGGCATCCTGATCCCGATGGTCGGCGACGCGCAGACCGCGCAGGCCGCCGCCGCTTTAGCCAAATATCCGCCGCAGGGCCAGCGCGGCATTTCCACCTTCCGGCCCCACAGCCAGTATGCCAAGATCGTATTGGCGGATTACCTGCGTGAGGCCGACCGCCGCACGATGGTTTTTGCGCAGATCGAAACCCGGCAGGGGCTTGCCCGGGCGGATGCCATCGCCGCCGTGGACGGGCTGGACGGCCTGTTCGTCGGCCCCAACGATCTGGCGGCGGACATGGGCGCGCCCGGCATGCTGAACAGCGAGGCGATGCAGGCGGCGTACCGCGCCGTAACCAGCGCCGCCGCCGCGCACGGCAAGCCCGCCGGGATCATCACCTCCGATGAGACGCTCATCCGGGATTGCCGTCAGGCGGGCATGCGCCTGTTCTCCTGCAACAGCGAAACCGGGCTGCTTTCCAAACAGGTGGCCCGCACGGTGGGCAACTTTCAGGCTTTCCCGCGGGATCCGGCCTGAGTATCGCAAACAAAAAGAAGGGTCCAGGGCCGATGGCCCTGGTCAGGGTGCAGGGGTGAAACCCCTGCCGGGGATTGGGGTGGAACCCCAAAGGCTTGCGTTACAGCAAAGGGGTAAGCGAGCGAACAGCGCCCAAGGCGCTATAAAGCGAGCGGCGATAACGGCCCGAAGAGGTTCTTGACAGGCTGAGGGGACGCTCCGGTACAGGAGTGTCCCCTTTCATCGGTCAAACGCTTGGGGTCTTGATCGCCGCTCGCTTTATAGCGCCTTCGGCGCTGTTCGCTTGCTTTGGCTATTGTATTGTGAATCAAGGCTTTGGGGTTCCACCCCAGTCCCCGGCAGGGGTTTCACCCCTGCACCCTGACCAGGGTCATCGGCCCTGGACCCTTCTTTTTTTCTGGTGCGGGCGCGGGAAGTGTGCGCCTGCCCGTTTATGGTATTGGCCTGCAAAACAGCCGCATCAGCCGCCGTTTGGCTTCCGCGGCGGCCTCCACGGGCCGCACCTCGAAATTCATATACACCGATTCCTGAAACAGAAACGCCTCAAACTTTGCAAAATCCACGCCCCCATCGCCGACAATCTGGTGCCCGCCATATACCGCGCTCCGGTCATGGATATGGATTTCCCGTACCGCGCTTTGGTATTCCATCATAAATTCAACCACTTCTTCATCCAGCGCAAGCGACGGCGTATACGCCTTGGCTATGTCCAGCGTCAGCCACAGCGGCTGCCCCTCCGCCAGCAGCGTGCGCAGTACCGCCATGGTCTGCGGCGTCCATCCGCTGTTTTCAAAGCACAGCAGCGTATCCTGCGTATACGGCAGCAGTGCCAGAATATTCTCCCGCAGCACCCCGGCATAATGCGCGGCAAACCGCCGCGCAAAATCATCGGTCCTGCTCCCGGCCATTTTAAAGCCCGGATGCTGCCCCGTGTGAAAGGTGATATGCCGCGCCCCCAGCCGGTTCGCTTTTTCAATAATCCGCTTCATCTGCTCCTGATTTCCCCGGCGGATACGGGGATAATCGCAGTACAGGCTCACATTGTCGCCCGGGGCGTGGAAGGTAAGCTCCACGCCGTGGTCGGATGCGCAGGCTTTAATATCCCGCAGCTCCTGCGCGCCCAGCCCATCCAGAAAAAACGTCGGCACGCCCAGATCGGCCTGCACAAACGCAAAGCCGTTCTCCCGCGCCGCGCGGATCGCTTCCGCATAACCGCTTTCATACACCGCGTGGTATCCGGTTTTCATCGCTCATCCTCTCCGCCCGTGCAGGCACGCGCCAACCGGTGCGCGGCGCGGATGCCCGCCGGGTACGCCGTGTTCCCAGCCTGCCGCAGCCTATGCTGTTTTGCCCGCCGGGCGCGCCCTACCGGATGGTATCGGTCACGACCGAATCAAGCCCATAGTATTTGGCGTAGTACACATTGGGCCAGTACGTTACATCAAAGGAAATATCGGACATATCATCAAACACGTCATAGCGGCTGTAGCCCTTGAGCGTATAGGTGGTTACCTCCAGATTACCGAGATCGCGCTGCTCCGTTACATACGCTTCGCGCGCCCGGGCCTCGGCATAGCGGTTATAGTTGCCCGGCAGGATGGCAAGCGCTGTAACGGATGCCGCCACCACCGCGCAGGCCACCGCGGCCAGCATCAGCCCCCGGTGCGCGCCCTGCAGCACCGCCGCCAGCAGCACGCCGATCCCCGCCATCAAAAACACCTGCACGCCCATCATGGCCCGCAGCGGATAGCCGTTGGACAGGACCATGGCAAAGTTCGCCGCCAGCGCCGCCAGCGCCAGCAGCGCGGCCAGCAGCAGGCGGCTGCGGTCCGCCTGCTGCGAGGCGGCAAGGGCAAACAGCGCCGCAAACACGCACAGCAGCGGCAGGCCATTTGTCAGCAGCGTCTGCGCGGCGGTCTGGAAATTCAATAAATACTGCCCCATCCGAGATACGCCCTCCGTGGCATAGATCGACGAGCGGATGGCGTTGGCGGGCGACAGATACAGCACTAAAAACCCGGCGGCCGCCAGCCCGCAGGAGATCCCCATCCACACCCGCAGCCTGCCCGTGCGCCTCCACACGATGGCGGCCGCAAGCAGCATCACCAGGATAGCGGCCGGGGAATTGTTTTCGCTGGCCGCGCCCGCAAACAGGCTGCCAAGCCAGAACAGGCTTATCAGCAATATCGAACGTACGTTCTTTTTCCCTTCGGATGGCGCAAACGGAACCTCCGGCTCCAGCAGCGCGTCCCGGTACGGCACGAGCACCCACACGATGATGGCGACGCCCCACAGGTAGTTGCACGCGCCGTCCAGCCAGAGCATGGTTTGCCCAAACGCGGGCGTAAACAGAAACAGCATCCCCGCCAGCCCCAGCAGCACCGCCGGGTTTTTGCGCCCGCGCCCCACGGCCAGCCGGTGCAGCCCCAGCAGCAGCGCAGTTGCCACGGCGGCGTTGCACACGGTAAACACAGGCTTACCCAACAGCATCATCAGCTGTGTGAAAAAATGCACGGCGGTTCGCCCATGCATCACGAAATAATGGCGGTATAGGGACGGGAAGATCTGCCAGAAACCTGTGATCCGCTCGTCCGTAGCAAAGGAAAACGCGTACCGGTAATCGTCCGACACCAGCGGCGTGAGGGCATTCAACAGCAGGAAAAACAAAAAGTACAGCGCAAGCGCCGTCCAGAACAGCAGGTTTTGGTTTCGTTCCCGGCTCATCATCGTTCCTCCGCATCGTCAGGGCCGCTCGTGTGTCGCGCCCCGGATTGCTTCTTTATGTATTGGGGCACGCGCCCGCACAGGCGGTTCATGGTCTTGCGGCGCCGCGCGCCGCCTGTTTTCGCACCGGTGGCCGTCCGGGCCGGGCCCGCTGTTTGCGCCGGTTTATGATTCCGCCGCGGGCATCTGGCCCTCCATAAAGACGGTTTTCAAAAACAGCCTGGCAATGGTGCGGCTCAGCAGCGCCGCAATAAACTCCGGGGGTTCCCGGTCATCCTTATTGATCCACAGTTTGATCACGGTAAAGCCGCCGTTCACCACCAGGCCGTAAATATACTCCATCTCGGCCTTGGAATACTGCGACGCAAAGTGCGCGTCTATCCAGTCCCGCAGGTAGGACATACTGATCAGCGCATCGGGAAACTTGGGATCCACATTATGGTTGATCAGCGCGCGGCACAGCGGCGCGTTCTCGCCGACAAAAACGACGATTTTCGTAATCTGCGACAGATCCCCTACCCCAGCCACCGGATCCTTGCTCAGCTGTTCGTCGATGTGCTGGAGGATTTCACTCTCCATCTCCTTGAGCAGATCATACTGGCTGCCGTAGTATTTATAGAATGTGGAACGGTTCACCTGCGCGCGGTCGCAAATTTCGCGCACGGAAACCTTGTGAATGGATTTTTCATCCAGCAGCTCGATCAGGCTTTGCCTGAGCAGCTGCTTGGACAGACGCACGCGCTGGTTATCCGCCACGTTTACTCCCCCGCTTTCCCTGTCCGCTTCGGGACACACATCCGGCTTTGCGCCGCTTCATATTTGCAACAATAATCCCGTTTTCGGACAGTGAATAAACACATTTTCCGCTTTTGTCGGTTTCACAGCCGATACACGCGCAACAGTTGGTTGTTTTGTCCACACGTGGTTATTATGATAAATCTAGTTCACTTTGTCAACTGTAAGACCGACCCTGTTCGGAGAAGGAGTTCCTATGAAATCCCTGGCACAATGGATTGTAAAAAACAACCGGTTTATCTTACTCTTTTTTATTCTGCTCGCCGTCGCAGGCGGCGTGCTGATGATGAATGTACCCATCAACACGGATATGACGCAATACCTGCCGTCTTCCTCCGCCGCCAAGCAAGGCGTGGAAATTTTAGACGATCAGTTTCCCGCGGCCAGCACCTTTACCCTGATGTTCCAAAACCTGGCCGACAGCCGCAAGGCGGATGTCCTTACGGAAATCCAGTCCGTAGAGGGCGTGCAGCGCGCCGTCTGGGACGAAACCGACCGCTATAACAACGGCGACTACACCCTGTACGAGATCACCGTAAGCAGCCGGGCCGGCAGCGACGCGGCCCAGGCCACGGTAGACCGCGTTTCCGCCCTTTTCCCGGACGATACCCTCGATATCAGCGGCGATGCGCCGGGCAATACCGCCATCAACCGCATCCCCTCGCTGCTGCTGGTGGCGAGCGTACTGTTGTTGCTGGTGCTGTTTTTGATGTGTGCCTCCTGGGTGGAGCCGCTGCTGTTTTTGATCACCATTGGCATTGCCATTCTGCTCAACATGGGCAGCAACATCATTTTCACCAACGTTTCGCAGATCACCTTTTCCATCTCCGCCATCTTGCAGGTGGTGCTCTCCATCGATTATTCCATCATGCTGCTCACCCGCTACCGGCTGGAAAAGCAACAGGGCGGCGATAAGCGGGAGGCCATGGCCCGCGCGCTGCAAAAAGGCTTGCCCGCCATCTCCGGCAGCTCGCTGACCACCATCGTGGGCATGCTCGCCCTCACGCTGATGAGCTTTACCATCGGCCGCGATCTGGGGCTGGTGCTGGCCAAGGGCGTGTTCTTCAGCCTGCTGTGCATTTTCACGGTGATGCCCGCGCTGGTACTGCTGTTTGACAACGCAATGGAAAAAACCAAAAAGAAAGCCTTCCTTCCCAAAATGACCAAGATAGGCGCGTTTGAGCATAAGGGCCGGTTCGTGATTCTGATCGTGTTCGTGCTGCTGCTGGCCGGAAGCTTTCTCCTGCGCAACAATGTGGATATCACCTACTCACTGTCGGATTATTATGACGTCAACAACCACTTCAGCGTCTCCAACCCCCTTGTGGTGCTGTACGAAAACGACGAGGAAGCCGCCATCGCCCCCGTGCTTGAGGCGCTTGCGCAGGACCCGCGCATCGACAGCGTCGATTCCTACGCCACCACCCTGCAAGCCGAGTATACCGCCGATTCCTTTGCCCAGCTTACAGGCGTGAACGCCATGGTTGCCCAGCAGCTGTTTGCCTCCTATGGCGCGGACAGCATCCCGCTGGCTGATCTGCTCAGCTACCTGCAAACCGCGCTGGCGTCCAACCCGATGTATGCCAACTATTTCTCCGCGGACGCCATGGCGCAGCTTGCCGCGGCAGGTGACCAGTTTGTGGGCGCTACCTATTCCCGCGCCATCCTCAACACCACCCTACCCCAGGAGGGCGATGAAATCTATTCCCTGATCGACACCGTAAACCAGGCGCTGGACGGCGCCGGGGTGTCCGGCCTGCTGGTGGGCAACTCCGCCATCAACTATGAGATGCAGCAAAGCTTCCCCGGCGAGATGAACCGCATCACCCTCCTCACCGTCATCGCCATTTTCCTGATTGTGGCGCTGGTGTTCCGCAAAATCGAGGTCCCGCTGATCCTGACGCTGATCATCCAGTGCGCGGTGTGGATTACCATGGGCACCACCTACCTGCAGGGCATCAGCATGTATTATCTGCCGCTGTTGATTGTGCAATGCCTGCTGCTGGGCGCGATGGTGGATTACGGCATCCTCTATGCCGATTACTACCGCGAGGCGCGCCGCACCCGGGGCAAACAGGCGTCCATCGTGTACGCCCTGCACAGCGCCATCCACACCATCCTCACCTCCGGGCTGGTGCTCGTAACCGTGACAATCGGCGTGGGGCTGGTGTTTCTGGCGACCGACCCTTCCATTTCCGAAATTCTGGTGACCATCGCCAAGGGCGGCGCGATTGCCATGGCGCTGATCGTGTTTATACTGCCGGGCGTGCTGGCCGCGCTGGATACGGGGAAGGAACCCGAAGAAGAGAAAAACGCTTATTAAAAATACTATCCGGCACTTCTTTCACAGAAGCATTATCAGCCCAGCAACGGCCCTTCCCGCTGGGCTATTCTCGTTTCACAGTGGTATACCGGCTATTTAAAGCAGAAAGCGCCAGGCAAACGCCAAGGAAGCCGCCCGAACGCTGCCGCGCTATCGCACATGCGTTCTAAGCATCATAAACTTATAAACCACAGCGTCAACGGGTATTGCTAACGATCGTAAGCGATACCCCTTGACGTTCCAATGCTTATGCAAGATTTCCCGGATCATGGGACAAACGCTGCTACGGCGTATTCTTTACGGCGAATACCGCAAACCGCATATTGGGATCCTCGGTTGTGCAGGTGGTAAGCGTTAAAATTTTGGCGGTTTTTGAAACATTGGTGTAAAGCCGGTAAATCGAAAGTGATTTCACGATGCTCACAAATTTCAGAAATTCGTCATCCGAAAGATAATTCACCTGATAAAGGCTCAGATAATCGTCCGATTTCTGATCGATGGAATAGTAAACAACCGCAAAGGGAAGATATTCGGCCGATTCGTAAAGCGACGTAAACCGGATCACCGGGTATTGGTCTAAGTAGTCCCTGTCTTTATACCGGAGCAGTTTCCCAAACGACGTGCCGTTTTTCATGTTGTGCCCATGGAGAATCAAATTCCGGCTCTGGGGGTAGATAGAACAGGCAACGTCCAGAAAAATTGCTCCGGAAAGGCTGTATTCCCCATTGAAGGAATGCCGCAGATAATAGGCATTGTCGCGCTGCACCACATAGGTGTTGATGGACTCCCCTACGCGCAATTGCCCGATCGTATCGGGGTTTTCCGTTATTGCGTTCGTAAACTGGATCAGCATCCCCGGCTTCTCTGTTTCGGCCTTCGTATCGTTATACCCCGCGGCGAGCGGTAGCGCAACTGCCGGGGTCGCGGTTGGCGCTGCGGATGCGGTCGCTGCCAGGCCCGGATCCGCTGTTAACTTCTGGTTTTCCTGTGCCGCTTCCACCTCGTTTTTGATAATCAGGTCTTGAACCCACTGTTCATTGTGCTGTTCCCTGACGGTTTGAATGCCATAAATCACAATATGAAAACCCGCATAAATGAATCCGGCAAGAAGAACAAGCACGAGTAAAACGTATAGCTTCCTGCGCCGTGCCAAACGGCTTTGCGCCGGCTGAACGCCGCCTTCATTCTCCGGATGAGCGCCAGGCCTCTGCGGATTATTCGTAAGATACGTTTGATCGAAACGCGGGTTCTTCTGCCGATCGGCTTGTGGATGATAACCGATATTGTAGGAAGGCGACAAAGACGGGGATTTTTGCTTGGCTGGCCACTGTTCGTTATACATTCCATGCACCGCCTTGTTTTGTTTGAAACCATCCGCGTTTTCGGATTGAAGCCCAGCCTTTATTTCAACGATGAAAATACGATGATATCGCGAAACGGAAGGACCCGTTACGTCAGAAACAGCTCACCCTGTTCGTTAAAAACGGCAAGCTGAATGAATGGTTATATATACTGGGCATTCACAGGTACGCGATTTTGATAAACAGTACTCCGACAGCTGTGATTTATACCAATTCCAAATAGAAAACGCTATAGGGATTTCGAGTATTTTGTTCGCAGGCAAGGAGAGGAAACGCAGATGCAGCAGCGCTGCATCAAGTTTTTTCGACGCAGCATGCGGGCAAAAGACGATGAAAGACCATAGCGTTACTGTTTGGAATGGATATTACGTTAGGTAACGTTCCTCGAACGGCAGCGTTATCTGTCCTCCGCGTTTTCGGGAAAGCCGTATACGCAACGGCGGTTGAGAATCGTCAATACCTCAGGCGTGCCGCTTTTTGAGGATCCAGGTTACGAGTGCCGCTCCCGCAACAGACAGCATCAGAACCGAAATCCATAATCCCAAACGGCTGTTATCCCCCGTTACCGGAGCGGCAGGCACAGTATAGGACACTTTGGCGTTATCGAAATTTGCTTTGATCGGATTGTTCAAAACAAGCGGTAGCGTGGTTGTTGTTGTGACAAGATTAAATTTCATCAGCGGATTATACCCGTTAACGCTGACGTTGGCATCGGTCCATGTAACGGTCGAAAACCCGAGCGATTGAACAATGCCATTAATATATACGTCGCATCTTTCACTCGCCGTGTGGTAAACAACCTTTACATGATACCATCTGCCATAGGCAAACGCCTGCTGAAGCGGAACCTCGATGTTGCCCGTTGTCCATTGATACAGAATTTCTTTCGTGTCGCACGAAAACCTAATGCGCATGATCCGGTTCCTGTACCCAAAATTCATACCGATAAAAACCTTTTCCGGCATCATGTTATTGTTAACAATCCATACATCAGCTTCATACGTTACCTCTTGCGCGTTGGACGGGAATATATAGCTGTTATAGTCTTTTGTGTTACACTCTACAGCCCGGTATCCTGTCGTTACCCCATTCCCCATAGAAAGCTGCCATACATGGTTGATTGCGCTCGTCTGTATGATTTCAGATGTGTGATAGAGCGGATCAAAATTCGTTGTTCTCTTAACAAAATCGGATGGCGTGCTTTCAAAGTCGTCGTTGAGTATGGTTATAGTATCGGCTAACGAGCCCACTGGAGCGAGGATAAGGAAGCACAGAATCATCGCGGTGAAGATTGCAGCATATCGGTTTTTCATGAAGAACGGCCCCTCTTTCTGGTTATGATATGTAGTTAAAGTACGAACAACCGTTGTCTTCCGGCAGAAGCCCTTACCCCTGAGACAGTATGCAGACGCGATCAGAAGGCTACGTCACACATGTCCCGAGCGTCGAAGAATAACTATTGTCAGTATAAAGAAGCAGAATTCCGCGATCGTTCCCGCAGAGTTTCTTATACGTTTCTTGTTGAAAAAAATGTAAATTATCTTCAGCATCTGCTGCAGCGTCTCATTCCTATCGATAAAATCGGATAACAGCAGCTTGATTTCGCTGGATCTTCCCCGCAAACCATATATGCTTATCGTTTTTCGGGCGCATGGCAAAAAACACTGACAGCCTTCGCTGCAGTTAAGTTTATTCCTTATAACAGGTCATTGTTTGCTGATGTGAATAAACAGCTTTTCGTTATCCAGAAACAGATCGACGAGCTCCGGGTCAAACGCCTTGCCGCGGAGCTTCATAATTTCCGCGCGAACATCATTTTGATCCCATGCCTTTTTATAGGGTCGCCTGGATAGCAACGCATCGTATACGTCGCAGATAGCGGTAATCCTTCCGCCGATGGGTATTTCACGCTCGCGGAGCTGATGGGGATACCCATTGCCGTCCCATCGCTCATGGTGGGTCAGCGCAATGGACTCCGCCAGGCGGATTACTTCCTTATTACTGCCGGAAAGCATCTGCGCGCCGATTATGGTATGGCGATGCATCAGGGCGACCTCATTGTCCGTTAACCTGCCCGGCTTCAGCAGGACGGAATCGGGAATGGCTATTTTACCAATATCATGAAGCATGCTTGCGTATTTTAATGACTTGGCGTATTCCTGGGATAACCCTTTAAGAAGGGATAGTCTGTTCACATACTGCCCAATTCTGTGGATATGCAAGCCGGTTTCCACATTGCGGCCCGCCACGATTTTATACAGTCTGGAAAACTCATCCTCTACCTCCTCTTCCAGTTCCTGTTTTCTTCGAACCATCAGTTTCTCCAGCATATGATGGTTGTCTTGCAGGTATCTGGCCCGAATATAGTCATTTAACACTCTGTCAACCCGCTTGAGCACGTCCACAGGAAGAAACGGTTTCTGAATGTAGTCCAATGCGCCCTCTTCATAGGTCTGGGCGATTTCCTGATAGTTCGAACTCATGGTAAGCGTGATCACCGGGATGGACGTACCATCCTCGTTCTGCCGAACATGATGCATTACCTCGCATCGGTTCTGATAGGGCACGCACAGATCCAGGAGTATCAGATCCGGCTTAAATTCAAGGATTACTTTCTGTGTTTGTTTGCAATCCTCCGCTGTTTTTATGCTGCGAAAGCCGCCCTCCGCCAGTATTTTACACAGCTCAAGAGAATCTGCCCTATTCGCGCCCATGATTAAAACCTTCAACCGACAGAAATCATTTGCCGTCATTCTCTTGAACCCCTCTCCAGTACAATGGTCCGGCAATGAAGGAGGCAAGCTTGCAAGCGGGTACCCCGCCAGACGAATCACCATAATCGTTATCTGAAGCATCCTTGCTTTCATTAACGGCACCGCTCTCAAGATGTCTCATAGAACGCGATCATTCTATTTTGATGTCCCGGAATTTCAATCCCGGATATCGTAACCGTTGTTTTCACCCTCTGTTATCTATAATAACTATCTATAATACTATCCCTGTCCAATTCCGTATTCGTTCTCCGCAAGTTCCATATGGGGCCGATGCGTTACATAATCATTCATAATTTAGTAGAAAGCGTGTAGGATTGCCTCAAGCAGAATGTTTTTCGCTGTCATCAAATGATATTACGGTAGGAAAACCGCAGTTTTTATGGTACAATTTACATGTATTACATTCTCGAAAAAAAAGTGCAAAACGGCTGCTGGCTCATAACCTATTCGTTCGTTTGGCTCCGCATGTTTGACGACGAATGTTACATTTCGAACAATGGAACAGCAAACGGAACGCTTAGGCAACGATAATGAAACGCATTCCGAATCATATCCGATGTAAAATAAAGGTAACGTTATGATATTCCATCCGGAACCAACCATTTATTCATATACCGAATAACTTTTACCCGATCTGATATTGCCTGAATGAGTACAACCATGAACAACCGACCGCGAAGCATTTTACCTTCTATTGCGCAACCATGTTATGGGGGGATGTTTTATGCATTGATCCAGACAATGGAACATTACAAAACCGCAAGCTATGGCAATATGGCAGCCGCCTCCTCCCCGTCGCAGAAATCAGCCTCTTACCGCGCATACGTTTCATCCGGTTGTTTGATCATTATTTAGACAATGCCTGACGTTTATCTTATGGCAGAAAGCTTGAAGATGTATAAGAACACAATCAAAAGCGCCGGCGTTGGCGTCTACAGGATTTCAGCTGCTGAGGTTTGGCCTGCCTTCCTTAATCCTTCCCTTTGGACCTTGTTCAATATGTCAAAAGAGGATTTTATCCACAGTATCAATATCAACAATATATTGGGAGGGAAATATACACAGACGATTGATTTACACAATCAGCTGTGTCAAGGAAACCCTATCCAAACAAGGAAAGGTCTTTTCAACGCGACTGGTTTAACTGTTTACCAATCGCAGATTCCCCTTGCCATCGTATACTCCATCAAAAAAATAGACGAAGAGACCAGTCTGCTGTTTTTTATGGTCTTGATAGTAACCGCGGAGATCAAGAGTTACATTCATATTATCGAAACCTTCGATATTAACAATTTGATCTTTAACGAGCTGGATGAAGTAGGCGTTGAGTATGACAAGCTCCATCAATTGATGCGGCTTAAAACCTCCCAGTTCTGTTTAGAGTCCTGTTGGGATATCGATACGCAAGAGTTGGTAAGCTTCCTTTTGAGATTTTTACATCCGGAAGATCACAAACACTTCAGAAACAAGATTACCTTGGCTTCAGAGAAACTAAGCTTTGGTAACATTCCGCTTCGCTTATGCGTACTGCAAAAAGAATATCGGCCAATGGAGTTCTGGTATTCCAGCTCCGTTGACCAAAACGGACAGGTTTACAAAATACAGGGAATTATCACACAATCCCCATCGATTGAACTAGGGGACAACCTTCAGCAGAATAAATTCATTCCGCAGTTGTTTACCAATGACAAAAAGCTGCTTCACCTTATCTTTGATATGGATACCAACCAGCGAATCCCCACGGAAAACGATTTGGATATCTCTTTCCTCACGTTGGTTGATTATCAATCCTCCCTGACGGCGATACGGGATATATTCCTCCGCGCGCAGGACAACCCCTATATTGATTGTTTGCGGGAACGGTATTCGCTGCTGAAGGCAAACGCGAAAACGTATGATTTTTATTGCTGTGACGTACGTATGTTGTCCTGTTTCGATAAAAGCCGTAAAAGCCAATCCGAATATCGATGGTACCACATCGTCCAAGAGCTATTCTTAGATATACGAACCGGCAAGGCAATCTGCGTCTTATCCGTTTACGATATCGAGGAGATCAAGCACAAGGGGCATATTGGTTTTTCAGCGCATTATGACAACGACTCGATGTATATGCAGAATTTCGACACGTTTATCATCCGCTTCATGGAGTATTTTTCATTGGCGCAGGAAGCAAAAGACGCCGGTAATTATTCAGCGCTAGCCCTGGTGAAAATAAACGCTGATCCGAATACACTAGAAAATATGGAGGAATCGGATAATCAGGCCATGAAGATAATAAACGCCCTCATGCACAAAGACGAAATCTACAGCAAATATACGCAAAACGTATACGCAATTCTCTTTCACGATCTCAACCACGCGGAAACCATTCAGGAACGCATCCGGATGCTGGACATTGTTCTATCCTCCATTTCCTCTGCGGAGTATTCCGTTTCGGTTAATATCGGATACTGCGTGATGAACGACAACGATCCCGGCATCAGTTCCCTTCTGCTGGAACGCGCATACTTCTCGCTGTTTTGGGCCAGTATCCCCGGCAATCAGCATATCTTCCAATACTCTCAGGAAAATGAAGAGTATATGAAAAGGGCTTTCCATAGCAATATCGATAAAACCGCCCCGCTTGCCGCTGCAAAAACGACGCCTAATGTTTTTATCCGAACCTTCGGGTCCTTTGATATTTTTGTGGATAACCGAGCCATCGCTTTTACGAACGACAAGGCAAAAGAACTGTTGGCCATTCTGGTAGACCGGCGCGAAGGCTTTGTAACGCCGAGCCAGGCCATCTCCTATCTTTGGGAAGACGAACCCAGTAATAAAAAGGTTTTGTCCAGACTTCGGAAAGTTGCTCTGCTCCTGAAACGGCAATTGGAAAAATACGGTATCGATAACATCGTGGAATCTGTAAACGGGAAACGCAGACTGGTTATGCGAAAAGGAATAGACTGCGACTACTATACCTTACTGTCCAACGATGTGAGCATACAACCGTTCGTCGGTACATATATGCCGGAATATAGCTGGGCGGAGACCACCAACGCCATATTGGCGGCGAAATACAACTATTATTATGACGATGTGGAAACCATGCCGCGCATACATTGATTCCGGCCTCGCTATCGGTGCTCACACCACTCAAACTAGCGATGAATCGGAAATAAAAGCAGCCCGTTTGATGACCGCTTGCAAGAACCGTAGAAAGCAATGTATTGATGCCCAAAGAGGACTGTAACGCTGTCCTTTGGTTCCATACTTCTATATCTTTTCAAAAAATGAATTGCAAACAGGCCCTTGCGGCTCGAATCCTGTTTTCAAAGGAGTACCAGGGAGAACAATATCTTTTGAACCCTCTCATGGAAGGGCTTTGTCCTCGGTTTGTTACCCAATATGCCAAATTCTCTCGTTGTATTCCCGGATCGTCCGGTCTGATGAAAAATACCCGGACTTGGCGGTGTTGGTGATCGCCATCTTCAGCCACTTGTCGCGGTTCTGGTAATCGTCCATCATGCGGCGGTTGGCCATGGAATAGCTTGTCAAGCCCAATCCCCGGCAAGGGTTTCACCCCTGCACCCTGACCAGGACTATCAGCCCTGAACCCTTCTTTTTAAAAAGTCTGAGGGAGCCCTTCCGGTTTTCGGAAGGGCTCCCTCAGGCTATACGCGCTTGTCCTGCCTTATGGCTTTTCGCCGTCCCGCAGAAACAAGCACAGGATATATTCGTCGCCATAGGTACCGTCGCCGTATTTCAAGGCGTGCTTTTTCGTACCGGTAATTTCAAACCCGAACCTCTGATACAGCGCAATCGCGCGTTCGTTTGCCGTAACAACCTCCAGCTCCAGCTGCTCCAGCCCCGCATCCCGGCACCAGCGGATGCACTCCCGCATCAGCACACTGCCGATCCCCATGCCCCAATACGCTTTTTCCAGCGCAACCGCCATGGCGGCGCGGTGCAGATACCGCTTCTGTCGTGAAACCCTTTCCACATTACAGGAGCCCACGATGGCGCCCTCCACCTCGGCGATCAGAAACTGCCCCGTTTCGCTGCCCTGCTTAGACCGGATAAACGCCTGCTCCCGCTCCAGCGTAAACTGGAACTCGCCCGGCTCCCTCGCCAGGAATTTTGTCTCCCCATCCAAAATCTGCATCAGCCGCAGCAGCGCGTCGGCGTCCTCTTCTTCCGGCACGCGCACGGTCAGCTTTTGCCCGTTTTTCAATTCATAGTCCCGGTGATAGCGTTGCATCCGAGTTCCCTCCTGTATGGCCGCTTTCCGCCTGTCATGCTTTACCCGCACACCGGCAAACCGCTTTGGGCCGCCGGCGCTTTCGCTGCCATACCGCCAGTATACCACCCCTGCCCCGGAGCCGCCAGCGGGATCGGCAATGCAAAAGGGACTGCCGCCGTTTTACCGTGCAGTCCCTTTTGCGTAGAGGAAGGCCGCGCCTCCCTCCTTTGCTATCCCTCGATATGCCAAATTCTCTCGTTGTATTCCCGGATCGTCCGGTCCGATGAAAAATACCCGGACTTGGCGGTGTTGGTAATCGCCATCTTCAGCCACTTGTCGCGGTTCTGGTAATCGTCCATCATGCGGCGGTTGGCCATGGAATAGCTGCCGAAATCCTTGAGCACAAAATAGCTGTCGGCCATCCCGCCGTGCTCGCCCAGCAGAAGGGAGCTGTACAGCTCGTGCAGCGCTATCGGCTCGCGGGGAAACAGCGTGCCGTCGGTCAGCTGGCGCATCGCCTTTTTAATCTCGGCGTTGGTTTCAAAAATCGTCATCGGGCGGTAGGTGCCGTCGCGGTACATGTTTTCCACGGTATCGGCACGCATGCCGAAGATGTAGATGTTGTCCTCGCCCACCAGATCGTAAATCTCCACGTTGGCGCCGTCCATGGTGCCCAGCGTAACCGCGCCGTTCATCATAAACTTCATGTTGCCGGTACCGCTGGCCTCCTTGCCCGCGGTGGACAGCTGCTCGCTGATCTCGGCAGCGGGCATCAGCACCTCGGCGGTGGAAACATCGTAGTTTTCAATGTACACCACCTTGAGCATCTGGCTGGCGCGCGGATGGTTGTTGATCAACTGCGCCAGCGCGTTGATGTAGCGGATGATCAGCTTGGCGCGGTAATACCCCGGCGCGGCCTTGGCCCCAAACAGAAACGCGCGCGGCGGCATGGTGAAGTTCGGGTCGTCCACAATGCGGTTAAAAAGCACCTGGATGTGCAGGGCGTTGAGCAGCTGCCGCTTGTACTCGTGCAGGCGCTTGGCCTGTACGTCAAAAATGAAGTCCGGGCTCACGGTATCGCCCTGCCGCCGCTTGATCAGCTCAGCGAGCCGCGCCTTGTTCTCCTGCTTCACGCGCTGGTACTCGGCGCGGAAAGCGCCGTCCTCGGTATACGGCAGCAGCTTTACAAGCTCCTGCGCGTCGCCGCGGAAGCCCGGCCCGATGGCGCTTTCAATCAGGGCGGTCAGGCCCGGGTTGGCCGACAGCAGCCAGCGGCGGTGCGTGATGCCGTTGGTGATGGCGGTAAACTTGTCCCGGTTCAGCAGCCAGTAATCGTGGAACAGGCTGTCGGTTAAAATCTTCCCGTGCAGCTGGCTGACGCCGTTTACGCTGTAGCTCTGCGATACGCAGAGGTTGGCCATCTGCACCTGCCCGTATGCGAGGATTGCCATATGCCCGATCCGGTCCCACTGGTCGGGATAGGCCTTGAACAGGTCCGCGCACAGGCGGCGGTTCATCTCCTCCAGCAGCATGTAGATGCGCGGAAGGGTCTGCTTCATCATGTTTTCCGGCCAGCGCTCCAGCGCCTCCTGCAAAACGGTGTGGTTGGTGTAGGCAAAGCAGCGGTTCACAATCGCCTGCGCCGCTTCCCAGCCCAGCCCCTCCTGATCGATCAGCAGCCGCATCAGCTCGGGGATGGCAAGGCCGGGATGGGTATCGTTAATGTGGAAAACCACCTTGTCGGGCAGGCGGTGGAAATCCTTGCCGTACTGGAGTTTAAAGTTTTTCAGCGCCGTTTGCAGCGTGGCGGAGATAAAGAAATACTGCTGCTTCATGCGCAGCATTTTCCCCTCCCAATGGCTGTCCTCGGGATAGAGCACCTTGTTGATAACCTCGGCCATGCGCATTTCATCCATGGCCTTATCATACTCGCCGCGGCCGAAGGTATGCAGATCAAACGTTTCCCGGCTGCGGGCCGACCAGGTGCGCAGCGTGTTCACCGTGCCGGAGCAATACCCCACCACAGGCATATCGTAGGGAACCGCGTCGATGGTATAGGCGTTTTCCAGCGCAAAGTAGCGCCGTCCGCCGGTTTCGTATTCCTTCACATCGCCGCCGAACTGCACCTGGCAGATATCCTCGGTCACGGGGATTTCCCACACGTTGCCGTCCTGCAGCCACGGATCGGGTAGCTCCACCTGCTGGCCGTCCACAATCTTCTGGCGGAACAGCCCGTACTCATAGCGGATGGTGCAGCCCGTGGAGGGAATGCCCATCGTGGATAAGCTGTCCAGGAAGCACGCGGCCAGCCGCCCAAGGCCGCCGTTGCCCAGCGCGGGCTCCGGTTCCTTCTCCATAAGATCCGTTATTTGGATCCCCAGCTCCTTGAGCGCCCTGGTATACGGGTCCTGCGCGCACATGTTGATCAGGTTCTGGTTGAGCGACCGGCCCATCAGAAACTCGATGGAGAGATAATACAGCCGCTTCTCCTGTCCTTGCGTAACCTTTTTGCGGCTTTCCATCCACAGCTCCATAATCTGGTCGCGGATGGTGGTGGCGGTGGCTTTATACAGTTGATGCTTTGTAGCGTTTTCCACGGTCACACCGTAGTAGCGCAGCAGCTTGCCGATAATCGCTTGCTTGATGGCGTCCCTGTCACAGGCCTTTGCGGGCATACAATCGTCCTCCCGGATCAATATCAGATTTCATTATATCATGAATCGCATCCGAACGCCAAAGCCCCATCGAAACGTCTTTTTACCGCCCGTTTCCGCTTACAGCATCCCCCCGTAAGCACACCGGATATCCGTTGATTCATCCCGCCGCAATCGGATATTCCGCTTCAATTTCCGCATCCTCTCCCCATACCGCGTAAATAGTGTTATAATGAAACGGTATGATCGTGATTTTCTCACGTATATTTCCGTTCTACATAAATATCCACCCGGTTTAACGTCCCCCTTTGAAATACGGCCGGTGTATTGCCTGTTCTGGTTTTTTTCAGGTACATCACGAATGTACAGGAGGAGGAGAACAATGTAATGGTTACTTCACGACGCGAAAACGGTTTCCCTGCCGGGTACACGGAGCGCCCCACAACCATCCATTGGGTTTCCCTCCTTTTGTTTGCCCTTGTTTATCTCGTGATCATGATCACCCGCATCCTTCTTTCCATCCAGCAGAATGCGCCCGCTCCGCAGCCATCCGGCTATTACTGGCTGGGCATCCTGGCGCAGCTGCAGGTCATCGCCGTCATTGTTATTACGCTCAACCCGATTCCCGGAAGCTTTTGGGTCGGGATTACGCTGTGCTGCCTTTCAATACTCGCAACGCTGCAAAGGATCATCCTGGGCGGCATGATCAACGCGCTGCCGGGGATTTTCGTTCCCATCAATACCATCCTCATCGTGATCATCCTTAACCGCTTCAAAGCAAAATCGGCTGAACGCAGACAACAGCTGCACCGCTCCGGCGAAGTTCTGCAAAAGGTTCTGGATGCCATCCCGATGCCCATCTTCTGGAAGGATTTGCAGTCCGTCTTTATGGGGAGCAACCGTGTTTTTGCCGAAGACATCGGGAAACAATCCCCGCAGGAGGTCATCGGCAAAAGTGAAGAGATCGTTCCCTCTTTCCTGGCTCCGGATATCAACCGCGCAGAGGATTGCGAAATCATGAAAACCGGCGTCCCGGTGATCAACCGTGAACGCTTATTTAGCACTAAAGACAACAGACCCCTATGGATTAAAGCAACCAAAGCGCCCCTGCGGGATGCGGACGGGCACATCTTCGGCATGCTGGGTGTGCTAGAAAATATTACCAGCAACAAGCTGGCGCAACAGGCGCTGTACTACGAAAAAGAACGCCTGCGCATCACGCTGCTCTCCATCTGCGACGCCGTTATCGCAACCGATGCGCAGGGCAGGATCACCCTCATCAATTCCATAGCGGAAGCGCTGACCGGCTGGCCTGCCCAGGACGCCCTGAAGCAGGATATCGGCGCTCTTTTGATTCTGGAAAGTGAAACACAGGCTCAGGTGCTGCGCAATCCGATCACTGAAGTGCTGCGCACCGGCAACGCCTTTTCACTCACCAACCATACATGCCTCGTTTCCAGAGACGGTACCCGCCGGATTATTGAAGACAGCGCCGCCCCCATACTGAACGCAGACGCGGAAATACAGGGCGCGGTGATGGTGTTCCGGGATGTGACCGAGCGAAAGCATAAGCAGGATGAAATCCTCTACCTCAGCTATCACGACAGTTTAACAGGGCTGTATAACCGCCGGTATATCGAAGAAACGATCCGCAAATTCGAGCCGGAGAGCCCCTTCCCCTTATCCGTGATCATGGGAGATATCAACGGTCTCAAAGCAATCAACGAAAGCTTGGGCCACACCGAGGGCGACCGGTTTCTGATGGAGACCTCCCGGCTTTTAGCGCAAGTCTGCCGTCCAACCGATATACTGGCCCGGTGGGGCGGCGACGAGTTCATCATGCTGCTGCCCAATACCGATGCGGCACAGGCCGAGCAGATCTGCGAAACCATCCGCGAAGCGTTCACGCCGTTATCTCCTGAAAACCTCAGCCTTTCCATATCGCTGGGCTACGCAACCCATTCAGGCGAATCCGATGGAATCGCCAGGGCCATCAGCACCGCCGAGGAAAGCATGTATACGCAAAAGCTTCTCAACAGCCGCAGCTACCGCAGCTCCATTCTGGAATCCTTTCGCAAAACATTGTTTGAAAAAAGCCACGAAACCGAGGAGCACGCCCACCGCCTGCAGCTTTTATGCCGCAGAATGGGCGCGGTGCTGGGCCTTCCCCAAACCGCCCTGCAGGAGCTGGAACTGCTGGGCGCCCTGCACGACATCGGAAAAATCGGCGTACCGGATTCCATTCTCAACAAACCCGGAAGGCTGAACCCGGACGAGTGGATGATCATGAAACAGCACTGCGAGATCGGCGCCCGGCTGACCCAATCCATTCCGGAGTTCGTACGCGTTTCGGATTATATACTCTCCCACCATGAGCGCTGGGATGGCGACGGCTACCCGCGTAGCCTGCGCGGGGAAGAAATCCCCCTCCTTTCCCGCATCCTGTGCATCGTGGACGCCTTTGACGCCATGACCAGCAACCGCGCCTACCGCGAGCCGGTTTCCTCACAGGCCGCCGTGCAGGAGCTGCTTGACAATGCCGGAAGCCAGTTTGATCCGGAGCTGGTTCAGCTGTTCGTCAACGAAAAAATCTACGAAACCGAAACACGCCCTGTATAACACGTTTCGTAAACAACCAAAGCTGCGCGGGCCTCGGCCGTCCCCGTTCTCTTACCTCGCTTATTTTCCCCGTCCTTTCTGCGGTTGTACCCAATTCATTTCCAATAGAAAAGAAAATGAGCAAACCTGACAGCGTTATCAAGGCGCTTAAGCTAAACAAACAGAAACATAAAAACCGCAGGCCTGTCTGCACAACGCCTGCGGTTTTCTTATAAATCTATCTCAGGATCGTCCCTTGATGTTTCACGTGAAACATCAGCTGCCCGTGGACCGGTAATTCCGCAGCCCAAACCGCCACAGCCCATACGCCGGCAGCACAAACAACAGGCTCACCAGCGGCAGCGCCATATATAGCTTGTTCGTTTCCCTGCCGATTAAATACAGCAGCGGATAATACTGGAACAACGCCAGCGGCACAACGTAGGTCAAAAACTTCAAGACTTCCTTTCCGTATATGGAAAACGGATAGCGGCCAAACTCCCGTCCGCCGTCTGTGAGCACATTCATAAACTCCAGTCCCTCGATGGTGAAAAACGAGATCGCCGCGTATACCAGAAACAGGCACGAAAACACAATCGCGCCGCAGACAACCATCAGCGCCAGCGTCACGATTTTATCCCACGTCCACACGATCCCGCTCCTGGGGATGGCGTAGCACAGCACCAGCGCCGCCTGCAGAATATAACCCAGGCGGCTCAGCTCCACCTTGGAAGCGAGCACCTGGAAGATCAGGCTGCGCGGGCGCGTGAGCATCCGGTCAAACTCGCCGTTGCCGATCAGCGTCGGAAACGTATCAAACGACCGCGCCACGCCCTCGGCCAGCGCAAAGGCCATCAGCATTACCGCCGCGCCGATGAGCACCTCCTGCAGGGAAAAACCGTCCACGGTTTGAAACCGGCTCATCATAAACACCACGCCCAGCAGCACGGAAAACGATATCAGAAAGTATCCGCCCATCATCAGGAAAAGCGATACCTTGTACTGCATCTGGCTCTTAATATTCATCGACAGATACCTGAAATACAGCTTCATCCTCAACCCCCCTGCACAATTACTTTGCGCAGCGCCCGGCGCATCCACAGCTGTCCCAGCGCCACCAGCACAACAAGCCAGAAAACCTGAAACCCGATCCCCCGCACTGCGTCCATGCCTGCGATGTTGCCGGAGTAAATCCTAAGCGGCATGTTCTGCATGGCCGCAAACGGCAGCAGCTCCACCACCGCGCGGATCTTATCCGGGAAAAACGGCAGCGGCACCACCGCCCCCGCCAGAAAATCCACCGCCGCGGCCGCCATCACCCGCATCCCCGCAGCCGAGAGCGTGAAGAAAACCGAGATGTATATCAGCATCGAAAACGCAACCACCACAAGCATCGCCAGCAGCGAAGAAATCAGGAAGAAAGCCAACTGCGCCGCGCTGGGCGGCAGCGTCATCCGGAGCGGGCCGGGCATGAGAAACGCGACCAGTAAAATCGGCAGGCTGCGCAGCACGCACTTGGCCGCCCGCGTAGCTACCGACTGGCTGAACCAGCGGGCGTACAGGTTTAACGGCCGCACCATTTCGTACGCGATGGAACCGGTTGTGATCGAATCAAAAATCTCCCGCTCGTAAAACCACATCATGAACAGCGATAAAAATGCCTGCTGAATCCAGATGTAGGCAACCGTCTGCTGAAACGTCATGGGAAACGCGGCGGGATTGGCGCGGTAAAACGCCGAAAACGCCAGCAGCTCCATCATGCCCCAGGCATACTGCGTAATCATCCCCGCAAAGGCAGCCGTGCGGTATTGCAGGCTGTTGGCAAACCGGATCCGGAACACCGACAGATACGCCTTCATATCTGATACTCCTCATACAGCGCGGCCACCATCTCCTCCGCGCTGATCCCGGACACCGATACGTCCGTAATCTCCGTCTGCGCGGCGATCCCCGCAATCGCCTCCGAAACGGGGCACACGGCGGGATCCAGCGTAATCACCATCCGGCCCTCCCGCGCTTCCGCCACCGCCATCCCGTGCCCCAGCTGCGGCGCCGCGCCCGCATAGGCAATCACCAGGGTTTTCTGCACCGTGGCGCGGGCCTTGAGCTGCTCCAGGCTGCCATCCAGCAGAATGCGCCCCTTGCCGATCAGCAGAATGCGCTCTGTCAGCGCTTCGATATCCTGCATATCATGCGTCGTCAGGATCACGGTAGTCCCCCGCTCCCGGTTCAGCCGCTTGATGAATTGGCGCACCGCGATTTTGGATACCGCGTCCAGCCCGATGGTTGGTTCATCCAGAAACAGCATGCTGGGGCTGTGCAGCAGCGAGGCGGCGATCTCGCAGCGCATCCGCTGCCCCAGGCTCAAGGTGCGGGTCGGGGTTTTCAAAATCTCGGACAGATTTAAAAGCTCCGTCAGCTCTTCCAGATTCCTGCGGTACAGCGTGTTATCCACACGGTAGATATCACGAATCAGGTCAAAGCTGTCGCACACGGGCACATCCCACCACAGCTGGCTGCGCTGGCCGAATACCACGCCGATGTTTCGCACATGGGCAATCCGGTCCTTCCATGGCGTGTGTCCGTTGATCACGCAGGCTCCGGAATCCGGCGTGAGCACGCCGCACATGATCTTGATCGTCGTGGATTTTCCCGCTCCGTTGGGGCCGATGTAGCCCACCATTTCACCATCGCGCACGGTAAAGCCGATGTGGTCCAGCGCGTGTATCGTGGCGTGCGTGCGGGTGACCAGCGCTTTTGCGGCCTGTTTCAGTCCGCTTTTTCGCCTGGCCACCCGAAAGGTTTTGCAGATGTCCGTAAGCTCAATCATGGTTCCTCCGTATTCTTTTTCTCGTCGTGTTTTCGGCGCGCCGCACAAGGGACGCGCCTGTACCTGCGGCAGCGTGTTCTGCCTGTTCGGTTTTCACAAAGTGGCATGGGTCGATTGCGTACCGGGATGGGTCGGGACTTCATTTTTTTCGAGGGAAACAGACTATATCACAATGCCGTTTCCGCGTCAATCCCTTGCCGACCGATTTCCACCGTGGTATGATGGAAAAAAACGGGAGGCTCCCATGAACGACTATATCGAATCCATTCGCCAGTATATTGGCCACAATCCGCTGCTGATCATCGGCTCGGGTGTTTTTATCCACCAAAACGGCAAGCTGCTGCTCCAGCGCCGCCGGGACGACGGCACCTGGGCCGACCACGGCGGAAGCCTGGAGCTTGGCGAAACGCTGGAGGATACCGCTCGCCGCGAGGTGCTGGAAGAAACCGGCCTCACGCTTCATAAGCTCGATCTGCTCGGTGTTTTCTCCGGCCCGGACCGCATGCACACCTACCCCAACGGCGACCAGTGCTATGTGATCGGCGTTTACTATCTCTGTGAGGATTTCTCCGGCACGCTTGCCCCGCAGGTGGAAGAGGTGTCCGATCTGCAATGGTTTGCGCTGGATGCCCTGCCTGATAACATCATGCATCTCGCGCGGGAGCCGCTGGCAGCCTGCCTGCAGGCGCTGCGCGCCCGCTGATGTTTCACGTGAAACAACCCATGCCTGAACCGTATCTTTTCCTATTTTATAACGAAGGTGATTGATGATGAAAGCTATGGAACGTTTTCTGCGCTACGCCGCGCTGGATACCGGAGCCGATGAAAACAGCGGCGCGCATCCCTCCTCGGACAAACAATGGGCGCTGGCGCGCCTGCTGGAACAGGAGCTTGCAGAGCTTGGCGCGCAGCGTGTGCGCGTAACTGAGCACTGCGTGGTCTATGCCGAAATTCCCGCCAATGCCGAGGGTCAGCCGGCCGTCGGGCTGATCGCGCATATGGATACCTCCCCGTCCGTGCCTACGGGGCCGGTACATCCGCAGCGTATTGTTTATACCGGCGGCGACCTGACCCTTGCCCCCGGCGTGGTGATGCGTGAAGCCGAATACCCAAGCCTGCAGCGCCACATTGGCCAGGAGCTGATCGTGACCGACGGCCAAACCCTGCTGGGCGGGGACGACAAGGCCGGCATTGCCGAGATCATGACCGCTTGTGAAATGATTATCAAAGATCCGTCCCTCCTCCACGGCAAGCTGTGTATCGCCTTTACCCCGGATGAGGAAATCGGCCACGGCGTGGATACGTTCGATCCGCAGGCCTTCGGCGCGGATTTCGCCTACACCGTGGACGGCGGCGCGGTGAACACCCTCAATTTTGAGTGCTTCAACGCCTGCACCGCTCTGGTTACCGTAACCGGCGTCAACATCCACCCCGGCACCGCCAAAAACATCATGAAAAATGCCGCGCTGATCGCCACGGAGTTTGCCGCGCTGCTGCCCCCGGCTGAAACCCCGGCGCACACCGAGGGCCGCGAGGGCTTTTATCACCTTGCGGAAATCCGCGGGGAGGAGATCAAAGCGACGCTCAAATATATCCTGCGCGACCATGACCGTGGCCGCTTCGAGGCCCGCAAGGAGCAGATGCTTTCCGCCGCGCAGTTTTTAAACACCCGCTACTGCACGGGTACCGTGGGCGTGGCGCTGGAGGATTCGTACTATAATATGCGCGAGATCATCGACAAGCATCCCGCCGTGGTCGCCCGCGCACTGGACGGCATGCGCGCCGTGGGCGAGGAACCGCAGCTTGTGCCCATCCGCGGCGGCACTGATGGCGCGCGCCTCACCTTTATGGGCATTCCCTGCCCCAACCTGCCCACCGGCACCTACAACATGCACGGCGTGATGGAATACGTAAGCGTGTCCGAGATGGAAAAGATCACCCGGATGATCGTGGAAATCGCCAAGGCCAGATAGGGAGACGGCTCCCTTGGTAAGCGGCGAATCCAGTGCTTGTGCGATGGCGTGTTAGATTCTTGTCGGATTGGGGTTATGGAACCTGAAGTAGCAGCAGGACTACATCAAGGGCTTCGCAAGCTCAAGCTTGCGGAAAGATAGCACGTCAGCGTGCAAGGGATTTATTCAGTGTTTTCTTCGGTATGTTAAGGCACTGCACCAGACTCTTGCCAAAGGCAAGCATGAAGAAAGCCTTTGTGTGCTGGCGCGTTGGATTTTATCAGACTGGGCTTGCAAAACCCGCTGTCGTCACAGAGCTGCAATAAAGGGTGAACAAGCCCAGTCTGGCGAAATTCTAATCCTGCATCGCACATACGCACTATTCAGCGTCTCCCTTTGCCGCTGTGAGAGTGCGGAACCACGTCCCACACGGCGGGCCATTCCCCTTTCTTTTCCTATTAAATACCCCTTCTTTTCTTTTCCCTTTCCTTTTCTCCCCGCAGGCAGGAGGCGCCCATGCAGTTTTCATCCGAGCAGCAATCCGCCATCGACGCCCAAAACCGCGAGCTGCTGGTTTCCGCCGCGGCTGGCAGCGGCAAAACGGCGGTACTGATCGAAAAAATCTATACCCTGCTCAAAACGGACGGCCTGCTGCTGGACCGCATGCTGGTGGTCACCTTCACGCGCGCCGCCGCCGCCGAGATGCGCGACCGGCTGAAACAGCGCATGGCGGGCGATGCCGACCCGCACATCCGCCGCCAGCGCGACCGGCTGGAGCTTGCGCACATCTCCACGCTGCACAGCTTTTGCCACAGTCTGGTGCAGGAATTTTTTCAGGTTGTGGATGTCGATCCCCTGTCCGCCGTGGCCGATGCCACGCTGGCGTCCAACCTGTTTCAGCAGGCGCTGGATACAGCCATGGAGCAGCTCTATACGCAGGCCGAGGCGGGAGACGCCGCGGCCGTTTCGCTCACGGAAAAGTTTGAGGACAAAAAGATTGTCGCCATGGTGCAGTCGCTGTACCCGTTTTTGATGACCCTTGCCGATCCCTTTGCCTGGCTGTACCGCCATGCCACCCTGCCCTATACGCTGTCCGATCTGGAAACAGGCCCGATGGCCGAAACGCTTTTGTCGGATTGCCGCGTACTGCTGGACGGCGCCCACAGCCTGACCGGCGAGCTGCAAGCGCTGGCCGAAAACCCGCTGTGCCACGAAAAGTATACCCCCGCCATTGCGGCGGATTGCGCCGCCGTGGATGTGCTGATCCGCACCCTCTCCGGCGGCCTGCCCTCGGTTGTTGCCGCCGCGGCCCATTTTTTGCTGGACCGTATGCCCTCCGTGCGCGGTCTGTCGGATGAGGAGAAGGAGATCAACCTCCGCTACAAGGTACTGCGCGAGGGGCTGAAAAAGCTGGCGGCCAAGGTGGGGAAGCTTTTTTCACAGCCGCCGGAAATCATCATCGCCCGGCTGAACGCCATGCAGCCTGCCTTGCTGGGTTTGCACAACCTGTGCCTTGCGCTGCACGCCGCCTATCTGGACTTGAAAAAACAGCGCTCCGTGCTCGATCCTAACGATCTGGAGCATATGGCGCTGGAAATCCTGCATCATCCGGAAATCCGTGCCACCGTGGCCGCCCGGTTTGACGCGGTTTTCGTAGACGAGTATCAGGATATCTCCGGCGTGCAGGAAGCCCTGCTCAATGCCGTGAAGCGCGAAAGCGCCTTGCCCGCCTCCCCGCCGGTTGTAGAAACTGTTTCACGTGAAACGCCGGACGGGGCTCCGGCCGCCCCGCCGCCCGCTCTTTTTGCGGACATTGATCCTGCCGCACAGCCGGTCAATCCCGCGCTTCCGCTCCAGCGCTTTTTCTACGTCGGCGATGTCAAGCAGTCCATCTACCGTTTCCGCCAGGCCGATCCCACGCTGTTCATGCACAAGGAAGAAACCTTTTCGGATTCACCCGCCGCGCCGCAGCGCCGCATTGACCTCAACCGCAACTACCGCTCCCGCGGCGCGGTGCTTGCCGCCGTGAACCGCGTGTTTGAGCAGATCATGCGCCGGGATGTAACCGAGATCGGCTACGACAGCCGCGCCCACCTCTATCCCGGTCAGGAGACCGAAAACGATCCGCCCGTGCAGCTGCACCTTTTTACCCAGAAGCTTTCCAGCGCGGAGTACACGCGCGCGCAGGCCGCCGCCATTGCCCGGGAGATCAAAGCCCGCGTCGGGCAGCCGTTTCTGGACCGCAAGGAAAACCGCACACGCACCCTGCGCTACCGCGATATCGCCGTGCTTGCCCCGCGCATGAAGGGGGTGGACGAGGTGCTCACCCGCGCCCTGGGCGCGCAGAACATCCCCGTGTATGCCGAGGGCAGCGGCCTGGGCCTGCAAAGCGAGGAGATCGCCCAGGTGCTGTGCCACCTGAAGCTGATGGACAACATTCAGGACGATCTTTCCCTGCTGGCCTGCCTGCGCAGCCCCGCCATCGGGTTTACCGACGCGGAGCTTGCCGAGGTCCGCATCCGGTCTTCCCGGGGCAGCTATCTGGAGGCCGTCCGCCGCGCCGCTTTGGGGCAGGACGCGCTTTCCCGCCGCTGCGCACAGGCGATGGAGGAGCTCGCCCACGAGCGCTTTCTGCTGCGCAGCATGCCCCTGCCCGAATACCTGTGGAAATGGCTGTCGCGTTCCGGGCTGTACGCGTTTTACGGCTGCCAGCCCTACGGCAGGCTGCGCCAGGCCAACCTGCGCCTGCTGTGCGAAAAGGCAGTGGAGTTTCAGGCAAGGGGCAGCGGCGACCTGAAAGCCTTTCTGGACAGCGTCGTCTCCGTAACCGCCGCGCGGGAGTCCGTCAGCCCCACCGTGGTCAGCCCGCGGGAGGATGTGGTGCGCGTCATGTCCATCCACAAATCCAAGGGGCTGGAATTTCCCGTGGTATTCCTGATGGGTCTGGAAGCGGGCTTTGAGCACCGGGGCGGCTCCGACCTGAAGCTTCACCAGCAGCTGGGCGTTGCGCTGCCGTATGTGGATGAGGTACGCCGCGTAAAGGGGGACACGCTGCTGTCCGCCGCGATTGAGCTACGGCAGCGGTCCGAAAACCTGGCCGAGCGCGCCCGCGTGCTTTACGTCGGCATGACCCGCGCGCGCGACGAGCTGATTTTAATGGGCGGGCAGGAGGTGCCGCCGCTTTCCGCTGCCCGGCCCACCGCCTACAGCGTGGCCAACGCCGGTCATATGCTCGATTGGCTGGTGTCCTGCGCGGACCCGCAGGTGGATACGCAGCGCCTCTCCGACGCTGTTTTTCCCACACAACCCACATCTTTTCCACATAAACAGGGGGTATTTGACCTCGTTTTCCACAATTCTGTGGAGGAAACAGAGAATCTGCTCCGGCAAACCCAGCCGTCCTCTGACCCGGATTCGCTGGAAATCCAGCGCAATCGTCTGAGCCAAATCACGCAGGAGGTGCGCGCGTTGGCCCTGTCGCTGCCCGCCGCCGCGGACGACGGGGCGGATCCCCTGGCCCCCCGCATCCGGCGCGACCATCCTCCGTTCAAGGTGGGTGTTACGGCGCTGGTGCGGTCGCGCCGCGCGCGGGAGGCCGAGCCGCTCTCGCTCCTTGATCCGGATACGGACGATCCCGCCGAAATGGAAACCCTCCTTGTCAAACGCCTTCCGCTGCCCCTTACCCGCCCCCGCCAGATTGCCGATCTGCCCGCCCTGCCCGCCTTTATGCGCGAAACCGAAGCGGCCTTCGGCGGTGTGCAGCGCGGCGTTGCCACCCACAAGGCGCTAAGCCTGCTGCGGTATGACGAGCTCAGGGCGCAAAACGGCAGCCATCAGGCGCTGCGTTTGAACATCCGCAGTCAGCTTCAGGGTTTTTTACGCAAACATCTGTTCTCTGAGGAGGCGTTTCACCAGATTGATATCGGTGCGCTTGCGGATTTCTTTGTCAGCTCCTGGGGGCGGGATGCGCTGGCGGCCCAAACCGTGAAACGGGAATGGGGCTTTGTGCTCCGCCTGCCCGAGGAGGATGGCCTGCTGGTGCAGGGCGTGATCGACCTGTGCTATGTAAAGGACGGCCAGTGGGAGCTGCTGGACTATAAAACCGATACCGTGGAGACCGCCGAAGCGCTGTGGCCCCTCTACGGCGATCAGGCCGCCCTCTACCACCGCGCCCTTACGCAGATCACCGGCCTGCCCGTGCGCGCCGTAACGCTGTATTCGCTGTCGGCCGGGCAGGGGGAAACCCGCACACAGCTTTCATCCCCGTTCTTATTCTAAGCGGCAGATCGTCTTCTCCGGTCTGCTCTCTCCCTTCCGCTTTTTCTTATATTTCATTTTTGGGAATAAAACATTATGATAATTCGTCTTTTTTGTGAAGATAAGTTAAATACTCTCTTGCAATTTGGCTTTGATCCCTGTACAATAAAGTATCCCTAGTATGGGGAAACCTGCTTATCACTGAATAAGGAAGTGTTCAGATGAAGAATAACCGTGTGATGCAATCCGTACGCCGTTACCGCAAGCTGCTGCTGCTGTTGTTGCTGCTTGCGGTTGCGCTTGTGCTCTCCAGCTGTTATGTGGAGCCTGACCGTGTTGTGGACGATACCGATGGGCTGACCATTGGCGCTGAGGGTCAGGATTTTCAGGCCGTCATTACGCCGGTTCCCTCGCCCACGAATACGCCCACACCCACCGTGGCCTCGCAGATTGACTGGGCCAACTGGGATTTCTCCAGCGATACCGCCACCAATCCGCCCAGCGACGTAGTGCCTACGGGTTCGTCCGGAACATCCACCAGCACTTCCGTCCCCGACAGCACCACGGCGACCACCACACCGGCCACCGCGGCCACCGCTACGCCGTCCACCGACACCAGCGTGCTGAAAGCCGGTTCATCCGGCCTGGCCGTGCGCCAGTTGCAGGACCAGTTAAAATCGCTGGGCTATTATAAAGGCTCGTCGGACGGCAGCTACGGCGCCGCCACCACGCAGGCCGTGAAAGATTTCCAGTCCGCCAACAACCTGACGGCTGATGGTATCGCGGGCACCAAAACGCAGGACGCGCTGTTCTCCAAGTACGCGGTCGCCAAGTCCGATTCCACTTCGGGCACCTCGTCGTCCACGTCCTCGTCCAGCAGCACGTCCACATCCACCAACACCTATACCAACGGGAAAACGAATATTTACCTGCGCATGGGTTCCACGGGCGATCAGGTGAAAATACTGCAAAACCGGCTAATCTATCTGGGGTATCTCTCCGGCACCGCGGACGGCGTGTTTGCCGAAACCACGGAGGCCGGCGTGGTCGCCTTCCAGAAGCGCAATAACCTGACCGCGGATGGTGTGGCCGGCCCGGACACGCTGGAGCTTTTATACTCCTCCGCAGCGAAAAAGGCTTCCTCCGTGGTCGCCTATCTGGGCGCGCTGCGCCTTGGCATGACGGGCGACGGCGTCCGCGGCCTGCAAACCCGCCTCAAGGCGCTGAAGTATTACGACGGAACGGTGGACGGTGATTTCGGCTCTGGCACCTATTCCGCCGTGGTCGCCTTCCAAACCGCCAACAAGCTGACCCCGGACGGTGTGGCCGGCAAGGATACGCTTAACCTGCTGTATGCGGGTACCGGATCCTCTTCCGGCAGTACGTCTTCCGGCACATCCGCTTCCACAGCCACCAACCCGGTTACCTACGGCGAAACCGCATCCTCCACGGGTTACAAAACGCTTTCCTCCAGCAACAACCCGTCCTCGTCCAACGTCACCTCGCTGCAAAACTCCCTTGCCTCGCTGGGGTATTACGGCGGCACGATGGACGGCAAGTTCGGCAGCGGCACCACCACCGCCGTGAAGAATTATCAGGCGTCCAAGGGTCTGCGCGTTACCGGCACGGCGGGCCCCGCCATGCAGCGCATGCTCTTCGGCGGTACCTCCGCCTCCGGCTCCTATTCCACCCTGCGGCCGGACGATACAGGCGCGGATGTGCGCAACCTGCAATACACGCTGTACGAGCTTAAATATTACGATGGCAGCATCTCCGGCACCTATGATGAGAAAACCACCAACGCCGTGCGCAACTTCCAGGAGGTTATGGGCCTGTCCATCGATGGCGTCGCCGGGAGCGATACCCTGCGCATTCTCTATTCTTCGACCGCCAAGGCGCTTGCGGCTGAGGTAGAGTAAACCGTATCTTACCGTTTGATCATGTGGCTGACGCAGTGTTTCTGCGTCAGCCTTTTTTTCGGAATCTTATTTGTGTTGTTTTTGAGTTTTTCTTTTACTATTTTACCTGCGTTAATTGCGTTTCCTTTGTTTCTTGCGGCAACCGTTGCGCTTTACTTCTTATCTCGACAGACGCTTTGTTTGCCCACTTCGTTACGCTTTATCGCAAGGACTTTATTGGTTCTTCTCAAACCAAGGCAAGGGATTTCCATCGCAGTCTTGATTCTCATAACATCCCTGAGCAGCTTTTCGGATACATAAAAAAGGGCTGCCGCTTTCTTGGAAAGCGGCAGCTCTCTGCCTGTCAAAGAACCTGTTCGGGTCGTTATCGCCGCTCGCTTCATAGCGCCTTCGGCGCTGTTCGCTCGCTTTATCCTTTGTTATAACGTAGGCTTTTGGTGTTCCACCCCAATCCCCGGCAAGGGTTTCACCCCTGCACCCTGACCAGGGCTTTCAGCCCTGGACCCTTCTTTTTTACAGGCCGATTCTTTCATCTATGCCCTTTTCACCCGGTTCTTCAGCGCATCCGCCCGGTCTTCCTTCTCCCACGGAAGATCGATATCCGTGCGGCCGAAGTGCCCATAGGCTGCAGTCTGGCGGTAGATGGGCCGCCGGAGATCGAACATCCCGATGATGCCCGAGGGGCTCAGGTCAAACACATCCGGCACAGCCTTGCCCAGCTGCTCGTCTGGTACCGTTCCCGTGCCGAAGGTATCCACCTGCACGCTCACGGGCTGGGACACGCCGATGGCATACGCAAGCGCCACCTCACAGCGGTCGGCAAGCCCCGCGGCCACGATGTTTTTGGCCACATAGCGCGCTGCATACGAGGCGGAGCGGTCTACCTTGGTCGGATCCTTGCCGGAAAACGCGCCACCGCCGTGGCGTGCGTAGCCGCCGTAGGTATCCACGATAATCTTACGCCCGGTCAGCCCCGTGTCGCCCGCGGGCCCGCCCAGCACAAAGCGCCCGGTGGGGTTGATCAGGATTCTGGTTTCCTTCGTCATCAGCTCCGCGGGGATCACCGGCAGGATAACCTTTTCCAGAATTTGCTTTTTGATCTCCGCCATGGCGATATCTGGGTCGTGCTGAGCGGAAATCACAATGGTTTCCACGTTTACGGGCCTGCCGTTTTCATAAACGACAGTCACCTGGCTTTTGCCGTCCGGCCGCAGCCATGTCAGGGGTTCGCAGTCCTTCGCCCAGCCTTTTCTCACGTCCGCCAGCCGCCGCGTCAGCCTATGCGCCAGGCTGATGGGCAGGGGCATGCGCTCCGGCGTCTCATTGCAGGCAAAGCCGAACATCATCCCCTGATCGCCCGCCCCCATGGCTTCCTCGTGGTCCGAGGCCCGGTCCACGCCCATGGCGATGTCCGGGCTCTGCGCGTGTACCGCGGTTAATACGGAGCAGGTTTTATAGTCGAAGCAGGTATCCGCGGACGTGTATCCCACCTCCCGTACCACGCTTCGGGCAATCGCGTCGATATCCACGTAGGCTTCGGTGGTAATCTCGCCCATCACCAATATCAGCCCCGTGGTGGTGCTGGTTTCACAGGCGACGCGCGCCTTGGGGTCCACGGTCAGCAGCGCATCCAGCACCGCATCGCTGATCTGGTCGCACAGCTTGTCCGGATGTCCTTCGGTAACAGATTCTGAGGTGAACAATGTACGCATGGTTTTTCTCCTCCGTTTTGATGCGAATTTCGAAAAGGAACGCTCTGTCGGTTTCAGGCTTTAAGTTCGCAGGCAAGGAAAGGAAACGCAGAGGCAGCGGCGCTGCACTAAGCTTTCGTAACGAAGCCTGCGGAGTAAAGACGATGAAAGAGGATCGCGTTACTGTCCAAAATTCGGATACGTCGGTTCTTCCTGTTTTACAGCCGATCGAAAGCGCACCGCCCCTGCGTGCCTGTTCATAAAAACACGCCCGCATGAACTTGCGGGCGCGTAGGATTTTTTGCTTCCTTATCTTTCGGCATCCCGCCGCGAGATGTACCACCTTGCGTTTCACACAGGTTGGCGGGCTTCATCGGGCTCGTTCCCTCTGCCGCTCTTTATAAGGTATTCGATTGTCAGCTCATACTATAGCAGGTCTTGCCGGTATTTGCAAGCGGCGCTACAGCGCCTTTTGATTCTCATGCTCCGTCCATTTGGTCATCAGCAGCGAGATCACAAACCCGCCGATAAAGGTAACCAGCGAAATCATCACCACAATGGGCGTTACGCCGCTCATATCGCAGCGCAGCAGCACCGCGATGGGTGAGGCCACCACCAGCCCCAGGATGGCGGAATACGTGTATACGGGGTATTTCTGCAGCAGCCACTCAATCAGCTTGGCAACCGCGTAGATGCCGACCACCACCCCGACGCCAAAGGGCACCAGGATTTTCAGCTGAGCCGCCGCAAGCGCCATATCGCCGCCCAGGAGGCCGTCCTTCAAATGGGTCACGGCATCCATCACCGTCTGGTAATACCCCAGCAGCATCAGGATCATGGATCCGCTTACGCCGGGGATGATCATGGTGGCGCTGGCGATAATGCCCACGCCCAGCAGCAGCGCCATATGCACAAGCGATATTTCCGCCGCCGCGTCGTTCTCCGCGGGGTTCGTCACGGCCATCACGATGATGAGCGCCATAAACAGGAGGAACAGGATCATGGAAAACGCGTTGGTTTTCTTCATGTCGATGCACTTCAAAAGCGGCGGCAGGCCGCCCAGGATAAGCCCGATAAACGCTGTGGAGGTCGGCAGCGGATGGTTTTCAAACAGATAGGTCAGTACGCTTGCCAGCGCCACAATGCCGATCAGCGCGCCGATCACATAGGGCAGCAGCGTTTTGATGCTCTTCCAGAACTGCTTGAACAGCCCGGTAATACACCCGATCAGCGTATCGTACACGCCCATGGAAACCATCATCGTACCGCCGGATACGCCCGGAATGACATTGGCTACGCCAATGATAACACCCTTGACGACCGCTTTGAAAAAATCCATCTGATCCCTCCGTTACCGCATGATCCTTGCACACTATAGCATGCACGCGTTGCGCCGTCAATGCGTCCTTTTACGGGCTCAGGCGGAAACGCGCACCGGGAGCACAAGGTATAAATACGCGTCCCCCTCCACAGGCGAAAGCACACACGGGCTTACCGAGTTGGACATGGACAGCATGCAGCATTCGTCGTCGATATTTTTCACAACATCACCGATGTAGCGGGCGTTGAACGCGATTTCAATCGCCTCGCCCTCCAGATGAATGTTGATCTCTTCCAGCACGTCGCCCAGGTCGGACATGGAGGTGATCTGCATCATATCGTTTTCGGCCTTGAACTTGATCAGGTTGTTTTTCCCCTCGCGCGCGATCAGCGACGCGCGGTCGATGGCCTCGCCGAATTCCTTGCATTTAACGGTGACGCGGGTTTTCCATTCGGTGGGTAAAATCTGCCGGTAGTTGATGTATTCCCCGGCCAGCAGCGTGGTGAGCACCGTGGTATCCCCGATGATCGCCATCAGATGGCCCGCGTCCATGTGGAAGGTGACCATCGCGCCCTCCTCATCCACCATGATGCGGCTCATTTCGGACATCACGTGCCCGGGAATGATCGCCTTGACGATGGTCTTTCCATCCGGCAGCACAAAGCTGCCCTTCATGGTCTGCAAGGCCAGGCGGAAGCCGTCCAGCCCCACCAGGCGGATCTCGTCGCGGGTGACCTCCATCAGGCTGCCGGTGAGCGTCTGGCGGCTCTCGTGCTGGGCGATGGCAAAGGTCACGCGGGAGATCATATCCCGCAAGCGCTTCTGGGGCACATGCAGCGCGTGGGTGTTGATGATGTCGCGCATTTCAGGAAATTCCAGCGTCGGCATGCCCGCCAGCGTGGAGCGGCTGGACATGCATTTGATGACCGTAATGTTTTTCTCGTTTGTCGTAAGCGACACCAGCCCTTCCGGCAGCTTACGCACAATTTCCGTCAGCAGCCGGCCGGGAAGCAGAATTTCGCCTTCCTCCTGCACCTCCGCCTTTACATCGGTGCGGATGGTAAGCGCTCCGTCCGTGCAGGTGAGCAGCACGTGCTCCTCAGACGCGGATACCTTTACGTATTCCAGCACCGGCGAGGAGGGCCTTGCCGACAGTGCGCGCGTTGCGTTGACCAATCCGGTAATCAAATCCTGGGATGAGCATTTCAGTTTCATGGGTGTCGCCTCCTGTATAAAAGAGCAGTAGCTATGTATTATAAAGTCAGTAGTAGTAGTAGGGGGTGTGGAAACCATGGAAAAGTGGTTTTTTCCTTGTCACGGCTGGAAAAACCCCTGTGGACGCCCTGTGGAAAAGGGAGGGATTGCAAAGTGGTTTTCCATGGTGTTGCGGCCGTTGTGAGCGGCGGCTCCCAAAATTGCGCATTCCCGACTAACATTCTCGCTGGGAAACGTGATTTCCTTCATCCGGGCCCAGCGCCGCAGGAAAATGCAGGAACGCCGCGGCGTAGTTTTCCAAATTTCCACAGGGTGTGGATATCCGGATTGTGGAATGTAAATCGCCACAGAAAAAGGATTTTGAAAATGTTTTCCGCAGGTTATCCGCAGCGTTGTCCACAAAGCGGTGGAAAAATACGGAAACCGTGCGGTTTGCTGCGTTACTCCGCGCTTCCCAGCATAAAGGGTAAAAACTGCTCCCGGCACAGCGCAAAATCCACCTGGTTGGTCGCCATGCCCGCGTAGTAGATGGGGTCCAGCGCCTCGGTAACCGGCAGCTGAAAACCCTCGGCTTCCACGCCCCGCAGCTGGAACGCGGCGGAAATCGCCACCATCAGGTCGTTCATGGAGAGGTTGGTCAGGCATACGTTCTCTGTAAGCGCCACGGCTACGTTCATAGCGTCCTGCAGGGTGGCATCCTGGTTTTCGCGCACGAGCGTTTCCATCACGGTGCGCACGCGTTCCGTGCGGCCCACGTCGCCGGTGCCGCCCACCTTGCGGATGCGCATAAAGATCACTGCGGCGTGCCCTGTAAACAGGTAGGTGCCGCCCTTATCCATGCTGGGCGTGGTGGAATCCTCCGCGATGCTGTAGTTGCGCAGGTAGCGGGCCTCGGAATCGGTCACGGTGATGTGCACGCCGCCCAGCGCGTCGATCATGGTCTGGATATTGCTCATGTTAAAGCACAGATATTTTTCCACCTTGATGCCGAAATGCGTGGACACGATCCTGCACAGCGCCTCCGGGCCGTAGTTTTTAGCGATATAGGTAATGCGGCCCGCCTTGCCGTCCGGCCGCTGCACCAGAAACTCGCGCATGATAGAGGTAAAGATCAGGCGCTTGTTTACGGTGTCCAGCGTAACCAGCAAAATGCCGTCGGTGTTGCCCAGGTTGGTGCGCTTAAAATCCCAGGTATCAAAGCACGTCATCAGGTAATGGTGCACGCCGTCGGCGGGCTCGGGCAGGCTGTCATAATCCAGCGGCTCGATGGGGTCCGGGGTGGCAGCCAGCGCCGCCGCGGCGCTCAGGATGATAACCAGAATCAGAAAGAGAGAAATAATACGTTTCATAAAAAAACCTCCGTGAGGGCGCAGGGAACGCGGAATAAAGCCCCGCGCGGGCCAGCTTGACGGCCTGACGGTTGTTCAGGCGATAAACTGTAGAATTTCATGATAACAAAACAGCACGACACTTGCAAACAGGATGGAATCCATACGGTCCATCATGCCGCCGTGGCCGGGAAACAGCGAGCCGAAATCCTTCACGTGATTGTAGCGCTTCACCAGGCTTGCCAGCAAATCGCCGAACTGTGCGGCGATGCCGCCGATCAGCCCCACCAGCAGGTTGGCCCACAGCGGCGGCATGGCAAGCGCGGGGTTGAACACCGTAAACAGCCATCCGGTAAGCCCGGTAAGCCCGATGGCGCCGATCAGGCCGCCAATGGCGCCCTCTATGGTTTTCTTGGGGCTGATCATGGGGCACAGCTTGTTTTTGCCGATCCATGTGCCCACAAACAGCGCGAAAACGTCCGAGCCGACGGACACGGAAAAGACCATGGCTGTAAGCATCGCCTGCAGCGGGCGCGACGCGATGTTGACCATGGATATCAGGCATAATCCCGGTAAAATGATGGTGAGCACCGGCAGCAGGCTGACCATGACGTCGGTCAGATCCGGCTCGCTGCGGCGCATCACGGAAAAGCAAACCAGAATGCAGGTAAACAGCAGCACCGGCACAATGGCCAGCGGACGGATAAACAGCATCAGCGGCACGCACAGGATCATCGCGGCAAAGTTGGGCCAGTACACCGGGCGGTGGCCGCCCTTGCGCATCACGGTGAGCTCTTCATACACGCACAGCAGGCAAACCAGAAACGCGACCGCGCCAAACACATACCCGCCTAAAATCAGGACGAGAATCAAAAAGATGATCAGGAGCGCACCGGTGATAAATCGCTGCCACATAGCGTATGCCTCCTCGGTTGTTGTACTTTATGGTTATTCTTGCTGCGGCCTTCCGCCGAAGCGGCGGGAACGCGACTGAAACGCGGCGATGCAGGCATGGAAATCCTGTACGGTAAAATCCGGCCAGAGCACTTCCGGAAACAGGAATTCCGCGTAGGCGCACTGCCAGAGCATGAAGTTGGACAGCCGCATTTCCCCGCTGGTGCGGATGAGCAGGTCCACATCCGGCAGGTTCGCCGTATACAGCCTTGCGGCCAGGGCGGCCTCATCAATCCGGCTGGGTTCCAGCGCGCCGCGGCGCACATCCTCCGCAAGCAGGCGGGCGGCACGGGCCAGCTCGGCCCGGCTGCCGTAGTTCACGGCAATGCACAGCGTTAGGCCGGTGTTGCTTTGGGTGCGGCGTTCAGCCTCCAGCAGGGCGTCGCGCTGGGGGGCGGGCATCCCGGCCTTGTCGCCCAGGATGAGGATGCGCACGTTTTTCTGGATCAGCTCGTCAATCTCGCTGCTGAAAAACTTCAGCAACAGCGCCAGCAGCGCTTCCACTTCCGAGGGCGAGCGCGACCAGTTTTCCGTGGAAAAAGCATACAGGGACAATACCTCAATGCCGATATCCGATGCGCTGCGGATAATGCCGCGCAGCGCTTCGGTGCCCGCGCTGTGGCCGAGCGCCACCTTCAGCTTGTTTTTCTTCGCCCAGCGCCCGTTGCCGTCCATGATGATGCCGATGTGGCGCGGCAGGCGGCTCAGGTCCAGAGCAAGGGGAGTTTCGTTCATAGGGCCTCCATAGTATGTGCGGTGCGATGTTGTGTGGGATGGCCTGGGGGAATGGCGGAAAGAGGAAGGACCGACGGTTAGCCTTACGCGCTTTGGTTTATGATAGGAATAAACTGTAGTCTTTTATAAAATACATATTTATGTAGGGAACGCAAGAGATACGTAAAATGATTCGGTGCGGAGCAACCGCACCCTGATTTTATATTCGTATCCCTTCCTCATTCGTCCTCGCGCGTTTCCTTCGGAGACACACGAAAACGTGCAACCAGCAGCTGGCGGCCGTCGTCGCGGACGCCGATCACGCGCGCTTCCTTGAGCACGCCTTCCTCCACCATTGGCTCCAGCAGGGGGTCAAAGGGCGGCTCACCGTCCTCCGATACCTGAAAGTTTTCGGCAACGGCCTGCAGCGCGCTTTGCGCGGCCATCTCCTCCCCATCCGCCGGGCACGGGGCCTGCGCCCGGTTTTCCGGGCGCACGGGCGGCTGGGTGAAGGTTACGCGTACATCAAAAATTCCGCTGCCCCTGAGCAGGGCCAGCGCATCCCGGGCGCTGAGGCCCAGCAGATGTTCAAAGGTTTTCTTCAAACTTCCATGATTTCCTTATCTTTGGCGGCGGCGAGCTCCTCGATGGCCTTGATGGCTTCATCCGTGATTTCCTGGATTTTCTTTTCCGCGATTTTCAGGTCGTCCTCCGTAATCACAGAATCCTTTTCCTGCTTTTTCACGTGCTCCATCGCGTCGCGGCGGATGGCGCGGATGGCAACCTTGGCTTCTTCGGTTGTCTTGCTGACCACCTTGGTAAGATCCTTGCGCCGTTCCTCGGTCAGCTCCGGCACCATCAGGCGGATCACCTTGCCGTCGTTGCTGGGGTTCAGGCCCAGATCGCTCTTGAGGATGGCTTTTTCCACCAGTCCCAGCGCCGACTGATCCCATACGCTGACCAGCAGCATGCGGGGCTCGGGCGCGGAAACGTTGCCCATCTGCGTCAGCGGGGTGGCCGATCCGTAATAATCTACCATGACGCGCTCCAACAACTGTGGGTTGGCGCGGCCCGCGCGGATGGCGCGAAGCTCCGATTGGAAAACCTGGTTCGTTTTCAGCATTTTATCCTTTGCGGCTTGAATGACTTCACGATACATCGTATTTCCACCTTTCTGTGGCGTTTGCCTTATTGTACCCAATTCCATTGCCCCGTGTCAACAACGCCGCGTTTGTAATGCCTGCACCGGCAGGTACGCAGAGATCAGAATCACAAACACGGAAGGATTTGTTTCTGTATGTATGGAATCATTTCTGTTACTGAGCCTCCTGTTTCCATATCCGGCGGCGATACGGACCAGCATGACGGCGATGCCTCAAGCAATGCCGCATCCGGCACCAACGAGCTGACCGGGGCGATGAAAACCCTGCTGCAAACGTATCTGGAGGACAACGAGTTTCTGGGGATGTTCACCGCGCTGGTTTCGCAGGCGCAAAGCGGCAGCACCAGCGATGCCGTACGGGATACCGTTTCGCTGGTCACCATCTGCCTGACCATCCTCGGATCCATCCTGGCCATCATCCGGCTGTTTTCCCGCTACATCCTTCCGGCTAACGAGGAGCAGAGTATGCATTCCCTCATGAAAACCATCCAGCAGAATGATTTTGACCATGAGATGGTGCTGTTGCTGAAAAATAACGGATCGGATTCAAATACAATCCTCAGCTATCTCACCCTGCGCAATCAGCGGCTGAATGCGTCCGGCCAGAATGGCAGCGGCAGCGCAGGGGATAACGAAGGGCAAGGCGGGAACGGCAGTCCGGGCGGCGAAAACGCAACCCAGAACGACAACCAGAAGGGAAACCAAAACGGAGCGCAGAATGGAGATCAGAGGGGAGATGTGAAAGAAGAAAACGGTCAACCGTGATTTTTGCCTCCGTCCTCTTTCGGCGCGTGCGGATACGGCCCGTACGCTTTTTCCATGCCGCGGCAGCCGTGAGAAACGCGGCGTATCCATGGCGGTGGATAAACGCGGTTGCCTGTGCGTACTTTTGATACTTATATCCGTTTTTCTGGTAAAACCCCTGCAGCTCGGGGCAAGCGTCACAGGCGGGGCAATCGGCGCAGGAGGCGTACCCCTTTTGCAGGCAGCAGCGCTTCATGCGGCACCGGGCCTTGCTCAGATCCCTTTCCCCAGGTTGATAGCCCACTTTGCAGCCGCGGCAGGTATGGTCAATATAGGCGCGGCAGGTTGCGCAATACGCGCCGCAGCAGCCGATTTCCAAAACAGACATCGGGCAGGCTCCCCCTTCCACGGGCTTGGCGGACCGGCAAACAGGGTACGGCGATCCTGAGTAAATACGGAATCATAAGCCTGCACGCTGGCGATTGTTTTTCCGTCAGTCTGTGACCGTGAAACCTTAGATGCCGCGCTGCTGCGGCTTCAGGCCTTGCAGCGCCAATCTGACGAAAAGCTGTCACGCTCTCGCCTAGGCGGCTTATTTATTGTTCATCTAAAATCCAGTCGCCCGCTTCCTCCAGCGTTTGGGCAATCAAGGTGGCGCGGGTCGCGGCGGGCGCGGGGCCGCCGCCTGTGAAGATAATGCTTTGGATGCCCGCGTTTTCGGCGGCGGCGATATCGGTATCCTCGTTGTCGCCGATCATCACCACGCGGGCTTTGTCCGTTATGCCCTGCCGTTCCATGGCGGTTATAATCATCTCCGGGTGGGGCTTGGCGTGGGCAAAGTTTTCGGAAATGAATAGCTCCGTAAGATAGGGACGCAGGGGCGAATGCGCAAAGCGCGCCTGCTGTACGGCGGCAAAGCTGTTGGTCACAATGCACACGGGCATGTGCCGGGACACGCGCTTTACAAAGCGTTCCGCACCCGCCATTAGCAGGTTATGCTGGCCCAGAGCCGCCACAAACAGGTCGCTCATGTGCCGCCCGTCCGCGCCCGCAAGGCCAACCTCCGCGGCAAAGTCCTCAAACCGCGCCACGCGCAGCCGGGCGGATGTCGTTTGCCCGCCGTGGAGAAGGTCCCAGTGATTTTTGTTGATGCGGCGGTATAAGGCAAACGCCGCCTCGTCCGCCTGGAACCCAAGCTGCCCGCATAAATCGAAAAACGCCGCGCGTTCCGCGGCGTCAAAATCAAGCAGGGTGTTGTCCGCGTCGGCCAACAGCAGGGAGAAGCGCGTCATTCTGTAATCCCACTGCGCGATTTCGGTACCAGTATCAGGTCGTCCTCGCGGGGCAGATAGGGCAGGGTGTTGATAATATCGTACATCTTTTTATTAAACGGACGGGGATCGGACTTGTTGGCTGCCGCTTTCAGCGAGGTATGGAATACGCGGCCGTCGTGCACGCCGATGGCAAAGCCGTCGCCCTTGACAAACGTTTCGTTGAGCAGCAGCTCCACAGCCAGGTGTCCGGCTTCAAAGGCGAAGGCGGAATCGTAGGCGGTGGGGATGGCGCCGCGCTGCGTATAGCCGATCACCGTGGAGCGGGCTTCGATGTTGCAGGCAATCCGCAGCACCTGCGCCAGCTTTTTGGCGGAAAACGGCGTATCCGCGTGGGTGGGGATATCGTTCTTGTTGAGCAGCTCGCGCCACGGATAATCGGCCATATTGCCGTTGTCCCAGGCGTTTTCGCAGATGATGACGGTGGCGCGGGAGTTGCCGTTCAAAATCTGTTCGTTCAGCCGGTTGATCACATCGTGGATATCCCATTTCACCTCGGGCACGATCACCATTTCCGCGCCGGTGGCAATGGCGGTGCGCATGGCGATATCGCCGCAGCGGCGGCCCATAACCTCCACCACATGGGGCCGGTCGTGGCTGCGGCTGGTGGCGCGGATGGAGCGGACCGCTTCCACACACACGTTCACAGCGGTATCGTAGCCCAGGGTGGCCTCGGTATAGGGAAGATCGTTGTCAATGGTGCCGGGGATGCCCACACAGCGGATGCCGTACTTGGCCAGGTCCAGCGCGCCGCGGTAGCTGCCGTCGCCGCCGATAACAACCAGGCCTTCGATCTGATGCTTTTTCTTCAGGTCCTCCGCTACGGATTCGACCACGTCTTCATTATAGAATTCCATGCAGCGCGCCGTGCGCAGATAAGTACCCCGCAGATCCATAATATCCAGAACCGTTTCGGAACGCAGTCTGCGCATATCGTCCAGCTTGTTTTCGCTCTTGCCAAGCAAGCCGTTATATCCGCGCCGGATGCCCATCAGATCCACGCCGTGCTTTTGGGCACAGCGCGCTACGCTGACAACCGCCGCGTTCATGCCGGGGCTGTCGCCGCCGCTGGTCAGAATACCGAATGTCCTAGCCATAAATCTATCTCCTTTGCGATCGGGGGTGATAAAAACGTTTTAGTGGTACAAATGCAAGTATAACACACCCGGACGCGGGCAGGCAATAGCGCCGCAGTAAAGGAAAAGGATTTCATTGTGGGAACAGAAAGGATTTTTTTCCGCTTCCCCGGCACGGCCGGCAGTAAAAAAGGCGAACCGCGCAATATTCATTAAAAGAGGGGGCTTCCCGGGCGGTTGGGCGTGTGCGGCGGTCGAGGGTTACTTGCCGAATTTCGCCACCGAGTACAGGTAGGGCATCCACCGCTGCCGTTCACCCTTGGCAAAGACCTCCGTTTGCAAAAACGCGAAAAAATCACGCTCGGACAGCCATCGGTACGCGATGGTCTCACCCTCCTGCAGGGTAACACTGCTCTTGTCGCAGTCGGTGAGGCAAAGGTAGCAGTAATAGATGGTATCGCGCAGGTTGTTGGTCGCAAACAAAAACGTCAGCTGCTCGGCGCGGATGCCCGTTTCCTCCCGTAGCTCCCGCAGTGCGCCCTCGTAGGGGGTTTCACCCTGCAAAATGCTGCCGCTCGCCCCGGCCTCGTACTGGCCGGGACAGGTTTCCTTGTGCAGATCCCGCTGGGTAACCAGGTACTCTCCATCCGTATGTTTCACAAGCACATCGCTTACGATGTGGTATAGCCCCGCGGGAATCGGTTCGCTTCGCAGCAGCGTTTGGCCCGCTTTGCGGCCGTCGGGCAGATAGGCGTCCCAGAGCTCCATAGATGACGCGCTCCTTTCGCTTCGCTAAGACAATGCAACTTTATTATACAAAAATACAAGACTGTATACAATGTAGGGAAAGTAATAATTTAAGGCCATCTTATTCGTTATATTCATAACAAATTTGTATACAAAGTGTACTTTCTGGCTATGGTCATTGACTTCCTTTTATAATCGCGTATGATAAAAATGCGTTCGATGCTGAGCGGCAGTCGTTTTGACAAGGACCTCAAGCGGGTCGGCGGCCGCCGCGGGGGCATCTATTTTTTTCGGAAAAAACAGGACGAGCCCACCGTTCCTTCGCGGTTCAGGCCGGTTGCCCGCCAAACGCGGCGCGCCGCCAACCCCCGCGGGACCGCCAACTTCGTTCGTTCAAGGAGGACACACATGAATCTCACCTATCAGATCCTGAAAAACCACCTCGTAGAAGGCGAGCTTACGCCGGGCCGGGAGATTTCCATCCGTATCGACCAGACGCTCACGCAGGATTCCACAGGCACGATGGCCTACCTCCAGTTTGAGGCCATGGGCGTGCCGCGCGTAAAAACGGAGCGCTCGGTGGCGTATATCGATCACAACACCCTGCAAAACGGGGTTTGAAAACGCCGACGACCACAAATATCAGGAAACGGTCACCCAAAAGCACGGCGTGTATCTGTCCAAGCCCGGCAACGGCGTGTGCCATCAGGTGAACCTGGAACGCTTTGCCGTGCCCGGCAAAACCCTGCTGGGGTCGGACAGCCATACCCCCACCGCGGGCGGCCTTGGCATGCTGGCCATCGGCGCGGGCGGGCTGGACGTGGCGGTGGCGATGTCCGGCGGAGCCTATTCCATCCCCTGCCCGTATGTAACCAACATCCGCCTCACCGGCGCCCTGCAGCGCGGTGTGGCCGCCAAGGATATCATTCTGGAGGTTCTGCGCAGGCTCACCGTCAAGGGCGGCGTGGGCAAGGTGATGGAATACAACCGGCGAGGGCATCCGCTCGCTGTCCATCCCCGAGCGCGCCACGATCACCAACATGGGCGCGGAGCTGGGCGCGACGACCTCCATCTTCCCCGCCGATGAAAACGCGCGCCGGTTTATGCAGGCGCAGGGGCGCGGGCAGGATTTTGTGGAGCTGCTCCCCACCCCCCCGACGCGGCCTACGATGAAGTGATCGAGATTGACACTGAGCGCCCTGCAGCCGCTGGTGGCGCTCCCCCACATGCCCGATAACGTGCAGACGGTGGAGGAGACCGGCCCCATCAAGGTGGATCAGGTGTGCATCGGCTCCTGTACCAACTCAAGCTATCTGGATATGATGCGCGTTGCGCGCATTTTGAAGGGCAAAACCGTGGATCCCGGGGTGAGCCTCATCATCGCGCCCGGCTCGCGCCAGGTGCTGGGGATGCTCGCCCAAAACGGCGCGCTGAACGATATGATTCAGGCGGGCGCGCGCATCAACGAAACGGCCTGCGGCTTCTGCATCGGCATGGGGCAAAGCCCGCGCACAAGTGCCGTAAGCCTGCGCACCAACAACCGCAATTTCTTCGGCCGCAGCGGAACCAAATCCGCCGGTATTTATCTGGCCTCGTGTGAGACCGCGGCTGCCAGCGCCCTCACCGGCGTGCTGACCGACCCGCGCACGCTGGATACCGATCTGGACGTCGAGATGCCAGAGGCCTTCCTTTATAACGACAACATGATCATTCCCCCCGCGCCCGAGGGCAGCGGTGTGGAGGTTGTCCGCGGCCCCAACA